>JAICTZ010000016.1 GCA_025936115.1 Polyangiaceae bacterium
CAAGGACGGCGTCATCACGGTCGAAGAGGCGCGCTCGATGGAAACCTCGCTCGAGGTCGTCGAGGGCATGCAGTTCGACCGCGGCTACCTGTCGCCGTACTTCGTGACGGATCCGGAGCGCATGGAAGTGTCGCTCGAGGACGCGTACCTGCTCCTCAGCGAGAAGAAGATCAGCAACATGAAGGATCTTCTGCCGGTGCTCGAAGCCATCGCGCGCCAGCAGAAGCCGCTCCTCATCATCGCCGAAGACGTCGACGGTGAGGCGCTCGCGACGCTCGTCGTGAACAAGCTCCGTGGCACGCTGCAGTGCGCCGCCGTCAAGGCGCCGGGCTTCGGCGACCGCCGCAAGGAGATGCTCAAGGACATCGCCATCCTCACGGGCGGCCAGGTGATCGCGGAGGAGCTCGGGCTCAAGCTCGAGAACGTCACCATCACCGATCTCGGTCAGTCCAAGCGCGTCAAGATCGACAAGGAGAACACCACTCTCGTCGACGGCGCCGGCAAGAAGGACAAGATCAAGGGTCGCCAGCAGGAGATCCGCAATCAGATCGAGAATACGACCAGCGACTACGATCGCGAGAAGCTCCAGGAGCGCCTCGCCAAGCTCGTGGGCGGCGTGGCCGTGATCAAGGTCGGTGCGGCGACCGAGGTCGAGATGAAAGAGAAGAAGGCGCGCGTCGAAGACGCGCTCCACGCGACGCGCGCGGCTGTCGAAGAGGGCATCGTCCCCGGCGGCGGCGTGGCGCTGATTCGCGCGCAGAAGGGCCTCGAGAGCATCAAGGTCAGCGACGAGCAGATGGCGGGCGTGCGCATCATCACGCGCGCGATCGAAGAGCCGCTGCGCCAGATCGTGGCGAACGCCGGCGAAGAAGGCTCCATCGTCGTGCAGAAGGTGAAGGAAGGCAAAGGCACCTACGGCTTCAACGCGGCGACCGGCACCTACGGCGACCTCGTCGCCGAGGGCGTCATCGACCCGGTGAAGGTCGTGCGCTCGGCACTCCAGAACGCCGCCAGCGTCGCGAGCCTCATGCTCACGACCGAGGCGCTCGTCGCGGAGAAGCCGAAGGAAGACAAGGCTCCGGCTCCGGGCGGTCACGCGCACGGCGGCGGCGGCGACTTCTGATCGAAGCGCGTCGATAGAGCGAACCACTTCGCTCGGGCGAACGGCGAGTACTTCGGTGCTCGCCGTTCGTGTTTAAGCGCTTCCCGCCGCGGCCTCGTGTAGGATTCGGGCGGTTTCGATGCGCTTGCTTTGGCTCGTTTGCGGCGCGCTCGTCGCGGCGTGCGGCCCCGATCAGGGGCCGTTCGTGTGTCCCGTCGGACCGGACTTCCAGGTGCTGATCACGGCCGAGTACGGTCCTTTGCCGAGTGATCTGCTGCTCCGCCTGCATTACGGCGGTCGCGCGTACGGCGATCCGGAAGAGCTGGCGCTCGCCGCGCCGATGCCGACGCGGGCGCTCTTTTGTTACGTGTCCGATCGCAACGGCAAGTACCCCGCCGACGCCGTGCCGCTCGGCGGCCGGCAAACGGGCACAGCCGGCGCGGGCGGTGAAGGCGGCGGAAGCTTCGTGCCGGCGCAATCGATCGATGCGCTCAGCTGCGAGCTCTGGACGGACGGTTCGGCCGATCTCGACGTGTGGTCGCAGATGTACGGGATGGTCAGCGTGAAGCTGCAGACGCAAAAGCACGTCTGTACGGTGAAGTCGGACGTCGAGCTCACGCCGGAGGACGCGGGCATGAAGTAGCCGTCCGCACGGACGCGCGTGGGGGAGCGGTCGCTCAGTCGCTCGACGTGCTCGCGTGGGTCGGGTCGAAACGCTTGCCGAAGCTCTTGAGCGCGATGCGCTCGCTCTGATGCTCGCCGCCCTGTTCGACTTCCGTCTCGCGCACGGCGATGCCGACACCGGCGCAGAACGTCGTGGTCGTGCGCTTGTCGCTTTCACGCGTCGCGAGCTCCTCGACGGTTTCGAGGCAATCGGCGAACGTACCGGCAGCAACCGTCACGCGCTCGGCCACACGCGTGAGGCGCACGTGGCCGAAGTCGCCGTGCCACTCCGCGCCGGCGACGAGCGGGGCGCGCAGGAGAAAGCCGCCCGCTGCGTGCGAGACGGCGTCCGGCGTGATCGACAAGCGCGTCACGCGACCTGCGACGACGAGCTCGGCCGTGTCGGGGCGCGGCCGCCGCACTTCGAGCACGAGCAGTCCGTGGTCGTTGCCCGGTGTGGTCTCCGTCTCGTAGGAGAAGACGGTGCCGTCCTCGAGCGGAAGATACCGCAGCGGTCCCGTCGCGGGCGTGGGCGCGCCGGTGGCAGACGCCACGGGTGTCGCTCGACCGCAACCGAAGGCGAGCGTCGCGACGACGAGGCCGAGTCGCCCGTTAGCCGCCATGCGTCTTGTAAGCCCAAAACGCGATCACGGCGAACAGCGCGATCGACAGCGCCAAGAGCACCTTGATCAACGGATCGGGCTCGATTCGCCACCCGAGCTCGCGCGCCGCATCGCGCACTTGCGCAGAGCTCGTGCGCTCCGCGAGCTTGGGCGCGTGCTCGCGCACGAACGCGTAGTTGCCGGCCTCGAAGGCGTGCACCAAGCGGTCGAGCTCGGGGTCGTCGGGAAAGCCCAATAGGAACAGCGGGCGCTCGCGGCCGTCGGGCGTGAGCGCGGGCTCTTTCGGGGCTGCGGGGGCGGGTTCGGACTCCGGGACGCGCCTTTTGCGCTTCTTTCGGCGCTTCGGCGCTGCGCTCGCTGCCGCTTCGCCGGCCGCAGTTTCGCCGGCGGGCGGCTCGGTCGCTGGCGTGTCCGAAACGGCGGTGTCCGACGTGTGCGCGGCCTCGCCGCTCGGTACGGGCTTTTCGGGAGCTTCGTCCGGCATCGTCAGGGTGCCCGAAACTAGCACCCAGCGCGCGCGTCAGAACTGAAAATAAACGAAAGGTACGGCTTCGGCGCTCGCCATTTCGCGCACGCCGAGCGCGGCGACGAAGAGCGCGAGCCCCTGCGCGGGAGCGGGCAACGCCGTGAAGCCGGTGCGGACGTGCGAGTACCAGCGCTCGGGCACGTAGTGACTCGCGAGGCCGACGACGAGCACGCCGAGGACGCGCGGGTCGAGGTTCGGGTGGTAGGTCGTCAACGTTGCGAGACGCCCGAAGAATTCGCGTGCCGCGCCGAAGCTGTCGGCGCGAAAGAGGATCCACGCGGCCGTGACGAAGTGGAACGTGAAGACCACGCCGAGCACGCGCGAGAGCAGGCTGTTCGCGGCGCTCGGCTTGCTGTCGCCGCGCACGAAGCGAGTGACGGCGAGACCCGCGCCATGGAGTCCGCCCCACGCGACGAACGTCCAGTTGGCGCCGTGCCAGAGACCGCCGAGCAGCATCGTGAGCATCAGGTTCACGTACGTGTGCACGCGGCCCGCGCGGTTGCCGCCGAGCGTGATGTACAGGTAGTCGCGCAGCCAGGTCGAGAGCGAGATGTGCCAGCGCCGCCAGAAGTCCACCAGGTTGTGCGCCTTGTACGGGGCGTCGAAGTTCTTCGGAAAACGCACGCCGAGAAGCGCCGCTGAGCCGATGGCAATGTCCGTGTAACCCGAAAAGTCGCAGTAAATTTGCACGGCGTAGCCGACGGCGGCGACGTAACACTCGAGCGCCGAATGATGGAGCGGAGCGTCGAAGGTGCGGTCGATCAGGTTCAGCGCGAGATAGTCGCCGATTGCGACCTTCTTCACGAGGCCGAGCGCGATCAGGAAGAGCGCGTCGCTGCCGGCCATGGCATCGAAACGAGCCGGATTCGAAAGCTGCGGCAACAGATCGCGCGGACGCACGATGGGCCCCGCGACGAGGTGCGGGAAGAACGCGACGAACGTGAGGTATTCGAGGTAGCTTTGGTGCGGTTCGATGTCGCCGCGGTACACGTCGATGACGTAGCTCATCGATTCGAACGTGAAGAAGCTGATGCCGATGGGCAGTGCGACGTGCAGGGCAATTTCGGGCGGGTGGAAGCCGAGCGCGCCGAGCAGGGCGCGCGCCGATTCGACACCGAAGTCGAAGTACTTGAAGACGGCGAGCAGTCCGAGGTTCACGCTCGCCGTCACGGCGAGCCAGCGCTTTCTCTGGCGCTCGTCGGGGGCGCGCGCGATGGCGTTGCCGAGCCACCAGTCAACGGTGGACGAGCCCCAAATCAGCGGCACGAAGCGCCAGTTCCACTTCGCATAGAAGAAGTAGCTCGCCCCGAGCAAGAACAAGAGCCGGAGCTTTCGCTGGCGCGCGAGCGACCACGAAACGACGAAGACGACCGCGAAGAACTCCGCGTAAGCCAGCGTATTGAACAGCACGGCGCTAGTCTCGAGTTACACCGCAGCCGAGCTGCGAGCGGCCTCTGGTGTAGGCGGTCTTGGCGGGAAAGATCACGATCTTTTCGTGGAGCGGGGGACGGAGCGCGAAGTTTCGCGCGGGGGCGCACGGGTTCGGCTAAGGATTGCCGACGTGACCGCGTTCGGTGTGCCGCCCGTTCGCGTGATGCTCTGGCTCACGAGCGTCGCGGGGGTCCTTCTGGGGCTCCTTTCCTTGCTCGGTCGAGCGCCGCCGCTCGGCATCGCCGCGGCGGGGTTCGCGCTCGAGGCCGTGATTTCGACGCTCGGGGTCGTTCTGCCGGGTCTGGGCGTGTTCGGCGCCGTATACGCGCGTGGTCCCGCCGGGCGCGCCGAGGTGGCGCTCACGTTCGACGACGGGCCGAATCCCGAGACGACGCCGCGCGTGCTCGCCTTGCTCGCCGAGCACGGCGCGCGCGCGACGTTCTTCGTCATCGGCGAGAAGGCGCTCGCGCACGCTGGACTCGTGCGCGCCATCGCGAAGGCCGGCCACACCGTGGGGGTGCACGGTCACGTTCACGACCCGCTCTACGCCTTGCGCTCGAGGCGCTTCGTGACGGCCGATCTCGAGCGCGCTTGCGCGGCCGTCGAGCGCGTGCTCGGCTCGTCGCCGACGCTGTTTCGCCCGCCGATTGGTCTCGTGAGCGCAGCCGTGGCCGTGGCGGCCGAACGGCGGGGCCTCACGCTCGTCGGGTTCAGCTCCCGCACGTTCGACGGCGTGAGCCGCACGCCGCCGGCCCGCGTGCTCGAACGCGCCACGGCCGCGCTCGAAAACGGCGCGATTCTCCTGTTGCACGACGCCGCGGAGCGCGACGACCGCGTGCCGGCGAGCCTCGCCGTACTTCCCGAGCTCCTCGTGCGCCTGCGCGCGCGCGGGCTCAGCGCGGTGACCGTGGACACGCTGCGGAGCTGACGTGAGAGACGTGCGGCGGTTTTTTCGGTAGCGTCCTGCTATGCCTCGCTCGCACGCCGTGCTCTGGGTCCTGGCGCTGGTTTGCGTGACTGAAGTCGCGCTCGCGTGGTCGCAGGACGCGGAGTTTTCGGCGACCGTGCACGCCCATGCGTTCAAGCGCGTCGTCGTGGAGAGCAAGGACTGCGAGCTCGCCTATCGCATCTACTTCGACGCGCCGCCCGACGGCTACTCGAGCCCGGCGCGCGCACGCGACGTGTACCTCTTTCGAGCGCGCATCGATTTTGCGAGTGGGAAGTCGGCGACCGTTCCGGTCTTTGCCAATCGTGAGCCCGGCGCGCGCATGTACGAAAATCATTTCGACTCGGCCGGTGACGGTTGTTGGGTGAAAGACAAGCAAGCCTTGCGGGGCGTGAAGGTCGAGGGTTGTCGCGGCGACGGCTGCACGCCCGAGCCGATCCATTGACGCTGGCTCAAACGCGGCGCAAATCGCGCTGAAACGGCGACTGGTTTTGCGGAAACAGAAGCCAAAAGAAGATGGCGCGGACTTCGAGGTATTCCGCCGCCACGAGCTCGAGCAGGTAAGAGGGAACGGCGTCGATCGCCGTGCCTTCCCACTCGAACGACGCCACGTTGCGAGCGAGCGCCACGAGGCCCTGGGTGCGCAGGCGATCGTGAGCACGCCAGCAGCGCACCGTGGCTTGGTGCGCCGCGGCGGCGAACTCCGGTCGTGGGATCAAGCATGAAGGCCGCGCGACCTCGTCGAGTCCCGCCGACCAGCACAGCCAACACAGAGCCGCCCAATCCGAGCGCGCCGTAGCCAAGAGCTCGCGCGTGGAGCGCGCGAGCTCGAGCGTCTCGTCGACCTCGACCTCAGTGAGCTCGGGACCGTTCTCGCCTTCGTCTTCGATCTTCGCCGTGTAATGCCGTAGCTCGAGCTCGCCGCGTGGCAAGAGCTCGCGCGTGTCCGGCGGCAACCAACTCGGCGTGTTGCGCGCGCGGCGAGCGAGCTCTTTGCGTACGGCGAGCAGACGCGTGGCGTAGAGCTCCACGACGCGTTCCGTTGCCGCGAGCGGTTGCGCCACCTCGACCTCGACGAGCTCTTCGTCGGGTGGCGCGACGCCGTCCCGGGCCGGACGAAACGGAAACGCTTCGTAGGTGATCCGACAAAACTGCCGGAGCGGCTCCGCCGCGCCTGCTTTCTCGCGCTCGGCGAGCTCGGCCGCCGCGAGCGCTCCTGCCGGATCGCCATGCTCGATGCAGAGTAGAGCGCGGCCGAGCCCGACGAGGGCTTGCTCGGGCGCCAAGAGCAGTGAAGCGTCGAAGTACTCGAGCGCTGCGGGCGCCTCGCCGCGGAGGCAGGACGCGAGCAGGCGGAGCGGCGCGGCCGGTGCGGCCCCACCGAGTACCGCGCCGAGCAGCGAGCTCGGGCGCGCTCGCTCGGCGACGGCGGCTTGTGCCGCGGTTTCGGCGTGCTCGGGACGCAGCGGAGCGATGCGGTCGGCGAGGTAGCGCTCGAAACGCTCGCGGTCACGGCTCTTCGCGAGCGCGCGCGCGGCGAGCGCGCTCGCTTCGCGCGGTGCTCGACCCGGCGACGCGGCGAGAACCCAGAGCGCCTCGGCGTCGACGGCGCCGTACGGCTCCGTCCCCGCGACGTGCGGCGTCACTTCCGCGAGGACGTCGCCGTACTCGACGCACCGGACGATCGCCCCGCGCACGTCGCGAAGCTCCCACGTGCCCACGGCTTCGCCGTGGTCGTGCCGCCCACGCACTTCGTGCACGCTCGCGTCGGCGTAGTGCGGCTCGCTTGCGTCAAAACGCGCGAAAAACGAGCCGTGCCGCATGCCCTGCTCGTCGAGCTCCGTCTCTTCCCGGCAGCTGCCACAGGCCGCAAAGCGCCGGTGCCGGCGTGCTTTCCCGGCGACAATCTCGATTTCCTCCTCGAACGAGCCGTTCGGCTGGTAGACGCGCAGCGTCGCGTAGCCGTCGGCGTGCTCGAGGCGATCGATGTAGCGTCCGTTGGCCGGTTCGAAGCGCGCGCTCTGCGGAACTCTGGCGTCGCGTTCGGGCCAGGGTGTGCCATCGTCACAAAGACCGCGCCCGTATTCGTCGTAAAACGTCTCGTCGAGCACGCGCCCCGCGCGAAAGCGAGTGCGAAGCTCGCGCGCTCCCGCCGGCACGCAGCACGCGCGTAGTGGACGCGCGGCGGTTCCTTCGCCCGTGAAGGTCGAGAACGTGCCGTCGCGCTTACCCTCGCTGTACGAGCCGCGCGTCACGAGCGTGCCGTCCGCGCGAAACGCGGCGAACGAGCCGTGGCGCGTGCCGTGCTCGTCGTGTTCGGCGAGCTCCCACAGCGCCGATTCGGCGTTGTAGACGACGCCTGTGGGGACGCTCGCCGGGCGTACCGGCTCGTTCATGGCCGCTTCAGCGTGACCCTTACTCAGGCCGCCGCAACCGAGCCGGGCTGGCCGAGCACGTAGCGGCGCGAGTAGCCGCACGTCGCGTTCTCGATCGACACCCAAATCGCCCCGTCGCGCCCGTAACCGTAGCGCTCGACGATTTCGACCTCACCGCCCGCGAGCCGCTGGTCGAACGGAATACCCGAGAGGTCCGGACGCCCGACGAGCGCCGCGTCGTAAGGAAAGAGAATGTCGCCCCACGGCGTCATGTCGCCGCGCGGCTGGCCGCTCGCGTCGATCTCGCTGCACTCGAGAAAGCGCAGGTGGCCGACGGCGTGCACGGGCCGGTAGCGGCGCTCGACGCTCAAGCCGTCGTCGTCGGGCAAGAGCCCCTTGCTGATGATGGGATCGAAGATCTTGTTTCGCCCGGCCTCGCCCTCGCGCCACACGCCGAAATGGCGCGTCACGGCTTCGCGCACGAAAATCTGCGCTTCCGGATCCGCGGCGATCGCGAGCCCGACCGCCGTGGCGGCGTGCGGATGCGGCGCGATCAACACCTTGCGCTTGTAACGTTCGCGCAAGAGCTTGCCGACGAGCGGAAAGCCCGTGCCGCCGCCGACCAGGTACACGCCGCCGAGCTCGCGCGCGTTGTGAGGATCGTGGCCGTGCTCGGCGACGCTCGCCAAGATGCGTTCGAGGAGCTCGAGCGTGCGTAGGACGAGCGGCATGCAGGCTTCGTTCACCGCCGCCATCTCGAGCGTCACGAGGTCCATGCCCTCGAGACACGCCCCGAAATCGAGCGACAGCTTGCGGCTCCCCGGCGAGAGCGCCTCCTTGGTTTCGCGACAAATCTCGAGCAGGTGGGCGTGCTGCACGGGCGCGAGGCTCGCCGGGTCGATGCGCGCCGCTGCGAGGGCCAGCTCGAGGATCACGGCGTCGAAGTCCTCGCCGCCGAGCCGCCCGATACCCTCGGTGGCGATCAGATCGAAGCGCCGATCCACGAGTGAAACGGCCGAGGTATCGAAGGTGCCCCCGCCGAGGTCGTAAACGACGACGTAGCGCTTCGGTGAGCGCTTGCCGAGCACCGTCAAGTGATTGTGCGCGTACTCGATCGCCGCCGCGGTCGGTTCGTTGATGAGCCCGAGCACGCGAAAGCCGGCACGGTTGAAGGCTTCGACGGTGAGGTAGCGCTGACTGGTCGATGCGTTCGCCGGTACGGCGACCATCGTCTCGAGCGGCTCGAGCTCGTCGAGCTCGAGGTTGCTGCGTTCGATCAGCATGCGCCGCAGAAAGCGCAGGTAGTCCGCCGTGAGCTCGAGCGCCGTGCGATCGATGCCTAGGTCGCGCAGGCGTTCGTCGGGCAAGCGTCCCCCCGCTTCGCGCTTGATCGAGCGGATGATGGCCTCGCTCGCGCTGCTGATGTCGGCGGCCGCGTCCCAGCCGAGCGTGAGCTCGCCGTGGCCGCGCACCGCCAGCCCCGGCACGAACTCGGCGAAGCCACGCGGCGTCTCGAAAACCGCGACCGGATAGCGACCATCGACCGCCGCTGCCACGACGGTCCGTGTGGTCCCGAAATCGATCCCAAGACGCATGCCGAGTAGCCCCACACGGGGGACAGCCGGGACTATACAGCGAGACTTTCGGCCAGTGGTCCAGACTTCGCGCCGCAGGGTGGTTCGGCCGGGTTCCCTGTCGCCGTTTGCCTGTCAGGCGAGCAGTTTCGAGGGCGCGGCGGGCAGCTCCACCACGAAGCGCGCTCCGCGCACGACGCTCGGGTCGAGCTCGATCGTGCCGCCGGCTGCTTCGACGAGCCCGCGGCAGACCGCGAGGCCAAGCCCCGTACCCTTGCCGACCTCTTTCGTCGTGACGAACGGCTCGAACAGGCGGTCCCGTACGTCCGCAGCAATGCCGGGCCCGTCGTCGCTCACCGACAAGCGGACGCCCGCTGCTGCTCGCGAGGCTTCGATGCGGACGTGACCGCCCGGGCCGATCGCGTCGGCCGCATTGAGCACGAGATTCAAGATCACTTGCACGAGCTGCTCGCGACTGAGCGTGACGGGCGGCAGATCCGAGTGCACGTCGAGCGCGAGCTCGGCTTCGCGGAGCGCGGGGTGCGGCATCACGAGCGCGGCCGTGTCGTGAACGGCGGCTTCGACCGAGCCGGGCTCACGCGCGTCGTCGCCTGCCGTCGAAGGTCGCGCGAAGGCGAGCAGGTCGCGCAAAATCCGGTGCACGCGGTCCGTCTCGCGCCGCATGCGCTGCAAGAAATCGCGCTCCTCTTCGGGCTCGAGACCGCCCGCGAGCAGCAAATCTTCGAGGCCGATGAGCGCGGCGATGGGGTTGCCGATTTCGTGGGCGAGGCCGGCCGCGAGCCGTCCCACCGACGCGAGTCGTTCGGAGCGTACGAGCTGCGCTTGGGTTTCACGCAGGCGCGCCGTCGCGTGCTCGACCTCGTCGATCTTGCTCAGGAGCTTGTCCTCCTCCGCGATGAGCCGCGCCGTCATGGTGTGCAGGCTCTGGCCGAGCTCGCCGAGCTCGCGCACCGGGGTGTGCGGGACCGCGAGCTGGCGCGCGCCGTTGGCGACGCGTTCCGCGGCGTTCGCGAGCGCGTCGAGCGGTCGCACGATGAGGCGCGTGAGGGCGGCGTACGTTGCCGTGAGCAGCGCGAGCGCGACGAGCGCCGTGTAAAGCGCGAGCAGGCGCAGGAGCGGCGTCGTGTGCGCTGAATCGTCGTCGGTGCGTACGATGGCGACGACGGCGCCGGGACGGCGGGGCACGAGCACGGCGAGCGCGCGGCCGTGCGCGGTCGTGACGTCGGCCGTGCCTTCGCGGTTCGGGCGCGCGCTCGCGGGCAGCGCGGCCACGGCGCTCGGTTCGCCGATGCGCGCGAGCGGCCGTCCGTCGGCGCCGTACACGCCGACGGCTTCGAGCCCTTCGGCGCCGAGCTGCGAGCGCAAGAGCGGCATGAGCTCGTCCGGTGTGCGTCCGACGCCCACCGCCGCCACGTGTCCGGCGATGGTGCGCCCGAGCGAACGCGCGTGCGACTCGCGCAGCTTCTGCAGCGTGATGCTCGTGTAGGTCGCGACGGCGAAGAAGAGCGGCACGAACGCGACGAGGAGCAGGCCGCCGAGCAAGAGCAGCAGCCGAAGCCTCAAACCGGCGCGCACCCGCCGACGATATCACCCCCAAAACTGGGCCAAGCTGGCGCGAGGCTGATACGCGGTTTCACGATGGATCCCGTCGTCCGGGCCGCCCTCAGGCTGCAGCGCGCCGCCGCCAAGATCGCGGGCTCCTGCCTCGCGCTCGCCCTCGGCGCCTACCTGGTCGTCTGGGTCGCGAACCGCCCGCCCGAGCTCTTGAGCGCCGCCGCGCTCGGCGTGTTCGCGCTCTCGCTCGTGACGCGTCTGGTCGAGCGCGTGCGCGGAGGTGTCGCCGAAGGCGGGTCCCGCCGGCTCGACGCCGAGATCCTCTTGCATCTGTTCGTGGGCGCCTACGCGATCGTGCTCTGCCTGCCGGGCGGTCTCGACGGTGCCGCCTACCCGCTCGTGTACGCGGTGGCGCTGCTCGGCGGCAGCTTCACGGGCGCGGTCACGAGCGCCTGCGCGATTGCCTTCGCCGTCCTCCTCGAGGGCGCGCTCGGTTTCTGCGCGCTCGGCGAGCTCGAGCTCGAACGTTTGGCCCTGCACGCGGCATTGCTCGCGTTGTTCGCGTCGCTGAGTCTGGTCGTGCTCCGGACCGAGCTCGCGCGCGTGAAGCGCGTCTCGCGCCAGCGCATCGAGTCGGAGCTCACGCGCATGCGCGACGCCGCGCGTTCGTATCGCTTGCTGGGCGCGCCGAGCAGCGCGCGCGAGCACCTCACGCCGGCGCCCGACGATGTCGAGCGCCTGATTTACTCCGGCGTCGACGAGATCCATCAAGCCGTCGAGTTCGCGCTCGCGCTCCTGCGCCGCACGCTCGGTCTGCGCACGGCGATGCTCGTCGGCAGCGAAGTGAACGGCAACACGCTCACGATCCTCGAGCTTTCGAGCTCCGAGGACGCCATCCTGCCGGGACCCTTCGGCGCGCGCGACGGCATCTTCGGCGCGAGCCTCGAACGGGTGACGCAAGTGAGCATCAGCGGGCCGCGCGCCGCGGTGCATTTGCCGTATTACTCGCTGCCCCGCCCCGCCGTGGGCTCGGCTTGCGCCACGCCGCTCGAGGAGCACGGCCGCGTGCGCGGGCTCCTCGTCGTCGATCGCGAGGCGCGCGACGCGTTCACGCCGCTCGAGGAGGAGACGCTGCGTGCTGCCGCGCGCTTCATCCTGCGCGCGATCGACAACGAGCGCGTCTTCGTGCAGCTCGACCGCGCCAAGGTCGAGCAAGGCAAGCTCTATCGCGCCGCCAATGCGCTCGCCGCCGCGACCACGGAAGCGCAAGTCATCGAAGCCGGCGTCAACGGCGCGCGCGAGTTCGCGCTCTTCGACTTCGCCGTCGTCACGCTGTTCGACCGGCAAACCCAGGTGCACGAGATTTGCGCCGCGAGCGGCGAGGGGACGGCGGAGCTCATCGGTCAACGCTTCCGGCACAATTCGGGGCTCGTTTCCATGGTGGTCGCCAACCGCCACGCGCTGCCGTACCGCGGCGACTACGACCCGTCGCGGCAGGTCGTGTTCACGCGCCAGCTCTCGCCGCCGCCCATGCCGTCATTGCTCGTGCTGCCGCTCCTGGTTCACGAGCGCCCGCTCGGAACGCTCATGCTCGGCTCGCGGCGTCGCGGCGCGTTCGGCGACGCCGTGCGGCCGACGCTCGAGGTGCTCACGAGCCACGTCGCCGTCTCGCTCGCGAACGCGCGCATGCTCAAGCGACTCGAAGAGCTCGCGACGACGGACGGCCTGACCGGGCTCTTGAACAAGCGCGCCCTGCTCGACGTGGCGGCGCAGAAGCTCAAGAGCGCCGGCCGTTTCTCGCGGCCGCTCAGCGTGCTCGTGTGCGACATCGACCATTTCAAGCGCGTCAACGACACGCACGGCCACGACGTGGGCGACGTCGTGATCAAGGGACTTGCGGACGTGCTCCGTCGCGTCAAACGCGACACCGACGCCGTCGGCCGCTTCGGCGGCGAAGAATTCGTGATCGTGTGCGAAGAAACCGACGAGCGCGGCGCCTGTCAGCTCGCCGAACGCGTGCGGCAGGAGCTCGCCGCCGTGAACTTCCCGACCGAGCTCGGACCGCTCAGCGTTACTTGTTCCGTCGGCGTCGCGTCCTTTCCCGCCGCCGGCAAAACCTGGGAAACGCTCTTCAAGTCGACGGACGACGCCCTGTATGCGTCCAAGCGCGGCGGTCGCAACCGCGTGACGGTCTGGAGCCCGCGGCTTCAAGGCGCGGCGTAGGGCCGGGCGCTCGACCTCGGGGAGGCTGCTTAGCGTCAGCTCGTGCGCTTCAGCGCGCGCCGGAGCATTCCGCTTGGCAGCCCGTCTCGTCGCTGCCGTCATCGCAGTCGGAAACGCCGTCGCACGTCACCGAAAGGGAGACGTTCTGGCTGCCCGTCGCGCAGGCGAACATGCAGTCGGCTTCGTCGCTGCCGTCGTCGCAGTCGGAAACGGCGTCGCAAACGTAGTTGCCTGGCACGTTCTGGCCGCCCGTCTTGCACGGGAACTCGTCGCTCACCGCGTCGCACGCGTCGATGCACGCTTGCACGGCGGCGCCGTCCGTCGTGCCGCCGCAGAAGTACCCGACTACGTCCGTGCAGCTGCCCTTTGCCCAGCATTCCACGGCGCACGCCCTGTACTCGGTGCGATCGAGACAGCCCGTCATGCCGCCGCTCGGAAGGATGTGGCACGTCTCGAGGTTCGCCGCGGCGTCGCCGCATGCGGCGCCGGGCGTTGGCGCCGTCGGCTGCGGGCAAGTGAGCTCGGGGCAGCCCGCTTCGTCCGAGCCGTCGCTGCACTGGTCATAGCCGTCGCAGCGATTGATGCCGTCGACGGTCTCGCCGCTCGTGCAGTGAAAAACCTGGGCGGTGACGCAGCCCTGTTCGTCCGCGCCGTTCCCGCAGTCTTCGGAGCCGTCGCACGTGTAAAAGGAGGGGACGGTGCTGCCGTCACCGCAGGGGAAGGTGTCGCACGCCGTCAGGCAGTCCTCGACGGAGTTCGTCGCGCTATTGCAGTAGTAATCGGTGAGCGCGCCGCATGCCGCGGCTTCGTAACAGCCGTAGTAGCAGGGGGCCGAGGGATCGCTCCCGCCGGACGCGCACTCAATCGGCTTGTCGATGAGCGAGCAGTCGATGAGCCGTTGCGAGAAGCCTTCGCACGTGCCCGGCGTGCCCGCATTGGTTTCCCCTGCGGCTCCGCCGGTCGTCTGCTCGCCCGCCGAGCTCGAGTCGCGCCCGGCGCTTTCGGTACGTCCGCCCGTGCTCGTGGTGCCGCCGCTGCCGCCCCTCCCCGTCCTGCCGGCCATCGAGCCGCCGCTGCCGCCCTTGGGCGCCGGGCTTCCGACGCCGCTGTCATCGTCCCCGCAACCGTTGAGCGACAGAGCCGCGAGCCCCAAGCTCACCGAGACGAATAGCACGCGCATCGGAACCTCGAGGTCAGGCAAGAAGGAGACCCTGCTCCCCCGCGGGGCAAGACGGTCACCAGTCGATGAGCGTAGCGGATCCGGGGTGAGCCCGCCAGCCCGCCCCACGCTTACAGGCCGTGCTCCGGCGCGTGCCAGCGGGGCTTCCATGCGAGCCTCACGGGCTCGATACTCGAGCGCGCATGACCAAGTCGCCCGAAGAGCTCGGTTTCGAGAGACTCCGTAAGTCGGACGCGATGAAGTGCAAGGTCGCGGTCACCGACATCGACGGTGTGCTCCGAGGCAAATACATCCACAAAAGTAAGCTCGAATCCGCGCTCGAAGGCGGATTTGGATTTTGCAACGTGGTGCTCGGTTGGGACTCAGCCGACGTCTGTTACGACAACGCGCGTTACACCGGCTGGCACACGGGCTATCCCGACGCGCAAGTGCGGCTCGACGTCGGCACCTACCGCGAAGTGCCGTGGGACGGCCGCGTGCCGTTTCTACTCGGTGATTTCGTCGATCCGCGCGGCGAGCCGCTGCCGATTTGCCCGCGGCAACTCTTGAAGCGCGTGCTCGCGCGCGCGCGTGACGCCGGCTTCGACGTCGTCGCCGCCTTCGAGTACGAGTTTTTCCATTTTCGCGAAACGTCGCAGACCCTCGAAGAAGGGGGCTACGTGCGACCGCAAACAATCACGCCGGGCATGTTCGGCTACTCGCTGCTCCGGCTGAACCAGAGCAAAGACTACGTGAACGCGCTCTTCGACGAGCTCGGAGCGTTCGGCGTGCCGATCGAAGGGTTACACACCGAGACGGGCCCCGGCGTGCTCGAGGCCGCAATTCTCTATGCCGACGCGCTCGAAGCCGCGGATCGCGCGGTGCTGTTCAAGGCCTCCGCCAAGGAGATCGCGCATCGCTTCGGGATCATGCCGTCCTTCATGGCCAAATGGCGGAGCGACCTGCCGGGCTGCAGCGGCCACATTCATCAGAGCTTGTGGACGCGCGACAAGAAGAACGCCTTCTTCGCGGACGACGCTCCACGTGGGTTCAGCCGCGCCTTCGAGCATTACCTCGCGGGGCAGCTGCACTGCCTGCCGGAAATTTTGCCGCTCTTCGCGCCGACCATCAACAGCTACAAGCGACTGGTCGAAGGCGCCTGGGCGCCCACCAAAGCGAACTGGGGCATCGACAATCGCACGACGGCGCTCCGCGCCATTCCGGCCAGCGAGAAGAGCACGCGACTCGAGACACGCGTGAACGGCTCCGATTCGAATCCGTACCTCGCGCTCGCCGCCGCCGTCGCGAGCGGGCTCTACGGCATCGAGCATCAGCTCGCCCTACAGCCGCCCGTGACGGGGAGCGGCTACGCCGACAAGGACGCGGTCGCGCTACCCAGAAACCTGGCCGAGGCGACCGATCGCTTCGAGCAGAGCACCGTGGCGCGCGAGCTCTTCGGGGCCGAGTTCGTGGAGCATTTCACGGCGACGCGGCGCTGGGAGTGGCGTCAATTCGGGCGTGCGGTAACCGATTGGGAGCTCGCGCGCTACTTCGAGATCATTTGAGGCCAAGCACTGCAAAAGTCGTGACCGAGGTTTTCGTATGACGATTTTTCAATACAATTTCCCGACGCGGATCCAGTTTGGGCCCGGAGCCGTGCGTGGACTTGCGCCTGCGCTCGCCGAGATGGGCAAGAAGCGGCCGCTGATCGTGACGGACCGCGGTCTCGCGCCGCTCGCGCCGGTCACTCGGACGCGCGACGAGCTCGCGCAGGCGGGCCTCGATGTGGCGGTCTTTTCGGGGGTGTGGGGGAATCCCGTGAAGAGTCAGGTGACCGCGGGCGTGGCGGCGTTCAAGGCGCACGGCGCGGACTCAATCGTCGGGCTCGGCGGTGGGGCCGCCATCGACGTCGCGAAGGCAATTTTGTTGATGGTGAACCACCCGGGCGATCTCTTCGAATACGAAGACGAGAAGCCCGGCGCGCGCCCCATCGATCGCGAGATCCCGTATTGGGTCTCGGTGCCGACGACCGCGGGCACGGGCAGCGAAGTCGGTCGCAGCACCGTGATTTCCGACGACGAAACGCACGTGAAGAAGATCATCTTCTCGCCGAAATTGCTCGCGGCTCGCGTCTTCCTCGATCCGGAGCTCACGCTCGAGCTACCGGCCGCAGTCACCGCGGCGACGGGGATGGACGCGCTCACGCACTTGGTCGAAGCCTACCTCGCCAAAGGCTTTCAGCCGCTCTGCGACGGCATCGCGCTCGCGGGCACCAAGCTCGTCGCTCAGGGCCTGCCCCGCGCCGTCGACTTCGCGCGCCGCATCGAGCGCGGCGAAAAGGCGCTCGCGCACGCGCCCGAGCACGTGGAAGCACGCGGTCAAATGCTGAACGCCGCGACCATGGGCGGCGTCGCATTCCAGAAGGGTCTCGGCGTGACGCACTCGCTCGCACACGCGCTCTCGACCGTCTGCGATTTGCACCACGGACTCGCCAACGGCATCGCCATCCCGTACGCCATGAGCTTCAACGCAAGCGTCGCGGCCGAACGGCTCACGGACCTAGCGCGCATGGTGGGCGCCAAGGAGCAAAGCGCGCGCGGTTTCGTGGTTTGGCTCGAAGAGCTGCGCCAGGACATCGGTATCCCGCAGGATTTGCGCGCTGCCGGCGTGCGCGACGAGCATCTCGACCGGCTCGTTCAAATCGCGGTCGCCGACGCCTGCCACCCGAATAACCCGCGGCCCGTCAGCGAGTCGGACTTTCGCGCGCTCTTTCGCCAAGCGCTCGGCGCAAGTTGAGGGGCCCTTTCGCGCCGAACTCGAGGCTTCACGCATGAAAATCCTCAATCCCGCCACTCTCGCCCTCGTCGCCGACGTAGCAGAAGACACGCCCGCGAGCGTGGCCGCCGCTTACGAGCGCGCACGTCGCGCGCAGCCGGCGTGGGCGAGCACGCCGCTCGAGACACGCCTCGCCGCAATCACGCGCTTCCGCGATCTGGTGACGGAGCGGAAGGATGAGCTCGCGCTCACGCTCACGCGCGAGATGGGCAAGCCCATCACGCAGTCGCACAACGAGCTCGCCGCGCTGCCGGCGCGCATCGATTTCTTCCTGACGCACACCGCGGGCGTGCTCGACGAGGAGACCGTGCACACGCAGCCGAATGCGCTCGCCGAGGTGATTACCCACGAGCCGCTCGGCGTGATTGCCAACGTTTCGGCCTGGAATTATCCCTGGTTCGTCGGCTCCAACGTGTTCGTGCCCGCGCTGCTCACGGGCAACGCCGTGCTCTACAAGCCCTCGGAGCACGCGACGCTCACCGGCCGGCGCATCGCCGAGCTCTTGCACCTCGCCGGCGTGCCCGAGGACGTGTTCGTCGCGGTGGTGGGCGGCGGCGCGATCGGCGCGGCCGTGGTCGAGCAACCGGTGGACGGTGTGTTCTTCACGGGCAGTTATGCGACGGGGCGGCGTATCGCCGAACGCGTGGCGCTGCGCATGATTCGCCTGCAGCTCGAGCTCGGCGGTAAGGACCCGACGTACGTCACGGATGACGTTGACGTGCGCGGCGCGGCGGAGAGCCTCGCCGACGGCGCCATGTACAATGGCGGCCAGAGCTGCTGCTCGGTCGAGCGCATTTACGTGCACGAGGCGGTCGCGGACGCGTTCGTCGACGCGTTCGTCGACGTCGTGAAAGGCTTCAAATTGGGCGATCCCGAGGATCGCGCGACGTACATCGGACCGCTGGCGCGGCGCGAGCAGCTCGACGTGCTCGACGCGCAGGTCGCCGACGCCCTCGCCAAAGGCGCGCGGGTACTCACGGGCGGTCAGCGCGCCGCACGTCCCGGAGCCTACTTCGAGCCCACCGTCATCGCCGCCGCGACCAACGCCATGCGCGTCATGCGCGACGAGAGCTTCGGTCCCATCATCGGCATCGCGAGCGTCAAGAGCGACGACGAAGCCATCGAGCGCATGAACGACACGGAGTACGGCCTCACGGCGGGAGTCTACTCGCGCGACAACGGCCGGGCGGCACGCGTGCTCTCGCACGTCAACGCCGGCACGGTGTACATCAACGCTTGTGATCGCGTGAGTCCCCGCTTGCCGTGGACGGGACGCAAGCACTCGGGCATGGGCTCGACGTTGTCGACGTACGGGATTCGCGCGTTTTTGCAGCCGAAGGCCTGGCACAAGAAGGCCGGCTGACGCGCTCGCGCGCCGAGTCCGAGAGCTCAGAGCTCGCCCATGCCGGCGCGCAACGCCGCGACGACGGCGGCGCGGACGGCGGCTAGTCGTTCGGGCTCGAGCGGCTCAGACGTCTTCGCGACGCGGCGTCAGCGGACGTGACGAAACGCCATGCCCGCGGCGCTCGCAGCGCGCCCGTCTGCGTCCGGGCGATCACCGATCACGAGGCAGCGCTCGGGCTCGATGCCGAGCGCCGACGCAGCGCGTAGCATGCCACCCGGGTGCGGCTTGAGCCGCGTGGGGC
The DNA here is from genome assembly GCA_025936115.1 of Polyangiaceae bacterium. Taxonomy (GTDB): domain Bacteria; phylum Myxococcota_A; class Polyangia; order Polyangiales; family Polyangiaceae; genus PMG-095. The sequence goes on from JAICTZ010000016.1 coordinate 18,679, forward strand.
CCTCGGGCTCGCCGGATGCGACCACGACGTCGAAGAGCCCGCTCGCGCCGAGGGCCTCGAGCTTGCGGCGCGCGGGATAGTCACTCACGAGCGCCGTGCGTCCGCCCGCTGCGCGGAACGCCGCGAGCTCGCCGAGCAGCTCACGCCGGCGGAACAGCGGCAACCACTTCGCGGGGCGCTCGATCATCCAGTCACGCACCGTCGCTTCGACCGCGCTCGGCGACGCTCCGAGCGCCTGCGCCGTGCGCTCGATTTGCAGCCGAAACGGGTCCCCCTCGAGCCCGAGCTCGCGCAGCTGCTCGTGCTCGCGCCGGAATTGCCTCAAAAAGCGCACGGAGGGCCAGCCGAGCAGCGAGAGCTCCGCCGCCATCGCCAGGCGCACCGGAGCCTGCACGTAGAGCGTACCGTCGAGATCGACGAGCCACGCGGCGTGCGTGCCGGCGCTCAATCGACTTCCTTGGCGCGGCCGAAAATCTTGGAATACGGCTCGACCGACTTGGTGAGCCAAACGTTGCCGCCGATGACCGAGCCTTTGCCGATCACCGTCTCGCCGCCGAGGATGGTCGCGCCCGCGTAAATGGTCACGTCGTCTTCGATCGTCGGGTGCCGCTTCTTCGGCAGCGGTCGCACGCTGTCGCCGCGGCGTGTGCTCAAGGCTCCGATCGTGACGCCCTGATAGATCTTCACGTTCTTGCCGAGGTGAGCAGTCTCCCCGATGACGACGCCCGTGCCGTGATCCATGAAAAAACCAGCGTCGATGGTCGCGCCCGGGTGGATGTCGATGCCGGTGCGCTCGTGCGCGTGATAGGCCATGATGCGCGGGATGATCGGCACGCCTTCCTGGTGCAGCGCGTGCGCGATGCGATGCGTGGTGATGGCTTCGACCGCGGGGTAACTGAAGACGATCTCTTCGATGCTCGTGGCGGCAGGATCACCTTCGTAGGCGGCGATGACGTCGGCATTCAAGACTTGACGGAGCTCTTTCAGTCGTCCGAGCAGACGCAACACGACGTCCCCTGACCAACCGGGAGCGTGCGAAGGTCCGGAGCGGAAGGTCGCCTCGTACGAAACCGCGCGGGCGATCTGCTCGACGAGCGCTTCATACGCGGGGTACATGTGCTCGCTCACGCCGTAGCGCAGGTTGTCCCTGCTGAGGGCGCGCTGGCTGTAAAAACCCATGTAGATCAGGGGTTTCAGGTGGTTCAACGCGAGCACGACGGCACGCTTGTTCGGCAGTGCCGCGCTTTCGAGGTTGTTGATCTCGAGCGTCCCTTCGTAGCTCTGAACGACGCCGTCGATGGCGTGCTCGAGCTCCCGGATGCGATCGGGTGCGCTGGGCATTGTCAGTTTATAGCACCAGGCCCGTCGCGCGGGCGTTCGCGGGCCCACGCGACCGGCTACGCGATCCTCATGCTGGCGCTAATTCGTGGTGACGACGACGCCGAGCGTGGTCGTCGGCATCACGCCGCGCAAATCACGCACTGATTTGGGGAATATCTCTTTGTTGGACCAGTCGACGCGATTGTCGAGTCTCAAAATCAGGAAATCCGCCGGGCGATAGTCGAGGGTCAGAGTACCGGTCAAGAGCTTGATGTCGCTCGGCGGCTCGACGTTCGGATCCGTCGGCGCGTAGAGCTTCGCGATGCCGGTGCCGTAGGCGTCCGGATCGGCCAGGTACTCGCCGCGTACGGCGGCGGCGAATTCGTCGACGAACGCGTAGCGCGCACCGAGCATCACGCCCCACCATTCGTGCTGGATGAAGCGCGAGGTATCGACCGTGTCGCGCACGCGTTCGATGTCGAAGTCGGCGTTGAGCTGAACGGTGAGCTTGTCGGTCGGCGTGAGGGTCGCCACGAAATCGATGAGGTGGCGCAAGCCCTTGGTGTTCGAGCTGCCGCGATCGACCTTGCCCGAGGTTGCGCCGCCCATGCCCGGCGAGCAGCCGGTCGGCGAGCTCGGGTCGAAGTACTGGGACGAGGGATCGCAGTGAATCGTGGCTGAATCGTCTTGTTCGGGTCCCCCGAGATAACCGAGCGAGGTCGCGAGCAAGTTTCCGCCGTCGCTCGAGCGCGGCAACGTGAGCGCGAGCTGCAGGCCGAGGTCCTTGCCGAGGTTGTTGTCGATGGTGTTGTTCCAGCCGTTCACGATCAAGGCGCGCAGAGTCAGGTTGTCGGTGAGCTCCGCGTTCACGCGCAGGCCGGTGTGAAAGAGCGGTTGAGTGAACCAATACACGGCGCCGCGCGTGTAGTTCATGTCGTCCTGGCTCTCGGCGACCTCGACGCCGTAAATCGTGTCGAACTTGCCGAAGTCGAGTTGAATCGGATTCCAAGGGCGCCACGACGCGTAGGCTTGTTTGAGGAAGCTCAAGCCGATTGAGGAGTCGCAGGTACCGGAAATGCACGAGCCCGCGATGCGCTCGGCGGTCGGGCCGAAACGCAATGAAATGGTGCCGCCGACCGGTTCTGCCGGGTACGTCGCATCGACGCCGGCCCAGCTCAGTGCAAAGCCGTTCGAGTTGTCGTACGCGCGCGTGACGCTGTTCGCTCCGCCGGACGGCTTCGGCTGCTGCCAGTTCAAGCCGAGGTAGCCGTCGACGAACGCGCGAAACTCGATGGCGTCGTACCAAGGCAATGACTCGAGCTCCGGCCCGGTGCCGTGCAGCGCCGGCTCGGCGAGCGGCGTGGGCGCCTCGAGCGGCTCGCGCGTGTGAGTCGGCGGCAAGACGTCGATGGCGGGAGCCGCGGGCGTTGACGTACTCGGCGCGGCCGGCGCGGCCGGCGCGGCCGGCGCGTCGTGCGGCGTCGTGCTCGACGGCGGCGTCAGCGGTCCGGGCGTCACGGGCGACGGCGGTGTCGGTCCGGGAGCTGGCGGCTCGACCGGCACGGGCGCGGGCGGCACGGGCTCCGCCGGCGGCGGCGCAGGCGTGGGCTGCGCGGCGGCGAGGGCGGGGAGCAAGAACGCGCAGGCAAAAGCAGAACGGGCGAACGAACGGGACCCAATCGATCTCGACATTGGTTTCTTCAGTGCTCCACGATCCGGCTACGCCTGAGCTCCCAGCCGTGCGGGGTTTTCTTGAGATACGCCGTGCCGCGAATGCCCTCGATGTCGTAGCGGTAACTCACCGTCGCGTCCGAGCCGTTGATGGCGATGTCCGTGATGACGAGCACCGCGTCCTTCTTGCCGGCGGGCGGCTGACTCACGACGACGGGTTTGGTGGCTTTGACGAGCTCGACATTCGGCGGCACGGCGCTGCCCGCGATCTTGAGCGGGAAGCGCCCCGGTTCACCGAGCTTCAGGTACTGATCGAGCTCGGTGTCGTCGACCGTGAGCTGAAGCACGGCGTGCACGTCGTCGCCTTGGTTCGAGGGCGCGGAGTCACTGCGCTTGGCGTCGCCAGCCGATTGCCGCACGTTGTCGACCGGCTTCGGTGGCGCATCCGTTTCAGGCGCTTCGTCGGCGCGCTCGTCGGGTTTGTCACTGCTCTCGCTCGTGTCGTGGGCAGAAGACTTCGCGTGACTCTGCGCCGTCGCGCACGCAGACAGCGCGAAAATCATGGACCCCGAGACCACCAAGCCCAGCACGCCGACCTTACGACTGGCCATGGGGCGAGACGGTACACCAGCCGCCGCGCCAAGGTCGAGGTCGTGTCAGCCGCGCGCGCGCGCTCGGACCGGCTTGCGATCCCAGAGCCGCACACGGCGCACGAGGAGATCGAGTAAGAACGCCACGAAAGCCGCCAAAACGAAGCGATCCCAGAGATCCTTCTCTGTCGTGATCTTGTCGTGGCCGGGATCGAAGAGCGCTGCGGGCTTGGGGTCGACGGAGCCGCCGCCGATCGCGGCCGCGCGGCTGAGCTTCTCGAAGTCGGGCTCGAAGCTCGCGTATTCGCGCGGGTAGGGATTGGAGACGTGTCCGGAGCTCGTGGCGAAGGGCTTCAGCTGGCCGGCAGCGTCGCGGTGGGCGTGCTCGGCGCGTAGTAAGAACGAGCCGAAACCAGTCAGATCGAACTCAGCTTCGTAGCGTCCGGGCGCGACCTGGCGGAACGGGTGCTCGCTGCGCTCTTGCGGCTTGCCGGCCGCACTGACGAACAGTTTCGACTCGAGACCGTCGTCGAAGCGTTCGTCCACGGTGAAGGCATCCACTGTGGCGCGAACGTGCGAGCCGTTCATGCTCGTCTTCATCTCGAGCTCGTGGCGACGTTTGACGCGCATGTGCTCACGCACGAGCTGCCCCCAAAATTTCGGGTAGCCGGACCAGCGCAGCCATTCGACGGCCCAGTGGTTCTTCACGTCGCTCGTCCACGCGAGCGCCCAGCCGAGCCCGGCTCGCCAGCGCGCGAGGATTGGATCGCCCCGTTCACTTTGCAGCACGAGCTGAGCGGGCGCGGGTTTGAGCTCCGTCGCCACGTAGCCGTGAAGGAGCGGCGCCGAGCCCACGGCGATGCCCTTGAGAAAATCGGCAGGCGCGACCTCTTGCACCGGAAACCACTCTTCCACGCCCGCTTGCTGCGACACCATCTCGGTCTCGCGCGTGAAGATCTTGGGCAAGCTGTTCGGATCCGGCACGTAGTGGAAGCGCCCGCCACCGCTGTCGGCGATGCTGCGCAAGAGGTCCTGCTTGACGCCCTCGCCGAGGCCGACGGTCGTCACCGTGATCGACGCCGCGACCATCGCTTGCACGAGCTCGCGAATGCCTTGCTCGGCGGCCTGCCCGTCGGTGAGCAGGATCACGTGCTTGCGTCGTGCGCGCACGACGGAGAGATCCTGATAGGCCATGTCGAGCGCCGAGAAGATCTCCGTGCCGCCGCCGGGCTGGATCCGTTCGACGTCCGACTGAATGCGGCTGCGGTAGCGCGCGGGCTCGAGCTTCACGTAGCGGGTCGGCGACGAATCGAACGCGATCACTTCGAGTAAATCGTCGGGCTTTAGCGCGCCGAGCGTCGCGATGCATGCGCCTTTGGCCATTTCCATGGGCAAGCCGGTCATCGAGCCCGAACGATCGATGACGAGCGCCATCGCGACGTCCGGCATCTCTTTGCGGCGCTCGGCGTCCATGCGCACCGGCAAGAGCCGCTCGAACGTCGAGTGCGACCAACCGCCGAGACCGAACCCGGCGTCACCGCCGGCGAACAAGAAGCCTCCGCCGAGGTCACGCACGTAACGCTCGACGAGCTCCTGTCCCGCGGCGGGAAACGCTTCGCGCGGCGTGTCGGAGACGATCACGAAGTCGTAGCGTTCGAGCTCGCGCAGCGACGCCGGAAACGCGGCCGGCGCTCGCACGTCGACGTCGAACTGCTGGGCGCCTAGAGCGCTCGCGAGGTAATTCGCGCGGTTCGGCTGGCCTTCGACGTAGAGCACCGACGGACGCCCGGGCACGTCGAGCGTCGCCGTGTACTCGTTGTTGGCCGAAAATTCGTCCGGACCGAGCGGCTCGAGCTTGAGCTCGTAAGTGAGCTCGCCGCCCACGCGCACGACCGACTTGAATTTCAGCTCGTTCATGCCGGCGTGGAGCGGCACCTCGCGCACGCCGTCGAGGCCGTTCAGCGTTTCGCCTTGATAAAGGCGCGCTCGCGCGCGGCTTTCGCGGCTGGCGTAGACGTCGGCGGCCACCTCGAACGCCTGCCCGATGTCCACTTTGTCCGGCAGCCGCAGGCCGACGACGGCGATTTCCGCGGGCGGAGGGTGGCGATACGGCACGACCGAAAGCCGCACGCCGAGGTCGCGCGCGCGCCCGCTCTCCGCCAGCAAGTCGCCCTCCGTTTCGACGCCGTCGGTGAGCAGCACGAGGCGCTTGAGGCGCCCGGCGGGGAACAAGCCGTAGGCGAGCTCGAGCGCGCTCTCGATGTTGGTCGTCGCGCTCGCGGCGCTGCCACGCGGGCCGTGGCGGAGCGCTTGCGGCAGCGCGAATTTGCCGTCGCGTTCGAGCTCGACCAGGTGCGGGCGCGCGGCGAAAGTGACGAGCCGGAGCGAGTCGTCCCGCCCGCGCGCGGCGTAGAGCTTTTCCAGGGCCTTGCGTGCGTCGGCGAGCGCTTCCTCCGGCACCGAGTCGCTCACGTCGACGAGCGCGACGAGCGCGATGCTCTTCGCGTCTTCCGTGCGGACGAGCCGCGCGAGCGCGAGCCCGAGCAGGGCCAAGAACGACAGCCGGAACACGAGCGCGAGGACGCGCTGTCCGAGCGGCAAGTCCGCGAGCGATCTGCCGAGCACCCACACGAGCACGGGCGCCGCGAGCAGCACGCCGAGCAAGCTCGGGTGCAGGAGCTCGTAATGGACGCCGTGATACGTCCAGCTGAGCGCTCCCCCGTCCGCGGCGGCAAGCAGTCGCCGGTACCCGAGGAACGCCACGATCGCCGTCGCGAATGCCGCGAGCGCCCACCCCACTTTCGCGCGCGTCTTCATACCGTCACCCGCCGGTGATACGTGATCCACTCGACGACGGAGAGCGCGAGCACGGCGACGATGAGCCAGAGCCAGATTTCTCGCCGCACGCCGCCGCCGTTCACGACGGGCGGCGGCGCGTTTTCCCCGCCGACCGCGAGCTTCTTTTGCGGCAAAATGCGGCTTTCGTCCAAATCCGACAGGTTTGCCGCGAACTCCGTGACGACACGCGCGTCGGCGGTGCCGCTCGTCAGCCGGTAAAACCCGGCGTGCTCGCCGAACGTCACCGCGCGACCCTGCTCGACCGGGAGTGACCGCGTCGCGCCGCCCGGTGACGAGAGCTCCGCTTCGCGCGCGCCGGCGGGCACCGGCACGCGCCACACCTCACCCGTGCGGTAAGCGGAGAGGTAGCTCGTGTCCGATTCACTGAACGAATCGATCGCGTTGAGCACGAAGAGCGGCCACGCGGGCCGGAGCACGAGGTCGCTCTGGCGCGGATCGAAGCCGAGCTCGATGAAGGCGCGCCCGCCGCGCGTGCCAGAGACGAGAATGGGGCCTGCGTCGCTCGCGCCCACGATCTTGTCGCCGGCGCTCGGCTCGAGCGCGTGACCCGTCGCCACCTGGACGTCGCCGAGCGCGGTAAAGCGCAAAATCGGGCTCTTTTTGTCCCAAGTATCGAACCCGAAGCCCTTGATGGGTTTGCCGAGCTTGACCGGACTGCCGGCTGCGGGCGGATTCAGATACACGAGGCCGCCGCTCTTGTCCGCGGGCGGGGGCGCGACACCGTCGAAGATCGTCGCGTCGAAGGCGCCGGGCGGCGGGTATTGCGCCGGCTTCACGTCCGTCACGTCGAGGTACTCGTCGAGCAGGAGCGCGGCTTCGAGGTACGTGTTGCCGGGCGTGACGACGAGCACCTTGGCGCGCCGTCGTTCCGGCACGAGCGCGTACGCGTGATCGTCGGCGGGCAGCGCGTCGGCGTGACCGTCGGCGTAGCGCAGGCGCGCTTCGAGAGCGTGACGCGCGCCGCCGACGTCGGGAAAGAAGCGCGCGAGCCGAGCGCCCGGCTCGAGCACGAGCCGCTCGCTGTCGACGATGGCGCCGTCGCCCCAGAGTGAGAGCTCGACTTCCGCGCGTTGACTGTCGAGATTCGCGAGCTCCGCCATCACTTCGAGCCGCGATTTGTCGAGCGGGTAACGGCGCACGGAAAACGCCGTAATGGCTAGGTTTTTGCCGGATTTGCCGACGGGCACGAAGCGGAGCTTCGCGCTGCCGAGGCTCGGCGTCGTCGGCGGTGCTGCAAGCACGCCGTCGCTCAGGACGACGACTTCGCCGTTCGGAAGGCCGCGCAACGCGTCCGCCGCGAGCTCGAGCGCGCGACCGAGCTCGGCGCGCGTGTCGCTCGCGCGCGCGCGGTCGACGGCGACGAGCAGATCCGTCGTGTCGTCGCTCATCGTCGAGAGCGGCACCGGGACGGCACCCATCGCAACGACGAGCGCCCGGTCGCTGCCGCCGAGGCCGCGCACGAGCCGTCGCGCCGCATCCTTGGCGGCGTCGAGGCGCGTCGGCTTCTCGTCCGTCGCTTGTATCGACGCGCTCGTATCGATGAGTAGGACGAGGTTTCGACCCGAGCCGAGGGCGTTCGTGGGACGCGGATCGCCGAGCGCCAGCGCGAGCAGGGCAATGAGCAAGAGCTGGAGCGCGAGCGAGAGCCAGCGGCGGAGCTTCGAAAATAGACGGCTCGCGTCGCGATCGCCGAGCACACGATGCCAGAGCGGCGCGAACGCGACGGCCACGGGCCGGCGCCGCAATTTCAGCAAATAGAGCAGCACCGTCGCGGCCGCCGCGCCCAAACCCACGCCGAGCACCGTGCCGAGCGGCAGCCCTGCGAACGTCATCAGTGCAAAAACCCTCCGTGACGGAGCGCGCGCAGCACGATCTCGTCGAACGGTGTCGAAACATCGGCGGCGAGGTACGGCACGCGCTTTTGCGTGCAGTAGCGCTCCACGTCGCCCAGGTACTCGGCGTAGGCCTTGCCGAGCTTGTCGAGCACGCCGGGCGTTACCGTGACTTCACGCTCGTCGCCCGTTTCGCAATCGACGACGAGCACGTCGCCGTCGAGCGCGGGTTTCGCTTCACCCCGATCGACGAGGTGGATCACGTAGGGCTCGAATCCTTCGTAACGCAAGACGTTGATCCCGTGCTCGAAGCCGGCAGGATCGTAGAAGTCGCTCACGAGCACGGCGAGCCCGCGGCGCTTGTGCTGCGCGGCGAAAGCGCGCAGCGATTCGGCGAGGTCCGTCGTGCCGCCGGGCAATAGGCTCGAGAGGAAGCGAAAGACCGTGAAAATGCGGCCCTTGCCGCGCGTGGTCGGGAGCCGCTCGAGCGTGCCCTCCGTCATGGCGAGCACCGTGACGCGATCGAGGTTCGCAAGTCCCACGTACGCGAGCGAGGCGACCAGGCGTCGAGCCTGATCGAACTTCTGACTGCCGGAGAAGCCCATCGACGCCGAGCAATCGAGCAAGAAGTAAATCGAAAGATCTTCCTCTTCCTCGTACAGGCGCACGAGCAGGCGGCCGAAGCGGTGGTAAACGTTCCAATCGACGGAACGGATGTCGTCGCCCGGCACGTAGTCGCGGTGATCGGCGAACTCGACGCCGCTGCCCTTCTTCTTGCTGCGTCGCTCTGCGCGCAGGCGCCCGCTGAACACGCGCCGGCTCACGAGCGCGAGCATCTCGAGCTTGCGCTGGAACTCGTCGTCGAAAAGCTCGCTCGCGGGCGTCGCCGCCGGCGCGAGCTTGCGCGGCCGAAACCAGTCGAGCAAACCCATCACACGCTCTCGATCATGGCTGAAAGACGCCCGAACGTGCGCTCAACCTTTCGCGGGTGCGAGCGTCGAGAGGATCTCGGCGATGATGGTGTCCGGTCGAATGCCCTCCGCTTCGCCTTCGAAGCTCATGAGCAAACGATGCCGCAGCGCCGGCGGGGCGGAGACTTTCACGTCGTCGATGGATGCGGCAAAGCGTCCGGCGAAGAGCGCGTTGATCTTCGCGGCGAGCAGCATCGCTTGCACGCCGCGCGGCGAAGCCCCCGTGCGCACGTAACGTTTGACGAGCGGCGTGGCTTCGTCGCGGCCCGGGTGCGTCGCCTCCAGCACGCGAATCGCGTAGTCCTGGACATGCCGCGCCACCGGCACGCGCCGCACGAGCGCCTGCAGCGCGAGGATCTCGGCCCGGCTCGCGACGGTGCGCGCCTCGGCGTGCTGGTCGCTCGTCGTGCGATCGACGATGGCGTGCAGCTCCTCGCGTGTCGGAAACGGCACCTCGAGCTTGAAGAAGAAGCGGTCGAGCTGCGCCTCGGGCAGCGGGTAGGTGCCCTCCATTTCCAGCGGATTTTGCGTGGCGAGCACGAAATACGGCGCCTCGAGCCGGTGCGTCGTGCGGCCCACCGTGACGCGCTGTTCCTGCATGGCTTCGAGCAGCGCGCTCTGCGTCTTCGGCGTTGCGCGGTTGATTTCGTCCGCGAGCACGAGGTTCGAAAAGATCGGACCCTTGCGAAACTCGAAGACTTTGCCGCCCTGCTCCCCTTCGTCGAGCACGACGGTGCCGATCACGTCGGCCGGCATGAGATCGGGCGTGAACTGAATGCGCGAAAACTCGAGGCCCAGCGTTTGCGCGAGCGTGCGCACGAGCATCGTCTTGCCGAGCCCGGGCACCCCTTCGAGCAACGCGTGCGAGCCAGCGAGCAAGCAAGTGAGCACACCGTCCACCACCGCGCGCTGCCCCACGATGACCTTGCCGATCTCTTCACGCATCGTGCCGAGCTTCTTTTGAAACTCGACGATTTCGTCTCGCGCTTGGTCTAGCTCGCTCATCATTCTTCCTCGGGGTGGCTCGGCGGCGGCTACTCGCGCGGCCGAATCAGCTGAAAATAGCGGCGCACGTAGAAGCGGTAACCGGGCGGAATCTCGTCCTTGTCGATCACCTGCTCGGCCACCGACTGATACTCGGTGAAGACCTCCTTGTAACCTTTGCCGACGAAGCCACGCTGGGCCGCGCCGTAGATGACCTCGGCGCTCGCCGTGCCGTCGCCGCTGTCGATGCCGGCGGCGCTCACGTCGTGCGTCTGGCCGGCGACGCGACTTCGCTCGCCCGTGAGATTGGTGTCGTGGCTGTTGCCGTAGCCCGGGCCCGGTTCGCTGGGCCCGTTGCCGCTGCCGTCTTGATTGGGGTTCCCGTTCGGCGGGCCTTGCGTCGTCGTGGTGCCGCCCGGGATCTCGATACCGCCGCCGCCGCGGCCCATGCGGAGCTCGACGCCACCGGGTTTGGATTGTCCCGGCTGGCCGTCTTGGCCGCCCGCGCCGGGCTTCTGTCCGCGGGCGCTCTGCCCGAAGCGCTCCATGCGAGCTTTGCGCTGATCGCCGCCTTGGCCTTGCTGGCGCAGTACCTCGCGCATCTCCTTGAGGCGCTGCAAGAGCTCGCGCTTCTGCGCGTCGTCGAGCTGCTTTTGGCCCATGCGGTGCACGTCCTGTGCGCTCTGTTCGAGCTCGTCGGACGCTTGCTCGCCGGCGCCCTTTTGGCGTTGGCTCAGCGCCTGCTGCAAGTCCTGCGCGGCCTTGCTGAGCTCGCGGTCGAGCTCGGACATCTGCTCTTTGCTCTTCTCGGCGCGGCTCTTCTGGCGATCGAGGTGCTCGAGCTGGCGCTTGTTGTCCTCGAGCTTCTTTTGGTTCGCGGCGTTGGCGGCCGGGTCGCTCTTCTTCTTCAGTAGACTCTCGCGCTGTTCGTTGAGCTCGCGCCGGCGTTGTTCGATGGCCTCGAGCCGCGCGTGTGTCTGCTCGCCGGCTTGCTGCAGCGCGCTGCGCAAGCGTTCGAGCTCGGCGGCGTTCGGCGGGTTCTTCTTGGATTTGAGCTTCTCGGCGAGCTCGCGCAGCGCCTTTTCCGCGTCGTCGAGGCGCTTTTCAGCGAGCGCTTCGGCGGCCTTACGCGCCAGCGGGCTCTTCTCGAGCTCGCGCGCCACGCCTTGCAAGCCGTCGGCCAGCGCCTCGCGATCGGCCTCGAGGTGTTCGCCGAGCTCGGCCTCGATGTCCGCAAGGCGTCGAAACACCTCGTGCTCGTCGACGCGATGCTCGGCGATGTCCTCCACCAGGCGATTGTAACGCGCGACGGCGGCTTGCTGAGTCGCGTCATGGCTCGCGTGGGCGAGCTCGTCACCCGCGCCGCGGAAGAACGCGACGTCGTCGGCGCTCATCAACAGCGGCTTCGGCGCCGGCACGGGCGGCAGCGGTCGCACGGTGCGCACTTCGAAGAGCGCGAGCGCCACGAGACCGAGCAGCATGGCCGCTACGAGCGGCGCTTCGTTCGGCAGCGGGATCTTCACCGCGCGAGCGGGTTCGAGCCGTGCGACGACGGCGAGTGCGTCCTCGATCGCGAGCGTCATGAGCGGTGTGCGTTCCGCCGCCGGCACCCGCGCAAAAGCTAGGGCATTCGCGATGCGTCCGCCCGTCTCGTGAAAGCGATCGAGCTCGATGGCGCCCGCGAGCGGCGCGCTCTTGCGCGAGCCGGCGATGAGGGCGCGACCGGCGAGCAGCAGCAGACCCAGCGTGGCCGCTGCCCAGACCCAGGCTTGGGCAGCGTGCCCCGGCCTGAGCTTCATGTAGGCGAGTGGGACGGCGACGATGATCAATCCGAGCGGTGCGACGCGCGCCGCGGCCGTGAGCGCCAGGCCGATACGCCGACGGCGGTCGGCGCGTTGTGCCGAGCGGCGAAAGCGAGCAAGCCCCGCTTCGAGCCGAGCGCTTAGGTCGTCACTTGCCGCGGTCATCGGGGGTTTTTCATGGACACCCGGAACGAGATCGAGCTTGGCCGGCCTGGTATGGCACACGACAGCGAAGCTCTTACAAAAGGTAGCACGCTCGCTTCCTGGAGCTCAGGACGTGGTGTTCTGCCGCAGCGCGGCGTCGAAGCGGGGCTGGCGTCTATTGCCGCGTTCGGGTCGCGCGCCGAGCGCGAGCGGCCGGCGCCGCCGCGGCACGAGCCTTCGCGGCGTCCGCGCGACGCGCGGCTATGCGGAGCGCCCCATCGTACGGCGCCCCGGGCGCGCGAGCGGGCAAGCCGAGCGCCGATAACGCAGCGAGCATCCGTTGGTCGTAAGTCACGACGACGGTGAGATCGTCGCCGAACGCTTGAGCCGAAGCGGCGTGAATCGCGTCGAGGCTCCGCAGTACGGCTGGACTGATGGCTGCGGCTGCTTCGAGTACGTCGTCGTCGAGACGAAGTTGCTGGACGCGCGTGAGCACGCGCCGAGCATGGCTTGCCGCTGCTGCTCCCGCGTGACGCACGCTGCGCAGCACTTCGACGTGCGAGAGAGCGCTGGTTACCCTGCGCGGGTGCCGCCGCAAGAATCGCACGAGCGCATTCGACTCTGCTTCGGCTACGACCAGCTTCACGAGCGCTGACGCGTCGAGATAGGCGGCCACGCTCAGCGCTCGTGCTCACGAGCACGCGCGAGCGCGCGGCTCGGGTCTGCCGAACGTCGGGCGCGGACCGGCGGGCCGAGTGCCAAGAGATCGCCCGTAGCAGGCGTCAATCGTCCCTCGCTTTCGAGGCGCGCGACTCCAGGTCGCAGGCCGAGCGGTTGAAGCAATGCGATCGGTCGGCCGCGATCCGCGACGCGCAGTACCTCGCCTGCCTCGACGCGGCGGAGATAGGCGCTCGCATTTTGCCGCAGCTCGCGAATACCGATCGTCGCCATGTGCTACTTGTAGCACGGGCTAGGGGACTCTCCAAAACGGTCGGCAAGCGTCGGGCACCGCGGGCGGTCATCGTGCTACCCGCCTCCAAGCGCTTGCTCGAAGTCGTCGATCAAATCCTCGAGCGCCTCGAGTCCGACCGAGACGCGCACGAGGTCGTCCGCGACGCCGGAGCGCACGCGCTCTTCGGGGCTCAGTCCGCGATTGGTCGCGAGCTCGACGCGCGAGACGAGGCCGTGCGCGTGCGCGGACGCAGCGCTGCCGCGAACGTCTCGGGACGCGCTGGGTGGAGAAACGCATGAGCCCGAGGTTGCACGTGCGCGCGGCGGATGAAAGCGCGCGGTTTGGAGTATGCTCGGCCTCGCGTGCACAAAGGGCGAGTAGAAGCCTTCAGCGACGGCGTCGTCGCGATCCTCATCACCATCATGGTGCTCGAGCTCAAGTTGCCGAACGGCGAGGATTGGAGCGCGCTCGCCCAAATCTTGCCGCGACTTTGTAGCTACGTTCTGAGCTTCGTTTTCCTCGGCATCTACTGGAGCAACCACCATCATCTGCTGCAGGCGACGGAGCGCGTGAGCGGCGGCGTGCTCTGGGCGAACCTGCACCTCTTGTTTTGGCTCTCGCTCGTACCGTTCGCGACGGAGTGGGTCGGCGAGACGCACTCCGCGCCGCTGCCGACCGCCTTGTACGGAGCGCTGCTCCTGCTCTCGGGCATTGCCTATTACATCTTGCAGCTCACCATCATTCGCCGTCAGGGCGCGGGCTCGCGCTTGAGAGCCGCCCTGGGCCGCGATTTCAAGGGCAAACTCTCGCCCTTCGGCTACGCCGCGGCGATCCCGCTCGCGTTCGTATCGCCGCGCATTTCCGAAGCGATCTACGTTGCCATCGCGCTGATTTGGCTCGTGCCCGACCCCCGCATCGAGACGAAACTCGACTAGACACTGGCGGCTGCCCCGTCCACAGCCTTGGGCGCGCGTGCGTGCGGCAAAGGCTCGGTTCACCCCGAGCCCGACGGGTCGTTTCATTCTGGCATCGGATGAATGACGAGGATTACCGATTTCCAATGACAAAATGAAACTAGAACTTCGGTGATGGGTACCCCCGCGCGTCTTCGCGCGCCGCACGACGACTTGCGCAGTCGTCAGCGCGGATTTCGCCGCGCCGTTGGGCCGGCGGGTTTCAGACGCGCAGTTCGTACCGGGCGACGGTTGGTTCTGGGCGGCGAGCCAGGCGGCGGCTTCGGTGAGGACGGACGAGACGAGAGGGAGGTCGGGTTCGGTCGCGCGGCGTGGGGCGGCGACGGGACCTGGCGCGGCGCGGGTCAGGCGACGGGATTTTGGCGTGCTCTCAACAAAAGAAAAATGAGGCTGGGGGCGCCGAGGGCGGCAGTCACGACGCCGACGGGGAGTTCGCGGCCGGGGGAGAGGGTTCGTGCCAGGGCGTCGCAGAGGACGAGGAAGGCGGCGCCGGTGAGCAGTGAGAGCGGGAGGACGCGGCGGAGCTCGGGGCCGACGATGCGGCGGACGACATGCGGCACGATCAGGCCGACGAAGGCGATGGGGCCGCACCACGCGACGCAGGCAGCGACCGCGAGCGAGCCCACGGCGAGGACGAGACGACGCAGGGCCCGGACGTTGACGCCGCGGGATTCGGCGAGTTCTTCGCCGAAAGCGAAGGTTTGCAGGGCGCGGCCGCGGGCGAGCAAGAGCAGCCAGCACGGGAGCACGACGGGCGTGAGGACGAAGACGCCGTCGTAGCCGACTTGCGGGAGTTGTCCGAGCGACCAGCGCGCGGCGGCGACGAGGGCGCGGCTGTCGGAGAGGTACTGGAGGCCGACGGAGAGCGCACCGGTCGCGACGGTGACGGTGATGCCGGCCAGGAGGACGTCGTTCATGGAGGCGCGACCGCTGGCCGCCACGAAGGTGACGGCGACGCTCGCCAGGCCTGCGCCGAAACACGCGCAGGCAAAGAGCACGGGGAAGCCGCCTGGGAGCTCGAGCGCGAGGGCGGCGAGCGCGCCGAGCGTCGCGCCCGCGGTGGTGCCAACGGTGCTTTCGCTCGCGAGCGGGTTCGCGAACAGCGTTTGGAAGCACGCGCCGGTGAGGCCGAGGGTGCCGCCGACGAGGGCGCCGACGAGGACGCGCGGGACGCGCAATTGCCACAAAATGAAGCTCGCCTGCGTGCCTGCCAGCGAGGGGCCAATCAGCGCAGCGACCGCCGTGAGCGCGAGCGAGAGGGCGGCGACGCTGACGACGCGGGCCGTCACGGCGGCGGCTCCGAGGCGTCGTCGGGCGCGTGGACGATGACGCGACGCGAGCCGACCGGGAGCGCGAGCATGCGCACGCCGAAGAGTTCACTGAGGCGAGCGGGGAGCTCGGCGGCGCGGAAGTCGACGTCGAAACGGAGCGCGCCGCCCGCGAGGCCGAGGACGCGCGGCGAGTCTTTGATGTACGCGAGCAGGTTCACGTCGTGCGTGACGCAGAGGATGCCGGCGCCCTCCGCGAGCAGCGTGCCGAGCAGCGTGTAGATTTCGGTTTGCTGCGCGGGGTCGAGGTGATTGGCGGGCTCGTCGAGCAGGAGCAGGCGTGCTTCTTGGGCGAGTAGCGCGGCGACGGCGCCGCGCTGTCGTTCACCACCCGAGAGGCGCGTGACGGGCGTCTCGGCGCGAGCGGCGAGGCCGACGCGTTCGAGCGCGCGCTCGGCGGCGCTGCGCGTTGCGGCAGCGGTTTCGTGAAAACGATAGCGCGCGGCCATGACGGCTTCGACGGCGGGCAGCGGTTCGCTGGGAGGCGACTGCTGAGGGAGCCAGGCGAGCTCGGCGGCGCGCGCGCGGGCGTCGAGCGACGACAGCGCACGGCCGTTCACGTGCACGCTGCCGCTCGCGAGCGGGACGAGGCCGAGCGCCGCGCGCAGGAGCGTCGTTTTGCCGGCGCCGTTCGGGCCGACGAGCGCGACGAAACGGCCGGGTTCCACCTGGACGCTCACGCGCTCGAGGAGTCTGCGCTCACTCGCGTGCACGCTCACGTCGTGGAGCGCGAGGCCGTCGCGGTGACGCTCCGTGACGCTGCGCGCGGCGTCGTTCGGCTCTCGCTCGATCACGGCGCCACTCCGAGTTTTCGCACTTCCACGGCGAGTTGGTCGATGAGCTCGAGAATGCGCGGTCCGTGGACGAACGCGTCGTGCACTTGGATGACGGCGACGTGCCCCTGCGCGACGGCGCGGAGCGGCGCGAGCGCGCGAAACGGCGCGATGAAGTCTTCGACGGCGCGGCCCGGCTCCGTCAAAACGAAAATGGCGTCGGGATCGACGGCGAGGAGCCGCTCGACCGACATGCGCGGCAAGGCCGTGACGGCTTCGGGAACGGCGTTGCGCGCGCCGGCGGCGTGGAGGGCCGCGCCGTGCAGCGAGTTGTCGCGGATGAACCAGAGCTCGTCGATTTTGCCCGGCTGGTTACCGATGACGAGCAGGACGCGGGGGCCGTGCGCGGGCGCGGGGACGTCCAGGCGGCTCTTCAGCCGCGCCGCGAGCGCGTCTGCGGCGCCCGTCGTGCCCGTGCGCCGGCCGAGCTCGCGCGTGCTCGCGACGATCTCGTCGAGGGTGAGCCACGGCAAGAGCAGCGTCGGCCCGAGCGCCGCGAGCTCGCGTTGGCGCGCGTTGGCGCCCGCTTCGCCGACGATGAGGGTCGGCGTGAGGCGCGTGATGGTTTCGTAGCTCGGCGTGAGGCTCGTGCCGACGCGCGGCAAGCGCGTGACTTCCGGCGGGTAGTCGCAGTAATCGCTGCGCGCGACGACGCTCTTGCCCGCGCCGATCGCGAAGAGCGTCTCCGTGATGCCGGGCGCGAGCGAGACGATGCGTTGCGCTCCGCCCGCGACGGCAGGCGCCTGCCGGCAGCCGAACGTGACGAGCGCGAGCGCCCCGAGGAGCGCGCGACGTTTCACGGCTCGGTAGCGCCCTTTTTGCCTTTGGGCCGCGGGACGTCACTGTTGCGCTCGTGCAAGAGGCGCAGGCCCTGGAGCGTCAGATCGGGATCGACGCTCTCGATGCGTTTGGCGTGCTTGGCGATGACGCTCGCGAAGCCGCCCGTCGCGATCACTCGGCATTCGAAGCCGAGCTCCGCCTCGAGTCGCTCGACGAGTCCGTCGACGAGCGCGGCGCTGCCGTGCACGGCGCCTGACTGTAGCGCATGCGGCGTGTTGCGTCCGAGCACGCGTGGCGGTTCGGCGAGCTCGACGCGCGTCAGCTTGGCGGCCGCGGCGAGCAACGCGTCGTAACCGATGCGCACGCCAGGCACGATCACTCCACCCAAATATTCGCCCTTCGGCGAGATGCAATTGAAGGTCGTCGCCGTCCCGAAATCGACGACGATGGTGCCCGTGCCCGTGCGCTCGAAGGCCGCGACGGCATCGGCGATACGATCGGGTCCGACCTCCCGCGGGCTGTCGTACAGCACGGAAATACCCGTTTTCAGGCCAGGCCCGAGTACGAGCGGCTCGCGCTTGAACAGGCGCCGCACGAGCGAGATGACGTGATCGGTGAGCGCGGGCACGACGCTCGCCACGATGGCTGCTTCGACGGCGTCGGGCGTGACGCCGCGCTGCGCGAGCGCCTGGATGAGGAGCACGCCGTATTCGTCTTCGGTACGGCCGGGGTCGGTCGCGAGGCGCACTTTGTGCTCGAGCTCGCTTGCACGGAACAAGCCGAACTTGATGTGCGTGTTGCCGATGTCGATGGCGAGGAGCACGGCCGCGAGCCTACCACCACTCTTCAGGAGCGTTCGAGCGAGGTGCGGAGCCGGAGCACCGCCGGATCGTCTTTGTAAAAGACGAGGCTGAAGAGCACGAACGCGGTCCAGAGCGCCGCGAGGTGGAACAGCATGGCCGCGCCGCCGTAGACCTCGAAGATCACGCTGGAGACGAGCGGGCCGAGCAGGATGCCGACGGCGTAGAAGGAGTTGTAGAGCGCCGTCGCGCGGCCGTGCTCCCGGCTGATGACGCCTTGGAGGGCCAGGCTCACGGGCGAGATGCTCGCGAGGCTCGCGCCGGCGACGAAGACGGCCGCGCACATCCAGGCGTAGGCATCGAGGAACACGAACGCGAGGATCATCGAGAGGCCAATCGTGGCGAGCACGCGCATTACGCCCAGGTGCCCGCGGCGATCGCCGACGCGCCCCGCGTAGTTCGAGAAGAGCAGCATGCCGGCCGCGAAGAAGGCCGGGATCAGGATGGTCTGCTCTTTGGTGATGCCCTTCGAACGCATGAGGAACAGGGGCAAAAAGAGCACGACGCTCGCCTGGAAATAGCCGTAGGCGAAGGTCGCGAAGCACGACGTCTTGATGCGGAAAATCAGCTCGCCGAGGCTCGAGCGCGCGCTGTCCGGCACGCTTTGTTGCGCGTGCGGGAGGTGCTTCGGATCGCGTTCGATCGCGAACGCGGCGTACAGGCTCGTGAGGAGCGCGAGCACGCCGGAGACTTCGAATGTGTAGGCGAGCGGCATGACCGCCGTCGCGAGGCGCGCGGCGAGCGGCCCGACGACGTAACCGACGGCGATCGCGATGGCGTAGAGGCTCGTGACGTACGCCTTGTGTTCGCGGCGCGCGCGCGTGAGCAAGATGGTTTCGCTGCTGACCCAGACGCCGACCGAGCAGGCGCCGTCGACGAAGCGGACGGCGGCGAGCGCCGCGAACGAGCCGAGCAACGGGAACACGCTAATGGTCACGGCGTAGCCGAACAGCGACGCCACGAGCGTGGTCTTGGCGGAGAAGCGCTTGATGAACCAGCCGAGCAGCAGCGAATTGCAGACGAGCCCGGCCGCGAACCAAGCCGCGAGCTTGCCGATGGCGATTTCCCCGAAGCCGCGCTGGTCGAGGTAGACGGCGAGCACGGAGATGGCGAGGCCATAGGCGACGCCGAGCGCGAACGTGGTCGCGTAGACGCGGTAGATGTTGGCGTCGCCTACGCGTTCACGGATTTCTCGCAGCATCGCGTCGTCGTTTTGCCGCGGAAAGCGGTGGAGCGTCAACGGCTCGCCGGGAAAGTCGGCTCCCCTGCGAGCCAGCGGCGCGCGAACGCAGGCGCTCGTTCGAGGTCGCTGTCGAGCACCGCGGGCAACGGACGCGTGGATTTGGTGGACCAAAACAGCTGTGGTTCGTCCGGGTGTCGCTCCGCGCCGGCGATGAACCCTGCCGCCGCTTTGCCGCTGTACGTGGTGTCGAGCTCGAACGAGGCCAGGCGGCGAAAGAGCGCGATCGCGGCGAGTCCGTCCGGGCTCGGCTGGCCGTAGCCCGCGCCGAGGTGCGAGCCGTCGAGCTCGAGACCCTGCGAAAGCTCGTGCTTCGAGAGGGCGAGCGAGGGGTCGCCGGCGAGCGCGGCGAGATGCTCGCTCGTGCGGCGTGCGAGCCCGACGATGCGAAAACGCGCCGTGACGGGCCACGGCGTGACGCGCACGGAGACGACAGCGGGCCGCCGGCGAAAGCCGAGGCCGAGACGCGTCGCGTGTGCGAGTCCGACGAGCAGCCCGGCGGACGTGCACGTGGAGCCGACGCCGACGTAAATGCGGCTCGGTGACGCGAGCTCGCCGCGTTCGACTTGTGCTGCGAGCTCGAGCGCCGCGGCGACGTAGCCGAGCGCGCCCGCGGGCGTGGCGCCGCCCGGCGGCATCACGACGCGTCCCGCGCCGAGCGCGCGCACGATGCCGAACGGCACGAGCGACCAATGCGGCAAAATCACTAGCCGTTCGGCGCGCGCGAGCGTGACGCGGAAATTCTCCGCCGCGGCGTCCGAGTGCGGCTGCGGGCACAAGAGCGCGCCCGGTCGCAGTCCTGCGCGCGGCGCGTGCAGCACCGTGGCGACGGCGTGATTCGAGCCGAACGCGCCGGTGGCGATGATTTCACGCCCGCCTCGAGCGCGGGCGCGTCCGAAGAGCACTTCGAGGGTGCGCACTTTGTTGCCGCCGTACGCGTCGGCCGACAGATCGTCGCGTTTGACGAAGAGCGGCCCCGCGCCGAGCTCGCGTTCGAGCGTCGCAAGGCGTTCGACCGGCGTCGGAAAGCTGCCGAGCGAGAGCGCGTCGATGCGCTCTTTCAGCGCCGGCCAGGCGGCGAAGAGCTCGGGGAGTACGGCCTCGGCCATGAGGTTACCAGCGCTTCAGCGTACGTGAACCGCTTTGACGCGGTCGCCTTCGACGAGGCGGTCCCAGCCGGGCGCAGCATGGCCGATGAGCGCGTAGTTGCCGTCGAGGTGCGCTTCGCGTCCGAGCGTCACGAAGAATTGACTCGACCCAGTGTCACGGCCGCTGAGCGCGATGCCGACGCTGAGGGCGTCGAAGGGCGCAGGCGAGGTCTCGCAGCGCAGCGGCGGGCGCGGTGCGCCGCCGTAACCGTCGCCGTCCGGATCGCCGAGCTGCACGACGAAGCCCGGTACCACGCGATGCACGAGGACGCCGTCGTAAAAGCCCGCGCGCGCGAGCTCCACGATGCGCGTCACGGCGACCGGCGCGAGCGCCGGCTCGAGCTCGAGCGTGAACGTGCCGGCATCGGTCTCGAGCTCGAGGTGTACCGGGGCGCTCTGCGCGTGAGCAAGCTCCGCGGGAGGAGCCGGGGGTGGCTCGAACGTCGTGCAGTGCCGCTCGCGGTCGCCGAGCAGGTGGAGCGCGCGCTCGGCGTGTTCTCGCAGGGTGGGGTTGTCGCTCTTGCACGCGATTTCGAGTCGGGGCTTGGCGGTGAGGACCCCCAAGCGAGCCGCCGCGTCGAAGAGGTTCGTGCGGACCTCGATGTTGGGGGACGTGTCCCAGTGTTCGAGCGCGGCCGTGAGGGAGCTCGTGACGGCGGGGGCCGGCGCGTCGGCGCTGCGCGTGGTGGAAGCGCGCTCGGGGTGTTCGGCGACGAGGTGGGCGGCCGTCGCGACTTCACCTGCCGTTTTCGCCGCGAACGCCCGGGTGAGCGTGCTCGTCACGTCGAGCTCGTCGTGCTTGGCGGCGAGCTCGAGCGCATGCTCGCGCACGACGGCGTCGTCGGCCGTCGACAAGGCTTGCCACTGCCGCAAGCGCTCGCCGCCGAGCGCGCCGCGATCGAGCACCGTGAGGCGTGCGAGGCGTCCGGCACGTCCGTTCGGCTCCGGATCGCAGGCGGCGAGCACGCTGCTTTGACTGCCGCGTCCCGCGAGGAGCGCTGCCGCCGCGCACCGGAGCAACACGGTGCGGCGCGCGAGCGCCGGTGTCGCGCCGACCGTCAGGTTTGCCAGCTGAGCCAGCGCGGCTCCGGCACGCTCCGGCGGCGGCTCGAGGGCGGCGACGACGCTCGAAAGCACGCCGTATTCTGCGCCGAGTAGGCGCTCGGGATTCGAGCCGGCCACCGCATCGACGAGTGGCGCGAGCGCTTCGGCGAGTGCACGCTGGCCTTCGTCGCCGAGCCGGCCGAGTCCCCGCGCGGCATCCGCGCGCTCGGCAGGGGACGCGCTCGGCGCGCCGAGGACGGCCGCGAGATCGGGTACCGCGCGAGCGCCTGCGGCCGGGAGCGCACGAACGGCAAAGGTCCTGCCGAGTCCGGTGTTCGTGAGCGCACTGCGCGCGACCTCGTAAAGTCGCGTTCGAACGGCGTCGTCGAGGTGGTTCAGGCGCGTGAAGGGCTGCAGCGCGCTCGCAACGGGCGCTTCGCGGCGACTTGCCGCGTCGAGCAACGCGACCAGCGTCGCGTCTTCGAGGCCGTCGCGTGCGCCGGCGAGCGTGCCGAGCGCGAGGCCCGCGGCTTCGCGGAGTGGCGGGCCGAGCTCGAGCCACGCGCGGAGGGTGTGCTCGGCGTCGGGGCCGCCGCAGCGGCCGAGCGCGAGTGCCAGCGTCGAAAGTACGTCAAAGAGGGGCGGCGGGGCGCTCGGCGCAGGGGCGTGTCGTTCGGCGCGCGCAAGCAAGACGCCCGTGGCGCGCACGCCGAGCGCTCGCACGCGCGCGTCTTCGTGGCCCTGACAGGTCGCGCCCAAGCCGTAGGCGGACCAAGTGATGACCTCGGGATCTTCGTCGCCGAGGCTCGTTGCGAGGAGCTCGCCAGCGTGCTCGTCGGCGATGCGCGCGAGGGCGCGCGCGGCTGCGCGCCGTAGCCGGACGTCGTGGCTCGTGAGATCCGTCGAGCTCACGGCGCCGCTCGCGCGGCGTTGCTCGGCGCTCGCGACGTCGCGCAAGCGGTCCACGGCGTTGCGCGCCGGCGAGGCCGCGCTTGCTCGCGCACTCGGGTCCGGCTCCGTCGGCGCCGGCTTCGTGCCGTGACACGCGAGCGCGAGCAGCACGGCGACGCCGCTCGCGCGCGACCCTGAAACGCGCGCTGAACGCCCCACCGTCAAACCGACGCCCGCGCGCGGTCGAGCAGCCACGCGCCTCGTTCACGCAGGGAGCGCAGCGCATGCCGGTGCACCGGCACTGGCGGCGAAATCGCCGCGACGCCCTCCGCGTCGAACCCCTCGCGCCGAAAGCTCCAGAGGGCGCGTGCGAGGTGCCAGTCGCAAGTGACGAGTCCGATGCGCCGCACACCGTGCGGCGCGAGCAGGCGCGCCGTGCAGAGCGCGTTGTCGCGCGTCGTGAGCGACGTCCGCTCGAGCAACAGCGCGCCCTCGGGCACGCCGCGACGCACGAGCTCGCGCGCGAGACGCTCGGCTTCGGTGAGCCCTTGCCAAACGCGACCGCCGCTCACGACGATGCGCGGCGCAAGTTGCGTCTCGAATGCCAGCGCCGCGCGCGCGACCCGACGCTCGGCCGCCGCCGGCAACGCGCCGGGCGTCGCTCGACACCCGAGCAGGACGAGTGCGTCGTACGTCACTGGTTTCGGCTTATCCGATCGCCCAGGTCGAGGCTAGATGCGGCCGATCGCTCGCTCGACGAGCCAGGCGGGACCGACGAGCAAGTGCAAAAGGTTCCGCAAGAAAGCCGGCGAGCGCTTCTCGTACACGGCGTGCCCCAGAAACTGCAGCACCCAGCCGCCGAGGAAAAGCCCGAGCCCGACGCTCCACGGCAACGCGCGTCCGACCAAAACCAACGCCGCCAGCAACACGCCCGTGACGACGCCGAGCCAGCGCGCCGAGACCACGTAAAAAATCACGATCGTCCCCGCAACGAGCTCGGCGAGCGTCAGGTGCCCGGGCAGTAGGCTCCCAAACCGAACCAGTGCCAAGAGCCCGGCCGCCCCGACAACGATGCACGGTATGCCGAGGAAATGACAGAGCTCGTTCGCGCCCGAGCGGTGAAAACCCTCGTACTCGTCCAGCCGGGCGCGCATCGGCGCAGGCACCGCAAACCGCATTGCCTCTCGCTCACAGTTTAGCGCGCGATACGGCAAATTGCCCAAACGCCATGCGGTGATTCAGTGAAACGCGATGAGCTCGAGATCGAACACGAGGTCACCCGCGGGATCGGTCGGTCGCGGCGGCTTCTCCCCGTACGCGAGTGCCGCCGGGATCCAGAGCCGCATCTTGTCGCCGACGACCATCATGGGCACACCCTGCGTCCAGCCTGGAATCACTTGGTTTAGACCAATCGTGAGCGGCGCGCCGCGTAGCACGGAGCTGTCGAACATCTTCCCCGCTTTGGTCCAGCCCGTGTAGTGCATCGTGACGCGGCTCGCGGGCGTCGGATGCTCGGTCCCGCTGCCTTTCTGCAGGATCTTGTAGGTGAGGCCGGAGGGCAGCTTCGTCGCGTCCTTCGGCGGCTGCTTCACGTCGGGCGGTGCTTTGGGGGGTTCGACGATGGACATGAGCTCGAGCTCGAGGACGAGAGCTTCGTTCGGCGCGCCCGGCGCGTTGCCGTAGGCGAGCGCGGGTGGCATCCACACTCGTCGCTTTTCACCTTCGACCATCGCGGTGAGCGCTTCGCTCCAGCCGGGCGGCTCCTGCGAAAGCGTGAGTAGCGACGGTTCGTTGCCGCCGAAGCGGCGACCGGCGGGCGTCCAGCCCGTGAAGCGAGCGCGCACGATGTCCGTCGCTTTGGGACGTTTCTTGCCGCTCCCTTTGGTGAGCACGAGCATGGCAAGTCCGCTCTTCGTCTTGATCGCGTCGGCGGGCGGCATGCGGTCGGGCGCTGGCGCAGTAGAAGGTGCCGCAGCGGCACTGGCGCTCGCCGTCTCACTCGCGCTCGGCGCGGCCGGTGTTGCGGGCGTGGGTGTGGGCGCGGCCGTTGCGCTCGCCGTCGGAGGCGGGGCGGTAGACGCAGTCGTTTCTGCTTTTTGCTCGCACTGAGCGAGCAGCAGCAACACGAAGAGCCAGGGCTTGCTGTGGATCGGGCGCGCCATGGCGCGCGATTGTGGACGAGCCGCGCCGGCCAAGCAATCGTGCGACGTGCCTCGCGTTCCCCGTGGTTTGCCCCGCGCCGTGATCCTGCTCGGCGTCACGAGCCTCTTCACCGACGTCGCGACGGAAATGATCTTTCCGCTATTGCCGGTGTTCATCTCGTCCCTCGGTGGGGGCGCGACGTTCCTCGGACTCATCGAGGGGCTGGCGGACGCTACGTCGAGTTTACTGAAGCTCGTGTCGGGGTACCTCGGTGATCGGCCGGGTAGGAAGAAGCCGCTCGTCCTGCTCGGGTACGGCCTGGCGACGTTCGTGCGGCCGTTCGTCGCCCTTGCGACGGCGCCCTGGCACGTGCTCGTCGTGCGCGTGACCGACCGCATCGGCAAAGGCGTGCGCTCGTCGCCGCGCGACGCGTTGATCGCGTCCGCGGTGCCGCACGAAGACGCCGGGCGCGCCTTCGGCTTTCACAACGCCATGGATCACACCGGCGCCGTCGTCGGCCCCGTCACGGCGACACTGCTGCTCCATTTCGGCGTGCCGCTCCGCACCGTGTTTTGGCTCACGGCGGTGCCCGGCCTTTTGGCGCTCGCCGCAGCGGCCGTCGTGCGCGAACCTGCCGCGGCGAGTGAAGGCAGCGAGGCGGCCGGAACGGGCGACCCGAGCGGTCCCGTGAGCCTCGGCGCCGCATCAGCTCCGCCTGCTGCCGTCGCACCATCGCCCGTCCCGGCGCGCTTGCCCGCCCCGCTCAAAACTTACTGCGCCATCCTCGCCCTGTTCGCCCTCGGCGGCTCTTCGGATGCCTTTCTCTTGCTGCGGGCGCGCGACCTCGGCGTTGCCGTGGCGCTCTTGCCGCTCTTGTGGACGCTCTTCAATCTCTCGAAGCTCGTCAGCTCGTATTTCGGCGGCTCGTTTTCCGATCGCGCGCCGCGCGTCTTCGTGATCGTCACGGGCTGGATCATCTATGCGTTCACGTACCTCGCGTTCGCGTTCGCGCGCGAGGCGTGGCACGCCTGGGCGCTCTTTCTCGTCTACGGCGTCTATTACGGCCTGACCGAGCCGGTGGAAAAGGCGCTCGTGCGCGACCTCACGAGCAGCGAGCTCCGGTCGCGTGCCTACGGGCTCTACAATTTCGTGCTCGGCGCCTGCGCGCTGCCGGCCGGCCTCATCACCGGCTGGCTGTGGGACCATTTGAGCCCGTTTGTTGCCCTGGCGACGGGTTCGGCGCTCGCGGCCGTGGCGTCCTTGTTGCTGCTCGCTTGGGCGCGGCGCGGAACCATTGTGCGCGCGCGAGCGTAAGCTACGATCCGCCAGGCCCATGGTTCGACGGCTCGTCGCGCGCGTCTCGTTCTTGGCCGGCGTGGCGTTGCTCGTCGTCGCCGCCGTGCGAGTCGGCGCCGATCACGGCGCGCCGATCGAACCACGCGCTCCTGCGCTGCCGCAGGCGTCGGCCGCGGTGCCCCACGCTTCCCCGCAGAACGAAGGGGAAGAAGCGGCGTGTCAGGACGACGCGCTCGTCGTGCCGAGCGGACATCCCGTCGGGCTCAGCTGCGCGCAGGCGCGTTCGTTGCTCGCTGAAATCAGGACGCGCTTCGCGGAAGATTTACCGACGCCTGCGCCCGCCGCCTTCGCCGAGAGTCTGACGAGCTGGCTCGATCCTCACGGCTTGTGGTCGGCCGCGGCAGACGCTCCCACGGGTCCGTTGATCGCGAGCGAGGCGGCAGCCTTGATCGACGAGCTCGGAGCCGGCGCGGGCGCGGATCGGCCGTGCGCGGCCGCGGGCGAAATCGGCGCCGCGCTCGAACATTGGGTCGGCGACTTGCGCGCCACCTTCGACGCGGCAAGCGCCGGCGCGCCCGCGCTTTCGAAGCCGGGCGCGTCCGAGGTCGCCCTCGCTTCGGCTTTCGAGGACGGCGACGTGACGGTGCCGGCGCAAACGCTCGCCGCCGAGCTCGGACGACGAGTCGGCACGGTGGAGCGCTCGTTCGGCGCGGCGCTCGAGCCGTTCGTACGCGCTTCGCGCGAGCGCTTCCTGCCGGGCCTGGACGCGCGCGAGTGGGAAAACGTCGTGCTGGCGGCCGCCGTGCGCAGTTACGTGAGCGTGGTCGATCCGCACGGCGCGTGGGCGCCGCTCGACGAAGAGTGGTCGCTCTACGCGGATGATCCGAGCTTCGACGACGACGAGCGTCTCTGGGGCGACATGCTGCGGACGGCGCTCGGCGTGCGCGTCGTCGACGCACCCACGCCGCCGCTCGAGATCGACGATCTGGTGCTCGCGATTCAAGGCGTGCCGACGGTGGGACTCAGCGTCGAGCAAGTCGAGCAGCTCGCGCGCGCCGATTCGGTGAGCTCGGCCAACGGCCGCTCCGTCGTCGTCTTGCGGGAGGGCGAGGAAGCTCCACGCGAGCTCGTGGTCGAAGCGGAGGCCAGCGACGAGGACGAGACGGAGCCCGGCGAGAGCAACGTCGCGTCGACGAAGAAGTCGAGCTCGGACGCGGAGCTCGCGGTCGATTTCGTGCCCTACGGGCGCGGCACGGCCATGGTCGTCACGATCCGTTACGTGGGCGACGATCTCGGCGAGCGCCTATCGAACATCATCGAGGACGCCCTCGGGGCGCGCACGCCGCCGGTCGGGATCTTGCTCGATCTGCGTGGCAACGGTGGCGGTTCGACCGACGGCGCCGCAGCGGCGCTCGGTATCTTTCAACCGGGCGTCCCGGCGTTTCCGCTCCTGCACCGTGGACAAGTGACGGAAGTGCTCGCGGCCGTCGCGCCCGCTGAGTCGAGTCGCTGGCGCGGCCCCGTGGCGGTGTTGGTCGACGGCGCGACGGCGAGCGCCGCGGAGATGCTCGCCGGCGGCCTCGCCAAGTACCGGCGCGGACCGCTGCTCGGCCAGCGCACCTACGGAAAAGGCTGCGTTCAGGAGTACTTCCGGGATCGCGTCGGTATCGGCGTGCTCCGGCTCACGACCCGCCTCTACACACTGCCGGACGGCTCGCCTGTCCAACGTCGTGGCCTCGTTCCGGATATTTTCGTCGGACCGGACGAGCCCGGCGAACACGAGGCAGACACACCCGGCACCCTCGAGCCGGCGGCCGGCCCCGATGTTCGCGCCCCGGGCCCGGCGGGTCCAAGCTGGCCCTCGAGTGCCGGACGCGTGGGCCCTTGCCCGGATTCGGTAATTTGCGCCGCGCTCCGCAAAGCGGCCGGCACGCCGATCGCCCGCGTTCGGCCCGAACCCGCGGCCAGAAAACGCCGGGCCCCGCGCTCCCTCACTGGCGCGACCCGGTAAAAGGACGCGTCCGCGCGCTTCACGTGCTAAGCAGAAACTTAAGGCCTTTGGTCCTCATGCCCCCGCAAGAGCCGGAGGCTCCGAGTGGCGGCGTGCTCGAGTCACCGTCCGCACCGCGCTCGGGGCCCGAGCCCACCATCTATCCCATCGATCTCGAAGAGCAGATCGATCCTGACGCCGTCAAAGTCATGCGGCGTCTCGTCAAACAAGGGTACGAAGCGTACCTGGTCGGCGGCGGTGTGCGCGACCTCCTGGTCGGCTCGACGCCCAAGGACTTCGACGTCGCCACCAACGCGCGCCCGGACGACGTGCGCCGCTTGTTCCGCAACTCGCGCATCATCGGCAGGCGCTTTCGGCTCGTTCACGTGCTCTTCGGCGGCGGCAAGGTGATCGAGACGGCGACCTTTCGCCGCGCTCCGCAGCAGGACGACAGCGACAGCGACGACCTCCTGATCCGCAACGACAACGTCTTCGGTGAGGCGCACCAGGACGCCGCGCGCCGCGATTTCACCATCAACGCGCTCTTTTACGATCTCGAGCACCACGTCGTGCTCGACTGGGTCGGCGGCATGCCGGACATCGAGCGCCGCACGGTGCACACCATCGGTGATCCGTCGGTGCGCTTCCGTGAAGACCCGGTGCGCATCCTGCGCGCCATCAAGTTCTCGGCGCGTCTCGATTTCGGCATCTCGCCCGAGGTGTACGACGCGATGGTCGAATGCCGCGCGACGCTCGCGCGCGCTGCGAAACCGCGCTTGTTCGACGAGCTGCTCAAGCTATTGCGTTGCGGCGCGGCGCACCGTGCATTCTGGCTGCTCTGGGAAATTGGCCTCCTCGACGTGCTTTTGCCGGAGCTCTCGACGTTCCTCGCCGATCAGCCGGATCACGAAGACACGCTCTGGCGGCTGCTCGACGAAATCGATCGCATGACGCGCGAGCGCGGCGCCCCGCTCGACGAAGTCGTGCTCGTCGCGGTGCTACTCGCCGAGCCGCTCAAGGAAGCGTGCCAGGGCGCGCGCGATCGCGTCGAAGCGGCGTATCGCTTCCTCGAGAACATCGTCGATCGGCTCAACATGCCGCGCCGCATCGCCGAACCGGTGCGGCGCGTGATCGCGATCCTGCCGCGGCTCGAGGGCGGGCGCGCCGGCCGCTTCCAGCGCACGAGCCTCTACCCCGCCGCGCTCGAAATCGCGACGCTCTACGCCCGCGCTCGCGGCGAAGAGCTCGCCGACATCGAACCGCCGCTCGGGGAGCCCGCGGGTGCGCCTTCCGAAGGCTTCGCTCCCGCCAAACGTCGTCGCCGTCGCCGCAAGCCGCGCCCCGAGCCTGCGTAGCGGGCGCGTGGGCGCGCTGAGCGCGTCTGGTTTCAGTTCGCGTTGAGCTCGACGCGCAGCAGTCGGCGGCCGATGAAGACGTAGTCGCCGTGCGAGAGCGGGCGCTCGGCCTTCAGGCGAACGTAGGTGCCGTTGCGGCTGTCGAGATCGGTGAGCAGGTACTTGCCGTCGCGTTCCTCGACCGTGGCGTGGCGGCCCGACATGTAGACGTCGGCGGGGAAGTTCAGGTCGCCGTCTTCGCGGCCGATCTGGATGCTGTTGCCGCGCGTGCAGACCGTCATGCCGACCGCGCCACCTTCGAGGATTTGGTTGAGGCGGAACGCGCTCGGGTATTTCGGCGATGAATAGAAGAAGGTGCCGTCCGGATCGGCGCCGTCGGAAGCTTTCGGCGTCGGGTCGAGGCGGAAGACTTGCTCGCCCGCGAGGAACTGGTCACCTGGCGCGATCTCGACCGTGCCGCGAATTCTGAAATAGACACCGTTGACCGACCCTTCGTCGCGAACGACGAGACGGTTGTCGCGGTAGAAGAAATTCGCGTGCTTGGGCGACACGAACGGATCGTCCGGGAACTCGACCTGGCCGGCTCGGCCGACGATGTGCTGGTCCGCCTTGAGGTGATAGCTCAGGCCCTCCATGCCCTCGCCGCGAACGAGGATGAGCCGCGCGCGACTCGGGTCCTGCATGTCCCCGTAGAAATCGACGGGCTGGTGCTGCATCGTGTCCGGGACGGGGTTTCCGCAGCGACCGCAGAACTTGTGCCCGCTCGGAACGGGCGTCATGCACGACTCGCAGACGTAGTACTTGGCTTGTTCCATCGCTCGCTCCTCGAGCGCGGGCGACGTTGGTCCGCCCGCCACATTCGCGCCCAATGACCTTGCACCGAACGGAATCGATTGGGAACCGACTTTCGGCGGCATGCTTTCGGTGCCGGGTGCGATGGCCTGGATAGGCTGGCCGGCCGAAGCAAGCTCGAGGTCCCCGCCACAACGGGCGCAAAACCGGGAGCTTCGCGGGTTGAACGCGTCGCAACGGCCGCAGGCGATTCCGAGCTCGTGGCGTTCGACGCCCAGCATGCTTTATCGAGTTCGGAAAATAACGATAAGGCTCGCCGGGGTCCAGCGGCGTCGTTCGACCCGCTCAGCGAACGTACTGGAAGCGCCGGGACACGTCGAAGAAGCCTTCCCGCCCGACGAGCCGAAAAAACACCGTTTCCTTGCAGGTCGAGCGGTCGACGGGGCCGTAATCGCGTGAGTCATAAGGATAGCGGCGGTTGTCACTCACGAGCGCCACTTCGCCCGGCTTGAGCTCGAGCTCCGCCTTGGCGAGGTCGGCGGTCGCCTCGGCTTCACCCCGCGGGTGGATGATCCCGTTCGCGACCTCGAGCGAGCAGCGCTGCTCGACTTCGGGGCCACCTTGAGGAGGTGTGACCTTGAAGTGGTCGTCGGCGCAGGCGCCCTCCGAGCTCAACTGCCTCTCGTTCACGAAGACGTGCGTGCCTTCGATGCGCACGGTGTTCCGCTCCTCGCCGATCATGCGGCCGATCACGGCCCGCTCGGGGTGCTTCGGTTCAGGGCAGAGGACGAGCGCTCCGTACGCCGGCGGCGTGAAGCGCCACAGCAGAATCAGATCCCCGCCACGCAGGCTCGGTGCGATCGACGCCTCCAAGTACGGATCGCCGGTCGGCACCCGCCACGCCCGAATCGCCGTGGCGCGCAAAAAGCCAAAGAGCACGCACAGCCCGACGAAGCTCCAGAGCAGCCAGCGACCGAGCGCCCGCATCGCCGATCAGCGTAACCGATCCGGTCGCCGTGACCTATCAGTGGCACTCGACGGGCGGCAACTCGGCCTGGCTCATCCCGTCCACGACGGCTTGCGCCTGCGTGAAGAGCGGCCGCCACGCGTCGATGCGCGTGAATTCGGCCTCGGCCCGCGTCTTCGGGTCGGCGTCCATCACGGCCTCCGAAATCACCCCCACGATGTTACCGGAGCCGATGTCCACGGCGGGTCCGCCCGAATCGCCGGGACAGATGCTCGCTTCGACGCGGAAGTCGCGGCGCCACAGGTTCTCGATGGGGCCCCCCGAGCGAACCGTGCGCCCGCCGGAGCCGCCAAAGAAACAACGTCCAAATCCGATGGGCGTGATGGGCGAGCCGAGCAGGGGCGCTTCGTCGAGCATGGCCTTGCGTGTGGCAACCCCGATGAGGCGCCGCTCGAGCACGAGGATCGCGATGTCACCCTCCCCGCCGGCATAGCCGCACGTGGGTGCGATGACGGCGCGCACGCCGACTTCACCCCACGCGAACGGATCGCCGCCGAGCTCGACGCGCACGGACTCCGGGCCCACGTCGAGCTCGAGCATGTTTCCGCTCTTGCCGCGCTGCGACAGGCAGTGGTGCGCCGTGAGCACGCGGTCCTCGTCAATGAGTGAGCCGGAGCAGGTGACTGAGCCGGCGACGACGCGCACGACGTAGTCTTCGTCCGTCGCCAATGCGAGGGGTAGACCGATGAGGTCGTCTTCCGTACCTGCGGCGTCACGCGAGGCGGCTTGAGGGGCCTTGGTGTGGGCGCGCGGTAACAGCATGCAAGCGCTGCCGAACCAGCTACAGCACAAAATTAGGCTGAATCCGCGCCAACGCGAACTCCCCCCCGAGCGCGGCGACGACGACGCACCCAGCTTCCGCGACGATGCGTCTGCGGCCACTGTGCCCATGGAGCTCTGCAACTGACAACCCTGGAGGCGCGGAGTTCCTTACGGCGTAGGACGAAAGTTCTTAGCCCCCTAGGGCCAAGCCTACACGCGCGGACACGTGCTTACAGGGATCGTTACTATAGCGTCTTTAGTCGCTAACGACCAGATCGTCTTTGTGCACGACGACGAGCTCACTCCGACCTGCGCCGAGCACTGCTTCGAGTAGCGCGCCTTTCTTTCCGGCAGCGCGCGCGGCGTCGAGCGCGCCCAGGCGTGACAGCCCGCGTCCCACTTCTTGTCCGTCGGGTCCGACTAGGCGCACCGCGTCACCGACGGCGAACTCGCCGCGCACGCCGAGCACACCCACGGGTAAGACGCTCGCCTTGCCCGAGCGCACCGCGGCGACCGCGCCGGCGTCGAGCACGATGGTTCCCTGCGGGCGCAACGTGAACGCAATCCAGCTCTGGCGCGCGCGAAGGGGCGCGCCGATCGCCGGGAAAAACGTGCCGACGTCCTTGCCGTCGAGGATGTCGAGCAGCGCGGCTGGCCGTCCCGCGCGCGCGATCACGGCCGCGGCCCCGGCGCGGCAACCTTTCCGAGCCGCCTCGATTTTGCTGTGAATTCCGCCGGTTCCCACACGCGGCCCCGCCGCATCGAATTTGCCGATGACATCGCCGTCCGCGAGCGTGCTGATGCGCTCGCCGTTCTCGTCGAGCACGCCTTCGACGTCGGAGAGCAACACCAAGAGCTCGGCGCCCACCAGGGGCGCGACCATGGCGGCGAGTTGGTCGTTGTCGCCGAAGTTGAGCTCCTCGATGGAGACGGTGTCGTTCTCGTTGACGACGGGCACGGCGCCCGCGTCGAGGAGCGCCGCGAAGGCTTCACGCGCGTTGTTCATGCGCTCCCGTTCCGCCAAGTCGGCGTGAGTGAGCAGCACCTGAGCGGTCGTCACGCCGACGGCGGCAAACGCTTCGTCGTAGCGGCGCATGAGGACGCTCTGCCCGGCGGCCGCGGCTGCTTGCAGCTTTGCCGTCTCCTTCGGGCGGCTCGGGTAGCCGAGCCGTTGCGTGCCGAGCGCGATGGCGCCGCTCGAAACGAGCACGACCGAGCGCTTGGCTGCCATCACGCTCGCGATTTCCCGCGCCAAACGCGGAATGAGCTCGGTGTCGCTCGCGAGCGAACGCGAGCCCACTTTGACGACGAGTCGTCGCGCTTTGGTGAGCTCTTCTCGGCCGTTCATGGGCGCCTGAGATACCACGCCCGACGCGTTCGGTAGCTCCGCCGCCGCGCCCCCGGTTGCCGCCCCAGATTGGGCCCTGTAAGGAGGAGTCGGCGTGGCACGTTGATGTTGGCAATGCAGTCGAAACTCGGGCGCCCGCGATGGCGGCAGGTCAGCGCCGTACTTCCTCTCTGGGGAGCGGCGGTGCTGGCGGCAGGGTGCGGTGGCCCGCCCCCACGGTCGACGCCTGGCCCCGCCACGGCCAAGAGCTCGACGGCGGCGGGCCGGCAGAAGCTCGCCATCACCATTTACAACTCGGACTTCGCGCTCGTCCGCGAGGAGCGGACCCTCCCGCTTGCCAAGGGGCGCGTCGAGCTCGCCTACGCGGACGTGTCGGCGCACATCCAGCCCGAAACGGTGCACCTGCGGGCGCTCGGCGCCCCGAACGCGCTCGAGGTGCTCGAGCAAAACTACCGTTACGACTTGCTCACCCCCGACAAGCTGCTCGAAAAGTACGTCGGCAAGCAGGTCAAAGTCGTCCGTTACAACGAGAGGCTCGGCGTCGAAGAAACGAAGCTTGCCGACGTCCTCTCGGTCGAGAACGGACCCGTGCTGCGCATCGACGGTGAGGTCACGTCGGGCGTCGCGGGGCGCTTCGTGTTCCCCGACGTGCCGCCGAACCTCGTGGCGAAGCCGACGCTCGTTTGGCTGCTCGCGAGCAACGTCGAGCAAGCGCGCGTCGAGGTGAGTTATCTCACGTCCAATTTGGCGTGGCGCGCCGACTACGTGGTCGTGCTCGACGCTAGCGACAAGAAGGCCGATTTGACGGGCTGGGTCACGCTCGCGAACACGAGCGGCACGAGCTACGAAAATGCCGAGCTCAAGCTCGTGGCGGGCGACGTGCAGCGCATCATGCCGCCGCAACCCGAGCCCATGGTCGAAGAGGACGCGATGGTTGCCCCCGCGGCCCCGCCACCCCAATTCAAGCAAGAGTCGCTGTTCGAGTATCACCTGTACACCTTGCAGCGGCCCACAACCGTGCTCGATCGCGAGACCAAGCAAGTGAGTTTGCTCGAGGCGCACGGCATCGCGGTCGACAAGAAGCTCGAATTTCGCGGCGCCGAGGGTTGGTATCGCGGCGCGTACGGGGAAATCGCGCAAAATCAAAAGGTCTCGGTCTACGTCGAGTTCGAGAACAGCGAGAAGAACTCGCTCGGCATGCCGCTGCCCAAGGGCACGCTGCGCGTTTACAAGGCCGATCAGAGCGGGGCGCAGCAATTCGTCGGCGAGGACTCGATCGATCACACGCCGCGCGACGAGAAGGTCGAAGTGAAGCTCGGCGAAGCGTTCGACGTGGTCGCCGATCGCAAGCAGATGTCGTGGACGGCGCTCGGGGACTGCTCGAGCGAGAGCGCGTGGGAGATCGAATTTCGTAACCACAAAGACACGGCCGAAACCGTGCACGACCTCGAGCCCGTCAACGGAGACTGGGAAATCGTGCAGTCGAGTCAGCCCGCCGTGAAGAAAGACGCGCACACGTTCGAGTTCGTCGTGACCGTGCCGGCGCGCGGCGCGACCAAGGTGAGCTACCGAGTGAGGATTCGATGGTGTTGATGCAAAAGTCGGGAAGCAGAGGGCGCGCAAGGTTCGCGCTGCCGCTCGTGAGTGCGCTCGCCTTGTCGTTCGCGACGCCCGCCGCGCGCGCACAAGCGCCGAAGCCGGTCGCGCCGAAGGGCGCAGCGGTGCCGAACGATGCGACGGTGCCGAGTAGCGCGGCCGCGCCGAAGACCAAAGTGTCCGGGGACGCCGACCGCAGCAAGGTGAGCATCACCGTCTACAACAGCGGCTTCGGGCTCGTGCGCGAGGTGCGCGACCTGAAAGACCTCGGAACGGGCCGCATCGCGCTCGAAATCCGGGACGTCGCAGCGACGGTTCAGCCCGAGACCGTGGCGGTGAAGGCGAGCGGCAACGGCTTGCGCGTCCTCGAGCAGAACTACCGCTACGACCTGCTCACGCCCGAAACGCTGCTCGAAAAGTACGTGGGCCGCAACGTGCGCGCGTATCGCTACCATGAGGCTACTGGCAAGGAAGACGTGGTTGACGCCAAGGTGCTCTCCGTCGCGGGCAGCCCCGTGCTCCAGATCGGCAACGAAATCACCTTCGGTTATCCAGGCCGGCTCGCTTTTCCCGAGCTCCCGCCCGATCTCATCGCCAAACCCACGCTCGTCTGGCTCGTCGACAGCACGCAGGCACGGCAAAGCGTCGAGGTGTCGTACCTCGCGCAGAGCATGTCCTGGAAGGCGGACTACGTCTTCGTGGTGAACGCGAGCGACGACCACGGCGACCTCGTCGGCTGGGTCACGCTCCAAAATCAAACCGGCGCGACCTACCGCGACGCCGAGCTCAAGCTCGTCGCGGGCGACGTGAACCGCGTGCAACCGGAAATGCAGACCGCGCGCGCCTACAAAGCGATGCCCGCGCCCGCCGCCAGCGGGACGGCGTTCCGGGAAGAGGGGCTCTTCGAGTATCACCTCTACACGCTCGATCGCCCGACGACCGTGCGCGACAAAGAGCAGAAGCAAGTGACGCTGCTCGAAGCGACCGGCATCGGCGTCACGAAGAAGCTCATCTTCTTCGGGCAGAGCTACTGGTTCCGCGGCCAGTACGGACAGGTATCGCAAAACCAGAAGATCGGCGTTTATCTCGACTTCAAAAACACCGAAGCCAATCACCTCGGTCTGCCGCTGCCGAAAGGCACCGTGCGCGTGTACAAAGCCGACAAGAGCGGCGCCAAGCAGTTCGTCGGCGAGGACGCGATCGACCACACGCCGCGCGACGAGAAGGTGCGCGTCAAAATGGGCGAGGCGTTCGACGTCGTCGCCGATCGCAAACAGATGGAGTGGAAGGCGCTCGGTAACTGCACCTCGGAATCGGCGTGGGAAATCGAAATCCGAAACCACAAAGACGAAGCCGTGCACGTCGAGGTGCGCGAGCCCGCAGGCGGTGATTGGACGATCGTGGATTCGAGCCTGCCCGCGACGAAAGAAGACGCGCAGACGTTCACGTTCGACGTCCCCGTGCCGAAGCGCGGAGCGACGAAGGTGAAATACCGCGTTCGCGTCCGCTGGTGCTGACGCTCGCGAGCGAGGGACTTCGCGTCGAGATTCTGGATCCGCGCGCGGACACGGCGCGACTCGGCGCGCGCTACTGCTCGGGTGGTTACGTCTGGCAAGTGCACGACGAACGGTGCGGCCCCCTCTTCTCGGGGCCGTGCTTTCCGGAGCCGGACCCGCCCGTGTTCGACGGCCAGGGCGCGCCCGAGGTGTTCGAGCTCGCGCTCGGGCAGCACGCGGCCAAGCTCGGGGACGAGGTGTACGTGCTCGGTGTCGGGCGCGTGCGGAGGGAGAGCGCCGTGCGGCCGTTTCACGTGCGAGACAATCCGACGGTGACGGAGCGTGCGGCGTGGGACGTGAGCGAGCCCGCGCCGCACACGCTGTGCTTTCGCTCGCGCGGGACGTTCGGCGCGTTTGCGTTCGCGCTCGAGCGCACCGTCATGTTGAAGGGCCGCACGCTCACGTCCGCGACGCGGCTCTGTAACGACGGCTCGCCCGAGCTCCCGCTACGCTGGTTTGCGCACCCGTTCTTGCCGTGGGCGGGTGAGCGCCTGTTCGCCTCGTCTCTTGAATTCGCGCTGCCCGAGGGTGCAGCGCTCGTGGAGGATGCGGAGCGGTACGTGGCTCGACGAGCGGGCAGCGCCTGGTCGCGCGGGCATTATATGCTCCCGCGCGTGGCGCTCGGGGGCGAGCTCGTCGTGGAGGCGTGTCACGCGGCGCTCGGGCGGGTACACGTCGAGTGTCGGTTCCCGCTCGGAGGCCTGGCGCTCTGGGGCAACGAGCGCACGTGGTCGTTCGAACCGTTCTTTCAGACCATCGTCGCATCGGGCGCGGAGGCGCGCTGGGCGATCGAGTACTCGTTCTGAGCGGCCCGCGCGCTTGCGTTCGGTGCGCGACTTGCGGCGTTGACGTCGGTTGCGAAGCTACGGTCCCAGCGAGAAGCGCAGCGTGAAATCGGCGCGCTCGAGCAACGCGAGGCCGCGGTCGGGCTCCGGCTCCGCGGGAAACGAGACGATGAGGCGCTGCTCGGCGGCGATCTCGTCGAGCAGGCTCGCGACCTCGGCGTACGTCGTCAGATCGAGCTCCGCAAGCGGCGCCTCGGCGATGACGAGCGTCGCCGAGCCTAACGCCGCGCGAGCCAGCGACACGCGGCGCCGCACGCCGTCCGGAACGTCGGCGAGCGCGTGTTCGGAGACGGCGCTCAGCCGAAGACGCTCGAGCGCGGCGCCGACACGCCGCTCGGCTTCACGCTCTCCGAGCAGCGCGAGTCGCGCGCTCGCAACGAGAAATTGCCGCACGCGGAGGGCGAGCGGCGGAGCGCTCTGCGACGCGACGAGCGCGCTACCGCTCCGTACCGCCGCGCGCGCGTCTTGCCCGCCGAACCGCACGGCGCCGCTCGCGAGCCGCGCCTCGCCGCGCAGCAGCCGAAAAAACGGCGAAAAATAGCCGACGAGCGCGACCAAACGCTTGCCGCCCGACGCGGTGAGCGGCTCGGTCGTGAACGCTCCCTGCTCGATGCGTGCGCTCTCGAGCTCGAGGAGCGGCGCGGCGTCGTTCGCTCTCGGGTCGTTTTCGCTCGAGCTCACTCGTCCGCCACGAGCTCGATGCGGGCGAGCGGAGCGTCCGGCGGGTGCACGGCGAACGGCGCGAGCGCCCGCGCGAACTCGAGCACCTGCGGCGGCAAGAGCGGCGTCTCGCTCGCGTGGGCGCCCGCCGCGCCGATCAGCGTGCTGAGGAAGCTCGACTCCACGGGGAGCTCGCTCACCGGCGCGTCGTACGGCAGCCCGGCGAGTTTGCGCGCCTCCTCGTGCGCTTGGCGCAGGCCCCCGATTTCGTCGACGAGCTTGCGTTGGTAGGCCTGCTCGCCCGTCCACACGCGACCTTGCCCGACGGCGTCGACCGCGGACTTCGTGAGCTTGCGACCCTGCGCGACGCGCGTCAGGAACATGTCGTAAAATTGCGCGACTTTCACTTCGAGCTCGGCGTGCTCCTCAGGAGTGAAGGGGCGGAAGATCGACTCGGCGTCGGCGCGCGGCGCGGTCTTGAACACCTCCACGCTCACGCCGATCTTGTGCAAGAGCTCGGAAACGTCGGCCTTGCCGTAGAAGATGCCGATGCTGCCCGTGATGGTGAGTGGATTGGCGAACACCTTCGTGGCGGGTGTCGCGATGTAATAGCCGCCGCTGGCCGCGGCGCTGCCCATGCTCACGATCACGGGTTTGACCGCGGCCGTGAGCTGCACTTGTCGCCAGATCACGTCGGCGGCCATGGCCGAGCCACCGCCGGTCTCGATGCGCAGCACGACGGCCTTGATGCGCGGGTCTTCGCGGAACTGCTTGATCGAGTCGGCGATCGTGTACGAGCCGACGAGCCGCACGCCGAGCACGGGAATGTGTTGGCTCCGGCCGTCCACCATGTCGCCATCGACGTAAACCATGCCGATGCGCCCGCCGCTGCCGAAGTCGCGCGGCGCCCGCGGCGCGCGATCGTCGTCGTCGAGCACCTTGATCGGGTAGCCCACGAGCTTGCCGGCCTGAGCGTCGATTTGATCGTCGAACGCGAAATCGTCGACGAGACCCGCCTTTTTCGCCTCGCTCGCGATGAAGGGTCCCTTGGCGATCCGCTCGCGCAGCGCGTTCGGCTGCATGCGGCGTCCGGCCGCGACACCTGCCACGAAGTGCCGCTCGAACTGCTGCAGCAGGTCGATCTTGTCCTCGCGCGCGACCTCACTCGAGCTGTCGCGCGTGAACATTTCGGGCGCGCTCTTGTGCGCGCCGATGCGCACGAAGTCCGCCTTGATGCCGAGCTTGTCGAGCAAGCTCTTGATGT
This sequence comes from Polyangiaceae bacterium, assembly GCA_025936115.1. Lineage (GTDB taxonomy): Bacteria > Myxococcota_A > Polyangia > Polyangiales > Polyangiaceae > PMG-095. The sequence goes on from JAICTZ010000016.1 coordinate 57,535, forward strand.
AAAAATAGCGCGTCTTGAGCCCGGCGAAGCGCAGCCCGCCCGCGGGGTTGATCAGGATCTTGCTCGCTGCGGAGCAGAGATAGAGCGACGCGCCGTCGGCGTCCTCGAGGTGACAGAGCACGCGTTTGCCGTTCTGGCGCAGGTACCAGAGCGCGTCGCGTAGCTCCTCGATGTGCGCGAAGGAGCCGGCGGGCGACGTGCGGAGCTCGAGCACGACCTCGGCGACGCGCGGCTCTTCGACCGCGATTTGCCAGAGCTTGCGCAAGAGCGCCACGTGGCCACGCACGTTCGGTGTGTCTTCGAGCCGGATGCGCACGGCGTAAGGCGTCGGTTCGGCGCCGAACGGCTCGCGCGCGCCGCGGAACGCTACGTCCGTGATGATGTTGCTGCCGACTTGGTTCGACGCGTCGTTGCCGAGCCCGTTGCCGAACGTCGTGCCGGCTGCGAGCTCGAGCGTCCCGGCGGGCTGGTTCAAGGCGAACGCCATCTGCACGCTCGCGAGCCACGAGCGATCGCGCCCCGCGCTCGAGCTCGGATCGGCCATCGAGAATTCGCCGCGCAGGCGCCCCACGGTCGGGATGTCTATGCCCAGCGTGCCGCGTGGAATCCAATACGGGTTGTAGGCGTCGACGTATTTACCCTCGAGGCCGAGCTCCAAGACGCGCGTGCCGAAGGGCCTGAGCGCCATCGCGAGATCGTAACTGCGCTCGATGTGACCGCCGGCGTGGTTGGTCGGCGCGTTCAAATCGTGCCCGACGATGGCGAAGCCGACGTGGTTCACGGGCCGTACGGTGTAACCGAGTGACCACGAGCTCTGCGCGTCGAGCAGCGGGTTCTCGGAGTACGCATGCTGGAAGGAGGCGCCGAGCGCGACCGCGTCGCTCGGAGCCCAGGCGAGCGCGCCCGTGAGCCAGGTGTAATTCGAGCGGTTGCCGAAACGCGCGCCCGAATTTTCGGCGGGCGGATCCATCAAGTCTACCCGCAGCCCGAGGCCGAGATTCAGCAGATTGATCGGCACACCGAGCGAGAAGGCGTGTCCCTGCCACGGCACGAGCGCGCGCTCGTCGAGAAACGCCGCTTGCCAGCGTAGCTCCCAGCTCGGCATCAGCGCGACGTTCGCGGGGTTCAGCGTGATGGTGCTCGTGTCCTCGTCGGACACCGCGCTGCGACCGAACGCCGGCAGCGGCGTCGCGCGATCGTCCGGCGTCTGCGCGAAGAGGGAAGAAGCGACGAGAGCTGCCGTCGCGAACACGCCCAGGTAGCGCGCGTACCCGGCCGTCCTCACAGGATGCCCCGCGCCTGCGCGACAGCGAGAATTTCGGGCCGCCGCCGCTCGAGCTCCGCGGGATCCTTCACGGGCAAGAAGCGTGACTTTGCGCCGTCACGCGGGAGCCGCAGGTACACGGTCGAAAGCGCGCTCGTGATCTCGTTGATGATGCGCTCGAATTGAATCACGGGCGCCTCCCCCACCTTCTTCTTCACCGCGAAGAAGCGCCAATCCATCTCCAGCTCGAGCAGCGCGCGCGCGTTCACGTAAAAGGTGTTGGTGTTGAAGACGCGCACCGTCTTCGGATCGAAGGTCGGCGGGATGCGGAACTCTTCGAGGATGCGGAGGTTGCCGTCGACGCGGACTGGGATGCCGCCACGGTCCTCGTCGAGCTTGTCCACTACCTCGGACGTGAGGGTCTTGCCGTGCGCGAGGTGGAAGCCGATCAGCGCCGGATCGAGCGTGGCGCCGAGGTTATCGAGGTTCGTGATCAGCACGAGCTCGCCGCCGCGCTCGACGAGCTTCGTCAAGAGTCCGCTCTGCTTGAGCGCGTCGGGCAAATCACCGTGGCCCGGTGCGTGCTCGCTCGGGCGCTGATCGGCGCCGAGGAAGAGCTTGCCGTTCGGCGTGAGCCGGAGCGAGAGATTCTGCGTGAAGGTGGCGATTTGGTAGCCGTCCGCGCGCGCGCCGAGCGCTTGGCGGATACCGGCGTCGGTAGCGTCGCTCGTCATCAGCCAGAAGGGCGGCGCTTTGCCGTAGCGCCGCGCGAGCGAGTCGATCTCTGCCAGACGAATGTCGAGGAAGGTCTTGCCGGGCAGGGCTTCGACCAGTGCCTTCACGACGCCGCCCATGCGCGTCGCCATGCCGCCCGCGAGGACGACCAGCGCCACCTTGCCCTCACGCAGCGCCCGTTCGCCGCGCTCGAGCTGCTCTCGGTACTCGGGGGTGCCTTCCGCGGGGGGGCTCACGATGTCGTTCGCGAGCGGTGGCTCGAGCTTGCCGCTGACGACCCCCGCGTCGACCTCGCCGCGCTCGAGCTTCTCCCCGAGCGTGATGAGTCGGCCCGGATCGAAGCCGTAGTGCGAGAGCCGTTCCTTCACGTCTTGGGGCAGCGCGTCGAGCTGGGTCTTGAGCACGGACATGGCGCCGACCCTAGCAGAAAAAGGCTCGATTTTCGCTGTGACGCTGCTGCGGCCAGCGCCACACGAGCGCCACGGGCGGCACTAGCTTATGCAAGCAGAGACGAGCGTCCGGCGAGCGGCGTACTACGATCGGGATATGTCGCCGTACGAGGTGGGCATTCGACGGGCCGGGGAGCTGCTCGCACAAGCTCGCGAGCTCGGCAGCGACGACGGACTCGGCACGCTCGCCGTGGAGCTCGCGCGCGCCTTGCTCGAGGCGAGCCGAGCCGGTGCCGAGGCGAACGAACGCGAGCGCGCCGAGCGCCTCGCCGGGCTCTTGCGTGACCCGACGGGGCAAGCGTTCGTCTCGGCGCTCACCGATCGCGCGCACCGGAGCACGAACGGCGCGCGCCTGGTCGCCGAAGTGGACGCGCTGATCGCGGCGCTCGGCGTGCCGCGCTCGCTCGCGGGCTGGGATCGGCTGCAGCTGCGCGCGCTCCAGGCGTTCGGCACTGCCGTGCCCGAGCTCACGGCGCGCGCCGTGCGACGCCGCATCTACGAAGACGCCGCGCCGTACCTCGCGCCCGCGGAGCCCGCCGCGCTCGGCGCGTTCTTGCGCGAACGGGCGCTCCAGGGCTTGCGCGTCAACGTGAATCACCTGGGCGAAGAGGTGCTCGGCGCCCGCGACGCCGAGCGCTTTCTCGCGAGTTACCTCGAGCTCCTCGCGCGGCCCGAGGTCGATACCATCAGCGTGAAGCTCTCGTCGATCGACGCGCGCGTCGATCCGCTCGCCTGGGATGCGACGCTCGCGCGGCTCGAAGAGAAGCTCGCGGTGGTGTACCGCGCCGCCCTCGCGCACGCCGTGCCGGGCCCGGACGGCGCGAGCGAGCCGAAGCTCGTCTACCTCGACATGGAGGCGTATCGCGACCTCGAGCTCACGGTCGCGCTCTTCATGCGCGTGCTCGATCGCCGCGAGTTCTGGCGCCTCACGGCGGGCATCGTGCTCCAGGCGTACGTGCCGGACTCGCATCGACAGCAGGAGCGGCTCATCGCTTGGGCGCGTGAGCGGCTGCGTGCGGGGCGCGCGCCCGTACGCATGCGACTCGTCAAAGGCGCAAACCTCATGCTCGAGCGCATCGACGCGAGCCTGCGCGGCCTCGAGCTGCCGATTTACGGCAGTAAGCCCGACGTGGACGCGAGCTTTCGGCGCATGCTGCGCCTGGGCTCGCGCCGCGAAAATGCCGCGGCGCTGCGGCTCGGCGTCGGCAGCCACAACCTGTTCGACATCGCTTACACGCTGCTCTTGCGCGAGCAGCGCCGCGCACACGACTACATCGAGCCCGAGATGCTCGAGGGCATGGCGGACCCATTGCGCCGCGCGGTACAGCGCGTCGCCGGGCGCGTGCTCGTGTACGCGCCGAGCGTCGACGAACGTGACTTCGACAGCGCTGTCGCGTACCTCGTGCGGCGGCTCGACGAAAACACGGCGGAGGACAATTTCTTGCGTCGCTCGTTCGCGATGCAGCCGGGCGACGACGCCTTCGAAGCCGAAGCCGCGCACTTTCTCACGGCGCTCGAACGCGCCGAGCTCATCGACACGGCGCCGCGGCGCCGGCAGGATCGCAGCGCGAGCGAGGCAGCGCACGCCGAGCTCGACCCGCCGCCGTCGGCGTCGCGCGCGGGCTTTTTGAACGAGCCGGACACCGACTTCACGCGCGAGGTGAACCGGCGCTGGCTCGAGCGCGTGCTCGAGCGCACGCAAGCCGGGCAGATCGAGGCGCTCTCCTCCGGGGTGGGCGGTGAAGCACTCGGCGGCAAGGCCCAGAACGGCTTCGATCCCTCACGCCCGGCCGTCCTGCCGTACCAATGGTCCGCCCTCGATCGCGCGGGCGTCGAACGCGCGCTCGGCGTGGCGCACGCCGCGAAGGAGCGCTGGGCGGCGCGCTCGCCCGGCGAACGCGAGGCGCTCTTGCTCGCCGTCGCCGCCGAGCTTCGGCGCAAGCGCGGCGAGCTCATCGGCTGCATGGTGCTCGACGCGGGCAAGCGCGCGCTCGAGGCCGACGCCGAGGTCTCCGAAGCCATCGATTTTGCCGAATATTACGCGCGCCAGCACGCGCGCTTGCGCGAGCGCTTCGTGCTCGAGCCGAAGGGGCTCGTCGTCGTGACGCCGCCCTGGAACTTCCCGCTGTCGATCGGGCTCGGGTCGGCGCTCGCGGCGCTCGTCGCGGGCAACGTCGTGCTCTTGAAGCCGCCGCCCGAGACGCCGCTCGTGCTCGCGCGCGCGGTCGAGTGCTGCCATCGAGCCGGCGTGCCCGCGGACGCGCTCGGTCTCGTGCTCTGCGAGGACACGGCCGCCGAGCCGCTCGTCGTCGATCGGCGCGTGAGTACGGTGATGCTGACGGGCGGCACGGAGACGGCACGGCTGTTCCGAAAGCTGCGCCCGACGCTCGATCTCGTCGCCGAAACCGGCGGCAAAAACGCCCTGATCGTGAGCGCCATGAGCGATCGCGAGCAGGCGATTTCGCACGCCGTGCGCGCCGCCTTCGGGCACGCCGGACAGAAGTGCAGCGCGCTCTCGCTGCTCGTCCTCGAACGCGAAGTGGCTCGCAGCGCCGCGTTTCGGCACAAGCTCGCCGACGCCGTGCAAACGTTGCCCGTCGGTTCCGCGTGGAACCTCGAGAGCGTCGTGACACCGCTGATTCGACCGCCGGCTGGGCCGCTCGAGCGCGCGCTCACGACGCTCGAGGCGGGTGAGAGCTGGCTCGTCGAACCGACGCGCAGCGCCGACAACCCGCGCCTGGTGGGGCCCGGCGTGCGCTGGGGCGTGCAGGCGCAAAGCTTCGCGCACCAAACCGAGCTCTTCGGTCCCGTGCTCAGCGTGCTCGAAGCCGCCGATTTCTCGCAGGCGCTCGACCTCGCGAACGCGACGCCGTACGGCCTCACGGCGGGGCTCGAAAGCTTGAACGCCGCCGAGCAGGAGGAATTTTTGGGGGTGATGAACGCGGGCAATCTCTACGTGAATCGACCGATCACGGGCGCGATCCCCGGCCGGCAACCGTTCGGCGGGCACAAAGCGTCGAGCTTCGGTCCGGGCTACAAAGCGGGAGGGCCGAATACGTTGCTCGCGCTCGTGCGTGTCCTTTCGGAGCGGTCTCCGCGCACGTTCTTCGGCGTGCTCTCGCGTGGACCGCGCGCCGAAGGGCGCCCGAGTCTCGCGAAGGTGCTCGGCCCCCCTCCCGATTTCGGCCGGCTCGGCCCCATCATCGACGACACACTCCGCGACGCGACGAAGCCCGAGCAAGAGCGGCTCGCGCGCCGGCTCAAGAGCTACGAAGCGGCGGCGCGCGAGGAGCTCGAGCCGGAGCACGTGCAAGATCAAGTGCTCGGCTTCTCCGATACGCTCGTGTATCGCACGGCCAAGGTGCTCGTCGTGATCCCGAAGACGACGAGCGAGCTCGACGTCTTGAGCGCGCTCGTCGCCGTCGAGCTCGCCGGTGCGCCGGTCGAGCTTTGCGTCGAAGAGCGGCCCGGCTCGGAACGCTTCGAGCGCCTGATTGCAGCCGGAGCCGTGCGCTTCGCGAACACCGACGAGCTCGAAGCGTTCGTCTTCGGGCGCTCGTTCGATCGGGTGCGCGTGCTCGGCCCCGCGACGGGTCCGGCGTTCGAGGCACAGCGCGCGCTCGCCGAAGCGAGCCCGTCGCTCGACGCCGAGCCCGTGCACGACAGCGGCTACATCGAGCTCCGCCGCTACGTGCTCGAGGAGAGCCGCAGCGTCGCGCGCCACCGGCACGGCAATTTGAGCTTGAGTTTGGCGGTCGATCAGGCGACGACCGCGCGCGACGCATGAGCGACTTGCCGGTAAATCAAGCGCTGGTTTTGCCGAGCGCCGAGCTCGCGTGGACGGCGGTGCGCTCGAGCGGCCCCGGGGGTCAGAACGTCAACAAGGTCGCGACCAAGGTCGAGCTCCGCTTCGACTTCGCGCGGAGCAGCGTGCTCGGCGCCCCCGTGCGCGCCCGGCTTGGTGCGCTCGCGCGCGGCAAGCTCGACGCCGAAGGCCGGCTCCTGCTCACGAGTGACGAGACGCGCTCGCAGGCGCGGAACCTCGAGCTTGCGCGCGAACGCCTGGCGGCCCTCGTGCGGGCCGCGCTCGTCCCGCCCAAGCCCCGCCGGAAGACCAAGCCGAGCCGTGCTTCCAAGGAGCGCCGGCTCACGGGAAAGAAGCATCAAAGCGAGAAGAAGCAGGGCCGGCGCGGGCCGGACGGCCGCTCACGATATTGACATTCATTTTCAATAGGCTAGATCCAGCCGCACATGCGGAGCGGCTTTCTCCTCGTCGTCTCGGCTCTCGCGGGCTGTGCCTCGGCGTTTCCGCTGCCGGGCTCGGCCGAAGTCGGCGCCGCGAAGCTGCGCGATCCGGCGGCGCGCGAGCAAGATCTGGTGCACGGGCGGGACGTGTACCTCGGCAAATGCGGGGGCTGTCACCTCTTGATCGAACCGGGGAAGTTCGCTTCCGACGTCTGGCCCGGCAAGGTCGAACGCATGCAGCAAGAGCAGCGCGTGCACCTCGAGCCGGACGAGCTCCGCGATCTGGTGCGCTACCTCGTCGGCGCGAGCGCCGTGGCGCGTGAAGCGCCGCACACGTGAGTGCGGCGCGTCAGCGCGAGCGCGGCTTGACGCCGGTGAGCGCCGTGAGCGCCGCCGTGTCGGGGCCGTTCGGCCAGCGTTCGAAGTAGTCGCGCGCGCGATCTTGGGCGGCGCCGAGCCGCTCTTGCGCGACGAGCGCGCGCCCCTCGAGGACCCAGAGTCGCTGCGCTTCGCGCTCGCTGTGCGGCAAGAGCTCGGCGAGCGAGCGCGGCGCGGACGCGCCGTTCGGCGCCGCTGACACGACGCCCGGCGCCGTCTCCTCGCCCGCATCGCTGAGGACGTGAGCCGCAAAGAGCGCCGCCAGCGCCGCGGCGACGAACGGCGCCGTGCGACCCGGTCCCCGCTGAGGTGTCGTCGATTTCGCGATGCCGCCGAGTCTAGCCGACGGCGCCGGTACCGGTGACTAGTCGCGCGCGGGCCGCACGCCCGTGTAATCCTGCACCGCGGCGCACGCGTACTGCCCGCAAGCGGGGTCGTCGTCGACGACGGGGCTGTACGTCAGTGTGCCCGTGATGGTGTCGCCCTCCAGCGTGCCTTCGACGATGGCGTCGAGCGTGTACATGCAGTCTCCCGACTGTGCGACGGCGGGACCATGGTCGATCAACGTGAACGCGTTGCCGTGAACGCTGCCGGCGAACTTGTTCGAGCCCGTGAGCAAGACGAAGTAGACCGCAGCGTCGCCGCCGGCTTCGGCCGTGACCGCGGTGCCGTTTTGGCGAATGGTGAACATGACGCCCGTCGTCATCTGCCCCTCCATCCAATCGACGGTAGCGCAGTTGCTCGCGGCGTTCGTGAGCGACACGACGTACTCGCCCGAAACGTCGACGGGCGGCTCGCTATCCGGAGCGCCGCCGCCCCCGGCCTCGGCGCCGCTCGTCTCCGCGCCGCCGCCATTGGCCGTCTGCGCGCCTGTGCCGCCCGTTGCGTTGCTGGTCGTCCCGCTCGCCCCGCCGCTCGCGGGCTTCGGTCCGATATCGCTCGCGCCGCATCCCGCGCTGCTCGCTGCCGCGAACAGGACCGTCGAAAGGAGAACGTACCGAAGCAAGGCGTGAGAGCGGGCCAACGTGAGCCCATTTTGATCGCGGCGCGCTCGCACGCCAGGTTCCGAATGGAAAAGTCGCGAAACCCATAAAATGCTAAGCGCGAGTCGCTATGCCCGTCCCGCCCGTACCTCCTCGCACGTGGGTTCGCTTCAGCGTCGAAACGGGCGGCACGTTGGCCCCCAACACCCAAGTCGATCGCTATCGCGTCGAGGCCGTTCGCACCTTGCGCGGCGCTCCTCTCGCCGGCATCTCGCCGGGCACGCACCTCCTCCGGCTCGAGTCCACGCACGAGCTTCCCGCGGGTGACGGCGACATCATCGGCGTGACGCAACAGCTCCTCTACACTCGCTCGGCCGAACGCGCCGCCCTCGCGACGACGGCACCGCCCGGCCCCGACGCGCTGTGCGTCCTCATTCCGATCACCAAGTCCGAAGCCTGGTGGCAGCTTGCCTTCGACGAACGCGACGCGCTCTTTCGCGGCGGCGGGACGCGCGCGGGTCACGTCGCGCTCGGCGTGCCGCTCGCGCGCACGCTGCTCAGAAAGCTCTATCACGGCCGTCCGCTCGCGGGCGCCGGCTGGGACTTGCTCGCGTACCTCGAATGCGCGCCCGCGGAACGCTCGCAATTGGAGGCGCTGCTCGCCGGACTGCGCGATCCCGAGCAAAACCCCGAGTGGAACTACGTCGAGCGCGAAGCGGAAATTTGGCTCACGCGTAAGGAAGCGTCCGGCTCGCCGCGAGCCTGAGAGAAAGCGCGTGGCCCTGCCGCACTCACTTTCGCACCCGCCGACGGCCGCGGCGGCGCCCGAAGCGACGCTCACGAGCCCTGGTCGTCAGACGTACGCGGTGCGCGTGATCGGCGCCCCCCGCACGCCGCTCCGCGACTTTTACCACGCGCTCCTGCAACTCAACTGGCCGGCGACGGTCGGCTTCATCGCGCTCGTCTACTTCGGCGTGAACCTCGTCTTCGCGGCGGCGTACTTCGAATGCGACGGCATCGAACACGCCGACCCGCACTCGTTCCTCGACGCGTTCTACTTCAGCGTCCAGACGATGGGCACGATCGGCTACGGCTTCATGTACCCGAAGACGCACTTCGCGAACGCCGTCGTCGTCGTCGAATCGACGGCGAGCCTCGTTCTGACGGCGCTCGCGACCGGCCTCGTTTTCGCGAAATTCTCGCGCCCCACCGCGCGCCTGATGTTCTCCGAGTCCATGACGCTCGCGCCCATGAACGGCACGCCGACGCTCTGCTTCCGCGTCGGCAACCAGCGCAGAAACCGCATCGTCGAGGCGCAGATCCGCGTCGTGCTCACGTGCACGGAGCGCACGCTCGAAGGCAAGGACTTCTACCGTTCGACCGATCTCAAGCTCGTGCGTGATCGCCTGTCGCTCACGCGCTCCTGGAACGTGCTCCACGTCGTCGACGAAACGAGCCCGCTCTTCGGCGCGACACCGGAATCGCTCGCGGCGGCGGGCGCCGAATTCAACGTGAGCGTGAGCGGTCTCGACGACACCTGGATGCAAACCGTGCACGCGCAATACCGTTACCCCGCCGAACAGGTCGCCTTCGGCTACCGTCCGGTCGACATCCTCAGCGAAACCCCGAGCCTCGTCACGCTCGACCTCACGAAGTTCCACGACATCGAACCGGCCGAGCCGCGCCCGGGCTTCCCCTATCCGCGCGGCTGAAAGCGCTCCGCGTGCGGCGCGGCCGCTCGGAGCCTACACTCGCGTGATGCGCCGCGCTCGCCGTGCGCTCCTGGCTCTCTCCGTGCTCGCGCTCGTCGCCCTGTTCGGCGCGCGGCGTGCCGTGGCCGACGGACCCGTCCTGCACGAATTCATCCCGCCCGACCCGAACGAGGACCTGGCCTTCCACGCCACCACGCGCGACGGCCGCTTGCCGGCCGCCGTCGACACGCCAAGCGGCGTGCTGCCCGCCCCGCCCGACCGCCGCGCGCCGCCCGAAAACGCGTACGGCGGCAACGCCACGCCCGACAGCATCGACGCGAGCTATCGCATCGACGGCGACACCACGCGCCCCGAAGTCGTGAGCTACGACGACCCGTTCATCCCCGCCGTCACGCCGTTCAAGCGCCTCTACGCGTACGACGCCGTCGACGAATCCGTCGAGCTCATCGTGTCCGATCGCCGGCTGCGCAAGGTCGAGACGGGCGGCGTCGCGCTACCCGGGGAGGACCAATTTTTCGCCGATCTGTTCGTCGACGTTTCGCCCGGCGTACCGGTGCGCATCCCGAGTCCGGGACCAGGCGCGCGCATCCTCGCGACACGCGTCGAACCGGCGTCGTCCATCGAAATCGTGCGGGACGGGGCGGATAATTGGTTTTTGGTGGGCACGACCCGTCAGCGCATCCGACTCGTGCTGGAGCTCGCCGTGCCTCGCGCCTCCTTCGGCTCGCCATTTCCCGACGTGAGCTGGGCGAGCCTCGTGCCGCGCGCGCCGCTCTTGCCGCGCGCCGTGCGCGACGTCGCGCGCGACGTGCTCCACGCGCTCGGCTTGTCCCAGAGCGTGAGCCCCCGCGACGCGCTCGCGGCGCTCGTCGCGCATTTCCGCGCCTTCGCTCCGTCGGAGGATTTGCCGCGCTCGCGCTTGCCCGCCGAGCTTTATCGCGAGCTCGCGCTCTCCAAAAAGGGCGTGTGCCGTCATCGCGCGTTCGCGTTCACGATCACGGCGCTCGCGCTCGGCCTGCCGACGCGGCTCGTCCGCAACGAAGCGCACGCCTGGGTCGAAGTCGGTGACGGCGCGATCTGGCACCGCATCGATCTCGGCGGCGCGGCGGGCCGCTTCGAGCTCGATCCGGGCGCCCAAGCGCAACTGCACGTCCCGCCCGACGACCCCTTCGTTTGGCCGCCGGGCGCGCAGAGCGCTGCGGGCGCGGTCAACGCGTCCGGTCTCGCGCCCGGCGCCGGCAACGCGCCGGCTCCCGGAGCGGCGCCGTCCGGCTCGAGCCAAGCCGCCCCAGCCCCGAACGCGACCGACCCCGCGAGCGACGCGCCGCCCGCGGGCTCCGCCGAAGCGTCGAACGGCCGTCCCGCGGCCCAGATCGAGCTCGGCGTCGATGGCGCCGAAGCCCGGCGCGGCGCGCACCTCGAAGTGCACGGCGCGGTCGCGGCCGACGGCGAAACGTGCCCCGGCGCGCGCGTCGACGTGGCCCTGCGCGCGCAAGACGGGCGACTCACGCCGCTCGGTTCCGTGCCGACGGACGCGCACGGCCGCTTCGCGGCCGAGCTCACGGTGCCGCTCGGTCTCGCCGTGGGTGACTACGCGCTCGTGGCGACCACGCCCGGCGCGGGTCTGTGCGGTCCCGGCCCCGCGTCGAGCGGCCTTGGCAGGTAAGAAGAGCCGCACGGCGTTTCGCGTGCGCGTCACGTTGCTCCTCTGCGTGCTCGCGGTGGTGGTGCTGTACGCCGTGCGCGACGTGCTCGTGCGTCACGCTCGTACGGAGTGGCGGCGTCCGCTCGACGTAGCGTTCGTCGTCGTGACGCAGCCGGGCGTCGATGCCAGCGCCGTCGCGGCGCTGCGCGCCCGCGTGCCCGACCTCGCCGCGCGCCTCACGAGCGAGCTCCACCGTTATCGCCCCGACGCACCTGCGCCCGTTGCGTTCACGCTCTACGGCCCGACGCCGCTCGCCGAGCCGCTGCCCGTCCCCGAAGACGGACTACTCGGGGCCGTGCGCTACGCCTACGGCCTGCACCGGTTCACGGGCGACATCGACGGTCGCCTCGGCGTCCCCAAGCGCGGCTTCGACGCGCGGCTCTACCTCGTCTTGAGCGCTCCGACCGATCGCGCCGTCGTCGAGGGCATGAGCGAACACGGCGGGCGCATCGGTGTCGCTCGCGCCGAGCTCGACGCGGACACGGTGGACATCGCGCTCTTCGTCGCGACGCACGAGCTCTTCCACACGCTAGGCGCGGGCGATCACTACGGCCCCGACGGCCGCGCCCTGGTCCCCGACGGTCTCGCCGAGCCGGAGCGCTCGCCGCTCTACCCGCAAGAGTTCGCCGAAGTCATGGCGCGCAATCGTCCCGTTTCGCCCACGTCCGAGCAGCGTCCCGAATCACTCGCCGAGCTCGCCGTCGGCCCGAGCACGGCGCGTGAAGTCGGGTGGCGGCGTTGAAGCACGAGGGCTGAGCGCCGGCAGTATCTGCCGTCGGTCCATCGACGAGCTCTATGCAGAGATGTTCGGACGGCTACGGCGAGAGCTCGCCGATGGAGCCATCGATCAACTCCCAGCGTTCGGGATGGTTCTTCGGATAGACGTCTGCTTCTACCGACCTCAGCAGATCGGCAGGCGCGTCCGGAAACTGGCCGAGAATGGCCTGACTGCCGATCCCCACGGAGTTTGTCGGCGACTGCGGCATGCAGCGCCAGACTGCGCTCGACGACGAGCTCCTCGGGACTCACGCATGCAGCATAGCGCCGTGCGAGCTCGAAATCGATATCGCAGCCAGGCAGCCAGTTGCCCGCGCCGCTTACTTCTTCGTGCGCTCGGCTTGCACGGCGAGCTCGCGCAGGGCCGTGTCTTGCTTCTTTGCCGCGTCGTCGAGTTGGGCGACGAGGCCGAGGCCGCGTTCGGCGCCGCGGACCTGGGTGCGCTGGGCGTTCGAGATTTCCCCGACCATGCTGTTGATGCTCTCCATCGCCTGCGTGATCTGACGGCTGCCGCGCGATTGCTCCTGCGTCGAGCGTTCGACCTGTTGCGCGATGGTGCGCATCTTTTCGCCGCTGCGCATGATGAGCTCGGACCCGCGCGCCTGCTGCGCCGTCGCGGCGGCGATTTGCTGCACGGTGCCCGCGATGCGCCCGATGGCGTCGGTCACCTGCTTGCTGCCCTTGGCCTGCTCGACCGTCGCGCGCGCGATGGCGCGCACCATGTTCGTGCTCTTCTGCGAGCTTTCGAGGATCTTTTTGAGGGCGCGTTCGGCTTCGTTCGACACTTCGACGCCGCGGTCGACGTTTTGGGCGCCGCGTTCGACGGCGGAGATGGCGTTCTTGCTCTCGGACTGAATCGTCTTGATCAGATCGGCGATTTCCTTGGTGCTCGCGCCCGCGCGCTCGGCAAGGTCCTTGATCTCGTCGGCGACGACGGCGAAGCCCTTGCCGTGTTCGCCGGCCTGCGCGGCGATGATCGCCGCGTTCAAGGCGAGCAAGTTCGTCTGTTCGGCGACGTCGTCGATGACGTTCAGGATCTGTCCGATGGCGTCGATGCGCGACCCGAGGTTCGAGATGACCGCGACCGCCTCCTGGCTGCTCTCTTTGATGCGATAAATCTCGCCGATGGTCTTCAGGATCGCTTCGGCGCCGCGTTCGGCGTCCTGCGCCACTTCTTCGGACAGCCGCGCAGTCTCGTTGGCGTTCGACTGCACCTGATCGATGGACACGTCCATCTCGTTCATGCTCGAGCTGGTTTCCTCGGCCGTGAGCGACAGCGCGTCGACGTTCTTGGCGACTTCTTTGATGGAGTAAGCCATCTCCTCGATCGAAGCGACGGTTTCGCGCACGCTGCCCGCGAGCTCGACGATGTTTTCCGCGACCGTTTCGTTGGTCGCCGTCATTTCCATGATGGACGAGCCGGACTCTTCGGCGCTCGTGGCGAGTACCTCGACGTTCTGGCCGATGGCGCGCAGGGCGTCGGTGGTCTCGCGCACGTAGCGCGCGACCTCTTCACCCGCGGCGACCTGCGTGCTCACGCCCGAACCGAGCTGGCGCAGCGCGTCCATCAGGCTCTGCGCCGTTTGATTGAGCGCGTCGCGCGAGCGCGTGTTCGAGGTGAGCGCTTGAGCGTGCGCGTCGGCGAGCTCGCCGAGTGACTCGTAGACGCGCAGGAGGTCGGGCGACGCGCCGGCCGGCGCCGTCGGGCGCTGGCCGTCGAACACCTGGCGCGCGGCGACCTGCAAACGGTCGAGCGTGCCGCGCGAGATGCCGCCGCCCCCGCCGTAAGCAATGGCCCCGATGCCGACGAGCGCGACGAGCCCGGTGAGCATGAGCGTTCGTTGATCGAAGGTGCCGATCGCCATGCACACGAGGAACGTGGCAAAGACGGCGACCATCCCGAGGACCTGACGCGGAGTAAGGCTGTCCATGGCGGCTCGTGCCCACGCGGCCTTTGACCCCGGGAGCGGAACGAAATCGTAGTCAGACCGTGCCCTGACTCACAAGTCTAGAACCGCGGTTTTTCTGAGGCTTCGCCTGCGCCATCGCCCCACGCTGCCTTACATCGACGAATACCCGCTAAACGCCCATGCCGTCGGGTTCGCTCGCAGGTGCGCTCTGCTCGGGTAAAAGCGTGGGCCCCGTGACCGGGAGGGTCACGACGAAGGCAGCTCCGCCCTCGGGGGCGCGTTCGAGCGCGATTTCACCGCCGTGTTCGACGACGATGCGTTCGACGATGGCGAGCCCGAGTCCGGTGCCTTCCGGCTTGGTGGTTAGATAAGGCTCGAACAGGCGGCGCGCGACTTCGGGGCTCACGCCCGGCCCGTTGTCGCGCACGGCGAGGCGGACCTTGTCGCCCGCGACGGCGACCTCGACGACGACTTTCGGGTCCGGCGTCGCTTTGACGGCGTCGAGCGCGTTCTGAACGAGGTTGGTGAGCACCTGCACGAGCTGATCGCGGTCGGCGACGAGCTCGGCGCGCGCGGCGCCGACGAGCGCGAGGCACGTGCCGTGCCCGGCGTGCAAGGCGACGACGGCGCGCGCGACTTCGGCGAGGTCCGTCGCGGACGGTTGCGGCGGCGGCAGCCGAGCAAAGCGCGTGAACTCGCTCACGATGTTGCTGATGCGCAAGACTTCGTCGAGCACGGTGCGCGTGGCTTCGTCGAAGTAGTCGTCGAAGGCCGCGTCGCCGCGGGCGCGCAGGCGGCGTAAGGTTTCGATCGCCGCGCGGATCGGCGCGAGCGGATTTTTGATTTCGTGTGCGACGCGGCGCGCGATCTCACGGCGGGCAGCGATGCGTTCGGTGACGGCGAGGCGCTTTCGGAGCTGCGTGAGATCGGCGATCGCTTGGTTGAAGGAAGCGGCGAACTCGACGAGCTCTTTGCCGCCGCCGGGCGCGACGGGCTTCGGTTCACCGCTCACGACTTCCCGCGCCTGCCGCGACATTTCGACGATGGGCCGGGCGAGCCCGCGCGCGAGCAAGAACGCGAAGACGCTCGCGCCCGCGAGCGCCGCCGCGCCGATGACGAAAAGCTTCACGTCGAGCGTCTGCAGCGCAGCCACGAGCTTCAGCCGCGGCCGCGACGCGCTGATGGTGACGCCCTGGAGCTCGGAGAGCTCGAGCACCTCACTGAGCACGCGCGAGCTCTTGCTCGGCGGACCGTGCGTGAGCTCGAAATCATAGGCCTCGCCCACGCGAGCGAGCAGCGGAGCGAGCCTCCGCGCCGCGTACAGCCCGACCCAGCTCGCGCCGTCGACGCGCCGGCACACGAACTCGAAGGCGAGCGGCGGCGCATCGCGCACCGCGGCGCGGCCACCGCGCGCGATGCGCTCCACGAGCTCCCTTTGACGCGCCGCGCCCGGACGCTCACCGAGCGCGCCGAGGACCTCGCCGCGCGAGGTCACGAGCAAGAGCTCGTCGAGCTCGAGCGCTCGGCCGAGCTCGGGCACGCGCAAGCCGATCGACAGGCGCCGCTCGTCGAGATCGCCCGCGCGCAGTCCGACGAGCGCGCTATCGACGATGGGATCGTGCGCGCAGACGGGCTCGAGCAGCGCTGACATTCTGGCAGGCTCGGCCGCGAGCTCGCGCGCGAGCAGGCGCTTGGCGTCGCTGAATTCCTGCTCGAAGCGCGCTTCTTCCGTGCGGCGCCACGCCTCGCGCACCGCGAACCCGGCGAGCGCCGCCGTAGCGATGGTGACCGCCGCGATCGCGAAGAGCAGGCGCTGGGCGAGAGTCACGTGTGTTCATTCTATCTCGTCTTCGCCCCGCGACGTGGTAGCGGGTGGTCCATGTTGCGGAGTCTCGGACTCTCGATCGGCGCGCTCGGCCTCTTCGCCGCGTGTGGCTCGCCGCCCACGCCAGTGGAGCCGCGCGTTCATCGCGTGACGCCGCGGCCCGCGCCGTCGGCCCTTGCCGCAGACGTGCCTTCCCTGCATTCGACGCTGATCACGAAGGTGCCGGACGGCACGTTCGGGCCGTATATCGGGCAAGGTCGTGACGACTCGCTCGTCGCGTGGGCGGCGGCGGAAGGCGAGCAACGCGGCTGGTACGTCGTGCCCGTGAGCCCGGCGGGCGCGCTGCGCGGGGCGCCGAAGCGCATCGCCGACGCTCCGCCCGAGATCGGTGTCGTCGTCGTGCGCGGCCGCGCCGACGGACCGGGATTCACGGTCGTGAGCACGCGCCGCACGGCCCTGTCCGAGTGGGTGGAAGTGATGTTCGTCGGGGAAAACGGGCAACTCTTGGCCGGTCCGCGCCCGCTGGCCGAGATTCGAGGCTCGGCGCTCTGGGTCGAGGTGGTGCCCATGGGCGAGCGGCGCCTCATCCTCTGGGCGCAGCCGAAGGACCAGCTCGCCGATATCGACGGTGTCGTGCTGAACGCGCGCGGTGAGCCCGAAAGTGACCCGGCGCTGTTCGCGAGCGGCATGAAGGCGTGGCAAGCGGTAGCGTTCGGGGGCGGTGCGGCGCTCGGCACCGTGAGCGGCGACGGCCGCGTGGCCGTGACCTTCGTCGACGGGCGCGACGGCGCGAAGTCGCGGCCTCTCGTCGTGAGCTCCGCCGGTCACGCCCAAGAGGACTTCGATCTGGCGCTCATCGACAAGGCGCTGCTCGTCGCGTGGTCGGACGGCCGCGACGGCGACAATCGCGTGTACCGCAGCGTGATCGGCGCCGACCACGCGATCACGGCGCCGGAGGCACCGCTCACGCCGCCCCTCGGCGAGCAAGCCCTCGTGCGCGCCGTGTCACGTCCCGGCGCGACGCGCGCCTGGGTGGCGTGGGAAAGCCCCGCCGCGCGCGACGGCGAAGCACGCGCCTTCGACGTAACGTCCGTCGACGCGAGCGGCCGCGTGACACCCGAGCGCGGTCGCGTGGAGCTCGAGTCGGACGACGCCGCCGTGCCCGAGTTCGCGGCCCTCGCCGACGGTGTCGGCGCGCTCACGCTGGCGAGCGAATGTCCGCGGCAAGGCGAGTGCGACGACAGCGACGTGATGCCGACGTTCGTACGCTTCGGGCCCAAGCTCGAGGTGCTCGCGTCCGAGCCGCTCAGGCTGGAGGGACTCGACGGCGCGCCGGCCGAGCTCGGCTGGGAGCTCTCCTGTCGCGAAAAGCTCTGCTTTGCGCTCGCGGCGCTCGGCGACGCTCCGGCGCCCGTGCTGCTGGCAACGCTCGAGCGCCGTTCGGACGCGTGGCGCTCGGCGGGCCGCCAGATCACGGCCGAAGCGCCGCCGCGCATTCGCGAAAACCGCGTGCTCGCCAAGACCGACCCGCTCTCGGACCTGGCGCTCACCAAAGTCGGCCAGGGCTCGCTCGCCGCGTACCTGACCGACTTCGATCCGGGCACGCCCTGGGTGAAGCTCAAGCACGCCGCCCCCGACGGGCGGCTCGAACCACTCCGCGCGAAGCTCGCGCTCATGGGACTGCGCCCCGACGGCACGCTGCTCGCGCCCGAACAGCCGCTGTCCTTGCGCGCGCACTCGCTCGGCGGCGTGACGCTGTCGCCGGGCGCGCCTGGAACGCCCGTGCTCGTCGGGTGGACGGGCCTCGACGCCGGCCAGCCGCAGGTATTTCTCACGCTGGTCGGCCCGGACGGCGCGCGCCGCTCGCAGCGCATGCTCACGCACAAAAGCGGAGACTCGAGCGACGTCGCCGCGACGGCCGTCGGCAAGGGCTGGCTCGTCGCGTGGGTCGACGAGCGCGACCACGACCCCGAGGTTTACGCCACACGCGTCGACGACAAGCTCTCGCGCATCGGCAACGAGCACCGCCTGACGAGCGCTCCGGGTCCGGCGACGCAGGTGGCGCTCGCTTCCCTCGGGGAAACGGCCGTGGTCGCTTGGGCCGACGCGCGCAATCCGTCGGAGCCGGGTGAGGCAGATATTTTCGTGGAACGGGTGGGCACGCGCGACGCGACACCGATCGGCGGCGAGCGGCGTGTCCTCGCCACCCGCGGCCACTCTTTTGCGCCGGCTCTCGTGCGCGTCGGGGCCGGACTCGTGCTGGTTTGGCTCGAGCGGGGCAGCCCCGACGTGCCGGACAGCGCCGGTGTGATGCTGCAGGACCTCGACGGGGGCGGCGAGCTCCTGGGAGACGCTCGGCGCCTCCCCCTCGACGAGGGGGAACCGGCGGCGCTTGCCCTCGATTGCGTCGGAGATACCTGCCATCTCGTCGTCGCGGCGCGGGCGGGGGACAACGCCATGCTCCTCGCGAGTGCGTTTCGGCAGCGCGGAGGAGCGGTTCCACTCAAGCGTATCGCGTCGCTCGGCTCTCGCAGCGCCGCCGGGATCCCGCTCGCGCTCGCGGGCGACGAGCTCCTCTACGCGGACATGAACGACGACGGAGCTTGGCGTGTGCGCCGAGCGCTGCTCGACTGGCCGTGATGGATGGTAGGCTCTGGGCCCCCGCCGGGCGCACCGGCGGCCGAGCCCCGGGATCGAGCCTTTGTCGTTGAACGTCGAAACCCTGAGCGCCGAGCTAGAACGCCTCTTCGACCTGCGCGAGCTCGGCGAGCTTGCAGGCTCCGTGCTCGGCACGGACGTGAACGTGCTCGAAGGAGCCGGCGCCAAGGCGTCATTTGCCCGCTCGCTTGCCGAACGCTGCGTGGAGCGCGACGCCGTCGATGCCCTGCTCGACGTGATGCAGACCTCGCGCAGGGACGAGGTGCGAGCGCTACGCGCGACCAACGGGGCGCCCTTCGGCGTCTCCGAATCCGAGCTCCGCAGCAAAGGCTTCACGCTCGTCGCGGACATCGGGTCGGGGCCGAGCGCCGTGGTGCAGCGCGCTTACTACGACGGTGATCTCGTTCGGCTCCGCACGGTGAGCGGCGCCGCGCGCAAAGACGCGCAGCGCTATCTCGTCGCGACCCGCCTCGCCGCGCAGATCCTGCACCCGGGTCTGCCCGAGGCCGTACAAGCTTTCGAAACGGCGACGGGTGTCGCCGTCGCGCATCCGTTTCAGGAGGGCGAGACGCTGCGCGCCGCGCTCAAGCGCACGGGTCCACGCCACATCAACGAGATTTTGGCGCTGCTCCACGCGATTTTGGAGCCGCTCTCGGCGCTGCACGACAAAAAGCTCGTGCACGGCGCGCTGCACCTCGGCAACGTGCTCGTGCTCGATCCGCCCGCCGCTTCGCCGCGCGTGCTCCTGCTCGACGCGGGCGCGCACCTCTTGCGTCCGAGCGTGCCGGAAGCAGCTGGAGACTTCGAGCGCAGCTGGCTTTCCGGCGTCGCGCCCGAGACGCTGCGCGGCAAAGGCGTCGAGCCGGCGAGCGACGTGTACGCGTTCGGCGTGCTCGTCTATCAGCTGCTCACGGGACACGATCCCTTCGTGGGCACGAGCGCGGCCGACGTCGTGGTCGCGCATTTGATGGAGACGCCCGAGCCGCTCTCGTTCGTCGCGCCGCGCGGCGCGGGCCCCGACGTCGACGCCTTCGTGCAGTCCTTGATCGAGCGCGAGCCCGAGCGCCGCCCGCGCGACGCGAGCGAGCTGCTCGAAGCCTTGCGGCGCGTCTGGCGCGCGTCCACGCGTCCGCCGAGCTGGGTCAGCGACGACCGGCTCGACGGCCGCTTCGCCATTCTCGCCGAGAATCCGCTCGATGAAGGTGAGGCGGCGGCGCTCGAAGCGAGCGTCGATCTCGGCGCGGACGCCGAGCGCGTGGCTCAGGGGTTCGTCGACACCGTCGGCGTGATCGAGGAGCGCGGCGGTTCCGAACGCGCCGTGCCGCGCCTGCTCACGCGCGCCGCACGTCTGTTCGAGACGGCGAACGAGCTCTCGCGCGCCGAGGGTCTCTACGAGCGGCTCGTCGAGCTCGACGCGCAAGACGCCGCGAGCTTTGCCGCGCTCGTCCGGCTCCGCAAACGCCTCGGCAAGCACGAAGCGCTCGTGGAGCTCTTCCTCGAGCGGAGCGAAGCCGCGAAGAGCGCGTCGGAGCGCGCGCAGTGCTTCGCCGAAATCGGCGAGCTTTACGCGACCGAGCTCGGCGACAAGGAGCAGGCGGTCGTCGCGTTCGCGCAGGCGTTTTGCGAGGATCCGCGCGAGCAAGAGCGTGCTCGCGCCGTGGAACGCGCAGCGGGTAATAGTCCCAAGGCCTGGCAGGACGTGCTCGAGCGCTGCGCGAGCGCGGCGCAGGGCGACCTGCCGGACGACGCGCGCACGGCGCTCTTGCTGCGCGTCGCGGAGTGGTACGGCGCGAAGGTTTCGCGGCCGGACCTCGCGCTCGCGGCGCTCAACGCCGTCTTGATGCGCGACCCGGGCAACGACGCGGCGCTCGCCGCGCTCGCCGAGCTCTACCGGCGCGGCCAGCAGTGGGCCGAGCTCGCGCAGGCCCTCGTGCGCCGCGCCGACATCGCGGCTCCGCGTCTCGCGCGCGACCTGCGCGCGGAAGCCGCCGACGTCTTTGCCGTTCGGCTCCGCAACATGCCCGCGGCGGAGGAGCTCTTCACCGCGGTGCTGGCCGAGGATCCGGGGCACGCGCGCGCTGCCGAGGGCCTCGCCGCGCTCCTGCGCGCGCGCGGTGACCACAAACGCGCCCTCGAGCTGCTCGAGGCGCGCGCTCTGGCGCTCACGGGCGACGAGCGACATCGCCAGGTGCTCCAAATCGCCGAAGCCTGGGAGACCGAGCTCGATCGGCTCGACGCCGCCGAGCGTCTCTACCGCGCCGTGCTCGCGGAAGAGCCGAAGCACGTCGACGCGCTCCGCGGCCTCGACCGCGTTCTCAATCGCAGCGGCCGGTACCGCGAGCTCGTCGAAGTGCTCGCCGCCGAGATCGAGCTCGCCGTCACGCCGCGCCAAAAAGTCGGCTTCTACGAGCGCCTCGCCGCGATCTACGACGAGGAGTACCTCGATCCGTCGCGCGCGGCCGAGGCGCTCGAGCGGGCGCTCGCGCTCGATCCCTCGCGCGTCAACGCCGCGACCGAGCTCGCGCGCCACTACCGCCGGCTCGAGCGCTGGAACGAGCTGCGCGATCTCTCCGCCGCTCAAATCGCGGGTAACCAGGAAAAGACCTGGAAGATCGAAGCTGGGCTCGCGCTCGCCCGCCTGTACGACGAGCGCTTCGGCTTGCTGGGCAAGGCGATCGAAGAGCTCGAGAAGGTGCTCGAGCTCGAGCCGGCGCACCCGAGCGCCCTCGGCGCGATCGCCGCGCTCAAGGCGCGCATGGGCGACGCGCAGAGCGCCGTCGCGGCGATGGAGCGCCTCGCGGACGCTGCGGCGACGCCAGTCGAACGCGCCGAGCACTTCGTGCGCGCCGCCGAGCTCTTGCACGAGCGCGGCGACGCGCACGGCGCCATCACCGTGCTCAAGCGCGCCCTCGACGCAGCGCCCGATCACGTCGCCGCGTCGAAGAAGCTCATCGCCGCCTACGTCGAGGTCGGTCACCACGCCGCCGCGGTCGATCTGCTCGAGGAGCGACTCTCGGGGACGAAGGGTGAACGGGCGCGCGCCGCCGTGGCGGGAGAAATCGCGCTGATCTGTCACCTTTACCTGCACGACGACGAACGCGCGCTCGCGATGGCGCAGGTGGCGCTGCACCTCGATCCCACGAACCTCGACGCGTTGCGCGTCCAAGGTCGCGTCGCTTACCGCGCAGGTCGCTTCGCCGAAGCAGCGTCGCGCTTGCAGCCGGTCGTCACGCAGCCCGAAGCGCTGCCGGTCGACGAGCTCGGTGAGACGGTGTTCTCCTTCATCGACTCGCTCGCGAAATCGGGGGCGCCGGACCGCGCGCTCGCCGCCGCCGACCACTTCTTCGACATCGTCTCCGCGAGCGCAGCCTGGCTTTTACCCGTGTGTGAAATCAGCTCGGAGCACGGCTCGGCCTCGCGCACGGTCGAGCTCGTGCGCCGGCTCATCGCCGAGCACGCCGACGAGCTCGACGCCGCGGAGGAGGGACTCGCGCGGCGTCTGCTCGGTCAAGCGCTGCTCAAGATCGGCCGAGCCGATCAGGCCTTGCCCGAGCTCGAACGCGCGGTCGACCTCGACCCCGAGTCCCGGCCGGCGCTGCGCGCGTTTGCAGACGCGCTCGCCGGCACCGGTGACTATCAGCGGGCGGTCGATTTGCGTCGCCGCGAAGTGGAGCTCGCGCAGGGTGTCGAGCGGGTGACGCTTTTGGTCGACCTCGGCGAGCTCGTCGCCGAAAAGATCGGCGACAGCGACTACGCGGGGCGCTGCTTCTTGCTCGCGCTCGACGAAGCGCCGAACGATCGCCGCATCCTCACGCGCTTGATGCAGCTGTTCAGCGCCGAGAAGGACTGGTCGCGCTTGCTCGAGGTCGTCGTGCGGCTCGCCGATCTGGTCGAGGACCCGAAACAACGCGCCAAGTACCTGCACACGGCGGCCATGGTCGCGGCGCGTGAAATCGGCGATCCGCGCCAGGCGCTCGGTCTGCTCGACGACGCGCTCAGGAGCGATCCGACGCACGAAGCAGCGACGACGGAAGCGCTCGCGATCCGGCGCCGCCTCGGCGATTGGGACGGCATCAAGGAGCTCTTGAAGCCGCGCGCACAGCAGCTCGCGGCTGCGGGCCGGACCGAGGAGCTCTTGCCCGTGCTCGAAGAGCTCGGCGAGACGTACGCACGGCTCGGGAGCATCGAGCAGGCGACGCGCGTCTACGAGTCCGCGCTCGACGTCGAGCCCGACGGCGTGCGCTGGCTCGAGCGGCTCGCCCGCACCTACGCGAGCGATCCCGATCACTACCTCGACCGCGCCAAGGACGCGCTCGCGCTCTGGATCGAGGTCGATCCGTACCGGCCCGAGCCGTATCAAATCCTCCGGCGCATGTACACGCAGGCTCGCTTGGCGGACGGCGCGTGGCTCGCCGCCCAGGCGCTGCACGTGCTCGGGCAGGCTCAGCCGGACGAATCGCGCTTTTTCGCGCGCTTTCGCAGCACCGAGCTCGTGGCGGCGCGCCGCCGGCTCACGCCCGGCGAGTTCATGGAGTTCGTGATGCCCGCCGACGGCGAGCCGCTCATCACGTCGCTATTTTCGCTGATCGAGCCGTACGTGCTCGCGACGCGCGGGCGTCCCGAGTCGGCGTACGGGCTCGGGCTCGAGGACGAGCTCGACATGCAGCGCTACCCGCACGGGCTCGTCTACGCGTTTTATCATGGCTCCCAGATTTTCCCCGCCGACGGGCCGCGGATTTTCCAGCGCACGAGTGATCCCTCGCGCGTGACGCCGCTCATGACGCCGTCGCCGTCCGTCGTGCTCGGAGCGGGTGCGTTCGCCGAGGGCATGGGGCCGCTCGAGTCGGCCTTCATCGCCGGCAGCGAGCTCACGCATTCCCTGCCGGGGCTCAGGCTGAGGACGCTCCTGCCGAACATGACGTCGCTCAAGAGCTGGCTGCTCGGCGCCATTCGCCTCGTCAAGCCGAAGTTCCCCGTTGCGGGCGAGCTCGAGGCGAGCGTGATCGACGCCGCGCGCGTGCTCGAAACGGCAGCGACCGGCGAATACCGCGACCATTTGGTGCACACGGTCTCCAAGCTCTTGCAGGACAGCGCGGCCCTCGATCTCAAGCGCTGGATGCGCGCCGTCGATCAATCCGCAGACCGCGCGGGTCTGATCCTGTGCGGTGATCTCGACGTGAGCGTCGCGTTGGTTCGGCGCGAGCCGGCGCGGCAGGGCGCGCTCGACGCCGTGTCGCGCGCGCGCGACTTGCTCGTCTACTCCGTGAGCCCCGCGCATATCGAGGCGCGCGAGCGCATCGCCGTCAACGTCGACGCCTGAGGCCGCGTGATGCGCGCGCGGTGGAGCTCGGTGTAAGCTCGGCGCATGCTGCGTGCGATCGTATTTTCGGCGCTCGTGACGGCTTGTGCCGCGGCGCCGCCCCGAGCTGCCGTCACGCCGGCGTCCGAGGCGCCACCTGCGCCGCCAGCGCCCACGGCTCTGCAGAGCGAGAAACCGCCTCCCGTCGTCCCCCGCGCCGTGCCGCCGCCCCCCGCGCTGTGCGCGGAGCTCGTCGCTCACCCGACGAGCGGCTGCGCTCCGTCCGCTCCCTCGCGCGCGAACCTCGCCGCCGCGCTCTCGAACGACGACCCGGCCCTCCGCGACGCGGCGCTCGCGTGCCTCGAACCGAGCGAGGACGTGCCCGCCGGCAGCATTCGTGCGCTGCGCGCCGAGCTCGCGCCCGAGGTCTGCGCCGACGCGCTCGTCGCGCCCGTGCTCGAGACGCCGCCAAAAGGCATGACGTCCGAGCTCGAAGGTGCGCTGCTCGGGCTCACGATTTCGGCGCGACTGGCGCGCCTCTTGAGCGATCCGCCGAAGCTCGAGGGTCCGGTAGACAAGCAGCGCTTCATGACGTTTCTGTCGGACACGCTATCGCCCTGGGTGCTGGGTGAGGCGGCGGCGATCGAGAAGCTCTCGCGCGACGGCGCGCGCCTGAGCGGCTACGGGCGCGGCGTCGCCGCGCTCGCAGCGGGCAACGCCGATTTGCGCTTCGTGCAGATGGCGCGTGACGTGCCGCTGCCCGAGGAAATGAAAGCCGACAAGGCCGTCGCCGACGCGTACTACGGCGAGCTCGACCAAGCGCTCGAGCCGCGCAAGGTGCGCGGGCGCGACGCCGCGCTCGTCGGTCTGCGCACCTTCGCCGAGCTCGGCGCCGCGCGGGACGAACGCGTGAGCCGCGCGCGGCGGCTCTTGAACGAGCTTTGGGCAGGGAGCCGCATCGACGCGCTCGATCGGCTGGTTTTGCCCGCGCTCGAGCCGCTCGACACGGCGACGCCCGAACGCGTCCTCGCCGCACGGCTGCCCGCGTTCTACACGAAACTCTTGCTCGCCGACGTCGACCCGAGCGAGCCGAAGCTCCTGCGCGCCCTGCTCGAGCACGGCGTGCCGCCGCCGCTGCGCAACAAGCTCGACGCCACCAAGCTCTCCGAGACGACGCGCAGCTTGTACGCGCGCGCGCTCGTCGACTCCGGCCGTCGCTTCTTTCGCGCCGCCGACTTCCGGCAGGCGCGCGTCGTGCTCGGCACGCCGAGCGGTGAGCTCGGGCGCTTGCTCGCCGCCGTGGCGCAAGCGCTCGAGGCCGGGCCCGCCGACGCGACCGAGCTCATGCTCAAGGGTCCCTTCGTGCGCGGCACGGGCGACGTGAGCGCGCTCGACGCCGAGGCGGCGCGGCGCGGTAAATACGCCGGTTTCGCGGCTTTCGACGCAGCGCTCGTCCTCGCGCTCGCCCCGAAGCAAGACGATGCGGCGTTCTGGGACGAGCTCGCGCGTCGCTTCGACCGCGCCGACAAGCTGCTCAGCGCCCTGCCGCGCCTGCCGCCGGAGCTTGCTGGCCAAAAGCCGCGCGAATTTGCCGAAGCCGCGCGCGCTACGGCGTTCGCGCTCCGCACGAAGAAGTGAACGCCCGCTCGGCGTCCTCCGATACCCGCTCGAACCCGCCGCCCGCGAGCGACGGCACGCCGCGCGCGAAGCCTAGCGGCTCGACCTCCGTCAGCACGCTCGGTGCCGCGGGCAGGAGGTCGCTGCGGAGGAGCGCTACGAACGGCCCGCGCGCGTCGACGATCGAGTAGCGCGTCTTGAGGAACGCGCGCAGCGACGCGAAGTCGTCGAGCGGGTCGCCGCCCATCTCCGTGAAGTAGCTCGACCACAAAAACAATCCCGGCGGGTGTCGTTCTATCTCCGCGAAGAAGCGCGAGGGGGACGCGTCGCCGCGCAGCGCCATCGGGCCGAAGCCGTTGTTGCACGTGTTCGTGTTCACCGTGGTCACGCTCGCCATGACCTTGAAGATGCGGCCGGGCGCGCGACGCTCGCAATGCTCGTAGACGCTCCATGCGCTCCAGCCCCAACCGAGCACGGGCTCGCCGGGAGGCAAACGCGGGGCGAGCTCGCGGCAGATGTCCTCCACCATGTGGTCGCGTTCGGCCATGAAGTGCACGTAACCCCAGCGCTGCCCGAAACCCGGCCACGCCGCCACGAGTCCGAGCACGAGCGTCGCGGCGAGCGGCAACGTCGTGCCGACCGACGCGAGCGACACGCGCTCCAGGCGATCGAGCCCGCGCGCAAGGAGTCCCGCCGGGCGCACGGCGAGCACGGCGAGCGCCGGCCAGAGCTGCACGTTGTCGTGCGAATAGAAGCGGAGCGTGTAAGTGATGCCGGCAAAGGCTCCTAGCGCGAAGAGCCACGCGCTCAAGGCGAGTGGCGTCGCGGCGCGCCGTCGCGGAAAAAGCTCGCTCGCACCGAGCGCCGCGAGCGCGAGCAGGCCGGGGATTTGCTCGAACGTGCACGGCAGACCGGCCATCACGGCCCGCAGCCGGCCACCGAGCGCTTGCGCCACTACGGCGACGTACTCGCTGCCGAACGTCGCCACGTCGGTGAGTCCTGCTCTGAGGCCGGGGAGCTCACCCGCGAACGCGTACGGCAGCATGATGAGCCCCGCCGTGACGAGCGCTCCGCCGAGGCCGGCGAGCGCCCCGCGTACGGCGCTCTGCACGCGCTTCGCCGCGAGCTCGCGCGCGAGCAGGCCCGCAAACAGCAGACACACGGGCCACGCCGACGGCTTGATGGCGACCGCGAGCATGGAAGCGGCCCCGCTCGTCAGCCAGAGGGCTGCCGCGCGGCGCGCGTTCGGCGTGAGGGCGGCTGCCGTCGCGCTCGCGGCTGCAAGCGTGAACGGCGTCGCCATCCAAAACGAGTAATTGATGTCACCGTCGGAGGCGATCACGGCGCAGGCGGCGTGCAGCACCGCCGCGCGGGGGCCCGCTGCGCGACCCCAAGCGGCGCCGGCGAGCGCTCCCGTCGCGAGTGACAAGGCACCGCCCCAGAGGACGGCCATCGCCCACACGGCGCGCATCCCGCCGAGCGCGAGGGCCGGAGCAAACAAGAGGAACGCCCCGGGCGGCTTGATCTCCGCGGACGCCACATAGGGGAGCTCCCCGTGGAGGAGCAGTCGCGCGTCGTACGCAATGCCCGCAACGTCCGGGTTCCGAAACGCCGGATCGATCACGCCGTGCCCCTGCCAGCACGCATGACAGGCGAGCACGATGACGATCGCTACGGGCCAGCCGGCCCGAGCAGAGCCGAATATTCCGGCTCGCAGAGCCGCCTGGAGCGCGGTCCAAAGCGAAACGCGCGGCGGCGGCTCATCGGTGGCGACGGTCATCGTGAGGTGGGTCGGCGCCCGTCGCACGGCACGCGGGCACGCCCTAAATACAGGCAAAAAAGGCGAGAATTTTCGCGGTGAGGCCTTATGCTATCGTCAATAGTCGCGTTCTCGCTAGGGGAATCCATGGAAGGCACGACACTCGAGCCCGGGACCTTGGTCGAGCATCGCTACGTGATTCGTCGCTTCATTGCGGCCGGCGGCGTCGCGCAGGTCTACGCCGCGACCCATCGCATCACGGCCCGCGAGGTCGCGCTCAAGATGCCGCGCACGGACGGCGTGCGCGATCCCCTCGTTCACGAACGGCTGCTACGTGAGGGCCACGCTGTGGCGCGCGCGCGTCATCCGGGCGTGGTCGAGATCGTCGATGCGGGCGAATACAACGGCGCGCCGTACCTCGTGTTCGAGCTGCTCGAGGGCCGTACGCTCGGCGGCCTGCTCGCGGCGAAGGGACGCCTCGGCTGGGAAGAAGTCGCGTTCGCCGGGCAGCGCATCGCGGAAATCGTCGCGCATTGTCATGACAGCGGCGTCGTCCATCGGGACCTGAAGCCCGACAACATTTTCGTGCTGCCGACCGGTACCTTCAATCTCAAGCTCTTCGACTTCGGGATCGCGCAGCTCCGCGCGACCGCCGAGGGCGAGCCGCGCGTCAAGCTGACGCAGGTCGGCTCGATCGTCGGGACGCCCGAGTACATGGCGCCCGAGGCCCTGCAGATGGACGCCGACCAGGATCACCGCGTCGACATCTATGCGCTCGGCGTGATCCTGTTCGAGCTGCTCACTGGTTCCGTGCCCTTCGAGGGACGTTACGCCGACGTGCTCATCCGCTTGTCGACGCAGCCGCTGCCGCCTCTCGCCGCGCTCCGTCCCGACGCGCCCGCCGCCGTGGTCGCCACGGTCGAACGCTGCCTCGCGCGCGACAAACACGCCCGTTTCCAGAGCATGAGCGAGGTGGCGCGAGCGCTTTCGGCGTCCCTCGGTTCCGTGCAGAGCGTTTCGCTCGGCGGCGGTGTGAGCCGCGCCGACGCGCCCGCGACGGACGCGGCGAGCAACAAGCGCACCCAAGCCGACACGCCGGCGGCCTTCAAGGGCGCAGCGGCGCCCGGCAAGCGACGCTTCGCACGCGCGCCGTACACGACGCCCGCGCAGCTCACGTTGCCGAGCGGCGAAGTGGTGGCCGGTCAAGTGGAGGAGATTTCCGAGGGCGGCGTGCAATTCATTGCGCCTCGTGGACTGGCTTCTGGCGAAAAAGGCGACTTTCGTTTCGCCGAACCGCTGACGGGTCGTGTTTTGCGTACGTCCGCGACTTCACGCTGGACGAAAGCGGCGCGCGCCGGTCGTCATGCGACGGGGTTCGAGTTCGAGGGTGTGTCGGAAGAGTCACGGGCGTCGATTCGGAAATACGTCGAGCTGATGGGCGGCACTTAATAAGGCCGCTCGGCTGTGTCGCCCGCGACTACGCCGAGGGCTCGCGGCTGACCGAGACCTAAATCGCTGTTACCCTTTGGTCTGGTGACTGCCATTCGCTTGCTCTTAGTGCGCCGCGTGCTGTTCGTGGCGCTGGCGAGCCTGATTCTCGCGCTTGCTTGTTCGACTCCGATCTATCACTTCATCACGCCGATCGCGCACTGCACGAACAAGCAGGTCGACGCGGACCTCGGGGAGACCGACATCGACTGTGGTGGCGATTGTCCCGGTTGCGGCCTCGGGAAGGCGTGCACGGAGCCGAGCGATTGCTCTGCGGGACAGTGCCTCGGCGGCTTGTGTCTCATGCAGGGCTGCGACAACGGCGTGCAGGACGGCGCCGAGACCGGCGTCGATTGCGGCGGCGGTTGCCAAGGCTGTCACGACGGCGACCCCTGCACGACCGGCACCGATTGCGAGAACCACGTTTGTAACCCAGACGGGCACTGCGCGAGCCCGGCGTGCGACGACCACGTGCTCAACGGTGACGAGGCCGCCAGGGACTGCGGCGGCACGATGTGTGACGGTTGCCCCGCTGGCTCCACGTGCACGCAGGCTTCCGACTGTCTGAGTGGAGTCTGCGACAGCACCTGCACGCTCGTTTGCGCGCGTGGCACCGAGGACTGCGACGGCGAGCAGGACAACGGCTGTGAAACGAACGTGTTCACGTCCGAACAGAACTGCGGCAGTTGTGGACACAAGTGCGTGCTCGCCAATGCGAACGCGAGCTGTACCGGAGGTGAATGTCAGATCGAGGGCTGCCTCGCGCCGTTCGAGGGGTGCAACACCGACGAGTCGGACGGCTGCGAGACCAACCTCAGCACCGACGCCATGAACTGCGGCGGCTGCGGCCTCGAGTGCCCGGCCATCAACGGCGCGCCCTCGTGCGTGAGCGGGACGTGCCGCGTCGAATGCAAAGACAATTTCGACGACTGCGACAGCGACGCCACGAACGGCTGCGAAACGTCGCTGAACGACGTGAAAAACTGCGGCAAATGCGGCAATACCTGTCCCGATGTCGATGGCCAGCAAGCCTACTGCCGAAACGGCGAGTGCGGCTCCACCGTGTGCAAAGCGAACTTCGGCGACTGTGACGGCGATTCCGTCTGCGAGACGGATCTGAGCCAAGACCCCGACAATTGCGGCCGCTGCGGCGCGCTCTGTTCGGTCGTTCACGGCAGCGCCGGCTGCGACAACGGACAGTGCGTCGTCGCGACTTGCGACAAGGGCTTCGACAACTGCAACACGGGCGACACGGGCGCCGGTTACAGCGACGGCTGCGAAGCGAACCTCAACGAGAACCCCGACCACTGCGGCGCCTGCGACAACCAGTGCCAGACGAAGAACGGCAGCGGGACGTGCGACAAGGGCAGCTGCGCCATCGTGTCCTGCAACTCCGGTTACAAGGATTGCGACATGAAAGCGTCGAACGGTTGTGAAGTGAACACCACGACCGATCCGGGCAACTGCGGCGGCTGCGGCAACGCCTGTGACGCGCCGAACGCCGTATCCGGTTGCGAAAAGTCGAGCTGCACCATCGCCTCGTGTGAAGGACAATTCCGTCACTGCGTCGACGGCGCCGACGGCTGCGAAACCGACACCTCGAGCAGCATCCAGCATTGCGGGAGCTGCACCGGCACGTGTTCGAAAGCGGGCGCGACGTCCGCGAGCTGCACGAACGGGGCCTGCGACGCGCCCGTTTGCGACTCGAGCCATCTGAACTGCGACGGCAACAACGCCAACGGCTGCGAAACCGATCTCACCCTGGCGGCCAACTGCGGCGCCTGCGGCAACGCGTGCGGGGCGTCGGCCAGCTGCATCAGCGTGAGCGGCACGTACCGCTGCCAGGCGACCATCACCTACCAGAACGACATCGAGGGCGCCGTCAGCGGGACCACGCTGAGCCTCGCACACACGCTCAAGGCAGCGTCGAACCGGCTCGTGCTCGCCGCCATCGTCGTGGAAAGCACGCAGAGCGCCGGGGTCAACGGCGCGCGTCCGACGGCCGTGAACTACGGCAGCGTGCCGATGACCGCCGGCCCGTTCCAGACGGGCGACGTGGGCGCCGTCACGTACGATAACCCCTATCTCTATCTCTATTATCTCACCGATACGGGCACGAACCGGCTGCCCTCGAGCGGGCAGACGCTGACGGTGACCGGCGCGTCGGGCAAGGTGGTCCAGATCGCGGCGAACGTCATCGAGCTTGCCGGCGTCAATCAGACCGCGCCGCTGATCGCCGGAACCGGCAAGACCCTGATCAACACGGGCGGGGCTTGCGTGGCCACGAGCGCGGTCTCGACGACGCTCGGGGGTTCGGCGCTCTACGTAGTTTCCGCGGCCCACTATTCGGGGACGGCCACGGTGACGGGCTCACAGCTCTTGACCCCGCCTGCATGGGATGCCGGTCAATTGCCGAATCAGATGCGAATTTACGCCACGTTCGGCGGCACCGACACGACGAGCCTCGCGCCCGGGACTTACACCGTCGGATTTACCTGGCAGTGGTGTAATCCGGCCGTGAATCTGCCCGTCGGTATCGTCCCCTACCGGCAACAGTGAGCAGCCGAGAGCGCGAAGCGGCTGGGCACGCTTCGTACGCGCTCGCGCGGGTCCGGCAAGGCACGATAGTTCGGGACCTCTCGCCAAAAGGGTCGCGCTCTGGGCTATGCTGAGAAAACGACTCTCGCGCTCATGACGTTCAGGCGTTTCGCACCTCTGTTCTTTGCCTTCGCCACGACGACCGCCCTCGCCACCGCGTCGCGTCCTGC
Source organism: Polyangiaceae bacterium (assembly GCA_025936115.1). Classification (GTDB taxonomy): domain Bacteria; phylum Myxococcota_A; class Polyangia; order Polyangiales; family Polyangiaceae; genus PMG-095. The sequence goes on from JAICTZ010000016.1 coordinate 89,107, forward strand.
GCGCGCCGATGCGCCGTCGGCGGCCGATCTGAGGAAAGCGCGCTCGCAATTTCAGCGGGGAATCGAGCTCGAACAGGCGAGCAACTGGTCGGAAGCGCTGCAGCAGTTCCGTGAGGTCGGCGCGGTCCGCATGACCCCGCAGGTGCGGTTTCACATCGCCTATTGCGAGGAGCAACTCGGTCGGCTCGTCACGGCGCTCGGCGGCTATGAGCTCGCGCTGGGCGAGGCCGACCAGGTCGGGCCCGATTTCAAGCGCGAGGTCGACACCGCGATCACCGGCCTCAGAGCCCGCATTCCCAAGCTCGTGATCGACCGCGGAACCAACGCCGAAGCCGCGCTCGTGCAGCTCGACGGCGTCGATCTCGGCGGCAGCTCGGTAGGAGTCGAAGTGCCGCTCGATCCAGGCCCGCACACCGTGACGGCGAACGCGCCCGGCTACCTGCAGTTTACGACGACCGCGGAGCTCAAAGAGCGCGAGATCACGCACGTGACGCTCGACTTGACGCCGGAACCCGAGCCCGCCGCGGAAGAAAAGCCGCCCGTGAAAGAGGTCATCGTCGTGGCGCCGCCGCCAGGGCCGAACCGCACCATTCCCTACGTGGTGGGAGGTGTGGGCATCGCGACACTCGCGACCTCGGGCGTCCTTTTCGCGCTGCGTCAGTCGAATTACGCCGAGCTCAAGCGCGCATGCCCCGATCCGAACGCGTGCCCGGAGTCGAATCGCGACACGTATAACCGCGTGAAAACATACAGCGTCGTGACACCGGTCGTCGCTCTCGTCGGCGTCGCCGCGATCGGCGCCGCGACGTTGCTCATCGTGTTCGAGAAGAAGCCGAAGACCGAGCCAGAGAAGAGTGGGCTGTTCGTGAGGCCCGCTGCGCCCGGCACACTCGCGGGCGTGTCGGTCGACTATCGCTTCTAGCCTGGTCTTCCAAGATCGCCCAAGTCGAGTCTCGCGCGGCGCTGCGCCTGACTTCGGCGCGCGGAAAATTTCGCTGGGACGACGATTTAGCCGAGACGACGAGCGCTACGTGTCCGCCCTTTGGCGAGGAGCGCTCGACTCGAGTCCAGTGAATGAACGAAAAGCGTCGCGAGGCTGGTAGAGTGAGCAACTTGAAGCTCGCCGATCTTCGTTACCTTGCGCTTGCGTCCCGAGCTGCCCGCCAGAGTGGCCGCCGCTGTTGGAGCGCGTCGCTTCGGCTGAGCTTCGGTGCGCTCATCGCGCTGGTGCTGCTCTTTGCCTGTACGCCCGACTACCACTTCGTACCGGACGAGCCGAAGTCGCCGCCGATGATGGGGGAAGCCGGAAACGGCCCCGTGGAGTCGCCGCCGTCGACGCCGACCGCGTGCACGAGCGACGACGACTGCGCGAGCCTCGAGAGCACGGCGGTTTGTGAGTCAGAGGCTGGTTACTGCGTCGAATGTGACCCCGCGCGCGAAGCCGAGCTCCACCGTTGCGGCGAGGGGACATTCTGTTCCGCGGGCGGTCACTGCCAGCTCGGATGCACCAACGACGCGGATTGTCGCGGCATCACCTGCGACACCACGCGCGGCCTGTGCATCAACTGCACGCTCGACACCGACTGCACGCCGGGCACGACGTGTCAGAACGCCGTGTGCACCCCGGCGTGCGCCGGCAACGCCAATTGTCCCTACGGTTGGCTTTGCTGCGACAGCAGCTGCAAAAATCCCGAGACCGACGTGACGAGCTGCGGCAGCTGCGGTACGGCGTGCGACCCTGGCGGGGCCTGCTGGAACGGCGTGTGCGGAGAAGGTCCCTGCGCGCCCGGCAGCGCCGAATGCGACGGCGACGCGTCGAACGGCTGCGAAACGCCCGTCACGGACGACCCAAAAAACTGCGGCAAATGCCGGCAGACCTGCGCCTCGAACTTCTGCGCCGGCGGCGCGTGCACGACCATGGGCTGCGAGAGCGGCACCGCCGACTGCAACGCGCGCGAGGACGACCAGTGCGAGACGGACCTCGGCGACGTGAACAATTGTCTGATGTGCCGTCACAAGTGCAGCGACAACCACGGCACTCCCGCCTGCGGCGCGGACGGCTGCAGCATCGCGTGCGACGACGGCTTCGACGACTGCGACGCCGACGGCGCGAACGGCTGCGAGATCAACTTGCAGACGGAGATCGACCACTGCGGCGCGTGCGATACCGCGTGCTCGAACGATCACGGCAAGACCGCGTGCAAGGACGGAGTGTGCGCGCCGAGCTGTGCGACGGGCTACGCGGACTGCGACGGTGATGCGTCGAACGGCTGCGAAACCGACACCGACACGGCGCTCGGCCACTGCGGCGCTTGCGGCCAGAAGTGCATGCCTGCGAACGGGAGCGGCGCTTGCACGGACGGCGTCTGCAAAGTCACGTGCAAGTCCGGCTTCGAGGACTGCGACGGCGACGCCAAAAACGGCTGCGAAGCCAACCTGAGCGCGCCCGAGACGTGCGGCAGCTGCGACAACCACTGTTCGGCGAACGGCGGTAAGGCGACGTGCGATCCCGCGACGAGCGCGTGCAGTATCAAGTGCGACCTGAACCACGCCGACTGCGTCAACGGCCTCGCCGACGGCTGCGAAACGGACATCACCGTCAGCGTTTCGAACTGCGGCGGCTGCGGCAACGTGTGCACGTCGGCCGTGGGCACGGCCGCGTGCTCGGACTCCACGTGCGGAGTGAGCGACTGCACGCTGCCGAACGCCGAGTGCGTGCCGAACGACGGCAAGAAGTGCGAAACGAACGTCTCGAACGACACGCAAAACTGCGGCGGCTGCGGCATGGCCTGCTACTACAAGAACGGCAAGGGCAGCTGCGCCGCCTCCAAGTGCGAGCTCGTCTCGTGCGACGACGGGTTCGCCGATTGCAACGCCGTGGAGACGGACGGCTGCGAAATCGCGCTCGGCACGACCGCCAATTGCCGTCAATGCGGCGAGAGCTGCACGAACGCCCATGGCACGAACGCGTGCACGACGAACGGCTGCCAGCCCGTGTGCGCCTCGGGCTTCGGTGACTGCGACGGTAACAAGAACAACGGCTGCGAAACGCAGCTCAACACGCTGACCGATTGCGCCGCTTGCGGCCGTGCGTGCAACAAGGCGCACGGCACGCCGACGTGCGCGTCCGGCAGCTGCCAGATCGCGTCGTGCAACAGCGGCTGGGACGACTGCAGCTCGAACGAGGGGAGCGCGAACGACGGCTGCGAGACGCAACTGAACACGCTCACGAACTGCAACGGCTGCGGCGTCGCGTGCAATCTCGCGCACGGCACCGCCTCGTGCGGCACGGGACAATGCGTGCTCACGGGCTGCAGCGCGGGCTACGCCGACTGTTCGAGCCAGGCGGGGTGCGAGACGCAGCTCGGCACGAGCTCGAACTGCGCGGCCTGCGGCGACGGGTGCGCGAACACGCACGGCACGACCTCGTGCGCGGGCACGTCGCCGAATTTTGCGTGCAGTCCGAGCTGCGCGAGCGGGTACAAGAGCTGCGACGGCAACGCCGGCAACGGTTGCGAGACGGATCTGCACACGCTGACGAACTGCGGCGATTGCGGCGTGACGTGCAATCTGCCGAACGCGACTTCCTCCTGTGCGACCGGCACCTGCAGCGTCTCGGCGTGCAGCGCGGGGTTTTTGGATTGCACGAGCCAGGCGGGCTGTGAAACCACGAAAGGCACGACCTCGAATTGCCGCAGCTGCGGCGAGTCGTGCACCAACGCGCACGGCACGGCGGCGTGCAACACGACGAGCGGTTGCACTTTTACCTGCAGCGGAGCGGACTTCGGCAACTGCGATTCCAACCCGAACAACGGCTGCGAGACGAGCCTCACGAGCCTCACGGACTGCCACACCTGCAACACGCCGTGCGACATCGCGGGCTCGAGCGAGTCGTGCAGCACCGGCGCCTGTCTCGCGACGACGTGCACGGCCGGCTTCGACGACTGCGACTCGAACGGCAGCTGCGAAACGGCCCTCAATACCGTCACGAACTGCAATGCCTGCGGCCATACCTGCAGCGCGCAGAACGGCACGACGACCTGCACGGGGTCGGCCGGCAGCTACGTTTGCACGCCGAGCTGCAGCGCCGGATTCAAGAGCTGCGACGGTAACCCCGATAACGGCTGCGAGCGCAGCGTCACGACGCTGACCGATTGCGGCAACTGCAACGTGGCTTGCTCGTTCCCGAACGCTTCGGCGTCGTGCGCGACCGGCACGTGCACGTTCGGCAGCTGCACGGCGGGCTTCGTCAACTGCGACGGCAACGCGTCGAACGGCTGCGAGGTGCAGCTCGGCACGATCTCCAATTGTGCTGCCTGCGGCAACGCTTGCACCAACGGCCACGGCAAGAACGGCTGCGCCGGGAGCCCGGGCAACTACGACTGCGCGCCGACGTGCGACGCCGGCTACGCGAGCTGCGACGCGAACCCCGATAACGGCTGCGAAACGCCGCTCAACACGCTCACCGATTGCGGCGGCTGCGGCGTGCCGTGCAGCGCGCCGCACGGCAGCGCCTCCTGCACGTCGGGCGCCTGCGTGCTCACCGGCTGCAGCGCCGGCTTTGCCGACTGCAACGCGAGCGCCGGTTGCGAGACGCAGCTCGGCACGAGCAGCAACTGCGCCTCCTGCGGCGACGCTTGCGTCGCGCAGAACGGCACCAACACGTGCACGGGGTCGCTCGGTTCGTACGTTTGCTCGCCGTCGTGCAACGCCGGCTTCAAGAGCTGCGACTCGAACCCCGACAACGGCTGCGAGCGCAACATCCGCACGCTCACCGATTGCGGTGACTGCAACACGCCGTGCTCGCTGCCGAACGCGACGGCGTCGTGTGCGAGCGGCACCTGCACGTTCGCGAGCTGCAGCGCGGGCTTCGCCAGCTGTGACGGCAGCACGGCGAACGGCTGCGAGACGCCGCTCGGCACGCCCACGAACTGCTCGACGTGCGGCGACGTGTGCTCGAATTCGCACGGCACCACGTCGTGCAACGCGAGCAGCAAGGTCTGCGCGCCGGTCTGCACGGGTGGTTTCGGAGACTGCGACGGCAACCCGAGCAACGGCTGTGAGGCGGATCTCACGACGGCGAGCGCTTGCGGCGCCTGCGGCAACGTGTGCAACGGCGCCACGCAGGACTGCGTGAACAGCGGTGGCAGCTACAAGTGCCAGGCGCGCGTCAGCTACGTGAATGACGTCGAAGGCAGCGCCAACAGCACGACGCTCGATCTTTCGCACACGTTGAACTCCGGCTCGAACCGGTTCGTGCTCGCCGCCATCATCACCGAGAGCACGAACACGGCGGGCGTCGACGGCGCCCGCCCCACGGCCGTGACCTACGGCGGCGTTACGATGACGCAGAGCGGTTCCTGGTCGAGCGACGTGGGCACGACCGGCTTCGACAACCCCTACATCTATTACTATTACCTGACCGACGCCGGCACCGCCCGTCTGCCGTCCTCGGGCGCGCAAACGCTGCACGTGACGGGCACCTCCAACAAAGTCGTGATGATCGGCGCGAACGTGACGGAATTCACGGGCGTCAATCAGACCGCGCCCATCGTGCTCGGGACGGGCAAGAGCCTTTCGAATCCGGGCTCGACCTGCGTCGCGACGAGCCCCGTGACGACCACACTCACGGGCACCGCGCTCTTCGTGCTCTCGACGGCGCACTTTGCCGGCACGGCCACCGTCACCGGTTCGCAGCTGCAGTCTACGCCCACGTGGGCCGCGCAAATCGGCACGAACCAAGTGCGCGCCTACGCCACGTACGGCGGTACCAACTCGACCGTCCTCGCGCCCGGCACCTACACCATCGGATTCACGTACCAGTGGTGCAGCCCCGGGGCCGATCTGCCGCTCGGGATCGTGCCGTATCGTCAACCTTAGCGTTCGGGCCTGCTCCACGCAGGGTCTCAGCGGCGCCGTCGGACTCGCCGCTGTCGCCCCGCAGGGCGTCGATGCCGAGGTTCAGAAACCCGGATCCTGGCGCCAGGGTGCCGGCTTGTGACGGGGAGGGGTCGTCGTGGTCGTCGCCGGCGTTACGGGCGATCCGCGACCCGTCGTCCTCGGCGGGCGCGTGTTCGGCGTTGCCGTCGCGCTCACGGACGCGACAGGGGGCGCGGCGCTCGCCGTAGCGCTCGTTTCGGGCGGCAGCTTGTCGAGCTCGACGCGCGGCGCGGGCGTCTCGGTCACGGTAGGAGCGGCGGCCGGCACGGCGGCTGGTGCCGGCGGCTCAGTGTGCGCGCGGCGCGTCAACGCGAATGCGCCGCCACCAATGACGATACCGAGCAGCACGAGCGCGACGCTGAGACGGCCGCGCTGAAACGCGGTGGGCCGCAGCAGGTGCGGCGACGTGGGCATGTCTTGGCTCGTGCGTGAGAGCCCGACGGCCGAGAGGCTGCTCACGCTCGAGCTGCCCGAGCCGGTCAGTCCTTCGAGCGCCGACGCGCCGGGCACGATGGACGCGCGATCGGCACGCCGCAAAGCCTCTGCCAGCGCGGCTTTTTGCTGCTCGTGCTGGGCACCGAGCAGCCCTTTGATGAACTCCCCGACGCGCTCGCCGCCGTGCGCGCGTTCTCCGTCGGGCAGCGTCTGCTCGAGCGCGCGCGCGAACTCGAGCGAAGACGAGTAGCGCTTGTCCGGATCCTTCGCGATGGCCTTGAGCAACACCGCTTCGAGCTCCGGCGGGTAGCTCATGAAGCGGCTCGGCGCAGGCGCGGGCTCGGGCGCGGAGATCGCGAACAAAGTCGCGCCCTCCGATTCGCGACGGAACGGATGCTTGCCGGTCGTTACGGCGTACAGGACGACGCCGAGCGCGAACACGTCGGCGCGACGATCGAGTGGGTCGCCGCGGATCTGCTCGGGCGCCATGTAACTGATCTTGCCCTTGAGCTGTCCGGCACGTGTCGCGCCGTCGCCGAGGGCCGTCGCCTTGGCGAGGCCGAAGTCCACCATCTTGGTGAGGCCGTCGTAGCCGACCAGGATGTTTTGCGGGGAAACGTCGCGGTGAACGAGCCCAATGTAGGCGCCGTGATCGTCCTTGAGCTCGTGGGCTGCATGCAAGCCCTCGGCCGCGTGCGTGAGGATGTGAGCCGCGACGGGGAGCGGAATGCCCGACGCGCCCTTGGCCGCTTTCATCACCTGGTTGAGGGGCACACCGTCGAGCCACTCCATGGCGATGAAGAGCACGCCGCTGATCTCGCCCAGGTCGAGCACCTCGACGACGTTTGGATGATGAATGCGCGACGCGAGCGAAGCCTCGTCGAGGAACATCCGCTCGAACTGCGGATCTTCACTCAGCTTCGGCAGCATGGTCTTGACGGCGACGATTTTCTGAAAGCCGCGCGAACCCTTGAGCCGCGCGGCCCAGACCATCGCCATCCCGCCGGCCGCTACGGGCAACAGCAGTTCGTAACGGCCGAGTACGTCGCCCGGGCCAACGACCCGAGTGCCGAACGACTCATCGTGCTGCGGAACCGTGGTCACGCCTTCCTCGGAACTATCCCAGAACCCGGCGCCCGCTCAAGCTCGGCGCCCCACGCGTTCTGCCTCGCCTCTGGCGCGGGTTCCAGCGCGACGAGAAATCCAAGGGAAAGCAGCCGTTTGATGCGCGGGTGCCCGCAGTACTCGTGGTTAGCGCGATTCGTAAACGTTGAGCGCGGGGAGCTCCACGGCGGTCAGGAAGCCTCCGCTGCCGCAGCCGGTATCGATTCCGATCACGCTTTCGCCCGCCCAAAGGTCGCTGGGGTCATCGGGCGTGTATTGAGACAGCTCTTGCGGCAGAAATTCGGTGCGCGTGTGACCGAAGACGACGCGCTTGCCGCGATACTCGCGAAAGAAGGCCTCCGTGCGAATCCAGAGCAGCACCATGGGGTCGGTCGCCTGCGACGGATGCAGGAAGCCACCCGCCTTGTCGGGGGGGAGCCCGGCATGGACGTAAATGGCGTGCTCGTCTTCGTACCAGTAGGGCAACGCTTCGAGCCAGCGCACGACCTCGTCGGGAAAGAACATCCCGGTCGTCAGCTCCATCATCTCGTCGCTTGCCGGCTTCTCGCCTTCCGCGGGCACGGCTCCGCCGGTGTACGATCTAAGCGCAGCCAAGCAGCCGTTGCCGGGCGGCAGCACGAATTCGTCCCAGCCGCGCTGGCAGACGCGGAGCCACGCGTCCTCGTGGTTGCCGCGCAAACACACGACCTTGGCGGGAGTGCGTGACGAGAGCGTGCGGACGTACTCGATCACGTCTTTGGATTTGGGTCCGCGGTCCAGGTAGTCGCCCAAGAACACGAGCGTGTCGTCGGCGTCGAGCTTCGGCAGACAGGCGAGCAGCTTGAAGAGGTGCGTGGTCTCGCCGTGGATGTCGCCAATGGCGAAGGTGCGTCCGCTCATGGTGGGAAGGTACCGGTACTGACCGGCGGCGCCACTGGGGAACTATTCGGAGCCGATGGCGGCGCTGGAGGTGTCGCGGCCGGCGGCCGGGGCGCGGGTGGCGCCGTGCTCGCGGCGGGCGGTGTCGTCGACGTGCCCGCTGTTGGCGGCACCGCAGCGGGCGGCGCGGGGGTGGTCGCTTCCGCCGGGGGCTTCCAGCGTTCCGAGTTCGGGCACATGCGGAAACGCGCTTCGATCGCGTCGCAGTCCTCGTGGAGGAGGCGTCGGTCCGGCGGGAGCACGGCGGCCACCATGTCGTCCCAGCGCCAGACGAACCCACCCCCGACGTAGAAAACGCGCGGACCGGAAAACGCCGTGCCCGCGCTCGAAATTGCGAAGTCCCCGGCGAGATCGACCGCAGGCGAAAGATGGACCGCGAGGTTCAAGCCGCCGCGGAAGCCCGCGCCGGCGCTCGTCTTCAGATCGGTGCTCTTCGCGAGCAAGTCCTCGACTTGGGCCTGGGTGAGCTTGACCTGCCCGGTGGCGGGATCGATGACCTTGGCCGCGTCGGCCGCGCTCAGTTGATACGGCTTGAACTCCGGATCGAAATTCACGGCCGGTGAAACCTCCACCCACGGCGTGAGCGAGATGAACTTGGCCGGCGTTACGGGCATGCCGAAGCCGAGCACGAGCGGGATCGTCACGTAGTTGAGCGAGCCGCTCACGAGTCCGGTCGGAGCTGCGCCGATGAACGGATCGAGCGCGAGTAGCGGCATGCCGTCGTCGCCGCGACGGGTGAGCGGGAGATTGAAGACGGCCGTCGCCGTCGCGGCGAGGCCGTGCGCGGTCGCGAGGTCCCGCTGGGCGAAGTTCACGTAGTGCAAGCCGAACTGCGCGCTCACGAGGCCGCTCGTCGCGCTGAAGTTCGCCGTGTAAGCGATGTCGTTGAAGCCGCCCCCGTCCATGAAGCCGTGGCGGTAGCCGAACGTCACGCTCGAGGCGCGAGCGTCCCACGTCGACACCACGAGCGGATGCGTTCCCGAGCGCGCGAACGCACCTGACGACACCGCCGTCAACCCTGCGGCGAAAAGCACCGCCACCGCTCCTCGAAGCATTGCGTTCACTTTCCTCGATTCGAGACCTCAGCGTCAACGGCCCTCGCGGGGCAATCTTTAGGAATCTTCGGACGCTTGTGCCCACTTGTGCTCGCAGGTGCGCGCGCTCCAGCATGGCGGGATGAGCATCGACCTCGAGCATTTTTCGCCGCTCGGCCGCGTCGGACCGCTCACGCGGCTCGCGCAAGGGTTCGCGCTCGAGGTCGGCGAGGAGCGCTTCAAGGTCGAAGTCGTACGCAGCGACATTTTGCGGCTCGCCGTGTCGCGCGCGGGCGCGTGGGACGAGCGGCCGACGTTTGCGACGGCGTTCGAGGCGCCTCGGGGCGTGCGCTGGGATTTCGAGGAGAACCGCTCGCGCGCGACGCTCACGACGGACGAGCTCGAGCTTTGCGTCGAGCGCGATGAGTTCCACTTCGAGGTCCGGCGGCGCGACGGGACGCACGTCGTTCGGAGCGCCCGTGACGTGAGCGGTCGCTCGCTCGCCTATCAGGAGTTGAACGACGCCTTCGCCCTCGTGCGCGCCGCCGCAGCGGACGATCCCATCCTCGGTCTCGGCGAGAAGACGGGGCCGTTCAATCGGCGCGGCCAGAGCTACACGCTCTTCAACGTCGACGTGCTCTCGCCGAACGTGCACCGCCACCACCGCCTCATCGGTTCCGAAGAGCCGCCCGATCCCGAGGGCACGGACTTCGATCCCTATTACGCTTCGATCCCCTTCTATTTGCACGGCGCGCCTGCGGCGGGGACGCTCGCCTTCGCCGGGTCCTTTTTCGACAACGGCTGGCTCGCGCGCTTCGATTTCGAAGCCCAAGACGCGCTCGAAATCCAATTCGCCGGCGGCGCCTACGTCGAGTACGTGCTCGCAGGTCCGCGCGTTCCGAGCGTGCTCGAGGCGTACACCTTTCTGACCGGGCGTCCCGCGCTGCCGCCGATCTGGGCGCTCGGTCATCACCAATGCCGCTGGCACGCCTACAGCGACGCCGAGCTCGTCGCGCTCGGTCGCGAATACCGGCGGCGCGGGATCCCCTGCGACGCGCTCTGGCTCGATATCGAGCACATGGACGGCTATCGCGTCTTCAGCTTTCACCCCGAGCGCTTTCCCGAACCGGAGCGCACCTTCGCGACGCTCCGCGCCGAAGGCTTCCGCGCCGTCACGATCGTCGATCCTGGCGTCAAACGCGAGGCAGGTGATCGCGTCTTCGACGCCGGCGTGCGTGGCAACCACTTCTGCAAGACCGAAACGGGGACGCTCTACGAGGGCCGTGTTTGGCCGGGACGCACCGTGTTCCCCGATTTCACGCGCGAAGAAACGCGCGCGTTTTGGAGCGAGCTCATCGCGGGGCACGCCGGGCGCGGCGTCGCCGGCATCTGGAACGACATGAACGAGCCCGCGACGGGCGGCATCGAGCCCTTCGGCATGCGCTTCGATCGCGACCGCGCCGACCACCCGCACGAGCGCTTTCACAACCAGTACGCCCTCTTGATGGCGCTCGCCACGCACGAAGGGCTCACCGCGGCCCGTCCCGACGAGCGTCCCTTCATCCTGAGTCGCGCGGGTTCGGCGGGCATTCAGCGCGTCGCTGCGCAGTGGCTCGGCGATCACTCGGCGAGCTGGGCGCATTTCGGCATGGGCCTGCCGATGACGCTCGGCTTGGGGCTGTCGGGCCAGCCGTTCGTGGGCGGCGACGTGCCGGGGTTTGCGGGGACAGCGACGCCCGAGCTCGCGGCGCGCTGGTCCGAGTACGCGGCGCTCACGCCCTTTTGTCGTTGCCACCACCAAATCGATTTGCCGGATCACTATCCCTGGTCGTTCGGACCGGAGGTCGAGCGTGTGGCGCGTGACGCGCTCGAGCTCAGGTATCGTTTGCTGCCGTACCTGTACGGCGCGTTTTTCGAGGCCAGCCGGAGTGGCGCCCCGGTGCAACGGCCGCTCGTGTTCGATTTTCAAGACGACGCGCGCGCCGCGGCGATCGACGACGAGTTCTTGCTGGGTGACGCGCTGCTCGTCGCGCCCGTGCTCAGGGCGGGCGCGGACAGACGTAGCGTTTATTTGCCGCACGGCACCTGGTTCGAGTGGCACTCCGGACGCGCGCACCGGGGTGGGCGCACGCTCGATGTGAGCGCACCACTCGGAAAGCTGCCGCTATTTTTGCGCGGTGGCTGCGCGGTGCCGCTTTGGGAAACGGCCCCGCCGACGACGCTCGGTCATGCAGCCGAGCGCATCGAGCTCTTGCTCGTGGTGCCTCACGAAGACGGACGCCGGACGAGCGTGCTCTACGAAGACGACGGCATCAGCCACGCGCACCGGGACGGGCGGTACCTACTCACGCGCATCGAGCTCGAGCGGCGGGGACCCACGATTGTCGTCCACGGTACGACGACGGGCGCGCACTTCGACGGATTCGCGCGCAAAGAGCTCGCGCTCGTATTTCGCGGCGTCGTCCCGAAAAATGTCCGGCTCAACGGACGCCCCGTGACGTTGACGCGGGGCGCGCTCACCTTCGCGCACGTGGACGAGCCGTTCGAGCTCGTGGGGGATATCGCCTAGCCCGCGAATCGAGGGGCGCCCCCTCGTCGTTCGCTCTGCGCGCGTCAATGACGCCCGACGATCAGTACGTACGCGAGCTGGATGGCGTACATCACGACAATCAGGACGAGCAGCACGTTGACGAGGCGATCGACGACGCGCCCGAGCTCGCGCAGGCGAGCGACGAGGCCGTACTTGAGGCCGATCAGGATCAGGGCGCCGAAAAGGAGGATGTCGGAGAGCACGGGGCCGTTCGGAGCGAGCGGCCGCCGTCAAGTGCCCGCGCGAGCCGGCGGTTGATCGAAGCGATAGTTCGTCCGCTGAGCCGACGGTCGCGCGCCGAACCGCGAGCAAAACGCCTGCAACTTGGGCCGGCCGTCGAGGCGCCCGAGCTCGCGGAACTCCAGGTGCGTGAGCATGCAAAACGCGCTCACTTCGAGAAAGCTCAGCCGGCGTTCGGGGAGTGACGCGAGCACGGCGTCGAGGTTCGCCTCGAGCCACGCGAGCGCGCCGTGGAGCCGCGCGAAGGGTTTCTCGAGCAACGGCATGTCGTCGGCAAGACCGTTCACGCGCGCGAGCACGATGACGACGCCCGTGTTCATCACGTCCGTCACGATCTCCTGCGCGTTCGCTCCCGCCGGCTCGGTGGAATCCTCCGGCCAGACGATGGGCACGTCGGACGTCGAGCGGCGCGCGAGCTCGCGAGACGCGCTGAGCGAGCCGAACCAGGTGCCCTCCGGCGTGCGGAGACTCGGCACGCGCAAGAGAGGATTTTCGCCGAAGACGCGCGCTTCGCGCGATTTGATGTCGAAGACCGGCTCGAATCCGCACGCCACTCCGAGCTCCGCGGCGAAAATGGAGACGATGCGGGTGAAGTGCGAGCTGCTGCGGCCGACGAGGGTGAGCTCTGCCGTCATGTGCGGGCTTTTACCGCGGAAGGCTGCGTCGCGCGATATGAGACAATCGACGCCGCCCATGCCCGCGCCGCCCGACTACCCCGGTCGCATCCGCACCGACGAAACCAACGCGTTCGCCCGCCACACGATGGAGGTGCGCGTTCCCACCATTTTGCGTGGCGTCCTCGAACAGAACCCCGGCTACGACGCCGCCCGTCGTACGGCGGTCGCCGAGCTCGCGGCGGCGCTCGAACGGGACGCACGGCTCCCGCCGCTCGCCGGTTCCTCGCCGGGAGCCGACGACCTACGGCTCGCGCTCGAACGGCGCGCGGGTGAAGGCTGGCTCCGCACCGATTGGTTCTTCGCCGAGACGTACGCTTACCGCCAGCTCATCGAGCGGGTGCGCTTCTGGGACCACGGCGAGGATCCCTTCTTGCCGCACAAGCGTGAGGAGTACGCGAGCCTCGCGCATGCCGAAGCTTTCGAGCGCGCGCTCGACGGTAGCAGCGCCCCTGACGAGCGTCTCGCCGAGCTCTTCGCTACAGGCGTCTTCGGCAATCGCATCGATCTGAGCTTTGCCGCCTCGCGCGCCCACGGCCTCGAAGTCGCAGCCGACGATCTCCTGATCGACGAGCGCGAGCGCGCCGTTCGGCTCGTGCTGGACGGCAAGGGGCCGCTCCACGTGATCGCCGACAACGCCGGCACGGAGCTCACGCTCGACCTCGTGCTCATCGACTTTGCGCTCCGGGCGCTCTCCGTGCCGGTCGTCGTGCATTTGAAGGTGCACCCGACGTTCGTGAGTGACGCGACACCGAGCGACGTGCGGCGGTTCCTCGGCGTCGCGGAGGAGCCCGTCACGAGCGTGCGTTCACTCGCAACGCGCGCGTGCATTGCGCGCCTGTCCGACGCGCTCGACGACGGACGGCTCGTGCTCAGGTCGCACCCGTATTGGAACGGCCCCGAATCGCTGTGGGACTTACCGCTCGAGCTCGCCGACGAGCTGTCGCGAGCGCGGCTCGTGCTCCTCAAAGGCGACGCGAATTATCGGCGGGCGGTCGGCGACGCTTTGTGGCCACCCGACGCGTCGTTCGCTGCCGTCACGAGCTATTTCCCCGCGCCGCTCTTCGCGCTGCGCACATTGAAGAGCGACGCCATCCTCGGGCTGCCCGCGGGTCGCGCCGAGCTCCTCGACGCCGCGGACGCGAGCTGGCGCGTGAACGGCCGGCGCGGCGTGGCCTGTCTCGGCGGGGCGCTTTCTCCAGGGTAGCGAGCGCAGCCAGGCGGCGTGTAGCCTGCGCGGATGGCGGAAATACTGCTCGGACTTCCGTTCGGGTTCTTGCTCTGGTTCGTGGTGCGCTACGGCGCGCTCGGCTTCTACACCGTGGCACCGAGCGAACGCGCCATGCTCACGACCTTCGGGCGCGCGCAGCGCCTCGGCTCGAGCACGCTCGAGGATCCGATCGCGGAGACCTTGCGTCACGACGAGCGCGAGCGCTACGCGTACCCGCAAGTGCACGTCATCGGTCCGGGCTTCTACTGGAAGCTCCCCTGGCAGCGCGTGCACAAGGTCTCGATCGCGACCGTCACCGTCTCGATCGGCTACGACCCGGAAGACGCGAGCGCGAACCAGGGCGGCCGCATCCTCGAAGCCGTCACCAAGGATCAGCTGAACACCGGCCTCTCCGGACAAATCCGCTTTTCCGTCTCGGAGCGGAACCTGTACGCGTACATCTTCGGCGTCAAAAATCCGGTCGCGCACGTGATGGGCTACTTCATCTCCGTGCTGCGCGATCGCATCGCGCGCTTCGAGGCGCCGCCCGAGACGCAGCCGCTGCCGCTCAACATCGGCGGCGAGGACCCGAGCGGCATGATCCAGGGCATCTCCATCAACGATCTCAGGAAGAACCTGCGCGACCTGAACGAGCGCATGGACGAAGACTGCCGCTCGACCATCGCGCGTTACGGCATCAATCTCGACGCCGCGCTCATCACCGGCATCGACCCGCCGGCGGAAGTCGATTCGGCGCTCGCCGCGATCAACACGGCGCACAACCACGTTTCGAGCGAAATCAGCCTCGCGCAAGCGGCCGCCGACCAAAAAATCGTGCAGTCGCGGCGCGCGGTCGAAATCGAGACGCTCAATGCGCAGGCCGAAGTCGAACCGCTCGTCATGCTCGCCGGGCAGCTGCGTGAGCTCTCGGCGAGCGGGCCCGGGTCGCTCGAGGCCTACTTGCGGAACGCCAAGCTCGGGCTCTTCCGCCGCGCGCGCCAAGTCGTGCTCACGGCCGAAGGGAGCGCGCGATGAACTTTCTCGTTGCCGTCGCGGTGTCGTTCTTCGCGTGCTTCTTGGTGGTGCCGTTCATTCTGTTTTGGGTGCGCGCGTTCGGGCTTTACGTGGTGGTGCGCGAACGGGAGTGCCTCGTCTTCGAGCTCTTCGGCAAGGTGCGGCTCACGCTGCGGGAGCCGGGGCTGCACTCGCCGTGGGCCGACATCGGGCCGCTCGCCGCGCTCGTGCCGCTCTTCGGCCGCGTGCGTCGCGTCGATTTGCGACTCGACCAGTCGTACATGCGCAGTCAGCCCGTGAATTCGGAAGAGGGCGCGCCGATGGGCATCGGCGTGTGGTGCGAGATGTTCGTGAGCGATCCGATCGCCTACCTCTACAAGAACGTCGACCCCGTGGGCTCGTTACGCGCCAACGTCTCGAACGCCACCGTGCGCTCGCTCTCGAACCTCAAGCTCAACGAGATGCTCACCAACCGCCACGCCATGAGCCACGCCGTGCGCGAGGAGGTTTCGGCCAAATCCAAGGAATGGGGCTACCTGCTCGGCAGCACCTACATTCGCAAGGTGCACTTTCGTGATCGCAACATGATTTTGCAAATCGAGCAGAAGGTCGTGAACCGCTTGCGGCAGGTGACTGCGGCGATTCAGCAGGACGGCGCCAACCGCGTGAACGTCATCCGTTCGACCGCGGATCGCGAAGCGGCCGTCGAATTCGCCAAAGCGGCGACGACGCGCCCTCGCATCGTCGGAGCCGCGCTCGGCGAGATCGCGCGCGACCCCGTGATCTCGGGGATCCTCTTCGAGCTACTCGAGACGCAGCGCTTGCTTCAAGCCGAGGGGCTCGAGGTGAACGTGATCCCGCGCGGCGCCCAGCTCATCGCGGCGGTTGGTGGCGCGAGCGCGATGGTCGGGTCACGCTGACCATTCCGACACGGTGCGGACGCCGGAAAACGCTCGGGACGAAAATTGTCAGGAACTCTTCAATTCGCGTCGGGACTCTCAATTCCCGTTGGGAGACGCGGCGCGAAGTGCGCACTAACGATTAAACTGAGCCCAGTCACAAATATTTTCGTGTGTCCTCGGCAATCATCGCGCACGCGGCGCGGCGTCCGGTTACATACGTAAAAAACACACCCCATGAACCAAACTTCGACGACGCGCCTCGTTCTCGGATCTGCTGTTTTGACGTCCCTCTTTCTCGCTTGCGGGCCGACTGACACGCCCGGACCGGGCACGGGCGGCACCAACGCCACCGGTGGCGCGGGTGGCAGCGGGGCAACAGCCGGTCGTGGCACCGGTGGCACTGGCGGCACGGGCACCGGCGGCACGGGCACCGGCGGCACGGGCACTGGCGGCACGGGTACCGGCGGCGCGGGCACCGGCGGCACGGTTCAGAGCTCGGGCGGCAGCGCCGCTAGCGCAGGCCAGGGCGCTGGGGGCGGCGCCGGGACAATCGGAACCGGCGGCAGCATTCCTGGCGCGGGCAGGTCAGGCACGGGCGGCGCGACGGCAGGTACGGCCGGTGCTCCCCCGGCGACGGGCGGCGGCGCGGGTACCAGCTCGGCGGGCACGAGCGGTTCAGCGGGCGCCGGCATGATGGGCAACTGCAACTTCACGGTAATGCAGCAGACCGCCGACAAGGCGGGCTCGGGCGGCATTCCGACGGTCGGTATCGTCAATTGGTCCGTCGATCTCACGGGTCTCAAGACCGCGAGCATCGACTTCACGCTTCAGGGCGCTAGCACCAAGCAAACTGCGCCCGTCGACGTCGCGACCGGCCCGACCTTCCGCACGCTGCTCCTCGGGATGAAGAGCTCGAAGACCTACTCATTCAAGATCAACGCGAGCGACGGCACGAAGACCTGCACGAGTCAGGACTACATGATCACGACGGGCGCGCTGCCGACCGCGTTGCCGCGCATCACGCGCACGGCGGGCGCCGCGGCGGCGTCGCAAGCCAAAGGCTTCATCGTCACGAGCTCGGGTCTCGGTGCCGGCGGCGGGTTCGGCGGCGGCGGCGGCGGGGGCACCTCGTACGCGTTCATTCTCGACGCCGACGGCGAGATCGTCTGGTTCGCGCCGGCGCCCGCGACCTGTAGCCGCGCCAAGATGAGCTACGACGGTCAGTACATGTGGATGGTCGAGCTCAACGTCGACAACATGACGAAGGACGGCGGTGAGCTCCGCCGCGTCACGATGGACGGCCTCACGTCGTCAGGCTCGATTCCCGGCATGAAGAACTGTCACCACGACGTCACGATCCTGCCCGACGGTCGAGCCGCGTGCATGTCGTGGATTCAGCAGTCCGGCGATCAACCGAGCGATCTGCTCGAGAGCGACGAGAAGGGCAACATCAAGAAGATCGTCACCGTCGACTCCAAGATTTATCTCGGCGGTTCGGGCCTAGGCGGAGGATCCGGCACCTTTCACGCCAACTCCATCCATTACCACCAGAAGGACGACAGCTACACGATCGGGGATCGCAACCCGAACCTGTTCGTGAAGATCGACCACACGGGTAAGTTGCTCTGGCAGTTCGGCGGCAGTTGTACCAGCGCGCCCGCGGGGCAGAACTGCGTCAGTGGCACGTGGAAGGTGAATCACGGGCACGACATGCTGGACGATGGCACCTTCCTGTTCTTCAACAACGGCCAGAGCGGCGCCTCGACGGCGTTCTTCTATCAACTGACGGAGACCGGCACGTTCGCGGCAACGATGAAGGGCTCGTATTCCCCGGGCACGACGAGCTCGGTGCTCGGCGACGTGCAGCGGCTGCCGAACGGCAACACGCTGGTCACGTTCTCGACGGCGTCCGTCATTCACGAGATCGACAAATCGAACGCGGTCGTCCAGCAGATCAGTGGCCCGGGCGGTTACGCCGAATGGCGCGAGACGCTGTACGGTCCGCCGCCGCGCTTCTGATCGGCTTCGGCGACGCACGTTCGAATCGGCGCGCGCGTTGGCGAGCCCTCGGTTCACTGCTAATTTCTTTACACCACGATGAACACCAAACTCATTCTTGCGCTTCTTCCTGCGGTTCTCATGGCGTGCAGCGGGGGCGGTGACGACGACACGAACGGCACCGCCGGCACCGGCGGCACGACGCCCGGCACTGGCGGCTCCACAGCGGCCACGGGCGGCACGACGTCGGGCA
The DNA here is from genome assembly GCA_025936115.1 of Polyangiaceae bacterium. Taxonomy (GTDB): domain Bacteria; phylum Myxococcota_A; class Polyangia; order Polyangiales; family Polyangiaceae; genus PMG-095. The sequence goes on from JAICTZ010000016.1 coordinate 107,440, forward strand.
GCGGCGGTTCTACGTCGGGCAGCGGCGGTTCCACGTCCGGCAGCGGCGGTTCCACGTCCGGCACGGGCGGCTCATCTGGCGGCGGGCAGTGCGCGTCGGGCAACATCCAGGTCCAAGCCGCCAACAACTACACCTTCACGAGCAACATCAAGCTCACGCCGATGACGGTGAAGGCCAACGAGCCGAACCTCACCTTCGACTGGTCGGGCCTCACGACGGACTTCCTCGGCCGCGCGACGAACCCGATGACGGACATCGACTCCGTGTTGCTCGTCGAGTTGAACGCCACCGTGGCGGAGTTCGAAAAGCACCTGAACGACGACGACAACATGCTCATGTCGATCGCGCAGGGCCCGCTCCAGCTGCTCACGAAGAAGATGCTCACGAGCTCGAACCTCGAGGACTTCGGCGTCGTGAGTCAGCCGCAGAACACCTACAAGACGTCGATGGACGTGAAGCTCGCCGTCGATGACTACCTCGACCCCGCCAAGTTCGATCCGTCGATGCACATGTTCGCGCTCATGCCGTCACAGGGCACGAAGGCGGGCTCCGGCGCCAAAATGATCCAGGTCTTTACCGTGGACACGGCCTCGACGACCACGAACATCAAGGTCGCCGCCAACACCCGCCTCGCTCCCGGCATGGACGGCCACACCGGCGGCACCACGGGCCCGAGCATGTCCGTCACTTACGACACCAGCATTCACGGGCTCACGCCGATCAAGGTCGCGGCAGGCGACAGCACATTCATCGTCGATTGGTCGCAGCTCACCAAGAACGGTCTCGGCCGCGACTGGGTCCCGCGCTCCCTCTCGCGCATGACCATCGGTCATTACACGCAGACGCTCGCGGAGCTCGAAAATCAGTTCTTCGATCTCGATACGCTCGCGACCGCGTCTTACACGCAGTACCTCCCGTACGACGAGCCCACACCGGTTTCCGGTCTCAAGGAAGCTAAGACATCGGCCCCGTTCCCGGGCATCGACAACACCGGCACCTGGATCCTGGCGCTGTTCTGCGACCCGCAATGGTGCGGCAACCCGGCGCCGTGGTTCCTCACGGTGCTGCAGACGTGTAACTGAGCGAGCCCGGCGACAGATTCGCGAGTTGGTCTAGACGCACCGAATCGCCCGTGATCGTCCGGGCAGCGTTGTCGGCTGTCTCGGACGTAGGGACCGGCCGCCGGCGTGTCGACCGATGTGCGCGCGCACCGGGACGAACAGCGCCGTGCTCTCGGCGCTGTTCGCAATCGAAATATCCATGTTGCGCGCGGAAGTGCGGTATTCGCATTCGCGTCCGGACACTCTAGTTGATCGCTAGGGTGTTCCAACCCGAGGAGTTTTTCCCAGCGAAGCGGCAGAAAACATCCTACTGGAACACTAGGATGTTCCGAGCAGGGGTGTGATTTATCTCGTCAGTTTTGATTGTACATCGTTATGTAATGACGCCGCGTGAACAACTACGCTGCGCGCCTGGCTGATCGAGCGCTTCGTTACGAAATGTTGCGTACGCTTCCGCGGGCGCGGGCGACATGGTCGTTGCGCTGGATTATTTGGAGCTCACTGACACGCGCTCGAAGCAGGCGCCGATCACGCCTCGGCGCGCTCGCGTGTTCGTGGTCGCGTGTTAAGGTGCAACGCAGGCGGGCACCATCACGGCCCGGAAGATTGAAGAACAAACCATGATGAATCGTTTCGCGACCGGCTTGGTGCTCCTTGGCATGACGCTTCCGCTCACCGCGTGTGGCGGCGGCGACGACGACGACGGTGGGACCAACACGACGAGCCCGTGGTCCGGGCATACATACTTGTTGTCGATCGCGCAGCGAGATTGGACCGTGCCCCGTGGCATCGGAACGGACCTCTTCGGCGTTGCGCCGGCGTTCATCCTCAAGGTGACGGGCACGGGCGACAACTTGACCGCCACCGTCGCGACCGCGCCGGGCACGTACACGGATCCCACCGACGCGGACAAGCAGCTACCGGTGACGCCCGCGCAGGCGATGCAGGAACCGTGCGGCCCGACCACCGACATCCCCTTTTCGGCGAGCGGCTACCCCATGGGCACGATCGGTCCGACTCAGGTCAAGCTCTTCGTCAAAAATGCCGGTGCGACGCCGCCGCAGCAGATCACGGGCGACGTCTACAACTTGAAGTTCACGAACATTCTGCCGAACGGCAGCACGGCGTCGACGACCGGCACGCTGGAAGCGACCATGGACTTCCGGCAGCTCTACATACTATTCGCCTCTCTCGGCCCGACGCGAGACAAGGACTCGGTGTGCAAGGCATTCAGCGACGCATACACGAGCTCCGACTGCATGGACGAGAGTTGCAAGGTGAAGTGCGGGCCATGTCCCGACGGCGCCCCTTACTGTCTCGCCGTGAAGGCCGAGGGTATCGGTGCGGTCGAGGCGCCGAACCTCGTTGTCAACCCTGTCACGGTGCAGAGCCGCCCGGCGAACTGTGCCGACAGCCCGGCGCCGAGTTCGTCGCAGTGAGAGCTCGCAGTTGCGTTTGCTGATTTGCCGAGGAGACCTTTGATGTTCCGACCCCGTCTTTCCACCGTGCTGCTCTTCAACGTCGGCGTCGCCGTGTCTGCTGCTGCCTGTGGCGGCGGCAATGCCGACAACAATGGAAGCGGCGGCAGTGGGCCCGCCGCCTCCGGTGGAACTGGCGCGGCCGGCAGCGCCGGCATGCCGGGCACCGGCGGAGCGACGGGTGGCACGGGCGGTAGCACGGGCGGCACGACCGGCGGCACGGGTGCGACCGGCGGCACGGGTGCGACCGGCGGCACCGGTGCAACCGGTGGGAGCAGCGGCGGCACGACTGGCGGCAGCGCCGGCACGGCGGGTCACGCGGGAATGAACGCGACGGGCGGTAGCGCCGGCACGGGCGTCGCCGCGGGCGGCAGTGGCGGCGCTACGGTCGGCGGCTCAGGCGGCATGCCGGCGACGGGCGGCAGCGCGGGCACTGGTGCGGGCGGCACGAGCTCGGGGTCGTGCACCATCACGTCGATGGCGACGCAGAGCGACACGATCGGCACCGTCTTCAACGTGTCGTTCACCACCGACATGCAGGGCGTCGATAGCGCGCACATCGATTTCGGTCTCGACACGACCTACGGCTACACGGCGCCCGTCGACTTGAAAGACGCGAAGACCATGCTCCTCGGCATGAAGGCGGGGAAGATGTATCACTACCGCGTCACGGTCGGCAGCGGGGCGACGATGTGCAGCGGTCCGGATCAGACCGTGACGACGGGTCCCCTCTTGAACGGCCTGCCGAAGCCGACGATCACGACGAACGACGCCACTGCGCTCGCGGGTGGGTTCCTGCTCTCCGAGTGGTACGCGGGCAAGCAAGTCGCGTTCATCATGGACAAGGACAACGACTTCGTCTGGTGGTTCGACCCGAAGACGGTCAACGCGCAGTTCGGCGATATCACGCGCGCGCGCATGAGCACCGACGGCAAGGCGATGTACATCGCGCACGGCAACGTGCCGTCGCAGACGGGCCGGATGGTGAAGGTCTCGATGGACGGCTCGAACCCTCAGGATTTGAGCAGCAGCTTCACCGGGCTGAACCACGATTTTACGATCGTGAACGACGCGATGGGCGATTGGATCTACTACGTCGCTTACTCGAGCGGCCAGTGCGATGACGTGCGCGAGTACAGCCCGACCGGCATGGGGCGCACCGTCGTGAACCTCAGCAAGGCGTTCACGAGCGGCGCGTGCCACGCCAACGCGATCGAGTACTCGAAGGACGACGACACGCTCGTCGTCTCCGAGCTCGATCACGACGCTTACGTCAAGATCAAGCGCACGACCGGCGACATCGTTTGGGTGCTCGGCGGTGGCAGCAACAACGACTTCACGGGTGACGGGGCGACCTGGGACAACGAGCACAACTGTCACGTGATGGGGGCCAATCAGCTGCTCATGTTCAACAACGGCTCGGGCAGCGGCTCGAACGCGATCGAGCTCACGCTCGATCCCACCGCCAAGACGGCGACGAAGAAGTGGGAGTACACCGCGTCACCCGCAATCGCCAACGCCATCATGGGCGACGTGCAGCGCTTGCCGAACGGCAATACACTCGTGACCTACTCGACGCAGGGAGTGATTCACGAGGTCGACGCGAGCAAGAAACTGCTCCAGTCGCTCAGCTGGGGCGCCGGTGGCGCGCTCGGTTATGCGATCAAGCGCCCGACTTTGTACGGACCTTCGCCGAAGTGACGGAACCGCATCAGCCCGCATATCAGAGAACTTCGATGATTAAGCGAGTCATTCAAATATCGGCAGTAAGCTTTCTTTTGGCTCTCTCGGCGTGCGGCGGCAAGGCTGACGACGATGGCGGCACCGGCGGAAGCGGCGGCGCGACGGGCGCTACCGGCGGTACGACGGGCGCTACCGGCGGCGCGACGGGTGCTACCGGCGGCGCGACGGGCGCTACCGGCGGAACGGGAACGGGCGGGAGTGGCGCCGGCATGGGCAGCGGAGGCACGAGCGCAAGCGGCGGCAGCAGCGCAATGAGCAGCGGCGGTGCTGGGGGCATGCCGGGCGCCACGTGCGGCACGATGCTGAAGACCGGCAGCGCCGACAATTACAAATTCCACAGTGAGCTCTCGGTCGACGTGACCAAGGTGCAACCGAGCGCGGAGCTCCATTTCGACTGGAGCGGCGTGAAGAAGGATCTGCTCGGTCACGACGTGGACCTGACTCAGATCAACATGGTCGAAATCGGACTTTGGAATCTCACGCTCGAGCAATTCGAGAAGAAGCTCAACGACGACACGCTCGCGCAGCACGATCTCGCCATCATCGCGACGATCATCCCCCCGACGCCGGGCGCGACGACCGGCAGCATCTACGACCTGACCGAGATGGGTTCGCAGCTCATGAAGAGCGACATCGACCCCTACCTCGACATCAACATGTTCCCGCCGGCCAATCACATCTACACCGCGATGGTCGCCAACGGCATGGTGTACGGCAAGGGCACGCGCATGCTCACCGGCTTCCAGCTCGACGCCGCGTCGACGAACACGCAGGTGAACGTCACGTCCGACTCGACGAAGCTCTCGCTCACGGCGGATCTGCACACGCTCACGCCACTGACGGTGCCGGCCGGCACGCCGGGCATCACGCTCGACTGGACCGATCTCATGACCTCGGCGGCGAACCTCGAGATCGATCCCACGCAGATTACCAAGATCCGTGTCGGTAAGTACTCCATCAGCGCGACGGACATGGAGCAGCAGAACAACTTCTTGAACCTCGATGCCCTCGCCGACACGCTCTACACGGCAACGGTCAACGCGGGCACGTCCTACGATCTCTCCAAGACGAAGGACGCGAACATGAACGCGTTCCCCGGCATCGACGACTCGCACACCTGGATCGTCGCGCTCAACTGCGGCGACTGTGCCAATCCGGCGCCCTGGTACATGACGATTCTGAAGCCCTGCGCGAAGTAGCGACGATGTGACGGCGCCGTCACGGCGTCGTACGGCGCGTCCGCGGCGCCGGACGGCGGGTCCGCGCCGCCGCACGGCGCGTGACGGCGACGCTACTGCCCTTTGCCGACCATCGCGATCCCGAACGCGCCGAGGCACATCTCGTCGAGCGTGGTCTCGCCGAGCGGTACCTCGACCGGCGACTCGTAGCCCTGCTGCGCCAGCGCCTCCCGCACGAACGGGTTGTCCATCGTGTTGTCGTACGTGCACCTAAAATTGAGCACGTCGCCCGGCTTCATCACGGGCACGGAGTCGAGCGCGGCGTCGTAGTAGTAAACGCGCTGCCAGTTGAAGTCCCACTGCGGCGTCTGCAGCAAGCAGTCGTCGCTGCCGTCGTCGCCGTGGATGAGATCGATCTTCATGTCCGTGCCGACGTAGTGCATGTGCGTGGCGACCCCCCAGACTCGGTATTCGGTCGCACCATTGGCGGCGGGAGGAATGAGCACGCGCATGCTCTCGGTGTGCGCGGCCGCGTTCGGCGGGACCACGAACTCTGGCTTCGTCGGGTCGGTGTCGTCGGGATCGGACATCAAGCCGTAGCCCTTGCCGCCAGCCACTTTCATATCGCCTTGGCTCAGATTGCCGATGAGCTCGAGGCGACCAGGGTACTTCGGGATGTCGGACGAAAAACGAAGATCGACGCTCGTGCCCGAATCCACGGTGCTCTTGACCGCCGCGTGCGGGTGATAATGCACCTGCATCACCAGGCGCGAGTGAGCGCTCAAATCGAGCGCCACGTCGGGCGGCGTCACCATCGGCACGCCGCCCGGCGCCCACGCGCCGAGCAACACCACCTTTTCGAGCTGCGGCCCGCCGAAACAGTCGTAGTAATTCTGCTCGTTCGCAAGCGCCTGGGATTGCCCGTCGGGATCCGCGAACAAGAGCACGTGATGCACGATCTCGGCGTTGCCGGGGGTCACCTGCACGGCGTTGATCCACTTCTCTTCCTCAATGCCGGGATCCAGCGAAAAACAAAGCATCCGATCGTCCGTGCCCGCGACATCGATCGTCGTCGGAATCGTGAGGTGCAGATCCGCGTCCGTGATCTCGTTCGTGATCGGCTTCGGCAGCGGCTTGCTCGACCGACTACCCTGTGGCGCGCCCGCATCGACCCACGCTTGCAAGAGCGCGACCTCGTCGTCCGTGAGCCGCGGGTTGTCCTTGAACGCGAAGGGCGGCGTGCATTCGTCGGTATTCCGCGCACCCCACGGCGGCATGAGCCCGGCCTGCACCTCCGCCAGCATCGTCCCCGCGTAGACCTTGGCACTCGCATACGTCTCGAGGGACATCGGCGCGATGCCGCCCGTGTGATGGCACCCGGTGCACTTCTTCGAGATGATCGGCGCGATCTGCCCGTTCCAGCTCACTGCGTCCGTCTGCTGCTCCTGCCCGCTATCGCTCGCTCCCGGTGACCCGTCGGAGCCACACCCGAACGTCAGGGCCGCGAGGGCAAACAGACCAGTGCTCAAAGTGGTGCGAGACAGCGGATGACCCACGAGGCTCCTCCCAAAAGGAAAGACGACTGACGAAGCTTGGGGCACCTCCGCACGCGCTGCAACCCGCCAGAAGTTTCATTCCGGGCAGTACGGCAACGCGCGTGAGCGCCGCTAAAACTCGCAGCCGTCCGGCTGCGGTTCCTCAGCCTCCACGCCCGCGGCGAAATCAACGTCGAGCTCCGGGACCTGCGCGAAACCGTCCGCCACGCTGCCGCGCATCACCGCGCCGTTGTACCCGCCCACGCTCATGTGCGCTCGCACCACGACCACGTCGCCGTCCGTCACTGGCACGGGGCCGCCGCCGCGCGTGAACGTATTCCCCGGCGCGTCGGGGTCGGAGCTGCCGTTCGCGTCCGTGTGGCTGTGCTCGAGAATGCGCCGATAGACGAGGGCGCCATCTTCGCTGAGCACCTCCCACCAATCTGCGTATTGCGAGCAGTCGATGTCGGCGCTCTCGATGGTGACGTCGAACGTGTACGCGCCGTCGCTGCCGCTTGCGGAGACGGCGGTGACGTTGGCGTAGGGGGCTCCGCTGGCTGTCGCTCCACCGAAGCCGCCCGCACCCGCTGTTCCTGCGCTCGGTGTGCCGCCGTTACCACGCGAGGTGCTGTCCGCGTGCGACGTCGCGCAAGCCGCGAGCAGCGTTAGCGACAACGTCAACGCAAATGCCTGGCGTGGTTTCGAGCCGAGCGTCACGCGCGGAACCATACCACGCGTCCCCCGGTTCGCTCCGCCGCCGCGTCAGAATCGATACGCGGCCTCGAGCGTACCAATCACTGAATAGGCGTTGTATGTGCCACCATTGACGGGCGGCGCCGGAATGCCGAGGTAGTGTGAATTGCAGTCCACCGTGCTGGTGTAAGGTGCCTTACACGAGCTACCCGGCGCTTGTTGATAGACACGGGAGTCCGAGTCTGCGACGTACACCTGGCTTTGTGCCCGATACTCGCCTGCGACCGAGATCTGGAGTTTCCCGAAATAGATCGACGCACCCAACGCTCCGCCGAATTGAGGCCCCTGCGGAAAGTCGATGTTCTGGTACGCCGGATCGGAAACTGGCGTCTCGTAGTACGCTCCGCCGCGGACGGTCAGCCGTTGGGGCACGACCGCAAAGTCCCCGCCGAGATGAATCCCGAGCGTGTTGCTCCAATTCTTTTCGATGTCGATGACGCCGATCGGCACCGGCTGCATCCGGTAGTACGCCGTCAAATTATTCGAATCCAACCGGAAGTGATCGACCCGCGACCAGGTTTCGTACACGCCATCGAGTTCGACGTCGAACACCTCGCGGTCGCCGTCGAGATGTCGATAGCGTGCGCCGAGTCGAGCGCTCATGGGCAATGGCAGCGTGAGCGACACGTCATTTGCGGGCACGGTGCCACGCATCAGCGTGATCGAGTAGTTCGACGGGTGGGCGAGGCTCGCGCTGAGTGTGCTCTTCGTGTGGATTTCGCTCGGCAAAATTTGGCCCGACAGGCCGATCTCGAGATTGGGCGTCGGCCGTAGCCATGCTCCGAGGATCGCGTTCAGCGTGAAGAGGTCGGAACCTTTGACGCTGGCGTGGACGTCGACATCGGACCGTACCGCGTTCGCGGGACTGGAGAACGGCGAACCGTCGATGATGAGGGCGTACTCCAGGCTCGGAACGGCGATCCACTTGACCGTTGCGCCGACGCCGAACACGTCGTTGTGCTTCCACGCGGCGCTCAGCGTGTAGTTGATCATCTGCGCGTTGCGCCGCACCATCATGTAGCGCTGGCCGCCGTCCGTCGGGTAGACCTCGCGCGCGGTACCTGCGGGCGAGTAGATCGCGGCCGCGAACGCCCAATCCTTCAGTCCGAAATTGGAAGCGATGCCGATGAACGGATCGAGCACTTGCCACGGCGTTTGATTACGTACGGTCGGGAATTGGACGTAGGGCGGCGTCGGCTGGGTATCCGTTTGGCCCCAATCGAGCGTCGGATTACGCGTATAACTGTGCTGATTGTACGAAAAGCGATTGCCGATCTGGATAATCGTCGTGCCGATGTGCGTCAGGCCCGCCGGATTCAGCTCCACCGCGGAGACGTCGTCGGCACGCGCCACGAATGCACCGCCGCGGCCGCTCGCGACGGCGCCTTTGACGCCGCTGTAGTAGCCGCCATCGGCAAGCGCGACGTTCGCGCAGAGCACACCCGTCGCAAGCGCGGAAATTCCAAGAAGACGTTGTTTCATCACGGCTCGTTGATCGGTGCGTCGAGGCTCGCCGTACGCACGTGATATCCGAACGTCGTGCCGGCCGGCGCAGTCAGCGACCAGCGAACGTCCGGAGCCTTCCCCAGCGCGGCATCGGCCGGTAGCCCTACGACCTCGAGCTTGCCCGCTGTCGACCAATTGACGAGCCAGCGATTGCCCGTGAGCGCCGCCACACCGCCGAGTGCGTCGACGTGAATAGGGGGACTGGGCGTGTACCGAAAGGACTCCGTAGCAGTGGCTGCCGTCGCATCGAGCGTGTACTCGAGCGCGCGCGACATACCCGCACCCGCGCCGTCCGAGTCGAGCACCTCGAGCTTGCCGGCGCTGCCGAAGATCCCGCCGGGATGCACGAAGGTGCTCGAACCGGCTGCGAAGGGAATGGTTGGTCCCGCCGCCCCGATGACGGCGTCGCACTTGCCGGTGGCGCGCGGGACGCGCACGACGCTGTTCAGGTTCCTCAGACTCAAATAGAAGACGTCGTTGGACAGATCGCTGTCGTCACTGCCGCTGAGACTGATCGCGACCGCGCCCGTCCAATCACCGTTCGCACCGTCGCCCGGGTACTGCGTGGGATCGAAGCAATCCCATAGGCTCACGATCGTCCTTGGCGCTCCCGTGGCGTCGAACTCGACGAGCTTGTCGCCGCGCAGCATCGTCGTGCCGGAAGGGCGCACGTCGTTCACGAGCGCGACGTAGTCGCCGTTCGCGAGCTGGACGAAATCGCGGCCGAGGTCGGGCACCCCGAGCGAAGTCACGCTCGAGCCATCGAGCGCCACGCGCACGATTTCGGACGGCGCCGTGCCGTTGCCGATCGCGTTGTAAAGCACGCTCTTACCGTCCACCGAAAAGCGCGCACGCGTGACGGTGCGTCCCTTGTCCTCGCTGTAGTACCAGAGCAGCTGCCCATTCGATGCGACGACGCTCACGAGCGGCTTCTGCCCGATGATGGGCAGGAGCAAGAGCTCCTTGAAACCATTGTCGCTCGCCGAATCGCCCGTGACCGTGAGCACCGGGAGATTCGACGGCGCCGCGTTCGTCGTGAGCGAGGCAACCGGGCTTGCTCCCGTGTCGAGGTCCTGCCAAGTGAAGACGCGGTAGTAATACTTGGTACTCGGTGAGACACCGACGAGGCTCGCCGTGTGCTTCGTCGTCGCCATAGTCTCGAGCGTCGTGCTCTTGCCGAGCTCCGACGTCGTCCCGTAGCTCACGTAGCCGACCGACGGCTTGTCCGTCGTCCATTCGATGTTGACGACCGTCGGGACGGTCGCATTGGCGCTCGCGCGCACGTTGCTGGGCGCAAATGACTCTGGCTCGTCACCGCAACCGACGGTGACGAGCGGCAACGCGAGCACGAGCGCTCGCCTGATCAGGCTCACTGGGGAACCAGAATGGTGACGATTTGAGGCGCGGGATTCTGACAGCTGCTGCAGAACATGCCCATGAGCCACGTGCCTTGGTCACTCATCGCGAAGCTCGTAAGAGGGGACTCGCCGTTACGGCCCGGAGCGTTCATCAGGTTCGCCTCTTGACCGCTGGAGATCGGAATTTGCCACGACTGGGTGGGACCGCCCTGCGCTTCGGTCTTCTCCTGCAGATTCAGAAAGCCAGTCTCGAGGTCGCCGACCGACTTGCCCTTGTAGAAGCCGATCAACACGCTCGAGATGTCGCTCTTGCCTATGTCCTGGTTCTGGCCATTCTTGATCACGCCGGACCAGTTGACGTACGGGGGCTTGTTGATGCTCGGGTGCACGGGCACGAGCGTGTGCAGATCGGCCTTGTAGTTGAGCATCGTGCTGCTATCGGCTTGCGCTTCGATCTTCTGAGTGGTGTCGCTACTCGAGGGGACGAGGAAGAGCATCGTGCGCGCGCCGAACCCGAGCTGCGTCCCCTTGGCGAAGACGACCAGGTAAGTGACGCCGTCCTGAATCTTGAAAACGCTCGCGGGATCAAGCTTCCCGCCGCCGGTCGGCGGAACGAATTCGCTGAGCTTGGCGCACGTCGTCGATCCTGTAGGCAACACCTCGTAGGAAGAGCCCGAGATCTTGTTCGTATCCAGGTTGCTGGTGTTGAGCTGGTCCTCGATCTGCGCTTGAGTCAGCTTCAGCGGGATGAAGCTCACGTCGTTGATATCCGCCGTCGTGAGCGCGTGACCTTGGAGGTCCTTCGTGACGCCTTCCCAGCAGATCTGGATATCCGCGCCAGCAGCGGCCGTGAACGCGGGGATCGTGAGGGTGGACATCGCCGTGAAGTTATTCTCTGGAGTCAGCTTCAGCGTGTCGGTGCTGCCGCCGCCGCCGGCGCCAGACCCGCCGGTTCCATCAGTTGGACTATTGCCGTCACCGCAGCCGACGACGAGCGCGGCGCTTGCAACGAGCACGGGCCCAACAAAAGAATTCAGAGCGCGCGACGCGCGCGTGGAGGAGAGCCGAGAAGCGATACTCATGTGGCGCAGTTAACCCTAGAGCGGAGCCTCGCGCCAGGTCGCCGCGCGGGTTGGTTAGCACGTCCGGAATTCGCAACGCGACGTCCGGGTACTCGGATCCGGCGCGGTCACGCATCGGTCGCGGCGGACGATCCGCGACACGAAAGTTCACGCGACGAAACCAACGTCGCGAGCGAACACACCGGACCACTCGAGCCGCGCGCCCGGACGAAGCGCGAGCATGACCGGCGAGTCATTGGTGTCCGATGCGGATGAATGTGAGCAGTACGCATCCTTGCGGTGTGATTTTGCACTGCTGCTGGCTCGACAAGCCCGGCTTCAGGGCCTATTCTTGTTAGTCCCGTCGACGCCGTTTACCCCCTAAATCCCGCCTGATGCTATGTGGCGTCGCCGGAGCGGAGCTAGCCGTTGAGCCTTCCTGAGTTCCACCTGTCCAAGCCTGGCGTCGCCTTCCCGGCGACGCGCGTCGATAACGCCGAGGTCATTCGCCGTGTGCGGGCGCTCTACACGGGCCCGGAGAGCGAATGGCCGACGCTAGCGTCTGCGATCGAGCACGTCTTCGGCCTCTGCAAGACGCAGTACCGCTACTTGGCCGCCGCGGACGAGGCCTGCGTCGCCGACTACGCGGTCGCCGCGGCCAAGAACTGTCTCGAGGTGAACCAGACCGATCTCGACGAGGTCGATCTGGTCATATGTGGTGGCATCGCGCGCCAGTATTTCGAGCCGGCGACGGCGATGGAAGTCGCTGCCAAGCTCGACTTGAAGCGCACGCACGCGTTCGATGTGACTTCGGCGTGTGTCGGTCATCTCGAAGCGGTGCAAACGGCCGCGGCCTACCTGCAGCTCCACGACGAGTATCGGACGGCGCTGATTTGTACGTCGGAGCTCGCGGGTCCTTACCTGAGCTACGACGTCCAGACGGTTCGCGACTTGTACGCGAAGTCGGCTGGCCTGACGATCGGCAACGGCGCGGCTTGTTTCCTGCTCCGGCGCGCGCCCTGGCCCGGCGGCGGCATCAAGCTCCTCCAGATCGACACGTACACGGCGCCGGCTCACTGGCATCTCTGCAAGGTGCCGGTCCTCGGGACGTTCTCCTCGTCATCGGTGGAGCTGATGCGGCTCGGCAAGCTGATCCCGCCCTGGCTCAAGGACCGGCTTACCCTCATCGGCTGGCAGCCGCAGGACGTGAACCACTACGTCTTCCACCAGCCGAGCGAGGTCATGGTGCGGAAGATCATGGACGACGCCGGTGTGCCACAGGAACGGGCCGTCTATTCCCACTCCCTCTATGGAAATACGGCGAGCGCTAGTGTAGGCGTAACCTTCAAGCACCTGCTCGACGAACGCGATGTGGAACCTGGCGATAAATTCGTGCTCGGCAGCGCCGCCGCCGGTTACTCCATGGTCATGGCCAGCGGTGTCTGGACCGGCGCCAAGCACGCCCACTAGTCGATTACTCAATTCATGAATCTCTCAGCCCTTCAGCGCGGGCTACGCGGTGGTGTGTCCGCGGCCTGCGCCTGTTCGTTCATGTTCGCCTTGGGAACGGCGCGTGCGGCGGATCCGAGCGTTCCTGCGCCGTCGCCGGATGCGAAGAGTCCGGCGCCCGCGGCCGCGCCCAGCGGCGCTGCCACGGAGAGCTCGAGTGCCGGCACGGCGACGCCGCCCCCCGGCGGCGAAGGCGCGACGGGCGAAGCGTCCGGCGGCGGGGAAGTGTCCACGGGCTCGGGCCTGTTCGAATCGAGTCAATCCGAGTCGAGCGCGGGCACGAGCAGCGGCGCCGCGGAAGCGCCGACATCGACGGGCGCCGATTTCAACGGCTACGTCCGCGGCGACGTTTTCGTCGGCAAGGAGCAGAACCAGCCGCACGGCGAGATGAAGGCCGTGTACTCGGAGCTCTCGCTCAAGGTCCGGGTGCGCAAGGAGAAGTTCGGCGACGCGTACGCGGAAATGCGCTTCCGCTACGGCCTGCAAGGCGAGACGCGGGGGCTCACGGTCGATCCGCGCGAAGCGTACGTGAACCTGTACGCAGGTCCGCTCGACTTGCGGCTCGGTCAGCAAATCGTCGTGTGGGGTCGCGCTGACGCGCTGAATCCGACGAGCAACCTCACTCCCGTCGATTTCCGCATTCATTCGCCCGTCGAAGACGATCGTCGCGTCGGTAACGTCGGCGCGCGCGCCTTCTTGAAGTTCCAGCCCATCCGGCTCGAAGGCGTGTGGATGCCGCTCTACTCGCCGACGGAGCTGCCGCCGCTACCGCTGCCGAACCAGGTTTACCTGGGCGATCCGACGTATCCGCATCCGCGGATCGAGAACGGCACCGAGGCGGCGCGGGTGCATCTCGAGCTCCCGGCTGTCGAGATGTCCGTGTCGTACCTGTACGGCTACGCACCACTGCCGGGCCTCGGGCTTCAGACCATCATGGGCGGCGTTCAGAACGTCAACGGCCTACCGGTGCAAGGTACGGGCAGCGTGACAGTCACGCGCACGGCGTACAACCATCAGGTCCTCGGCTTCGATTTCGCGACGACGCTCGGCGGCTGGCTCGGAGTGCGCGGCGAAGCTGCCTACCGCGACCCGTACCACTTCCGCAATCGCGTTTACGCGCCGAACCCCGACGTTCAGTACGTGCTCGGCGTTGATCATACCTTCGGCGAGGTCAGCGTCATCCTCCAGTACCTTGGTCGCTACACGGTGAACTGGCGCCAGCACCCGCAAACGACCGTCGACCCGGCGATCATCAATCGTGAAACCGGTGTGAATCCCCCCGCGGTCGTCGGTCCCGTAGAGGACGTGCTCCGCGCCAAAAACCAAATCCTCTTCTCCCAGCTGCACCGCACGCAAAACATGGCGTCGCTGCGCCTCGAGTGGCTCACGCTTCACGAAACTCTCTCACTCTCGGCGCTCGGTTTTGCGAACTTCTCGACGCAGGAATGGCTGCTCTTCCCCAAGGTCGGGTACAACATCACCGACAACCTGAGCGCGACCGTCGGTGCCGAAATTTACCAGGGTCCGGACAACACGCTGTTCGGCGTGATCAAGTCGGAGCTCAGCGCCGGCTACGCCGAGCTCCGCATGGCATTCTGACGCACCCCGGCGTGGCTTGCCGCGGGTGTCCCGGGCCGCGCGAGCGTGCTATTTCCACCGAGCAATTCAGCGAAAAATCCGTGAAGTTTCGGCAGGGCATTTTCGTCCAAGGTCGAGCGTAGAACCAAGGAACCCGGAGACATGATGATGACGCGTGGAGTGCGAAAGTCGGTCGTTAGCTTGGGTTTGGCCGCGGCGATGGGCCTCGGGCTCTTGCTCGGTGGGTCGGACGTGCACGCCGCTCCCCCGGCGCGCGAGATCATGAGCAAGTCGCTGGAGGCGCGGAAGCTCGACGGCTCGGAAGCCATGGTCAAAATGATCATGAGCGACGGCAAGGGCACGCCGCGCGAGCGCTCGATGACGATGGCCACCAAGCTCTACGACGGCGGCAAGACGGAAAAGCGCATCGTGCGCTTCCTCGCGCCCGCCGACGTGAAGGGCACGGGCGTGCTCATGTTCGATCACGACGCGGCGCCCGACGACGTGTGGATCTTCCTACCGGCGTTGCGCAAGACGCGCCGCATCGTGAGCTCGCAACGCAATCAGAGCTTCCTCGGCAGCGAATTCTCGTTCGGCGACTTGAGTGCGCCCTCCCTCGACGAGTTCACGTACAACTTCGTCAAAGAAGAGGACGCGGGCGGCGAGCCCTGTTTCGTGGTCGACGTGATGCCGAAGGACAAGGCGACCGGCGATGCCGAGGGCTACTCCAAGAAGACGGTGTGGATCAGCAAGGCCACGTACACCGTGCGGCGCACGCAGTTCTTCGACATGGGCGGCAAGCTCCTGAAGGAGCTCAACACGAGCGACGTGAAGCTGGTCGACCCGAAGAAGAAGGCCTATCGCGCGATGAAGATGGAGATGGTCAACAAGCAAAACGGCCGCAAATCCACCTTCCTCTCCGAAAAAGTGACGCTCGCCCCCGACACGAAGGACGAGTACTTCACCGAGCGCTACCTCGAGCGGCCCTGAAGCGGCACTGTCGGCGCGGTAGCGCCGACGCACCCGTCGTCAACTCGAGCTTGCTAGCCACGGGTTGACGACGTCCACGCCGCAGTCGCGGAACTCATCCACCCTCCGTGTGGCGATACTTGCGCCGTGCGTCTGCGCGATGGCTGCGATTTGGGCGTCCAATGCCGGGATCTGGCGTCCATCGCTGCGCAGGTCCGCGCAAATTCGCGCATACGCTCGGGTCGCGTCGGCGTCGAACGCGAGGATGCGGCCGTCAAACTCGCTCTCGAGCAGCTCGAAGAGCCGCGACGTGAGGTCGCCACGACGTTTGCTTTTCCGAATGAGCGCGAGGCCGAGCAGCAGCTCCGCCTGCGTGATCGACGTGAGGAACAGCTCCGTCGTGTCCTGCTTGTCAATCCAGCCCAGGACTTGTGGCGCGACGGCGGGCCGCATCAGTTCTGCGAGCACATCCGTGTCGAGGATGATCATTTGAAATCCGGAGGTTCGCGGCCGAGGTCGCGCCGTGGCAGCTCGAGCTCCACGCCTCCATCCTTCGCAAAGCGCTGATGAATCCGACTCCCGACCCCGCCGTGGGGCTCGCTCCGTTGGCTCGTCGCGTTCCGGAGGATGATGCGAGCCTCCTCCTCCATCGAACGGCGGTTCCGGGCCGCTCGCACTCGCAAGCGCTCTTTGACGGCCGCATCGAGGTCCCGAATGATCAAGCTCGCCATGATATCGATGATAGCATCGATATCAGTGATAGCAGTGCTATCAATGCAGTTCGGCGAGTGGAATTGTTGGGGCAGCTGCGACGAACGGAGGCGCGCGCAGGCACGTGGCCGGTGACGCCGGGCCGCAGCCTTAGACAGGCGGACATGGACGGCGCGAAGCGTGGACGCCCGCGAACATGGACGTGGTCAACGCGGACGCCGCGCGTCGGCTCGGCAGCGCGGGCGCGCATCGGCTCGGCAGCGCGGGCGCGCATCGGCTCGGCAGCGCGGGCGCGCGTCGGCTCGGCAGCGCGGGCGCGCGTCGGCTCGGCAGCGCGGGCGCGCATCGGCTCGGCAGCGCGGGCGCGCGTCGGCTCGGCAGCGCGGGCGCGCTCTTTGCGCGCGACCGAGCGATGGGTCAGGCCGACTGCTTGATGGAGTCGCCGCTCTTCGCCGGCGCCCAGGGCGGGAGGAACGTGTCGTAGAAGAAGGCGCAGTCTTTGCGGATCTGTTCTTCCGTCAGGCCGTACTTGGCGAGGTTGTACTTGTGCTCGGATTCGTAGGAGCGCTGCTTCTCGGCTTGCGCGCGCACGGTCGCTTCGAGCTCGGGCGTCAGCGGTTGGCCGAGGAAGGTACAGATCTCGGACATGACGTTTTCGAGGTCGAGCATCATGCGGTCGTAACGCACGATGTAGACGCGGCTCTTGTCGATCGCGCCGCTCGTCCAATCTTCATGGAACTTCTGGAGCAGGAGGATCCACGCCTGGTACATGCGGTCGAGCCAGCGCTTCTTGATCTCGTCCGGTAGGGTCCAGAAGCCGAAGGCGCGATCGAGCACGCCAATCACGAGGCTGTTCGCGCTCGGAATGATCGAGAGCGGGTCGCGCGCCATGTACAGGATCTGCGCTTCGGGGAAGCGCTCGAGGAACGACGGGATGCGCACCGAGACGGAGAAGAGCTTGGCGATGTTGCGCTCGGCGCCGTGGAGCACGAGGCTCCGGCGCCAGAGCTTGTCGAGCCACCCGAAATCGCGCGCCGACGTGTCGCGCACGCGCGGATCGAATTGGCGGAGCGCGTCTTGTTCTTCGAACGACAGGAAGAAGCCGTAGAGGAAGAAGCCGTCGAGGTAGCGGAAGAGCACGCCCACGTCGTCGGTCTCGACCGAGCTCAAGCTCGTCTGGTGCGCTTCGGTGGAGTGGAACTTCGCGGGCGAGAGCTTTTCGAGCAGCGGCAAGACGGGGCGCAGGAGCTTCTGCAGCACGAGCGACGGGTAGAGCATCAAGAAGAGCTCCATGCCGGCGCCGAAACCGTTGTCGGAGAGGAAACGCTGGAGGAAGGTCGTGCCCGTCCGCGGGTTGCCGACCAGCACGATAGGCCGCTTGGCCCGCGTGCGATTGAGCTTCGGCACGAAGACGTGGTCGAGCGCCATGCAGACGCCGACGAACGCCCGCAGGCAACCGAAGAGCACGGCGATAAAAAGCGGAACCACGTAGACGTGATGCGTCTTGCGCAACACGCCGTAGATCCGACCCATTCGAGAGAGCACGCTGTTCATGACGTTGCGTTAGTAACGGAGTGGCGCCACACGAGTCTCTCAAGTCGATGGAACTTGGGGACCGATGCGGCGCGGCAACCGTATCACGCCGCGGGCGCGCGTCGCGCTAGACCAGCGTGACCGTCAAATCGCAGTGAGCCCGGACCCGTCAGAGCCCGCTCGACTTCAGGCTGTCGTCCGAGCTTTGGCGCGGTAAGTGCAGACCACACTCGCTGTGAACGCCGAGCCTCCGGCCCGCTCGCGCGTCCTCGCCCTCGCCCGTGGGCGTCGTCGAATGCACGTCGCCGATCGAGCGGTACCCCCGCCGGTAGAGCGGGTGGTACGGAAGGTCGTTGACCCGCAGGTAATGGTGAATCTGCTCGCGATCCCAGTTCAGAATGGGGTGAACCTTGTAGACGCCGGCCTGGAGCTCCACGGGTCGGAGGCTCGCGCGGAACGCATTTTGGCTGCCGCGCAGGCCTGCAATCCAGGCTCGCGCGCCGAGCTCGCGCACGGCGCGGTCCATCGGCTCGACCTTGTTCATCTCGTTGTAGCGGGCGAGGTCTTGCTCCGTCCCGAGCCAGAGCTGGCCGTAGAGCGCCTCTTGCCGTGCGGCCGTGAGCTTGGGATTGTAAACGCGTAGGTCGAGCTTGAGCCGGCGCGTGAGCTCCTCGGCAAATTGGTACGTCTCGGGGAAGAGGTAGCCGGTATCGACGAACACGACCGGGATGCCGGGGATGACCTGGTTCACCAGGTGCAGCATCACGGCTGACTCGGCGCCAAAGCTCGAGCTCATGATGAGCCCACTCCCGAACTCGCCGCGCGCCCATTCGAGCACGGCTTCCGCGGACGCACCGGCGAGCCGGGCGTTCACCGCGTCGAGATCGAGCTCGGGTGCAGGCGGTTCGACGAGCTTCAGCGAGGGTCCCATCTCAAGAACCTGCAGTCCAGCGGCTATGTTGTCAACCAAACCCCTCGGGTTTGGGCTAATTGCTGGATATTGCTCTAGATATTTGTGGCATCAATTCGGTCGACTATGTGGCGCCGGCCGTGAATTCCCGAGTGAAATCGCGAGCGAAGCTGTCGAGCTCGGGCGTAGGCAGATGATTGATGCCAGCCGCCGTTTTGCGCCCGCCGCCCGTGGGGAAGCGCCTGGCAAAGGCCTCCGCCGAGACCGTCGATTCGCGCGGCACGCGGAGACTCACGAGGTAGCCGCCCTGAGCTTTGGGCGAGACGATCGCGACGGCGCTGCCGGCGTGCGCCTTGGCGAGGTCGTTCGCGAGGGTGCCGCTCGCGCGACGAGCCCACGCTTCATCCGGCAGGAGGAAGAGGACGGCCCCAGGCGCTTGCGTGCGCGGCTCGAGTCGGGCCGCAAGCTCCATGTCCTTCTGGTACCCGGCGCGCAGGCGCCGGTACGTCTCGGAACGACGCGCGAAATCGCAAGGGTCGGCGTAGGGGAGCATCTCGCCGGCGAGCGCACCGGGGGGCACGTGCAGATCGGCGAGCGTCTCTCCGTACGCGTTGTAGTTCAGGCACACGCCGAGATCCTTGAGCGCGAGCGCGTCGTCCTCGCCGATGCCGGCTTCGCGTGCGAGCGCGTGTCCTTCGTCGGTGAGGCTGTCGCCGAACGTCCCGACCACGGCCCACGCGCGTCGTCGCCCCCGTAGGTAGCGGTCGACGAGAATGCTCGTGCAGACATTCGCCGCCGGATCGAGGTGCGGCTCGAGATTTTCGTGGTCCGGTACTTCGCCCGCGTGGTGGTGGTCGAAGTACCGAACCTTGGCGCCTGCGGCGAGCACGGCGAGCAGGCCCGCGCGATTCACGTCGAGCGAAACATCGAGCACGACGCATTCGTCGCCTGCCTGAGCTTCTACGCGCTGCAAGAGCTCGATGTCGCGCTTGACGCCCGTGACGAGCACGCCGGGCGCCGGATTCTCGAGCCTGAGCTGCTGCAGCGCGCAGAGGCCGTCGGCGTCGCCGTTGAACGCGTAGTGGAGCGTCATGCGGGCGGTGCCTCGAGCACGCCGCGTGCTTGCAGGAACGCCACCACGCGCTCGGCCGCCGCTTCCGGCGTCATGGCCGTCGTGTCGATGCGAAGCTCGGGCTTCTCCGGGATCTCGTAGGGCGAGTCGATGCCGGTGAAGTTCTTGAGCTCGCCTCGGCGCGCCTTCTTGTAGAGACCCTTCGGATCGCGCTGCTCGGCGATGGCGAGCGGCGTGTCGATGAAGATCTCGATGAACTCGCCGGGCGGCAGCAGGTAACGCGCCATTTCGCGCTCGGCGCGGAACGGCGAGATGAACGCCGTGCTCACGATGAGCCCTGCGTCGACCATGAGTTTCGCGACCTCGGCGATGCGGCGAATGTTCTCGACGCGGTCAGCCGCCGTGAAGCCGAGGTCCTTGTTCAAACCGTGCCGCACGTTGTCGCCGTCGAGTAGGTACGTGTGGCGGTTCATGCTGTGGAGCCGCTTGTCGACCAGGTTCGCGATCGTCGATTTGCCCGCGCCCGAGAGCCCCGTGTACCAGAGCAGCACGGGCTTTTGGCCCTTGATGGCCGAGCGCGCGGCCTTGTTCACGTCTTGCGCCTGCCAGTGCACGTTCTGCGCGCGGCGCAGCGCGAAGTGGAGCATGCCCGCGCCGACCGTGTCGTTCGTCATGCGGTCGATCAGAATGAAGCCGCCCGTGTCGCGGTTCACCTTGTACGGATCGAACGCGATGGGCCGATCGAGCTCCAGGTTACAGACGCCGATCTCGTTCAAGCCGAGCGTCGGCGCCGGCACCTGTTCGAGGCTGTTCACGTTGATCTTGTGCTTGATCGCCCCGATGGTCGCCGTGACCGTCTTCGTGCCGATCTTCATCAAGTAGGTGCGGCCGCGCAGCAGCGGCGCTTCGTGCATCCAGACGACCGTCGCCTCGAACTGATTGGCGACTTCGGCCGGCGCGTCCGACGTGACGATGAGATCGCCGCGCGACACGTCGATTTCGTCGGCGAGCGTCAGCGTGATGGATTGACCGACGGACGCCTCCGACAAATCGCCGTCGAAGGTCGCGATGCGCGCGACCGTCGTCGTCTTGCCGGACGGCTGCACGCGCACGGCGTCGCCGGGTTTCACGGTGCCCGCGACGATCGTGCCCGCAAAACCACGAAAATCGAGGTTCGGGCGGTTCACCCACTGCACGGGCAGCCGCAACGGATCGGCCCTGAGGCGCGAATGATCGACCTGCACCTCGTTCAAGAGGCCCATGAGCGTCGGGCCCTGGTACCAAGGCGTGGCCGCCGAGTGTTGGATGATATTGTCGCCGCGCACGGCCGAGATCGGGATGCACGTGATGGCGTCGAAGCCGAGCTGCTCGGCGAATTTCTTGTAGTCGTCCTCGATGCGGTCGAAGACCTCGCGCGAGTAATCCACGAGGTCCATCTTGTTGACGACGAGCACGGCGTGACGGATGCCGAGCAGCCACACGAGGTAGCTGTGACGGCGCGTCTGCGTGAGCACGCCCTTGCGCGCGTCCGTCAGGATGATGCTGAGGTCGGCGGTCGACGCGCCCGTCACCATGTTGCGCGTGTACTGCTCGTGACCGGGTGTGTCGGCGACGATGAACTTGCGCTTGTCGGTCGCGAAGAAGCGGTACGAAACGTCGATGGTGATGCCCTGCTCGCGCTCGGCCGAAAGGCCGTCGAGCAAGAGCGCGTAGTCGATCTCCCCGGGGCGGGTGCCGACGCGCTTCGAGTCCGTCTCGAGCTGCGCGAGCTGGTCCTTCGGGATCACTCCCGATTCGAACAGCATGCGGCCGATGAGCGTGCTCTTGCCGTCGTCGACGCTGCCGCAGGTGTTGAAGCGAAGCAGGCTCTTGGCGACGCGCAGATCCGCGTCCGTCGCGCCGTCCGGTTGCAAAGCGAGGCGTCGCATCAGAAGTAACCCTCCTGCTTCTTCTGCTCCATGGAGGAGGGTGAGTCGTAGTCGATCACGCGACCCTGGCGTTCACTGACCTTGCTCTCTTGCATCTCGCGAATGATCTCCGGCAGCGTGGTCGCGGTCGATTCGACGGCGCCCGTCAGGGGATAACAACCGAGCGTCCGGAAGCGCACCATGCGCAGGTCCGGTTTCTCGCCCGGCTTGAGCGGCATGCGCTCGTCGTCGACCATGATCAGCGCGCCCTCGCGCTCGACGATGGGTCGCTCGGCCGCGTAGTAGAGCGGCACGATCGGAATGCCCTCGAGGTAGATGTATTGCCAGACATCCATCTCGGTCCAGTTGGAGAGCGGGAAGACGCGGATCGACTCGCCCTTTTGCTTGCGGGTGTTGTAGAGGCGCCACAGCTCGGGACGTTGATTTTTGGGATCCCAGCGGTGCTGCGCGCTGCGGAACGAGAACACGCGCTCCTTGGCGCGCGACTTCTCTTCGTCGCGCCGCGCGCCGCCGAACGCCGCGTCGAAGCCGTACTTGTCGAGCGCTTGCTTCAGCCCCTCCGTCTTCCAGATGTCCGTGTGCACGGCCGAGCCGTGCGTGAACGGGTTGATGTTCTTTGCAATCGCGTCCGGGTTCTTGTGAACCAAGAGCTCCATGCCGCTCTCGTCGGCCATGCGCGCGCGCATCGCGTACATGTCACGAAACTTCCAAGTCGTATCGACGTGGAGCAGCGGGAAGGGCGGCCTCGCCGGGTAAAAAGCCTTGAGCGCGAGGTGCAGCATCACGCCGCTGTCTTTGCCGATCGAATAGAGCATCACGGGCTTTTCCGTCTCGGCGACGACTTCCCGCATGATTTGGATGCTCTCGGCTTCGAGCAGTTCTAGGTGGGTGAGGGACATGGGTTGACCGGGTTCGCGTGGGGTGGGGAGCCTGTGACGAGAATGTTGATAGGAAAAGTGGTTTTAGCGGGCAACGGCCGACTTGACCACCCCGCGAGCCGGTCGTTTTCACACGACAAAGTGCGCCTAGCCCGCAAAAATCGGCTGGCTACGGTAGGGGTGGCTCTTTGGAGTCGTTCGGATGCCCGATCCGGCCGGAGTGTATTCCCGAAAACACCCGGTCGACTTTCGTGCCGGCCGTTCGGCAGGACCCTGTGCTGGAATGCGCGGCCGTGATGACGCCTCTAGCCTGGCTTTGCGTGTGTGTGGCGCTGATCGCCGGTTGCAGCTCCCACGATCCGGAAGCAGGAGCGACCGGTTCGGCGTGTCCCGCGACCTCGACGCTCAGCTACGACAGCTTCGGCGAGGCTTTCATGGACCGCTACTGCGTGCGCTGTCACTCGAGCACGCTGACGGGCAGCGAGCGCAATGGCGCGCCGAGCGATCACAATTTCGATACGCTCGACGGCCTGCATGCGACGGAGCCCGAGCACATCGACGAGCAAGCGGCGGCGGGACCGAACAACGTGAATACGGCGATGCCCCCCGACGGTCCGCGTCCGTCCGAAGCCGAGCGGCTCGAGCTCGGCGAGTGGGTCGCGTGCGGCATGCCGTGATGCCACGGGCGGCGTTCGCTCTCGCGCACGTGACGGCGCTACTCGCGACGTGCGCCGCGACGCGTCTACTCGCTGCGCAGAGCTGTCACTTGCCGCCGCGCATCGAGGCGAATCGCGCGGCGATCTCCGCGACGTTGCGCGCCGAGGCCGCCGGTTTTTCGAACTCCGAGTACGAGGGGCATTTCGAGGGACTCGTGCCCAATCTCACGTATCGGCGCGCGTGGTTCGAAGCGGCCGCGACCCTGCCTCTTTATCGCATCTTACGTAACGGCCGTTCGGATACGGGAGCGGGCGACTTCTTGCTGCAAGTTCGCGGTACGGCATTTCGCAACGCAGAGCGACGCCGAGCGTTTGGACTCGAGCTTGCCGCGAGTCTCCCGACCGGCAACCCCGATCACGAGCTCGGTATGGGGCACG
The DNA here is from genome assembly GCA_025936115.1 of Polyangiaceae bacterium. Lineage (GTDB taxonomy): Bacteria > Myxococcota_A > Polyangia > Polyangiales > Polyangiaceae > PMG-095. Next base: position 131,295 of record JAICTZ010000016.1, read on the forward strand.
TGATGCTCATGCCGAGCGCGTGGGGCACGCTCATGTCGGGGCGCTTCGGACTCTCCGCGCGCTTGGGCTACGCGGCCGCGATCGCCGGCTCTTCCGAACACCACCATCATGGCGGCGGAACGAGCCCGCTGGTCGATCCCATGAACGAGTCCGAGCTCGACGCCGCGGCGGCGGGATCGTTTGCGGTCACGCCGCTCGTCGGCGCGCGCGCCGGCTTCTACGGTGCGGTGCCGATCGCGACGGAGGACGGGCGCGCGCGTGCGGCTGGTTTTGCGGGCGTAGGCGTGCAAAACCAGCGTTTCGGTACGAGCATGGAGCTGCACTTGCCGCTCGCCGGAGACCCGTTCACGGCCAAGTTGTTGCTCGAAGTCGGCACGCGCTTTTGAGCGCGGCGCCTTGCCCCGCGCGCGTCAGAACGCGTGTGGTGGACTGACCGAATGATCCATCGCTCGCGGGATTGCGCCGCAGCGCTGCGTTGGCACGTCCGTTGCTCGGTTTGCGCGCGAGGTATCATGAAGTTCTCTCGCTGCGCAGCTCTCATTTTCGTCGTGTCGTCCGCCGTCTCGGCCTGTAGCGGTGACGACGACAGCTCATCGGCCCCGATCACGTGCGCGAGCGTTTGCCAGCGTTACGCCCAGTGCTTCGCATCGGACTACGACGTGGGCGGCTGTACCACGCGCTGCACCGAAGACGCGACGGCGAAGCAGGAAAAGCAGGACAAGCTCGACGCCTGCAACTCCTGCATCGGTGACAAATCATGCGCGTCGTCCGTGTTCAGCTGTGGCACGGATTGCGCGCCTTTCGTGCCGTAACACGCGCGAGTGACCCCCCGCGCGGCCGTTCAGGGCCGAGCTCACCGCACGGCAGGGCCCCGAGCTTCTAGTTGCCCTTTTCGCCGCTCCAGCGCTCGAGTACGCGCGCTCCATGCAGCACGCCCAGCTTCCGCGCCGCAGCTTCATGCTCGTCACGGCGTCCGCTTGCACCTCCGCGTGCGGCTTGTTCGATGTCCCGACGTCGGGGCCGAGCGCGAACGTGCAGCAGGAGATTGCTCGGGTGGAGGGCCGGATCGGCGGTCGTATGGGAGTGTACGCGGCGGCGTTCGGCGAGTCGTCCGCGGTCGAGTACCGCGCCGACGAGCGCTTTGCGCTGTGTTCGACCTTCAAGTGGGTGCTGGTCGCGCAGGTGCTTGCGCACGTCGATCGCGGCGCGCTACGACTCGACCAGCGGCTCCCGCTGGCGCAGGCCGATTTACTCGAGTACGCGCCCGTCACGCGCGCGCACGTGGCTGAGGGCTCGATGACCATCGAAGCGCTGTCACGAGCCGCCATCGTGCAGAGCGACAACACGGCCGGCAATTTGCTCTTGAAGCTCGTCGGGGGGCCAGGCGGGTTCACCGACTTCGTCCGTTCGCTCGGTGACTCGACGACGCGCCTCGATCGCTTCGAGCCTGCGCTCAATAGCAACGAACAAGGCGACGCGCGCGATACTACGTCGCCGCGTGCCATGGTGGGGCTCCTGCACGCGCTGCTCTTCGGCGACGCGCTCACCGCGGCGAGCGGCGCACGTCTGCTCGGCTGGATGGACGCATGCGAGACAGGCAAGGCGCGCATCCGTGCCGCCTTTCCCCCGAGCTGGGTCGTGGGCGACAAAACGGGCACGGGTGAGCACGGAGCGTGCAACGACGTGGCGATTGCCCGGCCGCCGAGACGGGCGTCCATTTTGATGGCGATCTATACGAGCGGCGGACCAGCTCCGCTCGCCGACAAGGAAGCTGCAATAGCCGAGGCCGCGCGCGTGGCAACGCGCAGGCTTTAGCTTCAACTCGTTCGCGAGCGCTCGCGAGGCTTCCTGCCCCAGCGTCGGCAATATCCGCGGCGCTCAGGTACGTGAGTTGCATGTGCCCGGCCGTCATGACAACGCTCGGCGCCTGCGGGGAATGCACCGACTGCGGGCTATTGCAGCGTCTGCCCGAGATCGACGCCGTGGCGCTGATCACGTGCGCACGCTGTGGCGCAACCCTGAGGCAGGCGAGGCGGTGGAGCGTCGTACTGTCCGGCCTTTGCGCGGGGCTCGGGCTCGTTTTGTTCGCGCTCGCGCTCCTCTTTCCCCTCGCCTCCGTTTGGATGAGCGGCGGGCGCTTCGCGACGAGCGATCTTTGGATGGGGCCCGAGCACCTGCGGGCTCAAGGCGCATGGGTGCTCGCGCTCGCGGTGTTTGCGACGCTACTCGTGCTGCCGGCTTTCAAGCTGACGGTGGTCCTGGCCATGTCGATCGGAGTCTGTGTCGGGGCGACTCCGCGTTGGCTCAAGGTCGGATTCACGTTCGTGCCGCTCGCTTCGGAGTGGGCGATGCTCGACGTGTTTCTGCTCGGCGCGATGATCGCGCTCTTTCGCTTGGAAGCGTGGATGCTCGTGACGTTCGGTCCGGCGCTGTTCGCGCTCGGCGGTGCCGCGCTGTGCTCGATCGGGGTCGATGCAGCGTTCGATGAAGCGGCTTTTTGGGAGCGCGTGAAACGGCGGCCTCACGTGAGTGCTCAAGGGACGGACGCCGGAGTCATCGGTTGTCGGCACTGTGGACTCGTGGCTCGCGGCGACGAGGGAGAGCGCTGCGCGCGCTGTGAGCGGGCGCTCATCAGGCGCAAGCCGGACAGCGTTCAGCGGACGTGGGCGCTCGTCGGCGCGGCGACCTTGCTCGCGATCCCCGCGAACGTGCTGCCCGTGATGACCATCGTGAAGCTCGGCCGCGGGGGGCCGAGCACCATCCTCGGCGGCACCGTCGAGCTCGCGCAGGCGGGACTCTGGGGCCTCGCCACCATTGTGTTCGTGGCGAGCATTCTGGTTCCCGTCGTGAAGCTCACCGGGCTCAGCGTGTTGCTCGTTACGACCCAACGGAGGTCGAGCCTGCGCTTGACGCTTCGCACGCGCCTCTATCGCCTCATTGCGCTGATTGGACGCTGGTCGATGGTGGACGTGTTCGCGACGATGATGCTCGTGACCTTGGCGCGCTTCGGCTGGCTGGGTCGTGTATTGCCCGACGCGGGGGCGAGCGCGTTCTGCGCCGTCGTGGTGCTCACGATGTTCGCGTCGGAGTCCTTCGAGCCACGCCTGATGTGGGACGCGGCGGGAATGAACCGGAAGCCGCTCGCGCTCTCGAGCGAGGTCATGGCGCAATGACGGCTCCTGACTTGCCGCCTGCGGAGCGCGAGGACGGCGCGCCTCCGCAAGCGCACGTGCGGCGGCACTTCGGCTTTTCGTGGATTTGGCTGCTGCCGCTCGGCGCGCTCGGCCTCGTCGGTTACCTCGTGTATTCGCTCGTCGCCCGGCGCGGGCCGACCATCTCGATCACGTTCGACACGGCCGAAGGGCTCACGGCCGGCGAGACACCAGTAAAGTACAAAGCCGTCACGCTCGGCGTCGTCGAGCAGATCGAGCTCACGGACGACCTGTCGCACGTCCGCGCGAAGGTGCGCATGAACGCGCAGGCCTCGTCTCTTTTGACGGCCCATGCCCGCTTTTGGGTAGTGCGGCCGCGACTCAGCGGCGGCTTCGCAGCGCTGCAGAGCGGGCTCGAGACGCTGGTTTCCGGCGCTTACGTCGCCGTCGATCCGGGACCCAAAGGCGGCGAGCGCCAGACGACGTTCACCGGCCTCGAGAAGCCGCCGAGCACGCGCTCGGACGAACCCGGGACCGTCTACTTTCTGACCTCCGACACGCTCGGCGGGCTCAGCGAAGGGGCGCCGCTCTACTATCACGACGTGCCCGCGGGCGAGGTACTCAATTACGAGCTCGACGCGAATACTCACGCGTTCTCGTTGCGCATCTTCGTGCGCGCACCCTACGATCGCCACGTCGTCACAGGGACTCGCTTCTGGAATAGCTCCGGTATTCGCGTGGACACCGGGTCCCAGGGTCTGCACGTCGAGCTCCAATCCGTCAAATCGCTGCTTTCGGGCGGCATCGCGTTCGAAGATCCACCGCAGACGAGCGGCCCCGCGAGCAAACCGGAGAGCACGTTTCGGCTTTTTCCGGATCGTGCGCAAGCGGAGGTGGGCCTCTACGGACCCGGTGTCGCGTGCGTGAGTTACTTACAGAGCTCGACGAACGGGCTCGGCCCGGGCTCGGCCGTCACCTTATTCGGCGAGCGCGTTGGGACGGTCACGAGCGTCGCGCTCGTGCGCGATCGACGATCCGAGCACCAAGGCGAGCTCGCGGCGCGTGTCGGCTACGAGCTCGAACCCGCGCGAGCACTCGGAGACACCGATCGCGGAGCGCTCACGAGCGACGGCATCCGCGCGCTGGCGCACGCCGGCCTCCGCGTCGCGCTCGAGTCGAGCAGCTTCTTGACGGGAGAGAAGGAGCTGGCACTCGAGTACGTGCCCGGCGCGTCGGCAGCGACGCTCGCGATCGAGGGCGATAGCCTCGTGCTCCCGGCACAATCCCACGATTTCCAGGGTCTCACGACGGCGCTCGGCGGCATCGCCGCTAAAATCAATGCGATTCCGTTCGAGTCCATTGGCGAGCACGTCGATCACGCGCTTGCCTCGCTCGACCGCAGCGTGAGCGGCCCCGAGCTGCCCCGCGCCATGGCCGCGCTCGAAGACGCGCTCGAGCAGACCGCCGAGCTCGCGCGCGAAGCGAAAGCGGATCTTGGACCAGCCTTGGCGCGCTTACCGGTCATTTCGGCGAAGCTCGAGCGTGCGGCGGATAAGGCGCAAGCGGCTTTCGGCGAGGAGGGTTACGGCTCGGACTCCACGACGCAGCGCAATCTCGAACGCATGCTCGATCAAGTCGGGGACGCCGCGCGCAGCGTTCGCTTGCTCGCCGACTACCTGAACCGCCATCCCGAAGCGCTCGTGAGCGGAAGGCGTGAAAACGAGCCATGAGCTGGCGCGTCTCGCTCGGGCGAAGAGGACGAAGCAAGGGGCTCGAGCGAGCGGTGCTCGCGGGCGTGCTCTTCGCCGGCGGGTGCGCGCATTCGCCCGATCCCACTTTTTACGTGCTCGCGGCGCGTCCCGGGCCCGCGCTCACGACGCCGCGACTGGTCGTCGAGCTACGGCGGCCCAGTCTGCCCGGTTATCTCGATCGGCAACACATCGTGCGGCGCGCGACCGCCGAGCGGCTCGATCTCGGCGGCGACGAGCGCTGGGGCGCGCCGCTCCAGGACCTGGTCGGAACGACGCTCGCCGACGATCTCTCCGCGCGGCTGCCCGGCTCGACCGTTTTCGTCGAGTCGGGTTCCATCTCCGCGCCCGCGGATTTCAGCGTCGAAGTCGAGATTGCCCGCTTCGAGCTCACCGAACGTGGTGACGTGGAGCTCGACGCGAACGTCGCGGTCCGCGCGCACGCCGCCGACCGCGCCGAACAGGCACGTCACTTCCAATTCGCCGCGACACCGAAGGGGCGTGACACGGCGTCGCTCGTCGCGACCATGAGCGAGGTGCTTGCACGGCTCGCCGACGCCGTGGCGCAGACGCTCGTGCAAGCGTCACGCATTGCCGCGCCCGAGGATGCGGCGGGTCGTGCAGCGCCGGATGAAGCGTCGGGGCCGCGGCCGTGAGTGAGGACTCGCACTTGAGCGGGGGCTCAAGAGCGGTTCCGTCGCCGCCACCACGCCAACGAAACCGCAGCTCCGAGCGTCAACCAGAGGCTCTGGCTCGGTGACGCAGTGCCGGCGCTGAGACTACAGCCGGAGCTCTCATCCTCGTCGTCGCTCGAGGACGAGGACGAGGACGAGGGCGAGGAGGTGGGCTGGCAGTACCTGGCGACGTCGTACGCTGCGTCGTAACAATCGAAGCCATTGCATCGGAACGTCGAGCCGTCGGCGTCGTACCAGCACTGCGAGGAGTCACAGCAAGTGCGCACGCTGTCGCAGCGGTCGCCGCCGATGTCCGCGGCGACGCACTGGGTGGCCACGGAGCCACTCGACCCGCCGCTCGATGAAGTACCGCCCCTCGACAACGAACCGCCGCTCGAGTTCGAGCCGCCGACCGACGAGGTGCCGCCCGTCGAGAACGAGCCGCTCGAGCCGCCTGTCGAGAACGAGCCACCGCTCCCGCTCGAACCGCCGGCTGCCGAACACAGCGAGTAGGAGTCCGCGCACTCGTTGCCGCCGCAACAGACGCCGTCCGAGCAATAGTGTGCGCCGTCGTGACAGCACGTCGCGCCCGACGGCATGCAGCCGTCGTCGCACGCCACTTCGCCGCTCGGGCAGCTTCCGCCACCCGTACCGCCGGTGCTCGAGCCGCCGCTGCCACTCGAACCACCCGCTCCCGAACAGAGCGAGTAGGAGTCCGCGCACTCGCTCCCACCGCAGCAGACGCCGTCGGAGCAATAGTGTGCTCCGTCGTGGCAGCACGTCGCGCCGGACGGCATGCAGCCGTCGTCGCACGCCACCTGACCGCTCGGGCAAGTGCCACCGCCGGTCCCGCCGGTCCCGCCGCTGCCGCCGCTGCCGCTCGAACCGCCCGTGCCCGAACACTCCGCATACGAAGCTGCGCACTGAGCGCCGCCGCAGCAGACGCCGTCGGAGCAATAGTGTGCTCCGTCGTGGCAGCACGTCGCGCCGGACGGCATGCAGCCGTCGTCGCAGAACGTATAGCCCGGATCGCAATAAGATTGAGCGGACGCAGCCGAGCTCAGCACGAGCCCAGAAACCATGATCAAGCCGAGCGGAATCAGGCGCATCGAAATCCCTTCCTTGCCCCTCGCCGGCGAAGTCAGTGTGCCGGCCTGGACGTTCGAAACAACGTCACAGCATCGCTCCTCGCAGAGGATGCCGCCATCCCCTGATCGGGTGATGATCCGCAGTGTGCGCGGGTAGGAGCGCGTGAGATTCAGCGCGCGCGCGAGCGCCTGAGACGCGCGGCGAGCTCCACGCGCGAACAGACGCCGAGCTTTCGGTACACGCGCTTGAGGTGTGAGCTCACCGTCGACTCCGCGATGGCTAGCTGGTGGGCGATCGCGACGACGCTGAACCCGTCGGCAGCGAATACCGCGACCTCCGTCTCACGTGCGCTCAGGCCTTCGAATCCACGGAGGGATGCCGCGCTCGGCAAAATGGAGCTCCGATTCGCCTCCGTGCGTCGGGGGACGCTCGCGTGCAGACAGACCAGCACCGAGCTCGCAGCACCACGCAGCGTGAGCCGCCGCGCCATCAATGTCTCTCCCGGCACGAGCCAGCTCGGCGAGGTCTCGCGCTGCGGCGCGCCCAAGAGCTCGCCGGGACGACGAACTTCGCGCATCGCGACGGTGACGAGCTCAGCGAGCAGACCACTCGGTGTGGCGTAGAAGCTCTGGCCGCGCACGCAGAATCCCACGGCGCCGAACCGAAGCTCGGCTTCACGGTTCATCCAGAGGACGCGGCCGTTCTCCGCGATCAGGAGCGCTGGAATCGGCAACGCCGTCGTGAGGGCGTCGAGGATGTCGTCGATGGGCCGGTTCCAGTCGGGCGAGACCGCAAATGGCGCGAGCGCGCGCGCCGCTTCGTCACGGCATGTGAGCAGTCGTGCCTCTTGCTGCGCGTCGAGCGCGTCTTCGTTCTCGGCGCGACTCGCCGCGATGAACCCGGTCGGTGTACCGGCGGCGTCCGTCAATCCGACCACGAGCTGGCGCGCGCTGGTCATCGGGCGAAAGTGCTCTTGGTACGTCACGGAGCGCAGCCAGTAATCCCAGCCGAGCGCCTGCTCGACGCGCAGCATGCGCCTGGGCTGCGCGAACAGCGGCGGAAGCTTCGGCTCGGCGAGCAGCAGCTGCAACGCCGGAGCCAGTCGCCAGCGGACCTCCTCGACGTCGGCTCCCCGCTGATAGAGGGCTGAATAGGGCGCCTCCCCGTTCGCCGTTCCGAACGACATCACGTTCAAGCCCGACAAAGGCATCAACTCGAGCACGCGTCGTCGCATGAGCTCGCAGACCTCGGCCGGAGATGCCGCTCGTGCGAGCGCCTCGTGATGAACGCTCACACCCAGTCCCTTCCGCGCGTCGACTTCATGCCTGAAGTTTTCGAGCATAGCGCAGCAGCGGGCGGCGAAAAGAGGCAACTCCGCGGCAAACACAACCACTCGTGCGTACATATCGCCCCAAACGAGCGCCCACACCTACACCGGACGACGCACTGGCCCTCCGGCACGCGGTGCTAGCATCCGTCATCGTTCACGACGGACCTGCCGTGTTGCAATCAATGCGTCTCCGCAAGCGGGGGGTGGGGATGGCTGTCGTGGCAGTGCTCGCTGGGGCCTGCGGAAACGATTCGGCGCCGCGCCGCGCGCCACCGAGTACGAACGAGACGATGCGCGGCGGCAGCGGCGGCGATTCCGCCGGAAGCGTTGGCACGGCTGGAACGATGGGTGACTCGAATGCTGGCGCCACCGGCGGGGGCGGCGGGGGCGGCGGGGGTGCGGCTGGTACGGGGGGCTTCGGCGGCGTGAGCGCGGGCGGGATTGCCGGTCATGGCCCGGGCGGCACCGTCGGAAGTGCTGGAATGGGCGGCGCGGGTGGACGCGGAGCTAATAGCGGAACGAGTGGCGCGCCCGCCGCGAGCGGTGCGGGAGGTGCGGCATCGGCGGGTCGAGCCGGCGCGAGCGCGGCGGGAGGCGGCTCAGCAGCGGGCGCGGGGGGCGCTGCGGGAGCGGCCGTCGTCGGAGTCCCGAAGAATCCAGTGCTTCCCGGGCTGAATGCCGATCCGCAAATCGCGAGCTTCGGCGCGGGAAATTCTTCATTTATCCGACCAGCGACGGCTTCGCTGATTGGCGCTCCACGAGCTTTCACGCCTTCTCGTCGTCGGATCTCGTGAGTTGGCACGACGAGGGCGTGATTTTGGACCTTGGACCCGACGTGAGTTGGGCGGACGATCGCGCCTGGGCGCCCGGCATCGCGTACAAAGCGGGCACGTACTACTTCTATTTTTGCGCGAACGTGCAGATCGGCGTCGCGACCTCGACGTCGCCGAGCGGGCCGTTCAAGGACGCGCTCGGCCATCCACTGATCACGACGGGCGAGTACGGCGGCCAATCGATCGATCCGTTCGTGCTGATGGACGACGACGGGCGCGCCTATCTCTACTTCGGCAGTACCTCGGCCGGGGGTCATGTGGTCGAGCTCGGAGCTGACATGCTCTCGCTCAAAGGCACACCCCAGGTGATCAGTATCAACGGCTTCCAGGAGGGCAGCGTCGCCTTCAAGCGCAACGGCACCTATTATTTCATGTACTCGGAAGGCGACACTCGGAGCGCCGACTACGACGTGGCCTACGGCACCGGCACGTCGCCGTTCGGGCCGTTCACCAAGGCCAAGGTCAATCCCATCCTCAAACGCGACGACGCCCAGGGCATCTTGGGCACCGGACACAACTCCGTGCTCGCGCTGCCGAACGGCGACTACTACATCGCGTATCACCGCTTTGCGATAGCAGGCGGGGACGGAACGCATCGCGAGGTATGCCTCGACCGGCTCACGTTCAACGCCGACGGCACGATCGTCCCAGTGCAGCCCACGCGCTGAGAAACGATGCGAAGCGCGCAGGCGGCTCCGGTGAACGCTCAGCGGACATAACTCGCGAGCGGCAAAGCCTGCTTCACGATCGCGTCGCGAACGAACCCGGCGATGACCTCGGCGCCGGCGGGATTGGTGTGGGTGTGATCGGTGCCGAGGGCGAAGTACTTCGTGTAGTCGATCGTCTGGAGCCAGTTCCAAGTCGTGACCGTCAAGTCGATCACCGGCACGTCTTGGCTCTGCCCGAGAGCGCGGATGATCTCCGGGAGATTGGCGCCCGTCGAGTTGACGTGCTCTTCGGCGAGCGCGTAACCGACGCGCGACGTGGGTGTCACGAGTATCGGTGTGACGCCGGCCGCCAGTGCTTGCGTCAGCATTGTCTTCATATTCGACTCGAACGTGGCGGCCGTGGTGTCCTTGTCGTTGTGACCGAGCTGAATCAGGACGTAGTCGCCTGCCGACCAGCCGCCTTTGATTGCTCCCCAGAGCTTCGAGCTCGCGAGAAAGCTCCCCGAGCTCTCGCCGGAATCGGCGAGATTGGCGACGGACACCGGCGGTAGCAAGAACTGCGGCAAGTGTTGTCCCCATCCGGCGTAGTCCGTGCCGTCTTGATCGCAGACGGTGGAGTCGCCGGCGATCCACAGCTTGGGCGCGGCCTTCTTCACTTCGAAGCAAACCGCCGTGAGCTCGGGAGCCGTGCCCCTCAAATACAGATCGAGTCCGGGTGTGCCCGCGGGTACGTCCTGAATCGGTTGTCCTTCCGGTTCGCGCACGTTGACGAAGAACGAGAACCGCTGAGTCTGCCCCGCCGTGGTCACCGTTTCGCCGAGCATCCGTCGGTAGCTTTCGGCCTCGATGTATTGATCGCTCGCGACGCTGCCGCCGAGCTCGACCGTCACGAGGTAGTCGCCGGGGTTGCCGCCGAAGTGGCACTCGATGGATCCGCTACGCGTGCACACGGCCATTTGATTCGATGCGCAAGCAGGGGGACCACCCGACGAACCGCTCGCGCCTGCTGCGCCGGTTGCTCCCCCCGCGGCGCCGCTCGCCGTGCCACCGCGGCCGGCTGCCGGGCGCGCACCGGCCGCGCCGCCCGACTCCAGTCGCCCGCCCGTGGCAACACCGCCGGCACCCGCGCCAACGTTGCTCCGGCCACCGGCTACTGCAGCCTTGCCCGCTGCTCCCGCCATCGTATCCGCGAGGCCCCCCATACCGCCGGCCCGGACTCCACCGGCGCCAGCACTCCTTCCTGCCATTGCTGAACCACTCTGGCCGGCGCCCGCGTCCGCGATGATGGGTGCGCCACCGGCTGGCGCGCTTTCCCCGGCGTGACCGCCCAACGATGGACGCTCGGACGTGTCCGAGCAGCCAGGGAGCGCGCCGGCGGCCAGCATCAACCAACCGGCAGCGCTCCGCGCGTGAAGCGTTGGGCTCATGCTCTCCGAAGTTGCCCGAGCGGCGCACGCGCTGCCATGGAACTGCCATGCCGAGGGCGCGATGCAGTAGAACGGCACGATTTCTGCTCCTCAGCTCGAATATTGCCTCACTCGGCGCCACGAACGCGTACAAGACCGAAGCCGGCGCCCGCCACCGAAACGGTGGGTCCCAGCGAGCTCCGTCGCGCAGCGCGAGAGCACTTTGACATCGAGCGCTTCCGCCCCGGCCAACGCGAGCTCATCCACGCGGTGCTCGCGGGCCGCGACGCGCTCGGTATTCTCCCGACGGGCGCGGGAAAATCGCTCTGTTATCAGCTCCCGGCGTTGTTCTTGAAGGGCGTCGTCGTCGTGGTGTCGCCGCTCATCGCGCTGATGCAGGATCAGGAGCAGCGCCTGGCGGCGGCCGCTATCGAAGCCGCACGGCTCGACTCGACCGTCGCGGCGCGAGAACGCACCGAGCACGAGCACGAGCTCGAACAGGGGCGCCACCGCGTCGTGCTCCTCGCCCCCGAGCGCCTGCAGAACGCCGAACATCTCGAACCGCTTCAGCGTCGTGGGGTGGGACTCTTCGTCGTAGACGAGGCGCATTGCATCTCCCAGTGGGGCCACGACTTTCGGCCCGCGTACGCCGAGCTACGCCACGTCGTCGAAGTGCTCGGCCGCCCTCCGATCCTCGCACTGACGGCAACGGCTCCGCCCACGGTCGCCGCGGACATTCAGCAGAGCCTCGGCATGCGCAACGCCCAAATCGTTTACGGCGGCATCGAGCGTCCGAACCTCGAGCTCGAAGTGGCTCGCACCGTCAACGAGGAGCAGAAAAAAGAACGCCTCTTGGCGCTGCTCGCCGAAACGCCCGGCTCGGGCATTCTCTACACGAGCACCGTCCGCAGCGTGAACGAGCTCCACGGCTGGCTGTCTACGACCGGCGAGCGCGTTGCGCGCTATCACGGTAAGCTTCCCGCTAAAGAGCGTCACGAATCCCAAGAGCGCTTCATGCACGGTGAGGTGCGGCTCATGATCGCGACGCAGGCCTTCGGCCTCGGCGTCGACAAGCCTGACATCCGCTTCGTCGCGCACTGGACCTTCCCCGAGTCACTCGAGAGCTACTACCAGGAAGCGGGCCGCGCCGGCCGTGACGGCTTGCCGGCGCGCGCCCTCCTCTTTTACCGACTCGAAGACAAGCGTTTGCGCAGTTTCTTTCTGGCCGCCAAGCACCCGCGTGCTCACGAAGCGCTTGCCGTTGCGCGCGCCCTGCTCCGCGCCGGCACGCAGCCGGTCACGCTCGCCGAGCTCGCCGCGGCGGCCGACTTGTCCGCGCGTCGCACGTCCGTGATTATCGCCATACTCGAGAACATGGAGCTCGTCCGCCGCACGCGCCGCGGCCTAGTGCTGCGACGCGCCTACGGCGAGCACGAGCTCGAGCCTTTGCTCGCGACCTTCGACGCTCAGTACCAGACCGACCGCGAGCGCATCGAAACCATGATGCGTTACGGCCAGACGACCCGCTGCCGAATGCAATTCCTACGCGAATACTTCGGCGACGCCCCCGGCAAGAGCTGCCAGCATTGCGACAACTGCGCGCACCCGGTCGCGCCGGTTGCGAGCGTCAGCGCGACGATTGACGGATGTTCTTGACGGGGTGACGAGCGCCCGCCGCCGTCCGCGTCGAGCCCCGGGGGCGTCCGTGGCCGTCCCCGGGGCTCGGCTGAGCGTTCGCTCAGAATTCGCCGGGCCAGGGGGTGAGGTACGCCATGTCGACGTACGAGTTACTGCCACCTTCGCTGCGACACGAAAAGCGGGCGCTCACCGTATCCCAGGGTGTGGTAATTTGACCGTGTTCGTCTGGTGACCAATACACGTTGAGCCAGAGCTGTTCAGCTGCGTTCGACTCGGACCCGGTGCAGTTCGCTCCTGTGTAGAGATCGACGTCACAGTACGTGTAGCCGCCTCCCAGGATGTGGAAGCCGAAGTTGTAGGTAGTGTTCGGGGCGACCGATACGCACTGCCAGATCCGCTGCGAATCCGCGCTGCCATCCGTCGGCATTTGAAGGTTGGCGGAGCCGGAGCTCTGGCAACTTTTGACGTCGAAGGAGTACCCGTAATAGTTCACGTCCGTACCCGGAGCGTAATTGAAAACGCCCGTGCCGGAATCGAGCATCCAACCCTGCAGGCCGCCGTCGAATCCCGGATTTTGAAGCAGGTTTCTAGCGTCCGGCGTGACGCACCCACAGTCAGGACGTCCGGGCGAAGCGGCACTCGTGATGGCCTGAAGCCAGCCGTCGTCTGGAAAATGCGTATAAGTGCCGGCGTCGCTGTCCGGCCCAGTTCCGTAGTACCAGAAACCGCCGTTGGCGCGGAACTCGTGCAGGTGCGATTCGGCGGTCGGTTCGTCGGGGACCCGGTCTTCGACGGCCAACCAATGAATGGCCGGGATACCGGAGTTGGCAACGGGCGTTTCCACGTGCCGTTCGACCGAGATGATATCGATGTTGTGGTCGTAGTAGCCGTAGATGCCGGGGTCGTTCTGTCCCGGATTGATGATGACGAGCTTGTCCTCGCCATAGGTGTCCTTCACCCGGGCCGCGCAGTTTTGCACGTAGCTTGCGGGCGTGTCGGGATATCCCGTCTCATCGAAGAAGACGCCGTCGAAGCCGCTTTGGAGCGCGTTCGTGATGCGCGTCGTGATGGCGTAGGGCGTACAATCGGCGTTCATGGGCGTGTTGTCGCAGAAGTAATGCGTCGTGGGGTCCTGGTTCGGGCAGCTGCCTACGCCCGAGCGCGCGTAATTCGTAGGTATGTATTTGATCACACGAATTTGCTGAACCGCCGGGTCGGGATGGTGGTGAAACCAACCAGGAGCGTGACTCGTGTCCGATGGATCGACCGCGCCAGCGTCGACCGTCCAATCGTCGACCACGATGAAAGCCGGCTTCGAGGGCAACGCGGCGATGCGGCCCCAGGCATCGGCATCAGGGCCGCTGTGTGAGAGGATGAAGGAGCCGTTCGAGCACTGCAGCGATTCGAGCGCCATAGACAGACCTTCCGTCGTACTACCGACGGCTTGGTCCCTCTGGGATGCTCCGCTTTCACAACCGAAGGCTGCCAATGCCAACGTGCAGAGTGAAACGAAGCCCGTGAGACGCGTGTCTCCGTACCTTTTTTTCATGAGTTTGCCTCCTAGCGGAGGCCAAACGAGCAAAGCGTATGCCGCTAGATCACGCCCCAATGCGTCGTGGGCAACGTCCGACGACGTAATCCGACGTGGCAATGAGTGGTCCGGATCGCGACAATGACGCAAGTCGTCCTGTGTTCGACGGCCGTTTTATGCGCCTTACGACTGAAGGTGTGTCCGTCTGCCGGACAAGCCTCGTCGCGTAATCGCGGAGTGGCGCATGTTGAGCCGCTGATTGGCTCTTCGTGAGCCATCGTCGTTCAGTATGGGCCTGCGAGCGAGAGTGCCTCACTGAGGCGACAGCGTGCATGGCGTGCGTCGTCATGTTTGCGCGACCGTGCCCTCGACTCCAAAACCATCTCTCTCAAACCTCCTATGAGATCTCTCAATGGGAAGCTCAGGTGGGCGACGGTCGAGGCGGGTGCAACGGTTTGGACCGGATGACAGGCAAGGTCGCCACGACGTTTCTATGCGCTCTCCAGACGCTCGCACGCAAAAGTCTTGAATTGCAGTCCCGAGCGCGGCGTGCCTGACGCGCATGCCCGCATGGCGCGCGCATGCGACGAGGCAAGGCCCCGCGTTGGTAACCACGAGCGGGGCTCAGGCTCGTCCGGTCGCGCTGGAGCGCACCTTCGACGCATGAACCATGGTGGACCGGGGCCGTCCGGCGCGCAGTGACGCGTGGGGTCGCGGATCCGCTCAGCTCCGCACGAAGGTCGAGTCCGGCGGGACGTCTAGGAACGTCGGTCGACCTTGCCTGACTTTGTCGAAATGGTGGGCCATTCAGGACTTGAACCTGAAGCCAACGGATTAAGAGTCCGCTGCTCTACCAATTGAGCTAATGACCCAGAGAGGGCGAGGCTTCTAGCTCATGCGGGGAAGCTTTTCAACCGCTCGCTCGTCGCGAGCAAGGTGGGGCGGATCGGCCGGCTCGGTGGCCCGTTTCGGGACGCCTTGCATGGCCGGTCGGCTCTGCCGCGCTTGACTATCCCCGCCTGCTCTAGAAGATGGTGCCGCCCGGTAACGGGCGCGCCCGGCAGGCCGGGCCAAGCCGCCGAAAGTACGCGCCCCTAGCTCAGCTGGATAGAGCATCGGACTTCGAATCCGAGGGTCGTAGGTTCGAATCCTACGGGGCGCGCCAAGCATGCCGGAATCGTCGATGCCGCCGGCCGCCGAGGTCGTGCCGCGCCTGCAAGTGCGGGATCCCGATGCATGGCTGCGTGCCGCCTGCTTCGGGATCGTGGCGCTCGCGGCGCTGCAGATCTTGGTGTTCTCGTTCGGTCGCGACCAGGGCATCTACGCCGTCGTGGGCGAGGGGATCTTGCACGGCAAGGTCCCGTACAAAGATCTCTGGGATTTCAAACCGCCGGGCATCTTCTTCGTGTACGCGCTCGCGCAGGGGCTCTTCGGCAAGAGCATGCTCGCGCCACGGCTCGTCGAGGTGCTCGGGCTCGTGCTGCTCGTGGCGTGCTCGGGACGGCTCGCGCGCACGTTTTTCGGCTCCTCGACGGTCGGGTACGTCGGCGGCGCCCTCGCGGCGTTGATCCACGCCCAGCTCGATTTTTGGCATACGGGGCAGCCGGAGACGTTCGGCGGCGTGCTCACGTTCGTCGGGCTCGTGCTGACGACGAGCGAAGGCAAACGCGCGCGCCGTTATTGGCGCTGGCTCGCGCTCGGCGCCGTGTTCGGCTGCGCCGCGCTCTTGAAGCCGCCGCTCGGTGGAGGCGCGCTCGTGTGCGCGGCGTATTTGTTCAAGCGCGAGCAGCAGCAACACAACGTGCGCAGCGCCGTTGCATCGGTGATCGCCGTCGGCGCGGGGGCGTGCGCGCCGTTCGCGCTCACGCTCGGCTGGTTCGCGCTGCGGGGCGGGCTCGGCGCGTTGTACTGGACGATGCACGATTTCACGCCCGGCTACACGGCGCTCGGCTGGGAAGGCCGGCGCGCGCCGGAGATGTTTTACTACGCGCTCCAAGAGGCATTCTTCAAGTTCTCGGCGGTGAACACGGCAGGCGTAGTCGCCGCCGTGGCGATCACGCCCATGCACCTGCGCGAGCGCGAAGGGATCTTCATCGTCCTCGGGGTGATCGCGATGCACGTCACGGGCATCGCCATGCAGGGGAAGTTCTTTCCGTATCACTACGCGGCGACGCTGCCGCTGATCGCGTTTCTCGCGGGGCTCGGGCTCTACAAGCTCTTTCGGCGCTGTCTCGCGGGAGGACCGGGCGGCGTGCTCGCGTTCGTGGCGTTCGTCGCGGCGTGCGTGGCCATGCGCCAAGCCGTGGGCGATTTACCGCAGGATTTCTGGGAGCGTTCGGAGATGCGCATGAAGTACCTCATGCGCGTCGCGCCCTATGACCGCCGCGAGACGCTCGACGCGGAGCTCGCGACGGTCGCGGACGTGAGCCTCGTCGCCGATCGCGCCGTCGCGCTCGAGCTCAGGTCGCGCACGCGCGGCACCGCGCCGGTCTTCGTGTGGGGGTTCGAGCCGGTCATTTATTGGCTCGCGGGGCGCGAGCCTGCGAGCCGATTCATTTACGACGTGCCCCAGCGCACGCCTTGGCAGCGCGAGCGCGCGCGCCACGACATGATGCAGGACCTCGCCGCGCACCCGCCCGCCGCGATCGTCGTGCAACGCAACGACGTGTTCCCGATGGTGACGGGCGACACGCTCGATTCGCGCCACGCGCTCGCGACGTTCCCCGAGTTCGAGCGCCTGCTCGACGCTCGTTACGAGCTCGCGACGACGATCGAGGATTTCGACATATACGTGCCCGCGCACGGGGGCGAGTGACGTGACGGACGCCGACGTTCGTCGGTGTCCCGTGTGCGGCGCGCCCGTCCCTGCGCGCGCTCCCCGCTGCGACTACTGCCACGCGCCGCTGGCGAGCGTCCATTGCGCGGCTTGTTTCTCGCTCAATCCCTCCGACGCGACGCATTGCCTCGGCTGCGGCGAACGGCTCGGCCTCGAGCCGCTCGAGTTCGCCGTCGAGCTCCGCTGTCCGAGTTGCGACGAGACATGCCGCGCGTTCGGCGGCGGCGCGGGCAAGCTCTGCGAATGCACGGCGTGCGCCGGCCAGTTCGTGGAGCACGCGCTCTTGGCGGAGCTGCTCGAACGGCGCGAGCTCTTTCGCGTCGTGACGCGCGCCCACCCGCCGCGCGAAAATCCGCTGGAGAAGCCGATCCGTTACTTGCCGTGTCCGGTGTGCCGGACGCGCATGAATCGCAATAACTTCGGTGGTTCGAGCGGGATCGTGGTCGACGTGTGTCCGCACCACGGCGTGTGGTTCGAGCCGGGCGAGCTGCCGCGCATTCTGGAGTTCGTGCAGGCGGGCGGGCTCGAGCGGGCGCGGGAACGTGCGCGGCTCGAGCACGCCGAGCACGAGCGCGCACGGCGAATCGCAGCCGCGCCGGCGGCGCTCGGCGCGCCGGTGGGCGGCGGCGGACCCGAGCCGTGGCGTTCACTCGCGGCCGACGCGCTCGAGCTCTTCGATTTCGTGGTCGAAACGCTGAAGCAGCGCCTGTAGCGCGGGCTCGCCTCAGCTCATGTGTCGGACGTCTTGCCCGCGCACCATGAACACCACCATTTCCGCGATGTTCGTCGCGTGATCGGCGATGCGCTCGAGGTACTTCGCGATGGAAATCAGTCGAATCGAGCGCTGCACGGCGGCGGGCTCTTTGGTCATCAGGCTCACGAGCTCGGGGATGATCTCGGCGTGGAGCCGATCGACCGTCTCGTCACGATCCATCACCTGCTCGGCCTTGAGCGCGTCACCGACGACGAACGCGTCGAGCGCGTCGTGCACCATGCTCTGCGCGAGCCCGCCGACCTGCGTGATCATGCCGTCCACGGCGAACGCGGCCTCGTCGCCGAACTCCCCCACGCGCTCGCAGAGGTTGACGCACAAATCCGCGATGCGCTCGAGATCCGTGACGAGCTTCAGCGTCGTCGTGATGAAGCGTAGATCGGACGCCACGGGCTGGCGCAGCGCGAGCACGCGCAGGCAAAGCTCGTCGATCTGCATTTCGGCGGCGTCGACCAGGCGATCGTGCGCGATGGTCCTGCGTGCGAGTCGCGTGTTCTGCTCGCTGAATGCCCGCAGCGCGAGCGTCATCATCTCCTCGACGCGTGCGCCCATCAGGAGCACCTGCTCGCGGAGCGAATCGAGCTCGCTCTCGTACTCGCGATCGGTGTGTCGGCGGTCCATCACCCTACTTCCGTGACGGTACCTCAGACGCTCGGTGAGCGCACTCCCCGCGGCGCTTCGGCGAGCGCGTGACGCTTGCATGGCGCGTCCTGCCGCGCTCCGTGCGCACGCGCAGAAACTTCGCGCTCTTTTGCGCAGAGCCGCTCTAAAGTCGCGCCGTGATTGGCGGACAGGTCGCGCGCTCGGCCACGTGGTGGCATCGCTTGTCAGCCGATCCGTCCCGCGCGCTCCGCTCCGTCACGACGCTCGTTGCCGTCGGGCTGCTCGCCTGCGCGCTCGTGTACGTGCTCGCGCCGATGCTTGCGGACTTTTCGACGTACGGATTTCACGACTGGGACTCGCAAACGGCATATCGTTACATCACGACGCTCAGCCTGAAGCAGGGTGAGGCGCCGTGGTGGCACCCGTGGCTCTGCGGCGGTGTGCCCGCCTTCGGCTATCCCGAAGGCGCGACGAATTTCGTCTCGCCGTACCTCCCGCTCTACCTGTTCGCGGACGTGCGCACGGCGATCCGCGTCGAGGTGCTCGGCCAGGGGCTGCTCGCGCTCGCCGGCACCTACGCATTCGCGAGCTTGCTCACGACGAGCGTCGCGCTCCGGGCCCTGCTCGCGGCGCTGTTCGTCCTGAACGGCCGCTGGGCCCTGCAGGCCGCCGTCGGCCACACCTGGCACCTGCAGTACGCGTTCATGCCATGGGCGTTCTACTTCTTCGAGCGCTCGCTCGCGCCCGGACGCTGGCGTTTCGCTTTCGGCGCGGGCGCGGCGCTCGCCATGAGTTGCTACCTCGGCGGCGTGTACCCGCTGCCGCACACAGCGCTCCTCTTGAGCCTCTACGCGCTCTTGCGTGCGGCCTTCGAGCGCACGCCCGCTCCGCTGCAGAGCCTTGCTGTCACGGGCCTTTCGGCGATCGGGCTCTCCGCGCCCAAGCTCTTCGCGGTGGCCGATCAGATGCGCGTGATCCCGCGCCTCATCGAATCCAAGGAAGTGATTGGCTTCTCCGAGCTCTTGGCGATGCTCGTCACGCCCGATCAACGCTACGGTGTTCGCTCCGCGCCCGTGCCCGCTTACAACTGGCACGAATGGGGGCTCTACGTCGGGCTCGGCGGTCTCGTCGTGCTCTTCGTCGCCGCCGTTTTCGCCGCCGGTCCGCGCGGGCAGAGCTTCAAACTGCTCGGCCTACTCTGCTTGTTCCTGGGCTTCGGCGCGTTTCACCCGTACGCGCCCTGGACGCTCCTTCACGAGCTGCCCGTCTTCTCCTCGCAGCACGTCCCGTCGCGCTTTCATTACCCCATGCTGCTGATGTTCGGCGCGGCCTTCGTCCTTTACGCCAACGAACGGCTCGCGCCACTGCTCGCGCGCCGGCCCGCGCTCGATCTGCTGCTGCTCGTCCCCGTCGCGCTCATGGCCTGGGACATGGCGCGCTTCTCGCGTACGCCCTTCACGCAGGCGTTCTGGATGACCGCGCCGTCCGAGATCCCTCGCGCCGAGCTCTTCGAGCAACACGCCGTGCCACCCGTGCAATACGTCCGGCGCGACTGGGCTGCGCCCGTGTTGCTCGCGATGTTCGCCAACGAAGGGATAACGCGCTGTTACGGCGTCGACCCGAACTTCGTCCCGGCCGCGATACCGGTCGAAGCGCCCGAGTACCGCGGGCTCGCGTTCGTGCTCGGCGAGGGGCAGGCACGCGTGACGAAGTGGACGCCAAACCACGCCGTCGTCGAAGTGAGCGGCGCTCGTGCGGGTGAGCTCCTGGTTTACGACATGAACTACGATGCGAGCTGGCGCGCGGACGGCGCGCCGGCCCTCGACGCCCAGGGGCTCGTCGCGACGAGACTCACCGCCGCGACCGCGCGCGTCACGTTCCGCTACTTTCCGCGGACGCTGCGTTTTTCGGTGCCGCTCCTGCTGCTCACGCTGCTCGCGTGCTTTTGGCGGCCGGCGTGGCGCCATGCGTCGAGAGCCGGCTTCCGCGCCGCCCGGCTGCGTTTTGAACGATTTTTCGATCGAACCCGGCGCCTCTGACCATGGCTCTCCTGAGTCAATCGCGCTTGTTCGGACGCCTTGCCGGCGGCGAAGAGGCGGAATAAAGGAGCCCTTCATGGCCTCGTCAATCGGTGTTTTCCATTTCTTCGGCTCGAGCCCGCGGCGCTACGCGGCCTCGGCCCTGCGCTCGCTCGCCCTGACGGGCGTCCTCGGCGCCTTCGTCGCTTGCGGCGGCTCTCAAGCTCAGAGCCCGGCGGGTGCTCCGGCCAACGCCGCGCTCGCCCCCAGCAACGACAACGGCCCGCCGGACGACGCGCCCATCACCGAACCGCCGACGCCGCCGAAGGCCACGGGCAATCCGCTCAAGGGCATCAAGCTCTGGATCGATCCGGAGACGAACGCCGCCCTGCGCGCGGACGCGCTCGAGAAGACGCAGCCCGACGTCGCCAAGCTCTTCCGCGAGAAGATTGCCAAGTACTCGCAAGCGCTCTGGCTCGGCGAGTGGAACAGCAACGTGTACCGCAAGGTGAAGTGGACGGTCGATCAGTCCTCCGCCAAGGGCGAGGTGCCGACGTTCGTGCTCTACAACGTGCCGGGACGCGACTGCGGTCAGCACTCCAAGGGCGGCCTCAAAGACAAGGAGAGCTACCAGCGCTGGGTGCGCAAGGTCGCGGCGGGCATCGGCGACCGTTCGGCCATCATCATCCTCGAGCCCGACGCGCTCGGGTTGCTCGAAAAAGAGAACTGCCTCACGAAGGAGCAGCAGGCCGAGCGTGTGTTCCTCTTGCACGACGCCATCAAGGTCCTGCGCCAGAACCCGAAGACCATCGTCTACCTCGACGGCGGTCACTCGCGCTGGCACCCCGTCGAGGAAGAGGCGCGGCTGCTCAAGATGGCGGGCGTCGAGGACGCGAACGGCTTCGCGCTCAACACCTCCAACTACCGCGCGATGGACGAGCTCTTGCCGTTCGGTAAGAAGCTCAGCGCGCTCCTCGGTGGAGCGCACTTCGTGATCGACACGAGCCGCAACGGCGCGGGCCCCTACGGCACGGAGTGGTGCAACCCGCCCGGCCGGAAGCTCGGCTTGCCGCCCACGACGGACACCGACGATCCGAACATCATCGACGCGTACCTCTGGCTCAAGCGTCCGGGCGAGTCCGACGGCGCGTGCAACGGCGGGCCGCAAGCGGGCGCGTTCTGGGACAAGCAGGCCATCGAGCTCGCATCGCCCTGACGCGGGTACCGCGCGCAACGTAGCGGAGCGCGCGGCCTCAGGGAGCTTCGGGTTGCCTCTCAGTCGAGGGGCAACCCGAAGAACAAGCGCAGCCAGGCCTCCAGGTCCTCGAGCTCCACCGAGCGGCCGGAGGCGATCAAAAACGAGCGCATGTAGGGGCTGAAGCCTTCCCCCGAGAAGACGACGAGGCCAGGGATAGGCCAGGCCGAGATGTCCTGAATCGTGGTCGGGATTTTCTCCTCCGCCGTTCCGGGCACGCCTTGAAATTTGCATTCGAGTCCGAGGCGCCGCCGGCTCGTTGGCTCGGTCACGACGACGTCGATGCGGCGCTCGGCGCCCCACAGGCGGCGCCCGACTTTGACCTGACGTCGCACCTCGAGACCGAGGCGCTGCGCGAGGTTTGCGACCGCTAGCTCGAGCGCGTCACCGCCGGACGGAGCGGTCCCTCGTCCCGACATTTCAGCGGATCAAGAGCTCGGGGATGCGGCCGCGTCCGTTCGGCTTGCAGTTGACGGAGCGGCGCGCGTCGACCTCGACGCACTCGAAGTGCTCGGCGTACAGATCGTACACGCGCGGGGCCGAAGAATTCGAGAGCAGGACGGAGACGCCGCGGCGCTTGAGCTCGAGCGCCACGTCACGGAGCCGCACCTGATCGGCGTCCGAGAAGCCTTCGCTCGTGTAGTCGGTGAATTTGGAGGTGGCCGTGAGCGGGATGTACGGCGGATCGAAATAGACGAAGTCGCCGCGCTTGGCGCGGGCGACCACGCTCGCGAAATCGCGCTTTTCGATGCGGGCGCCGCGCAGGGCACGCGAGCAGGCGCGCAGGTTGTCGGCGTCGCAGATGGTCGGGTTCTTGTAGTCGCCGAACGGCACGTTGAAGCCGTTCTTGCTGTTGACGCGATAGAGCCCGTTATAGCCCGTGCGGTTCAAATAAATGAACCAGGCCGCGATCGCGACGTCGCTTTCGGCGTCGATATCGCGAGCGCGCATCTCGAGATAAAAGTCCTTGTCGTGCGGGTAGGAGCGCAGCAGGCGGATCACGCCTTCGACGTCTTGCTTGATGCCGCGGTACGTGCGGATGAGCCGCGCGTTCGAATCGGTCAAAAACGCGCGCTTCGGCTGCCGGTGGAAGAACACGGCTCCTCCGCCGACGAACGGCTCGTGATAGACGGCGCCTTCGGCAAGCCGCACGTGCTTGAGGATGGCCGGCAGGAGCTGGCGCTTGCCGCCCACCCATTTGACGAAGGGCTTCGCCTCGAAGTCCGACGGGAGCAAGTGAGCGGCGGCGACCACGGTGTCCTCACCTTGTCGATCCACAACGCCAAGGGGTCAAGCGCGGGCTCGCGCGGGCGGACATTTCTCGTCCTCGGCGCGTGCCGTTGGCGCGGGTCTCGGACCCTGCTGCGCGGACGGCTCGCCCGCTCGCCTCAGGGCAGCCGCAGCAGCGGGGCGGAGCTCGGCGTCAGCGGCGTCGGCGCCATCGGACCGCGAAAGGCGCCGTCGTAGCGTTCGACACCGGGGCGGCGCGTGAGCTCCGTGATCGAGCTGTAAATGAACCCGGGGCGCCAGAGCGTCGTCGGGATCGCGAAGGGCATGCCGACGTCCCAGGTGAGCTCGTCGCGCGGCACGAACGAGAAGCGCGGCGCCGCTTCGACGCTCGAGACGAGCTGGAACGTGATGTCCGAGGCGAGCGGCTCGCTCGTCTGGAAGTAGAGCGTCAAGCGCGTGGAGGCGCCGCGCTCGAGACGCGCTCCGAGCAGCTCGACGCTCTCCGTGTAGCTCTGGTGGACGCTGCGCTCGACCCCTGCGAAAAGCTCGCTCCGCAGTCGTTCGGCGCGCGCGTCGTGCTCGGAAACGGCGACGTTGTAGGCGATGCGCAGATCCTCGAAGCTCGTGGGGCGCACGCTCGGCGCGGGGTTCGGCGTCTGGCTCAGGTGCGTGCGAAGCTCCCAGGTCCAAAACGGATCCGGCACCACGTCGTACACGTCGTGGCTCGTCGCCGTGAAGAAGCGTTCGAGCGCGCCGAGGCGGCGTGGGACCGTCGCAAATCCTTCGACCGGCCGCGGCTCGGGCGTGACGTCTGCGATCAGGAACGGACCGATGGCGCGCACCGGAAACTCCCGCGTGAGCGTCTCGAACGCGCCGCGCGTGTCGAAGCGCGTGTCGAGCGCGAAGTTCGTCACTCCAGCGCTGTCGAGGCGCGGCAAGCCCACGTAGCGCACGGGTCGCCTGAGCACCCAATCCATCCAATACGAAGGCTTCATGCTGCTCGAGACGCCGAAAACTGCGTCCGCAGGCAGAGCCTGCGCCACGGCCGCGAGCGCAGCGGCCTTGTCGAAATCGGGCTGAATCAGGTTGCCGCGCTCGTTGAAACGCCCACCGGATTTGCGTGCATAAACGAGCGCCCTGAGGCCGTCCGGTAGGATGGCGAGCACACTGACGAGCCCGAGCGTCCCCACGACCCAGCTCACGAGCGCGCGGCGTGGAACGAGCGAGCGGCGCCCCTCGGCCCAGCCGAGCCAACCGTCGAGCGTCGCGACGAGAGCGCCCACGCCGTAGGCGAAGTAGAGCGCGAAATACTGCGGCCAGAAGAAGTGGATGTCCGCGCCCTGCTTGAAAATCACGTATTGCCCGCTCGCGATCACGAGCACGGCGAGTGGAAATAGCTCGAGCTCGCTCTTGCGAAAGAGGACGCGCGCGGCCAGCACGGGCAGCGCTAGCTTGCCGATGACGATCGCGAACGGCGTGAAGGCGAGCGCGATCCAGTAGCGGCGATGTTCGAGCACGGTGGCGAGAGGCAACTCCGAGCCCGCGGTGCGAAACTCCCCTTGCTGCAGGAGCTCACTCACGCGCTCGAGCTTCACGAGCACCGCTAGGTGAAACAGCGCGAGCAGCGTGACGACGACGACGGCCCAGGCCCAGAACTTGGCGAAGCGCTCGAACACGAACGGCCCGAACCGCCGCGGGAACACGAAGCCGCGTAGGAAGAGCGCGCCGAGCAGGAGCCCGTCGAAGCAGAACCCCGTCCAGTCGCAGGCCGCGGCATAGGTGAACCCGAGCACCGCGAGCAGCGCGAAGCGGTAGCGTCCACCCTGCGCGAAGCGGGCGTAGCCGTAGGTCGCGAGCGCCATGCCGAACATGGTCGTGACCTCGAGCGACAGAAAATTCGCATAGGCGAGCGTGATCGGCAGCACGACGTACGCGAGCGCCGCGAGGCCGGCGGCGAGCGGACCGTAGAGCGCCCTGCCGGCGCCATAGACGAGCCGCGGCATGCAGGTGCTCATGAGCACGGCGGGTAAGCGGCAGACCCAGGCGTGATGCCCGAAGAGCCATGCGAACACCGCGGCCGTCCAGAACGTGCCGAACGGATGATGCGTGTAGAAGTCCGTCGGAGCCGGAGGCGCGAGCGTGTAACTCGCGACGGGCGCGACGATGCCCCAGTGGAGCATGTTCTCGCCCGCCACGGCGACGGCGCTCGCGGCAGCGTAGTGCCCGGCGCCGAACGGCCCGCCGATCTCCCAGAGGCCGACGATGGCCATGAAGGCCGTGGCGAGCCAAGCCACGCTGTTGCCGGCACGCACCATCACGATCGGAGCCGCGGGCAGG
Organism: Polyangiaceae bacterium; assembly: GCA_025936115.1. Classification (GTDB taxonomy): domain Bacteria; phylum Myxococcota_A; class Polyangia; order Polyangiales; family Polyangiaceae; genus PMG-095. Next base: position 156,415 of record JAICTZ010000016.1, read on the forward strand.
CCCTCGCCGTCATCGAAGCGGAAGGCGGCGAGCCTTCGCACGCGTTCGCCCCAAGCGCGAGCCGAGAGGGCTTCTTGCACCCGCGCGGAGATCCCAGGCATACGAACCGCAATTCTAGACGCGACCGGCGTCCGATAGGTGAGGCGTGTGGCGGCGGCCCGGCGCTCGGTTTTGTGGCGCGGTTCGGGTCTGTGGCAGGCTCCGGCCCGCGTGCGAAAAGGCTTGCTTTGGCTCTTGCTTCCAGGCCTCGGCGTGGCCGAGCTCGCGGCGCACGTCTGGTTTGCGGCGCGCGCGCCGCGCGAAAGTGAATGGCGCGAGCTTTCGCGTGCCGTGCTCCGCGAGAAGCGTCCCGGCGAGCCGCTCGTCGTTGCGCCCGCCTGGGCGGAGCCGTTCGCGCGCGAGGCGTTCGGCGACCGCGCGTTCCCCTTCGACGAGCTGGCGCGCTCCGACGACGCGACCTTCCCGCGCCTGCTCGAAGTGTCGGCGCTCGGCGCGCGCTACGAGCCGGCACGCAGCTGGCGCGTCGTGTCGGAGGCAGAGCACGGCCGCTTCACGCTGCGCGTCCTCGAAAACCCCGCGCCGCTCCGCGTTCGCTATCGCTTCATCGAGCACGTGAACCCGCGGGAGCTCACGGTGGCCCTCGTCGCCGGCACGCAAGTCTTGCCCTGCGAATTCAGCGAGCAGGCGCCCGTCGTGGCAGGCGGCTTGCACGGCGAAGTCGCTTTTCCGCGTGAACGCTTCGTGTGCGGCGCCGGGCCCGCGTTCGTGGGCCTGACTGTCATCGACGATCAGCGCTACGAGCCGCGGCGCTGCATTTGGGCCGCGCCGCCGCCCGGATTCACGCTCCGTCTCGTCTTTTCCGGCGTGCCGCTCGGTTCGGCGCTGCGCGGCTTCGGCGGCCTCTCGTATTTTCTCTTTCGCGACAGCGCCGCTCCGCCCGTTACGCTCGATATAGCGAGCGAGGGCGTTCGGCTCGGCAGCTACGTGCACCAAGACGCGTGGGGCTTTCATCCGTTTCGGCTCGCGACCTCCGCGAGCGCCGGGCGCACCGCCAACGTCGAGCTCGCGCTGCACGCGGGTGGAGCGCCGCAGCGCGACTTCTGCTTCACGCTCGAGGCGCTCGAATGAGCACGCCTTCGCGCCTCGAGCGTTCCGATGGTGCGATCGCAGTCGCGCTCGGCGTCGCGTATGTCGCCCTTTTGCTCGGAAGCGCTCACTCGCTCGGCTACACGCGGGACGAAGGGTTTTACACCTACGCCGCGCGGGTGCTCGAGCTCTGGTTCGACCGTGTCGGCGACACCGGCACCGCCGCGTTCGAGCGCACGAACATCGACCACTTCTGGAACCCGATTCACGAGCACCCGGGGCTCATGAAGCTCCTGTTCGCGCTTTCGCACCGCTTCTTCTACGAACGCTGGTCGTTGATCGGCGAGTCTGGCACGGCCTATCGGCTGCCGGGGATGCTGATGGGCGGGCTGGCCGTCGCCGTGATTTACCTTTGGGGACGTGAAGCGGTGGGACGCGCGGCTGCCGTCGTGTCGGCGTTGCTGTTCGCGTTCATGCCGCGCGTTTTCTTTCATTCGCACCTCGCATGTCTCGACGTGGCCGTGACCGCGATGTGGCTCGTCACGAGTTACGTGTACCTGCGAGCTTTTCGTGACAACCGCTGGGGAGCCGTGCTCGGCGCGGGCGTGCTTTACGGCTTTTTCCTCGATACCAAGCACAACGCCTGGCTCTTTCCCTTCGCGCTCGTCGTGCACCTCGTCGCGGTGCGACTGCTCGAAAGGCTCAAGAAGTTACCGCGCGTTGGCCCGCGTGTGCCGTGGGCGCTGCTCTCGGTGGTGAGTATCGGCCCGCTCGTCTTGTGGACGATTTGGCCGTGGCTCTGGTTCGACACGAGCGAGCGCGTGCGCGCGTGGTTCGAATTCCACCTGCAGCACGACTACTACAACATGGAATTTCTGGGGCGGACCTACTGGAAGCCGCCGATGCCGGCGCTCTACGCGCCCGTGATGACGCTCGCCACGGTGCCGGCGATCACGCTTGCCTTGTTTGCACTCGGCCTGTTCGAAATCGCGCGAGCGCTCGTGCGTGGGGTCGAAAGCGAACGCTTCGCACATGACGCGCTCTGGCTCGTCGGGCTCGGCCTGAGCTACGCGCCGTGGCTCTCGCGTAACACGCCGATCTTCGGCGGGACCAAGCACTGGTTACCGGCGTATCCGTTCCTGTGCCTGATCGCGGGACGGGGGTTCGCGTTGGCGGCAGCGCGTCTGCGCGAGCTCTGGGCGGAACGCTTCCAAAAGCCCGAGGTCGCCGCTCCCGTCGTCGCGGCGTTCTGCCTTGCCGGTCCCCTGACGATGACGCTGCATTCGCATCCCTGGGGCCTCACCTTTTACACGCCGCTCGCCGGGGGCGCGCCGGGCGCGGCCAGCGCGGGGCTCAACCGCACCTTCTGGGGCTACGCCACGGGGGCGCTCACGGACGAGCTGAACGAGCTCGCGCCACCGAACGCCGCAGTTTACGTGCACGACACGGCGCTCCAGAGCTGGCAGCTCTTCCGCGAGGACGGGCGTATACGTTTGGATTTGACGGGCACGTTGTCGCTCCCCGGCTCGAGCCTCGCGCTCTATCACCACGAACCCCACATGCGCCGCGTCGAATACGAGACCTGGGTCGTCTATGGCACGGTGAGCCCCGCTGCCATCGGCAGCTACGACGGTGTGCCCGTGGTTTGGCTGTATGCGCGCGACCAATTGCGGCGGCCGTAGCGTCCAACCCCACTGGAGGTAGAGGCGCAGCGGGGGAATGCCCACGCCGCGCCAACGGTAATATTCGTCGAGCGGTACCGTTGAGCCGCAACCCGCGCCTCGCGCGTCCCGAATGTATACCCATGGCGTCCTTCGCGTTGCGGCAGTTGCCCAAAGACGGACCCAGCCCCATCTTTAACGTGATGAGGCTCCGACGTGCCTTCGCCGCGTTTCTCGCGGTCGCCTTTGCGGGCACGTTTGCCCCGGCGCGCGCTTACGCTCAAAACGGCGAAGACGGTTGGTTCGAGGGTGCTGACGGTACGCCGCAGCAACTAGCGCCAAGCTCGGGAACTGCGGCGCCGGCAGGCGCAGCGCCGGCCAGTCCCGCCGCGCCCAGTGCCCCAGCCCCGCCGCAGGCACCCGCCGCCCCCGCGCAGCCACAAGCGCTCGCCCCAAGTCCCCTTTACGATCGCGGCAGCTCCGCGCCAGCCGCAGACGACGCGCAGGACCAGGATCCGCGCGCGGTCACGGCGTGGAACCAGTACGTCGATCCCTACGGCACCTGGGTCGACGACTCGCGCTACGGCCGCGTGTGGATTCCGAACTCGAATGTCGTCGGCTCCGATTTCGCGCCGTACTCGACCGGTGGACACTGGGCGAACGACGAAAACAACGATTGGGTCTGGGTGAGCGATTACCCGTTCGGATGGGTGACGTTCCACTACGGCCGTTGGGTATGGATTGCGGGGCGCGGCTGGGCCTGGATCCCGGGCATGAAGTATGCGCCCGCCTGGGTGGTCTGGCGTGTCCCGACGAGCTCCTACGCATACGTCGGTTGGGCGCCCTATCCGCCGTCGTATGTCTGGTTCGGCTTCGGCGTCGGTTGGTATCCCTACTATTACGGCTACGCGCCGGTTTATCCCTGGGTTTTCTGTCCGAGCGCGTACGTCTACTCCTCGCACGTGCACACCTATATCGTCCACGATCACGCAACGGTCGCGTACGCGGCGCACTACACGCGCCCCTACAACGTCTCGGCGCCGCATCCGGTGAGCGCGCACGTCGCGCCGGCGGTTCCACATGGGCCGTCGCCCCAGGCCGCACACGTCCCTGGACGCGCCATGCCCGTCGAACGCGTGTCCTCGCGCTCGCTCGCCGCGCGTGGCTCTGCGGCAGTTGCCACGACGTCGTCAATGCGAACCGGGGGTATGCGGGGCTCCGCCTCGACGCTGGGTCGTTCGCCGCTCGTACCGGGTGGTCAGCGGCAAATGGTGAGGCAGGGCTTCTCGACTCAGCGCGCTGGCGCGGCGCCGCGGGCCGACCTGCGCGCTCAACCGAATTGGACCTCGCGCTCGCAGCCGGGAACGCGCTCGGCCCCGGCGCCGCGATGGAATACGGCGAGCCCGCGCCCGGATTTCAGCCCGCGTTCGGCTCCGCATTACTCGTCCGCTCCGCGCCCCGTCACGACGCCGCGTTTCGATGCCGGTCGCAGCATGCGCTCCGCGCCGTCCTTTCATAGCGGCGGCAGCAGCTTTCGCGGCGGCGGCAGCTTTCGCGGCGGCGGCGGCGGTCACGGACATCGGTGACGTAGACCCATGTCGAGCGCGCGTCGCATCGGTCGCTTCGTTCCCATCGGGCTGACGCTCGTTTTCGGCGGCTGTTACGCGGACGACCACTACGGGTACTGCAGCTATCACTGCGACGACGGCTACTACGGTGACAGCGGGAACAACCCCGACGGCTCGATCCCCGCCTGCCTCTCGGGCGTAGCCGGCGGTACCATCGACACCGGCAGCTACCTCGAGCTCGATCCCGGTTACGTCGCCGTGAGCGGCGAGTACTTCGGCGACGGCGCTTGGCGCTTCGCTCTAGCGTGCGACACCGTGCAGCCCTCGAGCGGGTTGCCCTGCAATTACGACATGACCGTCTCGCCCGTGAACGGCACGATCGAGAGCTTCGCGCCCGAAGGTCTCGAGAACGGCGACTTCCTCGGGCGCGCCCCGGGCACGGCCGGCAGCGACGCCGTGAACCTGAACGCCGTCACCGACTACGATATCGACGCCTTCACCCTCACCGCCACTCCTGGCAGCACGTTGGAAGTGAGCCTCACGCTCGACGGCCAGTGCGCGCTCTCCTTCTTCTTCTGGCTCGAGAACGGCGTGGTCGTGAGCGACAGCCAGACGCTCGTCGATCTCACGCCGTCGGCGCCCTGACACGAGCGCGGACGCGCCCAGGCGTCCCGTGGCCGTCTAATCGAGGCGGCGTTGTCGCTTGCGCTTTTTGTCGCGGCGCCGGAGCTTGTCGAGGGCGCGCGCCGGGCCCGGCAGCGTACTCTTCGACGACAGGCCGAGGATGGTCTCGGGCTCGCGCGCGCGTTCGCGCGTAAGCTCCATGAAGCGCTGTTGGCTGCGCACGGTCTCACCGTCCTTCGGTTCGAGCCGCGCGTAGCCGCCGTCGGCGCGTAGCGCCCAAGCCTTGACGCCGTCGGCCCAGGTCGTGCCGAGGATCTCGTCGATGACGCGACGTTTGAGGGCTTCGTCGAGGACCGGATACATGACCTCGACGCGGCGCCGGAAGTTGCGCGGCATCCAGTCGGCGCTCGAGCCGTAGACCTCTTCGTTGCCGCCGTTCTTGAAGTAGAAGACGCGCGCGTGCTCGAGGAAGCGGTCGACGATGGCGCGCACGCGAATTTTCTCACTCACGCCGGGGATGCCGGGCCGGAGACAGCAAATGCCTCGCACCAAGAGATCGACCGAGACGCCCGCTTGTGATGCCGCGTAGAGCGCGGTGATCACGTCGGCGTCGACGAGCGAATTCATCTTGGCGACGATGCGCGCCTCACGACCCTGGCGCGCGTGCTCGGTCTCCCGCGCGATGAGCCCGAGCACGGCCTCGTGCAAGCCGAGCGGCGAGACGATCAGCCGATTCCAGCGGGCAGGCGCGCTGTAGCCCGTGAGCATGTTGAAAAAGGCGGTCGCGTCCTCCCCGATGTCCTCGCGCGCCGTGAAGAGTGAGAGATCGGTGTAGATGCGCGCGGTCTGCTGGTTGTAATTGCCGGTCGCGAGGTGCACGTAACGTCTGAGGCCCGCGCGCTCCTTGCGCACGACGAGCAGGACCTTGGCGTGCGTCTTGAAGCCCATGAGGCCGTACATCACGTTCACGCCCGAGCGCTCGAGCGCGCGCGCCCACTGGATGTTGCTCTCCTCGTCGAAGCGCGCCTTGAGCTCGACGAGCGCCGTGACTTGCTTGCCGAGCTCGGCGGCGCGCTGCAGTGCTCGCACGAGCGGCGACTCACCGCCCGTGCGGTAGAGCGTCTGCTTGATGGCGAGCACGTTCGGGTCTTCGGCGGCTTGCCACAAGAAATCCATCACCGCCTCGAACGATTCGTAGGGGTGATGGAGCAGGACGTCGCGTTCGGCGATGGTGCTCCAGAATTCGTCGCAGTCCCTGAGCGGCGGCACGTATTGCGGAGTGAAGGCCTCGTCGCGTAAATCGCGCCGATCGTCGGCCGACGTGAGCACGAGCATGTCGCCGAGGTAAACGGGTCCGTCCACGACGTACACGTCGCGCTGCCCGTCGAGCTCGAACTCGCGGCAGAGCCACTGAATCGACTGCTCGGGAGCTTCTCCGCTCACCTCGAGGCGCACGGCGTGGCCGCGCTCACGGCGCCGGAGCTCCGCCTGCAGCGAGAGCAACAGATCCTCCGCTTCTTCCTCGTCGATCTCGATGTCGAAGTTGCGGGTGACGCGAAACGTGAAGGAGCCCGCGATGCGCAGCTGCGGGAAGATCCGCTGCCTATGCCGGACGATCAGGCCCTCGAGCGGCACGAAGGCGCGGCGCGTGCCCTCCGCCGGAACGCGCACGAGGCGCGGCAGAGTGGCGGGCACTTGCACGAGGCCGAATGACGGCTCGGCCGTCCCGGGGCGCTTTTCGAAGATGATGCCGACGTTGATGCTCTTGTTCCTGACGTGCGGGAACGGGTGCGCCGGATCGATGGCGATCGGCGTGAGCACCGGGAAGATGTTTTTCTCGAAGTGCTCGTCGAGCGCGGCGAGCTCCTTCACGTCGATCTCGTCGGGGCCGAGCAGCGCGACACCGGCCGCGCGGAGCTCCTTTTTGAGCCCGCGGTTCCAGACGCGATATTGCTCCTCGACGAGCTCGTGAGCGCGCTTGGCGACCGCCGTCAGCTGCTGGTCGGCCGTCATGCCGTCCGGTGGCACCTCGTCAACGTCCCCGGAGAGCTGCGCCTGAAGCCCGGCGGCGCGCACCATGAAGAACTCGTCGAGGTTCGACGCGAAGATCGCCACGAACTTCAGGCGTTCGTAGAGCGGCACCCGGTCGTCCGACGCCTCGGCGAGCACGCGCGCGTTGAACTCGAGCCACGACAGCTCGCGGTTCGCGAAGAGGCTCGCGTCGTCGAGTCGCGGCGGTACGGCGGCCACGGGCGTCTCGGCCGGAACGCTGAGAAAGGCTCTGCTGATGTCCGACGCCGTGCTCATTGGAGGATCCTTGCCGCGATCGGCGGGGCGCGCATCCCATAACGCACGCGATCGCTTGCGACTCGTGGGTGGGCTTTTCTTCCAATTGTCACGCGAGCGTGCTCGCACTCGCCAGGCGTTCAGCGCGCGACGGTCCGGGAGCCGTGCGGTTCGATAAGCGCGAAGCGGTGTCAAGGGCGGCGACTGACGCGGCGTGCCGGCGCGCGCGGTCGATATTCGGCGCGTTTATGGAGCGTGGCGGCGCTCGAGCGTGCCCTCAGGCCGCGCTCCGTGACGGTGTGCACTCACTATGGAATACTCCGAAGGATCATGAACGACGCCGAAACTGGGACGAAAGGGCAGTCGGAAACGCGGGGTCCGGCGGCGACCAACCTGGTCGCGCAGATCGCCGCGATGCAAGACTACGATCGCTATCGCGATCTCGCGTGGGAGGGGACCTTCGAGGAGTACCTGCAGATCGTGCGGGAGCGGCCGCAGATCACGCGTAACGCGTTTCAACGCGTCTACGACATGGTGATTTCCTACGGCACCGAAGAGTACATCGACAACAAGAAGAAGCTCATCCGCTACAACTTCTTCCGCGACGAGGCGGACGGCGGCAAGGACGCCGTGTTCGGCCTCGACATCCCGCTCATGCGGCTGATGAACGTGCTCAAAGCCGCGGCCGAAGGCTACGGCCCCGAGCGGCGCGTGATCCTTTTGCACGGCCCCGTCGGCTCGAGCAAATCGACCATCGCGCGCTTGCTGAAAAAGGGCCTCGAACGCTATTCGGGCACGCCCGAGGGCGCGCTCTACACGTTCCGCTGGGTAGATCTCGGCAGCACGGGCCTCGCCGCGGGCGGCGCCGACACCTTCGACTCCCCGATGCACGAGGAGCCGCTCCGGCTCGTGCCGTTCGAATGGCGCGACTCCGTCTACAAGCTCGGGCTCTCGAACGACAAATTCCGCGTGAACGTCGAGGGCGATCTCGATCCCGCGAGTCGTTTCATCTTCAACGGCTTGATGCTCCGCTACAAGGGCGATTGGGGCAAAGTGGTCGGTAACCACATCCGTGTGAAGCGCTTGGTCTTGAGCGAGAAGGACCGCGTCGGCATCGGTACTTTCCAACCGAAGGACGAGAAGAACCAGGACTCGACCGAGCTCACGGGCGACATCAACTATCGCAAAATCGCCGAATACGGTTCGGACTCGGACCCGCGCGCCTTCAATTTCGACGGCGAGTTCAACATCGCGAACCGCGGCATCGTCGAGTTCGTCGAGGTGCTGAAGCTCGACGTCGCGTTCCTCTACGACTTGCTCGGCGCCTCCCAGGAGCACCGCATCAAGCCGAAGAAGTTCGCGCAGACGGACATCGACGAAGTCATCATCGGCCACACGAACGAAGCCGAGTACAAGCGCCTGCTCAACAACGAGTTCATGGAGGCGCTCCGCGACCGCACGATCAAGATCGACATCCCGTACATCTCGCG
>JAICTZ010000063.1 GCA_025936115.1 Polyangiaceae bacterium
GACTGGCCCCAAAGTCGCGTCCTCGAGCTCGCTCCCGCCTGTTGGAAACAGACTCTCGAGCACGGCGAAGCTCAGCGGCGCCTCGACGACAATCCCCTCCGCCGAGCGTTGCTCGCCTTCGTCCGTTGAACCGTCCGTCACGCACGCGTTCTACGCGGTTCCCCGCGAACGCGTCAGGACGCGGTTCGCCGGACGGATACAAAGCAACGACGACGCGCTCGCCGCCGACGGCCGCAAGCCCCGCGCCTGCCCCTCGCTAAACATAATCCTGAAGGATTATGTTACCTCCGGCGGGCAGGCTCCGCTCCGCTAGCCATGGCTCGATACAAGGCTCTCGGAGCGCGATGGGCGGCTCGCACCGTGTCGTCGGCGACGACGCTCGAAACTGCAACGTCGACCACGCGCACCGACGCCAGCGACACCGTGCTCGGATGCCCGACGTCTCGGAGCTGTGCGGCGCGGCCGCCGGTAGCGACGCCCTACCGGCCTCCTTTCTGCAACGGCCCAACTGCCGTCGCCTGGCGATTATCAGCACTGCCTTCGTCCGGATTCCCACCGGTGCGGAGAAGTCTACCGTCGTTGGTACGATAACAAACTCGGAAGTGGACCTGATCCACCCGGTGACGCTCGAGCTCACCCAAGCGGAGGCCCGGGCCCGGTTCAATCAGCCTCGATTCGCACGTGTCAAACGGCCCGTTCTGTGTTTCAAAAGCGTGAAACAGCCGAGCGCGCGGATCATCCATCAGCAGCACTTCGACGATCGCCGGCGATTCCCACCTCTTGACCAAGAGGTCGTACGCGGGAAGTGCAAATCGGTCTCTTTCCGACTCTGGAAACAACTGCCTGAGCGGCTCCTCAACAAGACCCGAAAATAAGCTCCCGGCAATATCGTCCCACTGATCGTAAGCGTCCATTCGGCGCCAACCAATGCCAGCGCGCTCGGCCATCGGAACTAAGGCCGCCAGGGCTGCGCGAAAGTTGAAAAGGATCTCGTCGACGGTCATCACCCACCTCCAAAGAACTGCTGAAGCCAATTCAACTCTTCCTCCGTCGGCGCCCGCTTCGGCCCGAAACCCTGTCCAGGAATAACCTGCTTCACGCGAGTCTTCGTGACGTCCAGAATTACCTTCCCTTCAGCGTCCGTGACAAATGCTCGTTCGCCTCCGCCACGAAGAACGCTGTTCGCAGGCCCGGTCAGGTTCTTAACCAGTTCACCGCTTCGTCCACCTGACAACACAATGTCCGGTCGAAGCCTCAGAGCGGCTTTTGCCCCGGCAGCCGCCCCCCTACCGAGCAGCCAGACGCCCCCGCGCAGCAGCGATTCTCCTGCGTACGCGTAAAATAGTTCCCACTCCGCCTCGCGCACCAATTCGAGATTGTGCTCAAGGATTTTCAACTGAGCCTCTTGCTGCCGGCGCAGGATCTCCGCGCAGACATCGCCGCCCCCATTGCAGGCGAGCCACTGGCTCGTATCCTTCGGCCCCGCCGAAGGCACAGACAGCTGCGCCCCCTCCTGCACCGGGACCGCCTCCCTTCTCGTCTGCACGGCGCTCGACCCGGAGCGCCCGGCGGATTGCGCCCCACTGCCCCCGGGTGCGGTCGCAGAGGTGGAATGCGGCGCAGGCTTTCTCTGGACGTTCTGACTGAGGTGCTTGAAAAAGTTGACCGCGGCCCTTCCCGCGCTGATCCCCACAGCCACGTCCCTGGCTGCGTCCGAGACAACGTTAGCGGCATCGGCGGCACCTGAGCCTTCCGTCGCAGAATCGAACGCGTAAGACTGAATGCCACTCCCTGCGGCCCCACCCGAGTTTGACCAGCTACCCTCCCAACTCGACATAGGCGAAACACTCACGGGCTCCCCGTTCATCTCGAACGAGCCGAGGTTCCCAATCGTCGTGTCCTCGAAGCCACTCGGATCGACCCGGTTGAGCGGATCATTCTCCACGTACGCAAACGCGTTGATCCCATGCCCGCTCGGATTGCTCATCAACGGGTCGGGCGTCAAAAACTCCCCCAGCATCGGATCGTAGATCCGCCCGTGCATGTTGATGAGTCCGAGGTCCACGTCGTGTTCTTGGCCCGTAAATCCGTAGGGTACCAGATCGTACCTGGGGGAGCCGCCTTGCTCGTTGCCGTAAAGGTCGAACCGGCGCATCGCCTCGATGCTGCCTGACGGCGACGTGATCGTTTCGATCGAGCCGATGGCGTCGTCGTGCACGTAGTGAACGACGGGCGCCGTCGTGTTGTCGGACGTGGTGGTCGCTACGGCGACGAGTCGGCCGCCTGCGTAGATCATGTTGCGATTCGTTGTCGAGCCGTCGCTCTTGTCGATGCGCTGGTAGAGGTCGCCGTCGTAGTAGGTTACTTCGGAAGGCGTTCCGCTGAAGGTGTCCGTCGCTCTGACCATACGCGCGCCGCTTGCGTCGTAGCTGAAGTCGACGAGGTAGCCCCCGTTTTGCGTCACACGTTTGGGTAGGTCGAACTGGGTGTAGTCGATGGCTTGCGACCCGCCTGTGACAAGTGAACCCGTTCGCTGGGTCTGGTCGCCTGCGTCGTCATGGTGATATGTGGTGTCGCCAGCGCTCCCAGTCCAGTACGTATTGAATACCGCGGAGCCTTCGTTGTTGTCGCCTTGCGCGTAGTAAGTCGTGCCGTAAGCGCTTCCCAAGCCGCGGCTGCCGGCGCGATAGGTGAAATCCAGGGCGCTGTTGATGGTCTGGATCCGGCCGATCGCGTCGTACCCATACGTCTCGTTGGAGCCCCACGCCAGGTCATGCCGAACGTGAGTGCGATGCGCATCGGTATATTGGTAGATGATGTCTTGAAGGACGTTCGTGCCGCACGCGGTCTGCACTTCGTCGAGCGCACCCGTGTGCGGGTCGAAGGTGCGCTTCGTCACCACGCCCGCGGTCGTCGTACCGTAAGTCGTGCCGCATGCGGCGTTGCCGAGGCGCTCCTGCTTGATGCGAACGCCGTCTTCCGCCGTCAGAAGCTCCCAATAGACTTCGTTCGAGTTGGAGTTGCTGGCTTTGACGACGTTGTCTGCGTCGTCGAAGTCGTACTTGACGGCTAACCGCTGGCTGCCGGCCACCGGGTAGTCGATGCGCCAGAGTCTCGATAGGTCGTCGTAGTTGTAGTCCGTGGTCAGGTTGATCGTAGACGTGCCGCTGCCGTCAACCGCTGGCGCCTGAAGCCGCGATTGCGCCCCGCTTCTGGGCCCATGTACGAGTAGTGCACCACTTGGCCGCTCGGGCTCGTTGTCTTGACCAACCGCCCGATCGAATCCGTCGGACCGTCGGCCAGATCGTCCACGTCGTAGTACCAACGCGTCTCGCCGTCGGCGTCGATGGTGTGATCGATCCGGCCATAATTGTCGTAGAAAAGCTGCTTTTCACGACCGGCGTGGTCAATTCGATCGATCAATTGGTCGAAGGCGTCGTACGTATTGACGCCCGTCCCGCCGCCCTTTGCGGGTTCACTCGAGTACACCACGCGCCCGAAATCGTCGTAGTCGACGATTAGGGGCGACGGTTGGTAGATCCCTAACCTGATTTCCTGCAGCAAGTTGAACGCGCCGTAGAGATAAGCAGTTCCGTTCGGAATGTCGGCTTGGTCGTTGAACTGGCCGTCACCCTCGACCACGCCGGACAGCTGACCCGCCGCATTGAAGCCGTAGCTCTTCACCTCACCGTCCGCGTCCTCCACGAACGTCGTATCGAGCCCGGCGACCCGGTTCGCAAATTCCGAGGTCACGCGTGTATTCAACGCATATGAATACGAAGTGTACTTGAAGTTTGCGTCACTCTGACTGATCAGGCGGTCGAGGTCGTCGTACGACCGTGACTCGTAGCCTTGCGAACCGTCGTTCGCGACATGCGGGCGGTACGCATATTGCAGTCGGTGTCGCCTATCGTACTCGAACTCCTGAAAAACGGTCGCATCCTTGAGCCCCATGGTTTGGAGGCGAACGAGCTGACCTACCGAGTCGTACTCCTGAACCGTAGTTTCGGGATTCGCGAGCGGCTCGAACGTCGGCGAGACGCGCGTCGTCGTGACCGCATACTTGGAATAGATCGACGTGCTAGGAGTCGCAATCTCGTGATAGGGGTCGCCCGAGTAGGCAACGACGAAGTCCGTGTCGGTGCCGTGGTGCGCCCGCATGCGACCGAACTCGTCGTAGCTCCAGGTCTCGTCGATGCCGTTCGGGTCCGCGATCGCAGTGATCGATCCGAAGCGGTCGTCGAAACGGACCTGCGTCGTTTGACTTCGCAGGCCGCCGATTTGTGTTACCGAGACGGGGAAAAGGAACCGGTCGTCGTAGTCGAAGTGAGTGACCCGCGTCTCATTGGCCGCAGTATCTGTGACAGACGTCGTCCGGACGTTGCCATAGTCATCTCGGTCGATAGCGGTAAACCGATCGTAAGCTGGCTGGCCGGGTGCCCGGTGAACCGTTTCCACGAGATTCGTGCCAGGGTAGTAGGTGAACTCCTGGTACCGGGTACGTCTCGTCGCGTCGCACGAGTCGGGGTCGGGGCAACCGGGCGCCGTGCTGCTGATCGATTCGGAGTTCGGAAGATTGATCAGCCAATCGTGCTTCTGCGCATCCGTGGGCGTGAAATCGCGATGGACGGTGACGGTGGCAAGGTCCGTCCCCATGATCGTGACATCTTGTACATTACCGTAGGCGTCGACTCCATACTGTTCCACACGACTCGCAATCTCGGGAAAAAGGTCATCGATAGTCGTGCCCATCTGGCCGTTGAACGAAACGGATTTCGTGCTCTCAATCCCGGTGCTCGTCGTTTTCGATTCAAGGTAAGGGTACGGTTTCCCTTCCGGCGAGGTAGCGATCTGCCAGTCGTAGGTTGTGTCGGTTCTCCGCTGGTAGCCCTCACTCGCCGGACCAGACTCGATGGGGAAGACTTGGACGATCTTCTTGAGCAATCCGGTGTGCAACCGCGTGTATGGCCCCGTCGGCGACGTCGGACCGGATGTGTCGTAATGGAAATAGGTGCGCTTACGCTCGACTCCGGTTCCATCGCGTTCGACCTCCAATCGCGCCGAGAAACCGAGAGCGCCATAGCCAGCGACGTCAGTGGCCCAATCCCCGTAGTCGTAGTCCACTTCTCTATCTAGATCGGCGGTCTCACTGCTCGTATTGCGGAAGACCCCTTCCGTGTGCCGCGACACGACGGGATGATCCGTCCCGGCCGAAGAGATGCGGAGAGGCCATCCCTCGGGCCAGCGGGGCGCACCGGAACTCGGTTCGAAGACTCCGGTCAATTCGTTGATGAAAGACATGTCAACGGCATCCCGATTGTAGCCCCCGTCATATTCGACGGTGACGCGGCGTCCGAGCCCGTTGGTGACCCACTTGAGCAGATGGTCATGCCGCCCGACGCCCAGCGCTAGCTTGAACGACCCGCCGTTCGCTCGCGTCCAGGCGTCCAAGGAGCCGTCTCCGTTGAAATCACCGATCGTGCCGGGCCCCGCGACCAGGTTGGTCGACTCAGACGTGACGACACCGTTGTTGATATGGCGCACGCTCCATGCGACCTCGTAGTCGTCGTTCATGGGTTCGAGGTAATCGTCCACGCCGTCGTGATCGTAGTCCACGACGAACGGGGGGAACTCGGACGCCGAGACCGCAAACAGGCTCGTATTGGGCGCCGGGGTGAGGCTGGTCTGCCGGAAGCCGTGCCCAGTATTGTAGAGCACCCACGCGGGGTAGCTCGTTTTGTCCCATGGCGCGAGTACGAGCAGGTCGCGAAGACCATCACCGTTTGCGTCCATAGCAACGAATGTATACGGTTCTGGGTCGGGGTCTTCCAGCTTGACGTCCGAAAAATACTCCGGGTGCCAGCTACCTTGGCCATGCATGTCGAACATCAACACAGAGAAGCCGTAGCTGCCGAGGGTATGATGATCGTACACGACGAGTTCGTCAGTACCGTCTCCATTCACGTCCAAGAGGGTGGTAAACGGCGGTTCATGCGCGCAGACCTGCTCGGTTCCGATGTCGCAGTTGCCATGACTGTCGCAGCTAACTTGGCTACAATCCGCGGCGATGTTGCACATGTTTCCAAAAGAAGGAATCTGCTGATCGATATGATCGTCATCGGGGTCGGGAACGCCGTTAGTGGGCGTGGCCAGATCGAGGTCGATCTCATCCGGCGCAGGAGCTCCGCCACCCCATTTGCAACTGAGCTTGTCTGGTAGCCCGTCACCATTGACGTCAGTGTACCATTTGAGAGGCGATACGAAGACGCTCTGGTCCGTCCCCCCCACGCCACCCGCAACGACCCTCCCCGTATGAGTCTTGACAGGGCACAGGTATTTAACGCTCTCGTCACGGTTGCTGCTCAGCGGATCCGCTTCGAACGGCATCGCTGTCGGCATCAGATCCCGAGCACACGGGGCGTCCAGCGTATGGAAGACGGCATCGTTGGACACAGTGACATCGAATGGAACTAGGTTTCGGTGCTGTTTATCCATCCGGGACCCGGCGTACTCGAGGATGCTCGCCGCGAGCGGGCCGTAGTCGGGAATAAAGGACGCGGCAACCGCCGCCGCGTCGAAGTAGGGGCTGACTCGCGTGATATAGCTTCTGATTGTCGCGGTCGAGAGCCGATCGACGCCATTCACGCGGCGGGTTACACCGTATTGTCCAATGGCGTTCACTGCATCGATATCGCTCCCCATGTCCCCAGCGCGGAGCCCAGCCGTCGTCGGAGGTTGGAAGCCGTACTCGTCGAAGTAATCGAAGGTGGTGGCCGGTTTGCATGCTCCAGATTGGCCACCACATTCCTGGAGGCTCGTGAGGAGCGTCGTGCCACGGACCGTCGCGTAAGTAAAGTTATAGTATCTGACCGGCACGCCGGCGGCCGTGACGGCAATGCTATTGAGCCGGCTCTTGCGTGAAAACATTCGCGAGAAAGGTGGCCGCCACCCGATCACCTCATCGTCGCGCGCCCATTGATAGTTGAACTTGATGACCCGATCCCCTGCCTGGGTACCATGCCCGGTATATGAAATCTGAGTCGGCACGACCTCTGATGTGCTTCCCAATCCGGTCGCTGGATCGCGCATGGTCGCCGTATAGTAGTCGATCGTCATGAAGTTGCCCTTGCGGTCCTCGACCCGCGAGAGCTCCCAACTTGCCGCGACCGCCACAAAACCATTGTTGAACAGACTCGCAGCGAATTTACCGTAGGTGAGGATCCTGCCATCCTTCGTATAAGCCACGAAGGAGTCCGGCGCATCCACGCCACCAACGCCGACGACTTTGGTGAAGCTGTCGATCGTCGTTCGATACTCGAACCGGTTTTCATTGCTCGAAACTGGATCGAGTCGGTGCCCATCAATGCAGAACACGTCATCGCCGGTCCCGAGGACGGGCTGGGCGAAGCCGTCTTCGGCGAAGGTTCGCTGACAACGCGTGATTTCGGAGAGACCATCGAGGCTCCAACCTGCTCCCATCGCGCCATTGCCGCTGGTGCTCATGTAGCGGAGCGTGAGGCTCGGCACGACGGACCCGCCCGGAGCGAACTGGAGCGGAATGGAGTAGGTCGCGCTACCACGGTCAGAGACCGAGAAGGAGCCGGCAATGGTGCCGACCGGATTGCCAGGCGGACTCGGCTGGGGGATAACGTCGCGTGTTCCGCCGCCGGCGTCGGGAACCTGAATGGGCGGCGTATCCAAGATGGGCACGCATTTTCCGTCGCCCGTGCATTTCTCGGTGGCGCCGCAGGGCCCGAGGTCTTGCCCGGTATTGGGGTCGATACCGCACTGACGGGTAGACGTGTCGCTCCAAGTCCCGCGCGTCGTCGTGTCGAGCGTCGGACACGGGCCGCATAACGTTTCGGCAGGGCCGCAATCCTCAGCGGGAATATCGAAGCTAGCGCAAGGGTCTGCGGGCCGGCACTTTCCGGCACGGCACACGCCGTCCTGACAGTCTGCATCTCGGGTGCAGCCGGTCTCCCCGACGTGGCACACCCCGTTGCAGGTACTCCCGCAACCATCGCTCAGGTCACTGTCGCCACAATGCTTGTCTTGGCACTGAGCCTCACACCGGCAGCGCCCGCATTCGGCGAGAACGTAGCCGCAGCCGAGCGAATGTGATTCCGTGGCGCAACCTGGGAGTTCGCAGACCCGCTGACCTATCACTCCATACGCGGCGCCGTCGTCTGGCGGGCAGTGATACCCCGACGGGCAATCGGCATCACTCGTGCAGATGGGATGTGGCGTGCACCAAGTCGCACATTCCGAGTCCGGCGTGCCGCACCCGACAGCGATCGGATTCGTCAGGCAGCCGTTCGCAATACAAGTATTCTTGTAGCAAATAAGACCGTCTTGGCAGTCGTCGGCGACGTCGCAGGTATTCCCGAGATCGCCGGCATTGCCGCAGACGCCGGCCCCGCAGTGCAAGCCGCTAACACAGTCCGCATCGGCGAAGCACGAATCACCAAAATTCTTGGTGCCACAGGGGCAGGTTCTGCCGCAAGTATCCGGGCTACCGCAAGCGACGTTCCCGCAAGGACCAGCACAGTCGACGCAAGTTCCGGACACGCACGTCAGGCTTGGGGCGCACACGCCGCTGCACGAAGCGCCGGTCCCTCCGCACTTTCCAGCCGAGCAGTGCAGTCCGGTGGCGCAGTTCACATCGGTCGAGCAGCTGGCACCGGGTTCACCAGCGCCTGGTTGGCACCCGTTTTCAATGCAAGCGAATCCTGTTGGACATTGTGCGCCGGAGGTGCATGGTGTTCCGCATTGGCAGACGCCGGTGCAGCCATCGCTCGCGCCACAGGCCTTCCCCGTGCAGTTCGCTGCGCAGCCGGTGACTTGCGGCAATCCACCCCATTCCAGATACGCGTATTTTCTGAAGTTCGTGAGCTCCGCGTCCGAAATCGCTCGTGGAATCAACGCCAGCTCCGCGACCTCCGCGTTCAGCAAATTGCTGGCGAAAGCACTATCCGCCCCGACAAGCATCGTCTCCGGATTAAGCGTGGTCAGCGTCGACGCACTACCACTCGACGTTCGCGTGCCGTCCAGGTCGATGATCGCGTTGTTGGTGGCGTAACGAAATGCGACGACGTGTTTCGACGCGCTGACCGTCGTGGAGGTCGGGAAATCTTGGTTCTGACTGAGGTAGTCGGAGCGGAAGAAGTCGAGGACCGTGGAGCCCGAGTCGGATTTGAAGTCGCATCCAGCGCGGCCCCAACCATAGAGGCTGGACCACGCCGCGACACCTGCTGACTGGGGCGTCGCTGTTGATTGCAGAACCGTGAGGACCGTGAACTCCTGCTCCGTTCCATCAGGCGTGCTCGTCCAACCGTCCCGGAAGAGGATACGATGGCCGTCGAACGTAAGCGTAGGCTTGCCTGCACTCCATCCGGCCAAGGAGAGCGCCGGCTGGGAGTACGAGAAACCGTTCGTCAAATCCAGGTGATTCGACGAGCGGTCGAACCAAGTTTCGACGCCGCCCTGGCGCAGGGAAACCTCAGGCGCACCCGCATGGTACCATGCGGTCGGCGAGAGGTCTGCCGCACTGCCTGCAGGAGGCACCGTGCCGACGCAGATGCCCGATGAGCAATGATCGCCATAGGTTCCTGAATTGTGGTCGTCACAGCGCGTCGTCTGTGGCGTCGGTTGGCCGCTCGCATCAACGCAAGGGTCGGTACTCGCCTGAGTAGGAAGCCCATCCCATTGGAACCTCGCGTACTCCATGAAATTTTGGACATCCGCGTCGGAGATGCTCGCCGGAATGACGACGAGCTCGGAGATGTCTCCTTGGAAGGACCAGGTCGGAAGCGTGGTGCCCGCGCCAACGACGAAGGACATCGTGGGCAGGGGGCCGATGGGCTCCTGCGACGAGCTCGCCGCGGACGCGCCGTCGACCGTGAGCGCCAACGTCTGGGACCCGGGGAATACCGATAAGCAACGGCGTGGGAAGCCGCGACCTCGGAACCGGTGCCGAGGTCGTGCGGGCTGCTATGAGTTTGGCCCTCGGCGATGCCGTAGGTACGCCCCATATCGAGCAGCGTGCGGTTATCCTGCGCTTTGACGCCGACCCACGTGAGTCCAGCGTATGAAGACCACCAAGACGCGATGGACGCAGTTTGAGGGGAGCTCGACGCAGAGCGAATGACTGCCAGAACCGTGAAAGCGGCGTCCGTGCCAGCAGGAGCGTCGGACCAGCCGTCCAGTCCGAAGCGGTTGTTACCGTCAAAGGTGACGGTCGGCTGATGTCCGTCCCACCCAGCAGGGTTGAACTGTGGTTGCCCGTAGCCGGTGAGATCGCGACCGTTGCTCCGATGTTCCGACCATACGGAGACCGCGCCACTGGAAGTATGCACGTCCGCTGCAGAGGCCACATACCAAGCCGAGGGATTGAGTAATCCTGGCGTCCAACCCGGAGCGAGCGCCTGCTGTGTGCTTGCTATCGCACCTGAGCCTTCCTCCGTCAGCCGGTGCTCGCCCGAGCTGCAAGCGAACCAACTGCCGGCGCACAATAGCAGTACCCCAGACACCCGAAGCCTCAGTTTTCCGCCCACCATTTAGTTCCGCTCCCGCTGATCGGTCCGAAAGTTAGATAGCGTGACGCTTATTTCATCTTGGACTCGTAGTCCAGTGATTTCGATCGCGGACACCCCGAAGAGTGACAACGAGGTTCCGCTCCTGAACAACCCGCCAAAGGTTGGAGGTGCAACGGGACGGGAGCACAGACTCGTCGCTTAACTTTGTACTAGCTGCAGCAAGGGATGCATCCCCAATGGATAACCTCCACCCGGCCTTCAAACCTCGGTTGCCGCTGGTCCGGACGGGCTTACCGACTTCGCGCCGCCAAAAACCCGCGCCACCCACCCAAGTGTGTGATGTCCTCGCTTCCCTCGAGCGCGGCGGGCTCACACAAGAAGCCTTTGACGCGTGTCGCGTCTTCGAGCTCGACGGTGCCGATCACCATCGGCGCGGGCACCTCTGCGACGAATGACCCGAAAGCTTCGGTCGAGAGCGACCACACTTCGAGCTCGACGCCGCCGCCCGCGTGTCCCGGCGTGCGCACGAGGCCCGGCTTCGGGGGCGTCGTGTTCGCGAGCGCGAACAAGCGATAATCCGCGGCCGTCCGCACCGTACGCACGAGCGTCGCTTTGCGGCTCGTGAGCTCACGGTTCAACGGCTGTCCGCTCAAGTGCGCGCCCGCCACGGCGAGCAGCACATTTTGGCCCGCTGCGGCCGCGCGCGGAGCTGCGTCGGCCAGCGCGAGACCGCTCGCTCCCCACGTCGGCGCCGTGGCCCGATGCAAGCGATCGCCGAACGCCGCGAGCGCCGCGTCCGAAAACGCGGGCCCGACGAGCGTCACGCCGAACGGCAGGCGCGACTCCGTGAAACCCGCCGGCACCGCGAGCGCGGCAAGGTCGAGCAGGTTCACGAAGTTCGTGTAAAGGCCGAGCTTCGCGTTTTGCTCGAGGGGCTCGGCGAGCACGGCTTCAACGGTCGGGTGGAACGGCGTGGTCGGTAAGAGCAGCGCGTCGACCTCGTCGAAGGTGCGGTCGGCCGCGCGCTTGAGCTCGGCTAGGCGATACGACCCACGGAACGCGTCGGCGCCAGTCACACCCCGTCCGCCGAGCACAATCTCACGCACGACGGGGTGCACCTCCTCGGGATGCGCTTCGATGAAATCACCGACGGCCGCGTAACGCTCGGCGACCCAAGGTCCTCCGTAGAGCAAACGCGCCGCTGCGAGGAAGGGCTCGAGGTCAATCGGCACGACGCGCGCGCCGAGCCCGCGAGCGCGTTCGACGGCTTCGGCAAACAGCCGCTCGTACGCGCGGTCGCCGAAAAACTCGAGCGAGCGCGGCACGCCCAACCGCGAAATGGCGCCCCTATTTGGCTGGTTCGCGCGCGAAAACGCGTCCTCGGCGTCGAAGCCGGCTATCACGGCGGCGACGCGCTCGACGTCACCCACGCTGCCTGCGAACACCGAGACGCAGTCGAGCGAACGGCACGCCGGAACGACACCACGCGTGCTCACGAGACCACGCGTCGGCTTCCAGCCGACCAGGTTGTTGAACGCGGCGGGGACACGGCCGGAGCCCGCCGTATCGGTGCCGAGCGCGAAGCTCACGATGCCGTGAGCGACGGCGAGTGCGGAGCCGGAGCTCGAGCCCCCCGAAATACGCAACGGGTCGAACGCGGAGCTGCACACGCCGTAGGGCGAGCGCGTCCCGACGAGCCCCGTCGCGAACTGGTCGAGGTTCGTCTTGCCGAGCGGGATCGCGCCCGCCTGAAGCAAGCGCGCCACTGCGACCGCATGCTCCTTGGGCGTGCGCGCGAACGCAGGGCAGCCCGCAGTCGTCGGAAAACCCGCGAGGTCGAGGTTGTCTTTGATCGCGAACGGAATGCCCAGGAGCGGCAGCGACTCACCGCGCGCGCGCCGTTCGAGCGCCTGGTCGAGCAGCGCGTGAGCGTGCGACCTCGGGACGACGGACGTCCAGATCGGCCGCGTCCCGAGCGCCTCGAGCCGCATGTAAGCGCAGTCGAGAAGCTCGTGGGGCTGGAGCTCCCCGCGCGCGTAGGCGGCGCTGATTGCGCCAATTTCCCGCGAGGTCGCTGCTTTCATGACGGCCTCGCCGACAGGGCGACTAGCGGCTGCCCCGGCGTGACGGCGCGCCCCTCGCTCACGAGCACTTCGAGGACCACTCCCGCCTCGGGCGCCTCGATCGCGATCTCCATCTTCATCGACTCGAGCACGAGCAGCACGTCGCCGCGGGCAACGCGCGTACCCACCGGAGCGCGCAGCTGCCACACGCTCCCGTGCACGTGACTCTCGACGAGCTCGGCACCCGCGTGCTTCGAAGCGGTCTCGGGCGGGGCGCTACCCTCGCTTTCGGCGACGCTCGCTCCTTGCTCGGCCCAGCGGCGCCGCTCCGCGTCGAAAGCCGCCTGCTGCGTGGCTTTGAACGCACCGATGCTCGCCGCCTCGCGCGCGAGAAAGCGCTGGTACTCGGCAAGGCTGAACGTCTCCTCGCCGATCTCGAGCGCGCAGCGTCCGTGCGGAAACGCTTCCCGCATCTCGAGCAGCTCCTCCGCGCTCACCGGGAAGAAGCGGATCTGATCGAAGAAGCGCAAGAGCCACGGCTTGCCCGGCGGAAACTCACGCGTCGCGCGAAAGCGGTTGTAAACCTGGAGGGTTCGCCCGACGAACTGGTAGCCGCCCGGCCCCTCCATGCCGTAAATGCACATGTACGCGCCGCCGATGCCGACCGCGTTTTCCGGCGTCCAGGTGCGCGCGGGGTTGTACTTCGTCGTGACGAGCCGGTGGCGCGGGTCGACCGGAGTCGCCACGGGCGCGCCGAGGTACACGTCGCCGAGACCGAGCACGAGGTAGCTCGCGTCGAACACGACGCGTTTCACTGCTTCGAGGTCGTCGAGGCCGTTGATGCGGCGAATGAACTCGAGGTTGCTCGGCGTCCAGGGTGCGTCGGCGCGCACGCCTTGCATGTACTTCTCGATGGCGAGGCGCGTCTGCGGATCGTCCCACGAGAGCGGCATTTTTACGATCCGCGTCGGCACGCGCATCGCGTCCACGCCCGGGAGCTCGCTCTCGGCGCGCCCGAGCACGTCCAAGAGCTTCGCGAGCGACAGCCGCGCCGGGTCGTAGTGCAATTGCAGCGAGCGAATGCCCGGCGTCACGTCCACGATGCCGGCGAGCTTCTCGCGACCGAGCCACTCCCAGAGCGCGTGCACGCGAAAGCGGAGCGCAAGGTCGAGCACGAGAGGCCCGTATTCGACGAGCAGGTAGCGATCGCCCGACGGCCGGTACACCACGCGCGGACGCTCACCGTCGGCCGCAATTTCGCGTAAAATCGCGCTCTCCGGCGCCTTTTTCACGAGCTTCACGGGCGGCCGAGCCGTACGCTCGGCGAGCGCTCGCGCCTGGCCCCGCTCGAGCACGACCGCGTCCTCGATGCTGAACGGCACGAAACGCACGCGCGCGCCGGGCTTGAGCTGGCCGATTTTCCAGAGCTCGCCGCGCGCGACCGTCGCCGGGCAAACGAAGCCGCCGAGACTCGGCCCGTCGGGACCGAGGATGATCGGCATGTCCCCGGTGAAGTCCACCGTGCCCACCGCGTACGCGTTGTCGTGGATGTTCGAGGGATGAAGGCCCGCCTCACCGCCGTCCGAGCGCGCCCAAGCCGGCTTCGGGCCGATCAAACGCACGCCCGTGCGCGCCGAGTTGTAATGCACTTCCCACGCCGTCTCGAAAAACGTGCGGATGTCGTCGGGCGTGAAGAAGTTGGGAGCGCCGTGCGGCCCATACACGACCCCGAGCGTCCAGTCGTCGGTGAGCTCCGGCACGAGCGCCGGGTCGAGCGCGTGCGGTTCATCCGGCAAATCACGCGCGGGGCTCACGTGCAGCACGTCGCCTTTTCTGAGCGCGCGGCCGCCGTGCCCGCCGAAGCCGCCGAGCGTGAAGGTCGAACGGCTGCCGAGATATTCGGGGACTTCGAAGCCGAAACGCACGGCGAGGTACGCGCGACAGCCTGCTCCCTTCACCGCGCCGATCGCCAGCGTTTGTCCGGCCTTCACCGCGATGGGACAGTGGTATTCGACCGTTTCACCGTCGAGCGTCGCGCTCATGCGTGCCCCAGCCAAAGCGACCGTCACGTCGCACGCGAACTTGAGCGTCGGACCCGACACCGTGAGCTCGAGCGCTGGTGCGCCTTCGGGGTTGCCGGCCGCGCGATTGGCGAGCCGGAAGCTCAGCGTGTCCATCGGGCCCGAAGGCGGCACGCCGATGTCCCAATAGCCGAGGCGTCCCGGGTAATCCTGCACCGTCGTGAGCGTGCCGGGCGTGAGCACTTCGACGGTGCGCGTTCGGAACGTGAAAGCGCCGAGGGTGGCGGTCGTCACCCGTCCGCTCTGAACGGTGGTGTCGCGGACGAGCGCACGCAGGTATTCGAGGTTGGTTTCGATGCCGCCGACGCGGGTCTCGTCGAGCGCGACCGCGAGTCGCCCGAGCGCTTCTTCCCGGGTGCTGCCGTGGGTGATTATTTTGGCGACCATCGGGTCGTAAAACGACGACACGGTGCTGCCCCGTTCCACCCAGCCGTCGACGCGCGCGCCGCTCGAGAATTCGGCTTCGGTAACGAGTCCCGCGCTCGGACGAAACCCGCGCGCGGGATCCTCCGCGTAGAGCCGCACTTCGACCGCGTGTCCTTTCGGCTCCGGCAACACCGCCGGCAAACCCTCCCCCGCCGCGACGCGGAGCATCCACTCCACGAGATCCACGCCCGTGACGAGCTCGGTCACGGGGTGCTCGACCTGCAAACGCGTGTTCACTTCGAGGAAGTAGAAGCGCTCGGTTTCGTCATCGTAGACGAACTCCACCGTTCCGGCCGAGCGGTAGCGCACGGCCGTACCGAGCTTCACCGCGGCGTCGAAGAGCGCGCGCCGCACTTCGGGGCGCAAGCGCGGCGCCGGCGTCTCTTCGATCACTTTTTGGTGCCGGCGCTGAGCCGAGCAATCGCGCTCGCCGAGCGTGACCACCCGACCCTTGCCGTCGCCGAAAATCTGAACCTCGATGTGGCGCGCGCGCTCGACGTAACGCTCGAGAAACACGCCACCGTCACCGAAGTTCTTCTGCGCGAGCGAGCGCACGGAATCGAACTGCTCGACGAGCCGCGCCGAGTCCCGGCAGAGCTGCATTCCGATGCCGCCGCCGCCCGCGGTGCTCTTCAAAATCACCGGAAAGCCGATGCGCTCCGCGGCGAGCTTCGCCGCCCCCGCGTCGTCGAGCAGCCCCGTCCCGGGCAAGAGCGGCACGCCGAGCTCCGTCGCGATCGAACGCGCGCCGTGCTTCGTGCCGAAGCCGCGGATTTGCTCGGCCGTCGGCCCCACGAACGCAATCCCGCGTGCTTCGAGGGTCTCGGCGAACGCGGCGTTCTCGCTCAAGAAGCCGTAGCCCGGATGCACGGCCTGCGCGCCGGTCCGCTCGACGGCGGCCAAAATCGCCGGGACGTTCAAATAGCTCTCGAGCGCGGGCGGCGGCCCCACGCACACCGCCTCGTCCGCGTCGAGCACGTGCCGCGCATGCCGATCGGCCTCCGAATACACGGCCACCGACGCCACACCGAGTCGCTTGAGCGTCGTGATGACGCGCACCGCGATTTCACCGCGGTTTGCTATGAGAACTTTCGAGAACATGGCTCAGCCTTCCCTCTGCCTGTTCAATCCCAAATCAGTACTTGGATTGGAGTCGGGTTAAAGGCGTTGCACGGATTGTTCAGCTGCGGACAATTCGAGATCAGTATCGTGACGTCGCGCTCGGCGCGCAGCTCCACGTAGCGGCCCGAGCCGCTGACGCCGTCCTCGAACGTCAGCCCGCCTTCGGGCGTGACCGGGACGTTCATGAAGAAATTGACGTTGTGCGTGAGGTCGCGCTTACCGAACCGCTCGAGGCGCGTCTGGATTTCGAGCAGGAACGTATCGCGGCAGTTGTGCATGTACTTCTTCTCGAGCGCGTAGCGCACCTGGTTCGATTCGGCCGCGCACGCGCCGCCGAGGGTGTCGTGGCGCCCGCAGGTGTCGGCGACGATCGTGAGCAGCACGTCACCTTCGGTCGAAACGAGGCGCGTCCCCGTCGTGAGGTAAATGTTCCCTTGCTCGCGGATGGTATCGACCGCGCTATAGCGATTGGTCGGCTCGTGCGCGTCGAAGAACAACGTATCTACGGCTTGATTGCCCTCGAGGTCCACGATGCGCACCGTTTGCCCGCGCGCGATGCCGCGGCTGAAGCCGGAGCCGGCGTTGACCACCCTGGAGAACGCGGCTTTCTCGGGCACGAGCGTGCTTTCTTTGAGCGCCATGGTGCTCACCCAACCCCCAAAAACTCACGTTCGGTGAGCAAAAAGCCCCGCTCGTTTTCGGCGCAGGATGTGCGGCAAGCGTCGTCCGCGGCAGCTTTCGGACCGAACGACACCTCGAGCGCGACGGGCTTCGGCGCGTAACGCGGCGAGGGGTCGAGCGGGTGCGGCGTGTTCGAGAGCACGCAGAGCACGTTCATCTCCGCTCGGAGCTCGACCGCGGCCCCCGGGTGTGTGCCCACCACCCATTTCAAATTGCCGTCACGGTCGGCCACCACCTTCACGAAGAAATTCACGTTCGCGTGGAGGTCGCGCTTGCCGAGCCCGAATTTGCCGAGCTCGATCAAGAAGTTGTCGCGCGTATTTCGCTGAAAATCGTTGCGCAGCGCCTGATAGCTCCCCTCGCCGTACTTCGCGCGCGAAGCCTCCGCGCGCAAATGTCCGGTGATCGTATCGTGCCAGCCCGCGCTGTCCGAGACGACGGAGCAGAGCACTCGGCCCATGTCCGAAAACAAGACGTTACCCGCGGTCAGACGCGCGATGTGCTGCGCCTTGAGCGTGTCGGGCATGTTGTAACGCTCGAGCGGCTGGTCGGCGTTGAAGAACAGCGCCGCAACGCTCGCGCCGCCCTCCACGTCGGTGAGCCGCAGCACCTCGCCGCGCTTGAGCACGCGCGACCACATCTGACCGCCGCGGAGCGGCTCCGCCAGGAGTACGCGCCGCGGCACTTCGGGATCCATATTGTTCGGCATCGAGTGACACCTCCGCCGCACCCGCACGCGGGTGAGGACAGGCTCGGTGCCGGGTCGTCCCGGCGCTAGCCCTTGCGAAGCGGCACCCGGACGGCGCTGCTACGGACCGGGTCGTCCCGGTCAGGCAGCTCCGACGCTAGATCCGCTGATGTTTCAGCTCGGTTTCACGCGGCGCGAATGCGCCGGAACGTCTGCGGGCCGTGGATCAACTCTTCCAGGCGCTGTTTCGTCGCGAGGAAATGGCCGGACAGAAACTGAGCGGGGGAACGCGGACGACTCACGGGCACGTCGATGATCTCGACGATACGTCCCGGGTTCGCTCCGAGCACGACGATGCGATCGGAGAGGTACACGGCTTCTTCGAGATCGTGGGTGATGAAGAGCACGGTCACATCGACCGCTTCCCAAATCCGCAAGAGGTGCGCCTGCATGCTGCAGCGCGTCTGCGCGTCGAGCGCGCCGAACGGCTCGTCCATCAGCAGGATGCGCGGCTCGTTCGCGAGCGCCCGCGCGATCGCGACGCGCTGCTTCATCCCGCCCGAGAGCTGCCCCGGGTACTTGTCGGCGGCGTCGGCGAGCCCGACCACGCCGAGCCACTCGAGCGCTACCTGCTCCGCCGCCGCGCGCGGGACGCCCTTCATGTTCAGGCCGAACATCACGTTCTTCTTCACCGTGAGCCACGGGAAGAGCGTGTAAGATTGAAACACCATGCCGCGATCGGCGCCGGGTCCCTGCACGGCGCGCCCGTCGAGGCGCACCGTGCCGCTCGTCGGGTAGTCGAGCCCGGCGAGGATGCGAATCAGCGTCGATTTACCGCAGCCGGAGGGCCCGATCACGCTGATGAACTCGCGCTGTCGCACCTCGAAGCTCACGCGAGAGAGCGCCGTCGTGCGCACGCCGTTGGCGTCGAAATCACGCCCGAGCGACTCCACGCTCATGACTACGGGCCGCGCCCGCAGCGTCTCGATGCGCTGTCGCACGTCCGGTGCGTGGTCGAGATAACTCGGAAGCTCCAGGCGATCGTCGTTCATCGCTTCGCACTCCTTCAGCGGGTCGGGGCGACGCCGGCGGCTGGCCGGAGCCCCCCGGGAATGACTTGGCGCACGCTGCGCGCGAGGCGAAAGAGCCGTAAGTTCCCGCTCTCCCAGGGGAAGAAATAGCGACCCGAGAACGCGAGCAGCTGATCGATGCCGAGCCCGAGCAGGCCGATGCTGACGATCGCCGCGTACACGTTGTCGAAGTGACGGTAGCGCTGCTGCTGGTAAATGAAGGCGGAAAGTCCCGTCTTTTCACCGATGAGCTCGGCGACCACGAGGTAGGTCCAGGCCCAGCCGATGAGGATGCGGACGTCGCGGTAGAGCGCCGGCAAAATGCCGGGGATCACGACGTGCCAGACGAGCTGGCGGTTCTTCGCGCCTAGCGTCTGCGCGGCATGGAGTAGCGAGAGATCCACCGTGCGTGTCGTGTTCGCCACGACGAGCACCATCTGGAAGAAGGTGCCGATGAAGATGATGGCGACCTTCGGCTCCTCGGCGAGCCCGAAGATGCTGACCGCGAGCGCGCCGAACACGGGTGCCGGCATGTAGCGGACGAAATCGACGAACGGCTCGAACAAGCGCGAGAAGAAGGCGAACGTACCGCAGGCGATCCCGAGCGGAATGCCGAAAACGGCGGACCAGAAGAAGCCCCAAAAAATCACCTTGCAGCTCTGCAGCAAGCTCTGGTGAAACCAGACGTCACCGATGCCCTCGGGCGGCGTCGTGAACGCCGTGTAGAGGGCGCGGGCGACCGCGTGCGGCGGCTGGAAATAGATGGGATTCGAGCGCTCGCCCTGGGCAAGCTTCGCGTGGGCGCGGGCGAGCTCCTGATTGCGCGCCGCGAACACCTCGCGCTCCACGAGCTGGTCCTCGGCCAGGTACGCGTACGTCCCCGGCACGCTCTTGTCACCCGCGTCGTGCACGAGCACGAGCGGGTGCCACACGAACGGTAGGTAACTGAGCGCGCACCAGAGCAAAAGCGGGCTCGCGAAGGCGAGCACGCCGACCGACAACGTCGCGCGCGACGAAAGCGGCTGGCGTACCGCGAGGAGCCGGGGTCGCACCGGCTCCTCCATCGGATCGAACGTCGAGGCGTCGATCTCACCTTCGGCGAGCTCCGACATCGGCTACTTGCTTGCCTTCGACAGCGCTTCGACGAGGCTCGGGTCGAAGTACTCTTCGTACTTTACCGCCTTCTTGTACATCTTGTTCTTCGTGAAGAAGGTGTCGACGGTCTTGCTCGAGCCGAAGACCGAGTCGAGCCCGTCACCCTTCTCGAACGCCTTCAGGTTGCCGGCCATGTCCTGAAACGCCGTGCCGGCCATGAGCTTCTTGTATTCCTCGCCCGGCATCTTCACGCGGGCGCCCATGATTTTCGCCGCTTCGTCGAGGTTCGCCGGGTTCTTGATGAAGTCGGCGATCTTGAACCACACGCCCACGACCTTCTCCCAATCCGCGTGCCGTTCCGCGAGGCTCTTCGGATTCACGCACAGGTGGTCGAAGATGAGGCCCGGCGCGTTCGCGCTCGTGAAGACTGCCGTCGAACCAGCGACGTCTTTCAGCGCTTGGCCGCTGTTCGGCTGCCAGGCGGCGATGGCGTCGACCGTGCCCGATTTCAGCGCCTGGGGCGTCTGATCGGTCGTCACGTTCATGATCTTCACGTCCTTCTCGCTGAGCTTCGCGCTCTCGAGCGCCTTCAGCAAAAGCAAGTGATCGACGAGGCCGACCTCGACGCCGATCTTCTTGCCCTTCAGCTCGGCGACGCTCTTGATCCCAGGCTTGGCGACGATCATATCGTTGCCGTTCGAGTAGTCGTTCACGAGGATGCACTTGCTGGGCGCGCCGCTCGAGCCCGTAACGAGCGCATCCCCGTTCGTGACCGCCACGGCGTCGACCTTACCGGCCGAATAGGCGTCCATCGACGGCGCGTACTCGAACCACGCAAAGTCCACGTTGACGCCCGCATCCTTGAACCATCCTTTCTGAATGCCTACGTCCCAAGCGATCCAGCCCGGCCAATCGCTGTACGCAATCTTGAGCGCGGGTCCGGCCGGCGCGGGTGCGGGAGCCGCCGCTGCTGCTGCCGCGGCCGAAACCGAGGGCGCCGCCGCATTGACGGCCGGTTGGGCCTCCTCGGCGGGCTTCGCCGCTGGAGGCTCCGACTTCGAGCAACCATTGAGCACGACCTGAAACGCAGCGACCGCGAGCAGTCCGAGCAGCTTTTTCATAAGGGCCCTTTCGCGCCCCGAGCGTCGCGCGCCCCATGTTGCGAGCATGTGTCTGACTCCTTTCGGAAACACACGCCATCCCGCATCGGTGGCGTGACCGTTGGCGCGGCGTTGTCACCGAGGAGGCACCGAAGCGCGGCCTTTGCACGGTAAATTTAGCTCCGTGCAGCGTTCCAGACGCATTTCGCTGGTGGTTCTTCGGTGCACGGCGGTCGGCGGCGCCGCCGTGCTGCTCTGGCGCATGTTCTCGACGGCGGACGCGCAGCGAGTCTTCGGCCTCGTCACGAGCGTCGGCACTTTCGGTGTCGTGCTCGTGCTCTGCCCGCAGCTCGTGGCGCTGAGCTTCGAGGCGCTCGGCTGGCGCGGCGCGTTCCGTGCCGGCGGCGCGCGACCGCGCTGGCGCGAGCTCCTGCGCGTACGGCTCGCGACCGAGGCGCTCGCACAGAGCTTGCCTGTCGGCGTCGCCTTCGCGGAATCGACGAAGCCGGTGCTCCTCGACAAACACTGCCGCCTGAGCGTCGAGCAAAGCGTCGCGCGCATAGCCGCGCGCAAAGTGCTGCTGCTTTTGTCGCGCGTCGCCCCGCCGACTCCACGCGAACGCCCGCCCAAACCTCCGTCGGCTGCCTCCGCCCCGCGCGGGCTTAGGGTCCAGCGCACGGCGCCGCCCGTCGCGTGCTGCCAGCAGGTCCCGCAGCCCTGGAGTAGTCTCCGCGCCCGTGCTTGCTCAGAGATCACCCCGCCACGCCTGCTCACTGCTGCTCATCTCGTCCGCGCTCGTGTTCGGCGCCTGTGCGTCGGGTCCGCGCCTGATCATGGGACAGCCGATCAAAAAGGAAGTTGCGGTCTTGTTGCGCGTGGAAAATGACACTGGGGACGAGTTCGGCGGCATTGCCGCGATCGCCGAGACGATCACGGGAGGCCTGACGAACCGCGGCATCCCGAACCAACTCTATGCGGCGAACGACGACCATCCCGGCACACCACGCATCGAGGTTTGGGTCTCCAAGTGGACTGCCGGTGATTATTCTGCGGAAACGACCGGGCGCGTCGTCGGCGGCGTGGTTGGCGCCGCGATCGAAGAGGCGGCCGCCGGGGAATACCAAGTCGTGGTTAAGATCTTTCGTGAGGGCGACGCATATCCCGTCTGCGTTCGCAAGGATTCGGGAAGTGTCGACTCCAGCGATGCGCAGGGGGACGTGAGCTTGGGCGAGACCATCGGGAAATGGGTGCTGACTGTTGCGCTCCGCGACACCACCGAATGTGGCACCGATTAATGGATGCGATTGAAGCTCTCCCTCACGGCCCCTATCCGGGACCCGGACGAGCGCGACAAGCCAAGAAAACGCACCAGCGCATGACGGGCCGGCGAAAGCCCCGACGGCAACCGACCAAACCGAGACCGTCAGCTACAACATGCCGGAGGTGAAGCTCGTCGAAGCAGGCAAGGAAACCCAGGAGAGCTCGGGCGTGACCGTCAGCGTCGTCCCCCTCCCGCTCAACATCGACAAGGCCGGCAACGTCGCCGAGCGCGACAAGTTCATGTGGACGTACCAGGCGCGGCTCGTCTCCGCCACGACGCAAACCAAGAAGACGGTCGAGACGCTGGCGCTCGCCCCCGGCGAAGCCCGCGACATGGGCTGCCCGGTGAGCCCCGGCGGAACCTAGGCCGCGCTCACTCCGCGCGCGGCCGCATGCCGACGAGCGCGCGATGCGGCTCGAGCTCGGGCGCGGGGTTCGTCGCGAGCTCGCGCGGGCGGTAGCCGCTCGTGATGGCGTGAACGACGATGCGGCGACCGTCCACCGTGAAGCGCGCGCGGAAGTCTTTGACGGCGAGCACCATTTCGTCGCCCACGCGCCGGATGCGCCGGTACGGGTGCTGCTGCGGGCCGAGCACGAGGACGCGGCGGATCGCTTCCTCGAGCTCGATGTTCCAGCTGTCGCGCAGGTAGCCGAGCTCGCGCGCAGCGCCCTCACCGATTTCGACTTCGAAGCCCGGCTGCGGATCGAGCCCGGCCTCGAGCCAGCCGCCCTCGGCATCGGCGAGGGCGTCCGCGTAGGGCACGTACGGCTTGAGATCGAGCACGGGCGTCCCGTCGAGCATATCGAGCGCGCTCACGTGCAAGACGAGGCCGTCGACTTGTTCGAGCTTCACCGCGCTCATGCCGATGGGGTTCGGCCGGTACGGGGCGCGCGTCGCGAACAAGCCGCGGCGCTTGGCGCTGCGCGGCGGTAGCACCTTCGGGCGCCAGCCCTCGTTCAGGTGAAACCAGAAGAGCACCCACAAATAGGGCCACATCTCGATGTCTTCGAGCGCGTGCTCGAAGTCCTGACCCGGAAGAAGCTCGATCGTGCCGCGCACCTCGCGCGCGGCGGCAGTCTGCCGCGGCGCCTCCGCACGCTCGCGAAAGGGCGAATGCACGATGCCTATCGGCTTGCAGACGAGGTCCTTCACTCGACGACTCTGAGCCGCTTGTGCCGAAACTCGATCGGCTCCCCGCCGACGTCGAGCCGCATGACGCTCTCGGGATCGGGCAGCCAGCCTGCGTTCTCCTGCTCCGCGCTGCGCGGCGCGACGCCGATCGGCTCGGGCGCAGCGTCCCAGTTCGCGAAGTCCTCGCCGAGCGCGCCCGGCAGGGTCGGCTGCGTGTTGCGCTGGAACAGCTGAAAATCATGCCGCCCCTCGAGCACGAGCGGCGTGCCGCGCTCCGGGCCGCGCTCGCGAAACCACGTGCGCGCCGCCTCCACGTTCGCGATCAGCACGTGGTGCTGCGGATCCGTCTTGGCCGCGGCCATGAAATGATCCTGCATGCCCGTGATGTCGCCTTGCCGGTACGCCACGCAGGCGAGGTAGTTGTAGGCGAGGCCCGGCGTCGGATGACCGAGCTCGAGGGCGCGCCGGGCTTCACGCGCCGCGGCCTCGAGCTCGCCCGCGGCATAATGCGCTCCCGCGAGATCGAGCACTGCCGGCGCGTGCTCGCCCAGCCTGCCGAGCACCGCACGACATTCCTCCACGCTCGGTGAGTACTTGTCTTGCAGGCCGTGGTTCTTCCCGAACCAGTCGTTGAGGAGGCGCGCGTCGTCCTCGCTCGCGTCGAACGGCACCTTGAGCTCCTGAAAATCCTCGGTGAAATAGGCCTCGCGCTGGAGCCAGCCGGCGCGCTCGGCCGCCTTGAAATCCGCCGTACCGGGGAACACCGAGAGACACGAGAAGATGTATTGGTGCGGCGCGGCGCGATCCAGAAAAGCGAGCGTCTCCTCGAAGGTCTCGCGCGTCTCCCCGCGGTTACCGAGCATCATGTAAAAGCGCACCTGCACGCCGTGACGCTTGGCCATCGCGGTCGCCGCGACGATCTCGTCCACGGTGATGTTCTTGTGGATCGCGTCGAGGATGCGCTGCGAGCCGGACTCGACGCCGAGCGAGAGCCGCTGGCAGCCCGCGAGCCGCATTTCGTAGAGGAGCTCGTCGCTCAGCACGTCGACACGCGTGTCGCAGCTCCACAAGAAGTTGAGCTTGCGCTCGCGGATGCCGCGGCAAAGCTCGATCACGCGCTTCTTGTTGGTGGTGAACGTGTCGTCCTTGATTTGCAGCATGCGCACGCGGACGCGCGCGAGCGCCGCCTCGAGCATGTCGAGCACGTAGGGTACGGAATGGCCGCGAAAACCCCGGCCCCAGGTCGTCTCGGCGCCGCAAAACGTGCAGGCCCACGGGCAGCCGCGCGACGTCATGACGATGTGCGTGCCGTAGTAACGATGCGGGCACTCGAGCGCGTCGAGCTCGCGCACGTTCGAGCGCTCGGGCCCGGCCTCGACGCCGCGGCTCGTGCGCACCACCGCGCCCGCCAAGCCGTCGAGGCTCCGCCCTGCTTCGACGCGCTCGACGATCTCGGCGAACGTAGCGTCGCTCTCACCGAGCGTCGCGCAGTCGATCTCCGGGTAATGCTCGAGCATCTCGCGCGCGAGCGGCGTCGCGTGCGGCCCGCCGATGACGATGCAAGCGCGCGGGTGCCGCCGCCGTATTTCGCGGGCCACGAGCGCGACCCCGCGCCGGTTCGCGGTCCAACACGAAAGCCCGTACACGTCGGCCTCGAGCTCGCCGATCACCTCCTCGACGCGGGACCAGGCGAAACCCGAGAGGTTCATCACCTTCACGCGATGTCCGGCGCGGATCGACTGCGCGCCGAGCGCGAACAGGCCGTACGGCGTCTGATAAAAATCAGCGTCGAGGTCGCCGTCCCGGTAGTCGCCGGGGGGGCCTTCGGGGGGACCATCGCGCAAGACTCCGCTCGGAGTGCCGGCGTTGTCGAGCGCCGGCTGTCCGCGATCCGGGATCTTCCACGGTGGCGGGTAGAGGAGTGCGATGCGCATCTGGCAAACCCGAGGATACAACGAGCGACTCCAAGCGTAATACGCGCACCGTCGAACATCGCAAGCGCCCGCTTCGGCGCGCGCCGCGGTTGACGGCGCACCGGCCCGAGCCCATGGGAGAGGGGCGTGGCCCTCGTCTTCTTTCTGCTCGATCTCTACTCGTTCGTGGTGTTCGTGAGCGTGGGGCTCTCGTGGCTGCGGCTCTCGCCCGAGAACCCCGTGGTGCGCATCACCTCGGCGCTGACCGAGCCCGTGCTCGCGCCGCTGCGCCGCCGGATCCCGCCGCTCGGCGGCTTCGACATCACGCCCATCGTGCTCTTGCTCGTGATCCAGCTCATAAAGAAGCTGATCCTCAGTATTTGACGCTATTGAACCGGCGTCCCGGCGACGTTCAGCTCGGCGACGCTCGTGTAGGCCTTGCCGTTGATCTCGTCCATGCCGCGGAAGCGGACGTAGCGGCCAGGCGTGGCCGTGAAAGTGACGGTCGTCGCCTGGGTCGAGGTTCCAAAGGCGCCCGTCTTGACCGGCTCGCCCCAGGTCGAGGTCGAGTCACTCACGTAAAACTCGTAGTCCTTGACCATGCCGTTCTGACTGCCGTCCTGGCGGGGCGTGTAGCGAAAGCTCGTGAGCGAGTAGCTCGCTCCGAGATCGATCACGAGCTCGTGCGGGGGTTCGGGCTTTGCGCCGGTGTATTGCGTGTGCCAGAAGGTCGAAGTCGAGCCGTCGAACGCGTTCGTGGCGCTGCCGTCTTCGGCTTCGGTTTCCTCGCTGTCCGCGCTCACGAGCTTCCAGGTCGTCTGCGGCAAGAAGCCGTCGTCGTTACCCGCGCCGGCCGCCGACCATTCGCCCGTGGTCACGTCGAGCTGCCAGCTGTCGTAGTAGTCCATCACGAGCTTGGTCCCGTTCACCTTGAGCGGGAGCCAGATGTACTTCGAGCTCTTCAAATCCGGGTCTTGCCAGCGATCCCCCGCGTAGATGAAGGTAGTCGTCTTCGAGCCGACGACCGGGATGACGAACGCGGCTTGTGTGTCGTAGGTGGTGCCGTCGCCCACGTTGGCGAGTGAGCTCCAGGTGCCGTCCATGGCCGTGGCCGTGCCGTATTTTTGTTGGTTCGAGTCCCAGCCCGTCGCGGCGGAGTTCACGATGAAGTACGTGCCGTTCGTCTTCATGATCGCGGGCGCTTCACGCGAGGAGCCCTTCCAGAGCGTGCCGATTTGCTTACTCACGTTCGTGTAATCGTCCGTGAGCAGGTAGAGCGCCGAGTCCTGATTGTTGTTCGCGGCCGAGAGGAAATAGGCCTTGCCGTCGTCGTCTTCGAATAACGTGTCGTCACGCGACATGTTGCCGTTCGGCTGAAAATGCCGAACTTGCTGGTAGTCCCCGTCGACGGTGTCGCTCGTGAAGACGCCCGCTTCCGCCGTCGCGTAGTTCGCGCCGTCCCAGTGCAGCCACATCACGTACTTCTTGGTCGCCTCGTTGTAGACGACCTTCGGACGCTCGATGATGCGATCGGAGGCAGCGAGCTCCGTCGACGTCTGTTGCGTGATGATCGCGTGTCGGAACTCCCAGTGCGACAGATCCGTCGAGCGGTAACAGTTGACGGCCTTGAAGTTGCCCGAGTTCGCCGACTTGTCCTCGCCGATCCAATACCAAGCGTCGTTCGTGTGAATGAGGCCCGCGCCGTGGGCCTCGATGCGCTTGCCGTCGGTGTCGTTCCAGAAGACGCCGTTCGTGATCGTGACCACCACGTCGCTGCCCGCGCCCCCGGCCGCAGGTGACCCGCCCGCACCGGTGCCCGCGCCGGCCATGCCCGCGCCGCCCGCGCCCA
Organism: Polyangiaceae bacterium; assembly: GCA_025936115.1. Classification (GTDB taxonomy): domain Bacteria; phylum Myxococcota_A; class Polyangia; order Polyangiales; family Polyangiaceae; genus PMG-095. Next base: position 27,076 of record JAICTZ010000063.1, read on the forward strand.
TGCCACCAGGCCCGCCGCGCCCGCGGCCGGCCATGCCGAGACCCGCCGTGCCGCCCGCGCCCGCGCCGCCCGAGGACGGCATTCCGCCGCTCGCGTCCGCGGCGCCGCCCGTCCCGGTGCTCGCTCCGGCCGAGCCGCCGGTGCTCGTGCCGCCGCCGGTGCTCGCGCCGCCGGTGCTCGTGCCGCCACCGGTGCTCGCGCCGCCGGTGCTCGTGCCGCCACCAGTGCTCGTGCCGCCGACGCCACCGGACTCCGCCGTCGTGCCGCCGGAACCGGCAGGCTTGCCGTCCTTCGATTCCCCGCCCTGCCCGCAGCCGAAGGCGAGCATCACGAGGACGCCCGCTAGAGTTCCGTGAATCGCTCGCAATCGCATGGCGTCACCGTTGGCGGAGAACGCCTCAGGTTATCACGGCGAAGGCGTGCAGGTGCTCACGGTGGCGTCGAGGCCCGTTACGCCGAGCTTGAACGACGAGCCTTCGACTTCGCGTTCGGCGTTGAAGATCTTGATCGCATACACGTTCCCGTCGACGAGCCCGAGTTCGTCAGTGGAAATTTCCGAGGTAACGGAACGGCTGGCTTGGCCGTAGTCGTCCACTGAGAGCGCGGCGTTGACCGAAAGCGAGCCGCTCTGAAGGATCGCGGTCGCGTCGAGCGGAACGTGCCAACCACCGAGATCGACGGCGAGGTGGCCGTTGACGAAGACCCAGATGTCGTCGTCACCCTCGATGTCGAACTGATATTGCGCGCTCGCCGAGTAGCGGAAGGAGAACGTGATTTCGCCCCGCGCGCCGCTCTTGCTCGGAAATTCGGAGGGACCAGTCGCCGCCAGCGATGGTTACGCCTATCTCATGGCCGGTGCACTAGAGTGCGACAGCATTGAGACGCTCCGTTTTGCAAATCACGTTCGGCGCCGCGCTCGGCGCGTGTCAGGCCGCGCCCGCAGCGACGGGGCCGGCGCCGGCCGTTCCTACGGCGAGCGTCGTTGCGAGCGCTCCGAGTGCGCCCGCAGCGACGGCCGCCGCGCCGCCCGCGCCGCCCCCCGGTGAACGTCCGAACGTGCCCTGCAAGGCGCCGCATCCGATCGAGACGCTCGCACTCGGCGCCGTGAAGGTCGACGATTGGGCGCAGGCGATCGCCGGGTACAAGCCGCAAGCGAACGGCGGGCGACCGGTGGCGTGGGAAGGGGCGGAGGCGGAACTCGGCGCGTACCTCGACAACGTGCATGCGTGCGTGCACGAGGCGTTCGCCGATTCCTTTTTGCGCTCGCTCACGAGTTTACCGAAGGACAATCCGCTGTCCGACGCGACGCTCGAGACCACGGTGGAAATCGTGATCGACGGCGAGAGCGGCGCGCTCACCGAAGTCGGCGTCGTCGGGTCGAGCGGTGTGCCGGAGTTCGATGCGGCGGCGGTGGCGGCGTTCGGGCGCGCCTTTCCACTCGCAAAGCCCCCGCCCGACACGCTCTCGAGCGACGGGCGCCTGTACGTGACGTGGGAGCTCCACCGGAACCCGGACGAAGCGTGTCGCCGCGAGCAGGCGCGGCCGTGGAAGCTCAGGTTCTAGTGCAGCGCATGTGAGATACGTTCAACTTCCGGTGGGGCGCTGCACTAGGGCGGACGCGAAGCGGACGCGGGTCTGGGGCGGAAGCCCCAGCGAAAAGCCGGTGCACGTCCCGCGAGGCGGGACCAACCATCGCTCGC
>JAICTZ010000020.1 GCA_025936115.1 Polyangiaceae bacterium
CAGCCGCGACCGCACGCTCAGAGGAGAACTAACGCGCTCGGCCAAGATGCCCAATGGACCGACGCGCGCGAACAAGATGCCGACCCGCCATACCCGCGCCGGCGCGGTCGCCACATTCCCGCCGCCGTGCGCCGCACCGTCTTCGCGCGTGACGGCAACCGCTGTAGCTACGTTGATGCGAACGGAGCGCGTTGTCAGGAGACCCACCGCCTCGAATTTCACCACCTGAAACCGTTTGCCGCCGGCGGCGATCACCGCGCATGCAATCTCACTCTACGCTGCGTGGCACACAATGCCCTCGCCGCCGAAAAAGATTTCGGGCGCGAGCTCATCGAAGAGCGGAAAGACTCGCTCCAGCACCAGCCTTTCGCGTCTTTCTTCCCGCGCGATCAGGAGCACGACCCCCAGTCCCGGGGATGATGTATCTCTCGGCACACAACCTAGGCGGCGTAGTTCAAACCGGTCGGTGCTCTAGCCTCGAGTCGCAAGGTCGCAAGCCGACTTCAGGTCGTGCCCGCCCGAAGTAGAAGAAGCCGTCGCGCATCGGAGCCGTCCCCCTGGCGCTGCTCCAAGTCCGGGGCGAGGCGCGCGCACGCTGTGCTGGATTTTTCTAGATCTTTCCCGCGCCTTTCGTGATACGCGCGAACGTCCGGAGTGACGCGTGTCATCCACGCCCGTAAAGAGCAGGAGTGGTGACATTGATCCGCGGTCGCCTTGACGCTACATGGCGTAGGGTCAAGCTTCTGGGCACACTTAGAGTAGCCACCATGCGTAAGCGCCTTCTTGATTCGTCTTATCCGCTCGTTGGGCTCGCCATCCTCGCCACTGGAACCGGTTGCTCGAACAGCGACTCAGGGAAGCCTGCCGCTAACGGTGGTCACGCTGGAAGCGTCATGTCTGGCCAGGGCGGCACGATGTCCGCTCAAGGCGGCATGTCCGCTCAGGGCGGCACGATGTCCGCTCAAGGCGGCATGTCCGCTCAAGGTGGCACGACCGCTCAAGGCGGCATGACGTCGGGCCAAGGCGGCAGCGGGGGCTGCACGCCGGACTCCTTTACCGGGTCGTACGTGCTCATCGACGACATGGAGACGACGGACCACGGGCCCATCCAGCTCACGGGGATCAGCGAGCCGCTGTCGCCAGGCTATTGGTACAATAGCGGCGCCAACTACGCGCCGAGCGCCAGCGCCGGTAGTGGTAGTGGAGGAGCCGGCACCGTCATCGACACGTCGGATCCGCCGCAAGGCGCGTTCATGTTCACCGCGCAGCCGACAGCGACCATGACGTTGAACTGCACGAAGATGAGCCAGCACGTGGCTCGTCAGGCTTGCGTGCTCAACGGCCTCTACGACACGTGCGGCGTCGGATTCGAGTTCGCTCAGAAACCTGACCCCAATGCGGCAGGCGCTGGGGGTGGTGCAGGCGCAGGAGCCGGAGGCAGTGCGGGCACTGAAGCTGGCGGCACTTCGGGGGCGGGAGCCGGCGCGGGCGCGGGAGTCGGTGCGGGCGGTGCGAGCGCTGGAGGCAGTGCAGGCGCGGGAGCAGGCGCCGCAGGAAATGCAGCCATTGCAGGCGCGGGAGCTGGAGGCAGCAGCGCGGGCAGTGCAGGTAACGCAGCCGCTGCGGACGCAGGCGCTAGTGCTGGCGGTGCAAGCGCTGGAGGCAGCGCGGGCGCTCTAGCCGGTGCAGGCGGCGCAGGCCCGTCCGTCCCCATGGTCACTGTCCCCTTCGATATCAGTCATTACAAGGCTGTCACTTTCTGGGGAATGACCACGACGCCGGACGCTACGGGCTCGCTCCAAGTCAAAGTCTCATTCCCCGATACGGATACCGATCCCCGCGGACAGATCTGTAACGGCGGCGGTGGCAATACCTCGAAGTGCTACAACAGTTACGCGAAGACGTTCGCGTTCACGAGCAGCTGGCAACAGTTCACGGTGCTGCTCGATGCCGGTACGAATGGCGTACCCCCGGCGGGCGGCATCGCCATCGATCCGTCGTGGGGCTTCCAACAGGCCCAATGGCTCCCCGATCAGGTCTACGGCATCAACTGGCAGGCCCAGAAGAACACGGACCCAGACTCTGGCCCGCCTCTCGCGACCGAGATCTGGGTTGACGACGTGTATTTCGTCGAGTGACGCCTCGGAGGTATGGGCAGAAGGCCCGAGACTTCGCTCAAGGCGCTGGGGGCGCACCCACCTGAACGTCGGCGAGCGAGCGCGTTCCCGGGAACGGCAGCTTGCCGGCGCGGATGCGAACCGTCGCCGGACGGTCCGCCGTCAGGTGCCCGACGAACGCGTCGAGGCCGAATGCGGATCCTGATATGTCGCTGTCGAACCTAGCGCGCACCAAGTAGAGGCCGGGCCGCGCAAAAGTGTCCTTTTCGCACATCTCCTCGAGGCGGCTCGTCACCGCGAGCGAACGGCCGGGAGCGAGGTGGGTGAAGGCCAGGCGGTCGGGAGAACGGTCGTCAGGACCTGGATCGCAAGTGGAAGTGCCGTCGACGCTGCTCACCTCGAACGTGACGAGCTCGCGCCGGAAGTAGACGGTCTCGGGCCGTGAGCCGCGGTTGGTGAGCTGCACGGTGACGGTCGCCGAATCTTCGTTCGCGGCGTCCGAGCCGCGCGTCATCTCGAACACGAGTCCGTTAGCGGGCGGCTTGGGAGGAGGTGCGTAGTCGGCGCCGAGCTCGAAGGTCGTGCCACGGAGCTCCTTCACGCCGCCGTTCACGGGTGCTTCCGCGCCGGCGTCGGCTTGCGCTTCGTCTTTCATCACGATGCCGCTTGGCGTCTCACCGCCGTCCGGGGCAGCCGCGTCCGCGCTTTCCACACCAGCGTCGGCGTTGTCCGGCGCCGGCGGCGCGATGGAGGCGACGAACGGCGGCGTGACGGGCAGCGGCTCCTCGACGCGCTTGCCGTGACGCCAGACCTGCTTCGTTTTCGGCGCCCAGCCGAAGCTCGCCGTGACGCGCGCACCCGCTATGAGCGGCGTCGTGCCCTGATCAGGCAGACAATACAGACGCGGATCGAACGACTCGACCATGCCGTGCCCCGGAGCGAGCTTGAGGACGTACGCGGCGTCGGCGCGAGCGGGCCGGAGCCCGTCGGGCAAGCGGCAGATGCGCGGCTTCGGTGGCTTCGCGTGCTTCTTCGCTTTGGGATCGGGGGGTGCTTCGACTTCGAGGGTAAGCAGGCGCGGATCGAAGACGACGTTCATCGTCTCGCCGCCGCGGTTGATGACGGCGAGCGCCCAGCTTTGGTTCGGTCCGACCTCGACGACCTCGAAGCGCAAGCCGTGCGCCGCCTCGTCGCCCGGCGTGGGTGTGCCCGTGCGGTCGAGCGCCTTCTGCACCAGAGCGGGATCGGGGCGGTGATGATCGGGCTCGGCAGCTTCGCCGCCGGCTCCGCCCTCTCCCGAATCGGAGCCCGCGTCCAAAGGCGCGGGCGCCATGGGCGCGACATCGGGCGGCTTCGGCCGCTGCCCGCAATGAACGACGGCGAGCAGACACAGCGTCGAAGCGGCAAAAAGGGCAAGCCGTACGTTCATGCGCGAGCCGACGTAGCACAGCCCGTGGGCGGCTGGAAAACACGGCCCGCCAAACCGATGCGTGGCGCTTGAATCGTGCTGCCGGCGGAGCTCGTCCGAGTTGGTCCTACCCACCCAGCGGTTGCCGTGCGCGGGAAATTGTGGGTGTTTTGTGGGTTCGCGAGCTGCGCAGCGCAGACTACGCTTCGCTGCCGTGATGCTGCGCGGTTTGTATCCCATCATCGATCTCGATACGCTCGAGTCGCGCGGCGTGGAGCCGCTCGCGTTTGCGGAGCGGGTGCTCGCTGCGCGTCCGGCGTTCGTTCAGTTGCGCGCGAAGTCACTCGGAGCAGGAGCGACGCTCGCGTTGTTGCGGCAGCTCGCTCCGCTGTGTCGCGTGAGTGGGACGGCACTTTTCGCGAACGATCGCCCCGATCTCGCGCTGCTCGCGGGAGCGGACGGCGTGCATGTCGGGCAAGATGATTTGCCGGTGGCGGAGGTGCGGCGGTTCGCGCCCGGGCTCCGCGTCGGCATTTCGACGCACGATCTGGCGCAGCTCGAGCGTGCGCTCGCCGAACGACCGGATTACGTCGCGTTCGGGCCGGTGTTCGCAACGCCGTCCAAGCGAAACCATGAGCCGGTCGTGGGTCTCACTGGGCTCGCGCGCGCGCATGAGCTTTCGCTCGTCGCGAAGGTGCCGCTCGTGGCGATCGGTGGGATCGATCTCGAGCGGGCGGCGCTCGCGGGCGTACATGCCGAAGTGGTTTCGGTCATCGGTGCGCTGCTGCCCGCCGCCGCGGGGCTGGAGGCGGTGACGGAACGAGCGCTCGCGCTGCAGCGCGCTGTGCTCGACGCAGGCTGAGTGTTCCGCGACCGACGCGTTCGCGACGCGCCGCGGCACGGCCCAGCGAGCAAAAATGCGCGTTCGGGGTCAAACGCCTCGATCCCTGGTTCTCTTCGGTGCTGACGAGCGCGTGGGTCGGCAAGACGCATGGCATGGCTGATGCAGTCTCCAGGTCATCATGTGGCGACACTCAACAGCAATGGTTGCGTTGTTCGTGATCACCGTGGGCTTGTTCGGGCTGGCGCTCGTGGTTGGCTCGACGGTGCTCGCGGTCATGGCGCTCCTCGGTGGGCTCGTCGTCGCGTTCGTGCTGGCAACGGCTTGGATGCGGCCCACGAGTTACCCGGCCGAGCATCATCCGAAGATCGATCGAATGTTCGACGATACGGCGCCGTGAGTTGCGGCGCCGTGACGAAGCGGGCGCTCGACGGTACGGCGCCGTGAGTTGCGGCCGTATCGAATACGGAGCCTGGGCGCCCTAGTGGCCCCTCCCACGGCGCGCGCAGCCGAAGGCGAGCACGACGTAAGGGAGGGGCGGCAACACGCGCAGGCGGCCGAAGCCGCCGAGCATGTTGCGGGCGTGGGCATCCAGTCGCGATTCAATCGCCGTAACAAGCGCGCGATTCAATCGCCATAGCGAGCGGGACGATCACTCGCCGTAACGAGCGGCGGAGCGGGCGCGGGCTTTGGCGGCTTCTTCTTCGCGGTTCTTCGGGGCAGCGGTGGTCTCGAGCGAGTCCACGAGCGTGCGCGTGACGGCGAAGATTTGTTCGACGGCACGGTCGAAGGCGTCGTGGTTCTTGTCGCTCGGTCTGCGGGTGCCGCTCACTTTGCGCACGAATTGGAGCGCCGCGGCGCGGCACTCTTCGTCCGTCGCCGGCGGCTCGAAGTTGAATAGCGGGCGGATGTTCCGGCACATGCCGCGAACATACCGCCGGAGTGCCGGCGCCGCACGGAGCGTCCGCGTCGCTCGCTCTGACGGCACCACACGCCGCGTCCGCAGGTCTGGCGCGCGTTTCAACCGCTGCGGAGCCGCACGAACATGGCCTCGAGCGCGAGCGCCGGCTGGACGTTGCGTTCGAGGGCGTCGATGGCTTGGAGCACGGTGCGGTGCTGAAACGCGCGCGCGAGGGCGGCTTTGGCGTCGGCGGCGATGCTGGCGCGCGCTTGAGCGGCAACAGCCTGGGCGAAGAAGGTGAGCTGGGCTTTGAGGCCGTCCCGGTCCCTCTTTTGGCCTTCGGCGAGCTTGAGCGCGGGCGCGAGGTCAGGCGCGGTCAGGGCGTCGAACGCCGCTTGGACGAAGGCGTCGCGCTCTTGTTTTTCCTCGGGATCGGCGAGCTCGAGCGCGAGCGAGGCGCTGCCTTGAGCAAACGGGGCGACGCTCGCATCGAGGCCGCGCTTTTCGAGGATGCTCGCGATGATGCCATCGGGGAGCGGCCCGAAGCGCACGGGTAGCGAGCGGGAACGGATGGTGTCGAGCAAGCGGCTCGGGCGGCTCGTGAGCAGGACGAAGTGCGTCTTCTCGTGCGGCTCTTCGAGGGTTTTCAAGAGGGCGTTCGCGGCCTGGGTCGTGATTTCGTCGGCCTCGCGCACGATGAAGACGAGCGCGCGCCCCTCGTGCGGCGGGAAACCGACGCGCGCGAGCACGATGCGGCGCACTTGTTCGACGCTGATGCCGGTCGCTTCGCCCGAGTTCGAGCCGAGCAGGCCGCGATAGAGTCCGCGCCCGAGCAGCACGACATCCGGATGCTGGGGCACACGCGGATCGTCCTCGCTCAGCGTCACGGCGCGCCGGCACGCGCTGCACTCGCCGCAACCGTTGCCCCGCTCGCACACGAGCGCTTGGGCGAGCGCGAACGCCGCGAGCTCCTTGCCGACACCCGGCGGGCCCTCGAAGCGATAGGCGTGGTGCGCGCGGCCGCTCGCGAGCGCTCGTTCGAGCGTCGTGACGGCGGGCGCTTGTCCTAAAACCGCGGCGAAAGGCACTTGTCGCCCGCGTAGCACCGCCTGGTGCCGGCCGCGAAAAGAAGTGTGATACTGGGCCGCTCGAGCCATGCCGCACGTCGAGGACCTGCTTCGTCCCGAGCTCGCCGACATCAAGCCGTACCTGCCGACGGCGGGTGAGTTTCGGGTTCGCCTCGACGCCAACGAGGCGCCGCCGCTCTTCGGGCCCGAGGTGGGAGCGCGCCTCGCCGAGGCCTTTGCGCGCGTGAGGCTCGATCGCTACCCTGACGCGACTTCGGTCGAGCTCAGGACGGCCCTGGCCGCACGCCTCGGCGTCGAACCCGAGGAAGTGTTGCTCGGGGTCGGCAGCGACGAGATCATCACGTTCCTGTTGACGGCGTTCGCGCGTCCTCGCCGCGGCAGTGAGCCGCCGGCGATCCTCACGACCACACCGACGTTCGTGATGTACCGCCTGAGCGCGCGGCTGCGTGGAGAGCGCGTGGTCGAGGTGCCGCTCGACGCCGAATGGGACCTCGCCGAGGAGAGCTTGCTCCGCGGCATCGACGTGAGCGAGCCGCACCTGATTTTCATCGCGAGCCCGAACAATCCGACGGGCACGATGGCCACACGGAGCCGCCTCGAGCGCGTGATCGAAGCCGCCGAAGGCTCGCTCGTCGTGATCGACGAGGCGTACGTCAACTACGCCGAGCGCGACCAGCTCGAGCTGTTCCGCCGCTACGACAACGTCGTCATCCTGCGCACCCTCTCGAAAATCGGCTTCGCGGCCCTGCGCGTCGGCTGGCTCGTGGGCCCGAAGAAGCTCGTCGCCGAGCTCGACAAGGTGCGTCCGCCCTACAACATGAACGGCGTCTCCCAGGCGCTCGCCACGGTGGTCGTGCGCGATCTGTGGCACGACGTGACGCACCTGATCGACCGCGTGAAAGGTGAACGCGCGCGGCTCGCGGCGGAGCTCGGGACGCTGGCGGCGCTCGGCGTGACGCCGAGTGACGCTAATTTCCTTTGGGTCAAGACGGAACGTCCCGCTCAGGAAGTGTTCGAGGCACTGTCGGCGCGCGGCGTCCTCGTGCGAAGCTTTCATGCGAGCGGCGGGCGTTTGGCGCGCCAGCTGCGCATCACCGTAGGGACGTCCGAAGAAAACGACGAGCTAACGCAGTGTCTTCGCGATCTCGCCTGAGTGCTCATTCGATCGACCGCATCTTGGGCGGCGCTTGCCGGCTCGCGCCTCTGCTCTTGCTCGGCGGCTGTCTCGGGAGCGGCACGGTGGCGCGCGTCATCGACGGGCGGGTGGAGGAGGGACGCGCCATCGACGAAGAGGCGTACGCCGCCAGCCTGCGAGCCGGCATCGCCGACGCGGAGGGCGATCGCGCGCACGCGCTCGAGGAGCTCGAGCGCGCGCTCGGTGCCGATCCCGACAGCCCAGAGCTCTTGGCGCGTTACGGCGGCGTCGCGTGTCGTCCTGGACGTGACGGGCCTGCTCGACCCGGTCCGGCGCTCGCGGCGCTATCGCGGGCCATTTCCCTCGATCCGACGTATGCGCCGGCCTGGCGCGCGCGCGCGCGCTGTCTGTCGCTGCTCGGACGCACGCACGAGGCGCTCAGCGCGGCCGTGCTCGCCGCCGAAAACGACCCGAGCGACACCGACGCGAGCGAGCTCGTGGCCGAGCTGCTGTTCGCCGCGGGCCAGCCCGCCGACGCTTGGGCGTGGCTCGACGGACTCGCGACGCTCGAGCCGTCGTCACGTGACGCGCAACGCGCGTTGCTGTCGGCCGCGCTGCGGGAACACGACGCCGTGCGGGAACGTCTCGCGCGCGAGGCGCTCGGCCGCCTCGGCGAGCAGGCGCCGAACGCCGCGGCGAGCGCGCTCAGTGACGCCATTGCGCGTGCCGACTTGTCAGCGGCCCGCCGCGCCGCTCTCGACTTGCATCTTTCGAGCAGCGCGCTCGCGCTCCGGCTCGCGACCGACGCGCCGAGCATCGGCTTCGAGCAGGCAAGCTCCGTCCTCTCCGCCGATCCGAGCGCGACCGACGCTTGGATCGCGGGATTGGCGGCGGCCGACGAGCTCGGCGATCGGGAGCGCTTCGAGCTCGTGTTGCGCACGCTCGCTCCCGAGCCGCTGCCGCCGAGCACGCTCGGGCTCGAGCTTTTCGCCAAGCTCGTCGCGCGACATACGGGTGAGGACGGACGCGCGGCGCTCACGCGAGCGCTCACTGCGGGGGCCCAATGACTGATCGCGCCACACGCGTGCCCGCGGTCGTCGCCGGCTTCCGCGAACGCTTCGGCACGGCCCCGCGCGTCTTTTCGGCCCCCGGTCGCGTGAATCTGATCGGCGAGCACACCGATTACAACGACGGCTTCGTGCTGCCGATGGCGATTGCCGAGCGCACCTACGTGGCGGCGGCGCCGCGCTCGGACGACACCGTTCGCGTCTACTCGCGCGAGCTCAAAAAGGATCGCAGCTTCAAGCTGTCCGACGCCTGGGCGCGCCGCGGCAAGTGGCTCGACTACATCGAAGGCGTCGCGCGAGCGCTCGCCGCGCGCGGAGTGAACGTGCGGGGCGCGGACGTCTACGTCACTTCGGAGGTACCACTCGGCGCGGGCCTCTCGTCCTCGGCCGCGCTCGAGCTCGCGCTCGGCCTCGCGTTCAATACACTCGGCGGCGGCGACCTCACTCCACGTGACCTCGCGCTCGTAGGTCGCGCGGCTGAAAACGAGTTCGTCGGCGTGCGCTCGGGCGCCATGGACCAGCTCGCCTCCGCGCTCGGCCGCGAAGGACACGCGCTCTTCATCGACTGCCGCTCGCTCGAGGTGACGCCGGTGCGGCTCCCGCTGGACGACGTGCGCTTCGTCATCTGCGACACGGGCGTACGCCACTCTCACGCGAGCAACGGGTACAACGAGCGCCGCGACGAGTGCCAGCGTGCGCTCGCGTTGTTACAACGAGCCGGTCGTGCCGTGCAGAGCTTGCGCGAAGTCGGCGTCGAAGAGCTCGACGCGTTGCAGCGTATTTTGCCGGAGCCGCTCGTCCGGCGCGTGCGGCACGTCGTGCGCGAGAACGCGCGGACCTCCGCCGCCGTGGATGCGCTCAAGCGCGGACATCTGGCCGCGTTCGGCCGGCTCATGAACGGCTCGCACGCGTCGCTGCGCGACGACTACGAAGTGAGCGCCCCCGAGCTCGATTTCGCCGTGGCGCTCGCGCAGCGCGAACCCGGCGTCATCGGCGCGCGTATGACGGGCGGCGGGTTCGGCGGGTCCGCCGTCGTCCTCGTCGATGGCGCCGATGTCGAGAACCTGTTCGAGTCGCTCGCGCGCGGCTTCACGGAAAAGTTCGGGCGCGCGCCCGGCCTGCGCCTTGCCATGGCAAGTGACGGCGTGCGCGAGGAGCCCACGGCCGGCGCGTGACTCGCGATGCGCCGGATTTACCGCCAAGACGCCAAGGGCAGACGCCGAGAACCGCCAAGCCCTAAACATTAATTCCGGGCCTTGGCGTCCTTGGCCGTTCAACTCTCCCCGCTCTCCGCGTCTTGGCGGTTCAAACGTCCGCGGGCGTGCCCCCGTCGGTCAGAACCCGCGCGTCACCGTCACTGGCGCTGCGAACGGATGCGGTACGGAGCCGCTCACCTGAATCGCGTACCAGCCCGGCTGCGGCTCCGGCACCATGATCGACGCTGCCCCGATGTCGGAGACCTCGGTCCGATACACCGTGACGTAATCGATCACGTCGCCGTGATCGTCGAAGACCTGGGCGACTTCCGGCGCACCTGCGGGCGGCTCGAGCGCTTCGCTCGGTAAGCCCCAGCGCGGCCCGCGGCTATCGAGCAAGAGCGTACGCCAGCGCGCCAGCACGTCCGGGTTGACGAAGACACGCGCGGCGCCGTCGACGGCGGCCACGCGGTTGACGAGGCCGTCGTACGTGTAGTCGCTGATCCACTGCATGTTGCAGTAGCCCATGATGTCGGTGGTACCGCTCGGGTTCACGAGCTGCTTCGACTGGGCGTTGTAGCCCCAGACGCCGATCGACGCGCCGTCGTAGGGATACATGGGATCGACGCCGCTGATCGAGCCGCCTTGCGGGACGCACGGCGCGTGGTTGCGGCCGTGGTTGTGACCGACCTCGTGCGCCATGGTGACGAGCGCCTGACTGCCGCTCCAGCCGATGCCCACGGCGACGCGCCGCGAAGCGTCGTTCTGTGACGTGACGAACCCGATCCCCGCCGTGCACCCGCGACCGCAATACTGCTGGAAGGTATCCGTCGGCATGAGCATGCCGAAGTAGTAAACGTCCGCCGCCGGCGCGTCGGCTTGGCGCTTGGTGCGCATGGAGTCGAGGGCGCCGTTCCAGTCGAGCTGCGTCCAATCGGGGCCGCCCGACCCGTTCGGCGGCGGGGGCACCGTGATGCCCGTGCCTGCCGTGATGGAGATGCTCGTGATGGGGTACATCGCCATCATGTAGGCGCGGAACGGATCGTAGAAGGCGTCGGTCGTCGCAGGTCCCTTGTTGTTGATGCTGATGGGGATGACGACGATTTTCAGGCCGCCCGTCGTGCGGGCGCCGAGCGCGGCGTCGTCGGTCGTCGGATAGCGCGGCGCGACCGCGGCGCCCGACGGCGCCGTCGAGCCGCAGTCGACGAGCTCGACGTGGAACTTCGTGCTGGTCGTGATCTTGTCGGGCGGGACCGTGACGTTGAACGTGGAGGCGGCGTCGGCGAGGGTGCTCGCCGCGCTCACCGACTTTTTGGCGAAGTATTCGTCGCTCGCGTCGCCGTTGACGACCGTGACGCGCGCCGAGAGATCGCGCGCCGCAAAGCTCGACCCCGGCGTCACGAAGACGCGAAACACGGTCTCGCGTCCTGCCACCACATCGGTGTTGCGCGCGCTCGGCGTCACCTCGGCGCCGTTCAACATCACGCCGACTTGCACGGACTGAAACGCGTCGATGCGGCTCAAGCTGATGTTGGTGGCGAGCGTGCCCGAGCAGCCGTCGGCGCCGACGCCGCCCGCCCCGCTGCATTTTCCGGCCATGCACGTCTGGCCGTTCGCGCACGCCATGCCGCAACCGCCGCAATTGGCGTCGTTCATCGTCGTATCGACGCAGGTGTTGCCGCACGCCGTCTGACCAGCCGGGCACTTGCACACGCCCGCCTGACAGCTCTCGCCGCCCATGCACGGCTGGTTGCAGCCGCCGCAGTGGTCGTTGCTCGTCTTGGTGTCGACGCAGGCGTCCCCGCACGCGGTCTGACCGTTCGGACAGCTGCATTTACCGGCCACGCAGGTCTGCGTCGCGCCGCACTTGGTCGTGCAACTGCCGCAATGCTCGGCGTTCGTCTGCGCATCGACGCACGCGCTGTCGCAGAGCGTGCCGCCGTTCGGACAGCCGCACTTGCCCGCGCTGCATTGCTCGGCGGCGGCGCACGCCTGGTTGCACGCGCCGCAGTTGGCGCTCGACGTGTTGATATCGACACAGCCGCCGGCGCACGACGTGAGCCCGCCCGAACACCCCGCAACGCACTGCCCCCCCTGACATACGAGCGTGCCCGAGCACGTCGTGCCACAAGCCCCGCAGTGGTGCGCGTCGTTCGTCAAATCGACGCACGCCCCGTTACACAGCGTCTGGCCGCTCGGACACCCGCAGTGCCCGCCGATGCAAGGCGTGCCGGCGCTGCAGGCCACGCCACAGGTGCCACAACTCCCCGCGCTCGTCATCAGATCGACGCAAGCGCCGTTGCACGCCGTCTGTCCGTTCGGACACGCCACGACGCACTGCCCTTGCACGCACGACTGCCCGCTCTTGCATGCGGCCCCGCAGCCACCACAGTGGTTCGGGTTGGTCATGGTGTCCGCGCATTCGGGACCGCTTGCCGTATCGCACGGCTGGAACGGACAGGTCGCGGCGCACGTGCCGCTCGCGCAGAATTGGCCGTTTGGACACGCGTGACCGCAGGCGCCGCAATTTTGCGGATCGCTGACGGTCGTCTTGCAGGCGCCGCCGCAGGATGTTTGGCCGGCGCCGCATTGCGTCTGGCACGTGCCGGTTTGACAGGTCGTGCCGGCGCCGCACGTCACCGTGCAGCTGCCGCAATGCGCGCTGTCGGTCTGGAGATTGGTGCACGCGCCGTTGCACGACACTTGCGACGCGGGGCACGCGTTCGTGCCGGCGCCGCTCGTCGCGCCTGCTCCCGAGCTGCCCGCGGTGCCCCCGCTACCAAGCGCCTTCGTGTCCGAGGCGCCGCCGCCACTGGCGTCGGGAGCCGTGATCTTCGCCGTGCAGGCGACGAGCAGCAGCGCCAGCCAAGCCAGCGCACGCGGTACAGAACGCGGAAGCCCCACCCTACGCGGCTTGAACGAGCTCACTCTCGGTACTTTAGCATTATTGTCCTTTCAATCTCGTGTCTGAGGTGTGTTTGAGGTCGCGTTGTGCGAACTGTGTTCTAGGGAATCCACCAAATGTCCGTCTCACCGGAAATGAATTCCTGCTGCGTCCACGCAACGCGGAAAAATCGCTCATGACTGCGTCGCGACAATCCACGTGGAAGAGCACGCGAGAGGCACGCTGATGGCGCCGTTACGGCTGCGGCGCGTGCTTCGAGGGCTTCGCGCTTGCCTGCGTCGCGGGCGCGGGGCTCGGCTTCCCTGCCTTGCCACTACTCGACGCTGCCGGTGCGCCGAGCTTCGCCGACGCAGACGCGCTCGGTGCCATCGTCGCCACGCTCGAGGCCGCGGCCGCGGGCGCACCCGCGTCGGCTTGCTTCGCGTACTCGGCTGCGTCGAACGGGATCTCGAGCACGATGTCTTCGCTCGGCTTGCCGGCTTCGACGGTCACGGTGCGTTCGGCTCCGCCGCCAGTCACGGACAAGAGCGCGTTCAAGCGCACGGAACCGACGGGCACGCCGGAGATTTCGAAGCGACCGTCGAGTCCGGTCACGGCGTGCGTCGCAAACTTCACGACGATCACGTCGGCCGTCATGAACAGCTTCAAGTCGTCGATCAGGACGTAACGCCCGATGTGCGTCGGATAGAGCGCGCTCGGCGTGGGGTTGCCCGGCGTCGCGACCATTTGGGGCTGACCGTGCTCACCGAGCAGCTCGGGGATGTACGTCTGATCCTTGCTCAAGACGTCGATACGCTGACCGAACGTGAGCGCGATGGTGCGCGTGCCGAAAAAACAGTCTTTGGCTTCGATGAGCTGCGTCGGCTTCCGCTCGGGGACGTAACCCTGGTACCCGGTCACCGCGACGAGCACGTCGGCGAGGGTGCGACCGGGTCCCTCTCGGAAAAGCTTGCCGTAGGCTTGTCGCGCGACCGGGCACGCGTCGGGGATCTTCGCGAGCACCTGGGGCACGTCGGGTGCCTTGTCCCCCTTCACGACCACGCGCCCGCGCACGGTGCCCGTCGGGCCGCTATAGGCGGCTTCCTTGTTCGGATTGACGATGGAGCTTACGAGCTCCGGGTCGGGCAAGCCCGAGGCGATCGGCGCCGCGAGCGAAGGCGCCGGGGCAACCGAAGCGCTCGCCGAAGGTGCGCTCGTGCTGCTCGGCTTCTGCTTGGCGCACGCCGCGGCGAGGAACGACGCAACGAGCCAGCCGCGCCCGAGCTTTTTCATGTCACGGACCGCCGGTGAGCGTGGCGGCGCGCGCCACGTCGAGCGACGAATCCGGCCAGATGCCGAGTGCGAGCACGAGGATCGCGGCGAGGGCGAGCGAGAAGCCGACGTAGCCGGAGCGCATCGGTTTCGCGATCGGCGCGCCCGGCTCGGGCTCGCGCATGTACATGAACACGAGCACGCGCAGGTAGTAGTAGGCGCCGAGCACGCTGTTCAACAGGCCCACGACCACGAGCACGTAGATCGCAGGATTTTGCGCGGCGGCGGTCATGGCCGCCGAAAACACGTACAGCTTGCCGAAAAACCCAGCCGTCGGCGGAGCGCCCGCGAGGGAGAGCAAGAACAGCGAGAACGCGAGCGCCGCCGGAGGGTGGCGCTTACCGAGACCGGCGAGGTCCGCGTACGAGACGGCTTCCGCTCCGCGGCTGCCGCAGAGCACGAGTGTCCCGAACGCGCCCGCCGTCGAGACGGTGTACGCCAGCATGTAGTAGAGCACGCTAGCGCTGAGCTCGGGCTTTTCGGCCGCAGCGATGAGACCGATGAGCGCATAGCCCGCGTGCGCGATCGACGAGTACGCGAGCATGCGCTTCACCGACGACTGCCGGCCAGCGATGAGGTTCGCCACGGTCATCGAAAGCACCGCGAGCACGGCGAGGACCGGCGGCCACCCCGTGCCCCAGCTCACGAGCTCGGTGCTGCCGAACGAGGTGAGCACGACGCGGAGCAGCACCGCGAACGCCGCGGTCTTGATTGCGACCGCCATGAAGGTCGTGGTCGGCGTCGGCGCGCCTTCATACGCGTCCGGCGTCCACATGTGGAACGGCACCGCGCTGATCTTGAAAACGAGGCCGACCAGCATGAGCACGACACCGGCGATCGCGAGCGCCGTACCGCCGTTCGGCTGACCCAGCATGCCGCGCAGCGCCGTGCCGATCCCGGCCAAATCGGTGTGGCCCGTCGCGCCGTAGAGCAGCGCGCCGCCGAACAGGAGGAGCGCCGCGGCGAAGCTGCCGAGCAGGAAGTATTTGAGCGCCGCCTCGCTGGCGCGCGCGCTGCCGCGCCGCAGGCCAATCATGCAGTAAGCGCCGAGCGACATCGTCTCGAGCGCGATGAAGAGCGTCAGCAAATCGCCCGCGGCCGCGAGCGCCATCGAGCCGACCGTCGCAAACAGAATCAGCGGAAAGAACTCGCCGCGATCGAGCCCGTGCTCCGGCAAGTACCCTCCGGCGAGCAGCGCCGAGAGCGCGCCGCCGAGGCACAGCGTGAAGCAGAAGAAGAGCGAGAACCGATCCATCACGAGGTACGGCGCGAGGCCCGGCAACGCCGTGTCCACCGCACCCGCCCACCACACGGCTAGGCTCACGATCGCGCCCGCGAACAGAATCACGCTCGCGCCGAGCGCAAGCTCCGCCGAGCGGCCGGCGCCCGCGTCGAGCGCCGCGACGCCCTCCCCCGCCTCCGCCGCTTTCGCGGGGGAACCGAAGGCTTCGGCGAGCATCAGCAGGAGCGCGCCGATTGCGACGATCAGAATGGGAGCCGCAGGAACGAGCACGTTCACGGCGCACCTCCGACCTTGCCCGCGTGCGTATTGAGCGCTTCGGCGCCTCCCGCGGGGGTAGGCGCGGTTTGCGGTGGTCCTTCCGGATAGCCTTGCTCGAAGGGTCCGCCCCGCCGCGGCTGGAGGATCGGGTCCGAATCCGGGCCGAGTCCCGCGTACGCCTTGCGCGACTCGGTGAAGCGGTCGATGAGCGTGTCCGTCGCGGCAGACATGCGGGAAAGGAAGATGTTCGGGAAGAAGCCGAGCACGAACACGAGCACGACGAGCGGCGCGAGAGCGATCGTCTCGCGCCTGTTCAAATCGTTGAGGCCGCGGTTCTTGTCGTTGGTGAGGGGGCCGAAGAACATCTTCTGCACCATGCTCAGCATGTAGACCGCCGCGAGCACCACGCCGAACGCGGCGCCGACACCCTGGCTCACGCTGTGCTTCGGCCCGAGCACCTGCGACGTGAAGGTGCCCATCACGACCATGAACTCGCCCACGAAGCCGTTCGTCCCCGGCAGGCCGATGCTCGACATCGTGACGAGGACGAACACGGCTGCGTACACGGGCATCACCTTGGCGAGCCCGCCGAGCTCGCGCGCGAGACGCGTGTGGCGGCGGTCGTAGATCACGCCGACCAAGAGGAAGAGCGCGCCGGTCGACACGCCGTGATTGAGCATCTGCAGCATGCTGCCCTGAACGCCCGCGGCGTTACCTGCGAACAAGCCGAGCATCACGAAACCCATGTGCGCAACGGACGAGTACGCGACGAGGCGCTTCACGTCGTCCTGCTTCCACGCGACGAGCGCGCCGTACAGGATGCCGCCGAACACGGCGACGCCACCGAGCGTTGCCGCCGCGGACCACGTAGGACCGCCCTGCATGCCCATGCAGAACCGCACGAAGCCGTAGGTGCCGAGCTTCAGCAGGATCGCGGCGAGCACGATCGAGCCGCCCGTCGGCGCCTGCACGTGCGCGTCAGGCAGCCAGGTGTGCACCGGGAACATCGGCACCTTGATCGCGAAGGCCGCCAAGAAGCCGAGGAAGCAGAGCCATGCGGCGCGCTCGGGCAGCACGATGCGCGAGAGCGCGAGGTAGTCGAAGCTCGGATAGCCCGCGAGTTTGTCGTGCGTGTAGACGAGGTACAGGATCGCGGCGAGCATCAGCATGCTGCCGGTCATCGTGTAGAGGAAGAACTTGTAGGCGGCCTTGATCTTCTCGACCCCGCCCCAAACGCCGATGAGGATGATCATCGGCACGAGCAAGAGCTCCCAGAACACGAAGAACAGGAACAAATCGAGCGACACGAAGGCGCCGAGCATCGCCCCGTGCAGCATCAGGTACGCGAAGCAGAGATCCTTCACGCGGGTCTGGACGGAGCCGAAGGAGACGTGCACCGCGATCGGCGTCGTGAGCGTCGTGAGCAGGATCAGCCAGAACGACAGTCCGTCGACCGCGACGTGGTAGCGGATGCCGAGCGAGGGGATCCACTCCACGACGTGCTGGAAGTGCCAGCCGCTCGTCATGGGCGCCGAGAGCAGCCCGAGCGACACGAGAAAATCCACGCCGAGCACGGCGTAGGTGAACTTGCGCAAGAGCGCGGGCGACTGGCGCGGCAAAAACAGCACGGCCACCGCGCCGAACAGCGGTAAGAACACGATCACGTCGAGCAGGTTCTTCCACTCGCCGGCCGGGTTCGCGTCGGCTTGGGCGCCGGGCCACATGCCTTTGACGAACAGCACGGCGAGCGCCGCGACCGCGCCGAGGCCGAAGCGTTCGACGGCGTTTTTCTGCCGCGGCAAGAGCGCGCCGAGCACGAACGCGATGAGATAGGGCGTGAGGACGAAGAAAGTGCCGGCAGTCGTGTTCATGGCTGACCCCCTCGCGCGGGGGCGGGAGCGGCGCCCTTCGGCGCGTTCGGAGCCTGTCCGTTCCTGGGCGCGCCCTTCGCGCCCGTCGGCTCGAGCAGCTTCAGCGCCTCGGGATCGGCGCCGGAAAGGTCGGGCTTCGGTCGATGCACGACGATGTCGCGCGTCGCGGTCAGGCCAAAGGCGTTACGCACTTGCAGGCGGACCTTCTTGGTTTGATCGGGGTCGAGATTGAACGCGACCTGCGTCTTGTTACCGAAGCCGCCGTCCCACTTGCCGTCAGCGTTTTCGTCCCAGCGGTACTGGTAGCTCGCGCCGGGCATCGCCGTGAGCGTGTACTTGCCGCCGAGATCGTCGCGCGTGCGGCGGTAGGCCGCGTGCGGCAGGAAGAAGAACCAGCCGACGCCCCCCATGCCGAGCACCATCGTGAAGGCGTAAGCCTGGACGCGCCCGGTCTGTGTGTAGCGGAGCACGGTGCCCGCGAGGGAGGTGAAGAACGCCGTGAGCCGCGCCACGATGCCGTCCACGATCCACTTGTCGACCCAGACGGCCATGACGGCGAGCAAATCCACGCCGCCGATGAACGTCTCTTCGTAGAACTCGTCCACGCGCCACTTGTCGCGCACGAGCTTGTAGAAGCCGGGGGAGCCCTCGGCGAAAGCGCGAGCGGGCTCGCCCTTCTTCACCTGGTACACCCAGTACGCGACGCCCACGCCGACGGCGAAAGCCGTGACGGCAAAGACGAGGAAGGGCGCTTCGGCCACCTCCTTGTGCTCGACGGCCGTACGCGCCGTCTTGAAGACGGGCTCGAGCCACTCGTCGAACCAGTGGATCTGCAGCAGGTGCGCGTTCAAGAAACCGGCGACGAGCGAGAGCGCGGCGAGGATCGCGAGCGGCACCCACATCTGCCAGGGCGACTCGTGGGGCTCGGGGCCCTTCATGCTCGGGCCGGGCTCTTCGTGCTCGTGATGGTGGTCGCCGTGCTCGTGCTTGGGCTCCTTCCACTTCTGCACGATCTTCCAGCCGCGGAAGTCGCCGTAGAAGATGCCGATGAGCAGGCGTGTCATGTAGAACGCGGTCATCACCGCGGTGAGCAGGCCGATGGCATAGAGCACCGTGCCGGTCGCTTGGGGCCACTCCCAGAGCGTCTCGCCGCCGGTGATGACGCGGCCTTCCGTCGCGATGTGCGACGAGAACGCCTCGAGCAAAATCGCGTCTTTCGAGAAGAAACCGCTCGTGAGCGGGAAACCGACGATCGCGGCCCAGGCCGCGAGGAACGTCACGAACGTGTACGGCAGGTAACGGCGCAGGCCGCCCATGTTGCGCATGTCCTGCGACTGGTCGTTGTCGTGGATGCGCGCGTGCATGGCGTGAATGACCGAGCCCGCACCGAGGAAGAGGCAAGCCTTGAAGAAGGCGTGCGTGATGACGTGGAAGAACCCCGCCGTGAACGCACCGACACCGACGCCGAGGAACATGTAGCCGAGCTGGCTCACGGTGGAATACGCGAGCACCTTCTTGATGTCGGTTTGCGCGAACGCGATGGTCGCCGCGAACAATGCCGTGGCCGCTCCGATGACGGCGACGACGAACATCACGAACGGGCTCATCACGAAGACGAACGAGAGCCGGCACACGAGGTAGACGCCCGCGGTCACCATCGTGGCGGCGTGGATGAGCGCGCTCACCGGCGTTGGGCCGGCCATGGCGTCGGGCAGCCACACGTAGAGCGGGAGCTGCGCGCTCTTACCAGCGCAGCCGAGGAACAGCGCCAGGCCGACGAGCGTCGCGCGGCTCACCATGATGCCGTTCGGCAAGCCGAGCCAACCGAGGTTCGGGAAGATCTGCATCCCGTCGAGCAGGTGCTGGCGATTGGCTTCGATGCCGCTCCAATCGAGCGAGCCGGTCGAAAGCAAGAGCAGCCCCATCGCGACGAGCAGGCCGAAGTCACCGATGCGGTTGGTGATGAACGCCTTCATGCCGGCGCTCGCGTTCTGCTCGCCGTCGAACCAGAAGCCGATCAAGAGGTAGCTGCAGAGACCGACGCCTTCCCACCCGACGAACAGCACCGGCAGGCTGTCGCCGAAGATGAGCACGAGCATCGAGAAGATGAAGAGGTTCAGGTACGCGAAGAAGCGGTAGTACCCGGGGTCCTCCTCCATGTACTTCCACGAGTAGAGGTGGATGAGGAAGCCGACGCCCGTGACGACGAGCGCCATCGTCCCGTTCAGGGCGTCGAGCGAGAACCCGACCGTCAAGACCACGCGCGAGAAGCCGGTGTCGAGCGTGAACCAGTCCCACCCCTTCCAGACGAGGCGCGCCGCCTGCTCGCCCGTCTGCTGCTCGTGCAGCATCAAGAAGCAGCCGAGGCTCATCAGGAACGCGACCCCGATGACGCTCAGGCCCATCAGCGTGACGGCCTCGCGCCCGAGCCGCTTGCCGAAGACCCCGTTGATGAACGCGCCGACGAGCGGCAAGAGAACGATGAACGCGAGCAGCGTCACATCATTGGGAGGAAATAAAGACGTTAGGGCCTGCATATCAGCAGCTCTCAAAAAGGTACCGGCGGGGCGAAGCCACGCCCGAAACGAGCTTTAGGTCTTGGAAGAACAGATCACGATCCGGAAGGGCCGCGTGACGCCCCACGACAAGCCGGCGAGGCCGGTGCTTGGGCCGCGTCAACGCGGCACGGACGCTCGAGGCCAGCGGGTCGATCCGACCCCAGAAACTCTCGCGCAGCCCGAACTCGTTGATCATCGCGTCGACCTTCACAGCTTTAGCTGATCCCCTTCATCACTCATGACCGTCCCCTTGAGGCGGTAGAACGCCAGCACGATGGCGAGTCCGACGGCGGCCTCGGCCGCAGCTACGGCGATGATGAAGAATGCGAAAATCTGACCGGTCATGTTGCCGGGGTAGGCGCGGTTGAACGCCACGAGCGCGAGGTTCACCGCGTTCAACATGAGCTCGATGCTCATGAGCTGAACGAGGACGTTGCGGCGCACGAGGAAGCCGATCGCCCCCAGCGTGAAGATGACGCCCGCGATGAGCACGTAGTGCTCGACGACGGTGCCCAGGGACTGGAACATCAGGCGTGCTCCTTGGGCAGCGGGTGCCCGGCGTCGCGCGGGTGCAGCGGACCGACGAAGAAGCGCTGCGGCGCGGGACGCTCGTCGCGCGCCTTGGTCTTCTTTTCGACGTGGGCGCGCGCGACGGCGATGGCGCCGATGACCGCGACGATGAGGAGCGCCGTCGTGAGCTCGAACGGGACGAGCTGCTTGGTGAAGAGCTCGCGCCCGACGAGCTCGACGCTGCCGTGGTCGGCGTGCACGACGGGGAACGGCACCGGCGCCGGACGCGAGTCGAGCACGAGGTAGCTCGCGATACCGGCGAACACGGCCATGGCCGCGCCGCCAAGTGCGCGCGCTGCCCAACCCTTCGGCGGCCCCTCGGGCACCTTGCTCGCGTCGGGACCGAGCAGCATCACGACGAACACGAACAGCACGACGACCGCGCCGGCGTACACGATGAGCTGAATCGCCGCCATGAACTCGGCTTTGAGCTCGAGGAACAAGCCGGCGATCCCGATGATGGTCACGAGCAACCCGACGGCGCTGCGGATGGGATTGCGTGAAGCGACCGTGCCAATCGCGCCGAGCAGGCTGACGGCGGCCATCAGCACGAAGAAAATATTGCCGACCAGGGTCATGGGGTCAGTCTCCGGGTCTGCGATTTCGCGCCGTTCAAGATGTAGTCCTCGAAGTGCGAGCGATACTTACGAACGAACGAAAGCGCGGGCTGTGCCGCGCCGTCACCGAACGCGCAAATGGTGTTGCCGGTGATGTCGGAGGCGATCTCGCTCACGCGATCGAGCTCCTCGATCGTGCCCTGGCCCGCGACGATCTTGTCCAGGATGCGCTCGATCCAGCCGCAGCCCTCGCGACACGGCGTGCACTGGCCGCACGACTCGTGCCGGTAGAAGCGCATCAGGTTGTGGAGCGCGAGCACCGGGTCGGCCGCGTCGGACAGCACGATGGCGCAGCAGGTGCCGAGCATGCTTCCGACCATGCGGAAGGTGTCGACCCCGAGCGGCAGATCCAAGATCGTCTTCCCATTAAAGGGGGCGAAGCGCGGGTCGGGGTGGTTGATGATCTCGTCGGGGCGGTGAACCGGGCAGGAGGAACCGCCCGGGATCAAGGCGAGGATGGGACGATCGCCGAGCACGCCGCCGCCGA
Source organism: Polyangiaceae bacterium (assembly GCA_025936115.1). Taxonomy (GTDB): domain Bacteria; phylum Myxococcota_A; class Polyangia; order Polyangiales; family Polyangiaceae; genus PMG-095. The sequence goes on from JAICTZ010000020.1 coordinate 21,574, forward strand.
GATCGTAGATGAGCTCGCGCAGCGTGAGGCCGACGCACGCCTCGTACAGGCCGGGCTTCTTGACGTGGCCGCTCACACCGAAAATGCGCGCGCCGCCGTCGTTGAAGTGGTGGAGCTGCGACAGCTTGCTGAACTCGTCGCCGCCCATCTGAAAGACGGTCGGCGCGATGGCGATGGTCTCGACGTTGTTCACCGTCGTCGGGCAGCCGAAGGCGCCGTACTGCGCCGGGAAGGGCGGCTTCAGGCGTGGCTCGCCGCGCCGTCCTTCGAGTGAGTTCAAGAGTCCCGTCTCCTCGCCGCAGATGTAGGCCCCGGCACCCGTGTGCACGTAGACCTCCATCGCGTAGTCGAAGCCGAACGGCCTGCTCCCGAGGTAGCCCTTGGCGCGCGCTTCGGCGATCGCGCCCTCGAGCCGCGCCTTGGACAGGTGGAGCTCGTCGCGCACGTAGATGTACGCGGCATGCGCGCCGATGCCGTAGGCGCCGATGATGCACCCTTCGACGAGCGCGTGCGGATTCTTCTCCATGATGGAGCGATCCTTGAACGTGCCGGGCTCGCCCTCGTCGGCGTTGATGACGAGGTAGCAGGGCTTCTGCGACTGCTTGGGCATGAAGCTCCACTTCGTGCCCGCGTCGAACCCGGCGCCACCGCGTCCGCGGATGTGCGCCTTCTTCATCTCCTCGATCACCGCTTCGCGCGGCATGCCGAGCGCCTTCTTGACGCCGCTGTAGCCGCCCTGCTGCTCGTAAGCGGCGAGCTTGTAGCCGTCGGCGAGACCGTAGGAGTGCGTGAGGTACGTGGTCGTTTTCAGCATCGCTCGCTCAGCGCACCAAAGTGTCCAGGATCCGGTCCACCTGCTCGACCGTGAGGTTCTCGTAGTACGTCTTGTCGACCTGCATCATCGGCGCAGAACCGCAGGACGCGAGGCACTCCGCCGTGCGCAGCGTGACCTTGCCGTCCTTGCTCGTTTCCCCGACGTGGCACCCGAGACGCTTCTCACAGTGCTCGAGGATTTTGTCGGAGCCGCGCAGGGCGCACGACAGCGTGCGGCACACCCAGACCTGGTGCTTACCCACCGGTTTCTGGTTGAACAGCGTGTAGAAGGTGACGACCCCTTTGACGTGTGCCGTCGGGAGGTCGAGTCGTTTTGCTACGAACTCGATGACGTCGTCGGACACCCACGATGCGTTCGCCTCTTGGCAGAGGTGAAGCACGGGGATGCACGCTGCCATCTTGTTCGGGTAGCGGCTCAGAATTTGTTCGAGCTTCTGGTTCTGCTCGGCGTTGAGCGCAAAAGCCATGAAGGTTTCCGTCGTGAATCGGCTCTAGAAAAGCGGGGATCGCGGAGCCTTCAGATGCCCCGGGGTTCGGGCGAGGCGAACCGTAGTGATCCGCAAAGCGAGGTGTCAAGCGCGGGCGCGAGGAACCGCTTGTGGATTGACGAGGGGCGCTCTAGGGTAAGGCTCGGCTCGAAGGCGACGAACCTCGCGGAGGCATGCGGTGTTTTGCCCGAACTGTGGGACTGAGAACGACGAAGCGGCGACGACCTGCAAGAAGTGCGGGTTCAACCTGAAAGGCGCAGCCGCCCCCAAGTTCAAGGGGACGATGCTGATGATGAACTCGCCGCAGCAGGGAGCGCCCCGTCCGGCCGGCGCTCCGGGTCCCGCTGCACCGCCCGCTGCACCGCCGCCCGCGGCGCCCGCTGCCGCACCCGGCCCTGCGGCGGGTGCTCGCTCGCAGCTCAAGGGCACGATGCTCGGTGTCGCTCCGCCTCCGATGGGCGCCCACGGTCCGCCGGCAGCCGCGCCGTCACCGCAGCCGCCGACCCAGCAGGGCGGCTTTGGTGCGCTCGCGCCCACGCCCGCGCAACCCTTTCACGCCCAACAGCCGCCTCCCGCTGCTCCGCCGCAACACGCTCCTCCGGCCCACGCGGGGCCTCCGGGTGTGAATCCCCTGGGCGGCACCATGGTCGCCGATCCGGCCGGCATGGGCTTCAATCCGTACGGCGGCGGTGGCTACGGCGCACCCCCGCAGCCCGGCGCGCCGCAGCCCGGCGCACCGGAGCACGGCGCACCTCAGCACGGGGCGCCCGCCCAGGGGGCGCCGGCGCACCAAGGCGGCTACGGAGGCCCACCCCAAGGTTACGGAGCGCCGCAGCAAGGCCAGCCGGGATTCCCCCCGCCCGGCGGATTTCCGCCCCCCGGTGGCGGCTACGGTCCCCCTCCGGGAGCGGCCCCACAACACGGCGGCTACGGCAGCCCTCCAGCTCAAGGCGGCTACGGCAGCCCTCCAGCTCAAGGCGGCTACGGCCAGCCGGCCCAACAGGGATACGGCGCCCCGCCCCAGCAGGGATACGGCGCCCCGCCCCAGCAGGGATACGGCGCCCCGCCCCAACAGGGATACGGCGCCCCGCAACCCGGCTACAGCGCGCCGAATTACGGCGGCATGCCGTCGGGTGGCGCACCGATCGTGGCCGCCTCCGCCTCGGGCCGCCCCATCGGCAAGACGCGTAACCCGTTCATGACGCTCGTGTTCGGAGCGCTCTGCTTCGTCTACGCCATGATTCAGGTGTGGCAGATGGCGAACGAGCTCAAGGCGTTCCGCGGCAAAGACGACCTGAAGCCCATTTTCTTCTTCATCCCGATCCTGAACCTGATCGAGATCTGGAAGCTTGCGCCGAAACTGCTCGAGGCCAAGCAGATGGCGGGGGTGCCGAACCCGACGGTTCAGCATCCGGTGCTCTACCTGTTCCTCGGCATCTACTTCTGGCCGGCGGACCTGAACGAGATCTGGCAGGCGGCGGGCGGCGGACAGCCGCGCTGAACGCTCGAGCGCAAACGGCCACGACCGCGTTGCTCCAGCCCGGAGTCGCGCGGCGTGGAGCGGTCGCGTTCGCACTGCTCGCCGCCGCCCTACTGCTCGCGCTGAGCGGCACGCCACTCTGCCCGACCGCGCTCGTGCTCGGCGTCCCCTGCCCCGGCTGCGGCCTCACGCGCGCAACGCTCGCCCTCGCCCACGGCGATCTGCGCGCGGCGCTCGGCTTCCATCCGCTCGCGCCGCTGCTCGTCCCGCTGCTCGCTGTCGTGTTCGGCAAAGCGCTCGTCGATTACGTCCGCGGCACGCCACCCGCACCCCCCGAGCGTGCCTGGTGGGCACGACGCACGGCGGTGTGGCTAGCGAGCACGCTGCTCGTGCTGCTCGTCGCCGTGTGGCTCGCGCGTTTCGCCGGTTACTTCGGCGGCCCCGTCGCCGTCGAAAGTTTTCGCGACCTCGTGACACGCCGCGCGCCGTGACGAGCCGTCCCGCGCGCCCGTCATGCGCCGTCTCACACGTTGAAGCGGAAGTGCATCACGTCGCCGTCACGCACGACGTAGTCACGCCCTTCGATCGCAAGCTTGCCCGCTTCACGGCATTTCGCTTCGCTGCCGAGCGCGACGAAGTCCTCCCACCAAATCACCTCGGCCTTGATGAAGCCGCGCTCGAAATCGGTGTGAATGACGCCTGCCGCCTGCGGCGCCGTCGAACCCTTGCGCACGGTCCAGGCGCGCACTTCCTGCTTGCCGGCCGTGAGGAACGTGATGAGCCCCAAGAGCTCGTACCCGGTGCGGATCACGGCGTTGAGCCCTGGCTCGCTCAGGCCCGCGCTCGCGAGGAAATCGGGGCGGTCGGCGGGCTCGAGCTCGGCGATTTGAGCTTCGAGCTGGGCGCAAATCGCGACCACGCGCGCGCCTTCGCTCTTCGCGTGAGCGAGCAGCGCTTGGTAGTACTTGTTGTCACCGAGCTTGCCGAGCGACGTCTCGTCGACGTTGGCGACGTAGAAGACGGGCTTGTGCGTGAGGAGCGAGAGCTCGCGCACGATGTCCCGCTCCTTCTCGTCGAGCACGAAGGAACGGGCGGGCTTGCCCTGATCGAGGTGCGCCGAGAGTCGCTCGCACACGGCCGCCGCGAGACGCTCGACCGGATCGCCGCCCTTCGACTGCTTGCGCGCGCGGTCGAGGCGCTTGTTCACGGTGTCGAGATCTTTGAGGCAGAGCTCGGTATCGATCGTCGCGACGTCGGCGACGGGATCGACGCGCCCTTCGACGTGGGTGACGTTCTCGTCCGTGAAGCAGCGCACGACGTGCGCCACCGCGTCGACCTCGCGAATGTGCGAAAGGAATTGGTTGCCGAGCCCCTCGCCCTTCGACGCGCCGCGCACGAGCCCTGCGATGTCGACGAAGCGGATGCTGGTGTAGACCTTGCGATCGGGCTCGCAGACGCGCGCGAGCGCTTCGACGCGTTCGTCGGGAACGGCGACGACGCCGACGTTCGGCTCGATCGTGCAGAAGGGGAAGTTCGCGGCCTCCGCCTTCGCGGTCGAGAGCGAATTGAACAGCGTGCTCTTGCCGACGTTCGGTAGGCCGACGATGCCGCACGAGAAGCCCATGGCGGCGGCTCATAGCGTCGGGCGTGAGGTTTGGCAACGTCGGGCCCCTGGCGAGTGCTCGCCGGCCGATTACGCGCCGTGTTCCACCAGGCGAGCGAAGGCGCGCAGCACCTCGGCCGCTTCGGGCGCGTCATCGGCCGGAACCGCGTCCGGATCGATGCCCTCGGCCGCGAGCGCGGGACGGCGGGCGGCGATGTAGCCGCGCATCACCTCGCCGTCGAACTCCGGATGAAACTGCACGCCCCAGGCGCGCGGCGCGAAACGAACGATTGCGTGCGGCTCGAGCCGGCTCTTGCCGAGCACCTGCGCTCCCGGCGGCAGGCGCGTCACCGAGTCGCAGTGGCTCATGTTGGCCCTGAACGGCGCCGCGACCCGCGCGAACAGAGGATCGTCACCCATGAGCTCGAGCTCCACCGTGCCGATCTCGCGCCCGCGCGGGTTCAGTTCGACGAGCCCGCCGAGCGCCTGCCCGAGCAGCTGATGCCCAAAACAAATCCCGAGCGTCGGCACCCCGTCGCGCACGAGCTCGGCGACCGCGCGTTCAGCGTCGAGGATCCAAGGCAGACGCGACGCGACGCTTTCGGGTGAGCCCGTAATCACGAGCGCCTGCGTCTCAGTCTTGGACGGTAGCTCACCACGGCGCGCATCGACGACGGCGAGCTCACCGGCCCACGCGTCGCCGAGCGTCTCCCGAATCAGCGCCGTAAACGACCCGCGCGAACGCTCGACGTCCGGCACCGGATCGCCCGTCACGAGCACGGTGAGAGCTTGACTCACCTCGCAATTCTAGCGTGCTTTTGTTGGTTCGAGCACGCCAACGCGGCGTGAAAGTCGCGCGTCGACTGTCGGTGACTGACCCACTCAGCTAAGTGCACGCTTTGGGCAATTGAACCGCCACGACCCAAGAACACTTGAACCGCCAAGACGCCAAGGGCGCCAAGGGGGCACCGCCAAGAGGTAAGGGGGGTGAACCGCGAGCAGGTCAAGTTCTGAAGTATCAATCTTCCGATTCTTGGCGCCTTGGCGGCTCAAATACTCTCGGCGCTCTTGGCGGTTCAACTCTCTGCCCCTTGGCGTCTTGGCGGTTCAACTCCCATCGGAGCCGGACGACGACGATCCAGTGCTAAGGTCCATTGAAAGTGGCGCGGATCACGCACCTGGCTTTTCGGCGGTTGGACATCGAGCTGGCGGAGCCGTTCGGCATCGCGACGGGGACGCAGCTCGTCGCCGAAAACCTGCTCGTCGAGGTGGGGCTTGCGGACGGCACCTTGGGCATCGGCGAAGCCGCGCCGTTTCCCGCGGTCAATCACGAGACGCGCGCTGACGCCGAGCGTGCGCTCGAAGCCGCGCGCGAGCGTCTGCTCGGGCTCGAAGCCGAAACCTGGCGCGCGGCGTCGCGGCGCGCGACCGAGCTCTTGGGCTCCGCACCGAGCGCGCTCTGCGCATTCGAAACGGCGCTGCTCGACGCGCTCACCCGCTCGGTCGGGCTCTCGCTGTTCGCGTTCTTCGGCGGCGCAAAGGCCGAGCTCATCAGCGACATCACGCTCACGACCGGCTCGCCCGAGCAGGCCGCGCAGCAGGCCGCGCGCGCGTACCAGCGCGGCTTTCGTCTGCTCAAGGTGAAGGTCGGCGGCGCGCCGCTCGTGCACGACCTCGAACGGCTCGGTCGCGCGGCCTCCGTCGCGCCCGACGCAGGGCTCGTGCTCGACGCCAACGCAAGTATGCGGCCCGAGGAAGCGATCCGGCTCGTGCGTGCGCTCGGCGCGCTACGCGAGCGCGTGGTCCTGTTCGAGCAGCCGACGGCGGCGGCGGACATCGCGGGGCTCCGCGCCGTGCGCGAGTCGGGCATCAAAGTGGCCGCCGACGAGAGCGCGCGCTCGTTCGCCGACCTCGAGCGCATCATCGACGAACAGGCGGCCGACGTCGTCAACGTGAAGATCATGAAGTCCGGGGTCGTCGCAGCGCTCGACATGGCGACCGGCGCACGCGCGGCCGGGCTCGAGCTCATGGTGGGCGGCATGGTCGAGACGCGCCTCGCGATGACGACGTCGGCGTGTTTGGCCGGCGGGCTCGGCGGCTTTTCCTTCGTGGATCTCGATACGCCGCTCTTTCTCGCGCACGATCCTTTCCAGGGCGGCTTCGAGGACAGCTGGCCGCGCCTCCGCCTTGCACACATCGAGCGCGGACACGGCGTGAGCCTCGCGTCGAGCTCGGCGTAGCTCACCGAATCAGCCAAAGGGCCGCTCGCACGTCACCGGCCACTTTGAAAGCCAAAGCGCACGTGGATGCTATGCTTAGCGTCTGTCCGCTAGCCAGGCCGTGGAAAGTCAGCAGCTTCTGCTTCCCCTGAGCGGCATCGGGCCGCTGCCGGCCGTGCCGAACAAGATCCCACGCGCCGATCGCGTGTTCGTGAACCACGACCTGCGCCTCTCGGCGATCGAGTGGGTCGGCTTCGACATGGACTACACGCTCGCGATCTACCGGCAAGATCGCATGGACGCGCTCAGCGTCGAGCTCACGGTCGATCGGCTGATCAAGCGCGGCTACCCGGCCTCGCTCAAAGAGCTGACGTACGACACGCGTTTTCCCATCCGCGGGCTCTTGGTCGACCGCAAGTACGGCCACATCCTCAAGATGGACCGCTACAAGGTCGTCCATCGCGGCTACCACGGCCTCGAGCGGCTGCCGGACGACGTGATTCAGGCCCTCTATCACGATCGGCGCATCCGGCCGCACACGGCTCGCTATCACTGGATCGACACGCTCTTCGCCCTGAGTGAAGTCACGAGCTACGCCGCCGTCGTGACGGCGCTCGAGCGCCAGGGCCAGCCCGTCGACTACGACAAGCTCTTTCACGACGTTCGCGCGTCGATCGACGAGGCCCACGCCGACGGCACCGTCTACAGCGTCGTCACGAGCGCCCTCGACGAGTACATCGAGCGCGACCCCGAGCTCGCGCGCACGCTGCACAAGCTGCGCTCGGCGGGCAAACGGCTCTTTCTGCTCACGAACTCCCCGAACTCCTACACCGAGCAGGTCATGACGTACCTGCTCGGTAACGCCATGCCCGAGTACCCGACCTGGCGTCACTACTTCGAGGTCGTGATCTGCTCGGCGAAGAAGCCGCGCTTTTTTCAGGAGGGGCAGCTGCTCATGGAGCGCGAGGGCGACGTGCTCAAGCCCGTCAAGGGGCCGCTCGAGCGCGGTCGCGCGTACGAAGGCGGCAACCTCGAGGAATTCGAGCGACTGCTCGGCGTGAGCGGCGCGAACGTGCTTTACGTCGGCGACCATATCTACGGCGACATCCTGCGCTCGAAGAAGGAAACCTCCTGGTACACGGCGATGATCATCCAGGAGCTCGACGCGGAAGTCGCCGCCTACGAGTCGTCCGCCGTCGATCTCTTGCGCATGCGGAGCCTCGAGGAGCAACGCGAGCGGCTCGAAGACGAGCTCCGGTTCTACCAGGGTCGCTTCAAAGAGCTTTCGCGCGGCACGGGTAGCAATGGCGCCGACACCGAGCGGATCCGCGCCAAACGCGCGGTCGAGCGCGTTCGCGCCGAGCTCAGGTCGAACCTCGCCGAATACGCAGCGCGTGCCGAGCGCGTCTCCACGCGCTTTCACCCCTACTTCGGCTCCCTGCTCAAAGAGCAGAACGAGATGAGCAGCTTCGGGCTGCAGGTCGAGCTCTACGCCGACGTCTACATGCGGCGCGTCTCGTGCCTCAAAGCCTATTCGCCCCAGCAGTATTTCCGCTCGCCCTACGACCTGATGCCCCACGAGCTCTGAGCTCGGCCCGGCTGCGCGGCCAGATCGCTTTTGGGCCCTTCGGACGGACGGCAGGAACAACCCGTGGCAGCTGCGTGTCGACGAACGCCCCGCCCGCCACGGCCCCGGCCCCGGCAATTCATGCTACGAGCCGGCGGCTTCCCGCTGGGCAAGCGGGGGGCGGTGCCCCAGAAAGACGACGGCGAAGCGCTCGTTCAAGGACCCTCGCATGAACCTCGTGGAATGGCTGCAACATCTGATGACCAACTTCGGCGCGGGGTGGGTCATGTGGCTCATGATCGCGCTGAGCGTCCTGTCCGTCGCCGTGATGCTCGAGCGCGGCTGGTTCTATTGGTCGCTCAGGGACGATATCGGCCGGCTGGCGCGCGAGCTGCGCGAGCGCCTGCGCGCTGACGACATGGAGGGCGCGCGGAAGCTGCTCGAGGCGTCGCCGAGCGCGGAGGCCGCCGTCGTGGTCGCGGGGCTCATCGAGTCCGATCGCGGAGCGAAGGCCGCTGACGAAGCCATGCAGGGCGCCGCGGCGCTCCAGAAGATGAAGCTCGAACGCCGGCTCGCGTTCCTCGGCACGCTCGGCAACAACGCTCCGTTCATGGGCCTCTTCGGTACCGTCATCGGCGTCGTGCAGGCGTTCGAGGCGCTCGGCAAGCAGGGCGCGACGGCCGCCAAGGACAGCGCCCTCACCGCGCCCACGGAAGTGATGGCCGCCATCGCCGAGGCGCTCGTCGCCACGGCCGTAGGCCTCGCCGTCGCGATCCCGGCGGTCGCTATGTACAACTATTACCAGCGGCTCTCGCGTTCGATCCTGGCGAACACCGACGCGCTGAGTCACGTTTTACTCGCGCACCTGGTGGGCACGCCCGTCGCCGGCAAGCCGGACGCGGAAGCGGAAGCGGAGTAGCCCGCACTTTGCGAGGAGACGCGCATGGCTGGTAGCTCCAACAACGACGACGACGGCCTCATCGCGGGGATCAACGTGACGCCGCTCGTCGACGTGACGCTCGTGCTCCTCATCATCTTCATGGTCACGGCCAAGATCATCGTCTCGCAGGGCATGCCGATGGATCTGCCGAAGGCGGCGAGCGGCGAGTCGCTCCAAACGATCTTTTCGGTCGAGCTCAGCATAGACGGCAAGGCGCACGTCGATTCGGAAGCGGTCGCCACGGACGACGCCATCTTGCCGCTCGCCAAGACCGCGCATGACCGCAACAAGGATCTGCGCGCCGTGATTCGCGCCGACAAGAAGGTCGAGCACGGTCGCGTGATCCACGTCCTCGATTTGTTGAAGCGCGCGGGCATCGCCAAGATCGCCTTCGCGGTGAGCCCCACGCGTGAAGAGCCCGTCGAGGCTCCCCACTGACGTTTTCGCCCGAGCCGATGGACGCGCCACACGTTTTTCCGGCCGTCGCCGCTCCCCACGCGCTCGGCCCGCTCGAGCGTGTGCTCGGGCTCGAACAGCAGCGGGGCCGTCGTTGGGGCCTCTGGCTCGGCTTGTTGATGGCGCTCGCCCTCCACGGCACCGCCGGCACGCCCGTCATTCGCTCGTTCCCGTACCTCACGGTGCTGACACGCGAGGTGCGGCAGTTCATGGCCGATCGGCTGCGCGCGCAGGTCGACATCGACGTCGACAAGCCGCCGCCACCTCCGCCCCCGCCCCCGCCGCTGGACGAAAAAGAGCCGGAACCGCCGCCCCCCGCGCCGCATGCAGCGCCCCCGCCGCCCCACGAGGAAGCCGCCAAGCCGCCCGCCGCCGCGGAAGCCGGGAAAGTGCTCACTGCCGAGCCCGATCCGAACGAACCGGTGGATCTCACGGGCGACGGCTTCGTTACGGGCAACGGCGACCGCTTCGCTGGCGGCGTCACGGCAACGCGCGGCACCGCCAAGACCGCCGTGCGCTCGGCCGAAGCCAGCCCGACCGGTACCGGCACGGCTCCGCGGGCGGCGCCGGCGCCAGCACCGAGCGTCAATCTTTCTCGCCCTGCGATGCCCGGGCCCGGCTCCTGGAGCGACTGCGGCTTTCCCGCGGAAGCAGACGCCGAAGGCATCAACTTCAAGGTCGTGAAGATCATGGTGACGGTCAAACCCGACGGCCACGCTCGGTCCGTTACCGTGCTTGCGGACCCCGGCTTCGGCTTTGCGGCGATCGCCCGCAGCTGCGCGCTGCGCAAGACCTTCACGCCGGCGCTCAACGCGGCAGGTGTTCCCGTCGAGCAAACGACGCCGCCTTTCAGCGTCAAATTCGAGCGTTAGGCCCGCGCTTGGACTATCGTCCGGAGCTCGGATGGACGATCGGCTCGAGCAGCTCGCCCGCGTCGAGCTTTTTGCCGGCTTGAAGCCGGCGGCGCTCGAGCTCATCGCCAAAGTCGCCGCCGAAGAGACGCACGCGCCGGGCACGAAGATCTTTCAGCACGGGGACGCGGGCGACAAGCTCTACCTCATCCTCGAGGGCAAAGTCCGGATCAGCCGCGAGGTGCCGGGGATGGGTGAAGAGGCGCTCGCCGTGCTCGGCCCCGGCCAAATGTTCGGCGAAATGGCGCTGCTCGACGAGTCGCCACGTTCGGCCGACGCCCGCGTCCACGAACGTTGCCGCGTCCTCTCGATCGCCAAAGACGGCTTCGACGACCTCCTCTTCATGCACAAGGACCTCGCTTACGAAGTGCTCTGGAGCATCGTCGGCATGCTCGTGAGGAGGTTACGTGAAACGAATGATAAGCTGACTTTCCTGAGTGTTTCGGGGAAATTTTAGGGATCGGCGTTGGCGCGTCCAGCGCGTACTTTTTACTTGGTCCGCCGGCCTCGCCGGTTTGTTGCACGCCTCGTGGCTGCTCGTGGCGATCGAGATCTGGTCTGCCCAAGACCGCCGCCTCGTGTCGGCGGGCCGTCGGCCCGCGCGGCTTGCGCCGTAACCGACGTACTCTTGCGGCGGGAAACAGAGAGAGGGGGCCTAAGACGGCCGGAAATCACGAGCGTATGGCGCAGCCGCGCAGGCCGAAGGCCTGCCGACACGACATCGAAAGTCTTGGCAGACCAGATCTCGATCGTCATGAGCGGCGACAACGCGTGCGACAAACCGGCGAGACCGGCGGAAGGCCCGATCTGTCGCGCCTGACGACAGGCGGCTCTGTCTGCGACCGCTAAACAAAACTCTCCCAACGCGTGCAACAAACCGGCGAGACCGGCGGAAGACCTGATCTCACGCGACTGACGACAGGCGCCGACCCGCTAAACACAACGGCCGGCCGAAGGCCCGCCGCTGAACAAAACCCCTAAACACAAACCTCCCCTAAACAAAAAACACCTTATCTTTGACTTCGTAACACCCGTTCAGTATCTTTCGCGCGACATGCAAGGGCTGACCAAGCGTCAAGAGCAGACCCTAGACTTCATTCGCAAGTCGATTGGCGAGCGCGGCTACCCTCCGACCCTGCGCGAGATCGGGGAGTACATGGGGATCCGGTCGACGAACGGCGTCAATGATCACCTGCGTGCACTCGAACGCAAGGGTTACCTCCGGCGGGAGGACATGAAGAGCCGCGCGCTCAAGCTCGTGGAAGCGTCGGTCCCTCAGCCCGTGCGCGCTCCGCTCAACGAAGACGACATCATCGACATCCCGGTGCTCGGACGCGTGGCGGCCGGCCTGCCGCTCCTCGCCGAGGAAAACGTCGTCGACACCGTGCGCGTCGATCGGATGCTCGTCCGGGGCGGGCGCGAGGTGTTCGGCCTGCGCGTGACGGGCGACTCGATGATCGAGGCAGGCATCTTGGGCGGAGACTACATTTTCGTCCGCAAGCAGGCGACGGCCGAGCGGGGCGATATCGTCGTCGCGCTGATCGGCGACGAAGCGACCGTGAAATACTTCTATCCGGAGCGGGATTACGTGCGGTTTCAGCCCGCCAACGCGAAGATGGCGCCCATCCTCGTGCGCGCGACGGACTTCAAATCGACGATGCTGCTCGGCAAAGTCGTCGGCCTGTACCGGCGCCTCTGACGGAACTTTCGTTCGTCGAGTAACGCGCGCAAAACGCGTATTCTGAGCCGATCTTGCGCTCGCCCGCCACTTGGCTCCGGCGTGAGAGCGGGCGGCGACCGTCCGTGAAAATCGCAAGGTGAAGCCGCGCGGTGGTTGACGGAAACTTCGGCGAATTGCTAGCGTTCGGCGTGAAAACGCGCGTTTCGCTCGCGTCCACAACATGTCGACTCCCCACACCCCACCCGTTCTTCACCGGGTCGTCGCCGGACTTCATCGCGGCGTCGGGGTAGCGACGCTCGGTCTCGCCGCCCTCGTCATGACTGGCTGCGGCAGCACGCTCTACGCCGTTCAAGCCAACGCCGCGTCGTCCAAGCTCGAGGAAGCACGCGAGCTCGGCGCGGAGCGCTACGCCCCCTACGAGTACTGGTTCGCGCGCGAACACATCGAGAAAGCCGAGGCGGAGGCGTCGGAGGCCGACTACGGCGACGCAGCGCACCTGGCCGCAGCTGCAGAAGATTACGCGGACAAGGCGATCAAGCTGGCGCGCGACGCGCACCGGGGAGCCGGACGATGAGAAAGCCTGCGCCGCGCGTGGCGGGCGCGCTCGCGTGCTTGCTCGTCGCGAGCGGCTGCGGGCAAGCGTCCCAGCTGCGCGGACAGATCGCCGGCCTCGAAAAAATCACGGACCAGGCGGAGCGCAACGGCGCCGTGCGCTGCGCGCCGCGCGAGCTCGCGGTTGCGCGCAGTCAGCTCGAATTCGCCACACTCGAGCTCGATCAGGGTTTCGTCTCGAAGGCCGAAGCGCACCTCGCCGTCGCGCAGCCGAACGCCGACGCAGCGCTCGATCTGTCGCCGCCCGAGTACTGCGTCCCGCGCGAGACGCCCGGGGACCCCGACACCGACGGGGACGGCGTGCCCGACTCCCGGGACGCGTGCATGGTGGAGCCCGAGGACAAGGACGCCTACCTCGACGAGGACGGCTGCCCCGAGCTCGACAACGATCTCGACGGCATCCCGGACCTGAACGACAAATGTCCGAACGAGGCGGAAGATCCCGACAGCTTCGAGGACGATGATGGCTGCCCCGAGCCGGACAACGACAAGGATACCGTCCTCGATGTTCAGGATCAGTGCCCGAACGAGCCCGGCTCGACCACGGAGGAGCCGCTCGGCTGCCCGAAGGCGGCCCTGGCCATCGTCACCGATTGCGAAGTGAAGATCACGCAACAAATCCACTTCGAATACAACAAGGACAAGATCCGGCCCGAAAGCTTCCCGGTCCTCGACGCGGTCGTCGAGGTGCTGAACAAGAACCCCGAACTCAGGCTCGAGGTCCAGGGTCATACGGACAACCGCGGCGGGGCGGCCTACAACAAGAACCTGAGCAATCGCCGCGCTGCGTCAGTGATGAAGTACCTCACCGGGCACGGCATCACGCCCGGCCGGCTCACCTCGAGGGGTTACGGCTTCGACCGGCCCATCGTGGACAATTCTACCGACCAAAACCGCGCCCTCAACCGGCGCGTTCAGTTCATTCGTACCGAAGGAGTGAAGGAAGGTTGCCCGAAGACCGGTGGCTCGCCTTGAGACGCCCCCGCCTCTGACGACTCCGCTCCCTTCCGCGCGCCCGTTCGGTTATGCACTCCACTCCCCCGGAGGACTCTTGTTGCGACTTTATCGGCTGCTCTGGATTGCCCTACTGACTTTGCTGGCGACGCCCGCGCTCGCGCAATACACGCGCGACTCGGCCGCCAACAAGAAGATCGACGAGGCGATCAACACTCACTACGTCGCCACCGATTTCGAGAAGGCGGAGGGCGTGCTGCTCGGCACCCTCAACGCCTGCGGCGACAAGTGCTCGCCGCAGACGATCGGCAGGGCGTGGATGTACATCGGCATCGTGCGCGGCAGCGGGAAGAACAACCAAGCCGGCGCGAGAGACGCGTTTCAGAAAGCCGCGGCCGCCGATCCGAACGTCAAGCTCGACACGGTGCTCGCGACGCCGGAGACGCAAGCAACCTTCGCGGCCGTCGTCGGCGCGGGGGCGGCGGAACCAGCGCCCGCTCCAACGCCCGCGGCACCGGCAGCAGCCGCAGCGGTTCCCGGCGGTGGTCTCACGTGCACGCCCGCCGTGACGACGGTCGAAACGCGCCGGGTAATCCCCGTGCAGTGCTCGACGGACGAAGAAGTCACGTCGATGGAGCTCAAGTACAAATCCTTCGGCTCGGAGACGTGGAAAACGCTGCCGATGCAGAAGAAGGGCGAGAGCTTCCGCGCTCAAATCCCCTGCACGGAGACGGGCACGGCCGGCACGCTCAAGCTCTACGTGCGCGCCAAAGATCCGCAGGGCGAGCAGCTCGACAGCTGGGGCAGCAAACAAAAGCCCATCATGATCAAGCTCGCCGAGAAGAGCGACGAAGAGCCGCCGTCGTTCGACGACTCCGAAGCGCCGGCGCGCTGCGCGGCCAAAGAGGAGTGTCCGCCGGATTTCCCGGGCTGCGGACAGAAGACCGGCGGCGCCGTCGGCGGCAAGGACTGGGGCGCCTCGTGCGAGAACTCGAAGGAGTGCAAATCGGGTCTGCTCTGCGAGGAAGGCACGTGCCAGACGGCGCCGAGCTGTGACTCCGATGCGGACTGCACGACGGGCCTCTGCATCAACGGCAAGTGCGACATCACCGACCGCGCGAGCGGCGGCGGCAGCTCGGGACCTGCGGGACCCTACAAACGGAACTGGATCGGTCTCGCCGTCGCGCAGGATTTTGCGTTCATCGGCGGGCAGAACGTGTGCGACCCGCGGCTCGGCCAGCAGTCGGCCAACTACGCCTGCTTTTATTCAGGCACCGATCAGCCGTTCTTTCATACCCCTTACCCGAAGCTCGACGGCATCGACTCGGGCCTAGCCGTCGCGACGACGCGCGTGATGATCAGCTACGATCGCGCCTTCGCGCCGTTTTTCACGGCCGGCGCGCGACTCGGTTTCGCGTTCGGCGGCGGTCCACCCGCCGGGCAAAAGCCACCGCCTGGCGTGACCGACCCCGCGGCACACACCCCGGGCACGGAGGGTTACTCCTTCTTGCCGCTCCACCTCGAGTTCCGCGCGCAGTACTGGTTCTTGCCGCTCACGGCCAAACTCTTCCACGCCTATGCGCTCGCCGGCGGCGGCGTCGGGCAGGTGGACGCCAAAGTGGCCATCAACGAGTACGACTGCGAGGACGCCGGCAAGGATCCGAATAATCCGAGCGGTGGAATCGTAACGGACATGACCTCGCCGTATTACGTGGCGCCGCTGCCCTACAAAGGCGCGAACCTCTCGGCGTACCAGCAATGCCGCACGGGCGTCTCGCCGTCGAACTACCACCACAAGACCTACAAGGCCGTCCCCGTCGATGCCTGGAAGAAGATGGGCCAGGGCTTCATCGAGTTCGGTGCCGGCGGCATGCTCTCGATCGGGCAGAAGATGGGCGTCACGCTCGAGGCGAAGTTCATGTACATGCTGCCCGCGAGCGGCGTCGTGCTCGAGCCGGTGCTCGGCGTCATGTACGGCTTCTGAGTCGCACGACGACCGTCGCGCCCGCCACGTAACCGAATAAGAGTCCGGTCACGAGTCGCAGCGAAGCCGAGGGCCCGCGCAGGTCCAAGGCTTCGCTCGCGACGTCGGCGAGCAGAAGCACGACGGCTGCGCCGAGCGCGAGCTCGAGCCGCGGCCAACCCCAGCGCGGTCGCGCGACGAGAGCGCCGAGTCCGAGCCCTACGTAGAGCCCGAGACAGCGAGCACAGACCGACCCGAAGCCGAGCATTCGCGCTGGATCGCGCTCGCATTGAAAGGCAAACCACGCATCGAGCGCGCCCGCGACGGCGCGGAGCGGCGCAAAGTGGGCCGCAAGTGCAGGCACGAACGGCGTGAGCCCGATGGCCACGAGCAGCGCGCGCAAGAGCACGAGCGGAGCGAACGCTGCCTTCATCGTCCGTGGGTCAGCGTCTGTGCGCGGACGCCCTCAGCGCTTGGGCGGCTGCCGGCCCATCTGACGCAGGACCGCTTGCAGGTCCTCCCACACCTCACGCTTGGCAGGGGGGTTTCGGAGCAGGAACGCCGGGTGGAAGGTCGGCATCACCGGGACGCGACCGCCGTAGAGTTTCCAGCGGCCGCGCAAGCGCGTGATGCCTTCGGTGGTGCCGAAGAGGCCCTGCAGCGCGGTCGCGCCGAGCGCCACGATGACTTCCGGCGCCACGAGCTCGAGTTGCTCGCGCAGGTACGGCATGCAGGCGGCCATCTCCTCGGGCTCGGGCTTTCTATTGTTCGGTGGCCGGCATTTGACGATGTTGCAGACGTAGACTTCGTCGCGCGAAAAGCCCATCGCCTCGATCATGCGGTCGAGTAGCTGGCCGGCCTTGCCGACGAAGGGAAAGCCTTGCGCGTCTTCGTCGGCGCCGGGTCCCTCGCCCACGAAGCAAAGCCGCGAAGCTCCCGTGCCGCGCGCGAAGACGGTTTGTGTGCGCCCGGCGTGCAGCGCGCAGCGTGTGCAGGCGCGCACCGTCTCGGCCAGCACGTCGAGGCGGCGCAGCCGTTCGGCGGGTTCGAGCGCGACGTGCTTCGAGGCGGACGCTTCGGCGCCGTTTGCGATGGGCTCTTGGAGCAAGCTCGGCACAGGGGGCAGCGGCGCCGGAGCCGAGGGCGTGGGCTTGGCCGTCGCGACGGGCGGTGCCGGAGCGACGACGGGCGGTGCGGGACGCGGGACGGGCGGTGCGGGAGCCGCGACGGGTGCTGCCGTGGCTTCGACGCGCGGCGCGGCATGTTCGACGGGCGCGGCCGGACGCTCCGCGCGCGGCGTCCCGGCGGCCCCGCTCGCGACGAGCCACTCGACATGCGCGCGCACGGCTCGTGCGAGCTCGGCGAGCTCGGCGCGGGGGTCGGGATCGGTCGCAGTGCTCACGCGCGGTCGAGCCTAGCGCAACGAGCGAGCCCTGGCGCCGCTCAATGCTCGGCTTGCAAGAAGCGCTCGGCGTCGAGCGCTGCCATGCAGCCCGTGCCCGCCGCAGTGACGGCCTGGCGGTACGTCCAGTCGGCTACGTCGCCGGCTGCGAAGACGCCCGGAACGCTCGTGCGCGTCGACCCGAGCTCGATCTTCAAGTAGCCGTTCGGGTGCGTCTCGAGCTGGCCCTTGAAGAGGTCGGTCATGGGCGTGTGTCCAATCGCGACGAAGAGCGCACCCACGGGCAACGTCGAGACGCGGTCGCTCTTGAGATCACGGACGCGCAGGGCGGTGACGCGCTCCTCGGCGGGATCGAGCACTTCGTCGACGACGTGGCTCATGAGTAGCTTAATCTTCGGATTTTTGCGCACGCGCTCCTGCATGACGCGCGATGCGCGAAAGTCGTCGCGGCGATGGATCAAGGTCACCTTGCCGCAGAGCCCCGCGAGGTACGAGGCCTCCTCCATCGCCGTGTCGCCGCCGCCGACCACGGCGACGTCCTGACCGCGATAGAGCGCGCCGTCGCACACGGCACAAGCGCTCACACCCTTGTTCTTGAGTTTGTCCTCGCTCGGCAGGCCGATGTAATTCGCGCGCGCGCCCGTCGCCACGATGATCGTCTTGGCCAGGTGCAGCTCGTTCTCGTCTT
Source organism: Polyangiaceae bacterium (assembly GCA_025936115.1). GTDB lineage: Bacteria > Myxococcota_A > Polyangia > Polyangiales > Polyangiaceae > PMG-095. The sequence continues at coordinate 39,372 of JAICTZ010000020.1, forward strand.
CACCCACCCAGACCTTGAAGGGCCGTGACGATAGATCGACCTTCTGGACGTCGCCTATTACGAGCTCGGCGCCCTGATGTTCGGCCTGTGCACGAAAGGCGCCCATGAGCTCCTGTCCCGACACCGACTTGGCGAAACCCGGATAGTTCTCGACGTCGGACGTGAACATGAGCTGACCGCCGGGGATGAGGCCGCCGGAGTTGAAGCCTTCGATGCAGAACGGTTTCAGGTTCGCGCGCGCGGCGTAGATGGCCGCGGTGAGACCCGCCGGGCCGGAGCCGATGATGAGGACGTTGTGCAGACGAGGCTCGGACATGTTCGTTCCTTCTGATGTAGCCATGCGCGGGCCCTGCCGCCAGCGGCAGAGCCCTCCCCCGCTGATACGTTCTGCCTTACTCCTTGATAGGATTTGCCTTCAAGGCCGCTTTGCCGTCCTTCACGTAGACGCCGAACTTCACGCGTTTGGCGCCGTGGCGCTGGACGAGCGCGTCGCGGTTCTTGCGCAGGCGCTCGGCGAACTTTTCGTAGGTGAAGCCGTCGACCGTCTCACCGCACTGCTTCTTCGTTGCGACGAAGTCCCGGAAGACGTCGTGCCATTCGGATTCGTCGGCGGCGCCTGAGCCCCACTCGTTCAAGCCGCCCTCGGGCATCGTGGCTTCGAGGTGCGCGGCCGGAGCCGCCGGAGCCGCTGCGGGCGCCGCACCCGGCGGACGCGGCAAGCGGCGCGGCGCGCTTCCGGGGGGACTTGGCAGGGGACGCCCCGCGCCCTGCCCCGACGCCGCAGAGTTCATCGGCACCGAGACCGCCCCGCTCCCGGGCGCCGACGCCGCGCTGTCTTGCGCGTCGCCCGGCAAGCTGAAAGCGCTCATCACCGGCTGATCGGGGATGTCGCCGAGGACCTGCTTGAAATCGGCGGGACCACGCCGCGGGCCGCCGCCCTTGGCGAGCTGCTTGTCGACGCCGTCGTTCACGTCCGACGCAATCTTGCGGAACAACCCGCGGAAATGGCTCGGGGTGAGCTGCTCGATGGTCCCGGCCGCAAACTTGGCCGCTTCGAGCTTGAAGACGCGCAGCGGCCGCGTGTGCTCGAGAAAGCTGAACAGGATGCCGAGGCCGGCCGCGAGCACGGCGGCCAAGATGGCGAGCGGCAAGTTGCCTGCCTTCTTGTCCTTGTCGTCGGCTTTACTGAAGAAACCGAGCGGCCCCGAGACTGCAGCGGGCATTCGGGCCACGGCGTAGCCCGCGCCGAGCTGCCAGGCTTCACCGGGCAAGCGCGTGTACTGAACGGCGATCATCCCGCCGATCTCGCGGACGGCGCTGCGACCCTTCTCGCGGTAATCCTTGTCCTGCTCGAGATCGGTGAGGTCGCCCACGATGGCGTCGAGGTTCGCCGTGTTGAACTCCGCCGGCGAGGCCGCCGCAGCGCGCTGGCCGTTGGCGTAGAAAGCCACCGCAGCGCCCGTGCGCTGCGAGAGCTCGCGCGCGAAACGATCGTCGATCACGCGCGCGCCGACGATCGCTCCAGCCGGCATGGCCGCTAGATCGAACTCGACCGGCCGCGCCACGACGCGATACATGCGATCGAGCACGAGCGTATCGTCACGCACGTAGCCGTGAAGCGCGTCGGCGACGACGGGATAGCCGCCGAGCTCGAAGTCCTCCATACCGCTCGCCTGCTCGTAGCCGACGTACGCCACGACGCGGCCGTTCTGATCGACCGCGAACACGGAATCGAAGCCGGCGTCCTTCGGAATTTGCGCACTGACGCGCTGGAGCGCCTGCGTGAGCTTGCCGCGCGCGTCTTCGGGAACTTTCGCTTCGGATTCGTTGGATTTTTGCAGGTATTTGGCGACGTCCGACTCGAGCGCGAACGGGATGAGCTGCGCGGAACGCTGGCGCGCGTCGTCGCGCAGGTACCAGGACACGACTTGCGCGTCCGCCGACAGGCCCTCGGCGCGCGCGCGCAAACCGGCGCGGTTGTACATGCTCGACGCGATGTGCAGCAGGAACAGGGACGCGCCGAACAGGAGCCCGAGCAGTACGTACCAGAAGCGCGAGAGGACCATTACTTTTCTCCTCCCTGCTTCGCGTCGCTATCGGCCTCGCTCTTCGCCTTCTCTACTTCCGCTTTGTCCGCCGCCACGGCGGCCTTCTCGTCGGCGAGCTTGAGCGGCGTCTTCGAGAGATCGAGATCCGCGTCCTTGACCGTGACGGGCAGCGCCGGCCCGATCTTCTTGCCGGCGAAGAACGCCTGCACGGTGTACTCACCCGGTTGTTCGACCGAAAGGGCAAAGTCGCCCTTCATCGAGGGATACGCGATGGCAGCGACGTTCGGATCGCCCACCACCCACATCCTGAGGCTCGGCGCGAGCTCGTCGCGGATCTCGAAGACACCTGCGCCCGGGACGCTCCACTCCCGGGTCGCCCCGCGCACCGTGTCCGCCGGTTGGAACGTGGGGATGCTGACGCCGTGGAGGCGGTGCTTGAACGGATCGGTGTTCTGGAAGGTCAGTCGCGTACCCGGTGGGACCACGATGGTGACGGGTGTCGTGCGGCCGCCGCCCACGCGCACGAGCACGGGGGGAGGCGCCTTCTGCGGCGCGGGCGCGAGCGCGGCGATGCAGATCTCCTTGGGGGCGTGGGGGAATAAGCGCCGGAACTCTGCTCGAACCGTCGCGACCGGCTCGCGAAACGAGTAACCGTGCTGCTTGGGATCGCGAGCTTCCGCCCACACCGGATTGAGAAGATTTCGGACGCCGTCGACGCGGCCGCGCAACCTGGCCGCCTCCGCCGAGGCCGGGACGAGCGCGGTGAGGAGAGCGACCCACCCGCACGCGCGTCCCCAGCGCGTTCCAGAGGTGGCCGGCAGGCGCTGGCCGAAGGGAGGTTTCATGGCCGGCGAAAGTACCCGACCAGAGCGAGCGACGGAAGGGCGACCGGGCTCACAAAACTCCAACGAGCCGTCGTGAGTGCGACAGCTCGTTGAGAGGGCTCCTTACCACGTTGAGTCGCGAGACTTTCTCTGTAGTCCGAACCCCTAGCATCGCTAGGTGGGAGGCTTGGCATCGCGGCTTCCGGCTTCCCGGTGAGCTATCCCGGGCCTAGCACTCCACCGCTCGTCGCCACCCGTTCGGTTGATATCAGGGATTCGTTACTACGCTCTCCCGAGCTCTGCAGAGGGAACCTTCAGCATCATATAAGTCAGCCGGGGCCCTAGTCAACGGCGGCCGGCCGGGCGGACAGCATCCGACTCGGGAGGCCGGATCGGGTTCGGAGGACCGCTGCCATGGCCTCGCATGCCCGCGCAACTCGTCCGAAAAGTGGGCCCCGGCCGAGGGTGTCTGCGACGTTCCGCCCATGAGCGTCGTTCCTCTTGGGGGACTCTTCGGCCGATGCGCGCCGGGTACGATCGAAACCGCCAGCCCACGCTTCGTGCGGCTCTCCGACCTCGCGAATTTGGTTGCCGAGGCGGAGACGGCCGCGCTCCTGCCGGTGCTGATCGAGCCGCTCCGACCCGCCGACCGCGGCAAGCTCGCCGTCGTGCTCGAGGAGGCGATCGAGAGCGCACTCGAACGTCGGGGCGCTTGCCCGCCCGGCGTCGGCGCGGCGACGGATCTCGAGAGCTCGCTCGGTGATCAGCTTTATCGCGCGCGACTCGTCGAGGTCCGCGGACTTTGCTTGTTCCTCGCGAGCCTCGAAGGTGCGGCAACGCTCAGCGGCGCGCTCGATGCCGAAGACAGCGCCGTGCTCCGCTTTTGGCTCGAGGCGGCGCGGACGCGTCCCGTGCGGCTCTTGCTGGACGAGAGCAATCGAGCGCTCGCTGCGTACGGAGCGCCCATCCCGCTTTCGGTGCTCGTGGAGTCGCCGCTGCGCGCGGGTGCGGTCACGAATGACGACCAACGGGCCGAAATGCCGCCGCACGTCGCGCCCGAGGTGGCGGCGAGCTCCGAAACCATGGAGCTTAGCGAGACGCCGCCTGCCGTCACGCCCGACGAGCCCCAACGAATCGCGACGCCAGGCGAGCCGCACCTTGCCGGTGACATGGCAAGAGCGCTCATGCACGAGCTCACGCGCACGGCCGCGCCCAAGGGCATGCCGTTCGAGCCGGCACCGCCGTCTGCGTCAGGCGAGACGCCGATCGTACCTCCGGTTTTCGCCGACGAATCGCCGACGGTGCACGACGCGGGCCTCGACGTAGAGCTCGCTCCGACCTACGACGAAATCAGCGCGGTGCACGCCGTGGGTTCGCACCGAGACACGGCGCCCGACGACACCTTGTCGCCCGTCCCGTGCGAGGTGATCGCGAGTCACGCGACGGTGGTCCCGCCGCCCGCTGTCGAGCACGTGCCGAGCGAGCGCGTGAATATGGAGCCCGCGCCGAGCAACGCCGTCGAGTCCGTGCCGAGTGAGGCCGTGAACGACGAGCCCGTACCGAGCGATCCCGTGAACGACGAGCCCGCGCCGAGCGATCCCGTAGACGACGGAGCTCGCCCTGCGACCAGCGCCGAGCACACGGGCACTGCGCCAGAAGTACCCGGCGAAAACCCGCCGGCAGGACCGTTACATCCGGCGGCAGCCAACGACTGGCAGGCCTGGGTGCGCGATCTCGAAGCGGCGCGGGGACCGAAGCCGCTCGCCGTGGTCGAGCGCATGTTCGCGATGAGCTACGTGCCGCTCCGCGACGCGTACCTGCGCGGCATCGCGCCGCGCGAGGTCGGCGCCATTCTCGAGGGCTGGGCGCAAAGCTTCGCCAAGAGCTACCGCGAGGCGTTCGACGCCCTCCGCGTGCGCGGCAAGCGGCCGACGATGGTGCTCGACGTGCCGGAGGCGGCGCACCGCATCGGACGCTTGCACGGCGCCCGTTCGGTGCAGCTCCTGCTCGTCGACGGCCTGCGCTTCGATCTCGGCCTGCGCGTCGAGCTCGGCCTCCGCGCGCGGCTCGGGCGCGAGGTCGCGCTCACCGAGCGGCTGCTGCTCTGGTCGGCGCTGCCGTCCGACACGGCGACGCAGATCGAGCTCATCGGCCGTGGCGCCGAAGGCCTGCGCGAGCTCACGGGCTCGCCCGCGAGCGAAATCCCGGTCGCGCGCGGCCGCATGGCGAAGACGCCGCGCCGCATCAAGGCCGGTCATCGTGAGCTCTTGAAGCTCGACCTCGTCGAGGCGCGGCTCTCGGAGCCGGGCGGCGCCGAGTCGCCGCGGCTCGACGCGCTCGGCGTCGAGGTGACGGACGCCATCGCCGAGCTCTGCGAGAAATTGCCGCCCCGCACGCTACTGTTCGTGTTCGGCGACCACGGCTTCCGCCTCGAGCCGCGCGGCGAAGGCACGAGCGCGCTCGAGCAGGGCGGCGCGCGTCCCGAAGAAGTGCTCGTGCCCGCCTTCGCCTGGCTCGTGGGCGGCGTGCAGTAAGCGCGGGCGCGAACCGACGCGCGCGAGCGCTCAGTCGTCCGTGGCGGTCGCGCCCGCGCCGCTCGGCATCGGGTTCTGCTCTTTTTCGAGGTATCGAAAAATCGTGCGCGGATCGACGCCGAGGTCGCGCGCCGTTTGCGTGCGGTTACCGTTGTTGCGCTCGAGTACCTCGAGCACGTAGCGGCGTTGAAAATCTTCCTTCGCTTTTTCGAGCGGGACGATGGGGCTCTCCGCGTCGGCGCCAAGGTCGAGATCCTCGGGCGCGAGCAGCGTTTTATCGCAGAGCACGAGCGCTTTTTTGATGCGGTTTTCGAGCTGGCGAATGTTGCCGGGCCAAGAGGCCTTGCGGATCGCGGCGAGCGCCTGCGGCGAGAAACCGCGCACGGGGCTGCCGAGCTCGTCAGCGTATTTGCTGAGCAGCGCCTTGGCGATGATGAAGACGTCGTCGCCACGGTCACGCAGCGGCGGCAGCCAAAGGTTCACGACGTTGAGCCGGTAGTAAAGGTCTTCCCGGAACTCACCGGTCTTGATCATGTCCTCGAGCGTGCGGTTCGTGGCCGCGACGATGCGGATGTCGCAACGCTCGGGGCGGTTATCGCCGACTCGAAAGACGACGCGCTCCTGAATCGCGCGCAGGAGCTTGACCTGGAGCTGCGGCGTGAGCTCCCCAACCTCGTCGAGGAAGAGCGTGCCGCCGTCGGCCTGCTGGAACTTGCCGGCGCGGCTTGCGATGGCGCCCGTGAAGGCGCCCTTCACGTGCCCGAACATCTCGCTCTCCATCAGATTTTCGGGAATGGCGCCGCAGTTGACGGTGACGAACGGCCCGTTCGGACGGCTCGAGCGGCGATGTAGCTCGCGCGCGATGAGCTCCTTGCCCGTGCCCGTCTCGCCCGTGATCATCACGCTGATGTCCGTGGCCGCGACCTTGGCGAGCTTTCTGAAGACCTCCATCATGGAGGGGCAGGCGCCGATGATTTCGCCGAAACGCTTGTCTTGGAGCTCGCCCTGGAGCTTTTCCTTGTCGGCGCGCAGGGCGCTCAAGAGCATGGCGTTTTGCAGGATGAGCGAGGCCTGGCCCGCAAATATCGTGAGCAGATCGAGCTGCTTGCGCTCGAACAGGTGCTTGACCTCGTCGTTGGCGACGTAGAGAGCGCCCACGGTTTCGCCTTGGCTCAAGAGCGGCGCGCACATGACGCTCGAGAGCTTGAGCGCGATGACGCTCTCGCTCTTGCCGAACGTCGTGTCGGTCAAGGCGTCGCTCACGATGATCGGGCGCTTGGTCTCGATCACTTGACGCACGATGCTGTCGCTGATTGTCCCGGACGGATCCTCGATCGCGTCGTTTCGGACGTTGCGCGAGACGCGCACGCGCGGCGCCACGCTCTTGCCCTCGCTCATGTCGACGAGCAGCACGAACCCGCGCGCGGCGCCCGTGAGCTGGATCACGTCGTCGAGCAGCGTTTCGAGCAGCTGGTCCACCGAGCTCACGGTCATGAGCCGCTCGCTGAAGGCGTGCAGGCGACGCAGGCCCGCGATGTCGCCTTCCGCTTGCGACTGCGCGCCCGGCGAGGAGGCAGGGCTCATGTCGAGCTCGGTGAACATGCTGAAGCCGAGCTGGGCGCGGCTCAGCGTGATGCGGTCGCCGTGGACGAGCCGCGCGCGCCGCTTCTTCTTGCCGTTGATCTGGATCTCGGCGTCGCGGTCGACTTCCTCGAGCTGGAAGTCGCGCCCGTTGAAGACGATCTGCGCGTGGTGATGCGCCACACTCGCGTCCGGCACGGCGATGTCGTTGCCGAGCGCGCGGCCGATCGTGGTCACGGGCTTGTGGAGCGCCACGATCAGCGGAGCCCCTTCCGGCGGGAAATACCGAACGATGGCCATCGAGCTCCAGCCTAGCCTATACGCACTCGCCACGGCGTCGGGTCACCGACGCCGCCGGCCTCACGGCCGAGCCCGAGCATACCTCGGAAGCGCGGCGTGCGCCCTCACCACTCGGGCTTGAGCGGCCGGTGCAGCACGTCGTGCACCGCGGCGAGCACCGGCTTACCTTCGAAGAGTACGCGATAAACCTCGCTCGAGATCGGCAGCTCCACGCCGAACTGCCCGGCGAGGCGATGGGCGGCTTCTGCGGTCGGCACGCCCTCGGCGACGTGGCCCAAGTTCTTGAGCACGTCGTCGAGCCGCGCGCCGCGGCCGAGCTCGACGCCCACGGTGCGGTTACGCGAGAGCTCGCCCGTGCACGTGAGCACGAGGTCGCCGAGGCCCGCGAGGCCCGCCAGGGTGAGCACGTTGCCGCCCTTGGCCTCGGCGAGACGCGCCATTTCGGCGAGTCCGCGCGTGATGAGCGCCGCGCGCGTGTTGTACCCGAAGCCCAAGCCGTCGCAGGCGCCGGCCGCGATGGCGATGACGTTCTTCAGCGCGCCGCCGACCTCGACGCCCACGGGATCGCCGCTCGAGTAGATGCGCAGCCGTTCGGTCGCCATCCGGTTTTGCACGACGACACTGAGCGCGTGATCGACCGCCGCTACCACGAGGTTCGTCGGTAAGCGCCGCGCGACCTCGAGCGCGAAACTCGGCCCCGAGAGCACGAGCGCGCGGCGCGCCGCGGCCGAGCCGAGCACGTCGGCGACCACCTCCGTGAGCAGCATCCACGTCCCCGATTCGATGCCCTTGCTCGCGATGACGAGCGGCACCTCGGGCAAGACGCCGCGCGCGGCGCCGAGCACGGAGCGCACCGCCTGGCTCGGCAGCGCCAAGACGACGAGCTCGGCGCCCGCCAGCGCAAACTCGAGGTCGGCCGTGGGCTCGACTTCCGGCACGAGCGGGAAGCCGGGTAGAAACGTTCGATTCTCGCGCGACTCGGCGAGGGCGCGCGCATGCTCCCGCTCCCACGTGTAGAGGCGCACCGGGCCGCGCTCGGCGAGCGCGAGCGCGAGCGCCGTGCCCCAGGCGCCGGCACCGACGACCGCGACGTGGGAGAGCATGGCGCCTTATCGCTACAAGCCGGCCGCCCGCCGCGCAAGCGCGACTTTCGCCGAGACAGGGCGGCGCCCGATGATGCTACGCTCGGCCCGCTTTGTCGCGGAGCTTCGCGCTCGTTTCGTCCTTGCCGCTCGCGCTCGCGTTGTTCACCGGCTGCGCGTCCCGCGAGGCCCTCGGCACGACGTCCATGTCGATCGTCGGCGCCGGCGTCGTGAACGACCCGGCCAACAAGTCGCTGCGCTTCGACATGCTGAAGTTCGGCCTCGACACCTTCTGTCACGAGATGCTGAAGAGCGGCACGCCGCTCAAACTCGCCGACGACAACCCCGTCCTGGGGCGCTTCTTCGCTACGAGCTGCCAGTCGCAGGTCATCGACGAAGAGCAGCGCAAGTCGTTCATCGTGCAGTTCCAGGGCAAGGGGTACGCCTGGGGCGGCCCGTTCGGGCGCGTGGGCTTCGAAGCAGCGGGGCTCGTCGAGTACGCGCCCGATTTTCTGCTGCACGGCGGCGCGATGTACGTCTACTTCCGGCCGCGGCTCGTGGATACGAGCCGCTTCACGCTCGTGAACGTCGAATCGAAGCTCGCGCAGACGGTCGTGAGCGCCGCGGGCCTGAACCCCGAATCGTTCGGCAAGCAAATCGTCGACAGTGAGCTCCGGCGCGGCTTCACCGTCGTGCGCGCCGGCTCGAGCGGCGAGACCGAGTTCGGGACGGGCATCATCCCGGCGGGGGAGCGCCCGTTTCACCCGTTTGAGGTGCAAAGTTCGGACAAACGCGTCATCGTCAACGAGCGCACCGAGATCCACACGGGCCAGCAGGATTATATCGGCCCGTTCGACGTTGACGGTAAGGGCCAGGCCCTCTACTTGACCCTCTCGGTGGACGGAGCGCCGTTCGTCGAGGCCCGCTTACTGCCGCAAGCCGAAGGTGACACGCTCGTCGACAGCTACATCCGCACCCCTGGGCCGAAAACCGGGGCAGGAAGGCCCTTGTTCGACGAATCGATCGCGCAGGGACAGGTTTTCCGCCGGTTCGTGCCGGTTCCCGCCGGTCGCTACTATTTGCTGCTGGACCACAGCGATCCTCAGCGTCATGGTCCGGCGCCGGACATGACCACGGATCAGGCCGCCAAGGTCGATTACCTGATCCTGCTCGGCGACGCGCCTTGAATCCCCACCCCGCATGAACACCACCGCCGTGAATCCGAAGGTCTATCGCTTCGTGGTCTGGCCGATTTGGTTCGTGCTCGTGCCGCTCGTGCTCGCCCACTTCGCCGTGGTGCTGCTGAGCCCGGGCGCGAACTTCGAGCCCGTGACGCTGCTCGACCGCGTGCTCTGGGCGATCGAAGATCAGCCGATTCCGGCGACGATCGGCTTTTTCACGCTGTTCGAGATGCTCATCTACCACTACCGGCATCTCTTGCCCTTCGCCGGCGCCGAAGCGCGCTCGGACGTGCCCGCGGACGCACGGCGCGAGCTCGAGCGCGCCGCGCAGCTACTCGACGAGGCCGAGCGTGTCATGCGGCGCGAGCGCCACGCGTTCGAGAAGAACGTCCCCGCGAGCGCGCGCGAAGAGCTGCTCGACGAGCTCGAGGCGCTGCGGCGCGCGATCGGGCAGAGTCCGTTCGATCGCGAGGCGTTCGAGTCCGCTCACGAGCGCGCCGCACGCCTCGTACACAAGCACCTCGGCCGTTGGCAAAAAGGCGAGCTCCGGGAATACGTGGAGTCGATCGCCGTCGCGATCGGCGTGGCGCTGCTCTTGCGCGCCTTCGTCGTCGAAGCCTTCAAGATCCCGAGCGGCTCGATGCTGCCGACGCTGCAGATCCAAGATCACATCTTCGTGAACAAGCTCGCGTACGGTCCGCTCGTCCCCTTCACGAGCTACCGCCTGCTCAATCGCCTGCCGCCCGCGCGCGCCGACGTGATGGTCTTCATCTACCCGGACACGAACCCGGAAGCGCCGAGCCAGGATTTCATCAAGCGCGTGATCGCGCTTCCCGGTGACACGCTGTCGGTCGAGAACGGACACCCCATCATCAACGGCTGGCGCGTGCCGAGCTGCCACGTCGGCGAGTACACGTACCAAGAGGGCAGCGACGCGCCCATGAAGCGCGGCGATCTGTTCGTCGAGTACCTCGGCGAGCGCGCGTACCTCACGCAGTACGAGGACAATCGCGCCGACGGGCGACAAGGCCCGTATCACGTGAAAGCCGGCGAAACTTGGGTGATGGGCGACAACCGCAACAACAGTATGGATTCGCGCGTGTGGGCGGGCGGGCGCGGCGCCGGTGTGCCGGACGCGAACATCAAGGGTCGCGCCATGTTCGTCTGGTGGGGTGTCGCCCTCGATCGCTTGTTCATGAACGTGCTCGGGACGCCGCGGCTGCCCAAAGGCGCGCCGCCCGAGATCGTGGCGGGCATCGACGCGTGCATAGCGAAGCGACCACCGCTCAGCGAAACCACGCCGCCTGCTCCGAACGCCGCGCAGTAACGCCGCACATCGACAGGGCTGCGCAGGTCGGCGGGCCGAGCGCGCGCGCCGGATGAGCGCAAGGATCTTGAGTCGAGCGCGTCGTGAGCGACCGCGCGGGTCAGTTCCCTATGCCGCGCATGCCGGGTGGAGTAAGTAACGTCGGGGTCAACATCAGGAGGAATGCGAATGGCGCTTGCTCAGCGTTCGACGGCAGCAATTTCAATGGGACTCGTGGTCGGGGCATTGCTCGCGTGCAAAAAGAAGCCGGAGCCCGCGCCCGAACCTTCCGCCGTCGCGACCGCACCGGCCGTGCCCTCCGCTTCGTCGGCAGCGGCCGCCGGCGCCAGTGCTCCCCCAGCCCCCGCCGCGACGGTCGAGGCAAAGCTCGGCGACGTGAAGCGCTACGGGGTCGAAAAGGAGGTCCGGCTCGACGACTCCGGCGTGCGCGTGACGGCCGATGAGCTCAAGGTCTACGACCAGGCCGATACGAAGACGGACGACGTCGCCGTGCTGCCGAAGGGCGCGCTCGTCTTCCGGCAGGTCAAAATGGACGACTTTACGCTCGTCGAATTTCCGTCCGGCGTCGGCCAATTCTCGCAAGGCTGGGTCGAAACCAAAGGCCTCTCGACCACGGTGGAGAAGGTCACGCGCGCGGCTGCGCTCGGCGAAAACAAGACCGCGACCGTCAAGACGAAAGACGGCGGTGCACCGGCACCGGCAGATGCAGGCGCCGCGAAGACCGACGCCGGCGCCGCGAAGAAAGACACGAGTCCGAAACCAGAACCGCCGCCCGTGCCCGACAAGAAGAAGGCGGCCGCCGACAAGAAAGCCGCCGACAAGAAGGCCGCCGAAAAGGCGAAGTAACCCCCGAGCGCGGCCGCCTGCACCTGCGAGCGCGCTCAGCGGGTGCGGGCGAGGACTGCTCGCTCAGGTTCCGCTGCTGCGCGCGCGCATTTCGATGCCGAGCTCCCGCGCCAGGGCGTGCGCGCGTTGCGAACGGACTACGGCGAGAACGACGAGCCCGACCCAAGCGAGATCGAGCGTGAGGCCGATGCCGATGCGCACGGGCGACGGCATCGGTACGCGGCGCATCACGTAAGCGAGCGCGATATCGAGCAGGATCTTACCGAAACAGACGGACGAGCCGAGCTTGTAGGCGCCGCGCGCTCGCCCCCACCAGCGCGTGAAATCGGCCTCGCGCACGCCCGGGTAGCTCGTGGCTTGGCGCTGCGTCACGTCCATCTGCCGGATGGTGAAGAGGATCCCGAGGACGAGCGCGATGAGGTCGAGCGGGTGGGGCAAGCGGCTCCGGGCGTTAGCAGCGAATCAAGACCCTGCCAACGAGGTCCGACCGAGCGTGAAATTGGCTCACGTTGTGCCAGCCCGAACTACGTGATTTCCGTAGTTTTGCCCACGTCGCCCCGCGGCACATGGCTTGCACTAAGAGTGCCCGTCACTTGGTTGGGAGAGGGTGTTCAGCTCGGCTGGCGACGGTGGGTAGGGGGGGATCTTCTTGCAGCGAGCCAGCCGGCTAGCCTGCGCGCCCGTAAACGTGCCCGTGCCCGTGCCCGAAAACCGCACGCAGCCCGTGGCTCCGGAGAGTCGGGCACGTTTACGGGCACGTGAGAGCGCTACCGGGCGTCAGAGGTAGCGGTTGACGAGGTTCTCGAGGAACTCCTGCTGGCCGGAGCGGTGGCGCGGGTTGATGCCCTTGCTGAGCACCTGATCCGAAAGATCCTTGAGGCTCACCTTCCCGCCGAGGATGCTCTCGCCGAGCGGGCTCTTCCAGCCGGCGTAGCGCTCGCTGATGACGCGCTCGAGCTTGCCGTCGGAGATCATGCGATCGGCGACGATGAGACCGCGCGCCAGCGTGTCGAGGCCGCCGATGTGAGCGTGAAAGAGATCGGCGGGGTCGATGCTCTGGCGCCGGAGCTTCGCGTCGAAGTTCATGCCGCCCGTCGTGAAGCCGCCAGCCTTGAGCAGCGTGTACATCACGAGCGCGATTTCGGCGACGTCGTTCGGGAACTGGTCGGTGTCCCAGCCGAGCAGGCTGTCGCCGCGGTTCATATCGAGGCTGCCGAAGATACCGTTGCCGAGCGCGTACGCGACCTCGTGCTGGAAGCTGTGACCTCTGAGGATCGCGTGGTTCGCCTCGATGTTGACCTTGTACTCGTTCTCGAGGTGGTAGCGCTGAAGGAAGGCGTACACCGTCGCCGAATCGAAGTCGTATTGGTGCTTGGTCGGCTCCTTCGGCTTCGGCTCGATGAGGAGCGCACCTTTGAACCCGATCTTGTGCTTGTGCTCGGCGACGAGGGTGAGAAAGCGCCCGAACTGATCGGCTTCGCGCTTCATGTCCGTGTTGAGCAGCGTCTCGTAACCTTCACGCCCGCCCCAGAGCACGTAGTTCTGCCCGCCCATCTTGTGCGTCGTGTCGAGGATCTTGACGACCTGGGCCGCCGCGTAGGCGAACACCTCCGGATCGGGGTTCGTGGCAGCGCCGCTCATGTAGCGCGGATGGCTGAAGAGGTTCGCCGTGCCCCAGAGCAGGCCGACCTTGGTGCGCGCCATGGCGGCTTGCGCCTTTTCCGTCAGACGATCGAGGATCGCGTGGCTCTCTTTCAGCGTGGCGCCCTCGGGCGCCATGTCGCGATCGTGGAAGGTGAAGAACGGCACGCCGAGCTTCTCGAAGAACTCGAACGCCACCTCGAGCTTCATCTCCGCCGAAGCGATCGGATCGGAGACCTTGAACCACGGCCGATCCATGGTCGGAATCGCAATACCGAAGACGTCCTGTCCGCCCCAAGCAAAGCTGTGCCAGTAGCAAACGGCCGGGCGGAGGTGATCCTCCATGCGCTTGCCCGCGATGACCTTGTTCTTGTCGTAGTAGCGAAAAGCGAGAGGATTTTCGCTCTGCGGGCCCTCGAAGCGGATGGACTCGATGCCCTCGAAAAACGTCTGACTCATGGTAGCCTCGGATCTTGGTCAAGTTGCCGCTCTTGTCGAGCACAAAGCGAAGTCTCGAATTGAGCGAGGCGCGCATCTCTCGCGCGGCGACGATCACGCTCGGTTACACCATCTTCGTTATCCTTTTTGGCGCGATTGTGAGAATCACGCGGTCGGGCGCCGGCTGCGGGCAACACTGGCCGACGTGCAACGGTGAGATCGCGCCGCTGCCACGGCGGCTCGAAACCGTGATTGAGTTCACGCACCGCGTCACGTCCGCCGGCAGTCTCATCGCGGTACTCGCCTTCGCGGCCGTCGCAATACGCGGCGTCCCGTCCGGGCATCGCCTGAGAAAAACGGCGTATGCGGCCGTGCTTTTGATCTTGGTCGAAGCGCTCATCGGCGCGGCGCTCGTTCTGTTTCGCTTGGTTGCGGACGACGCTTCCAAAGCACGCGTGTTCGTGATGCCTGCGCATCTCTTGAGCACTTTCGCGCTCGTCGCCGTCCTCACGCTCGGCGCGCTGTGGAGCAAGACTCCCCTGCCCGCCGCGCCGGTGAGCGGTGAGCTCGGCCCCGGGCGCGGCTGGCTCGTGCTCGGCGGCGTCGCTCTCGTCGTCGCTGCGCTGACGGGTGCGATCACGGCGCTCGGCGACACGCTGTATCCGCCGGTCGCCGCGTCCCTCGCGGCACGCCTGCACGAGGATCAGGGCGCACACGCGAATTTTCTGCAACGACTCCGCGTGCTGCACCCCGTGCTCGCCGTCTGCACGGCGGCGTTCGTCGCGCATCTCGCCACCGCGTACGCCAGCGTCGGACCAGGCGCCCGGCACGCGAGCCGTGCAGTGCTCGTGTTCGCGGGGCTGCAGCTCGTCGCGGGGACGCTCAACGTGCTGCTGTCGGCGCCCGGCTGGCTGCAGGTCGTGCACCTCGGGCTCGGGCTCGGACTCTGGATTTCGTTCGTGGCGCTCGCCGGTTCAGTGAGCGAAGCGCGCACGAGCCGCGCGGCGGCACCGGCGAGCGAGCCACGCGGTACGGCAGCGCCCGCCGCGTGACGTGCCGCTCGGCGCGGACCGCACGGCGTGACGTCAGTTGTCCGTCTGACAATATTCGACGGCGAGCGTGCCGTGCGCCGTGCAGCCGACCGTCGCGTCGTCGGGAGAAACCAGCAATTTACAGGTGAAGTCGGCGAGCATCGCGCCGCTCTTCAACGTGGCGAAGGGGCCGAGCGTGCAGTCGTCGACGGGCGACAGGTGCCCCGTCGTGTCCGAGTAAAACGTGATGAACGCCGGCGCGCTGTCGCGCGATTGAATCATCGCGCTCTCGACCGAAAACGAGAGCGTCTCACCCGTCGTCGCGTCGGGCCCGCCCACGGCCGCGACGGCGGCCATGCTCGTGCCGTCCAACGCGAGCGCCACGGAGCAGTTCACCGCGACGCCGTCCGTGCCGTCCGGCACCGTCCCGCCGGGCGTCGGCGTGCCGATCGTGTACGTCAAACTGCCGTTCGAGCCGACGTTGCACGTTCGCACCCCGGCGTCGGCGTCCGTTAGCGCCGACTGGGTCAAGGTGATGCTGAAGCCTGCTGCGGGTGGGTTCGGCGCGCCGCCGCCCGTGCCGCCGCTGCCGCCCGTGCCGGCACTGCCGCCGAGGCTTTGCGTTCCACTCGTGCCACCGCTCGCGCCCGTGCCGCCGCTCGCGACGGTGCCACCTGTCCCGGCAGCATCATCGTCGCCGCTCGAGGGCGTCGCGCTGCTGCAGGCGGTGGCGCCGAAAAGCGCGCTCGCGACGAGCGTCGCCGTCCACACGAATGGTCGCGCGAGCGAGCGTTTCGGCGCGCGTCCGACGCCGCCACACGGCTTTCGGGAGGGAACAAGCGAAGCGCCCGTAGACATTCAGTACGGAAAGGAAGCACCTGCGCAGGGGCTCGCGAGTAGCTTGCCTGATTCGCGTAGCGGGTCAAGCGCGCTCGGCCGGCGCCGTGCCCCCCAAATCAAACCTGCTGTGATCAAACGGGAGGCATGCCTGGGAAGCGGCGAAGCATCCAAGCAGCACTCGCTGTGCTGCTTCGTTGAAGAGCATGATTCCGATGGACCACCGGAGGCGGCGTGCAGACGCCGCGCTGAAGGTTGTCGCTGACTTTGGACCAGACGTACGCTGCCAGCGGGCGGGATTGGGTACCGCGGGCGCGGCTCATGAAGTCGTCGCTCTTGATGCCATTTTGCGCGGTTCGGAACGAGCGGCTCACAACGCCGGACGCCTTCGCCCGGCGATTTCAGTGCCAAGGGCCATGTCCCGTCGCGTCTCGTTCGCCGCGTGCGCACCGGTCCTCGCTGTCGCCGACTCCGGCTTCGAGATCACGGGCGCGCTTCTGGCTGCGCTTCTTTCGACGGTTCGACTTCGATCGCGCCGATGCGCCACTCGCCGCCACTCCGCCGGAGCTCGAAGCGTACGTTGCGTTGCTCGCGCCGGAGCTCCCCGCCGCGCGCCGCCGTGAGCGTCACTTGCGACACCGCGTGCGCGACGGCGCCTTCGACGTGGATGTCCGTCGCGCCGACGCTCACCGTCACGTCGCCGAAATTCACCGGCGCTTCCCCCGCGAGCACGGCGAGCGCGCGCGTGCCCGACATGGACCCGAGCTCCGGCGCCGTGAACGTCACGTCCGGCTCGAGCGCCTCCTTGAACACGCCGTTGATGCGCGCCGTCCGCAAGAGCGCGTTCGTTTCGTCCGCGCGCGTCTCGACGGCATGCGCCACTTCCTTGAGCCGCGAGAGCACCCTGTCCTCGTCCGAGCCGCCGAACACGACGTACACGAGCAGCGCGAGCGAGGCCGCGACGAGCGCAAGACCGAGGCGGCGACCCCTGAGCATCGCGTGAGCTCAGAGCGGCCGCGATAGACGCTCGGCCGGAGCCGGCGGGCGGCGCGGCTGGATCAACTTGGCGACGAGCGCCGTCCAGCCCGTTTGATGGCTGGCGCCGAGTCCCTCGCCGTTGTCACCGTGGAAGTACTCGTGAAAGAGCAGGTAGTCGCGAAAGTGCGGATCCGTCTGAAACTTCTCTTGCTGACCGTAGCAGGGGCGGCGGCCGTGTTCGTCGAGCAAAAACAGCCGCGTGAGGCGACGTCCGAGCTCGTCGGCGACTTCGAGCAGCGTGAGGAACCGTCCGGAGCCCGTCGGACACTCCACCTTGAAGTCGTCACCGTAATAGTGGTGAAATTTCTGCAGCGACTCGATCAAGAGGTAATTGCAGGGCATCCAGATCGGGCCACGCCAGTTGGAGTTGCCGCCGAAAAGGCCCGTGGTCGACACGCCCGGCTCGTAATCGACCACGTGGCGCTCGCCCGAGACCTCGAGCACGAACGGGTGCTCGCGGTGGTAGCGCGAGAGGGCTCTCACTCCGTAGGGTGACAAAAACTCCGTCTCGTCGAGCATGCGCGCGAGCAAGCGCTTCATGCGATGGCCGCGCAGGAGCGAGAGCAGGTGCCGCTCGCCTTCGCCCGTCTCCTGCCAGCGCGAGACGAGCGCCGCCAGATCGGGCCGGTGCTCGAGGAGCCAGCGCAGCCGCTGCGTGAAGCCCGGCAGTGTCTCAAACACGCGCTCGTCAAGCACCTCGACGGCAAAGAGCGGGATCAAGCCCACCATCGAACGCACGCGCAGCGGCACCGAGCGGCCGCCCACGCTCAGCACGTCGTAATAGAACTTGTCCTGCTCGTCCCATAGGCCCACGGCCTCCGGCCCGATCTTCGTCATCGCGTCGGCGATGTGCAGGTAGTGCTCGAAGAACTTGCTCGCGATGTCCTCGTACACCGGGTCGTGCACGGCGAGCTCGATCGCGATGCGCATCAAATTCAAGCTGTACATCGCCATCCAGGCCGTGCCGTCGGCTTGATTGATGAAGCCGCCCGTCGGCAAGGGTTTGCTGCGGTCGAACACGCCGATGTTGTCGAGCCCGAGAAAGCCGCCCTGGAAGATGTTGCGTCCCTCGTGGTCCTTGCGGTTCACCCACCAGGTGAAGTTCAGCATCAGCTTGTGAAAGACGCGCTCGAGGAAGTCGAGATCGCCAGCGTCGTTGCGCGTCTTCTTGTCGATTTGAAAGACGCGCAGCGCCGCCCAGGCGTGCACGGGCGGGTTCACGTCGTCGAACGCCCATTCGTAGGCGGGGAACTGCCCGCTCGGGTGCATGTACCACTCGCGCATGAGCAGGATCAGCTGGTGCTTGGCGTACTCCGGGTCGATCAGCGCCATCGGCACGCAGTGAAAGCCGAGATCCCACGCCGCATACCAAGGGTATTCCCACTTGTCGGGCAGCGAGAGCACGTCGTCGTTCACGAGGTGCTCCCAATCGGCGTTGCGCTGAAAGCGCGCCGCGGGGGGCGCCGGCTGCGCTTCGTCGCCGTGGAGCCACGCGCGCACGTCGTAGTTGTAAAACTGCTTGGACCAAATCATGCCCGCGAGCGCTTGGCGGTGCACGAGCCGCGCGTCGGCGTCGTCGATGCCCGCCTGCAGCTGCGTATAAAAGTCGTCGCTCTCGCTCTGCCGCGCCGCGAAGACGGCGTCGAAATCGTAGAACGGAGCCGCGGCGGTGCGACTCCCCTTTTGCGAGAGGCGCGCGCGGATCGTCACTTCGCCGCCGGGCGGCAACACGAAGCGATACTGCCCGGCGCATTTGGTGCCGCGACCGTCGGGATTGACGGCCGCACGCGCGTTCTTCACCACGTAGTCGCCAATTGCGTCTTTGGGGAACGGGGGACCCTCGACGCCGAAGACGCGCGGAAAGTTCGTCTCGTTTTCGCAAAACAAGAGCTCGTTCGCGCCGTCGAAGTGCATCACGAAGTTGCCCATCTCGGGGTGCGCGACGAGCGCGCTCGTGGCGCCGGCGCGCTCGAGTCGCGGCCGTTCGGCGCCGTGCGTCCAAGCCCAGGTGTTGCGAAACCAAACCTGGGGCAGGAGCTGGATCGGCGCCGGCTCGGGGCCGCGATTGACGGCGTGGACGCGCCATAAAATATCGTTCGGCTCCGCCTTCGCGTATTCGACGAACACGTCGAAATAGCGATCGTCGTCGAACACGCCGAGATCGGCGAGCTCGACCTCGGGCGCGCTGCGCGGGCAGCGGTTCCGCTCGACGAGCGCCTCGTACGGGAAGGCGCACTGCGGGTACTTGTAGAGCGCCTTCGCGTACGAGGCGGTCGGCGTGGCGTCGAGGTAGTAGTAGAGCTCCTTCACGTCCTCACCGTGGTTGCCCTGGTCGTTCGTGAGGCCGAACAAGCGCTCTTTGAGGATGGAGTCGGCTTCGTTCCACAGCGCGAGGCCGAGGCAGATGCGCTGGTGGTGGTCACAGAAGCCGAGCAGGCCGTCTTCACCCCAGCGGTAGGCGCGGCTGCGCGCGTGCTCGTGCGGGAAGTAGTCCCAGGCATTGCCGTGCTCGCTGTAGTCCTCGCGCACCGTGCCCCACTGCCGCTCGCCGAGGTACGGCCCGAACCTGCGCCATGGAGCGTTGTACGCGCCGTTCTGATTCAGGCGCGCAGTTTCGGCCGAACGGGCGGGACGGGATGACGGAGGCACGGGTCACGGACACGTGACGCCGACGAGCGGCGCCATCTTTTTGTACGTGGCGAGCGCCTGCGCGCACGCAAACTCGGGGGAGGCTTTGAGCGCGTCGCAGCTCGCGACGGTTTGCGCTTGGCCGCCGGCTTTCGAGGCCATGGCTTTGCAGCACGCGGCCGCGGCGTCGCAGCTCGGGCCGCCCGTGCCGAGACCACTGCTCGGAGTCGGGAGCACCAGTGTCGGCGTGGGGCCTGCGCTCGCACTCGCGGTGGCACCCGGAGTGATCGCGCCGGACGGCGTCCTTCCGGCGGCGGTCGGTGCCGTGGGCGCGGTCACTTGACCGAGCCCGGGTAGGTTCACGACGACGCCCGCGTCACTGACGCTCACCGTCGCGCCGAAGCCGCTCGCCGCCGCGACGGCGCGCTCGACTTCCTGCGCCGGCTTGAACACCGAGAAGTAGAACCAGGCGGCGGCCGCGCTGCCGAGTAGGAGCAGCGCGCCGCAGCCCAAGCCGAGCCACACGAGCGGATTCGTTTTCTTGCCGGGGGCAGGCGAGCCGCCCGGTTGTGTGGGAGCAACCTGTCCCGGCTGCTGCGGCCATCCGTGTGGGGCACCGGGCGGCTGTCCATAACCGCCGGGCGGTTGTCCGTAGCCGCCGGGCGGTTGTCCGTAACCGCCGGGCGGTGGCCCGTACCCGCCGGGCGGCTGTCCACCGGGCGGCTGTCCACCGGGCGGCTGTCCACCGGGCGGCTGTCCACCGGGCGGCTGTCCACCGGGCGGCTGTCCACCGGGCGGCTGTCCACCGGGCGGCTGCCCGGGCGGCGGACCCCAGCCACCTTGTCCGCCGGGCGGGTGTCCGCCGCCGTACCCGCCGCCGCCGTAGCCGCCTGGTCCCTGCTCAGACATCGCAAAGCTTGTTACCACAAGTTTCAAGTTGGGCGGGTCTTGGAAGACCAGTTCGTGGCATCGTCCGGCCGTGAAAATGCCGATCCGCCGAGCCACGCCGACGAAACTCCGCGCCGAGCGGCGCCTTCACAGCGTCGCGCGCGCTGCGTCCGCTTGTCTCGCGCTCTCGCTCGCGTCCGCAGCGCACGCCACCGAGCCCGGAGCGCAAACGAAGGCAGCGAGCAGCGCGCAGGCATCCAAGCCGAGCGCACGCGGCGCCGCGACGAAAGCTGCAGCGGCCGAGCTCGCGCCGGCACGGCCCACGCTGACGCTGCCGTTCGAGAAGCTCACGCTCGAAAACGGTCTCACGCTGATTCTGCACCGCGATCCGTCGTTGCCGCTCGTGGCGGTCAACATCTGGTACCACGTGGGGCCCGCTTACGAACCTCCGGGCAGAAGCGGTTTTGCCCACTTATTCGAACATTTGATGTTCGAGGGCTCGCGTCACGTGGGGCACGAATTCGACAAGCTGCTCGAGTCGATCGGCGCGACCAACGTGAACGGCACGACGAATTGGGATCGCACCAACTACTTCGAGACCGTACCGCGCGAATACCTCGAGCTCGCGCTCTGGATCGAGAGTGATCGCATGGGCTACTTGCTCGACGCGGTCACGCAGGAGCGCCTCGACGTGCAGCGCGACGTCGTGAAGAACGAGCGACGCCAGACCTTCGAGAATGCGCCGTACGGCAAGAGCGCGCTCGCGCTCCTCGATACGATGTTCCCCGCGGGGCACCCGTACCACGGCGCCGTGATCGGCTCGATGCAGGATCTGTCGGCGGCGACCCTCGACGACGTGAAGGATTTTTTCCGCCAATATTACGCGCCGAGTAACGCCACACTCTGCCTCGCGGGCGACTTCGATCCCGCCCTCGTCAAGGCGATGGTCGAGAAGTATTTCGGCACGCTGACGGGCCGGCCGCCGACACGGGTCGTGCGGCACGCAACGCCGCCGCTCGCGCAAGCCGCTAGGCTCGTGATCGACGAACCGGTCGAGCTCGCCCGCGTCGCTTACGGCTGGATCGCGCCGCCAGCTTACGGCCCCGACGACGCGCCGCTCGACATCGCGACCACGATTTTGGCGGGCGGACGCTCGACGCGGCTCTATCGCCGCCTCGTCGTCGAGGACAAGCTCGCTTCCGACGTGGATGCCTCCTCCGATCCGAATCAGCTCGCGACCATGCTCGAGGTGAGCGCGACCGCGGCGTCGGGCAAGGCGCCCGAGGACATCGAGCACGCGCTCGACAGCGTCATCGAAGGACTGAAGACGAACCCTCCGTCGCCCGAGGAGCTCGCGCGCGCCAAGCGCCGGACGTTCCTGGCCATCGCGAGCGATCTCGAACAGCTGAACGGGCACAACGGCGAATCGGGTCGCGCCGGCTTCTTGCAGCGCTTCAATCATTACCTCGGTGACCCTGGGTACTTACCCAAGCTACTCGCCGCCATCGACGCGGTGACCGCCGACGACGTCTCACGCGTCGTTCGCCAGTACATGACGCCGCAAGCGCGCGTCACCGTCGTCACGCACCCGAGCGCGGGCGCCACGAACGGCACCGCCGGCAAGGGGGCGCGGTGAGCGCGCTCGGAGCTTTCGCCTGCGCGACGCTGCGTGCCCGCGCGACGCTCGCCGCGCTGTTCGCGCTCGGCGTCTGCGCGTGTTCCGGCAACGTGAAGACGTATCAGGCGAAGCCGCCGACGCCGCCCGCACCGTCCTCGTCGGTCGCGCCCGATCCGGAGCCGTGGCGGTCGGAGCGACCGAAGCCGGGACAGCCAGGAGAGCTGCATTTCCCCGAGCCGAACGTGGTGAAGCTCGCGAACGGACTCAGCGTTTATCTCGTGCATCGGCCGACGGCGGTGGTGACGTTCGACTTCGTGGTGCGCCACGGTGCCTCTTCCGTGCCCGAGGGCAAGAGCGGGCTCGCGGCGCTCACGGCGCGCCTGCTCGTCGAGAGCACGAAGAAGCATCCGAGCCGCGAGCTCGCCGAAGCCGCCGAGAACCTCGGCGCGCCGTTGAGCTCGAGCGCGGGCCGCGACGAGTCCACGGTGAGCCTCTCGGCGCTGAAAAGCGACACGGAGCGTGCGCTCGCCCTGCTCGCCGAGGTCGTGCGCGAGCCGGCGTTCGATCCGAAGGAGTTCGAGCGCGTGCGGGCGGAATGGGTCGATCAGCTGGTCGCGCAGCGCCAAGCGCCCGATCGCCTGGCGTCGCTCGCGGGCTTGCGCCTCCTGAACGGACCCGTGCTCGGCGCGCCCGTCGACGGCGGCGTCTCGGACGTGAAGCGCCTGCGCGTCGCCGATCTCAAGGATTTCCACGCGCACCGCTACGTCCCGAGCGAATCGGCGCTCATCGTCGTCGGCGACGTGGGCTTCGAAGCACTCAAGCCCGGGCTCGATCAATCGTTCGGCAGCTGGCGCGCCGCAGCTCAGGCGCAGAAAGCGGCCGCACCCGCGCTCCCGCCGCCGAACCCCGGGCTCAAGCTCATCGCCATCGATCGCCCCGGCGCCGTGCAGACCGCGATCTTCGCGGCACAGCGCTTCCCGCCACGCGCCTCCCCCGGCTTCGAAGCGCGCGAGGTGCTCGGCGAAGTCGTGGGCGGTCTCTTCACCTCGCGCATCAACATGAACCTGCGCGAAAAGCACGCCTACACCTACGGGGCTTCGGCTCGGCCGATCGCCACGCGAACGTGGGGCGCGTTCGTCGTCGGCACGAGCGTGCGCACCGACGCCACCGCGCCGGCGCTCTCGGAAACGCTGCACGAGCTCCAACTCGCCCGTGATCCGACCCTCGGCGCTCCCCTGCGCCCCGACGAGATTGCACGGGCCAAAGCCGGCCTGTTGCACGCGCTCGGCGCTCGACTCGAACACGGCTCGCTCGTCGCGGGGTCGATGGTCGAGCTCTTCTCGCTCGGCCTCGGCAACGACTACTTTTCGCGCTACCCCACGCTCGTGAACGCGGTCTCCACGCCCGATCTCGAAGCCAGCCAACGCCTGCTCGACCCCGAGGACCTCATCGTGGTGGTCGTGGGCGACGTCGCTCAAATCCGTCCCGGCTTCGACAAGCTCGGCTGGAAGCTCGAACCCGCCGCCGACACACTCACCGACTAGGCTCTCGAGTCCGGCGAATCACCTCGACGATTGACGCTCAGCGGGCCGCTGTGGTCGAGCTCGTGCCGGTCCGGCGCCGCGAACGATCGACCGGTAGGGAGTCGAGCTCGACGGTGTCGATCGGTTTGGCGGCGTCCGAGGCGGCCGGCAGTCCGAAGTGCGGCGCGGTGGTCGGCGCCAGGCGCGGGTGGTCTTCTCTACGGGAGTCGACGAAGGCGGCGATGAGCGTTCCGACGAGCAGAGAGCCGAACGCTGCGAGCGCCAAGAGATACAGCGTCTTCGGTTCGACGCGGCGCGGCTTGGGGTTCAGCTGGCGTTCCGAAATGGCCCGTCGCGTGCGCTCGAGCTGACGGCGATCGCGGATGACGACGGTCTGCTCCGTCGTTCGCCGCGTGCGCACCGTGGGACGCGCCGGAGACGCGACGGATTCCGCGATTACGACGGAGGGATGATCGGTAGCGACGTTCGCGCGCGGCTGCGGAACATGAATGAGAGATTCTTGCGCAACGATGACGTCGTCGGAGAGCTCCTCGAGCTCCTCATCACTGGGTTGGCGCGGCCGATCGCTCACGAAACACACGCTAATACCCGAGGGAGGAACGGTCAAAACCGAAGACCACGCCGGGCGACTCACGGCTAAGAGCGCCTCGTGATACGCTTTTTCCGTGTCTCTCGCGCCCCGCCTGCTGGTGGTCGATGACGATGGCGTCAGCCGGCACCTACTGAGCCAGATGCTGGCGAGCGCCGGGCTCGCGGCCGACGTCGTCGAGACCGGGGCCGACGCGGTTCGTTTTCTCGAGAGTCATCCGGCGCCGTCCGCCATCTTGCTCGATCTGGTGATGCCGGAGCCGGACGGATACGCCATCTTGCGCTACGTCCGCGCCGAGCCGCGCCTCGCGCAGGTACCGGTCGTCGTGCTCACGGCGGTGGATACGGACGGCGAAATCGAGCGCGCATTCGCGAGCGGCGCCGACGATTACGTGCAGAAGCCGTTCCGGCCGGGCGAGCTCTTGGCGCGGCTCAGGGTCCAGCTGCGGGTGCGGGAGTACCTCGACCGGCTCGCGCGCCGGGATCGCGACCAAAAGACGCTGCTCGAGCTCACGCAAGCGCTCGCGTCGAGCCTCGACATTCGCGACATTCTGTACACGGTCGTCAAGCGCATCGCCGACGTCGTGCGCGTCGACCGCTGCAGCGTGGTTTTGCTCGCGGAGTCGGGCCGGCTCGGCTTCGTGCTCGCGTCGAGCGACGACGATCGCGTGCGCGACCGGCCCATCCTGCTCGACCAGTACCCGGAAATCCGCGAGGTCGTCGCCACGGGACGCGCGCTCGTGATCCAGAACGCCGCCGACAGCCCGCTGCTCGAGGTGGTACGGCAACGCGAACCGGCGCGCGGATTCGCTTCGCTCGCGCTCCTGCCGATCATGCACGGCGAGGGGCGACCGCTCGGCGTGCTGTTCTTGCGTTCGAAGGCGAAGACGAGCTTCGGCGACGCCGAGCTCTCGCTGTCGTCCACGCTCGCGAACGCGACGGCCATCGCGCTGCGCAACGCGCGACTCTTGCAATCGCTGCGTGACGAGACCGAGCAGAGCACCTCGGCGCGCGTCGAGGCCGAACAGCGCGTCCAGCTGTTCCAGCGTTACGCGGGGTTCTTCGAGAGCGCCGCAGACGGCATGGTGGTCATGGATCGTCACGGCCGCATTTTATTCGCCAACCCGCGCGCACGGGAGATCGTGGAGGCCACGGAGGCGGAGCTCGCGACGGCGACCTTCGACTCCCTGCTGGTGCCGAATCAGCGCGAGCTCGCCGCGCGGCTGATGCGCGGCTTCGCCGCGGGCGTGTACCCGCGCGGCGTCGATCTGCATTTGCGCGAGCGCAACGATCGCTCCGTCACGGCGAACGTGAGCTTCAGCTCGGTGCTGCACGAGGACGACGCGATCCTGTTCACGTTCCGCGACGTGACGCTCGAGCGCCAGACGGCCGTCGAGCTCCGACAAACCAAGGATTTCATGGAGTCGGTGATCGAGAGCTCCGTGGACGCCATCGTCTCGGCAGATCTCGACGGCACGCTCCGGATCTTCAACCGCGCCGCGGCGCGCATCTTCGGCTATTCGCCGCGCGACGTGATCGGCAAGATGAACGTCGAAGATCTCTACCCGCCCGGCGTCGCGCGCGAGGTCATGCGTAGGATCCGCGACCCCGACGGCTCCGGCTACGGCAGGCTCGAGGACTACCGCGTCGATATGCGCGCCGCCGACGGCAGCACGATCCCCGTCTTGCTCTCGGCCTCGCTCGTGGTCGAAAACGGCAAGCGCGTGGGCTCGCTCGGCATCTTCACGGACTTGCGTGAAAAGATGCGGATCCAGAGCGAGCTCGAACGGGCGCAGGAGGAGCTGCGTACGCGCGAAAAGCAGGTGATGCTCGCCGAGCTCGCGGGCGCCGCCGCGCACGAGCTCAATCAGCCGCTCACGAGCGTGATCGGCTACGCGGAGCTGCTCGCGCGGCTGCTCGTGAACGATCCGGCCGCCTCGCGCAAGGCGCAGATCATCGTCTCCGAGGCGCAGCGCATGGCCGAAATCGTGCGCAAGGTCGGCGGCATCACCAAGTACGAGACCAAGAGCTACGTCGGTGAAGCGCGCATTCTGGATCTCGAACGCGCGAGCGGCGTCGAAACGCCGGGGGAGCCGGGATCATGAAGGAGCCGCCTGGGCCGCGCTTACCGACGCCCGTGCCGCCCGCCCCCGACGGCGGCGCCCGTGAGCATCCGAGCACTCCGCCCTCCCGTCGCGCCTCCGACCGAGCGCCTGCCGAGCCCTGGCGCGACGTGCTGCTCACGCTGGCGCTCGAATTGCCGCTCGAGGCCGGCCCGGCCGAAGTCGTCGAGCGCTTCCTCGACGGCGCGGCGGCGCTCTTGCCGCACCTCGCGCTCGGCGCCTGCGTGATCACCGAACCCGGCGAGCGGCCGTTCGTCAGCGTGCGGCTGCCGCCCGGCGCGTCCGACGCGATGCAGCGCGATCCGACGCGCCTGTTCCCGATTCTGCGTGAAGAGCGCGTGCTCCCACTCGACGAAGCCTCGACCTTCCACGTCGCGGCCCAGGAAGCGCTACCGCCGCTCGACTTGCAAATCGCCGAGCGGGCGGCTCTCGTCCTCACGCGCTCGCTCGCACGCTCGCGGGGTTTTCGCCGCGCGACCGGCTCGGCGCGAAACCTCGAGCGGCTGCAAGCGCACATGATCCAGGCCGAGAAGCTCGCGTCGCTCGGGCAAATCGTCGCGGGCGTCGTGCACGAGCTCAACAATCCCCTCACCTCGATCATCGCGTACGCCGAGTACCTCACGCGCAAGGCGCAGGGCCGCATGCCCCAGGCCGACGCCGAAGACGACGTCGAGCGGCTGCGCCGGATCCAGGAAGCGGCCGGGCGCATCTTGCGCTTCTCGCGCGATCTCGTGGCCTACGCGCGGCCGTCGAACGAGATCCCGGGGCCGGTGTCGCTCGCGGACGTCGTCGAGAAGGCGCTCGTCTTTTGCGAGCACGAATTCGTAGGCATCGCCGTCGAACGCGAGCTGCCCGTGGCATTGCCGGCGATTCGGGGCGTCACGGGCTCCCTCACCCAGGTGTTCGTCAATTTGTTCACGAACGCCGCGCACGCCATGGCGGGCGGCGGCAGGCTCAGCTTGCGCGCGCGCGTCGATCTCGACGCTCGCGCCGTGCTCTGCGACGTGCACGACAGCGGCCGCGGCATCGAGCCCGAAAACTTACCGCTCGTGTTCGAGCCCTTCTTCACGACCAAGAGCGAAGGACGCGGAACGGGGCTCGGCTTGTCGATCGTGCGCGGCATCCTCGACGCGCTCGGCGGCACGATCGAGGTCGAAAGCGTGCCCGGTGACGGAACGACGTTCACGCTCACGTTACCGATCGCCGCGACCGGGAGCATCATCCCGGCGCAGCGCGCGTGAACAGAAGCGCCCGAGCTCGCCGCCGCGCGTGTCTCTGCGGAGCGCCCAGGCGCGTACGGCGTCGCCGAGCTCCGCGAGCGCCTCGAGCCGCGCGCCCACGCTCGGGTCGACGAGGCGCCCCGCACGTACGCGCCGCGCGCGCTCCGCGTCGAGCTCACCGTCGTGAAAGAGCATGAGCGTCGTGTCCGAGAGCTTCAACGTTCGTCGGCCTCCGCGGGCAAGCGCTCGGTGTGCTCGACGTAGCGGGCAAACAGCGCGCGCTGGAGCTTCTTTCGCGCGTGAAACAGCCGGCTCATGATGGTGCCTTTCGACACTCCGGCCGCCTCCGCCATCTCCTCGTAGCTCATGCCCTCGACCTCGCGCATGACGATGACCGCTCGATGGTACGCGGGCAGGGCGTCGATCGCATCACCCACGACACTGGCGAGCTCCCGCCGCCGCAGGCTGTGCTCGGGGTCCTGAGCCGACAAGCGCGACAAGAGCAGCGCGTCCACCTGTTCACCCGAGAGCTCGTCCGCGAGCTCTCGCTGCCACGCGGGGCGCCGCATGAGGTCGATCGAGAGATTTTTGACGATGCGGTAGAGCCAGGTGAAAAAGCTCGCCGTCCCGTTGAACGTGTCGAGCCCGCGATAAACGCGCAGGAAGGCCTCCTGCACGATTTCGGACGCGTCCTCTTCGCTCCGCAAGAGACCGAACGCGATGGCGAACGCCCGGCGTTGATGACGCGCGACGAGCTCGGCGAACGCCGGCTTGTCGCCGCGTTGCGCGCGCAGGATGAGCTCTCGATCGCGTTCGGATTCGGCGGCACGGTCCGTCCGGTTGGACGCCGGGGGCGGCCGGGTATTCACCGGCAGTTGCGAGACGGGCGCGCACCACTCGGGGCCGAGCGCGCGGCGCCGCGGCGGGGCGCGCCGCGCTGAAAGAGCCGAAGAACGGGCCATCCGTATTGAATTACGGCGGGCCCCGTCCGTATCTCCCCTGGCCTCGAGTTGAGCAGTCTTCGAGCACCGGGCTCGCCGGCTCTCGCGTAGCTAGCGGCGTCTAGCGGCGATCGCGATCTTTTCTTCCAAGACCGCCTCAGGCCGGCCAGGGCGAGCTTTGCCTACTCCGGCTCCTCTTGTCGCCCCGGCTCTTCCGGCAGCGCCTGGAGCTCGAGCGTGATGTCGAAGGCCCTGCCGTCGCGCAGCACCCGAATCGGCACTTTTTTTCCGACGCCGGCGAGGCTTGCCACCCAGCGCAGCCGTTCGGGCGTGAGGATGGCGTCACTGCCGAAGCCGACGATCACGTCGTCGGCCTGCAGCCCCGCGCGATCGGCCGGTCCTCCGGGGACGACCACGCGCAAGAGCGCGCCCGTTTCCGACGGCAGGTGTAGGCGCGTGACGTCGGACTCTTGGACGCCGGAAACGACGACGCCGATCGCGCTCCTGCGGATCTTGCCGTCCTTGAGCAGGCGCGGCAAAAGCTCCTTGACCATGTTGATCGGCACGGCGAAGCCGATGCTGTTCGCCTGCGCGCGAATCGCGGTGTTGATCCCGATCACGCGCCCGCCGATGTCGAGCAGCGGCCCACCCGAGTTGCCGGGGTTGATGCTCGCGTCGGTCTGCAGAAAATCGTAGTAGCCCGACTCGTCGAGACCGCGCACGTCTTGGTTCGTGCGGCCCTTGGCGGAGATGATGCCCGCCGAGACGGTGTGCGACAGACCGAAGGGGTTGCCGATCGCGATGGCCCAGTCGCCCACGCGGATGGCGTCCGAGTCGCCGAGCGGCACGTGCGGCAGGCCCGTGGCTTCGACCCTGAGCACGGCGACGTCGGTCGGCCGATCGCGTCCGACCACCGTCGCGGGCATCTCGCGCTTTTGGCCGAACGTCACGTGGATCTCGCTCGCGTGCTCGATCACGTGGTTGTTCGTGAGGATGAGCCCGCTCGGATCGAACACGAACGCCGTGCCGAGCGCTTCACCGACGACGCGACGGCGCGCCTCCTGCAGGGTCTTGACGAAAACCACGGCCGGATCGCAGCGCGCGGCGAGATCCGCGAAGCTCGTGGGCGTGCTCGACGGCGCGAGCGCCACGGCGGGCGGCAGCGGCGGCGGCGTGTAGGAAGGCACGGGCACGGCGGCCGAAGGCAAGCCGGAACTCGTCGTGAGCCGCGTCTTGCAAGCGCCGAGCGCGATGGCCACGACGGCCAGTGCGACGAGGGCCGTCCCCGCGTGTGTGCGAGCCACTCGGAGTGCGCCCCGGCTAGCCCTTGGCCCGCGAGACTTCGACGTAACGAAGTCTGAGGTCGTAGAGCGCCTGCTCGAGCAGGTGCTCCTCGGGCCCGGTCAGATTGTTGCGCGTCTTTTCCTGCAAGAGCGCGAGCAGATCGATGGTCTGGCGCGCAAGCTCCAGGTTGACGCTGGGGGTGCCCTCGGGATCTGGCGCGTCACCGAGGTGCACGAGCACCGAGTGACTGAGCGACATCACGAACGTGCTGAAGTCGATGGCGGGTAGCGTCGCGCCGTCGCCGGGCGGGGCCTGGCGATCGGCGTCGCTCACGGCGCTTCTCCCGGATCCTTGTCGGCCTCTTCGGTCGACTCCTCGTCGTCGTCCTCGTCCTCGTCGTCGTCCTCTTCTTCGTCTTCGTCGACGACCTTGGCCTTGGGCTTCTCGACCGGCTTCTCCACGGGCTTCTTCGCCTCGGGCTTCACTTCGTCGAGATCGTCGTCGTCGTCCTCGTCGTCCGGAATCGGCAAGTCGTCGTCGGTCGGCCGAATCGGCGCGAGCGGCGGGCGTGCGCCCGAGGTGCGGACGATGACGATGTCGCGGTCACTCTCGTTGGAGAGCGCGGGCTGCTTCATGGTGAGCTCGACCGCCTGACTCTCGAGATCGGGCAATGACTCGAGGTGCTTTGCGACCTCGGCCTCCGACAGGAGACCATCGGAAACCAGGCGCTCGCGGACACGCACATCGAACTTCAACTCGGCGGGAATGGCCATGGGGGCCCGTGTATTAGCCCGCCCGGCGCGGAAGACAAGCGCCTCGGCCGCCCGCGGGATAAACGGCCGAGAACACCAGGTTTCGTCCCGAGAAAGGAGGGCTAGAGCCCGCTGCCCATGGCCTGCTGGATTTGAGCGGCGGAGAGCGCCGATGCGTAGATGCGCACGTCGTCGATCTTGCCCGCGAACCACTCTCCACCCCAGAACGAGTGACCGCCGATGGCGAGTAGCCCGCTCGAGGCGGTGGTATTGCCCGAAATGCTGCGCGTTGCGATTTGCGTGCCGTTGAGCCAGTAGCTCATGACGTTGCCGCTTCTCTGGAACGCCACGTGCGAGAACGTCGTGGTCGAGAGTGAGCCGCTCGCCGTCACGTCGAGGTCGGTGCCGCCAATGTCGAGCCAGCCGCTCTTGGTCGCGGCGTAGAGCAGGTAGACGAGCCCGGCAGGCTCTTCTTTGATCAGCACCGGCCGCCAGCCGCTCGCCGTCGACGGCTGTACCCAGGCCATGATCGTGAAGCTTTGATTCAAGTCGAGGTCGCTCGCGTCAGGTGCGGTCACGCGACGCCCCGTGCCGCTGAACGAGAGACAACCGCCGTACTTGCAGCCGCTCGTGAGCCACGTGGGGCCGTTGACGAGCGTACCCGTGTGTCCGTGTCCCGAGGCGTCGGCGGTCGAAGTGCCCGAGCCCTCGTTGAAGGCCCAGCCGGCGACCAGCGGGGGCAACGTCCCACCGCTCGTTCCGCTCGTTCCGCTCGAGCCCGACGTGCCACCGCTGCTGCTCATGCCCGAGCTACCCCCGGTTCCCATGCTCCCGCTACCGCCGGTGCTCACCATGCCAGCCGTGCCGCCAGTCGAGCCCGTGCCGCCCGAGCCGGCGCGACCGGCGCTGCCACCTTTGCCCGCAGAGCCGCCGCTGATCGCCGTGCCGCCGCTGCCTCCAGAACTGTGGCCGCCGGTGCCGCCGGTCGATGAAGTGCCGCCCGTTGACGAAGTGCCGCCCGTTCCTCCCGTTCCTCCCGTTCCGCCCGTGCCACCGCCAGCGGTCGAGGCGCTGAGCAGCGTGAACACGCTCTGAGCCGGCAACGCGAACGTACCGGCGCCGTTCGAGAGCCTTACCGCCGCGCCGACTTGATCGGTCGAGGTCGCCGTCGTGTAGCGTGGGGTGAGAGAAGCCGGCGGCGACGACATCGAGAGCGTCACCTGAACGTTCGCCGCGTTGCCCGTGTTTCGCCCGAAGACCGCCACGGAACCGTCCGGATTCTTGTACGCGACGAGATCGACCGAAGAGCTATTGTCCGAGGCCGTCACGCGCGTCGCCCCGCGCCGGATCCACTTGAAGCCGTGGCGTAGAGCCAAATAGGTCGGCTTCGGCGTGTACGTCATCGCGTCGAGCACGGAGTCGGCCGGTTGGGTGTTGTTGAACGCGCCGCACAGGTTGGACTTGCCTTGATACGTCGTCGCAAGCAGTCCGAACGACTGCCACTCATTGGCTTGATGAATGTGCGGAGCGTCGTAGTCCGACCACGCGAGGCCCGCGGTGACCCCGTTTTGCAAGGCGCTGACGAGGTTGCCCACTGCTTGGAGCCCCATGCTCCACGTCGTCGAGTAGCAGCTCGCAACCCATGTCGAGTTGAACTCCGTGAGCCAAACCGGCGGATTCGAGTTGTTCCAAGTGGACCAGACGCTCGCGTCCGAGTAGCGGTGGAACGCAGTCGCCGCGAGCCGCGCTTGGACGACCGTGTCGTTTTGGATCGCTTGCCGGAACGTGATCATGCCCGCCTCGCTCGCCGAATCGGAGACGACGATTTTGATGCCGTTCAGCTCCGGGATCGCGTTCATGCGATCGACGAGTTTTCTGATGATGCGCGCGCCCTGGGTGCCGGGATCGATCTTGAAGCCCTCGGGCGGCGAGAACTCGGGCTCGTTGAAGGGAGAGAACAAGGTGAACTGCGGGTGTGGTAGCGGCGAACGCGTGAGCGCATAGACGAGCATCGCGACCGACGTCTCGACCCACTCGTCTTCCTTCGAGCTAGCGAGGCTCGAGGCCGGAGCCGTGGAACCGGACGGACCCATCCACGCCGGCAAGCCGCCGTGATCGGATAGCTCGATCTCGGGCACACCGAGCTGATTCAGGTAACGGATGTAGTCCCAGGTGTCCTGGAACACGGGATTGGAGAAGATCTTGTCGTAAGCGGTCCAATTGAAGGTCTTGGGATCGCCGTCGTCGTTGCTCGTCTCCCAGTCCGTCTCGCCGTTGTTGATTTCGACCCTGAAGAAGTCGGCGCCGAGATCCTTCACCAGCATGTCGAGCGCAGGTTTGACGGCGCGCCCGTCGGAGCCCCACTGGCGAGGCTGACCGTCGACGCCGAACCCGGTGATCGCCCCGCGGGCGACCGTGGCGGCCTCGGTCTCGGGCGCCGTCGAGGGGGTCGACGCGTCCTGCAGCGTCGAGCAGGCAACCGAAGCGACGAGCGGGAGTAGCCAGCGGGCCGACGGAGCAAGAGTTCTCATCGTGCGACCGCATAGCATGATGTGGGCCCCGTTCGGTTGGGGTGTGTTGCAACACCTGGCGCACGGAAAAAAACGTCGTTGTCACGACGAACGAGCTCCGCCCGCGTACAAAATTCCTGCGGGGTTTCGCCTCAGTGCGGCGGACCTGCGCGCCACTAGCTGGGCAAACGCCGAATCAAGTCCGCAACTGGTATTAGTGTCTCGGACTCGGTATCTGCAGGCGAGGAAAGTGCAGATTCCGCAATTTCGAGTTCTTCGGGGGTGCCTGCCCTCGCTTCGAGCACTTCGATTTCGAAACGGATCCGCTGTCCCGCAAGTGGATGATTGAAGTCGACGACGACGCCGTCGTCGGAAACTCCGAGCACTCGCACCACGACCTCCGTTCCGTCTTCCCGTTCCAGCTCGAAGCGATCACCGGCTGCTACGTCCGGCGGAAAATCCTCGCGGGCAATTTCCATTTCGAGCGCTGGGCTGCGCTCACCGTAGGCGTCGCGCGCCGCAAGCTCGACCGCGCGCTTCGCGCCTGCGGCTAGACCCTCGAGCGCAGACTCGAGTGCAGGCAAGAGCGTGCCATAGCCGAAAACGAAGCCGAGCTCGCCGCCACTCCCCTCGACGAGCTCGCCCTCGGCGTCGAAAACCCGATAGCGCAAGCGTGTCCACACGCCGGGTCCGAGCTGAAAGCCTCTGGGCCTCGCAGCGCCATTCTTCTCGCCGGTTTGTCGTTTGCTCATTGCTGACCGCCGATGTCGGTCGGGGGGCATGCCACGACTCCCGCGAGCGCGCTCGCCGCCACGACGAGGGGACTTGCGAGAAACACGCGCCCGGGGCCGCTGCGACCCGGAAAATTTCGGCTGCCGGCGCTGATCGTGACCTCGTCGGCCGAGCGCGAGGTACCGGGCCCGGCCGCGATGCACGCGCCGCACGCCGACCCGAGCACCGTGGCGCCGACACGCTCGAAGATAGCGAGATAGCCGCGCTCTTCCGCGTAGCGCCGCACCGACTCCGAGCCGGCCTGGATGAAAAGCCGCACCCCGGGCGCGACGCGTTCGCCGCGCAGGGCCGCAGGGCCGAGCACGGCTGCGTACGAGTCCATGTCGCGGCGCTTGCCGCCGGTACACGAGCCCGCGTAGGCGATGTCGATGCGCGGCGCGCCGCGTGCGACGACTTCGGCCAGTGCTTGGACGCGCTTCGGATCGCCCGGCAGCGCCAGCATCGGCTCGATGGCGCCGAGCTCGAGCCGCACCCACGCCGCGTAGGGCGCGTCGGGGTCGGGTCGCACGACGCGCGAGCGCCAACGTTCGGCGTCGCAACCGCGCAACGTCGCGAGCTCGCGGAGCGCGTGCTCGTCGCATTCGACGATGCCCGTGAGCGCGCCCGCTTCGACCGCCATGTTGGCGAGCGTCGCGCGCTCGTCGAGCGGCAACGAAGCGACGCCCGGGCCGCCGAATTCGAGCACTCGGCCCGTCGCAGCGCCCTCCTGCACGAGCGGCGTCGCGAAGAGCGTGAGCATCACGTCCTTGGCCGTGACCGCAGGACCGAGACGCCCGTCGAGCTCGACACGAACCGTCTCCGGCACACGCAAGCGAGCGTCGCGCGTCATCCAGGCGGCGGCCATGTCCGTGCTGCCGACGCCGAACGCCAAGCAACCGACGGCGCCGGCCGTCGAGGTGTGCGAGTCCGTGCCCACGATCACGCTGCCCGGCTCCGCGAACGACTCGAGCATGGCTTCGTGACAGATGGCGAGACTCCCCCGGCGCCCTTCCGCTTCGACTTCCCCGAACAGGCGAAGCCCGTGCCGCGCAGCGAACTCTGCCTGCGCCTCGGGCAAGAGCTCGGCTTGGCGTAGGAGCGGTAATCGCTGCGCGTCGTCGCTCAGGACATCGCGCGCGAAGGTCAGGTGATCGCGAAAGAGCAGCACGCTCTCGGGCTCGGCGACCCGCGCGCCTTCGCCGAAGGCACGCCGCAAGAGCGCGTCCGCCATCGGCGTCACGTACTCGTGGCTGAAGCGCAAATCGGCACGAACGAACAGCGAAGCTCCGGGACGCACGCCGGCAACGCCGACGTTTTCGCCCCGCGCGTCACGAACGGTGTGAGCGGCGATGATCTTTTCGACGATGGTCTGCGCGCGCTCGCTCGCCGCGGGAACCGGCACGCTCACCGCGCCTCCGAGCCGCGCGCGCGCGTACGCGAGGAGGCCACCGTGGCGCGCGATCGCGAGCGTCACGGCGTCTTCGGCTTCGGCGAGCGAGTCGAGCAGGATCGTTTCGCCGCGCGTGAGCCGTTCGAGCACGCCGAAGTCGCTCGTCGTGAAGAGCCCGATGTTCTGCGCGTTTTGGCGATAGATGCGGCCAAAGCTCTTGGCCACGACCAAGCGAATGCCCGCGACGAGCTGCGCGTACGGCGCAGTCTCCCGAGAGCTCCCGCAACCGAAGTTCTCCCCGCCGACGAGCACCTCGAAACCGCCGCGCTGGACGGCGCCATGCGCGACGGCGCCGCCGCGAAAGCCCGTGAGACAGTACTCGCCGAGGCGCTCGTCGAAGTAATACGACCCCCAGGCGGGTGCCATTTCGTCCGTCGAGACGT
Source organism: Polyangiaceae bacterium (assembly GCA_025936115.1). Taxonomy (GTDB): domain Bacteria; phylum Myxococcota_A; class Polyangia; order Polyangiales; family Polyangiaceae; genus PMG-095. Next base: position 74,780 of record JAICTZ010000020.1, read on the forward strand.
CGCGGGCGAGCTCGAGCACCCCGGGAACGGCGGCGCCTTCGGCTTCGAGCTCACGCCGCACGACGGCGGCGTCCGCGTAGAGGACGAGAACCCGGCCCCGCAGACGAAACTCCGCGCTCAATGCTCGTAGGCTCCGGCGGGCGGCGCGTACAGGGCGACGAGCGCCTCGACGGCGAGCGCGAGCTCCTCGGCCGTGGCTTCGTTTGCCCGCGCGCGGGCCGCGAGTTCGAGTAGCTCGCCGAGCGGAGGCGCGTGCAAAAGCTCCCGCCGCCGGCGCTCGAGGGCGACCACGGCGCCTTCCGACGCCTCGTGGACGACGAGCGCGACTTCGGCGAGGAGCGAGCAATTCATCGACGGGAGCGTAGCGCGGGACGGCCCGCCGGCACTACGCTCGGAGGACGTGCGAACACCCGTGGTTTGGCTCACTCTCGCGCTCGGCGCGGTACCGCTCTCGTGCAAGAAGACGCCCGCGCGCTCGCGTTCGTCGCTCGCGTCCAGCAGCGCAGCGCCCTCGGCGAGCGCGGAGCTGCGGGCCCCCGTCGAAGTCGCGCACGCGGGCGAGCGCGGCGAAGTCCCGACGGGCGGCTTTCGCGCCGGCAGCGCGCCCGGCGACGCCGGTCGCCATCCCGAGCTCGAGCCGCGCCTCGCGTCGATCGAGCTCGGGCCCTACCAAATCGATCGCCTGCCGTACCCGAACGACCCCGCCAAGCCTGCGCTCGTGAACGTCACACGTGACGAGGCACAGCGCCTGTGCGCCGAGCACGGCGAGCGCCTGTGCACCGAGCTCGAGTGGGAACGGGCTTGTAAGGGCCCCGCCGACGACCGTTACCCCACGGGCGACGCCTGGGACGAACGCTGCGGAGCGGAGCCGTCGCGTTGCGAAAGCGGCTTCACGACGCTCGGCATGGGCGCCGCGGCGGGCGAGTGGACGGCGAGCGACATCGCGCCCGGCACGCCCAAATCACTCGCCTCGGTGCGCGGCGCCGCTGCCGACGCCCCGGCCGAGGAGCATCGCTGCGCCGCGCGCCACGGTTTTTCGGCGAGCGCCAAGGATCCGCACGTCGGCTTCCGCTGCTGCGCGGGCCCGCCCAACGCGCGCATGCTCCCCGAGCCGGCGCTCGGGGACGCCTACGCGAAGGTGCACCTCGGCCCCGAGCGCCTCGTCGAGCTACTCAAATCGGATCCGCTCACGCGCGAGCTCGCCAAGGACGTGAAATTCTTTCGCGAGCCGGACTCGGCCGAAACCGTCGTCTCCCGCGGGCCGGGCGATCGCAAAGGGTTCTCGTTCACGGTCTCGCCACTGCACTGGAATCCGGTGCCGGGCGCTGATTTGCTCGTGCTCACGGGACGCTCGGGCGAAAATACGTCCTTCGTGGTCGCCTACTTCATCCTCGCCGACAACAGCTACAAGCTTGCCGCAAGCTTCGTGATGAAGAACGAACCCGGCCCCGTCGCGCTCGCGTACAGCGATGACATTCGGCCGCGCTTGCACTTCAGCACCTGCTGGGGCTGTCCGGGCGAGACGGGCAAGATCCTCTTCCGCAAGCCCGAGCGCATCGCCATCGTCGAACCCTAACGCCCACGTGCCCGTGCCCGTGCCCGACCATCAGTAAGGAGTGGTGAGGCGCGCTTGTTCGGCAATCGGTCGTCGAGTCACCCGTCCGGCAAACGCCGCGCGAGAAATTCGTTCACGATGCGCTTCATCTCGTCGTGGCGCTCGAGCGGCAAGAGGTGCGAGCCGCCGGCACAGAGCGCAAGCTCTGCGCCCGGAATCGCTTCTGCCATGGCGCGCGATACGGCCGGCGGCGTGAACGAATCGAGCTCGCCCGCGACGACCAGCACCGGCACGTTGACGTTCGGCAAGAGGTCCTCCGCCGAGTGCTCGCCCGCGGCGCGCAACATGCGCAAGAACAGCGCAAAATCGAGGTGAATGACGTGGTCGAAGTAGGGGGCCACGTCCTCGGGACTGACGCGCGAGGGATCGACGTCACCCGTGAGCCGCGCGGCGGCGAGCGCCCACCTGGGCGGGACGTGCGCCCAGAGCGCGCGACCGAGGTGCGGGTGCCGCGTCACGAACGAGACCAGCTCGGGCAAGACACCGGCGAGCATGTCCGAGCCCTTGAAGGTGTACGTGACCCGACCGAAGCTACCGCACACGAGCACGAGCGCGCGCACGCCCTCGGGCCGGCGGCGATACGTCTCGAGCGCTACTTGCGTGCCGAAGGAATGCCCGACGAGCACGACGGGCGGATCGCCGAGAGCACGGCGCACGGCGTCGGCATCCGCGGCGTGTGCCGCGACGTCGATACGATCTTCATTGCGCGGCGCGCCACTCCGCCCGTGCCCCCGATAGTGAAAGTGCGCTACGGACAGTCTTTCGCGCAGATCTTCCCAGAGGTACTTCCAGACGAACCCGTCGCACGCGATCCCGTCGCAGAAGAGCGCCGTCGTCGGCGAGGCACCGGTGGCGCGGCGAACGTAGATGGGCGTGCCATCGTCGGCACGCACATGAGCTTCGTCGCCGCGCCAGTCTGCCAGTGCAAAATCCGCCCCCACAGGAGAGCCGGACGAATCAGGCAGTCGTGGTGCCTTCCTCTTCCTCTTCTTCCCCGATGTCGTTGACACTCGGGATTTTCTTGATCTCCATGCGGGCCATCTTCCAGGCGCGCTGGACGACCCAGGAGAGCGAACGGTCGAGACGAGCGGCCTCGTCTTTGATCTCCTGCAGCATCGACTCGGGGAAGTACAGGCTTTGCTTCCGCTTGTCGCTCCCGGTTGACTTGTTCTCGTTGTCGGCCAACTGAAACCTCTTGGGGCAAGGGTGGGCGAAAGCCCTCTTATTTCTTACCTAGTTAGCACCCCGACCTGACGGAGATCAACAGAGTAACGTGAAGGCCTCCCCATGCACGAGCGCGTAAACTCCACGGTCATTTCGGCGGCACGACGGCCCGCCGGCCTTTTTTTTCGGCTTTTCCGCGCGAGGGCAGTGCGCACGCTCGCGCTCACCGCCGCGGCCTTCGCCGGCGGCGCCGTCACGTCGAGCCTCGCGCGCGCGCGGAGCGAGCGGCAGAGCCCCTACGCCATGATGGATCAGCTCGCCCGGGTGCTCGTCTGGATCGAGAACGAATACGTCGACCCGGTGGACCGCGCGAAGCTCATCGAAGGCAGCATCAAGGGGATGGTCGCGGAGCTCGATCCGCACTCGTCCTACATGGCGCCGGAGGACTACGGTGTTTTTCAGGGTGACACCGAGGGGCACTTCGGCGGCATCGGTGTCGAAGTCGATTTCTCGACCGACTCGGTGATCGTGATTACCCCGATCGAGGGCTCGCCGGCGGAGCTTGCCGGCGTGCGTTCGGGGGATCGCATCATCGCGATCGATGGCCAGCTGGTGCGCGACAGGAGCCCCGCCGATCTCGTGCGCACGATGCGTGGCACGCCGGGCAGCCGCGTGCTCATCACGGTTCGACGCGATGGCGTCGATCACCTGCTCTACTTCACGCTCGTGCGCCGCATCGTCACGGTGACGAGCATCTCGAGCAAGCTCTTGGCAGGGAAAATCGCGTACGTACGCGTGAAGACGTTCCAGAGCGGCACGCACGCCGAGCTCCTCGCGCACCTCACGAACCTGCGGGCGCGTGCCGGCGGCGGGTTCGCGGGCGTCGTGCTCGACCTACGCAACAATCCCGGCGGTCTCGTGAACGAAGCGAGCGCCGTCGCCGACGAGTTTCTCGACGGCGGCGTCATCTACACGACGCGGCGCCGGGGACAGGTCGTCGACGAAGTGCGCGCCGACGCCGAGGGCGTCTTGCGGCGCGGCCCTGCCGTCGTGCTGGTCAACGAATTTAGCGCGAGCGCGGCGGAGCTCGTCGCCGGTGCGCTGCACGACCAGCGGCGCGCGAGCCTCGTCGGCGCGCCCACGTTCGGCAAAGGCTCCGTCCAGACGATCATCGATCTGCCCGGCGGCGCTGGCCTGCGGCTGACGACGCTTCGCTATTACACGCCGAGCGGCCAAGCCATCCAGGCGCGCGGCGTCACGCCCGACGTGCTCGTGGGCGGAGCGCCCGGCGACTACGGCATCGTGCGCGAACAAAACCTCGACAATCACCTACCCGCCGTCGAAGGCGCGCTCACCGAAACGCCGCCTCCCGTGCTGACGCCACCGTCCGGCGCCGCGGCTGGCAAGGGGCCGAAGACGACCGAGGACGTGGATCACGGTGTCATGCGCGACGTTCCAGCCGACCCACGCGGCGGTCCGGACCAAGCGCTCGCCACGGCGTACGCCATGGTGCTCAAGGCGGCAGCGACGCCGAACGGCGCCGCTCGGCCGGCGCGGCATTGAGACGCCGCGCAACGGCGCCGTGTACCGCGCGCGTACGCGCCAGCGTCACTTGAGCGCGAACGAAGCCGTGACGACGCCGAGCACGTCCTTGTCGAGCGTGCTCTTGTCGTTGTTGCCTTCGGCCGAGACATCGGTCGAAAAGGCGGGATTGATTTGCATGACGCCCATCCTCGCCGTCAGGAGCCCGCCGAGCCCCGCGCCCGTATTTTGCGCGATCTGCTCGGCCCGCAGGCGCGCGTCGCGTGAGGCCTCCGCGAGCATCTGAATCTTGAGCGCCGCGAGATTGGTGTAGATGTAGAGCGGCGCTTCCGAGTGCACGTAAATGCCGCGATCGAGCAAATCGGTGATTTCGCGCGACACTTTCTCGACCTTCGGGATGTCCTTCGAGGTCACGGTGACGTGCTGCTCGACGATGTACGAGCTCGTGACCTGCTCCTGATAAACGCCGTTCTGATCGCGCGGATGCACTTCCGACACCGCGGTGGCGCTCGTCGCGATCTCGGCGTCCGGGACGCCGTGTGTCTTCACGAACTGAAGCAGCACGGGCATGTCGGACGCGAGTTTCTTGTACGCGGCCGTCATCGAAGCGTCCTGCGAGCGCACGCTCGCCTCCCACACGATCGAATCGGAGCGGATCCGCCGCGTGGCCGAGCCCGTCACGGTGATGCGCTTCTCCTGGTGATGGATGCGAAGCGAATCGACGAGCGCGCGCCCGACCAGGCCCGCGGCCGCCACCACGGCCATGCCGACGACGAGCGCCCGCGCCAAAAAGAACAGCTCCGCCCGCGAGTTCGGTGTCATGCGCGCCGCGGAGTCTAAGGCACGGGCGATACGAGCGGCAAATCGCGTGCGGTTTCCCGGCCCGGACGACGGTGCTCTGCGGCGCCTCGAACGCGACCCGGAAAGTCCAACGCACGTCCGGCCGGGGAACGCGGGTTACGCGCTCGGTGATCGGCTGCGAGTTTTCAGTCGCCGAAATCGACGCCGCAGCGCGCGGCCGTTGGGCGGTTCGCGCTTGGCACGGCGACGCAGCGCCGGCGCTAGCGTCGCTTGCTGATGCCGAAGAGCTTCTGCCCGAGGTAGACGATGGGATCGAAGTAGCGGTCCACGACGCGCTCCTTGAGCGGAATGATCGCGTTGTCGGTGATGTTGATGTGCTCGGGGCAGACTTCGGTGCAGCAGCGGGTGATGTTGCACATGCCGGAGCCGAATTCCTTACGGATTTCGGGGATGCGGTCGTCCGCGTCGAGCGGGTGCATCTCGAGGCTCGCGAGGCGGATCATGAAGCGTGGACCCACGAAGCGATCCTGACCGCCACGGTCGCGTAAGACATGGCAGGTGTCCTGGCACAGGTAGCATTCGATGCACTTCCTGAACTCCTGCACGCGATCGACGTCTTCCTGGTACATCCGGTGCTCGCCGTCGGCGTCGCGCGGCTTGGGCTTGAGCGGCCGGATGCGCTTATTTTGCCGGTAGTTCCAGGACACGTCCGTGACGAGATCCTTGATCACGGGGAAGGCCTTGAGCGGCTGCACCGTGATGGTCTCGTCCGGGCCGAAGACGTTCATGCGCGTCATGCAGGAGAGTCGCGGTCGCCCGTTGATCTCCATACTGCACGAGCCGCATTTGCCGGCCTTGCAGTTCCAGCGAATCGCCAGATCGTTCGCCTGCCGCGCCTGAACGCGGTGCAGCACGTCGAGCACGACCATACCGGGGTCCACGTCGACGTCGAACTCCTTGAAGTCGCCGCCCTGCGCGTCGCCGCGCCAGATCTTGAATTTTCGGGTGGTGCTCATGTTGTTCTCAATCGTTGGGCGCCGCGGCGCCGACCTTGCCGGACTCGAGATCCTCGATCTTGGAGTTGGCGATTTCTTCCAGGTACGGGGCGGCCGGGGGGCGCAACACCTTTTCGCATTCCATGTGGCCGTCGGGGCTCTTGCGGCACACGATGTTGTACTTGACCCACTCGTCGCGCTCGCCTTCGTAGTCGAGCCGCGTGTGCGCGCCGCGGCTCTCCTGCCGCATGAGCGCGGAGCGCGCCACCGCTTCGGCCGTGACGAGCAGCGAGCGCATGCTCAAGGCTTCGTGCCAGCCCGGGTTGTACTGGCTCGTGCCGGCGGCCTTCATGTTCTTCGCGCGCTCGCCGAGCTCCTCGATGCCGCGGATGCCCTGCTTGAGCTCGTCCTCGGCCCGCACGATGCCGACCCCCTCCTCCATCACGTCCTGGAGCTTCTCGTGAAGCAGGTAGGGATTTTCGCCGCTCTCGCGGTTCAGGATCTCGGTCGCGCCGCGAATCGCGACCTTGATTTGTTCGTCGTCGGCCCGGGGGCTCGCGCCGAGGCTCCGCGCGTAGTCGGCCGCGCCCTTGCCGGCGAGCGTACCGAACACGATCAGATCGGAAAGCGAGTTGCCGCCGAGACGATTGGCGCCGTGCATGCCCGCGCCGCATTCACCGCAAGCGAAGAGTCCGGGCACGCGCGTCATCTGCGTATCGGCGTCGACGCGCACGCCGCCCATGAAATAGTGGAGCGTCGGGCCGACTTCCATCGGCTCCTTCGTGATGTCGACCTCCGCGAGCTCCTTGAACTGGTGGTACATGCCGGGCAAGCGCCGCTTGATGAAGTCCGCGGGCCTGCGCGAGGCGATGTCGAGGAAGGCGCCGCCGTGCGGTGAGCCGCGGCCCGCTTTGATTTCTGCGCGGATCGAGCGCGCGACCACGTCGCGCGTGAGGAGCTCGGGCGGACGGCGCGCGTTCTTGTCGCCGTTGAGCCAGCGTGTCGCTTCGTCGACCGTGTCCGCGGTCTCGGCCGCGAACCTTTCCGGCACGTAGTCGAACATGAAGCGCTTGCCGTCCTTGTTGAGCAGGATGCCGCCGTCGCCGCGCACGCCCTCGGTGACGAGAATGCCGCGCACGCTGAGCGGCCAGACCATGCCCGTCGGGTGAAACTGCGTGAACTCGAGGTCCATCAGCTCGGCGCCCGCTTCGTACGCCAGGTACGTGCCGTCGCCCGTGTATTCCCAGGAGTTGCTCGTGACCCGCCACGCCTTGCCGGCACCGCCCGTCGCGAGAATCACCGCACGCGAGCGGATCAGCACGAAGCGGCCCGTCTCGCGGTAGTACGCGAGCACGCCGGCGACGCGCTCGCCGTCCTTGAGCAAGCGGAGCGCCGTGCACTCCATCAAGAAATCGATGCCCTGGTGCACGCCGTGATCCTGAAGCGTGCGAATCAGCTCGAGCCCCGTGCGATCGCCGACGTGCGCGAGGCGCGGGTAGCGATGACCGCCGAAGTTACGCTGGCTGATGAGCCCCTCCTTCGTGCGATCGAAGACCGCGCCCCACTCCTCGAGCTCCTTGACGCGCGCAGGCGCCTGCTTGGCGTGGAGCTCCGCCATGCGCCAGAGGTTCAGGAATTTACCGCCACGCATCGTGTCGCGGAAGTGCACCTTCCAGTTGTCGCGCTTATCGACGTTGCCCATGGCGGCGGCCATGCCGCCTTCGGCCATCACGGTGTGGGCCTTACCGAGCAAGCTCTTCGAGAGCACGACCGTCTTCAGCCCCTGCGCGCTGGATTCGATCGCAGCGCGCAAGCCGGCACCGCCGGCGCCGATGACGGTGATGTCGGTTTCAATGGTTTTTAGTTCTGAGATGTCGAGAGACATGGGCGTCAACTCCAGGTGTTGAGATCTTTGATCACGCCCATACTGACGAGGCGGACGTAGAGGTCGGTGAAGCCGACCCAGCAGAGGCTCAGCCACGCGAAGAGCATGTGGCGGCCGTTGAACCACGAGGCGCCTTTCCAGGCCTTGTACTTGACCGTGGCTTCGCCGCACGACATGCAGTCGGTGCGGCCGCCGATGAGGTGCCGCAAGGAGTGGCAGCCGAAGGTGTACGCCGCGATCAAGAGGACGTTGATCGTGAGGACGATGCTGCCGACGCCCACACCGAGCTGACCGTTCTTCGAGAAGCTCTGCACTGCGTCCCAACCGAGGACGACGATGAAGAAGAGCGCGAAGTAGAGCGCGTAGCGGTGGACGTTCTGGAAAATCAAAAACCCCGTCTCGCCCTTGTAAGCGGGACGCTCGCCGGGGCTCACGGCGCAACCGGGCGGCGAAGCCGCGAAGGAGCGGTAGTAGGCCTTGCGGTAGTAGTAACAGGTGAACCGAAACGAGAGCGGGAACACCAAGATCAAGAGCGCGGGCGACGCCGGAAAGAGCGGGAACTCCGGCCACCACGACGGCCACGCGCCGAACCACGCATGCTCGAGCGGAGCTCCGCCGGGCACGCCCTCCTTCACCAGCAAGAGCGGCGAGTACATCGGGCTCAGGTAGGGCGCCGCGTAATAGTGCGCGCCCTGGAACAGAGCCCAGGTCGAATAAGCAATGAAGCTACTGAACACGAGCACGGTGATGGTCGGGCCGACCCACCAAGCGTCGGTGCGCAGCGTGCCGCCGAGCTCGCGCGGGTGGCCGCCGAGCAGGGGAAGGTGCCGTGTCGTCATGCAAGATGCTCTATAGCCCGCGGCCCTATAAGTCCAATGCAAAAGGTTGCTGCATATGATAAGCTTTGCTTATGCAGATCGAGACGCTCAAGGCGTTCTGCGACCTCGTGGAGTCGGGCAGCTTCACGCGGGCAGCCGAGCTGAACTTCGTCTCGCAGTCCGCGGTGAGCCAGCAAGTGCGCGCGCTCGAGCGACGTTTCGAGCGCCGCTTGGTCGAGCGTGGCGGCGGGCTCGGCGTCGAGCCGACGGCAGCGGGACGCTTACTTTACGAAGAGGGGAAGCTGATTTTGGCGCGCCTGCGCGCCCTCGAAGCAGAACTGCGCGAACCCGGCGGCGCGATGGCGGGCACCGTCCGCGTGGCCACCGTCTACAGCGTCGGGCTCCACGCCCTACCCCCGCACGTGAAGCAGTTTCTGCGCGAGCATCCCAAGGTTCAAATCCAGGTCGAATACAGCCGCACGGACCGAGTCGTCGAAGGCTGCCTTTCGGGCCACATTGATCTCGGCATCGTGGCTTTTCCGACGCGCCGCCGGCAGCTCGAGGTGATTTCTCTGCGCGACCAAGAGCTCGTCGTGGTGGTGAGCCCCGAGCACCGCTTGGCACGCCGTCAGACGGCGACCTGGGCGAGCTTGCGCGGGGAGGCTTTCGTCGCCTTCGACCGCTCCGTGCCCACGCGCCGTGCGATCGATCGCGCGCTTCGTCGCCACGGCGTGACCGTGCAGATCACGACCGAATTCGACAACATCGAGACCATCAAGCGTTCCGTCGAAGCCGGACTGGGCGTGTCGATCGTCCCCGAGGACACGGTCAGAAACGAGGTGCGCGCCGGTACCCTCGTGGCGCTCTCGCTCGGAGACGAGCGTTTGATGCGGCCCGTAGGTATCATCCACCTCCGGCGGCGAGAACTCTCGGCGCCCGCGCGGGCCTTCGCGGACCTGCTCGTTCGAGAGATGGGAGGATCGAAATGAACAACGCCGGTCTCGCAACGAAGAGCGTGAAAACGGCGCCCGAGCTCATGGGCGTGCGCGGCTTGTTCTACTTCGCGAAGGATCCGCTCGCGGCGTTCACGCACGCCGCGCGGACGCACGGCGACGTGGTCGGCTTTGCGCGGACGGGCCGCAGCTACATCCTGCTGAGCCACCCCGACGACATCGAGGCCGTGCTCCACTACCGCGGCGACGAGCTCAGAAAGGACTTCTTCACGCGCTCGCTCGGCGCGATTTTCGGCGAGGGTCTGCTGAACGCCGAGGGGGCTCACTGGAAACATCAGCGCAAGCTGATGGCTCCGACGTTTCAGCCGCGCGAGCTTTCCGGCTTCGCGACGAGCATGGTCGCCTGCACGGACGAGCTCTGCGCGAGCTTTGCCGAGGGCGACCTGCGGGACGTGCACGCGGACGCCATGCATCTCGCACTCGACATCGTCGTTCGCACCTTGTTCGGCTCCACGTTCAAGCGCTTCGACGACGTGGAGCGCGCGCTCGGCGGAATTTCCGACGAATATCGGCAGCTGTGGCAGACCTGGCGGGCGCTCGTGCCGACCTGGGTGCCACTGCCGAATCACGCGCGCTTGCGCCGCCGGCGCGCGGAGCTCGACGCGATCTTGTTCGAGCTCATCCAGAGCAAGCGGGCGGCGCCGAGCGACGACTTGCTCTCGCACCTGATCGCGCTCACCGACGACGAGGGCCGCGGCATGAGCGACGAGCAGCTGCGCGACGAGTCGATGACGCTCTTTCTCGCCGGGCACGAGACCACGGCGCTCGGGATTACCTACATGTTCAGGCTGCTCGCCGAGCATCCGGAGGCGTACGCGCGCGTCGTCGCCGAGGTGGACGCGGTCCTCGGTGATCGCCCCCCGACGCGCGCCGACGTCGAACGGCTACCCTTCGCCAACGCCGTGGTGCGCGAAGCGCTCAGGCTCTACCCACCGGTCTGGGCCAGCGCACGGCAAGCGACGGCGGACGTCGTGCTCAGCGGCGTACCGATCCCGAAAAATGCCCACGTGATCTTCAGCCAATGGGTCGTCCAGCGCGACGCGCGCTGGTTTCGGGAGCCGGAGCGCTTCCGCCCCGAGCGCTGGCTCGGGGATGAATGCGCGAATTTGCCGCGGTTCGCCTATTTTCCGTTCGGCGGCGGCCCGCGCGTCTGCATCGGCCAGCATTTTGCTCTGCTCGAGCTCGTGCTCGTCCTTTCGCGCACGAGCCAAAAAGTGATGTTCGAGCCCTCGGGGGAGCCGCTCACGCTCGGACCAGTGGTCACGCTGAGGCCGACCGGCCCCGTTCGCCTGCGCGTGACTCGCCGCTCTCGCCCAGAAGCGCCACGCGCCGCCGCCGAATAGGAAGCAATTCGCAGCCGACACGGTAGGATGCCGGCTGGAGGCTGCGGATGGCTTTACTTGGTGTATCGAGAGGGCTCGTCTTTTTCGTGTTCGCTGCGCTCGCGACGGCCTTCAAATTCACGATCCGCGACGTCGAGGCCGGCAGTTACAGCTTGGACTACGAGATTTTTGCGCCGAACTCGACCTCGGCCGATCCCGAATTCGAAGGCACGTCGACCAACACCTTTACGGTAGCCGACGGCCAGGACCTCGAATTTTCGCCGGCGTTCTAGGCATTCCCGAAAGCCCCGCGCAACTCGGCGCGCGGGCGGACCGATGCGGGGACGGTGGTACACTCCCATGGTCTTGGCCCTGCCCCACGACGAACCGGTGCGTGTTCCGCACCGCTACCTGCGGACGCCCGTGCCGCTGCATTTTCCCGAAGAGGAGTGCTTGTCCGATTCGGATGAGCATTTCGAGCGGCGCGTCCTTTTATGGGAGAGCGTTCGGCTCGCGCTCGGCGACCGGGCGCTCGTGAGCTCCGATCAATTCGTCTACTTCGATCCCACGAACCCCGAGAGGTGCCTCTCCCCGGATCTTGCCGTCCGGCTCGGCATGCCGGGGCGCAGGATCAGGACCTGGAAGACGTGGGAATGGGGACCACCACAAGTCGGCGTCGAAATCGTGAGTCCGTCCGACACCCCGCGACGGGTGACGCTCGGCAAGCTCGAACGCTATCGCCAGGCGGGGATCCTCGAGGCGGTGCGCTTCGAGCCCGAACGCCCGGACGATCCGCTCCGAATCTGGGACCTCGTCGATGGCGACATGGTGGAGCGCGATCCGGCGGATGCGGACACCATCCGTTGCGATGCCTTGCGCCTCTTCTGGTGCATCCGCGAGCAGCCCGGCCTCGGGCTCACGCTGCGACTCGCTCGAGACCGAGAGGGACGCGAGCTCCTCCTCACACCCGCTGAAGCCGAACGCGCAGCAAAGGAAGCCGAACGCGCAGCAAAGGAAGCCGAACGCGCAGCAAAGGAAGCTGCCCTGGCCCGAGTCGCAGAGCTCGAGCGGGAGCTTTCTACCGTGAAGCCCGGCGGTTGAGCCCGCGTTACACCGTCCAGGGCGGCGGGAAGCGTTCGCCGTTCGGTAGGATGGCGTGCACGCCCACAGGGGCGATCACCATGGCCTCGAACTCCTCGGGGCCGAGCCCACGGATCGAAAACGTCACGTTCGGGGGCACGATCAGCGTGTCGCCGGCCCCGAGCTCGTGCGTCTCGCCGTCGATGTCGACGAGTGCGCGCCCGCTGAGCCCGACGAAGATCTCCTCGCGATCGACGGCGTGGGCAACGCCCGGGTCGCTCGCGGGCAGGCGCAAACGCCAGACGTTCGTCTCGCGCGCACCCCGACTCGGAGCCGCGAGGCCCGTGACGAAGATGCCGAACTTGTCGAAGTGCGGTGCATTTTTGGCCTGAATCACGGGCATGAGAGACTCCTGGGCGGGACGTTTAGTTCCCCAAAGTTTATAAACTATAGTTTAGTAAATGTCCACACCCAAGCCGCCCCCACCCACCGATTTCGGGATCCTGCTCGGCCTCGCCTACCAGCGTTTCAAGACGGAGCTCGAGCTCTCGCTCGCCAAGCACGGCCACGACGACATCCGGAGCGCCTACGGCTACGTGTTCCGCGCGCTCGCCGACGGTTCGCTCAAGCTCGGCGAGCTCGCGCGGCGCCTCGGCATCACCGACCAAGGCATGCTGAAGATCGTGCAGGAAATGGAGACGCGGGGGTACGTCGCGCGCGAGCCGGATCCGGACGACGGCCGCGCCAATCGTGTCGCTTTGGCCAAACGAGGTCGCGCCGCGCTCGCCACGGCGCGCCGCTTTCACGCAAACTTCGAACGTCAGCTCGGCGAGACGCTCGGCACCGCGGAAACGGCGAAGTTTCGCGCGCTGCTCGAGCGTCTCGTGAACGAGGGTGATGCCGCCCAACGCGTATTGCGCTTGGCCTGAGCCGGTGCGGCGCTCGACCGCGGCTCGTGGCTAGGCCGAGAGCTGGCGCAGCACGTACTGCAGGATGCCGCCGTGCTTGTAGTAGTCGAGCTCGACGGCCGTATCGATGCGAGCGAGCGCCTCGAAGCGTTTGACTTGGCCGCCTGCCGCCGTCGCGCTGACTTTCAGCGTCTTACGCGCCGTGAGGCCGCTCGCGATGCCTTCGATGGCGTACGTTTCTTCGCCCGTGAGGCCGAGTGATTCCCGGGTCTGTCCCGGCAAGAACTGGAGCGGCAAGACGCCCATGCCGATCAGGTTGCTGCGGTGAATGCGCTCGTAGGACTCGGCGATCACGGCGCGGATGCCGAGCATGAACGTGCCCTTGGCAGCCCAGTCGCGTGACGAACCCGAGCCGTACTCCTTGCCGGCGAGCACGACGAGCGGCGTCTTTGCCGCTTGGTAACGCATCGACGCGTCGTAGATGCTCAGCTGTTCGCCCGTGGGCAAGAAGCGCGTGACGCCGCCTTCGACGCCGGGGACCAGCAGGTTCTTCAAGCGCACGTTGGCGAACGTGCCGCGCATCATGACTTCGTGATTGCCGCGGCGCGCGCCGTACTGGTTGTAGTCGCGCGGCTGGATGCCGTGCTCGCCGAGGTACGCGGCGGCCGGTGACGTCTTGGCGATGTTGCCGGCGGGCGAGATGTGGTCCGTCGTGACGGAGTCGCCGAGCACGGCAAGAGCGCGCGCACCCGTGATGTCGCTGAGCGGCGTGGGCGTCTTGCCGATGCCGTCGAAGAAGGTCGGACGGCGGACGTAGGTGCTCGCGGGCTCCCACGCGAAACGGTCGCCTTCCGGCACTGGCAGCGCGCGCCAGCGATCGTCGCCGCGGAACACGTCGGCGTATTCCTTGGCGTACGCCTCGGCCGTCACGTGTTTTTGGACGATGGCGGCCACGTCGCGCGGGGACGGCCAGATGTCTTTCAAGAAGACGTCCTTGCCGTCGGAGCCGCGGCCGATGGGCTCTTTGGCGAAGTCGATGCCGATGCGCCCGGCGAGCGCGTAGGCGACGACGAGCGGCGGCGAAGCGAGGAAGTTTGCGCGCACGTCGGGGCTGATGCGGCCCTCGAAGTTACGGTTGCCGCTGAGCACGCTCACGGCGACGAGCTGACCGTCGGCGATGGCCTTGCTGATGTTCTCGGGCAAGGGGCCGCTGTTGCCGATGCAAGTCGTGCAGCCGTAGCCGACGATGTTGAACTTGAGCTTCTCGAGCTCGTTCAAGAGACCCGACGTGCGCAGGTACTCGGTGACGACCTTGGAGCCCGGGGCGAGGCTGGTTTTGACCCAGGGTTGCGACTTGAGGCCGCGCGCTGCCGCGTTCTTCGCGACGAGGCCCGCCGCGACGAGCACGTACGGGTTCGAGGTGTTGGTGCACGAGGTGATCGCCGCGATGACGACGCTGCCATGCGAAAGCGAGAAGTGCGCGCCGCCGAGCTCCGCCTGCACCGAAGTGGTGAGATCGCTCGCGCTCACGCTGGGCGCAGCCCCCTTGCCTTTTGCCTTGGCGGCCGCGGCCATCTCGGGCAGCGCTTTTGCAAACGCCGCCTTCACCTCCGTCAGCGGCACCTTGTCGTGCGGCCGGCGCGGGCCGGCCAGGGTCGGCACGACGGAGCCGAGATCGAGCTCGAGATTTTCGCTGAAGACCGGATCGGCCGCCCCCTTTTCGCGGTAGAGCCCCTGCGCCTTGGCGTAGGCCTCGACGAGCGCGACGCGCTCCGGGCTTCGGCCCGTGAGCTTCAGGTACGCGATGGTTTCGGCGTCGATGGGGAAGATGGCGCAGGTCGAGCCGAACTCGGGGCTCATGTTGCCGATCGTGGCGCGATCGGCGAGCGGCAGACCCACGAGACCGTCGCCGTAGAATTCGACGAACTTCGAGACGACGCCGCGATCACGCAAGAGGCGCGTGATAGTGAGCACGAGATCCGTCGCGGTCGTGCCCTCGGGCAGCGTGCCGTAGAGGCGCACGCCGACGACCTGCGGCACGAGCAGATTGATCGGCTGGCCGAGCATCGCGGCTTCCGCTTCGATGCCGCCGACGCCCCAGCCGAGCACGCCGAGCCCGTTGACCATCGTCGTGTGGCTGTCGGTGCCGACGAGCGTGTCGGGGTACACGAGGTCGCCCGCGTCGAACGCGACGCGCGACAGGTACTCGAGGTTCACCTGGTGCACGATGCCCGTGGACGGCGGCACGACGCGGAAGTTGTCGAACGCCTTCTGCGCCCAGCGCAGGAGCACGTACCGTTCGCGGTTGCGCTCGTACTCGTTTTCGGTGTTGCGGACGAGCGCGTCGACCGTACCGTAGTGATCCACCTGCACGGAGTGATCGATCACGAGCTCGGCGGGAAACAGCGGGTTGATGCGCTTGGGGTCGCCGCCCATCGCCGCCATGGCGTCGCGCATCGCCGCGAAATCGACGACGGCGGGAACGCCCGTGAAGTCCTGCAGCACGACGCGCGCCGGATAAAACGCGATCTCTTGGTCCGGCTCGGCCTTCGGGTCCCAGTTCGCGACCGCTTCGATGTCGCGCTTGACGACCGACTTGCCGTCCTCGTTCCGTACGAGGTTTTCGAGCAAGATGCGAAGGGAAAACGGCAGCTTCGACAGGTCCTTGCCGAGCGCCGCCGCGAGCTTGGGCAGGCTGAAGTAACGGTAGGTCTTGCCACCCACGGCGAGATCGGTGCGGGTCTGGAACGAATCGAGGGCACGGTCGGTCATGAGCGAGAGCCTTTCTCGCTTCGCGTACCGCCGTCATCCACCGGCAGCAACGTTTCCGGAAGCGAGGCCGGCGAGAGCCGCGCCCAGCATGGTGCGCGGCCGCCCGGCGACGGCGTCGCCAGCGACGAAAAGGCCCATTTGCGCGGCGTTCTTGCCCACCGGTCGGCCGAGCGCGTCGCACGCGATCCCGACGCGTTCGAGCGCTCCGAGCCCCTTGGTTTCGAGACTCGGCCCGTAGAGGGAACCGCCGCCGCCGAGCGACTCGCCGTCGAGCGCGAGCGTCACGGGCGCCGCGAACGGCAGTTCGAACCCGCGCACGACGCCCGGTAGTCGCCATGTGAACACGATGCCACCCGCACCCACGCCGCCCGTCGCCAGCACGACCGCCGATGCGGCGAGCTCGCCCGGCGCTCCGTCGCTGTCCGGAGCAAGCTCGAGCGCCCAACTCGCGTCACGCGCCGCGACGCGACCGACGCGGCCTCGCCGCACCTCGACGCCGAGCTCGGTGAACAGCCGATCACGCGCCCGCTCGAAACGAGCGCCCGCCGCACCGGCGAGCAGGGAAGTCGTCTCACCGAGTGGCACGCGCGCGCGAGCGCGTATGGCCGCCACGGTGTCCGGCTGGATGCCGAGCCAGGGTCCGACGAGCCAGGCGTCGACGTCCGGCGCGGCAGCGTTCAAAGCGTCGGCCAGCGCGGCCCCGCGCGCTGGATCGTCGTGAAGCTCGGCGAAATCGTACGGGGCGATACGCCGCTCGTAACCCGTGCGGAGCAGGCGCACGAACACGGGCGTGAACGTCGTGCCCGTGTGTTCGGCCCACGCGGATGCGCCGAACGCCTTGGCGAGGAGCGACGCGTCCCAGTCGTCGCGCTCGATGTCGGCGACGGCGACGCGACGGCCCGCGAGCGGCGCGAGATCGAGCAGCGCGCGGTCGGCGGCGCAGGCGGGACGCACGACGCCGCTCGCCGTCGCAATCACGCCGTTCGGCGCGGTTCCGCCGAGACGATGCGCGCCGAGCGCCGTGAGAAAGGCGGCGAGCTCGGCGTCCGTCAGCGCGCGTTGCGCGCGCGCTGCGACTTCGCCCGAGGCGTCCGTGTCCCACGCCTCGAGATCGAGCGCCCCCGAACAGAGCGCCGACGCGCCCGCGCGGTCGTGCACCACGACGACCTCAGCGCCCGCGCGCGCCGCCGCAAAAGCCGCCGCGCTGCCCGCGATACCGGCGCCGACCACGACGACGCGCCGGCTCAACGCCAGGCCTCGTGTTCCGTTTCGTCGGTGTCCGGCTCGGGCCGCGACGGCGGACGGCCGATTTCGGCGCGCAGCGCCGCGAGCCCGAGCGCTTCCTGCCGTGCTTGATCGGGGCCCACGGCAGCAGCCCGCCGGCGAGCGGCGCCCGCCAGAAAGCCGTGCGCGAGCTGTAAGCCCTCGCGCGGCGAGCGCTCCGTCATCTCGGCGACGATGCGCCCGCAACGGGCGGCGCAGCGCATGCCGCCGCACACGCCGAGCCCGAGCCGCGTGCGGCGCGACACGTCGTCCACCGTGCGCGCGAGCTCGTGCGCCACCGTGTAACGGACCTCGGCCTCGGTGACGGGCTCACAGGGGCAGATCACGGCCCCTTCTCGCGGATCGCGCTGCATGCGTTCGAGCACGCGCAGCGAGCGGCTGCCGTGCCGGTATTCGAGGCGCGTCGCCGTCACGGCTTCCATCCCGCCCGCCACGACGAGCTTCATCGGGTCGACGACCTCGTCGCCTCCGGGCAACGGAGCGATGTGCGTGCGACAGGGCACCGGGACGCGGAGCTCGCGCGCGAGCACGTCCGTCATCTCCTCGGCGAATTGACGGTAACTCGCGAGCTTGCCGCCGAGCATCGAGTAGAGGCCCGGCGCGCCGTGCGCCGCGTGATCGACGACGGCGTGCTCGCGCGACAGCTCGTCTTCGTTCGGTCCCCATTCGTAGAGCGTCGGACGCACGCCACCCCAGGTGCCGATGGCGCGGGCTTGCCAAATCGAGGGAAAAACACGCGCAACCGCTTCGAACAGGTAGCGGACTTCGTCGCCAGTGGCGACGACGCGGTCGAGGTCGCCGTAGTAGTCGTCGTCGGTCGTGCCGAGCACGCTCACGTTTTGCCACGGCATGAGGAAGACTTGGCGGCCGTCGATGGCGTTCGTCATCACCGCGTAGTTGGTGAGCCGGCGGTCGAGGAAAATGTGAATGCCTTTACCGGGACGAACGCGCGCCGCGTCGTTCGGCAGGCCGCCGAGCGCGGCCGTGATGGGCGACCAGGCGCCCGTGGCGTTCACGACGAGCCGCGCCGTGCGCGTGCCGCTCGTGCCGTCGATGCGGTGGCGGAACCGCACGCCGCGCACGCGGCCTGCGTCGCCCCGGAGAAGCTCGGTGACGGTCGTGTGCACGTGGACTTCGGCGCCGTGCTCGATGGCGTCGACGGCGTTGGCGACGCAGAGGCGCGCGCCGTCGATGCCCCATTCGTCGAAGGTGACGCCGCCGCGCGCGCCCGGCGCGAGTCCCGGCTCGAGCGTCGCGATCTCCGCACCGGTGAGGCGCACGTGCGGTTTGCCGCGCTTGAGCGGCTGATACCGATCGTAGACATCGAAGAAAGCGTCGTACGTCGCGAGCGTCGCCTCCGCGAGGAGCTCGGTCGCGCCGAATACCGGCGCGAGGAACGGGATGCGGAAGAGCAGGTGCGGCGCGATGCGCTGGATGTGCCCGGAGTCGAGGCAGGAGCTGTACGTCACGTCCGGATCGGTCGTGAGGTAGCGCGGGCCGCCGTGAATCATGCCGCTCGAGTTGCCGCTCGCGCCGAACGCGAGATCGTGGCGTTCGAAAAGGGCGACCTTGAGTCCGCGCAGGGCGGCGTCGCGCGCGACACCGGTGCCGTTCACGCCGCCCCCGATGACGATGACGTCGACGTCGGGCGCACCCCCCGCCTCCAAGGCGTCCCGCGCCGAGGGCGGAGCCGTCACGGCCGCTTCCATTGCCTCCAAGTTACTTCAACTTGGCCCAGCGGGCTCCGAGCCGGTATTTCGTCGAAATGCGGTTCTGCGGTCGGCTCCGTCGGGTGCGCTCAGCCGGGCTATGCGGGCTCGCCGCGTGCGCGCTGACGCTTTCGGCCACCGCGCAGTCCGACGACTCCGAGCCGGACGAGCCGCCGCCCATCGCGCGGGGGGTAGCGCCGCGAGAGGTCGGACGCCCGACCGTGCGGCTCGACCGCCTGGAGTTACCGGCGGGGTTCCCGAGACATACCGAGCTCGAACGGCACTTTCGCGAACAGCTCAAGCACGCGGCGCGCCACGCCGACTGGGGCGCCAAGCGCGGCGCCAAGATCGAATACCGCGTCAAGCTCGAGGAGCTCAGCGTGCGTGACGGTGAGCGCGTGGTTCACGTTCGCTGCACCGCGCTCGGCAGCTTGCCGAAGGGTCGCACGACGCGCACCTTCATCGACTTCGGCGGTAACCCGAACGAGCGCGACAAGGTGGTGCGCCACGTGCTCGAGATCGTGGCACGTGGCGTCGTGACGCGACTCGCGGCGATAGAACGTGAACGGCGGACTCAAGCGCCGACGAATTGACGGCGTGCGCAGCGGACGCTTTACCTCGCACGCGCTCTTCGGCCTGCTCGCCGTGACGAGTGGCTGCGAGACGACCACGCCGCGAAAGCCGCCGGCGCAAACGGCGAGCGCAGTTTCCACGTCGACGGCGCCGTCACCAGCGGACGCGACGAAAACGCACCCCGTGCCGGCGGCGTCGCGCGAGGTCGACGCGGAGGTGCCCCCAAAACCTGCTCCTACCCTTCCCTCCGCCTCTGCCGCTTCGGCGCCGAGCTCCGCCGCGTCTCCGAGTGGCGCAGCAGCGAGCTCGCCGCCACGATCGCGACGAGCGACGGCCTGCAACGTCGCGCTCGTCGGCGACTCACTCACGGACTTTCGCGTTCACGGCGGCGGCTACGTTCGTTACCTCGAGCAGCGCTGCCCCGCGAGTCACTTCGAGAACTTCGCCAAGGGCGGCGCGATGGTGAACCAAATGCGGCGCTGGTTCGAGGAGCAAGTCGTGCCCGAGCCGCACGGCACCTTCACGCACGTCGTGGTGTTCGGCGGCGTGAACGATCTTTACAGCGACGAGACGGCGGGCCGCACGACCAGCAAGATCGAAGCCGATTTGTCGGCCATCTACAGCGAAGCCAAGGCGCACGGCGCGCGCGTGGTCGCGCTGACGGTCGCGCCGTGGGGCGGTTTCACGCGCTATTTCACGCCGCACCGCGCCGAGACGACGCGCGAGCTCAACGCGTGGATCCTGGCGTCGAGGGGGCGCGGAACGGTCGATGTGACCGTCGATGCGCACGCGCTCCTCGGCTGCGGCGATCCCGATAAGCTCTGCGAGCGGTACGAGAATGCTCGTTCCGACGGCTTGCATTTCGGGCGGGAGGGGCACGAAGTGCTGGGGCGCGCGCTCTACGAGGCGGAGTTTAGGGGGTGTCCGTAGCGGGGAGAAGGGACGAGAGGGGAAGGAACCGCCAAGAGCGCCGAGGGGGAAGGAACAACCGCCAAGACGCCAAGAGCGCGGAGGGAGAGCGCGCCAGAGAGACGCCAAGGGGGAGACGCCAGGGAGCGAGGGCGAGATTTTTCGCAGCCCTGGTCGGAAAGAATGCACGTGAGTGCTTCATGGAGAGAGCGACACCCACTGGAGCGAAGTGCGGTGCGGGCTATACTTTCGCGCCAATGCAGACTCGCGTCGCCGCCTCGCGCTTAGCAGGTTTGTCTCTGATCCTGATCGGTTGTGGGGGCGGAGGGAGCTCGGGGGGAGCGCCGCACTCGGGAAGTGCGGGGAGTCCCGGCTCGAGTGGAACGGCGGGAATGGCTGGAGGCACGCCGCTCGCTGGGTCGAGCGGTGGGAGCGGTATGGCAACGCAAGGCGGGAGCGGCGGGAGCGGCGGAGCGCCGGTCGCGGGAACGGGAGGAGACGGTGGTCATGCGGGCGCGGGTGCGGGTGGCGCCATCGGCGGACTCGGCGGCATGAGCGGGAGCGCGGGTGCAAACAGCGCGGGCGCGGCGAGTGGTGCGAGCGGCACGAGTGGTGCGAGCGGCACGAGCGGTGCGAGCGGCACGGCGGGCGCGGGCGGACTCGTCTACTCGGGGCCGGGCTGTAGCGTGCCCGTGCGGGAAAACGACGAACCGATGCTGCTATCGCAGACGGGCTGCGTCGATCCCACGGATCCGACCAAAGCTGCCAGCACGCTCGTGCCTTACGACGTGAATAGCCCGCTCTGGTCGGATGGCGCCGCCAAAGAGCGTTACCTCTCACTGCCTACCGGCACGAAGATCCACGTCAAGGACTGCAGCGCGGAGCCCGACACGTGCAAATCGGTCGACGACGGCGGCACGGCCGAGGACGAAGGGCACTGGGATTTGCCGGTCGGCACCACGCTGGTGAAGGTGTTCTTGCTCGCCGGCGCGCGCATCGAAACCCGCCTCCTGATGCGCGTGACCGACACGCAGTGGCGCGGGTACAGCTACGAATGGAACGAGGCGGGCACGGACGCGACGCTGCTGCCCGACCAGAAGGACAAGGTCTTCGGCGCGCAGACCTGGCATTACCCGAGCCGCTCGCAGTGCCTCGCGTGTCACACCGAGGGCGCGGGACGCTCGCTCGGCCCCACGACGGCGCAGATGAATCGCGACTATACGTACGCGGGCGGCTCCATGAACCAGCTCGACAAATTCGAAGCGCTCGGCGCGTTCGATCACGTGCCGCCGCGCATCGCGCCCTACCCTTCGCCGAGCGGCAACGCCGACGTCGACGCCCGCGCCCGTTCGTATTTGCACGCCAACTGCGCGATTTGCCACCGGCCGGGCGCGACCGTGAGCGACATGGATTTGCGCTTCGAGACGCCGTTTGCCGACATGGCGCTCTGCAATCAGGTGATCACCGCGAACGAGGACGATCTCACGCTGCCGCGCATGCGCCTGGTTCCGGGCGATCCCACGAACTCGAGCCTCTCGTACCGGATGCACGCAAGCACGGGCCAACGCATGCCGAAGCTCGGTTCCAACGTCGTCGATGCGGACGGGACCGCGCTCATCGACCAGTGGATCACGTCGATCACGTCGTGTCCGTGAGCTGCGCGGCGTACGTCGCGTGACGGAGACTCAGCCCGCTGCGCGGCGCCGTAACTTGAGCAGCGGGCGCGGGGCCTCGGGCACAGGCTCGCTCCCGGCGTCCGCGCGCAGTCGCGCGGCGACGACGAGGTCGTGACGCGGCGCGTGGACGCACGCCGGATCCGTCGCGGTCACGTCGCCCGTGAGCGCGAGGGCTTGACAACGGCAGCCGCCGAAATCGATCGCGCGACGCTCGCAGCTGCGGCATGGCTCGGGCAGCCAGTCTTCGCCGCGGAACGCGCGAAAAGCCGGACTTTCGTGCCAAATCGCCGGGAGCGCGTGCTCGCGCACGTTTTGCCACTCGAGCGTCGTGATGCTCGTCGCCTGGTGGCACGGCAGCGCGAGGCCGTTCGGCGTGACGACGAGGTAACGACGCGCCCAGCCGTCCATGCAGGCGCGCGGGAGATCCGCATAGTAGTCCGGCAGCACGAACAGCACCTCGATGCGGCCGCGCAGTCGCTCGGCGGCCTCGCGCGCCACGCGGCGTGCCTCTTCGAGCGCGGACCGCGACGGCAAGAGCGCGGCGCGGTTCTCGAGCGCCCAGCCGAGGTACTGCGTGTTCGCGAGCTCGAGTCGCGTCGCGCCGAGCTCCTCGGCGAGCGCGACGAACGCGGGGACGCGGGCGATGTTGCCGCGATGGAGCACGACGTTCAACGTGAGCGGCAAGCCGAGCGAGCGCGCAGTGGCCGCCGTACGGAGCTTGGACTCGTTCGCGTCGCGTCCCGCGATCCAGGCGGCGCCGCCCGCGTCCGTGTCCTGCACCGAGAGCTGGAGGCTGTCGAGTCCGGCTCTCGTCAAGCGCTCGAGCCGGGCAGCGTCGGCGGGGATGCCGCTCGTGATGAGGTTCACGTAGAGCTCGCTCGCGCGAGCTTCTGCCACGAGCGCTTCGAGATCGGAGCGCGCGAGCGGTTCGCCACCGCTCAAATTCACCTGCAACACGCCGAGCTCGGCGGCCTCGCGAAAGACGCGGCCCCACGTGGCCGTGTCGAGCTCCGTGCTCGCGTCACCGAGCTCGAGAGGGTTCGAGCAGTAGGCGCACGCGAGCGGACAGCGGTAGGTGAGCTCGGCGACGAGCGCGTAGGGGCGCGGCGCCGGCGTCACGAGCGGTTCGCCAGCGCTGGTCACGAGCGCGTTACCTCGAGCAAGCCGCGCGCGTCGAGGGCGTTCAGAAAGTCGAGCACGTCGCGTTCGATCACGGCGCGCGGCGCATCGCTCACTCGCGCGGCGACGAGCTCGATGAGCTCGCCGACACCCCGCGTCTCGACGCACAGCTCCGCAATGCGCGCCCCGCTCTCGTTGAGCTCGAGGCCGCGTTCGGGATAGAGCAAGACGACTTTGCCCGAGCGTCGATCGAAGCGAAGCCGAACCCGCGCTGCCAGGCGCACGCGAGCTTTCGCGTCGATCATGGCGGCGCGCTCGGCGTGACGGGCGACGGCGCGGTCGGGCCTCCCGTCGCGCTCGCGACGCAATCGACGAGGTGCCAGAGGATCTCCGCTTTTCGCACGAGCGCCGCGACGCACTGGTCCTGGAGCTCACGCGAGCCCGCGTGCGTGACGACGAACGCGAGTCCGAACTCCCCGTCGCGGCGCGCGCGCGGCACGCGGCTGCGAAAATACGCGAGCGCCTCGGCGCCGACCCACGGGTAGTGCTGCTCCCACGCGGCAATGCGTTTCGACATCAAATCCGGCGCGAACATCTCCGTGAGCGAGGAAGCGACCGCGACGACGAGCGGACTTTCGCGGCAGAGCGTGACGTACGCATCGCACGCGAAGCGCACCCCGGGGAGCACGCTCCCGAGACTCGCGACCTCGGCGCGTTCGAGGCCGACCGCCTCGGCGAGCCTGAGCCAGAGCTCGAGCCCGCCGTCCTTGCCGTTCTCGTCGCGCCCGTCGTGATCACGCACGCGCTCGATCCAAATCCGGCGAAACGCGGCGTCCTCGGTCTTCGACAGAATGATCGCGTCTTTGATCGGAATGCGCGTCTGATAGTAAAAGCGATTGAGCGTCCAGGCGGCGAGCTGCTCGCGGCTGAGCCCGCCCGCGTGCATGAGCTCGTGAAACGGGTGCTGGTCGTGATAGCGGCGCTGGCCTTCCGCGCGCAGGCGCGCGACGAACTCCTCCTTGCCGAGCAGCGTGTTGGACATGCTCAACACGCGAGCTCGAGGCCGTCGAACGCGACTTCGACCCCTGCGCGCTCGAGCGTGCGCCGTTCCTCGCCGTCCTCGCGCAGCACGGGGTTGGTGTTGTTCACGTGGATCAAATAGCGCCGGCCGGGATGACGCGCGAGCAGCCCGAGACTCCCCTCGCTTCCACCCGTCGGCCAGTGCGCCATGTCCTCGGCGCGGCGCGTGCCGAGCCCGGCGCGGATCAGCTCGTCGCTCGACCAGAACGTGCCGTCGAAAAACACGACGCTCGCCCCCTCGAGCGCGCGTGACAGCGCCTCCGAAGGTCCCGCGACGCCCGAGAAATAAGCGAGCCTGCCGCCGCTCCGCGTGTCGCGAATGACGAACCCGACGTTGTCGCCTGCCGAGGGCGTGCGCCGTCCCTCGAGGTGGAGCGCCACCTTGCCGGGCACGGCGACCGCCGTCACCCGCAGCGTGCCGTCACCGAGCGGCTGCTCCTCCCCGAGCGCAAAGTGTTGCCACGTCACCTGACCCGGAAAGCGCTCGAGGGTGCGATAGAGCACGTTGTCCCGAGCGATACCGTCGCGAACGCTTTCGGTCGCGTGCACCACGAGCGGGTGCGACTCGCGCAGCGAGAACAACCCGAGGCAGTGATCCAAATCGCCGTTCGTGAGCAAGAGCCCGGCGATCGGCGAATGCCGCGGAGCGCGCGGCCACAGCCGCTCGAACGACTCGATCTGGGACCGAATCTCGGGCGAGGCGTTGATCAGAAACCACGCGTCGCCATCGGCGCTCACGGCGACCGATTCCTGCGTGCGCGCACGAAAGGTGGAGCTGCCGGCTCGGACCGCGCGGCAGTTGTCACAACCGCAATTCCACTGCGGAAAGCCGCCGCCCGCCGCGGAACCGAGGACGCGGATCAGCACGAGACCCGGCTTGTCAGCGCTCGAGCACGGCGCCGTTCGGCGACACTTCCTCGGAAGCGATCGGCTCGGACGGTTCGCGATCGTCGAAGTCGGGATTGTAGCCGCCGATCTCGGCATTCATGTTGATCTCGACGAACGAAGGAGTTTCCCAGCTCATGCGAGAAGCATTACGCGCGGCGGCGGGTGCGTCAACCGCGCGAAGCGCCTGAAAAATGTGTGCGGGAGCGCTCGGCGAACCGAGGAAATCCCGCACGGGAGTGGCACGGAATGTTCCGCCGGCGCTAGAGCGACAAACGGTTTCGGCCTAGGTGAATCTTCGAGAAGGTTCGACGGGCGGTGAGCCCGCGTGGGGGAAGGCTCCGCCGAACTTGCTTCGGCGGAGGGGGGCGGCGCGTGCCGCCCCCACGAACAAGGCTAGAACGCCGAGCAGTCAAACTGATCGGCGTTCTAGAGCTCGAGGCTCGGATTGCGGTGGAGTGCCGGCGATGGCAAGTCGCCGATCTCCATGCATCTCAAGCGAATCTCGCGCGGAGCAGCCCGGGGCGCGCGTGTGCTGCTTTGCCTCACGGCACTGGCGGCCGTGTCGGCGTGCGGACGCGCCCATTCCGAGCTCTATGTGAGTGCCGAGGACAGCGGCGAAGTGCTCGTCGTCGATGCCGACCGAGGTGAGGTCACGGCGCACATCGCCGTCGGCAAGCGGCCGCGCGGCATGAAGCTCTCCCACGACGGTAAGCTCCTTTACGTTGCGCTCTCCGGCTCGCCGCGCGGAGGGCCGGGCGTCGACGAATCGAAGCTGCCACCGGCCGACCGCAGCGCCGACGGCATCGGCGTCATCGAGCTCGGCAGCCGCAAGCTCCTGCGCACGCTGCCGAGCGGCCAAGATCCCGAAGCGTTCGACCTTTCGCCCGACGACAAGACGCTCTTCGTATCGAACGAAGAGACGGCGGAGATGAGCGTGCTCGACCTCGTGAGCGGCACGATTCGGGCAAAAGTAGCGGTGGGGCGCGAGCCGGAGGGCGTGAGCGTGCGACCGGACGGCAACGCCGTGTACGTGACGTCCGAAGGTGACAGCGCGGTGTTCGCGGTCGATACGCACTCGCTCAATGTGCTCGCCCGTATCCCGACGGGGCCGCGCCCGCGCGCCGTCGCTTTCTCCAAGGACGGCGCCGTCGGCTTCGTCACCTGCGAGAACGGCGGCGTCGTTACCGTCTTCGATACGGCAAAAAACGCCGTGACCGGCAGCATCCCGCTCGCAGCCGGCGCCGAAAACGGTCCGCCCATGCGGCCCATGGGCGCCGTGCTCGCGCCCGACGGACGCACTCTTTACGTCTCGACGGGACGCGCCGGCTCCGTCGCCGTCATCGACACAGGCGCGCGCCGCGTCACGCGCCAATTCGAAAAAGTGGGCGCGCGTCCGTGGGGTATCGGCGTGAGCGCCGACGGCAAGCGCGTCTTCACCGCGAACGGCCCGTCCAACGACGTGTCCGTCATCGACAGCGCGACGGGCCAAGTCGAAAAGCGCATCGCGGCGCCGCGCCTACCGTGGGGCGTCGTCGTCGCTGCGAAGCACTAACGCCCTGCCCGCAGCATGAGCCGGGCGCCGTCGAGGCGGCGCCCCTGCCTCTCGCGTTGCTCAGGGCTTCAGCGCGTAAACCTGCGAGTTCGACGCGACGAAGATGCGGCCCTTTGCGACGATCGGCGTCTGGATCGTCTGCACGGTGCCGAGCGCCGTCGCCACATCCACCACGCTCTTACCGGTGTCGCCGTCGAGGCCGTGGAGCTTGTTGTCGTTGCCGACGGCCCACACGATCGCGTTCGCGCCCGAGCTATCCGTCATGGTCACGCTCGGCGAGCCCGTGCTCGACGTGCCGCCGCACCACGCCATCGACATCACGGGCGGGCTCGCAGCGCTGATCTTGAAGGCGGTGAGTCCTCCGGACTGGCCTTGCGGGCAACCGCTGCCGCCGCCCTTGAACACCACGTAGCTTGCCGTCGCCGTGCGATAGCCGGCCATGGCGTTGATGATCTGGCTACTGGACACCTTGAGCTTCTGGATCGGCGTCGCATCCATGCCGCCGAGGTTGGTGCGATCGAGCAAGTAGGCGTTGCCGTCCTTGCCGAGGCTCACGATGACCTTCGAAGGCGTCGCGCCGGGGATGTCGAGCAGGATCGGCGACGTGCCGCCCATGTCCTGATCGGCGTCGTCGAGCGCAATCCAGTTCGACGGCAGGAAGAAGTCCGTGGTCGACGACATGGCGGGCGCCATGAGGCTCGTCGCAAACTTGTAGACCGTCTCGCTGTCGCCCCAGGCGCCGCCGCCGTCGCCGGAGCTCGAGTTCGGACCGGCCGAGGCCGACGACTTCGAGTTACCCGTCGCGAAGAACAACGACGTGCCATCCGAAGCGAGCCCGCTCGAGCCCCAAATCGCGCCGCCGATGGCGCGCGTGGCCCACGCCGAGACCGCTTGAGTCGCCGGGTCGATCCCGACGACCCAGCCATGATAGTCGCCGCAATCACCGACGTGACCGCCGAACGGCATGAACACCTTGCCGCCGACGAGCGCCAGCGCCGCGCGTTGCTTCTGCGACTGAGAAGCGAAGGTGATGCTGCCTGACTTGGCGGTGCCGCTCACGGGAACCGGCCAGCCCTGGAGCTCGGCGCCCGTGTCGGCGTTGATGGCGTGCGCGGTGTGCTTCGGCTCGGACGTCGCCGAGACGAAATAAATGGTGCGCGAAGCGGCGTCGATCACGGGCGTACCGGTGATGCCCATGCCGCCGTTATCGGAGAAGCTGCCGCACGGGTTGCCGGCAACGGGAGTGCCGAACGACTTCGTCCACGTCTGCATGCCGGTCGTGGCGTCGAACGCGTACACTTTGTTGGCGTCGGTGAAGACATAGACCTGATCCGGCTTGCCACCCGCACCGACGAGGTAGAGCGGCTGCGCGTAGACCTTGTCCGCGCTGAACGTGCCCGCAAAGCTCGAATCGACCGCCAGCGTCTTCGCCGCGTCTACGGTGAACGCCGCGTCGACGTAGACGCCGTCGCGCGCCGAGTCGTTGTGATGCTGCAAGACGCCTTGGTAGTCGGACGAAGAGCCGCTGCTGCCGCCCGCTCCGCTGCCCGCCGAGCTGCCGCCTGCGCCGCTACCTGCGCCGCCACCCATCGCCGAGCTGCCGCCCCTGGCACCCGCACCTGCGGAGCCGCCGGTTGCGTTCGAGCCGCCGGTTGCGTTCGAGCCGCCGGTCGCGTTCGAGCCGCCGGTCGCGTTCGAGCCGCCGGTCGCGTTCGAGCCACCCGTGGCGTTGGAGCCGCCGGTTGCGTTGGAGCCGCCGGTCGCGTTGGAGCCACCGGTCGCGTTCGAGCCACCGGTTGCGTTCGAGCCGCCGGTGCCGCTACCGCCCGTGCCGGTGCCACCCGTTGCGGGTGCGCTGCCGCCTGTCGCACCCGAGCCACCGGTTGCGGCACCGGTCCCGCCGGTCACACCGTTGCCGGCACCGGTTCCAGCAGCGCCTGAATCGTCATCGGAGCCCTTCGAGCCGCAGGCAGCGAGGGGGAGGAGGAGCAAGAGAGAAAGAGCGCGTCCGTTCACGTTGGCACCTACCTAAGTCGCGGAGCGACCCGATTCGGGTCCAGTCACGACGTGAGCAAAACTAACATCGACCCTGCACTCAGACCAGTCGCCTTTCCCTGTCGCGATCAGGCTTTTTTCGTGAGTCTCTCAGCAGATTGAAAAGATCGCGCGCGTCACGTGTGCTTTCTCACCCCAAATGCTGCTGTGCATTCGAGATACGGACATAGAATCCGAGATGCGGGCATAGAGAGGCATGCGGGGCGCGTCTGCGTGGCGGCGCGCCCGGCGCAGTTCGCCCCGGGGGGTCGCGACCTCGCCCTAGTCCGGCGCAGCCGGCTGCTCTGCAACGACGCGTTTTCGCCCGAAATTCGCGCAGGAACGGCGCACCCCTGTGTCAGGCGTGGCTTTTGCGCTATCAACCGCCCCCATGGAAAGTACGGAGACGGAAGAGAGGCGGCGCGGCGCCAAGCGCTCCTCCGACGACGAGGACAGACCACGCCGTCGCGACAGTGAGGCGGCTCGCAAAAAGCGCCGCGTGCAAGAAGAGCCGACGCCCGTCGTGAGCGGTCGCTTCCTCACCGCCGCCGTCATCGTGCTCGGCCTCACCGTGCTCCCCATGTCGAACCTCGGCTCCATGTTCGAGCCCAAGGATCCGACGATCCCGAAACCGAACACGTGGACCGTCGGTTCGAAGGCGACCGTGGCGATCACGCTGATCACAGCGGACTACAACAAGCTCTTCTGCGCGCACGACAAGGAGTTCTCCGGCTACCACTGTGGCTTCAAGACGGAGAACGAGCCGTGGCCGCGCGACCCGAGCGCGCCGCTCGACGACAACAAGGCGAAGGTCATCCAGCCGTACCGCACCTGGCTCGACAACCAACTCGTGCTCGTCGCGGGGCTCTGGGCTCAACCGGCCGTGGCGACGCGTCTACACCGCGAACCGGCCGGCGGCGTCGAAGAGGACAAGCTCGCGCGTTTCGTCGTCGAGTGTCAGGTCTCGTTCATCGGCAAAATGGACGGCGTGAAGCTCCGCTGGGGCCCCGGGCAATGGACGAACCCGGACATGAACCCGATGCTCGCCAAGCCCGAGTCCTGCAAGATCATCGAAGCAGAAGCGCCGTAAGCGCCGCCTCGACGTTGTCGCAAGCACGGAATCACTCGTGAACCTCGCGCGGCTCGTCGCCACCTGGTTCGGTTGCGGTTACTCGAAAATCGCGCCCGGGACGGTGGGGACGCTCGGCACGCTGCCGCTCGCGTACGTGCTCCACACGCTCGGGCTCGTGCCGTACTGGTGCGGGACGCTCGCGGTCACCGCGCTCGGCGTGTGGGCGAGCACGCGCGTGGCGGACGAGCTCGGCGTGGAGGACCCGCAGTGCGTCGTCGTCGACGAAGTGAGCGGGACGCTCATCGCGATTGGCCTCGGCAGCGGCCTTGCGTGGCGCGGCGATGTCGTCGTGGCGCTCGTCGCCGTCGCGCTGTTTCGGCTGTTCGACATCTGGAAACCCGGGCCAATCGACAGCGTGCAGTCGCTGCCCAAGGGCTGGGGCATCATGGCCGACGACGTCCTCGCCGGGATCGCGGCCGGCCTGATCGCCGACGCCGTGTCGCCGTGGGTCTGAGCGCGAGCCGCGCTCAGCGGTAATCCTTCGCCGAGGGACCGAGCAGGGTGCCGCACATGGTCTTGCAGAGGATGTCTTTGGGCGAGCAGGTGCACTTGCCTTCGTCTTTGAGCTCGAGCTTGTGCTTCATGTCGGCGAGCGTGAAGCCCGCGTCCCTTTCGACGCGCTCGAGCGTCCAATGCTTCTCGATTTGCTGCGGCGTCCGAAAATCCGTGGGCTCGCCGTCGGGCTCGGAACAGCAGCGGAAGCCCAGGAAGTAGTAATAGAAGCCCTCGTCGTGCGTGTAGATCTTGGGCCGGCACTGATTGCGCACGCCTTTGTACCAAGGGCCCCCGGTGTGCACGCTGTCGAATTTGCCGCGAAAATCCGTGCGGTGATACGACTCGCTCGCGACGACCTCGTCGACGTTGCCGGGCAGATCCGCGACGCCGTACTCGCTCGTGCAGCCCGGTTGACTGCCGTTACGCACGCCCTTCCAGAGTCGCGCGAGCTCCTCCGGATCGCGCGCGGCGACTTTCTTCATGTCGGGGCCGTCCCATTCGACATCGCCTAGGCATTTGTTCGTGTCGCGCACGTAGCCGTAGGGAAACGGCAAGTAGCGCGGCCCTTCGCAGGCCATGGTCCATTCCGACTCGGTGCAGAGACGTTTGCCGACGGCGGCGCACTTGAGCTCCGCTTGATGGAAGCGATTCATGACCTCGGGGCGCGCGCCCTTTTGATTCGGCCACGTGTACATATCCATGCAGAAGCGCTTCTTCTGTTTGTCACCGACGCAACGCGACCACGGCTCGAATTCTTCGCAGATGAGCTTACGGTTGCTCTTGTCGTACCAGCTCGATTTGCATTTGTTTTCCACGTCGGTGCAGTAATCACCGTCAACGAGCACCATGCCCTCGGGACAAGCGTCTGGACCTGCGTCGACGGGCGCCGCGCTTGCCGCGGGTGGCGTGCTCGCCTTCGGAGCGCGCGTCGAGCTCGCGGGTGGCGCGCTGCGTGCGAGCAGGTCCGCCGGTGCGTTCGGTGCGTTCCTCGCCGACACGCCCCCACCTTCGCTCGCAAGGGTCTGCGTCGCGCGCGCTGGCTCGGACGTGACGGGAGGATTCCGTGACGCCGAACACGCCATGGAAAAAAGAACTGTCGCACTCGAAAAAAACCTGGCCATTCGCTCGGCATCCTTTAAGGCCTGTGGCAGACTCCGTCTAGTACTCGAGGGCCGCGCGACCAAGCGAAGCTCCCGTATCACGCCCACGTTGGCAGTCTTGGAAGGAAATAGCGGCACCCAAGTTCTCGTGCGCGTCGGAATCGTGGGCGACGTGCATGCCGAGGACGAAGCACTCGAGCTCGTGCTCGACGCCTTCAAAGGGCAGAGCCTCGACGCCGTACTCTGCGTCGGGGACATCGCCGACGGCGCGGGCGACGTGAATCGCTGCTGCGCCCTGCTCGAGGAGCGCAACGTGCAGACGGTCATCGGTAATCACGACCGCTGGCTCCTGGCCGGGGAAAAGCGCGACCTACCCTCCGCGACCCAGCTCAAGACCCTCAACGTGAGGAGCCGCGCGTTTCTCGACTCCTTGCCGATCACGCGCAGCTTCGTCACCCCCGCCGGCAACCTGCAACTCTGCCACGGCATCGGCGACGACGACCTCGCGTGCGTCAAGCCCGACCATTTACGCCACGATCTCGAGCGCAACGACGCGCTCAGACGCGTGCTCGCGAGCCTTCGCTGCGACTGGATGGTGAACGGCCACACCCACCGCGCCATGGTGCGCCGCGTCCGCCACCTCACCATCATCAACGCGGGCACGCTGCACCGCGACCATGAGCGCCGCGCCTGCATCCTCGACTTCGACCGCCGCAGCGCCACGCTCTTCGACGTGCTCCCCACGGGCCTGCAGGAAGACGAACGCCTGACGTTGCCGGACGTCGATGAGTGGAGCCGGGTTTAGTCGCGAGCGGCGAGTCCCTAGGCTCGAGTTCGTGAGTCTCGGCGGGAAAGATCACGATCCTCAGGGAAGCCGAAAACATGCGCGAGAACCGGCAAGGCCGGCGCATTGTAGCTGGCCGGTCGGCCCCGGCGCCGCGCTCGTGTGAGGCGATGGGAAACCCTTCCACGGACTTTTGGGGTTGATGGGAAGCACGGCGACCGCGCTCAACGTCCAGCGTCCGTTGCCGATCACTGACCCACGCCGCACAGGTGCTCGCCGGTTTCTTCACGTAGTTCCTGGTCACTCGTGCCGATCGCGATCTGCTCCTCCAAGATCGCCCAAACTCGAGCTAGGGCGCGTTCCACAAGCGATCGCTGAGGCCGGAAGCTCGTTCCACGCGCGTATTGACGGCATGGCGCAGCATGGCTTCGCTGCCGAGGATCGTGACGCGCTCCCGAGCGCGCGTGATGGCGGTGTAGACGAGCTCGCGCGTGAGGATCGGGGACGGACGCTCGGGCAAGACGAAGACGATCTCGGCGAACTCGGAGCCTTGCGACTTGTGGACGCTCAGGGCGAAGGCCGTGTCGTGCTGCGGCAGGCGCGCGGGCGAAAGGTCGCGCAGCGTGCCGGCGGCGTCGCCGCGAAACCAGGCGCGGCGCGGGGTATCCGACGAGCGCGAGGCAATGAGACCCACGTCGCCGTTGTAAAGGCCGGTGTCGTAGTCGTTGGCGACGACGATGACGGGGCGGCCTTCGTAGAACGCGCCGCGCGGCTCGAGACGCTCGCAACGGCCGAGCTCGGCGGCCACGAAGGCGTTGAGGCCTGCGACGCCAAAAGGACCGCGGCGGTGCGCGGCGAGCACGCGAAAGCGATCGAGACGCGCCAAGCGCTCTTCGACGCTGCCTTCGCGCAGATCCCCGAGGCGATCGGTGACGAGCGGGCCGAGCTTCTCCTCTAGCGCGCGCCGGTCGGCGACGGGGACGAGCGAGACGCTGCCGCGGCGCGCGAGCACGTCGAGCGCCGCGGCGGCGTCACCTGCGTTCACGGCGCGGGCGAGCGCTGCGATACCCCCGTCGTCGTCGAAGCGGTGGCTTTCCGTGAGGTGCACCATGCCGTCGTGCAGACCGGGCTGCCGGCGATGCAGCGCCTCCGGTAGCCGCATGCCCGCGAAATCCGCGAGCTCGCGCGCGAGGCTCTGCGAGACGCCCTGGCCCGCCCCCGTGTAAATGTCCGAGAGAATCGCGCCGGCCTCGACGGAGGCGAGCTGATCCTTGTCGCCGAGCAGGAGCAGTCGCGCGTCCGGGTGCACCGCGGTCGCGAGTTTCGTCATCAAGGCGAGGTCGACCATCGACGCTTCGTCGACGACGACGACGTCGGCGGGCAGCGGATGTCGGGCGTCGTGACGAAAGCGCGTGGGCTGTGAGACGCGGTAACCGAGCGCGCGGTGCAGCGTCGAGGCTTGCGTCGGGATCGCGAGCTTCGCGGGGTCGACGTCGAGGCGCGCCAGGTTGTCGCGAATGGCGTCACCGAGGCGCTGGGCGGCCTTGCCGGTCGGCGCCGTGAGCAAGATGCGATACGGCGCGCGTCCCTGCGCGATGGCTTGCTCCTGCAAGAGCACGAGCGCCTTGGCGACGGTGTACGTCTTGCCGGTGCCCGGGCCGCCCGAGATGACGGTGAGCCGGCGGCGCAAGAAGACGAGAGCCGCGACGCGCTGTAACGCGCCACGCGTGTCGGCGCGCGGAAAGAGCCGTTCGAGACTTTTCGCGAGCGCTATGGGCTCGAGCGGCTCGGCGACGGGCGCCTCACGGGCGCGAAGCGCGGCGGCGAGCCGCGACTCGTAGTCGAAATAGCGAAAAAGGTAGAGCCTACCGCGCGCGTCGAGCACGAGCGGGCGCGCGTCTTCAGCGCTCTCCGCCGTGCACACGAGCTTGCTCGCGCGCAACTCCGCGAGCCACGCCTCGCCGGGCGGCAAACGCAGCTCGACGACTTCGGGCGTCTCCGGATCGGCAAAGCTCCGCTCCGCGAGCCGCGCGATATCGACGCAGGTGTGACCCGCCTGCACGCCCGCGCTCGCGAACGCCGCGGCGAGCAGCACCGCCGCGGAGCTCTCTTTCGCGATCTCCCCGAGCGACAGCGCGAGCTCGCGATCGAACAGCGAAAGCGCACCGAGCTCGACGAGACGGTCGAGCGTCGCGAGCTCGGGGCTCGGTACGGCGCCGGAGGGCGCGGACGGCTGCGTCGTCACGCCCGAGCTCCGTCGAGGACGGCGCCGAGCGCCGCGAGCCGCGCCGCGGGCGGCTTCTCGAAGAAGACGCCCGTGCGGTGCCCTGGTTTCATGCCTTTGACGAACAGGTAGAGCACGCCGCCGAAATCACGGTCGTAGTCGTAAGCGGGCTCGACGCGAGCGAGGAAGCGATTCACCGCCAGCGTGTACAGGTGATATTGGAGGTAATAGTGCGAGTCGGCCATCTCCCGCGTCATGCGTGACACGTCGTAATCGCCCACGTAATCGCCGAGATGATTCGTCTTGTAGTCGACGACGTACCAGCGCCCGTCGTGACGGAACACGAGATCGATATAGCCCTTCAAGAAGCCGCGCAGTGATTCGAAGCCGAGCTGCTTCACGCGCTCGGCGTAACGCTTCGGCACGGCGTCGCTCGGGTGGGCGGAGAAGACGGCACCGAGCCGTTCGACGTCGAGCGGCGCCTTCGCGCCGCTTTGCGCCACCGGAACGCGGAATTCGAGCTCGCTGAAGCGACGCTCGCGCGGCACGTCGGCGAGCCGGAAGCGAAACGGCGAGAGCTCGGCTTCGAGCGCGTCGAGCACCGCGCTCACCGCATCCCCGAGCAAGCGATCGCGCTCGCTCGCCGAGACCTCGCGTTCGAACCCGAAGCTCTCGAATTTTTGGCTCGCGACCTCGAGTACGTCCTCGGCGCTCGCGCTGGCAAAGTCGATGTCCTCGAAGATTTCGTGAAAGAAATTACCGGCGCGCGCGCCGCGCGGAAAATCCGCGAGCACGATGGGCTCCGGCGCGCCCGCGTCGAGCTCCCCGTCGGCAAGCGTGAGCGCGCCGGCGGCCGGCTCTTCGTCGTGGTCGCGTGCGAACTCTTCCGCGACGGGCGGCTGGTCGGCGAGCGTTTCGTGCGCATCGCGCGTGAGCCCCGTGAAGCTCTCCGTACGCTCGAACAGGCGAATCGGGACCTCGACGACGCGCGCCTTGAGCTCGGCCGCGTCGGCCGTCGCACGCGACAGCGCCGGCGCACCCTGCCGCGCCGATACGCGCCGATACGCGACCGCTCCGCCCGAGCCCGCAGCGAGGGCCGCCAGTGACCGCGCCACTTCGCTGTCGCTCACCTTGTCGAGCCGGCTAATCTTGATCTCCCCGCCGTACAGGTACGTGGGATCCGGGTGCAAAATGAAGCCGAACGCCGACGTGCCGCAGCGGTACACGATGGTCCAGAGCAGCGTGCAGCGGTGTCTCGCGCGCGTGAGCGCGACGTACGCGACGCGCACCTCCTCCGCCACGGCTTCGCGCTTGGCGATCGTGATGTGGTCGTCCCGCCGCTGCTTGTCGGTGTCCACGTCGAGCTGGGCGACGCCGTTTTCGTGAAAGAGCCGTGGCACGCCCACCGTGTTCGAGACGGGCATCACCGACCAGAGGTAGGGGCAATACACGACGTTGAACTCGAGCCCCTTCGACTTGTGGATCGTGAGCACGCGCACGGCGTCGCTGTCGCTCTCGAGCCGGATCTCGCTGTGCTCGCCGCGGTTCGAATCGTCGCGCCGCTGTTCGCGCAGCCAATCGAGCAGCGCCGCGGGACCGAGCCGCCGTTCGCCCGCCGCCCGCTCGAGCAGCTCGCCGAGGTGGAGGACGTTCGTGAGCCGCCGCTCGCCGCCCTGGCGCGACAGCAGCCGATCGGCCGCCTTCACGTCGCGCAAGAGCTGGCGGAACATGCGTAAAAAGCCGCGCTCCGACCAGAGCGACTGCCAGCGTTGAAAGCGCTCGAGCCACTGCTCGAGCCGTTCGGGCTCGTCCTCGAGCCGGTCGATGGCGTCGCCGCGCTCGCCGATGAGCACGGTCGAGAGCGCGCGTTTGCGCGCCGCGCTGCTGCCCGGATCGAGCACGCCGTCGAGCACGCGTTCGAGATCGAGCGCTTCCTCCGACGTCCAGACGCTCTTGTCGTTGATCACGACCGAGTTGATGCCGAGGTCGCGCAGGGCGTCCTGCACGTCGAAGCATTGCTTGTTGTTGCGCGTGAGCACGGCAACGTCCGAAGCGCGCACGGGACGCCCTTCGATCGTCGCGCCGCCCGCGAGCAGGCGCGCGATCTCGGCTGCGACGACGCGCGGCGCTTGGTGCTCCGCGTTCGCGCGCGGCAGCGCCACCTCGGGCTTTTCGCGCTCGAGCTGCAAAATTTCGAGCGCGGCGTGGCCCGAGGCGGTCGGCGCGAAGAACGCGTCCGTGACGCCCGGTCGCGGCTCGATGCGCGGGTGCTGGATCTCGGGGAAGACGAAGGTGTGCTCTGGACAGAACAGCGTGTTGACCGCCGTGACCAGCCCGGGATCGGAGCGCCAATTCACGTGCATCGTCGCGCGCCGCGCGCGACCGGCCGCCGCGAGGTAGGTGAACACGTCGGCGCCTCGAAAGCCGTAAATGGCTTGCTTCGGATCCCCAATCAAAAACAAGGGTAGTCCGCCGCCCGCGAACACGCGTTCGACGATTTCGTACTGCACGGGATCGGTATCCTGGAATTCGTCGACGAGCGCTGCTTTGAAGCGTGACCTGAGGCTCGCCGCCACGTCCGCGCCCCCCTGCCCCGCGAGCGCAGTGGCGACCCGTCCGAGCAAATCGTCGAAGCCGAAGACCTTCTGCCGTTCTTTGCGCGCGTCGAGCTCGGCGCGCGCGTATTGCACGAAGTCGCGATCGAGCTCCATCAGCGGGTCCATCGGATCCGGCACGAGGCGCGCGCGTGGATGACGTCGCACCTCACGCAAGAGGGCGCGCAGGCGCGGTAGCGGCGGGTCGGGGATGAGATCGAAGAGCTCGGGCAGCTCCGCCACATAGCGGTGCCAGAAGTCGTAGATCACGTCTTCGTCGAGCTCCTCGAGGTCCTTGGCGAGCTCGGCGCCGTAGGGGACGCCCGCGCGCAGGGCGTGGTCGTGAAGCACGCGGTGACAGAAGCCGTGGATGGTCGTGATGGGCGCTTCGTCGAGCTCGGCAACCGCGCGCTTGAGGCGCTCGAGGCTCGCTGGGTCACGCTGCCGCTCGCAGATACGCAGCAAATCCGGGTCGGCCGTCGCCGCCGACGCCGCGTTGCCGGAAAGCACCTCGAGCGCCTGGTGCAGGCGGCGCCTGATACGCACGCGGAGCTCAGCCGTGGCGGCTTCCGTGAAGGTCATCACCAGGATCTCGGCGGGCGCGAGCTCGCGCTCGAGGATGAGGCGCAAGACGAGGAGCGTGATGGCGTGCGTCTTGCCCGTGCCCGCGCTCGCTTCCACGAGCACGCTGCCCCCGAGCTCGAGCGTGACTGGATCGAAACTCTCGCTCATGGGCTGCCTTCCACGAGCTCGGCGAGCAACGGATCGTAGACGCGCGCGGCGAGCGTGTGAAATTGGGTCGCCTCGAGCGGGCGGCGTTCGGCATCGTACTCGGCGTCGAACGGCGGCAGGAGCCGGTCGAACGCGAGCGGCGCGTGCGGATCGCGTTCGCTCTCTTTGCCGTCGTACTCGTAAACGGCGGCATTGAGCGCTTCCGCCGGAGTCTTCGGGCCTTTGGTTTTGGAGCCGCGGCGAAGCTTCAAGAGATAGCAGTGGCTCACGGTGGCCAAAAAGGGCAGCGGGCGCGACTGTCCCTCGACGAAGAGCGCCAAGAGCTCGCTCAGATGACGGCGCGCCGCTTCGGGCGCGAGCGTCCCGAACACCTGCACGCTCGCCTTGTCGTCTTCGCGCGCGATGAGCGTGCTCCGCGCGACGCGCCCGCTCGCCGCGAGCGCAAGGTGCCGAATCCAGAGCGCGAGCAAGCGCCGCGCCGACGGCTTCGAAAACGTGTGCTCGACACGCCCACCGGGAAACATGCAGTCGAGCGTCCCGACGACGCGGGGTAGCCCTTCGAGCTCGAGCTCGAAGTCGAGCGGCTCGAGCGCGGCGCCGTTTCGGCGCTCCCGCACTTCACAGGCGATGCTCTCCGCTTCGGCGCGCCGATCGTCGAGTACCTTGCGCCCCCACGCGCCGAGCGGCAGCGCGCCCGTGCCGCGCAAAAGCCGCTCGGAGTGGTCGGCGTCAACGCCCGCCAAGCAGTGCTCGAGCAGCGGCGCCCCGATTTTCCAGCGGTCGAGCGCGTCCAAGTCGAGCGGCTCCCGGGCGCGCACCTCGGTTTGATCAGTATTGAGAAAGATGCCGAGCCGGCGGTTCAAGAGGTAGGCGGGCGGTGACTTGAAGAAGCGCACCAGGTCCTCGAGCGCCACTTCGATCGGCGGCTCCGCGCGCGTGAGCTCGCCGATGAACGAAGGCTCTTTGGTTTCGAGCCGCACGAGCCCGCGCGCGCCGACTGCCTGCTCTTCCGCAAAACTGAACAGCCGCGGGTCCTTGCCGTCGAAGTAGCGAGGGCTGAAGCTCTGCAAGCGATGCTCGACGACGAGCGCCGCCCGGCGCGCCCGCGCGACTTCGGCTCCTGCCAGGCCCGTGAGCGCCTCGAGCAGCTCACTCAGGCACACGGACGGCGCAAGCTCGCGATCGTCGCGCACGCTCTTGCCCGAGTACGTCACGATCAGCTTGTCGCGCGCCGCGCACAGCGTCTCCAAGAACAAATAGCGGTCGTCTTCGCGTGGCGCGCGATCGCCCGGCGAGCGCGGATTTTTCCCGTTGCGTACCAGATCGAACTCGATGGGCCGCGGCGAGCGCGGAAAAGCGCCGTCGTTCATGCCGAGCACGGCGATCACACGGAACGGAATGCTGCGCATCGGCACCATGGCCGAAAACGTCACGCCGCCCGCCAAAAAGCCGCGCTCCGGAGCGAGGCCGTCCACGCGCCGCTCGATGAGCTCGCGCAAGACGGCCACGTCGAGCGCGTCCTCGAACCCCGCGAGCGTCGCGGCGCGCACCATGTCGTCCAGCGCGCGCCGAATCGGCGCCGTCTTGCGCAACGTATCGGGCGCGTCGTCGAAGAGCAACGCGAGCAGCGCCGACATCGCGACCGACCACTCGTGCAGCGGCCGCGGCCGCTCGAAGTCGCGCAGCCAGCCAAAGAGCGTCCGCACGAACCCGGCGAGCGCGCCGAGCAAGACGGCGTCGTTGCCCTCGACTTCGTCGTACCCGACGAGCCCTTCGAAGGCCCGCTGGCCGTCACCGGGCAAGGCGTAGCCGAGCATCAAACGCTGGATACCGAAGCGCCAGGTGTTGGCGCCGTTCGCGGCGGGCAAGCCGCTCGCCTCGCGGTGCGTGGCATCCATGCCCCAGCGCACGCCCGCTTCCGCGACCCAGGTCTTGATCGTATCGGCGCCGGCCGCGTCGATGCCGAGCTTCTGGCGCACGGCCTCGAGCAGCAGCAAATCGAGGACTTCGGCGCCGGTGACGCGCCCGCGGACGAGGCCGAGCACGCGCAAGAACGCGTCGCAGAGCGCTGAATCGCGGCGACTGCCGCGGTCGGAGACGTGAAACGGGATGAAGCGCGGATCGTCGGCGTCACGGCGGAACGTCGCTTCGATGAGCGGCGCGTACGCTTCGATGTCCGAGACGAGCACGAGCACGTCCTCGGGCGCGACCGGGTCGCTTTCGCGCGTGAGGAGCGCGAGCAGTTGATCGGAGAGCACTTCGACTTCGCGCGCGGAGCCGTGACAAGAGTGCACGGCGATCGAAGCGCTCGCGTCGAGCGGCGCCGTGGCGGCGTGGGGCGCGCCGGGATGGTACAGGCTCGCTTGGAGCGCACCGAGCAGCGTGTCCGCCCGCGGCGGTTCGAACTCGTCGTGCCACTCCGCGCGGACGCCCTGCTCGTCGAGCGTCGCGCGCAGCACGTCGTCGAGCTCGCGCCCCACTTGACCGAGACCCGCGAGCAGCGGCCGCGCGCCGCCGTCCACCGCGAGCGACGGCGACGGCGCAAACAAGAAAAACTGCACGTCGACGTGCCGGGCGAGCGCCACGAGCACCCGCACGAACAAGGGCGGCAACGTCGAAACGCCGAGTACGGACACGCGTGGCGGGAGCGCGAGCGGCCGCGAATCAGCCAAGCGCTCGAGCAGGAGCGGCTCGAGCTCCCCGACGTGCCGGCAGCGAAGCCGCTCGCTCAAGCGCCGAAACAAAAGCGGCTGGAAGCGATCCTCGGGCCCCACGTTGAGCAAGCCGCCGCCCGCCCACACGCGCGCCCACTCCGGTCGGTACGTCAGGTACTGATCGAAGACGGTCGCGAGCCGTTCCGAGAGCTCGCTCAGCCGCACGCCGAACGGATCACGCTCGAGGTAGCGCTTGAGCCCCGCGAAATCCGGCTCCTCCAGCAGTCCCGGCAGCACCGCGCGAATCGCCCACTCCATGAGCTCTTCGCTGAGCGGCTCCGCCCCGAGCGCATTTTGGCCGAGCGCCCGTCGCGCGACGTCCTCGACGAGCGCGCGCGGGTAAATCAGGGGAGTTGCCCACACGCCGAGCCGCTTCGAAAGCTCCATCGAGAGCCAGACGCCCATGCCGCGCCCGGGCACGACCACGGCCTCCTGCTCGAAGGCGCCCCCCCGCGGCCGCTCGAGCTGCCCGGCGAGCAGCGCGACGAGGCGCTCGACCCGGTTACTCTGGTACACGTGGAAGGTCATGGGCGACGCTCGGGGGATCTACGCACGGTCGCCGCTCGCCTCAAGGCTAGAAGCCCGGGACCTCTGACATTGGTTGTCACCCGGCCGGGCATTGTGCGCGGGCGCTTGCGTGCCAGGCGAAACTCACTAAAGTCCCCGCCCTTCCGTCGTGGCAAAGGTCCGAGCCGAAAAGCAGAGTGAGCCGCCGCTCGTGGGCGTGATCATGGGCTCGATGAGCGACTGGGAGACGATGCGCCACACCTCCGAGACGCTCGAGGAGCTCGGAGTGCCCCACGAGGTGCGCGTCGTGTCGGCGCACCGCACGCCCGAGCTCATGTTCGAGTACGCGGGGAGCGCGGCCGAGCGCGGGCTCGAGGTGATCATCGCGGGCGCCGGCGGTGCCGCGCATTTGCCGGGCATGGTGGCGGCCAGGACGTGGGTGCCGGTGCTCGGCGTGCCGGTCGAAAGCCACGCCCTGCGCGGCATGGACTCGCTCTTGTCGATCGTGCAGATGCCGGCGGGTGTTCCAGTGGGCACGCTCGCGATTGGGCGCGCCGGGGCGATCAACGCCGCGCTGCTCGCGAGCGCCATCGTCGCGCGGGGCCGGCCGAAGCTCGCGCTCCGGCTCGAGCGCTACCGCGCGGAGCGCAAACAACGTGTCCTCGACGAACCCAGCCCCCGAAGCTGAGCGCCGGCTCCGGCGCGTCGGTGTGCTCGGCGCAGGTCAGCTCGGCCTCATGCTCGGCCTCGCCGGACGGCCGCTCGGGCTCGAGTTCGTGTTCGTCGATCCGGCGGCGGAGCCCCCCGCGAAATCGGTGGGCGAGCACCTCGCGCTCGACTACGGCTCGCCGGCGGCGCTCGAGAAGCTCGCGAGCTGCGAAGTCGTGACCTACGAGTTCGAAAACGTCGAGGTCGACGCCGTGCGGGCCGTTTCGAACCTCACGCGCGTGTACCCGCCTGCGTCTGCGCTCGCGGTGGCGCAAGATCGGCTGTACGAAAAGTCGTGCTTCGCCGAGCTCGGCATCCCGACGGCACCGTTCTTCGACGTCGCGAGCCACGACGATTTAAAGAGGGCGATCGGCGAGATCGGATACCCCGCCGTGCTCAAGACGCGCCGCTTCGGCTACGACGGCCGTGGCCAGGCCGTGCTCCAGACGGCGGACGACGCCGAACGCGCGTATGCCGAGCTCGGCAAAGTGCCGCTCTTGCTCGAGGGCTTCGTCCCGTTCGAGCGCGAGCTGAGCCTCATCGGCGCACGGAGCGCGAGCGGAGACGTCCGCTTCTACCCGCTCGTCGAGAACCACCATCGCGAAGGTATTTTGCGCCTCACGCTCGCGCCCGCACCGAACGTCACCCCCGACCGTCAGGCCATGGCCGAAGGCTACATGCGCGCGATTTTCGAGCGCCTCGACTACGTGGGTGTGCTCGCCCTCGAGCTCTTTCAAGCCGGCGGCCGGCTCGTCGCCAACGAAATGGCGCCCCGCGTTCACAACTCGGGCCACCTCACGCTCGAAGCCGCGCGCACGAGCCAATTCGAGCAGCACCTGCGCGCCGTGCTCGATCTGCCGCTCGGCTCGACCGAGCTCATCGAACCGAGCGCGATGTTGAACTGCATCGGCTCACTGCCCGCGCCGGCGGCGGTGCTCGCCGTGACCGACGCGCATCTCCATGACTACGGCAAGGCCCCGCGCGCCGGTCGCAAAGTCGGTCACGTCACCGTACGAGCCCCGACGGTCGAGCTGCTTGCCGAAAGACTGGCAACGCTCAGGCCCATGATAGAGTCCGCGCCATGAAACATGGCACGGGCTTCGCTGCTCTACTCCTTGCTCTCGTGTTCACTCCGAGCGCGCTCGGACAAACCGTGCAAGGCCAAGCGAGCGGAACCGCTACGTACCCGGCCACCCCCGCCTACAATCCGGCTTACCAGCCCGTGCCCGCTTATTACCCGCCGCCGAAGCCGATCGAAAACATCGGCCGCACGGGTCAATTCATCTTCGGCATCGACCGCATCAGCGGCCTCTTCTTCGATCACCAAACGCTCTCGTACAAAGACCCGGTCACGCGCGCGGAGACCAAATCCACCTTCAAGTCGACGACGTTCGGCGCGCTCGGCATCGCGAGCCACAGTCCTTCGGCGCTCCCGCGCTTCGCGTTCGACTACGTCGTCTTTCAGGGGTTCACCGTCGGCGGCAGCGTGATGCTCTCGACGCGCGGCTTGTCCGTGAGCGGCAACGCGCCGAAGACGCTCGCGCCCGCCACGGCGAACGACGACGGCCTCACCCTGTTCGGCACGGCGCGTGTCGGCTACGCCTACGCGTTCGACTCCACGTTCGCGCTCTGGCCGCGCCTCGGACTTGCGTACGCCTCGAGCACCTCGCGCAGCGAAATCATCGACCCTGCCACGAACAAGTCGCTCGGCAGCTACGAGACCAAGTCACACCTCGGCACGTTGAACATCGAGGCGCTCTTTGCCGTCTCTCCCATCGAGCACATCGTCGTGACGGGCGGCCCCTACCTCGACCTCGGCCTCGGTGGCGGCTACACGCTGCTCCAGGAGAGCAGCGAGATCGACAGCCGTGATGCGCGGCTGACCTCGTACGGGTTGATCTTTAACGCTGCTGGCTATTACTGAGGGGCCCATCCGCCTCAGCTGGAATGGAATTCTGTTCCTAATCTCGGTAGTTAGCTGGCCAATCCGAATAGTCGGGCGAACCTTTGACATGCTGAGTCGCACGGGTGTAGGTAAGCGCCACACACGCTCTCACTTCGACCAGGAGGAGACAACCATGCGAACCCTGCGCAAGCTGCTCGAGCGACTCCGTCTTCCATTTCCGGTCCTGGCCTAGGCCGAGGAGTAGCCGGCCCCGTGAGCGGTGGCCGCGAACACTCCGATCCGAAGACCGGGCTGTGCGCGACCTGTCGCCACAGCAGAGTGGTGCGTTCGGCGAAGGGCTCCGTTTTCACTTTATGTGAGCGGTCCTTCGCCGAGCCTCACCGCTTCGTGAAGTATCCGCGCCTCCCCGTCATTCGTTGTGAGGGTTTCGAGGCGAGAGAGGGTCCGCGCGAAGGCGAGAAGGTGTAGCCGTCCGCGCGCCCGATTGTTATGAATCGATGCAGCAGGGGCGTCCTGCTCACGCACGGCTTGAGGGATGGGCCATGAGGGTTTCGGGGTTGGCAGTATTCGTCGTTTTCTTGCTCGCGGTGACTTGGCGCGCACTGTCCAAGCTGCGCACTCAGCGCGAGGGTGCGCGCAAGCTCGAGCCGGGCTCGCTCGTGCTCGTGCACACGCCCGATCACCAGACGCTCGTCGCGACGGTGAGCTCGCGCGGAGCGAGTCACTTCTGGATCGAGCTCTTGCCGGGCGAGACGCG
Organism: Polyangiaceae bacterium; assembly: GCA_025936115.1. Taxonomy (GTDB): domain Bacteria; phylum Myxococcota_A; class Polyangia; order Polyangiales; family Polyangiaceae; genus PMG-095. The sequence goes on from JAICTZ010000020.1 coordinate 119,172, forward strand.
CTGGGTGCCGGCGACGGCGGTCGAGCCGGCGCCCGAGCGCACGCCGTACCCCGCGCTCGAGCGCGGCGTGGCGCAGAGCGGCATGTTCAAGAGCATGCCTCGGCCAGAGCCTCGCGCAGGGTTGGATAACGAAATTTGAAGCCTAAACCCAGGAGCTTCGCCGGGTAAGCACGCTGGCCCGTGACGAGCGGGAGCGCGCCTTCGCCGAAAAGCGCGCGGAGGGCGAACGTCGGCGCCGGAAGCCACGAGGGACGATGCAGCGCGCGGCCGAGCTCGCGGGCAGCCTCGGCGAAAGCGGGCGTGTTCGGCGCGGCGACGTTGACGGGACCCACGACGCGAGCGTCCGCTAGCGCGAACTCGAGCGCGCCGAGCGCGTCTTCGAGGTGCACCCAGGAGAAGAGCTGGCGGCCGCTGCCGATGGGGCCGCCACCGAGGAGCTTGAAGGGCAACGCCATGACGGCGAGCGCGCCTCCGCCGCGACCGAGCACGGCGCCGAAACGAGCCGAGACGACGCGCAGGCCGAGCCGTTCGGCGCCACGCGCGCGTGACTCCCACTCGACGCAGACGTGCGCCAGGAAATCGTCGCCGGGCGGCGCGGACTCGTCGAGCGGCGCGTGGTCGCCCGGTTGCCCGCCGAAGTAACCGACGCCCGACGCGCAAACGAACACGCTCGGCTTCCGCTCGACGCGCTCGAGCGCTTCGACGAGCACCTCGGTGCTCCGCACGCGGCTCTCGAGGATCTCGCGCTTCACGGCCGCCGTGTACCGCTCACCGACGGCCTTGCGGCCCGCGAGGTGCACGAGCGCACGCGCCCCCTCGAGCACGCGCCCCCACTCGCCCGCCGCGCTCGGATCCCACACGGCGCCCCGCACGCCCGAGAGCGCCGCCAAGTCCGGCGGCAACTCGGGCGAACGCGACAGCACCACGACCTCGTTTCCGGCCGCTGCCAGACGCCGGACGAGCGCTCGCCCGACGTAACCGGTCCCGCCCGTCACGACGACGCGCTCAGCCACGGCCGCCCGCCTCGTGAGTGCGCTTGGACCGCGGGCCGCCGAAAAAGTCGCGCTTTGTTCCCACGTCGAATCGATAAGTGACTTTCGGCAGCTCGTCGACCGTCTTGCGAGGCGTGATCTTTCCTTGCAAGACCGCCACCCCGCTTGGTCCGGCGGCAAAAAGCCCTATCCGCGCCGTAGAACGAACTTGGTGCCCCAAAGAAGTCGTAATAGAAACCGCCCATGGCAAGCCACTCGTCCTTCTTGGTACCCGCGTTGCTCACCGGTCTGCTCGGCGTCGCCTGTGCGAGCACGCCCGCAGCACCGTTCGACACGTTGAAGAACGCGAACGCCACGGCTTACCGCCTGCAGAACTACGAGCCGCAGCAAGCCGCGCCCGCCGCCGCGGCTCCGGGCGCGGCTCCCGCGATTCCCGGCTTGCCTCCGGAGATCCAATCGTGGATCCAAACAGGCGCACAGAGCCTGCAGCAGTTGATTCCGCCGGGACTCATCCCGGGCCTCCCGGGCGGCACCGCCGCGCTGCCGGCTGCCGTGCCCGAGGCGCCCCGCTTTCACAACTACCGCATCCTGAGCCAGACCCAAGTCATGGACCCCGAGCTACGCGAGAAGCTCGGCGATATCCTCGGCAGCTCCAAGAGCTTCGACAACCAGTACGCGCGCTGCGCGCCGGGCGTCATCTATCCGGAAATGGGTCTCTCCTTCACCGCGGGACCGACGGCGCAGCCGAGCGACGTGCTGATCTCGTTTTCGTGCAGCCAAGTCGTGTCGCGGAGCTTTGCCTGGCCGCACCCGGCGACGGGCATGAAGCCGGAGACGGTCGAGAGCCTGACTACCGTCGTGCAAAAGCTCTGGCCCGCGGGCACCTGAGCCACCGGCGCGAGTCGCGCGCCTGAATCTTGGGTAACATCGGGCCGTGCACCTCCAGGCCCTGCTGAACGCGCCGCCCGCCGTTTATGGCTTGGCCATCGGCGTGTTCGGGCTCTTCGTGCTCGCGCTGCTCTTGCCGCGCGGTGAGCGCCGCGGGCTGCGCGGGCCGTTCCTCGCGCTCTTGATCTACGCCGCGGCGCGCACCTCGGCCGACCTCTTCCCGCCGGGGGACGTCGTGCCCAAGCTCCTGCGCTTCACGGCGGCCTTCGCGTGGGGCACGGGCCTCGTGCGCAGCGTGTTCGTCGTGTTCGCGAGCTCGCGCGTGCTGCGCTTCGTGCCGCGCTGGCCGAAGATCCTGCGCGACATCGTGCAGGGCGTGCTCTACGTCGCGGTCGCGCTCGCGGCCCTGCACGCAGTCGGCGTCGAACCGGACTCCCTGCTCACGACCTCGGCGCTGCTCACGGCCGTCGTCGGCTTGTCGCTGCAGGAGACGCTCGGCAATCTCTTCGCCGGTCTCGCCCTCCAAAATCAGCAAACCTTGATGGTCGGCGACTGGGTGCGCTTCGCCGACGGTCACGACGGCGTCGGTGAGGTCATCGAAATCAACTGGCGCGCGACGCACTTTCTCACCTCCGGGCACGTGCAAGTCGTCGTGCCGAACGGCGTGCTCGCGCGCTCGACGGTGCGCAACTACTCGCGCCCGACTCCCGTCGTTCGCATCGAGACCGAAGTCGTCCTGCCCTACGAAATCTCGGCTGAACACGCGCGCGGCGTGCTCCTGCACGCCCTCGAAGGCGTGGACGGCATCGTGCTCGAGCCGGCCCCCGCCGTGACCGTGGGCGACTTCAACGACAGCGGTATCGCCTATTCCGTCCGCTTCTTCATCAGCGAATTCGGCCGTCACGACACGATCGAAAGCGCGGCGCGCCAGCGCATCCTCTACACCCTGCGCCGCGCCAACATCGGCATTCCGTACCCCCTCCAGCAGTTCGATCTCGTCGGCACCGCCGCCACTAAACTAGCGGGCCTGCCGGAAGCCAAGGCCGTCGCCGCGACCGATCTCTCCACGCGCCTCGCGCACACCGAAGTCTTCCGCGGTCTCAGCGGCGAGCTACTCGCCTCCCTCGGCGAAAGTACCCACCCGGTCCTCTACTCCCCCGGCGAAATCATCATCCGCCAAGGCGATCCCGGCACCGAGCTCTACGCGCTCGAACGGGGACAGGTCGAGCTCGTCATCAGCAACGAGCAGGGGCAGCGGGTCCGCGTTTCCGTGCTCGAGCCGGGCGCCGTCTTCGGCGAAGCGGCGTTCCTCACGGGCGGTCGCCGCGCCGCTACCATCGTCGCGCTGAGCGAGTGCGAGGTCCTCGCCATCCCGCGCAGCGCCCTGCACCACTTGCTCGAGAAAAACCGTGCGTTGTCCGAGCGGCTCGCCAAGGTGCTAGCCGACCGGATGGACCTCTTGAGCCAAGCCCTCAATCAGGCTGCCGAAACGCGCCTCGACGACGATCGCAGAAGCGATCTGCTGTTCGAGCGCATCCGGCAGTTTTTCGATTGAGCGCACGGCGCGCCGGCCGAGCGCAGCGTTGCGTCGGCCGAGCGCGGTGTTCGCCCCACGTGCTTAGTGGTTGTTTTGCAGGTTTTGCGTGCCGGTCGTGCCGGCGGGAGCGTTGCGCGTGCCCGAGCCCGCGTGTCCGCCCTCGCTCCCTCGGCCCATGATCTTGTCGCCGACTTCTTGCATGACGCCCTTGTTGGAGCGCAAGCGGTTGTGCACCTCGGTGACGCCCGTCACCGACTCGGCGATGTCCTCGGCGCGACGCTTGGAGTGCCGGTCGGGCACGCTGCCTTCGAGCGTCACCTCGGTCTTTGCCACGGTGACGGTGATGTCGCTCGCGTCCACCTCGTCGTCGGCGCTCAAGCGATCGCAGATGTCCTCACGGATACGCTCGTCGGAGCGCGTGTACCCGCGCGGACCCTTGCCATAGAAGCCGCCACGGCGAGTCTCGTCGTTCGAAGAGCGACTCCAGCCCTGAAGTGTCGAGCCGCCTTGGCTGTCGCTCGGGTTACCGATGCCGCGCAGCGTCGTCTGTCCCGCGGTCTCGGCCCAACGACCCTGGTCGCCGCGCTGCTCGTTCCAGCGGTTCTCGCTCCAGCGACCCTGGTTGCCGTAATTCTGGCCGCCGTAACTCTGGTTGCCGTAGTCGGAACCGTACGAACCGGAGCCGTAACTCTGGCCATATTGCTGGTTGGGACGGCCCTCGCCGCCCGAGCCGAAGCGTCCGTAATCGCTCGTGCGGCCGCTCGCGCGCGACGGCTCGGCGTGGCCCCACGGTTCGTTCGCGCCCCAGCCCGGATTGTTGCCGGAGCGCCAGCTCTGTCCGCCCCGCTCGCGATCATGGTAGTCGCGGTCGCGCTCGTTCCAGTTGCCGTAACCGCGGGAGCCACCGTAGCTCTGACCTTGGCGGTACTCGGGCGCCTCGCGATACCGGTCGCGGTCCCAGTCGGATGCCTCGTAACGGCCGCGCTCTTGCCCGCCGGAGCGAAAACGCCGCTCGTCGCGGTCGCGATCGCGCCAGTCGCTCTCGTCGTCTCGGAAGGGCGAGCGTTCGTCGTATCTAGCCATCGTGATTCTCCTCACGTGCGGGAGGCGTCCCGAAGCGCTCTCCATGAACGCTGCCGAAACCACCTCGCTATCGAACGGACACGTGGTGCATCGCGCGTGCCGGGCCGACGAGCCTTTACGCTCGACCTCAGGGCAAACGAACACGATCACCACGCGCTTGAGCGCTCGGTGAGGCGGAGTTGCTCAGCGCGCCGGAAGCAGGCGGCGCTCGTCGCCCGCTTCAGTCGCTGCGCAGTCACGGAGAAGGCTGGCTCGAGTCGCCCCCTTGCAATCTTCCGGCCGGACGTTGTGAATGTTTCAGTGTCGATGTCAGCTCCCCCGTAAACGTGCCCGTGCCCGTGCCCGCGAACGCCGCGACCTGAGCCCAGGACTAATGATGAGGCGCGGCCTCGAGCAGCCGTGCGGCGCGTGAGCGCGTGTAGGGGTCGCTGCTTTGGGCGAGCGCGCGCAGGACATTTTCCGCTTCGGTCGTTTTTCCGAGCCGGGCGAGGCAGACGGCGCGGTTGAGGCGTGCTTCCGGCGTAAAGGTTCCGTGGGGGAAGCGCGCGAGGTAGCCGTCCCAAGCCACGAGAGCGCGGACGTAGTCGGAGCGTGAGAAATGCAGCTCGTGCGCGGCGCGGTAGGCGGCGATGTCCGCGGCGAGTGCGGCCGAAGCAGCGGTCGCGGGAGACGCTGCGTGGATGGGAGCGGTCGCCGGATGCGCGTCGGGAGTTTCCGACGGGGTGTCGCTCGGTTCGGCGGCTCGGGCCGCGGCTGTCCGCGACGACGGCTCGGCAGTGGAACCGAGCAGGCCTGCGGAGGCGGGTGACCTGTCGCGCGGCAGGAGTCGCGAGGGCGACGGGCTGTGCGACGAGGTAACGTTCGAGGACGAGCTGCTCGGCGCTTCGGGGAAAGCAGCGGCCGAGAGCGCAGCGCTGGGTGTCTCGAACGCTGCGACCGCTGTCGAGGGAACGTCCGACGGGGGCGCGGAACTAGGCGTGGTTGCGCGCCCTCGCGAGGACACGGCGTGATGCGACGGCGGTGGCGATGAGACGGCGGGAGCGACCAAGCCGAGCTCCGCGAGCACGCGCGAGACGCTTTCGCGCGCGGGAGCGCTCGCGGCGAGCGCGCCCGTTCCCACGAGCACGGCGGCGATCGGCAAGAGCCACACTGCGCGGCGGAGCCGGCGGCGACGGCGACGCCAGGTCGCCGTGAGCACACGTTCACGCAGTGCGCGCGCGTCGAGCGCCGTGCCGGGATTTTCCGCACGGTACGCTGCGATGAGCGGCGAAAGGTCGTCGTTCATCGCTCGCCTCCGTCGAGGAAGGCGCGCAGGCGCTTTCGGGCGTGAAAGAGCCGCGTGCGCACCGTCGCTTCGGGAATCGCGAGAATGTCCGCGACTTCTTTCGCGGAGTACCCTTCGATCTCTTTGAGGACGAACGTGGTGCGCTGATCGAGCGGCAGCGTTTCGAGCGCGCGGGCGAGGCGCGCGGCGAGCAGGCGGCGCTCGTTCAATGCTTCCGGATCGGGCACGGGGTCGAGCGGCTCACGTTCGAGACGGCCGGCGAATTTGAGGCGCCGCGAGCGCGCCCGCACGTGATGGCGCGCTCGGTTCGCGGCAATGCCGAGCAAAAAGGAGCGCAACGACGCGCCGGGCGCGAGCCGGTGCGCGAGATCCGGCAGCACGACGAACACGTCCTGCACCAGATCCTCGGCGGCGTGCTCGTCGCCGAGCAGCCGCTTGGCGAAGGAACAGAGCGCGAGCTGGTGCTCGTCGTAAGCGGCGGCTACAGCGTCGACGTCGCCGCGGCGGAGTCGTTCGGCGAAGCCAGGCAGGGGCGAAGCGTCGACGGCGCCGCTGGGGCTTCCCACCAGCGGTAGGGCCTGAAGCGACGAAAACTCCCGCACGGCCTAGTATGCCCGCAGCAGAGCAAAACGTTCAAACGCCACCTCTGTTGGCGCCGGCAGCGGGGTTCACTCCGCGCGGCCGCGCTGCGCGCAAGCCGTGCGCTTGAACGGAAACGGAGGCAGAGGGAATGAAGGTGCATGCGGTGGAAGTGGAGCTTGGCCATAGCCATGGCTGCGACGGTGAGCGCCTGGACGTGCCGGTCGGCGGCTGAGGGTGCGACCGCGCGGTCCACCGATGTTGCCGGGGGCGACACCAACCAACCCAAAAATCAAAGGACGGACGTTGCCGTCGTTTTCGAAGCCTCGGCGGCGGACCTGCCCCAAACCGCGATCCGCGACGCCATCGCGCACGAGCTCGGCATGCCCCGAGAGCGCACGGTCGTCGCGGCGCGGCGCGAGCTCTCGATTGGCGTCGAAGGAAGTGAGCTCGTCGTCCGTTTCACTTCGCCGGAGGGACGCACGGAACGGCGCGTGGCGCTGCCGGACGATCCGAGTCAGACGCCGGAGCTCTTGCGGCTGATTGCGGGGAACGTCGCGCGGGATCAAGACGCGGTCGTCGCGGTGCCGCCGCGAGCGACGGCGCCGCCCGTTGCGTCGGCGGGTGCGTCGATCGTGAGCGGCGTCGAACCGTCGCCGAACAAGCCTGCCTTTCGACGGCATTGGGTCGGGCTGCACGTCGCGCAGGATTTCATGTACGAGCCGGGCACTTTCGTGTGCGATGCGGGCGCGCTCAACACGACGTACTCCTGTTATCTCGCGGGTACGGGCCAGCCGTACGTGCCGAGCGCAGAGTCCTCGTTACGCTCCGTGCAGCGCGGCTTCAGTGTTGCGACGACGCGCTTGCTCGCTTCGTACGATTACGCGCTTTCGCCCGCATTCACGCTCGGGGGGCGCGTGGGCTTCGCCTTCGGCGGCGGACCGGCAGCTGCCGGGCCGAGCGACGGCGTCAAAGGCACGCCTTTTCTGCCTTTGCATCTCGAGGCGCGCGGGACATGGTGGTTCGCGCCGCTCACGAATCGGCGCGTGCGCGGCTTCGCGGGCCTGGGCGCTGGCGTGGCGCAATTCGATGCCAAGTCCACCTATGTTACCACCTGCCCGGGGAGCGACTCCGTGGCGGGCACGAGCAGCGACGGTTGCGGCGGCGTCGTGACGGCGGGGAGTCTTCCGCCGCCCGCAGCGCTCGACGTATGGCGAAAAGTGGGGCAGGCGTTCGTCGACGTGCGCGGGGGGTTAGAAGTGCGGCTCTGGGACGAGCTCGGCGTGGAGCTCGATCTGCATATGATAGCGGCATTCCCGGCGTTTGGCGTGCTGATTGAGCCGTCGCTCGGCGTGGTTTACGGGCTCTGACGGCGTGCGGCGTGCGGCGGCGTGCGGCGGCATGACGGTGCGCGAAGTACGGCGCGTTCACTCAACGAACAACCGCCGCAGCGCGCGTGGCAACTCCGCGAAGGACGGCGCTCCCACGAGGAGCGCATCGAGCGACACAGCCGACAACGTGTGCCAATACACGATGCGAAGCGGCCGGGCGCGTCGCGTTCCGCGCAGTCGCTCGACGAGCTCGAGCACGCACGCGAATGTCTTCGCCGTGTACGTCGGATCGAGCTCGACGCCGAGCTCGGCCGCACGCGCCAGCGCCGCATCTCCCGCCGCCGTGCTCAGCCCATACCCCTCCCCCACGAATCCCCGCTCGATGCGCAATTTCGCGTGCACCACGCGCCCAGCATCCTCCCCGCGATGCCTCAGCACCGCCGCCGCGAGCCCCCGCACCATCACCCCCGAGAGTGGATTGCGCAGCACCCCAACCGCGACCACCGCCGTCTCACCCCCCGCGACCGCCGCTCCTGCCAAGAGCCCCGCGGCCGTCCCTCCCGTCCCAAGCGGCACGACCACGCAATCTGGCGCCTCCTCCCCGAGCGCGCGAAACTGCATCAGGAGCTCAGCGAAAGCATCGGCATACGCCGTCGCCCCCCGCGCCCCGAATCCCCCTGGCGCAATCACCGCATCGCCGGCGCGGAAAGCGCGCAAAAACGCCAGCGGCACCAACACCTCGGGCGCCGCAGCGAACGCATCGAGCCCCGCTCCGAGCGCGGCGCGCAACGTATTCACCGCGTGCTCGCTCTTCGGCTGCGGCATCAACACCGCCGCGCACCCGAGCCCCCGCGCTCGCGCGAACAGCGTCGTCGTCAGCACGTGATGACTCCCCGCAGCGCCGAACGTCAGCACGCGACGAGCGCCGCGCTCCGCCGCGGCGCGCACGAGCGCCGAGACTTGCCGCACCTTGTTCCCGCCGTACGCGGCGTGCGTCTGCCCGTCGTCTTTGAGCCAAACCTGCGCGGAGCGGTGACAGAGCTCGTCGAGACGGCGAAGCGGCGTCGGGTACGAAGGTTCGGGGAAGGACAGATCGGGGCCGAAGTTACACGGGCTCCGCTCCGGCACGCCTGCGGCTCGCCGGCCGAGGGTTGACTGAACGCGCGGGAGGGCTAAGTTCCGGGCACCCACACCCCTTCGGGGGCGATCGGTTTCGACGTGGGGACTGAACGTTTGACTGCGTGCGGAGGCACCTGGACCTCTTCAAAACCGGGCCGTACCAATTGCGAACGACAACGCAATCGCTCTCGCAGCCTAAAAAACTGTAGGAGCCGTCCAACCGTAAGATCGTCTTGGTAGCGGAAGGGCGTCATCACTAAGGCTGGGTCACCGCGATGCTTCCGGCACGGTGGCTAAGATTTTCGGGAGCTAGGTCCTGACCGAATTCAGGAACCCCGCCGCTTGGGCTAATGCGGCTACGCACGTGAACGAGGTTAAGCCGGATGCCTCGCGGACTCGGGTTCAATTCCCGACGCCTCCACCTGTTTCTTCGGTATTTTTTGGTGGTTTTTGCTCCCGCGTCATGAAATGCGACATGACGCGGGGGCTGTGCAACGGGCGCGGGCGACGGGCTCGCCGACCGACCCGGTGTGACCTGGAGCGGCGCGGCGGGTACCAGTTCTGAGGGGAGCGTCGAAGCGAGGCCGTAGTTGATGCACCGGACGGCGTCGCAGAGCGGCTCCCAATCCCAGTGCGTGTACTGATCGATGATCACGCCCTTGGCGTTGTGGGTAACGCGCTCAAGGACGTCGGGCCGAGCGCCGCCACGGCGGGCCCAGGTGATCATCGTGTGGCGAGTGAGGTGGCACCCCTCGAAGCGGACGCCGACCAATGCGCAGGCCCGCCCCATGACCTTGTAGGCGCTGGATCTCGTGTGCGCCCCGCCCTGGGCCTTGGGAACGATGAAGTCGTCCGGCGTGGGCCGCCTGCAACAAGTCAGCTCGAAACCGCGCTCCCACCAATCTCGAAGGATCGCCTCGAGCTCGGGATGGACTGGCGTCTTGCGCGCGGTGTCTGTCTTCAGCGGTTCGTCGACGTACTGCGTTTCGATGTTCATGCTGCCGAGTGGTTGGACTTTCGAGTCCCAGTCACGCCAGCGGCGGCCGCATGCCTCGCCTTGCCGGACTCCCAGGTAGAGCATCATCGCGAGGAGCACGCGCAGCGACGGCGAAACTCGCTCGTCGTTTAGCAACGTCGCGACTTCCTCGCGCGTGTACACCTGCCGCTCGTGGCGCGGCGGCTTCGGCAAGAGTTTGCGCGGGAGCCCGAGGAACGGATCCACGGCCACCACGTTCTCGAGCTTCGCGTCGCGGAACATCGTCCGCACGACCCCTCGCACACTGCGGGCCGTGCGCGAAGCGATCTCCCCTGCCCTCACGCGGTCGGCAAGCCAGCGAACGAACCGAAGAGCCTCGGGTTCGCCGATCTCGTGCATACGAATTTGCGGGCCAAAGTGGACCACGAAGTAATCGCGAAGCCGCTGGCGGTCGTCGTTGGCTGTGCGGTTAGTGCGAGCTTTGCCCCAGGATTCCGAATAGTGCGCAGCCGAGACGGCGCCCGTGCGCGCTCCTGGCCGGAACGTCCCCGCGCTGATCTCGCGCTTGCGTGTCGGTGATCTCGGGATCCCGCGTCCGATCGGTGAAGAGCGCGGGGGCATGAGCGGGTCTGTTCACCGTTCACCGGTGAAGATCTGGGCCTGCCGGCGTCGGGCGGCGTAGAGGGCGCGTCCGCCCAAATAGTGAAAGCCCAGGGCTGCAACCCCGGGCCTTCAGGAGCTCCGAGTCGTAATCGGAGACGGCACGTTCACCACGGCTCGGGCTCCATGTCCAGAAAACGGCGGCATGGAGCCCGTTGTCGTCGTCCGAGTATCGGCTCGCAATC
>JAICTZ010000068.1 GCA_025936115.1 Polyangiaceae bacterium
CGAGCGCATTCGCGTTCAGCCCCCCAAGCGCATTCGCGTTCAGCCCCCCAAGCGCGGTCGCGTTCCCCCCGAAATGTGTGCCCTCGGTTGCAAACGGACGTGCTCAACCGTGCGACGTGACGACGCCCGCCTGCGAGGGACAGGGCACCAATGACGTGATGGAAGCTCCAAGCGCGCACGCGTTTGCTTCTGAGCTCGACGTCCCTTTGCATCGCGCGATGCCCTCAGTGGCGCCTGAAATCGGGCAGGTCGCGGCGCGGCGTGGACCCAGAGCTCCCGAGCCGGGAACCGTGGCGCAGCAAGTGCTATGACCCCGTTCCCCATGTCGCTCTGGATCAAAATCTGTGGCGTCACGACTGTCGGCGATGCGGAGCTGGCAGTGCGCGCGGGCGCAGATGCCGTGGGCGTGAACTTCGTGCCAAGCTCCAAACGGCGCGTCGATGAGGAGACGGCGCGGGACATCGTGCGGGCGGTGGGAGCTCGCGCGGAGGTAGTCGGGGTGGTTGCCGATTGGCCGGCGGACGCGCTCCTTGCGTTGCGCGCGCGGCTCGGGCTCGGCAGCGTGCAATTGCATGGCAGTGAGTCGCCGGCAGCGCTCGAGGAACTGTTGCCGGCCGCGTACCGAGCGGCGCGGATCGCCACGAGCGCGGACGTGGACGAGGCGCGGCGTTTCGGCGGTACTCGGCTGCTCGTCGACGCGAAGGTCGCAGGGACGCTCGGTGGCTCGGGGCACACGTTCGATTGGGCGCTCGTGGCGGCACTCGCGCGCGAGCGGGCGCTGATCGTGGCCGGCGGCCTCACGCCCGAAAACGTAGGCGCCGCCGTCGCGGCGGTGCGGCCGTACGGCGTCGATACGGCAAGCGGCGTCGAGGGGAACGAGCCGCGCAAGAAGGATCCGGACAAAGTCGCTCGTTTCATCGACGCCGCGCGGCGAGCGGCGCGCGCAGCCGGGCTCGACAGCGGACCAGGCGTGGATTACGAGCCCGGACGGAACCCATGAGCACCGCAGAGCGAGTCGGGTACTACGGCGAATTCGGCGGGCGCTTCGTGGCGGAGACGCTCGTCCCCGCTCTCGAGGAGCTCGAACGCGCGTTCGAAACGCACGTGAAGAGCGCGTCGTTTCAAAGCGAATGGCGCGGCCTGCTCGCGAGCTACGTCGGCCGGCCCACGCCGATCTATCGCGCTGACCGGCTCGCGCACGACCTCGGCCTCGAGCCGGGCACGCTCAGCGAGCTCTGGCTCAAGCGCGAGGATCTCTGTCACACGGGCGCACACAAGATCAACAACGCGCTCGGGCAGGTGCTACTCGCCAAGCGGCTAGGAAAAACGCGCATCATCGCCGAGACGGGCGCCGGCCAGCACGGCGTCGCGACGGCGACCGCGTGCGCCATGCAAGGCTTGCCGTGCGAGGTCTACATGGGCGCGGTCGACGTGGAGCGCCAAGCGCCGAACGTCGCGCGCATGCAGATGCTCGGCGCGCGCGTGATCCCCGTCGAGTCCGGCTCGCGAACGCTGAAAGACGCCATGAACGAGGCGCTGCGCGATTGGGTCACCAACGTGCGCACGACGCACTATTGCGTCGGCTCGGCCGCGGGCCCACACCCCTACCCGCTGCTCGTCTCCGAGCTCCAGCGCGTCATCGGCGACGAGGCGCGCGCGCAGCTCGCCGAACAGGTGGGGCCGCCCGATGCAGTCATCGCGTGCGTCGGGGGCGGGTCGAACGCCATCGGTATGTTTCGCGCGTTCATCAACGATCCGGTCGCGCTCTACGGCGTCGAAGCCGCGGGCGAAGGCGTCGAGACCGGGCGCCACGCCGCGACCCTCACCGCCGGGCGCGTCGGCGTGCTGCACGGCTCGCGCACGCGCGTTCTCGCCGACGATTTCGGGCAGATCATCGAGGCACACTCGATTAGCGCCGGGCTCGACTACCCCGGCGTCGGGCCCGAGCATGCCTGGCTCGCGTCGAGCGGTCGCGCCACGTACCTGACCGCCAAAGACGACGAAGCCGTGCGCTCGGCTTACCAGCTCGCCCGTACGGAAGGCATCTTGATCGCGCTCGAAACGGCGCATGCCTTCGCGCGCCTCGCCGACATCGCCCGCAGCGAGCACCTGCGCGTCGGCCGGCCCGTGCGGCTCGCTGTCTGCCTGTCGGGCCGCGGCGACAAGGATCTCGCGACCTTGCTCGAACGAAAGCCATGACTCAAAACCGCATCGCCGCTTGCTTCTCCACGCTCGGCGCGAAGAAACGGACCGCGCTCGTCGCCTACCTCGTCGTCGGCGAACCGAGCGTCGAAGAGAGTCTCGAGTGCGCGAAGGCCGCACTCGACGCGGGCGCGGACATCCTCGAGCTCGGCGTGCCGTTCAGCGATCCCACGGCCGACGGACCCGTGATCGCGGCCGCGGCCTTCCGCGCGATTCAGCACGGCGGTTCACTGCCGGCGACGCTCGAGGTCGCCAAGGGCCTGCGACGTACCAACGCAACGGCGCCGCTCGTGCTCTTCACGTACGTCAACCCCGTCCTCGCGTTCGGGGAAGCACGCTTTCCCGGAGCGGCGCGCGAAGCCGGCATCGACGGACTCCTGCTCGTCGATCTGCCGCCCGAAGAGGGCGCGAGCTTGCGCGCTGGCGTGGCACGCGAGGGGCTTTCGGTGATTCCGCTCGTGGCGCCGACGACCGGGCGGGAGCGCGAGCCGCGCGTGCTCGCGGGCGCGAGCGGCTTCGTTTATTACGTCTCGGTCACGGGCGTGACAGGCAGCCAAAAGGCGCCGCTCGCTGAAGCCGGACAGCGCGCGGCCGCGCTCAAGGCGCGCTCGGGATTGCCCGTCGTGGTCGGGTTCGGCATTCGGACGCCCGAGCAGGCGCGTGAAGTTGCGTCCGCAGGCGTCGACGGCATCGTCGTCGGTACCGAGCTCGTGCGCGTCATCGCGGAGACGAAGGACCGCGCTTCGCGGCCCGGGGCCGTGGCCGATTTCGTGGGTCGACTGCGCCGAGGACTCGACGCGTAGCGGCCACACGGGTTCGCAAGCGATCGCGTGCAGGCGCACACGCGCGCGGTGCGTTACGGGGGCTCAAGGATCGAGCGTCGCCGTCAACATACGCACGGCGAAGCCCGTCTGCGAGCTCGCGATGATGGCGCCGTGCGCGACACCACCCTCCGGTGCTTCACCGACCGAGCCGACGTTGACGATGCGCACGTCCGCGACATCGCGTTCGAACGGCACGTGACTCCCGCCGCACACGACGATGTCGGCCGGCTCGTCGCCGAGCAGCGCCATGATCTCGTCGTCGCTCATGTCGAACGTGAGCGGCTCGCTCGGATCGGCGGGCGAGCCGTGCACGACGAGCAGCGTGTGACCGGACTCGAGCGGCAGCCGCGCCATGGCCGGCAGCTTGCCGAGCCTCGCGATGATGAGCTCACCGAGCTCGGCGTGAACCTGCTTCAGCCGCTCGATGCGCGCGCGCTCGCCGGGACTCGCGGCCGCGAGCTTGCTCGGATCGACTTGCGCAAGGGCGCGATCGCCGATGCCCTGCACGCAGAGCGCACGATGCTCGACCAGTATTTTCCAAACCGCGAGCGGTTCGGGCCCGGGGAAACACAGATCGCCGCACGCGACGAGCTGGTCCCAGCCGAAGCCGTCGGCCTCGCGGATCAGAGCCTCGAGCGCGCGGGCGTGCCCATGAATGTCGGAGACGCACAGGAAACGCATGCATTCGCGGCGTCGACACCGCGCACGAGGGCCGTTACTGCGGCCGGCTGCTCACCGCAACGGGGCTCGCTGTCAGGCCTCGAAAACCCGCCGGTTCTGGGGCGTGCGATGCTGGGCGCGTGACCGCGCTCGAGGACCTCAGCACGCTCGCCGTCGCGATCGATGCGGCTCGCGCGGCGGAGCTCGCGCGCGACCTCGGCCCGCGCCCGCTCGCGATCCTGCTCGGCGCGGCTTTCCCGCCGCTCACGCCGCAGGCCGGCTGGCAGATCGATGCGATCGACGTGATCGCAAAGCGTGGCTGGCGCACCGAACGCCGCGCTGCCCAGCTCACTCGCCTCTTCCCCGCACCCCGAGACGGCGACCCCACGGACGGAGAGGCGCGCGCCAGGGCACTGCGCCGCGCCGGTTGGGCAGAAAAAGCGCGGATTGCGTTGCGAGAGCTCTTGCCGGCCGAGCTGGGGGGCGCGGAAATCGAAAGCACGTCGCGCGAGCTCAGCCGGCTGGCCGACGCCCTGCTCGAGCGAGCCCTCGGCCAAGCAGAAGCGGAAATCGAAGAGCGGTACGGGGCCCCGCGCCAAAGGAACGGCGAGCGCTCGCGCGTGGTCGTCTTCGGCCTCGGCAAGCTCGGCGGCCTCGAGCTCAACGCAGGTTCCGACATCGATCTCTTGTTCGTTTACGACACGGACGAGGGCGGCAGCTCCGTGAGCCTGCACGAGCATTGGACGCACGTGGTTCGGCGCGCGGTCGATCTCATCGGCACGCCGAGCGCCGACGGGCTGCTCTTCCGCGTCGACTTGCGCCTGCGCCCCGAGGGCTCCCAGGGCGCGCTCGTGAACTCGATCGAGGCGGTCGATCGCTACTACGAACGCTGGGGCAGGCTGTGGGAACGAGCAGCGCTCTTGCGCGCGCGCTCCGCCGCGGGCGACCTCGCGCTCGGCGCTCTCTTCGAGCGCGACATCGTGACGCCGTTCGTCTACCGCCGCGACGTCGATCCGAGCATCGGCGAGAGCCTCGCGGACCTGCTCGTGCGCTCGCGCGCCGAGCTCTCGCCCGATCCGAAACGCGATCTGAAGCTCGGGCGCGGCGGCATTCGTGAAGCTGAATTCTTCGTGCAAACGCTGCAGCTCGTCTGGGGCGGACGCGAGCCGAGCTTGCGCGTGCAAGGCACACTGCCGGCGCTCGGCCGCCTGCGCAGCCGCGGCTTCGTCAGCGACGGCGAAGTGAGCGCCATCGCCGAATCGTACGCGCTCTTGCGCAAGCTCGAGCACCGCGTGCAGTGGCTGAGCGGTATTCAGACGCACCTCTTGCCGACGGGCGACGATTTCGCCCACCTCGCGCGCACCATGCGCCTCTCCGAGGCCGAGCTCAGCGCGGCGGTCGAGCGCGCCCGTGGCACCGTCCACTCGCTCTTCAACGCGCTCGCCCCGAGCCGCAGCCTGAGGGCGTCACCCTACGAAGCGGTCGTCTCGGCCCTCGCAACGGACGGCGACGCGCTGACGCTGCTCACGGAAGCCGCCTACGGTGACGCCGAAATCGCCGAGCACCTGCGCGCGCTCGGCCGCAGACCGGACGATCTGCTCGGAGAGCTCACGCGCGACCGCTACCCCGATCTCGCGCACGCCGTGCTCCAAGAGCTCGGCAGCTCGCCGGATCCGGAGCAGGCCGCGCGTTTCTTGCGCGCGATCCTCGGCCGCTTCCGCTCGCCCGAACCTTACGTGGTGGCGCTCGCGCAGGATCGCGTCGCCCTGCGCCGGCTCGTGACGGCGCTCGCGTCGAGCGCGTTCATCGGCGAGACGGCGCTCGTGCGGCCGGAGCTGATCGACGCGATCCTGTTCGGCGCCGGCGCGATCAGCGATCCGAGCGCCGCCGTCGCCGTCGAAATCGACGCGCAACTGCAGGCGCTGCCCGCCGAGGCCGACGCCGGCGAGCGCCGCGACGCCCTCATGCGCGGACTGCGCGTCGCCAAGCAACGCCTCATGGTCGAGGTCGCGACGGCCGATCTCGCCGGCACGATCGGGACACGCGACGCCACGCGTTTGCTCTCCGCGCTCGCCGACGAAGAGCTCGGCCGCGCGGTGGCCCACGTGCTCGGCGAGCGCTCCGGGCTCGCCATCCTCGCCATGGGCAAGCTCGGGGGACGCGAGATCGGCTACGGTTCGGACCTCGACGTCGTCTTCATCTACGATCCGGCGCGCGCGCCCGACGCGGACGAGGCGAGCGTCTTCTACGCCCGCGCGGCAAGCCGGGTGATCCGGCTGATTTCAGAGCCGAACGTCGCCGGGCCCGGCTACGAGCTCGACACGCGACTGCGGCCGTCGGGCTCGCACGGCATGCTCGTCACGTCGCTCGCGGCTTTTGCGCGCTATCACGGCGTCGCGCTAGCGGACCCCGAGACGGAGTCGCCGATCGGCAGTGTCGGCTCGAGCGGCGCGGCGTGGGAACGACAGGCGCTTCTGCGCGCGCGTTTCGCGGCGGGCGACCCCGAGCTCGGCGCGCGCGCGGTGGAGATAGCCGAACGCGCCGCGTACGAAGGCGGCGCCGCACCCGCGGCCGAAGTACACCACCTGCGCGAGCGCATGGAGCGTGAGCTCGGTCGCGAGCGCCCGCACCGACTCGACTTGAAGCTTGGACGCGGCGGACTGCTCGACGTCGAATTCGCCGTGCAGTTCCTGCAGATGCTGAACGGCGCCGATCCGGCGATTCGCTCGCCCGACACCTGGGTCGCGCTCGAAGCCCTCGCGACGCGCGGCTATTTGAGCCCCGAAGACTACGACGCTCTGCGCGACGGTTACGCCTTCTTGCGGCGCCTCGAGCAGCGCATCCACGTCCTTTACGGCACGGGCTCGAGCATCATTGCGGTGCGCGCGCCAGGCCTTCCCGCGCTTGCGCGCCGCATGGGTTACCGCAGCGCGCCCGGAGCGCCGGCTGAGCAGGCCTTACTCGCCCACTACCGCGACGTGACCGAAAACGTGCGGCGCGTGTACCTACGCGTGTTCGGCATCGTCGACGCGACGTGACGGTCGCGACGCAACGTCGCGACGTAACGGCGGCGACGCAACGGCAGCGACGTAACGCGAGAGCGATGGTGCACTCAGCTCGGCGTGCGGGCGGTGAGAGCCACCCGCAGCGCACGCACGATTTGGGGGTCCGACCATTGCCACAAACGTTCGGGGTGCAGGTCCACGTTGTTCGGGTGTTCGTTCCAGTAACCCGCGCTGCGCGTCGTTCCCAGGATCGCAACCAGAAACGAATAGCCGATCGTAGCGACCAAGGCTCCGGTCGCGCCGCGACGGAGCTTCGGGGACACAAGCTTCAGCGCGGCCAGTGCCGGGATCAGCAGCAAGACGAGCTCGGGCATTATTTCAGCCAAAAAACGCGGGCCGTAACACCAACCCGCCCACCACTGGGGAAAGCACGAAACCACCCCGACGTGCACGATGACGGTGACGGCGAGTAAACGGAAGAAGCCAGGAACGTTTCGTCGCGTCAGCGCGAGGGCACCGCCCACGGCGGAGAAGACGCACCAGGGACAATAGAAAAGCAGTCCGCGGCTCGGCGACACGAGATTGCCGAGCAGTCCCTGAGGAAGAGCCGCGACGACAAGGCGCGTGACACGGTTGTACGGCGGCAGGGCGTGTCCATAGAGCGCCGTGTTCATCCAGACGACACCGGATCCGAGTAGCAGGACCGCGGCGACGAAACCCCAAAACGCGCGTCGTCGCTCGAACCAGAGCCAGCTTGCGACGAGCGGCAAGAGCACGCCGGCCGTTGGCCGCATGACGTAGGCGACGACGAGCAAAAGCCCGGCCAGCGCGGGACCTTGCACGAGCGGGCTCGTGAGCACGAACAGCGCCGCGAGGACGAACGGTACGGCGGCGCCGTGCGACGCGAGCCCCGAGACGTGCGTCGGCAACTGCAGCGAGCAGAAGCCGAAGAGCACGGCGAGGCCGAGGGCCTGACGTCCGCTCACTGTCTCGAAGCGGCGCGCCGTCAAATACATGAGTGCCAGTGCACTCCCGAAGCACAGTGCCGCCGCCATGCGCGCGGCAAGAGTCTCAGCGCGGCCGGGATCGTGCGAAACGAGGCGAGCGGCAGGGTAGAGCGGCGCGATCAGGAGCGACGGACCGAGCGGAAAGAAATTGTAGACGTGACCATCGTCGACGAGAGTGTTCCCCGTCAGCGTCGCGGAGAACTCGTCGAGCCGAATGTCCCCGTCGGCGATCAAGCTGCGAGCAACGAGCCCATAGTTTTTTCCGTCTCCCCGGAGCGGTCGCGCAGCGGCGAGGAATGAAATGGCGAAACCGAGGCACGCAAGTAGCGCTGCCACCGTGAGCTTGCGACCTCGACCCGAATTCAACTCGTGCCTGAAGTATCAGGGCAGCATCGAGCACGCAATGCGGGCGGCGGTCACCCATGTCCATGAACGGCAACCGACAGCTCGTCACCGAGATCTCTGCGGCGGACGGCCTAATCACTTCAACCCGAGGTCGATTGAAGCCGCCGCGCGCGCGGTTCGCCGCAATTCAGTCCCCCGGCCGCGCGTTCACCGAATTTCCCAATCCGACGGAGCGTCACCGATTTCTCCTTCGAGGCGTGAGGTGCCGAGACTTGCTTACGGGCACAGGCCCCGAGACGTCGGGGTTGTCGAAATCGCGTCCGCCGCTCGTTTCTTCGGCCCCCAGTTCGGCCGCCTTTGCGGAGGGTCAGGAGCCCATCCTCCAGCGAGGCCGCCACCTCCTCGGGACTGCTGCGCGGGCCACGGGCGCGGTCTCCAAGCTCAAGCAAGAGCAGAGCATGACCGAACGCCCGTCCATCTGTGCACCGTGTTCCGGCTGACTCCGTGAGCAACCGGCGACATCCCTGACACTTCAATTGATCGGTACCCATGTCTCTAACTCGGACCCCTGGAGATTGCACGGCGCGCCAGAGCCGCCTCGGAATATATGCTAAATTCAAAAACAATAGCCCTATTCAAGTGCGCGCTTGTGAACAGTGGAACGGTGCGCAGCTCGACGTTGGCACTCGTGCGCCGGCGGTCGCCCAGGATCAAATCAGCCACAAAGTGACGTTTGCGTCACTTGAACCTGATCCCTTGCAGCGTTCATGCGCGCGCTCACAGCCCGTCCGGGTGCTCGCGCCGTTCACGCCGTCTGCTCGCAACGTCCACGCTGTCTCCACGCCCGCGCTCGCACCTTTCACGCCCGCGCTCACACGTTCACGCCGCATCCACGCGCGCGCGCCCGCGCTTGGCGCGTCGAACGGGACGTTCCGTGCCGAGCAACGTCGTTCGTGCGACCGGCGTTCAGCGGCGTGAGCGGAGGAGTTTAGCGGCTTCGAGCGCGCCGTACGTGAAGATGATGTCGGCGCCGGCGCGGCGGAGGCACATGAGGCTTTCGAGGAGGCAGCGGTCGTAGTCGAGCCAGCCGCGCTCGGCGGCGGCTTTGAGCATCGCGTACTCACCACTCACGTGATAGACGGCGACCGGCAAGCTGCTCGTGTCGCGGACGAAGCGAATGACGTCGGCGTAGGGCAGACCCGGTTTGACCATGAGCCAGTCGGCGCCTTCGGCTTCGTCGAGCGCGACTTCGCGCGCGCATTCGCGGTAGTTGGCAGGGTCGAGCTGGTAGGTCTTTTTGTCGCCAGCGCGGGGCGCGGAGTCGAGGGCGTCGCGGAAGGGGCCGTAGAAGGCAGAGGCGTATTTGCAGCAGTAGCTGCAGACGAGGACGTCGCTGAAGCCGGCTTCGTCGAGGGCGCGCCGCACGGCGGCGATGCGACCGTCCATCATGTCGGACGGCGCGACCACGTCGGCCCCGGCGCGCGCCTGCGCGACGGCCATGGCGGCCAGGATCGGAAGCGACGCGTCGTTGTCGATGCGGCCGTCGATGACGACGCCGTCGTGGCCGTCCGAGGAGTACGGATCGAGCGCCACGTCCGTGATGACGGTGAGCTCGGGGAGCGCTTGCTTGAGCGCTCGTACCGCCCGGGGTACGAGGCCGGCGGCGTTCGTGCTTTCGGTGCCGCGCGCGTCCTTCTGCTCCTCGGGAATGCGCGGGAACACCTCGACGGCAGGGACGCCGAGCGCGAACGCTTCGTGCGCCTTCTCGACCAACAAGTCCACCGTGAGCCGCGCGTGGCCCGGCATCGAGGCGATGGGCGTGGCGACGCCCTGCCCCTCCTGGACGAACAACGGCAAAACCAGGTGCTCGGGCCCGAGGTGCGTCTCGCGGACGAGGTCCCGAATCCCGGCGGTGCGTCGATTACGACGAGGACGCTCGAGCATGGCCGCCCAAGCGTAACACCGCTCTGGCGACGCGACACCGCAGGCTGCGTGCCAGCGACGGGCGCTAACGCCCGGGCTCGAGCGTCACGTCGAGGTTCTCCTCGTCCGAGAGCGCCGCCACCTCGCGCCGGAGCTCGGAGAGCGCGACCTCGGACGGTACCTCGAGCGCAGCCTCGAGCACGAAAAGCGGCGTGCCGCTGTCCGGCGCGTACGTGACGCGCGAATCGAGCGTGGCGACGTTGATGGCACGCCGCGCGAACAGATCCGTAACAGCGCGCACGATGCCCGGCCGATCGACGCCCGAGACGCGCACGATGTACGGCAGGAAGTTGCGCGGCGCCACGCGCTCGGTCCGCTTCGAGATGACCTTCAACCCGAGCTCCGCTTCGAGCCGCGACGCGTCACGCTCGGCCCGTGCCACGGCCGCTTCACTGCCCGAGACGAGCACGAGCAGCGCGAATTCCCCGCCGAGGATCGCCATACGGCTGTCCTCGAGGTTCGCGCCCGCGGCGTGGAGCAAGGCCGAGATCGCGTTGACGATGCCCGGCCGATCGGGCCCCACGGCCGTCAGCACCAGATGGCTCTCAGCGCGCGTCATCGCGGTTCAGCCGAGGCCCAGGAAATCGAAGAATTCACGCGCCGTGCCGGCCGCGCGCCCACTCCGCTTGCGCTTCTGCTGCTCGCGGTTCCAGTCGGCGATCTGGTCGTGCCAGTGGTCGTTCGCTTCCTCGGTGCGGCGGTCGAGCTCTCGGATCTCGTCGACCTCATTTTTGCCGTCGAGCTCGTACTTGCAGTCCGCGGCCTGAATCAGCTTGAGGTGCCGCATCTTGCCGTCTTTGTGAAACGTCGCATCGAACGGGAAGATGCGGCAGCCGAGCGGACGGCTCGTGTAGATGGTGCAGCGGTTGTCCTTGCCGAGGTAGTAGCAGCCGCCCTTGTAGTGACGGAGCACCATGACGCGCTTGCCCTGACGCAGCTGGACGAAACCTTCCGGCTCGTCGTCCATGTCGATGCCGTTGCGATCGACCCAGCGGATGAAGTCGACGGGCTTGTCGCCGGTGCGTTTGGCGATGCGCTTCACGTCGGAGGCAGTGAGGGGGAGCAGCGGCTCCTTGCAACAGTTACCGCAGCCGGTGCAGCGGAAGCGAAGCAGGCTCTGAACCTTGGGGGTCACGGCGCGTTTTTATCACGACTCTTTCGGCCTTCGGCGCGTTTGTGCGCACCTGAACGCGAGGAGCGGCGGACGAGCCTCTCGCGCGGGTAGATCGCCTCGAAAACCGCGGCAACCGGCTGCCAAGACCCCGGGGGTGCGTGGCCGTGTGCTCGGGCCCCCGGATGTGCCATTCTATTTTCACGGGATGTCGCTCAAGATCGATCAGGATCATTCACGGTTCCGAGCGATTGTGCGGGGGAAGATCCGCCAGAACCTTCGCCGCTACATTTCCCAGGGGGAGCTCATCGGCAGGAAGGGCAAGGAGCTCGTCAGCATCCCCATCCCCCAGATCGACATTCCGCGCTTCGTCTACGGGGACAAGCAGAAGGGCGGCGTCGGTCAGGGCAAGGGCGACGTGGGCGATCCGGTCGGCGGACAGGAAGCCGAAGGCGACGACGGGCAGGGCCAAGCGGGGCAAGACGCCGGCAGCCACGTGCTCGAAGTGGACGTGACCCTCGACGAGCTCGCCGACATCCTGGGTGAGGAGCTGCAGCTCCCGGCCATCGAGAACAAGGGCAAGAACCGCATTGTCTCGGCCAAGGACCGGTACACGGGCATCCGCCGCGTCGGTCCGGATTCGCTCAAGCATTTCAAGCGCACGTACAAGGAAGCCCTGCGCCGCGCGGTCGCGAGCGGCATCTACGATCCCAAGGAGCCCATCATCGTGCCGCAGCACGACGATCGGCGCTTCCGCTCGTGGAAGGAAGACGTCGAGCCCGTCGCCAACGCCGTCATCATCTACATGATGGACGTGTCCGGCTCGATGGGTGACGAGCAGAAGGAGATCGTGCGCATCGAGAGCTTCTGGATCGACACCTGGCTCCGCCGCCAGTACCAGGGCCTCGAAAGCCGCTACATCATCCACGACGCGGTCGCGCGCGAAGTCGATCGCGACACCTTCTTTCGCACGCGCGAATCGGGCGGCACCATGATTTCGAGCGCCTACAAGCTCTGCGGGCAGCTCATCGATCAGCACTACCCGAGCTCGGAGTGGAACATCTATCCCTTCCACTTTTCCGACGGCGACAACTGGTCGATGGACGACACGCTCTCGTGCATCGAGCTCTTGAAGACCGACATTTTGACGCGCGTGAACATGTTCGCGTACGGCCAGGTCGAGAGCCCTTACGGCTCCGGCCAGTTCGTCAAGGATCTGCGCGAGCACTTCGCCGAGGACGAGCGCGTCGTCACGAGCGAGATCCGCGATCGCGACGCGATCGTCGGGAGTATCAAAGACTTTTTGGGCAAGGGTAAGTAATGCCGCTGTCTCCGAACCAGGCCGACCTGCCGCGCTACTTGTTCGTCGAGCAGGAGAAGATCGAGAAAATTGCGCGCCGCTACGGCTTGGATTTCTTTCCGGTCGTGTTCCAGATGCTGAGCTACGACCAGATGAACGAGATCGCCGCGTACGGCGGTTTCCCGAACCGCTACCCGCACTGGCGCTTCGGCATGGAGTACGAGCGCCTCAGCAAGAGCTACGAGTACGGCCTCTCGAAGATTTACGAGATGGTCATCAACAACAACCCCTCCTACGCCTACTTGCTCGAGGGCAATAGCCTCACGGATCAGAAGCTCGTGATGTGCCACGTGCTCGGCCACGTGGATTTCTTCAAGAACAACTTCTCGTTCCGCTCAACGGATCTCGACGCGGGCGAGCCCATCACCGATCCCGTGCGCAAGCGCGGCAACGAATACGACCCGAATCGTCGCTGGATCGACAAAATGGCCAACCACGGCGCCGCCGTGCGCCGCATCGTCGATCGCTACGGCATCGGCCGTGTCGAGACGTTCGTCGACAACTGCCTCTCGCTGGAAAATCTGGTGGATCCATGGTCACGCTTCGTGCGGCGCCGCCGCGAGGAGCTGGTCGAGGAGGAGCCGCGCGCCGTCGAAGTGCCGCGCCTCCGCTCGAAGGACTACATGGAGGAGTTCATCAACCCCGAGGAGTACATCGAGGAGCAGAAGAAGAAGATCGAGCAGGAGCGCGAGAAGAAGAAGGGCCGGCACCCGGCCTCGCGCGAGCAGGACGTGCTTTTGTTCTTGATCGAGAACGCGCCGCTCGAGCGCTGGGAGCGCGCGATCCTGAGCATCGTGCGTGACGAAGCGTATTACTTCGCGCCGCAGATGGAAACGAAGATCATGAACGAGGGCTGGGCCTCCTACTGGCACTCGAAGATGATGACGAACGACGTCTGCGATTGGACCGAGATCGTCGATTATGCCGAGAACAACGCCGGCGTGATGGTGACGAGCGGCGGGCGCCTGAACCCCTACAAGCTCGGCGTCCAGCTTTACCGCAGCATCGAGGATCGCTGGAATCGCGGGCAATTCGGCCCGGAATGGGAAGACTGCAACGATCTCGATCAGAAGCGGCACTGGGATCTGCGCCTCGGACTCGGGCAGCAGAAGGTGTTCGAGGTGCGCTCGCTTTACAACGACGTGACGTTCATCGACGAGTTTTTGACGGAGGACTTCGCGCTCGAGCACCAGCTCTTCAGCTTCGGCTGGTCGAACCGCAACGAGCGCTTCGAGATCGACTCGCGCGAGTTCAAGAACGTCAAAGAGCGCCTGCTCTCCCAGCTCACCAACTTCGGCAATCCGTTCATCTTCGTCGAGGACGCGAACTTCGAGAACCGCGGCGAGCTCCTGCTCGTGCACGATCACCGTGGCGTGGACCTCAGGAACGACTACGCAAACGAGACGCTCGCGGCGCTCGTGCGCATTTGGCGGCGCCCGGTGAACCTCGCGACGCTCGCCGACGGCAAGAAGGTCCTGCTCCGCTACGACGGCAAGGAGCATTCTTCGCGTGTGGACGCTCCGTAACGGGACGGGAGCGCGACGCCACACGACGTACGGCGCGGCGCTCGTCGTGAGCGCGACGGTCGGCGTGGCGAGTTGCGCGGCGCCGGCGCGCCGAGCAGAGCCACCCACGGCTGCGGTCGTGGCGCCCAGCGCAACGGCTATTTCGGCTGGTCCGTCACCGACGCCTGCCGCACCAGCGCCGTCCGTCGCCACATCGGCCGCTGTCATAGCGCCGAGTCCCGCGCCCGCTCCTCCAGCTCCGAGCCCCGCGCCCACCGCACTCGCACGCGGCACCGGAACGCCAGCCGACAGCGCCCTCGCCGCCGGCGACGCAGCACTCGAGCGTGACGACGCGAAAGCCGCTCTTTCCGCGTATCAACGCGCCAAACGTCTCGCGCCTCACGAGCCCGCACCCGTTGCCGGCATCGCACGTGCGACGCTGGCAGCCCCTGACCTAGCGCTCGGCCTCGCCACGGCGCCGCGCGACCACCGCGTGCTCGCGCTCGTGCCCGAACTCGAACGCGCGAAGGCACTCGACGCGAACTACGAGCCCGTGGAACGCGAGCTCGGCAAAGCGCTCTTGGTGCTCGGGCGCGCCGAGCCCGCTCTGCTCGCACTCGAACACGCCGTCGCGCTCGTCCCGAACGATCTCGAAGCAGTCTCGGCGCTCGGTATTGCCCTCATCGCGACGGGGCAGAGCCAGAGAGCACTGCCCTATCTCGATCAAGCGGTGGCGCTCGACCCGAACAGCGCGGAAGCACTCACGAATTTGGGCACGGTGCGCCTATTGCTCGGTGAAGTGGGCGAAGCCGCCGAGGCTTTCGAACACGCCGTTCGTCTCGAGCCGAATTCGGCGCGCGCGCACTCGGACTTCGGCACTGCCTCCCTCGCGCAGGGTCGGCTCGACCGCGCCGTGAGCGAGCTCACGCGTGCGACGGAGCTCGACCCCTCGCGCGCCACGTACCGCTCGAACCTCGCGCACGCGCTCGAAGTTTCGGGCCGCCTCGAGCAGGCACTCGCGAGCGCCAAACGCGCGACCGAGCTCGATCCAAAGCTCGGCTCGGCGTGGATCAACGTCGGTACCGCCTCCGCCAAGCTCGGACACTCTGCGGAGGCGCGCCAGGCGTTCGAACGCGCCCGCGCGCTCGATCCGACCGATCCGCGACCCGCTGCGAACCTCAAAGAGCTCGACGCACTCGAGCGGACCGAGCCCTGAAGCGCCTTCAGGGCTCGGTCGCCGTCAGGGCGCGCGCGAGGACGAGCCATTCGTCGCCGCCGTCCGTGTAACTCACGCTGCGTTCGAAGCCGACCTTCTCGTGCGCTCGGAGCGAGCGAGCATTCTGCGCCGACACTTCCGTGACGATGCAGTCGAAGCGGTCGCCGTAGAGAGCGTCGTGCCCGGCGTACAGTGCCGAAAACACGCCGGATCCTCGCTCGGCGCGCGCGACGCAAATCTGGCCCATGACGTAAAATCGCAGCGTCGCGAGGGGTCGACCGCGAAAGCGCGCTCCCGCGAGCGCGGCGAACATCGGCTCGAGCGCTGGGACGAGCGGCCGCGCCTCGAGCAGCATCGTGAGCGCGTAACCAACGACCTCGTCCTCGACCTCCGCGACAACGCTCGGCGCGAGCTCGTGCATGCGCTCGAGCTCGTCGAGGCTGTGCACAAGCGTGACGAAACCTTGCTCGCGAATGTCCGCGGGCGTTAGCGAGCTCTTCAAGTTGGCACGCTGGAGCGCCAAGATCGCAGGCAGGTCCGCTGGCGCCGCGAGCCTAATGCGAAGGTCCCGCGTCACGTCAGCGTCGCTCCGTGCGGCGTGGCTCGCGAGTTGCGTCGAAGGCGACGTGGCGTTCGACGCGCGCGACGCGCAAGTCGTAACGCGTGTAGTAACGCCCTCGCCCAGCATTTTGCGCGTTGCCGTGATCGGCGTGAGCGCGAAATGCCGCGATGTGCTCGAGCGAATCCCAGTAGCTCACTGTGATGCCGAAGCCGTCCGCGCCACGCGCGCTCACGTGGCTTTGGTAGCCGGGCATCGTCGCCGCAAGCGCCTCCATGCGGTCGGCGACTTCGCCGTAATCGGACGCCTCGCTCGCGCGCTGACTCTCGAAAATCACGGCATAGCTCGGCCCCGCGGGCACGCGCTCCTGCACGTTGCCGTCGAAGCGCTTGCCGATGCGCGCCGCCACGGGACGCACTTCGCACTCCGCGGCGGCCTCGCGCTCCCAGCGCTGGAAAGCGGGCAGCGCGTACACGGCATCGATCCACGCGCGCGTCACGGCGCCCACCTCGAGCCCATAGGAAACGATGCGCGTCGCCACGGGTGCCAGCATCGCGTCCGCGGCCGAGAACGCGCCGAACAGGAACGGTCCCTCATCACGCGCGTCCGCACGCGCCATTTCGACCATGTTTTCGAACCGCGCGAGCTCGTCACGCCGCGCAGGATCGAGCTCGACGCGCGTCCGCAGCGCGAGGTTCATCGTGCAATGCCGCCGGAGCTCCGCGAACCCCACGTGCATCTCCGCCGCGATCGAGCGCGCGTGCATGCGCTGCCCCGGCTTACGCGGCCAAATCGAAAGCTCGGGATACAAATCCGCGATCGTCTCGACGATAGCGAGCGACTCCCAAACCAGGCGGTTTCCGACCCGTAAGACGGGGACACGGCCCGTCGGCGACACTGCGCGGATCCGCGCGGGCGTCTCCGGATCGGCCGCCACGAACGACGTCTCCGCAAACGGGATCCCGAAGTGAACGAGCAGGAGCCACGGGCGCAGCGACCACGAGGTGTCGTTCTTGTCGACGAGAAAGAGCTCGAGGTCCGGCATTCCGAAAGTTTAGGGCCCGAGCGCGCGATCGGAACGAACCAGACCTGCTCTGCCAGAGCAGCCCAGACCCGAGCAGACCAGACCAGGCTAACCACGACCCCGGGCTGCACGCCTACTTGTGCGTGCTTGTGCGTGGAGACCGGAACCATCCGAATTCTCTAGATTAAAATCGCCTAGGCGTCGGCGCCTGCGCCGCTGCAAATGCCAGCGCCACTTGAATGCCCGTCCTCATGAGCTATAAGCCGAGGACCTTGGAACCGGTTACAGCCTCATCCCGCAGAAAAGGAGCCTTCATGACTTCGCACGCTTATGCCCACCTCCGCACTGGCTTCCTCTGCGTGGCCGCGCTCTCGGCGCATACCCTCTTCGGCTGCTCCTCCTCGCAGCCGACCGCCGACGACGACACGGCTGGCACCGGCGGCCGGTCCAGCGGCGGCACGGCCGGAAGGGGTGGCACGACCAGCACCGGCGGAACTGTTGGCACCACCGGCGGCACCGGCGGAACGGTCGGTACCACTGGCGGCACCGGCGGCACCGGCACCGGCGGCACGGTCGGTACGACCGGCGGCACCGGTGGCACGGTCGGCATGGCCGGCCACGGCGGCACGGTCGGTACGACCGGTGGCAGCGGCGGCATGGGCACTGGCGGCACGGTCGGTACGACCGGCGGCACCGGCGGCACGATCGGCACGACCGGCGGCACGGGCGGAATGCCCGGCACCGGCGGCACCGTCAGCACCGGCGGCGCTGGCGGCACAGTGAGCACCGGCGGCAGCGCCGGCACCGGCATGGGCGGCATGAGCGGCACGGCCGGGACCGGCATGGTGGTCGACGGCTGCTCGAACACCGACACCAGCAAGATCAACATGGATGCGTCGGGTTACGTCTGTAACAACACCTGGGGCATCAAGGGCGCCTGGTACTGCTACAGCGACGGCTCGGATTCCAGCTTCAGCTGCCAGGGCAGCGACAAGAAGGGCGCCGGCGCCATTCCATGGGACGCGACGGCAAACGCCATGTGCTTGAAGGGCAACATGGGTACCGGGTCGGGTGCCTATGCGGGCATCGGCTTCAAGGTCAACTCCGGCAAACCCGGCGACACCGCGGCGCCCGGTACGTGGAACGCGAGCAGCCTCGCCGGCTTCGCCATCACCCTCGGGCCCGGCTCGGGCGGCAAGGGCACCGGCGGCATGATCCTGAACCTCGAGTACCCGACGACGACGGACCTCGATTCGCAAACCAAGGACGCGCCTGGCATTACCGTCCCCGGCGTGCCGGCCTCCGGCACTATCACCTACAACGCGCTCTTCGCTGATTCGGTGTTGGCCAATAACAAGAACAACCGGCACCCCGTGGATCCGGCCAATCTCACCGACGTGAAGATCGCCTTCTTCCCGGACAGCGTCTCGCACAGCTACGACTTCTGCATCAAGAGTATCGTCCCGCTCATGACGGCTCCGAGTCCGGTCGTGGCCACGGGCGCGTACGGCCCCGCCTGGACCAACCAGCTGCCCCAGGCCGTCAACGGCATCAACGGCTACGCCGTACAGAGCGCACCCTTCCCCACCAACGGCCAACCGATGACGATGCAGGTCAGCGCCACCGCCACTGGCGTTGGATTCTCGTACAGTCCGGGCGGCGGCTTCACTGCGCCGAACAACGGCCCCGGCTCCTTCCCCGCCATCGTCACCGGCTGGGGTCCGGGTCACGACGGCATCCAGTTCTACGGGCCGTACAAGCAGGCCAAGCAGATCAGCGCGCTCACCTCGGTGAAGAGCAGCTGGAGCTTCACTATGGGCGGCAGCGGCGACGCGGCTTACGACGTGTGGTTCGGCAACTCGGCGACCCCTGCGGTCCCGCAGGTCGAATTGATGATCTGGATTGGCAATAAGGACAAGATGCCTCTCGGCAGTTCGACCGGTAGTGCTCTCAACGGGCGTCAGCCGTACGTCGGGACGAACGGAACGGGTGAACAGGTCGTTAGCTATTGGGTGGCGACGGGCACCAACGGCAGCCCGGTCAGCGATTTGGATCTGCTCGCCTACTTCAAAGACGCGGCAAGTCACGGCTACGCTGGACTGTCGAACAGCTCGTACCTGCTCGGTGTTCAGACCGGCTTCGAGGTCTACAGCGGCAACTGGACCACGACGGACTACAAGATCAACATCCAGTGATCGCGCCTGCGGTTTTAAACGGCGCAGTTGCGAGTCCCGATCTCTCCGACCAGATGATGGCTGTACCACCGTCATTTGGTCGGACCGGGTCGCTCGCCAAGGGTATTTTGTCGAGGGGCATCCAGCGCGCCACAGGACGGCCAGTTATGTGCCGGTGTCGGCTCGGCAACGAGCCCGACGATGCTCAGTTCGTGAAGATAAGCGTCGTATCGCTCACTTCGGGGTCGCCTTCATCACTGTGCCGGGGTTGGCTTTGGTCACCCAATAGACGCTCGTCGAATCGACAGCGATGGCGTCTGGAGCGTCCTGATCCGCGGCCACTGTGGTCACCGTTCCGCCGTGCAGCGGCGCCTTCATTACCGCCCTGTTGGTGGTCCAGTAAACGCTCGTCGAGTCGACCGCGAGGGTTCCCGGCGTAATCTGTTTCGAAACGATCGGGGTCGGGGTTCCGCCGTCGAGCGGAACCTTCATTATCGTGCCTTCGGTGTAGTTGTTGTCGGTGCTGACGCCATAATTCGTCCAGTAGACACTCGTCGAGTCGACCGCAATGCCCTGGGGACCAAACTGCCCGGAGGCGAGGGTCGTCTGAACGCCACCGCCGATGGGGATCTTCATTACTGAGCCGGAGCCGCTAAAGCCGTCATTGTTCACCCAGTAGACGCTCGTCGCGTCGACGGCGATAGCTACGGGGTTCATCTGCGCCGAGTCGAGGGTGGTCGGAATTCCACCGGTCACCACTACTTTCATGACCGTGCCGTCGTTGTTAGCGCCCCCCTGCAGCCAGTAGATGTTCTTGGAGTCAACGGCAATGGCAGCGGCATTCTGCCCGCTGGTAGTGGCGAGCGTTGTCGCATTGCCGCCAGCAAGGGGCACCTTCATCACAGAGCCGCCAAGATTCACCCAGTAAGCATTCGTCGCGTCAACGGCGATGATGGCGTCAAACTGTTGCGTTGCCAAAGTGATTGGGTTCCCGCCACCGACCCCCACCTTCATCACCGTCCCGCTAGTTGTGGCCCAGTAGGCGCTCGTCGAGTCGATGGCAAGGCCGTGCGGAAACTCCTGTCCTGACGCCACCGTGACCACGCAGCGACCATTCGTGACGTCGCAGCTCCCCGCGCATGCGCTGCAGGCCATGCCGCTCGCGCCGCACGCGGCGCCCGACTGGGAGGCGTACACCACGCACGCGTTGCCATTGCAGCACCCATCCGAACAGGAGTTGGCGTCACACGACGCGCCGCTGGTGCCGCCCTTGCCGCCGCTGGCTGTGGTGCCGCCGGTGCCGCCCTTGCCACCCGCGCCGGCTCTGCCGCCCGCGCCGCTGCCGCCGCCCGCGCGGCCTGCTCCACCGCTGCCGCCGGTGCCACTCTTGCCGCCGACTCCGGCTCCCCCGGACGGGCTTCCGCTCTGACCGTTCCCGCGCCCCGCAACGCCCGGTTGCGACTTGCCGCCTTCGCCCGCGAGCTCCTGGGGCGCTTCGCCTCCCGATCCGCCTTCATCTCCTGGTTGGGCGCCGGTCGACGTCTGGCCTGTCCTCCCCCCGACGTTCCCGCCTGCTCCGCCGCTGCTGCTCGAGGCGCCAGCCGTCCCTGCCGTTCCCGGCCCCACGCCGCCGCTGCTGCTCGATGAGCCAGCGGTGCCTGCCATTCCCGCCCCTGCGCCACCGCAGTTGCTGGAGCCAGCAACACCAGCTGCCCCCGCCGCATGACACCCATGATTACGGAAGTGCACGTGCGTGGCACACCCCGAAGCGAACGCGGGTAGAAGAACGAAGCCCCCAGCCACCCAGCATTTACGTCTAGTCGCCAACCCACGGTGCGCTAACACGTGCGGGCGGCTCCGACAAGACGGGTCAACGCACAGCGAATGAGTCTTCATTTTTTTCGGCTCCATTTCGCGGCGGCCCTCCGTCGCGTCCCCGCTTGATCGGTCGGACCGCGGGGGCGGTTGCTAGTTTTTTCGCCGTCGTCCGAACCCCGTCCTTGCGTGAAGTGCACAAGACCTTCGGCGGGACCCCGACCAGAGATGACGGCTAGTACCGCCGTCACCTGCTCGGAGGGGTCGTGGGACACCGAACACTTTGGGGCGAGTCCAACGGCCAACAGCTCGAGGTCAGTACCCGTCAGCAGGTCAGCGCCGACGGTTCCAGACCCGTGGAAATCAGCGC
Source organism: Polyangiaceae bacterium (assembly GCA_025936115.1). Taxonomy (GTDB): domain Bacteria; phylum Myxococcota_A; class Polyangia; order Polyangiales; family Polyangiaceae; genus PMG-095. Next base: position 21,161 of record JAICTZ010000068.1, read on the forward strand.
TCTATCGCTCACTTCGAGGTCGCCTTCATCACCGTGCCGGTGCTGTTGATGGTCGTCCAATAGACGCTCTTCGAATCGACTGCGATAGCGAACGCACGGTCCTGTCCCGAGGCCAGCGTCGTTAGAGGTCCGCCGTCGAGCGGGGCCTTCATCACGGTGGTACGGGTCGTCCAGTAAACGCTAGTCGAGTCGACCGCTAGGTGCTCTGGCCCCATCTGTCCCGAGGCGATCGCCGTCGGGGTTCCGCCGTCGAGCGGCACCTTCATCACCGTGCCGTCGTCGACAGGGCCGGTGCCGTAGTTCAGCAGTAGACGCTCGTCGAGTCGACGGCAATGTCCTGGGGACGCAACTGGTCCGAGGCCAGGGTGGTGGGAGCGCCACCGCCGAGTGGGATCTTCATCACCGAGCCCGATCCGGGGGTGCCAGAGTCATTGCCGTTCACCCAAAAGACGCTGGTCGAGTCGATGGCGATGCCGACTGGCTCCGCCTGCTCGGAGGCCAGCGTGATCGGAGGTCCGCCGGCCAGCGGCACCTTCATCACCGCGCCGTCGTTGTGGCCACTCCCTCCCTCGGCCCAGTAGATGCTCTTCGAGTCGACGACGATGGCATTGGGACGCTCGCCGGTCGTGGCCGCCGTTGCCGGAGTGCCGCCGGAAAGAGGAACCTTCATTACCGAGCCGACGAGCCCGACCTGGGTCGTCCAGTAAGCATTCGTGGCGTCAACGGCGATGCTGCCAGCCGATTCCCGCGTGGCCAACGTGATGGGGGTTCCGCCGCCGAGCGCCACCTTCATTACCCTATTCGTGTTCTCGGTTCCCCAATAGACGCTCGTCGAGTCGACGGCGATGCTGTCGGGAAAGGCTTGCCCCCACGCCAGCGTGACCACGCAGCGACCGTTCGTGGCGTCGCACCTCCCTGCGCACGCGGCGGCGCCCGCGCCGTCACCGACGCCCGCGCCGCCGGCTCCGGCGAGCTCCTGCGGCGCTTCACCTCCCCATCCGTCTTCAGCTCCTGGTTCGTCGCCCGTGGACGACTCGCCGTTCGTTCCCGCGACGTTCCCGCGCGCGCCGCCGCCGCTGCTCGAGGCGCCACTCGTCCCTCCCGTTCCTGCCCCCGTGCCGCCGCAGCCGGCCATACCATCTGCATCCGCCGCATGACACCCGTGGTGATTTGCTTGCACGCGCGTGACGCACCCGGAACCGAACGCGGCGAGCACAACCACCCCCCCAGTAATCCGGCATTTACGTCTAGTCGCCCACCCGCGGTGCGGAAACACGTGCGGCTCGCTTCGACGAGATAGGTCAACGCGCAAAGAATGAGTCTTCATTTTTTGTCCAGCTCCATTTCGCGGCGGCCCTCCGTCGCGTCTTCGCCTGGTCGGTCGGAGCGCGGCGGCAGTTGCTAGTTTTTCGCCGTCGTCCGAAGTCGGACGGAGAGGCTTCTCGAAGCAGGGCGGGACGATGGCGTACGAGTGATCAGCATCCTCGCTCGGGACGGCCGCCCCCCGGCGTCGCTCAGCCCGCCGCGGCAAGCGCAGCGGTGAGTCGTTTTGAGCTCTGATTTGCCTTGACAGGATTCCTGGCGCTCACGTCCGCGAGCTTGCCCACCACTCGAAACGTAGCCCGCGCGGCGCGCAGCGGGCGCGCGGCTGAGCTCCTGCACGGTTCAACCATTCGCGTCGCGTTTCAGTCCCCCATCGCTCGCGAGGATGCGTGTCAGAAGCGCCGAAAACCCGCCGTTACTATGCGACGCATGCAGACGAACACACCTGTCGATGCGTCAGCTCCTCGTGACCGACCTTGGCTCGAGCATCTCTCCGACGCCGAGCTCATCGAGGGGACCCGCCGCCTCGTCGGTCGCTCGAACCAACTGCTCGCCGAGCTCCTCGTTCACCTCGGCGGGGTCGAAGCGCGCGGCATTCACCGCACGCGCGCCTGCTCGAGCCTCTACGCTTATTGCATCTACGAGCTCCGCTTCTCCGAGGACGAGGCCTTTAGACGCGTTGCCGCCGCCCGTCTCCTCAGACGCTTCCCAAAGCTGCTCGATGCTCTGGCTTCCGGCGAGCTCCACCTCACCGGTCTGCTCATGCTCGGCCCGCATCTCACCGAGGCAAACCTTGTCGAGGTGCTCGCGCGCGCCAAGCACCGGACCAAGCGCGAGCTCGCAAAAGTCGTGCGGCTCCTTGACCCCTTGCCGGGTGTTCCTGCGCGTATCGAGCTTCTCGGACCCGAGCCAGCCCCGCTCGTGCCGCCCGAGCCCACCTGGCAAGCGTTCATCGCATCGACCTGCCGCGTCCGAGAGCTCGCGCCGGGCGATCGACCGCGTGAATGGATGGAGAGCGCCAATGATTCGGGCGCAAGTTCGCCCGGGCACGGCCCAAAAATGCTGGACGCGAGCGCGAGCGCGCCTGACCACGCTGAGGACCGGGCGAACGTAGCCGCGCCGGAGCGGGTCGACGCGACAACCGTGGAACGCCTCGAACCCGCGCGCTACAAAGTGCAATTTACGGCAACCGAGGAATACGTCCGCCTCGTGGAGGAGGCCAAGGCACTGCTCTCACACACCGTTCCATACGCGACGCTCGAGGAGCTGCAAATGCGCGCCATGGGCGCTCTCGTCGCGGAACTCAAAAAGAAGAAATACGCGACGCTCGACGGCTCGCCCGCAAGAGTCCGCGACGCAGCGGCCGCCGATGATGCTCTGCCGCCGGCGGCTTTGAGAACGCGCAGCGAAGCACAGCCGCGACCGCACGCTCAGAGGGGAACTAACCGGCTCGGCCAAGATGCCCACCGGACCGACGCGCGCGAACAAGATGCCGACCCGCCGTACCCGCGCCGGCGCGGTCGCCACATTCCCGCCGCCGTGCGCCGCACCGTCTTCGCGCGTGACGGAAACCGCTGTATCTACGTTGATGCGAACGGAGCGCGTTGTCACGAGACCCACCGCCTCGAATTTCACCACCTGAAACCGTTTGCCGCCGGCGGCGATCACCGCGCATGCAATCTCACTCTACGCTGCGTGGCACACAACGCCCTCGCCGCCGAAGAAGATTTCGGGCGCGAGCTC
>JAICTZ010000062.1 GCA_025936115.1 Polyangiaceae bacterium
CCGTTGTCGCGTGGGTCGGCGGGGCCGTTGTCGCGTGGGTCGGCGGGGCCGTTGTCGCGTGGGTCGGCGGGGCCCCAGCCCCGCCTCCCGCCTCGCCGCCTCGCCGCCTCCGGGTGTTGTCCCACCCTGCGGGTGGTGTCGAAGTCGCTTCCGCGGTTGGCGAAGCTTTGCGATTGGTCCGTCGATGGTGCAAAAGACGCGAGACCTTCCGAAACGTTCCGTTTCGCCTCCGCGAGCATGACCACCGACCTTCAGCCCGGATCCCGGCTCGGCGACGCCGAGCTGCTCGTTCGCATCGGGCGGGGTGGCATGGCCACGGTCTGGGTCGCCCGCGAGCACGGCCGGGCGCCGAAGGAAGACCGTCTGGTGGCGATCAAGGCGATGCTGCCCGAGCTCGCGGAGGAGACCGAGTTCGTCCGCATGTTCTTGGATGAGGTCCGACTCGTCCGTTCGATTCGGCATCCGAACGTCGTCAACGTTTACGACGTGGGTGAGCACGAAGGCGTCATGTGGATGTCGATGGAGTGGGTCGAGGGCGAGTCGCTCCACACCGTGATCGCCGAAGCAGGCAAGCGCCGAGCCATCCCACCCGAAATGGCGGTGCGCATCATCGCGGATGCTGCCGCGGGCCTGCACGCGGCGCACGAGCTTCGCGACGAGAACGCCGCGCCGCGCGGCGTCGTGCACCGCGACATCTCCCCGCACAACATCCTCATCGGCACGAACGGCGCGGTGAAGCTCGTGGACTTCGGCGTGGCCAAGGCGGTGGGCCGCGTGAGTGAAGCGACGCGCGCCGGCCAGCTCAAGGGCAAGTTCGGTTACATGTCGCCCGAGCAAGCGCGCGGCAAGCCGATCGATCGGCGCAGCGATCTCTTCGCGCTCGGCATCGTGCTCTTCGAGCTCACGACGAGCCGCCGCCTCTTCCGCGGCGAAACCGACATCGAAACGCTCAAGCTCGTGATCTCGAGCCGCGTGCCGCCGCCGACGTCGCTCGATCCCCACTACCCGCCCGAGCTCGAGCGCATCGTGATGCGCGCCCTGCAGCGCGATCCGCAGGCGCGCTATCAGTCTGCGGCCGAGCTCGAAGCGGACCTGCGGCAGTACCTCAAGTCGAAGCGCATCGTGGTGGCGCAGAGCGGCATCGCGGGGCTACTCAAACGTGTCATCGGCGATCGCATCGAGCAGCGGCGCCGCGCGGTGCGCTCGGCGCTCCGAACCCGCGCGCGGGGCAGCGTCGGTGACGATCTGCTTTCGAGCGAGCCCGTGTTCACTCCGACGGGCGGCGAGCGGATCTCCGTGACCGGCGCGAGCGTGCCGTCGAGGGCGTCGGGGCTGTCCTATTCCGGCGTGTCGTCGGCGGGCGGCTCGCTGCCCGGAGTGGCACCGCCGAGCAGCCGCTCGGTGGTGTCGCGGGGCATGAGCGATCCGAACCGCGTCATCGCGATCGTCGCCTACAGCGTGGGCGTCGCGGGCATTCTGATCGCGATTGCCGTCCTCTACTTGAACGGCCATTGATCCTCTGCCTGGACGCCCTCGTCGGGCGCGGCGGCTGCAAGGCCGTGAATTCAGGCCGCGCGAGCGGGTGAGGGCCCGAGCCCCTGGCACTTTCGGCCTCGTGCCGAACGAGAAGCGCTGGTGCTGTGGCGAGTGGAGCGCTAGGAATGCTCGAGAGGAGGCACGCCACGTCTCAGCAAGCGTCCATCGAGCGCCACGAAGGCGCCCCCGCCGAGGCGCAGGCGCCCGCCCGCCTCGGTAAGATTTTGGTCGTCGACGACCAGCGGAACATGCGCACGACGCTCGCGCTCATGCTGAGGAGCGCCGGCTACGACGTCGACGAGGCCGCGGACGGCGCGCAAGGCAAGGATCTCGGCGCCGGCGGCGCCTACGACGTCGTCATCACCGATTTGCGCATGGGTGAAGACGACGGCATCGAGGTGTTGCGCGGCATCAAGGAAGCGCAGCCGATGACCGAGGTCATCGTGATGACGGCTTACGGCACGATCGAGAGCGCGGTCGAAGCGATGCGCGTCGGCGCGTTCGACTACATTCAGAAGCCGTTCACCGAGCAGGAGCTCACCGTCAAGGTCAGCAAAGCGCTCGAGAGCCGGCAGCTCCGCAGCCAGGTGCAGCTCTTCGCGCAGGAGTTCAAGGAGCGTTATCACCTCGAGAACGTGATCGGTCGCTCGCAGCCGATTCGCGACGTGCTCTCGCGCGTGATAAAAATCGCTCCGACCGAGGCCACCGCGCTCATCACGGGCGAGAGCGGTACGGGCAAGGAGCTCATCGCGCGCGCCGTGCACGCGAACAGCAAGCGCGCGCAGCGCCCGTTCGTGACCGTCAACTGCGCCGCGATCACGGAAACGCTGCTCGAAAGCGAGCTGTTCGGTTACGCGCGCGGCGCGTTCACGGGCGCGGTCGCCGCGCGCAAAGGGCTCTTCGAGGAAGCCGACGGCGGCACGTTCTTCTTCGACGAGATCGCCGAGACCACGCCGGCCTTTCAGGCCAAGCTCCTGCGCGCGATTCAAGAAGGTGAAATCCGGCGTGTGGGCGAAAACAAGCCGATTCGCGTCGACGTGCGCGTCGTCGCCGCGACGAACATAGACCTCGCCCAGGCCGTCGCCGATCGGCGTTTTCGCCAAGATCTGTATTACCGGCTGAACGTCGTGCGCTTCGTCTTGCCGCCGCTCCGCGAACGGCGCGAGGACATCCCGCTGCTCGTCGAGTTTTTCTTGACGAAGTACACGCGCAAGATGGGCCGGCGCGCTCGCTTCGGTGAAGGCGTCATGGACCGCCTGCTCGCTTACGCATTTCCGGGCAACGTGCGCGAGCTCGAAAACCTCGTGGAGCAGGCCGTGGCGCTTTGCACGAACGGCGTCATCGGCGTGGACGACATCCTGCCCGAGGAGCCGCGCGCCGCCGATCGCACCGTCGGGCGCACGCTCGCCGACATCGTCGACGACGCGCAGCGGCAAGCCATCGAAACGGCGCTCCGCAACGCCGACGGCAGCCGGGAGCGCGCGGCCGAGCTCCTCGACATCAGCCCGACCACGCTCTGGCGCAAGATGACGCGACTCGGCATCAACATCGAATCGCGTTGAAGACGGCGCTCCTCGACTATGCCCTACCGGAGCGCTCGATCGCCGTGCGGCCGCTCGCCGAGCGCGACGGTGCGCGCCTGCTCGTGCTGGGCGACGCGGGCCTCTCGCATCGTACGGTGCGAGATTTCCCCGAGCTCGTCCCCGAAGGTGCGCTCGTCGTCTTGAACGACACGCGCGTCCGGCGTGCGCGCCTGCTACTCGGCCGAGCGGGCACGGGCGGCAAGGTCGAGCTGCTCCTGCTCAAACCGCTCGGCGTGGTCGCGGCGGGCGGCGAAGAACGCTGGGAAGCAATCGGGCGCGCCAACAAGCCGCTCCGTGAGGGCAGCGAGCTCGAGGCGCCGGGTCTGCGGGCGCGCATCGTGCGCGCGGGTGAGCTGCTCGAAGTGTCGCTCGCCGCCGAGGGCGGCGTCGAGGCGTGGCTCGCTCGCTCGGGTCACGTGCCGATCCCGCCGTACCTGCGCCGTGCGGACGAAGCGCTCGACAGCGAGCGCTACCAAACGGTGTTCGCGGAGAAGCTCGGTTCCGTGGCGGCGCCGACCGCCGGTCTCCACTTGTCCACGGAGCTCATGCAGCGGCTCCGCGCCCGCGGCGTGATGTTCGGGCGCCTCACGCTCGACATTGGCCTTGGCACCTTTCGTCCCGTCGAGGCAGGCGACCTCGATCGCCACGCCATGCACAGCGAGAGCATCGAGGTGACGCCTGCGTTGTGTGAGCTCGTCGCGGCGGCGCGCTCGCGCGGCGCGCCCGTGGTCGCGATCGGCACGACGGTCGTGCGCGCGCTCGAGAGCGCCGCGGATCCGGCAGCGCAAGGCCAGGTGCGGCCCTTTCAGGGCGAGACGCGGCTTTTGATTCAGCCGGGCTACGCGTTTCGTGTCGTCGACGCGCTGTTCACGAATTTTCACCAGCCGAAGAGCACGCTGCTCGCGCTCGTGGCCGCGTTCGCAGGGCTGTCGCGCGTCCTCGAAGCGTACGCCGTCGCCGTGGAGCAAGGGTATCGCTTCCTTTCGTACGGGGACGCGATGTGGCTGCCGAGGCGCACGTGATATCGTTTCGCGTTCAGTCGCGCTCGGGCGAAGCGCGCGCAGGGATGCTCGTGACCGAGCACGGGGGCGTACCGACGCCGGCGTTCATGCCGGTCGGCACTCAGGCCGCAGTCAAGGGACTCGACGCCGAGGACCTCGAGCGGCTCGGCGCGCGCATGGCGATCATGAACACGTACCACCTCTGGCTGCGGCCGGGCGCCGAGGTGGTCGCCGCTCACGGCGGGCTCCAGGGCTTCTCGCGCTTCCGCGGCGCCGTGTTCACCGATTCGGGCGGCTTTCAAGCGTTCTCACTGGCCGAGCGCGTGGTCTTGCGCGAAGAGGGCGTCGAGTTTTCCTCGCACCTCGACGGTCGGCGCTTGTTGCTCTCGCCCGAGGAGGCGATGCGTGTTCAGGGCCTCTTGGGCTCGGACGTGGCGATGCAGCTCGACGTGTGCCCACCGGGCGGCGCGCCGCGTGCGGAGGTCGAAGCCGCCGTCGCGCGCACGACGCGTTGGGCAGAGCGCTGTCTCGCCGCGGCCAAGCCCGGCCAGGCGGTGTTCGGGATCGTGCAGGGAGGCGTGGACGTGGAGCTCCGGCTCGCTCACGTCGAGGCGCTCGCGAAGCTCCCGTTCGCGGGGCTCGCGCTCGGCGGCTTCAGCGTCGGCGAGCCGAACGAGCTCATGCACCGCACGCTCGTCGAGGTCGCGCCCAAACTCGACCCCGAGCGGCCCCGTTACCTCATGGGCGTCGGTACGCCGTCCGACCTCGTGCGCGGGATCCGCGCCGGCATCGACATCTTCGATTGCGTCATCCCGACCCGCAACGCTCGAAACGGCCAAGCCTTCACGCGGACCGGCCGTATCTCGATCCGGAACGCCCGCTACCGCGAAGACAGCGCGCCGCTCGAGGCCGAGTGCCGGTGTCCAACCTGCGCCGGGGGCTATTCGCGGGCTTACCTGCGACATCTGCAGATCGCGCACGAGATGACCGCCGCGCGGCTTTTGACCCTCCACAACGTCGCCTTCTACGTGGAGCTCGTGACGGCTGCTCGGCGCGCGATCGAGCGCGGCGCCTACGACGAGTGGGCGAAAGCGCGTCTTTCCGAGCTCGAGTCCCGTGACTCGGACGAGGCTTTCGGGGGATAATCGACCGGATGACCGACAGGAAGCAGATCGGCAAGATCCTGCTTCGGCAGCGCGCGCTCACTCCGGACCAACTGGAGCGCGCCCTCTCGGAGAAGAAAGGCGGCCGCCTGGCGTCGCGGCTCGCCGCCGAGGGCACGATCACCGACCTGACGGCCCTGAAGGCGCTGAGCGAGCAGCACGGCATTCCCGGCATCGATCTCGGGCAGATCTGCCTGCGTCTGGAGACGCTCGACCTGTTGCCGCGCGAGATAGCAGAGAAGCATCTGATTTTGCCCGTGCTCATCCGCGACGATCGGCTCTTCGTCGCGACGGCGAACCCGCGCGAGCACAAGGTGCTCGACGAGCTCGAATTCGTCACGGGTAAGCGCGTCTATCCCTACGTGGCGCTCGAGACCTCACTCGCGAACGTCATCGACGACGCGTACGGCCGCAAGGCGAGGGGCGAAGCGTTCTTCGTGGGTGCGCAGTGCCCGGCGGAGATGCTCGACAAGCTCGGTATCGATCGCAGCGGTCAGCCGCTCGATCCCGCCCACGACGGCGGCGAGCCCGACAGCCAGCGCGTGCTGCACGGCCCCGGCGTCGTGGTCGACGACGACGTGGGACGCGCCTCGCAGAGCGACGACATCGAAGAGGGCGACCTCGACGCGCTCCAGCGCGAAGACAGCGTCGTCGAGCCGATTCCCGAGGAAAAGCTGCGTGAGTCCTCGGTGCCGCCCGCGCCGCCCGGCGCCAAGACGATCCTCATCGTCGACGACGAGCTCGAGATTCGAAAGATGCTCGCGCGCCTGCTCGCGCGCGCGGGGTACCGCGTGCTCGAGACCGATCGCGGTGTGACGGCGCTCCGCATCGTCAAAGAGCAGACGCCGGATCTCATCGTGCTCGACGCGATGCTGCCCGAGGTGCACGGCTTCGATGTCGCGCGCCGCATCAAGGGCAGCCGCCGTTACGGCGCGATCCCGATCGTGATGGTGAGCGCCGTGTACCGCGGCTGGCGTTACGCCGAGGATCTCCGCACGACCCTCGGCGTCGATGACTTCATCGAGAAGCCGTTCACGCTGCAGGACGTTCTCTCGCGCGTGCAGGCGCTGCTCGGCGGCAAGCTGCCGTCCAAGCAACCGCCGCAAGACGCCGCGGCGGTGACGCAGGCCACGGCGGAAGTCGAGCGCGCCCTAGCGGACGGCATCGCCGCCTACCGGGCCGGCCAGCTCGACGAGGCCATCGAGCACCTCCGGCGCGGGGTGGCCATCGACCCCCTCGCGTTCCGGCTCAGGTTCCAGCTCGGGCTGCTGTACGGCCGCCGGGGCCACATTTTCGATGCCGTCACGGAGCTGGAAACGGCAGTCAGCGTAAACCCACAGCATTTTCCAGCCGTAAAGAACCTGGCAATCCTGTACCAGAAGGCCGGTTTCCGTAACAAAGCCGTGGAGACGTGGGAGCGGGCGCTCGCGCTTGCCCCCGATGATGCGACACGGCTATCCATCAGGGAGCACCTGCTCCGACTCCTGTGACTTTCGCCTGGATGAGCCCGAGCTAGCGAATGAAGTTCCTCTGCCCGAGCTGTAAGGCGAAATACCAGATCGCCGACGAGAAGGTGGCTGGACGCTCAGTCCGCATGAAGTGCCGCAAGTGCGGCTACGTCATTCCCATCAGCGACATCCCGCCAGCGCCGGACACCAAGCCTCCGGACGAGGCCGGTTGGGACGCGCCGCCCGCCGTCGTGCCGAAGGCGCCGGCGGTCCCGAGCGCAGTAGCGGCCACTACGTCTCCGGACGCGCGCACCGCAGCGCCCGACGCTCTGCCGAAGAGCGCCCCGCTCGCCGCGAGCCCGCCGAGCAGCACTGGCGCGGCTTCGCGAGGCGCCGTGGCACCGAAGCCGGCGGCGCCGAGCCGCGTCGCCACTGCGCCGAGAGCACCGAGCGGCGCCGAGTCGGCGCGCAGACCCACGCTGACCGATTTGAAGGGGCTGCCGAAGCCGCCTTCTGCACCTGGCGCATCCCCGGCTCCGCTCACGCCGAGCAAATCGGCGGTGAAGCCCGCGGCGCTGGCGGCGGCTGCGTCGCGTGGCCCCCAGCCGGCGCCCGCTTCGACGCCCAAAGCACCGGTGCCGAAACCGGGCGCGCCGTCAGCTGCGACGGCAAAAGCGCCGGCACCCGCGCCGCCTTCGAGCACCGGTGCTGCGGCGCCGGCTGCGGCGGCGAAGTCGTCGCCCCTGGCGGCACCTGCGGCCGCCGCAAAGTCATCGCCTCTCGCCGCGGGGAAGGCCGAAGCCGCGCCCGCGGTCGCCACGCCTGCCGCAGGACGCGCAGCCGCGCCGGCCACCGGCGTGCCCGGCTTTCCCGAGCTCGAAGATGCGGGCGAGGACGACGACGACGCGACGCGCATCGTGAAAGGCGGTGCGCTTGCCGACGCGTTCGGTGCGTTGGTCGGTGGAGCCGCCGGCGGCGCGCAAGAGCTCGGCATGCCGGCCGACGAGTGGTTCGTCGGCATCAACGACGTGCCCGTCGGACCGATCCGGCTCGGCGAGATCCGAAAGCGGGCGGTGCTCGGCGCGGTCACGCTCGAATCGATGGTGTGGCGCGACGGCCTCGAAGCATGGCGTCCGCTCAAGACGTTCCCGGAGCTCGTCGCCGTGCTCGAAGAGAGCATGTCGAGCGTGCGCGCTTCGGCGGCGCCGCTCACCGTGCCGCCACTCGGTCGCGGTGAAGAGGCGTTTTCTTCAGCGGCGGCGGGTACGACGGGCGCCGGCGTCGTCACGGACGATTCAGCGGCGGGTTTGCCGCGCGCTCGCTCACCCGTATTCGCGTGGCTCGCGGTCTTCGTTGCGCTCGGCTTCGGCCTGACCATCGGCTTCGTACTCTGGAGCAAGCAGAAGCCGCCCGAGACGATCGTGAAATACGTCGAGGTGCCCGTACAACCCACGGTCACCGCGATCACCGCCGCGCAGGATCCTCAAGCCAACGCAGCAACGAGTCCCCTCGCCACGGGCACGAGCTCCAAGCCGCGCACCAAGGGTACGGGCTCGGCCAAGACCGCGGACACCGCAGCCGACAAGGGCGGCGGTCTCACGGGACTGCGTGGCCTGAGCGCGCTCGGCCCCTCGGGGCCAGGCGTCACCGGTGCAAACCCCGGCAGCACCCCTTCCGGCGGCGGCGGCCAGCTCGATGCCGCGCAAACGCAGAGCACCGTCGCGCGCTACACGGGCAGCGTGAAACGCAGCTGCTGGCAACCGGCGCTCGACGCGCGCGATCCCAACGCGCCGACCTCGGCCCGCGTGATGTTGACCATCACCGTCGGCGGGACGGGTAGCGTCTCGAACGTCACGACGAGCGGCGACCCGCACGGCTATCCGGGCCTCGCCAATTGCATCGCGGCGCGGGTGCACTCCTGGACATTCCCGGCGACTGGCGGCACGACGACCGTGAACGTGCCCTTCGTATTCGCGGCGCAATGAGCCGCAACGCCGATCGCGTGTGGCTCGCCAGACCGAGACAGCCCTTGTCTCTGGACGAGACACGCAAGGCAGAACCCATCGGTCCGGCTCACGAAATCCAGCGTTAACGCGAGGACGGAGCGCGGCACGCTTCGTGAAAGAGTGGGCTCCATGGCTGACTCGCGGGAAACCCGAAGCGCAACCGGAACGGCTCTCGCTAGAATCGAGCGACTCGCGCGCACGCTCGGAGGGATCCCGGTGTGGGCGGTCCCGCCCGGAAGCTCGGCGCGTCAGGCCGGCGTTCGCTTCGCCGACATCATCCTGTCCGTCAACGGCGTCCCGACTCCGACCTTCGACGACTTCCTCCGCGCGGGCAGGGCGCAGCTCACGCCCCTCGAGTTCAAGGTCTTTCGCGACGGGCGCGTGCTCAAGCTGCACTACGACGGGTCGGCCGACGCATGAGCTGTCGTCTTCTGGCGCGAGGAGCTAAATTGCGTTCGAGGGTGCCGTCGCCGTCGATGACGGCGTAGATATAGAGCAGCTCCTTCGAGACGTTGGTGAAGGTTTGTTTGCCGCTCGTGCGGGTCTGTACGGAGGTATAGACACTGCACCGTTGCCGCCCCCGCTCGTGCTGCCACGGACGGCCTGTTCGGATCCCGCCAAGTCGCCCGCGTCGGCGCCACAACCCACGGCAAGGGGTGCGGCCAAGACTGCGTAAGCCGTCGCGGCACGACGGAGGGTTAGCCGAATATTCGTCTGGATGGCCGACTGTTGCGCTATTGGATTCCGCTCGCGCCCGGCGCCGACGACACCAATCCAAACGGTGTGGCAGCTCGCGCACACGATACCTTTCGTTCTGTTTGGCCCTTGGTCTACGCTTGTAACGTCGGGCTCGAACGAACGGCCCGGCTCTCGCCGAGCGTGGTCTGTTATGAGTGACGATCGCGGGGGGCACGCGGATCACTTTGGGCCCACCTGCAGGAACAGGAAGGCGCCCTTCTTGTTCGAGACGACGATGTCGGGCCTCCCGTTGCCGTCGATGTCTCCGACGGTGAGCTGGGTGCCGACGCCCGAATCGTCGTCGATGAGCGAAGGGGTGAACGTGACGCCCGTGGCCGAACGCTCTGCGCGAAACCAGTAGATGCGTGCCGGCTCGGCGAAGTCGGGCGTGCCGCTCGGAACGTGACCCCAGAAGCGCTCACCCGTCACGACGTCGTCGAAGCCGTCCCCGTCGATGTCGGCGACGGCGACCGCGTGCGGTTCGTGAATGACGACCGTGGCGTCCGCGGGCGGCGGAGTGTCGGGCACGATGACGTGCTCGACGAAGTCTGGCGTCGACGCGCCGGCCACGGGCGTGTCGGAGGGAGCCGCGCCGGGCGCTTGCGCGAACCAGGCGAGTCCGTAGCCGTGCGCGGCGAGCGAAGTCACCACATCTGCGTCCCCGTCGCCGTCCACGTCGAGAACGGGCATCTGCGCGCCGCCGGAGCCAAACGGTTGGTCGACGCGCGCCCAGGCTGGGTCGGCCGCGAGCGAGGGCGGCTGGAGGAAATAACCGGTCGCTTCGAGCACGTCCGCGCGCCCGTCGGCGTCTACGTCGCCCACGCCCAGGCCGTGCGTAAAGGTAACGTAGCCGCGCTCCGCACTCAGCGGGTGAAAAACCCAGGGGTCACTTGCCCCGTTGTCGGGCGCCGACCAACCGAGCACTCCCGCAGTCATGTGTACGAGCTCGGGTTCGCCATCGTTCGTCACATCGACGAAGGCGGGCGACTCGTTGTCGAGCGGATCTTTTATTACGTCGTGGCGCGTCCAGGCAGCGCCCGAGGACTGCGGCTTTTCGTACCAAGCCGCCGGCCCGCCCGGGAAACCGACGACCAGAATGTCGGCCCACCCGTCCGCGTTGAAGTCGCGCACCCATTCGAAAAAACAATCGGAATATCCGTGCGGATCGAACGCGACGCGCGGCCAAATCGCATGCTGGGCGCCATAGCCGGGACCTTCATACCAATCGGGGCCGGCGACGACGTCCGTCACGCCATCGCGATTCAAGTCGCCGTAGCTTGCTCCTTCACAATAAAACTGGCGATGGAGCGTGATCTTGACGAAACGCGAGTCGAGCGCGGGCTCGCGCGGCAACGGCGCGACGACGCTCTCGGGCGCGCCAGCGTTGCCCGCACTGCCCGCGCTTTCACCGCCGCGGGCGTCTCCCGGTACGGCGGCGCTTCCGGCACTGCCGCCCGCCGAGAACGCACCGGCAGCGCCTGCCGGCCGGTCACTCGTCGACCGGCCGGAGCACGCCGCGAAGAGGAGCACGAAGGCTCGACTCCGCATCAGCCACCGACACATCGCCGTGCACGATACCATGCTCGAGCGTGCAGCTCTGCCGCAAGAGAGGAGGGGTCATGCAATACGTCCGCCTCACGCCGCGGACAGGCGCCGGTCACGGCCCGCCGATGATCGACGCATTCCGAATGAGGCAGGGCGCCGCGTAGGGTGCGCAGCTCTTGTCCGCAGCGGCGATCCCGCCCGTGCAACCCCGATCGGGATATCGGCGAGCGCGAGTCCCTTGGCGATGGCTTCGCCTGCCGGGACGACCACGCCGCCGCGTGCAGCAACTCCCGTCATGCGTCGATACTGAACACCGTCGCCGAAGTCGTAGTCGTATTCGAGCTCGGTGCGGACCCAGGCGCTGTGTGCGACGTCGAAGCCCTTCAGCTCGCTCGCGGCGATCACGTGCTCGACGGTGTCCCCGGCGGGGACCGTCACGGTGCCCAGCTCGCTCTTCGAATTGACCAGCGGCGTATGGACGAACACGCTGAGTGAAACGCGGGCGTCTCGGCCGGCGCCGTTCCGGAGCGTCACGCGCAGGTCGCCCCCGCTCAAATCCAGCGTCGCGCGTATCCCAGTCGTCTCCCCGGTTTCGCGACTGAGCGTCCCGTTCTCGCTGCCCCCGGCAATATCACCGCAGCCCGCGCTTGCCGCGCCCGCCACGATCAGCAAGCTCGCCGTCCAGAGCCCTCGTACCCGTGAAAATTTCGCCATGATGACCTCGCTCCTCGGATTTTCTGGTTTTGGGCAACACTTGTCGTGCCCACCCAAACGGCGGCTCCGGGCAACTGGCGTTCCATCGCACGCTCGCGGCGTGGCGCTCCAAACTAGGGACTTTTTCGCGGTTGTGCGCGCGAGCCCTCCGATTTGCTCGAGCCGGCGAGTTCGGCGCTGCCGGCGCAGGCGAGGAACGGCGTGTGACTCTGACGAACGAACGCTGAGGTGGTATCGGAGGAGTCATGACTCAGAAAACGCCGACTCCGGCCGAGTACGCCGGTGGGCTTGCCGCGTTCGAGAAGCTCACGCTGCGTTTCTACGAGAAGGTGCGTGAGGACCCCATCTTGGCCCCTGTCTTTGCGCAGATGGACGCCGACCATCCCAAACACGTGGCTGCGTTCATGACCCAGTGCTTCGGCCATGGCCGCCCGTACTCGGGTGAACGCTCCGAGAACGAGGCGCTACGCGAGATGGTCGGCAAACATCTGGGCCGGCACCTCACCGAGGTGCAGCGCCGCCGCTGGGTCGAGCTCCTGATGGACAGCGCCGATGAAGTGGGGTTGCCGTCCGACCCCGAGTTCCGCTCCGCATTCGCGGCCAAGATCGAGTGGGGCACACGGATAGCCCTCAACAACTCGCAACTGGACGAAAACCCAGTCGGGCCGCACGAGCACTTGCCTCGCTTCGGCTGGGGCAGCGTTCGAGGACCGTTCGAGGTCGTCGGCGGCATCTGCGAGTTCCCGCTCGACGAGAAGATCATTCCGTAAACGATCGGGGTTCGGCGTCGCATCGGGCGGAGAGGCATTGCGCGACGAACGCCGACCGGTGTTTAGGAATGGTACGTCACACGTTCCGACTGTCGTCGTTGCCGTCATCAGTATTTCGCGTGAATCTCACGCCGCGCTCGGCGCGAAGGCCTAATCTGCGCGTCATTCGAGGAGGCAATCTCATGAAACGATCATCGACTTGGCGAGCTCCGCTGACCGTATTGACCGGCGCTACACTCCTTTTCTCCGGCTGTGCCGCAGAAAACGACAAAGGCCAGACGCGTAGCGTGGGGCACGAAACGCAGGAGCTTCGCAAGTGCGGGAACGGCGTGTGTGATCGGAACGAGACCTGCTCGAGTTGTCCGCGGGATTGTACGTGCGGCACGGGTGGCACCGGCGGCGCGGGCGGCACTAGCGGCAGCGGCGGCTCGAGTGGGTCGAGCGCAACCGGCGGCGGCGCTGGTTCGGGCTCGGGCGTGTGCGGCTCCACGGCAGCGCCGGCTGCGCACTACGACCACGTGGTCGTCTTCTCATTCGAAAACCGCACCTGGTCGAACGTCGGTCTCGGTTTTTCGACGAGCACGATGCCGTATTTGCATTCACTCGCGTCGCAATGCTCGTTCTTCAGCGATTGGACCGAGACGAACACGCAGCAGGACAGCTTGACGCAATATATCGGCGAGACGAGCGGGGTCGACAATCCGAACATCGTGAACGACTGCAATCCTTCGACGACCTGCCGCTCGACCGATGACAACATCTTCCGGCAGGTTCGGATCGCGGGCGGCACCGCGCGCAGCTACGTCGAGGGAGCGACCACGGGCTGTTCGGCGAGCGGGAATGCGGCCAAGCACATTCCCGCCCTCTACTATTTCGGCGGCTACACGGACGCGACCGGGACGCACAACGACCACGACTTCTGCAACACCGAAGTCAGGCCTTACGCGGAATTCGATCCCAACAATCTGCCGACCTATGCCTTCGTCACGCCGACGTTGTGCAACGACGGCCACGACTGCGGCGACGCGACCGTCGATGCGTGGGCGAGCGCGAACATCCAACGCGTGCTCGACAGCGCAGCGTACAAGGCCGGGAAGACCGCGGTCTTCGTTTGGTACGACGAGGATCACCCCGTGCCAAACTTGCAGATCGCGCCCACCTCACACCGGGGCGACATCACGCAAACGGGCATCGGAACTCACGCGGCGCTCCTCAAGACCATCGAGGATTTGCTCGGCGTACCGTTCATGAATCAAGGGCAATTGCCGAGCGCCACGGACTTGCGGGCCGTGCTCGGGATCTGAGCGTACGTGACAAAATAAGCACGCCCGGCTTGCGCCGGGCGTGGTCGCAGGGTTCGTAAGCCGGGTTCTGTTGCGCGCGCGAGTCGCCTCGTGCGCGCCGGCGGTCATTCCTCTGGGACGCGCGTCGCCGCGCGCCTCGTGCGGCCTACCCAGGAGCTCGGGCGGGCAACCCTCGAACGCTCCTCTACGTGGCCTTGCTCCGGATGGGGTTTACCGTGCCGCGTCCGTTACCGAACGCGCGGTGGGCGCTTACTCCACCTTTTCACCCTTACCTCGGCCGTAAAGCGGAGGCGGTTTGCTTTTCTGTGGCACTTTCCTCGAGGTTACCCTCACCGGGCGTTACCCGGCATCCTGCCCTGTGGAGCCCGGACTTTCCTCTCGACGGACAATCCGTCGAGCGATCGCCTGAGCCGCTGCGGCGGCGGGACCTTAGCACCGCCGGGTAGGGTGCTCGTCGTCGAAACGTCACGCGCGCCCGAGCGCGCGTCCGGCCTCAAGCTGCCGAGTCGAGACTCAAACGATCGCCCGCGCGGCGCGAAAGCTCCTCGATGCGGCGGCGTAGCTTGCGCTTGGTCCGAACCTCGAGCTGGCGCGCCCGTTCGCGCGAAACACCGAGCCGGCGGCCGATTTCGGCGAGGCTGAGCTCGTCGTCGTGATCGGCCATGAGCCGATTCTCCGCGATGTAACGTTCGCGCTCGTCGAGCTCGGACATCGCGCTCTGCACGGCGATGCGCACCTGATCGTCACGTTCGCTCGCGGCGAGCGTCTCCTCTTGGCTGCGATCGGGCGCCGCCAACAAATCGCCGAGTGACGTCGACGAGTCGTCGAACGGCTTCGTATCGAGCGAAACGTCGCGTGCGTCCAAGCGGCGCACCATGGCCTGGACCGTCGCTTCGGGCAGTCCCATCGCCTGCGCAAGCAGGGCGTCCGCCTGATCGCCGTCACCTACGAGGTTCGCGATTTTCACGCGCTCGCGGCGCAGCCGGAAGAACATCTTCGAGCGGAGCGCGCCCGAGCCCACACCCACGAGGCTCCACGAACGAATGACGTGATTGAGCACGTACGCTCGAATCCAGTACGCGGCATAGGTCACGAACCGGGTCCCGCGACCCGGCTCGAACTTGCCGAGCGCGTGGACGAGGCCGAAGTTGCCTTCGCTCACCAGCTCCTCGACCGGCACGCCGTAGCGCCGGTACCGCAGCGCGATCGCCACCACGTAACGAAGGTGAGCTGCAAGCAGTCGATCTCTCGCGGGCTCCTCGTGTGACCCCATCCAGCGGGTCATGAGCTCCTGTTCGTCCTCACGGCTGAGTACCGGGTACGAGCGGACGCGAGCGAGATATGTACCAATCTCCCCGCGGTGTAAGTCGGCCATCGTTGACTCCGAGCCGGCACGGAAGCGCCGGTCTCGAGAGCGGTTACGAGGGCCCTCGTGCAGAAGTTGCGGGTGCGGGGCAATTAGGACGCCCTGCAACACAACTTGGACGAACGAGCAGGTTCGGCTGGAGGGCCGCTCAGGCCACGCTGGCGCCTAGCTCAGACTTTGAACGAGGAGCCGCAGCCGCAGGTCGAGCTGACGTTCGGATTCCCGAACTTGAAACCCGAGCCGTGGGGGCTCTCGACGTAGTCGATTTCCGTCTGATCGAGGTACTGAAAGCTCAACGGATCGACGTACAGCTCCACGCCGTTGGATTGGAACCGCTCGTCGAAATCCGTAGGTTTGTCCTCGAAATAGAGGTCGTACTGGAAGCCGGCACACCCGCCGCCGATCACGCGCAGGCGGAGCCCCTGGCCGTCCAGGCCCTCGGCCCGGGAAATCTCTTTGACCTTGTCCGCGGCAAGCTCAGTGATGTTGATCATGGGTCGTCTTCTCGGTTGGTGAGCCTCGTCCCCCTCCGCGAGGTGGGACATTGGCCGTACCGCTCCGTAATATAGGCCCGTGCCACGTCCTTCGCCACACCTTCGGCTACTTGTTCTCTTGGCCTCCGGGCTTTCCTCGGGGATCGCGGGCGCGCAGCAAGCGCTCCCGCCGGCGCCTGCTGCACCGCCGGCGCCTCCTCCTCCAGCCTTGCCGGCCGGGCCCGCTGAAGCGGCTATCTCCCCGCCCGCACCGACCCCGCCACCTGCGGGACCACGCGTCACCGAGCCGCCGCCGCCGCTGCCGCCGACGCAGCTCGGTCGGCCCGTGATCGACGTGCGCGTCCCCGCGCCGGCCCCGCCGGAGCAGCGCCGCTACCACATGCATGACGGCTTCTATTTGCGCATGGACGCCGGCTTCAACTTCGCGCGCACCAACGTGTCGGGCGACGGCCCGTCCCACCCGAGCTACTCGGTCGGCGGCGCTGGTTTCGCCTTCGACGCGCTCGTCGGCGGCAGCCCGAGCGTCGGCTTCGCGCTCGGCGGCGCGATCTCGCTTCAGGGTTTCGGCTACGGCAGCGACGGCTCGGCGGGACTCGGCTTGCTCGGCGTCTTCGTGGACGG
Organism: Polyangiaceae bacterium; assembly: GCA_025936115.1. Lineage (GTDB taxonomy): Bacteria > Myxococcota_A > Polyangia > Polyangiales > Polyangiaceae > PMG-095. The sequence goes on from JAICTZ010000062.1 coordinate 16,290, forward strand.
CTTCCCGATGGCGAATGACGGGCTGCACCTCGGCGGCTCGCTCGGTTTCGCCAGCAGCCGCACGTCCCGGCCCGGCGGCGTGGACGAGCTGCGCGGCCGCGGCTTCGGGGGCTCGGCGTGGCTCGGCTACGACTGGTGGGTCGCCGACGAATGGTCGATGGGCTCGCTCGTACGCGTGAGCGGCGCCGGCACGCAGGACCGCTCACACGATAGCGGGCCCGATCCGTACAAGCTTTCGAGCGGCACTTACGAGGTCGCGATCCTCTTCAGCGTGCTTTATCACTGAGTCCGCGCAAAAGGCCGGAACGGCACGCCGCGACGAGTCGGTTCGGCGCGACGGGCGTCACGCGCACGGGATCGGGGCAGCCCGTACCGGGGACGCTCGTGGCGTCACCCTCGGGACCGATGGAGAGCAGGCTCGCGCCGCTCACGAAGGCGAAGGACGTGCCGGCGCGATCGAGCACGAGGCCCGAGACTTCGCTACCGCTGTCGCCGACGGGCAGCGGAAAGCGGCCGAGCTCGTGTCCGTCGGCGTCGAGCTCGACCAAGAGCGAGCGTCCGGCAATCAAGCGCGTGCGCTTGCCCGCTGCGCTCGCGATGTCGCGTAGCTCGAGCACGGGCTCCGCCCATACGACGCTCGCTTGCTTCGTCGCGAGCTCGAGGCTCAAGAGCTCGTGTTGCGTCAGGCCGAGCAGGCGATCACCGACGAGCAGCGCCTGCACGACGGGAGCGTCGAAGCTGCCGAACTTGCGTGCGTCGCCGGCCATGCCGCGTAGCCAAATCGAGCCGTCTCGGCCGACGGCGAGCGTGGCGCCCCGCCATTCGAAGACGGCGCGGACGAGCGTCTTCAGCTTGAGCTGAAACCCGCGCGCGCCGGTCGGCGGTACGCGAGCGACGCGCGCTCCGTTCGCGACGATCGCGCCGCCTTCGCTGGTCGGTGCGTAGAGTACCGGGCCTTCGAGATCGTTCCACGGCAGCGGGGAAGCCTCCGTTACGGCTCCGGCGCTCGAAACCTCGAACAGTCGCCCGTCGCGAGCGAGGAGCAGGTACTTGGCCGCGCCGAACGGGAGCGGACCGCTCGCGAGCTCGCTGCCGAGGCGAACCGACCACAGCGAGCGTCCCTTGGCGTCGAGCGCCGAAACGCGATCACGTCCGTGCGCGAGCAGCAAGCCGCCCGTCGCGTCGGCGACTGGCTCCCCGACGATCGGCGGCGCCACGCGCACCTGAAACGCAATACTCGCGGAGCGCGGCAGCGCCACGCCGCTGAAACTCGCGTTCTCGGCATCGAGCCGCGGACTCACGCTGAAGCCGTCCGTCACGTCGCGCGGCTCTCGAAAGCCGACGCGCGGGTCGGCGGCGAGCGCCGATTGCGTGAGCACGGCAGCGATTAGAGTGCTCGCGAGCGCGGCGGCGAACGCGAGCCGAGGCGCCTTGCATCGCCGCGGACTCGTGCTTGCCCTTGCCATCGACTCACGCTCCTTCGAGCCGCACGAGGTACTCCTCGTTGCCCGGGATCGCGATGACCGCCGGCGGGACGGGGCCCCAGGGATTCGGAGTGAGCGTGAGCTCGACGCACGGCGGCGCTTGTGGATCCACCATGATCCAAGGCCCTCGCCAATTGCCCATGACGTCACGCGCCGACGCGGGCACGCTGGCGCCCGCGTGGTGCACGCGCACGGGAATGCCGTTGTTCGCTCCGCCATGCGAGGTGACCTCGAGCACGGAGTAGCGGCTGCGCGGATGATCGGGAGAATCTTCGACGCTGAAGCGGACGCGCGCAGCGCTCTTCGGCGCGCAGACGAGATCGACGTCCCGCGCCCAGGCGAGCCTGCCGTGGAGCGTCTCGCCGACGGTGACGACGTTGCCGAGCGGCGGGGCGTCGTTCGGCTCCGTTTCGCGTTCGGGCGTGGGCGTGGAGGACTCGAGCCGCAGGCGGTACTCGTCGGAAACATTTTCGTAGACGGGCGGCGGGCCCGACTCGAAGTACGTCTCACGATCCTGCATGACGGCGACGAGCCAAGTGCCGGGCGCGAGCTTGAGCGCGTTCACGTCGAGGCCCACGTCGGGAGCGCCCGTGCAATAGCGCCCCGAGGGCTCCTGCGCGTCCGGCGGGTAGAGAGAGATGCAAGCCGCGAGGTTCGGCACCGGCGCGAACACGAGGTGGAAGGTGTCGCTACCCGGCGGGAGCGTGATTTTGAAGAAGTCCCGGTCGCTGCGCTGGGGATCGATGCGCTGGCCGAGGTGTCCCCGGACGACGAGCGGAAACGGCAAGAGTCGCGCTTCGCTCGCGGCGTTGTTCGGTTCGAGCTCGACGCCCTGAAAGGGCGGAGGCGAAAAAAGCGTGACGTACGTGCGGACGACGCCCGCGACGGCGAGCAGGAGAGCGAGGCCGGCGAGCCCCCACGTGAAGTAGCTGCGGCGACGTAGCTTCCGCTCGTAGCGCTCGACTTCGTCGCGCGTCGCGGCTTGCTCGTCTTCGGTGAGTCCGCGTAGCTGCGACGAGTCGAGCAAGAGCTCGACGCTGCCGCCCGTGCCGCGCAGTTCGTCGAGCAGCGCGTCCTGCAGGGCGGCGGCCGTGGGAAAGCGATCGGTCGGATTCTTCGAGAGCGCGGTCAAGATCAGGCGCTCGAAATTGCGCGAAAGGCTGAGCTCGGGGACGCGCACGTTCGGCGGCACCGGCTCCTCGATCAGGTGACGAGTGAGCACGCCCATCGGCGTCGCGGCGTCGAACGGGACGGTACCCGTGAGACACGAGTAGAGTACGGCGCCGAGCGCGTAGACGTCGCAAGCGGGCGTCACCGCCTCGCCACGAATCTGTTCGGGCGCCATGTAGTACGGCGTGCCGACGATGGCGCCGCCCGACGTCACGTCGGAAAGCTCGCTCGATTCGCGTAGCTTCGCGAGACCGAAGTCGAGCACCTTGGCGATGTCTTCGCCCGCCTGACTCGCGACGACCATGATGTTTTCGGGCTTGAGGTCGCGATGCACGATGCCCTTGTCGTGCGCCTCGCTGAGCGAGCTACAGACCTGGACGACGAGCTTGGCCGTGCGGTCGGCAGTGAGGCGGCCCGCTTCGCTCACGACCACGCCGAGATCGCGCCCCCGCACGTACTCCATCGCCAGGTAGGCAAGACCGTCGGCTTCGCCGAAGTCGAAGACTTGCACCGTGTTCGGGTGCGAGAGCCGGCTCGACATCTCCGCCTCGCGTTTGAAGCGCGCGAGCTGCCCGTGATCGCGCGTGAGCTCGCCCGTGAGCAGCTTCAGGGCGAGCACTTTGCCGATGCGCGCGTGCTCTGCCTTGTAGACGACGCCCATGCCGCCGCGCCCGATGAGCTCGAGCACGCGGTAGCGCTCCGCGATCAAGCGCCCGATCAGCGGATCGGCCAGGTGGAGCTCGCGCGCGTTGGCGGACGGTGGAACCGAAGCTGGTTTGGCCACGGCGCGCTCGGTCGGCGGCAGCGTGCTCAAGCGCGCATTGACGACGGCATGGCCGCAGTTGGCGCAGAATTTCGCGAAATTCGGATTCTGAGTGCCGCAGCGACGACAGGGCGAGACGAGGGACGGCCCGCCGAGCGTCACGGGTGGCCTTTGACCACGAAGTCCGCCGCGACGGCGGGGATGCGCGTGCCCTGATGCGGCCCCTCAACGGCCCCCGAGACCGAACCGAACACGCTGAGGGGCGTACCCTCCTTGAACGCGGTTTTTTCGCCGAGGCTCACGCGCGCGAGGCAGGGCGGGTGCGTGCAGCCGCTCTTCACGTCGAAGAGCAGTATGGTGGTGAACGCGTCCGCGCGTGCTTCGACGACGCTGCCGTCGAGCGCCACCGTGAGTCCGCGCTGGGCGTCGGGATCGGGTTCGAGCGCCGAGTAGTCGTGAGTTGCGCTCGCGCGCAGCGCCGTCGCTTCGGCCGCTAGGCTCTGCACCCGTCGCACGCGCACGGGCACGAGTCGTGGCGCTTGATCTTTCGCGTCGGCGCGCACGCTGATGTTCGTTTCACCGAGCGAGGAGACGCTCATCATTTGCGCGAACGCGCCCGTGGCGTCGACCGTGATCGGACGACCCTCGACGCTCACGGTCGCGTCTTTGGCCGTGTGACCCGCGAGCACGAAGGTCGCGCTCTCGATCACGATGCTCGGGCCGGGCGCCTGCAGCACGAGCGGCGTCACGCCGATACGCACGCTCACCTCTCCCCGCACGGGAGCGCCGTTCGGAGGCGTGACGGAGTAGGGGATTTTGCGCTCGAGCATCGCGACGACCGAGCTTGCGCCCGTGAGCGCTCGCGTCACGTCGATGTCGGCGGCGCCCGTCTCGACCCCGCCAGCTCCGGGCGCCAGCGCGAGCGGCTTGCCTTCCACCACGACGGTCGCGTGCGGCACCGCGTCGACGCGCACGAGCAGACGCGGCGGCGCTTGCGTCAACCCGGTGGTGTCCGCGCGAACACGAAAGTCGACGGGCACGCTGAGCTCGATGTGATCGGCGCGGCCTGGACGCCGCTCGAGTTCGGCGGCGATCTTGTTGCTCCCGACGGCGAGCTTCTGTTCGAGCTCGAGCTCGGCGCGGCCAGCGCGGAAGGTCGAACGCGCGTTGCCGACGCGCACGCTCGAGCCGTCCGCACACCCCTTGCACACGAGCGCCAAGCGATCGCGGCCGTCGGCTCCCGTGCTGAGCGTCGCTTCGACGGCGCCGCGCTCGCGGTAAAGGAAGATCGCAACCCCAGCGGCGGCGAGCAACGCTGCCGCACCCACGATCGCGACCGCCGCAGCGGCTGGAATGCGGAGCGGTCGAGGCACGCCTGCAGGCGCTGTTACCGGGACGCCAGCGGGCGGCGGCCGCCAGGCTTGCGCCACGGGCGGTTCGAGCGGAACGGCAGGCGGAACCGGCGGAACCGCAGGCGGGGGCGGCACCGAGGGAACGCGCGGCTTTTCCAGTCCCGGATTGAGCGGCGCGATGCCCGGCCGCGCGATGCCGAGCATCGTCTTTTTGCCCACGGGCGCGTCCGCGAGCTCGGGAGCGAGCGCGCCGCCCGGTCCCGGCACGGTGCCGGGCGCGCCGGGCGAATTGGCGGGCACGGGCGGCGCCATGCCGATCATGGTTCCGCGTAGCGGCTTCGGCGGCGGGTGCCCCACTGCGGGTGGGGCGAGCGGCGCTTGAGGCTCGGGCGGTGCCATGCCGATCATGGTTGCCTTGAGCCCTTGCCCCTTCGGTGCTGAAGCGGGACCGGTCGAGGGCTGCGCGCCTGGCAGCGGCACCGTCGTAGCGAGCGACGGCGAGCCGGGCCCTGGCGAAACGGGGGAAGTTGGCGCGGGCGGTGGTGTCGACGGAGTGAGCCCGAGCACGGTGGCCTTGAGCGCTGCGGGTCCCGTGAGGCGCGGAGTTTGCGGTCCGCTCGGAGGAGCTGCGTGCGGTGGCGCATGGCCGGTCTGGGTACGACCGAGCGGATCGGTCGGCTTGAGCGGTAGCGTCTGCCCGAGGGTGGGCGCCGCGTGTCCAGCCTGCGTCTGGCCGAGGGAGGGGGTCGCGTGTCCGGGCTGTGTCTGGCCGAGCGCCTGAGAGAAGCCGGCCTGCGTCCGCTCGAGAACCGCGGGGAATGCCGTGCCGCACGCGGGACAACGACCCGCGGTGTCCGGCGCCGGCGTTCCGCATTGGGGGCAGGGACGCATGCCCGCCGACTATACCGGACCCGGCGCGCGGCGCCGAATCGTCGGGCGGAGCTGGGCTTTGCCCCAATCCTTGGCCAAAACTTGGGGCCTGGCTTATGGGCGAAGGAGGCCCCCGCCATGCTCGCCAAGCGCATCATCCCCTGCCTCGACGTCCGCGACGGCCGAGTCGTCAAAGGCGTCAACTTCGTCGGCATTCGCGATGCCGGCGACCCGGTCGAGTGCGCGCGCCGCTACGACGCCGACGGCGCCGACGAAATCACGTTCCTCGACATCACGGCGTCGCACGAAGGCAGGAAGGCCATGCTGCACGTCGTCGAGAAGACGGCCGAGGCCGTGTTCGCGCCGCTTACGGTCGGCGGCGGTGTGGGCGCACCGGAGGACGTGCGTACGCTCCTCGACGCCGGTGCCGACAAAGTGAGCATCAACAGCGCTGCCGTCGCCGACCCCTCGCTCATCGGACGCATCGCTGACGCCTGGGGCAGGCAAGTCTTGGTCGTCGCCATCGATGCGCGCCGGCGTGAGAGCGGCGGCTTCGAGGTCTTCACGCACGGTGGGCGACGGCCGACGGGCCTCGACGTCATCGAGTGGGCGCGCCGCGCGGCGGCGCTCGGTGCCGGAGAAATTCTGCTCACGAGCATGGATCGCGACGGCACCAAGGCAGGCTACGACTTGGAGCTATTGCGCGGTGTCGTCAACGCGGTGGAAATCCCGGTGATCGCATCAGGTGGAGTCGGCACACTCGAGCATTTGCGCGAAGGCCTCGCGGACGGCGGCGCCGATGCCGCGCTCGCCGCCTCGATTTTCCACGACGGGATGTACACGGTGCAACAAGCCAAGGGTTACCTCGGGACTCACGGGGTGCTCGTGCGAGGAGGAAATGCATGAACGTCTCCGTGGCCGAAGTACTCGCCGGCGCGGCCGTGCGCGCGGTACCGCTCAGCGCCGAATGCGCCGGGTACCTCGTGCTGGCCGCGGCCGATCAAGTCGCGAGGGCGCCGCGCCGGGTCGAACCCGGGGACGTGCTCCTCGATGAGGACGGCGCGATTCGCGTCGCGAGCGGGCGCGCCGCCGAAGGAGACGCGGCCGAAGGGGACTTGCGTGCGGTGCTCGATTCGTTGCTGCTGCGGGCGAGCGCCCCGACGGCGGGGCTTTTGCGGGCCTCGCGGCGCGCGGCGGGTGCGGGCGTGGATGCGCTCGTGCGCGAGCTCGAGACCGCCTTGATCCCAGTGAACCGCGCCGCGGCGCGCCGTTCCCTCGCACGGCTCGAACGCGAGACGGTACGTGCGCTCGAAAATGGCCGCATCGGCGTGTCGGAAGCGCAGGCTTGCGTGCCGGCGCCGAAGCGCGCCGGAGCGCCAGCGAGCGCCGCGCCGGAGCGCGCGACTCCCGTGTCCGCGCCCGCTCCGGTCGGCGTCCTCGAGGCAGACTTGGCCGAAACGCCCCCGTCACCGCCCGAGGTTGCGTCGCGGCTCGCACGAGCGACGCGTGATCCGAGCGTCGCGCCGCCTTCCCTCGCGAGCGAGCGGGTTGCACCGCCCCTCGCGACGAAGCAAGGCGCCGAGCGCACCGAGCGCCTCGTCGTGCAAGAGCGCACCGCCGTGCTCGCGCAGGTTACTGCGAAGGCAGAAAGAGAAGCGGAGCTCGCCGAGACGCGTCCGGAGCCCCTGGTCAAACGTGCGAGCGTGCGATCGTCCGCGCCGCCGTCGACGCCCGTGCTGCCGCCGGTGAGCCCGCGAACCAGCGTTCCCGAGTCCGGCTCTGCGCCGTGCTCGACCGAGGTCGAAACGCGCGGAGCGGTGCGCGCAGCGGACCCGACGGAGCCGCAGCGCACCGAGCCGCTGCCGCGGCCGGCGCCGCACGTCGTCGAGGGCGCCGCACCGCTCGTTTTGGTGCCTCCCATCGTGATGGTGGACGTCGAGAGTCGGCCGAACGTGACGCCGTTTCTCGGCACTCGCGTGAGTGCGGAGCCGTCACCGTGCCCCCCTGACGCGCAAGGTTCGGCGGAAGCGCCCTCGCAGCCGGAGCAGGGCGTGGAGGGTGCACTCGGTGCGAGGGTGGAGACGCTCGGCGCCGTCGAGACGCACGTTGCCGTCGAGGAGACGCACGTTGCCGTCGAGGAGACGCACGTTGCCGTCGAGGAGACGCACGTTGCCGTCGAGGAGACGCGCGGCAGCGAGAGTGCGGAGTCGGCGGACGAGGTGGCGTCGGCGGTGCTCCAGGTGATGGCGCCGTTCGTCGACGACGGCGACGTGGAGATCATCGAAGTCATCTTCGACCCTCACGAGCACGCGGTCATCGCGCATGCTGAACAGCTTATCGATGCGGCGAGCGGCGATTCGACGGAACCGTGCCCGCCCATGGAGCTCGACAGCGCGCCGCTGCCGAGCGTCGCCGAAGCAGCCCCGAGCGTCGCCGAAGCAGCCCCGAGCGTCGCCGAAGCAGCCCCGGTTTTCGCGAGCGAGTCCTCGATCGACGAGGCCCTGGATGCCGCCTTCGACGCGGTGTTGGTCGAAGACGTGGCGGCAGTCGCCGAGGCGCCGACCTTCGCTCTTTGCTCGCCGACCCAGCAAGCGGATGTACCTTGCGAGTCGGAGGACATCCTCAGCATCGACATCTCGGTGCTGTGTGAAGAGGCAAACGCCATGCGCGCCGCCGCCGAGGCCCTGCAGCTTGCCGCCGCTGCGCCGCACGTCAGCGCCGACAGCGAGCTCCCGCCCTGGGCCACCGCCGTGCCCGAGGCGCGCGACCTCACGCCGCCGCCCCGCCTCGCGCTTCCCGTCGAGCGACCGAGCGACGTCGAAGACCTACTCCTGCGCCTCGGGGAGATGCCGCTCGCCGTCGAGGACGTGCGCGCAGGTCTCAAGCGCCTTGCCGGAATGGAGCCGACGCCTCCGCCGCCCGGCATCGCCCTCGATCCCTGAGCGGCCGAGCACCCCGTTGACGGCGGTAGGCCGTATGCGATGCTCGCGGGCGTGCATCCGCAGGATCTCGCTATCGTCAAAGGCCTCGTGAGTGTCGCGTGGGCCGACGGGCGTGTCGTCGCCGAAGAAAGCCAAATCATCGACAGCCTGCTCGACGCCTACGCGGCCTCGCCCACGGAGCGCAGAGAAATTCAGCTCTATTGTCGGCAGCCGCGCACGCTCGCCGACGTCCCCGTCCACGATCTGAGTTACGACGATCGGCGCGTCCTCTTGCAGCACGCCGTACTCATCTCCTTCGTCGACGGCGCGCAGGACGAAAAAGAGAAGCAGCTCATCGACGAGCTCTGCGAAGTGTTGCGCATCCCGTCGGTCGAGGCGCGCGGCATCGTGCGCGCCGCCGAAGAGCGCGCCAAGAGCTCACTCCACGTCCTCAGCGCGACGGATTGACGCCGAGTCGCTCTATCTCTTTGAGCAACGCGATCGGGCTGAACGGCTTCGTGTAAAACGCGTTGGCGCCCGCTTCGGTCGCGCGGCGGCGCGCGGCGTCGTCATCCATCGCGGTGATGACGATGATCGGAATCGATTGCGTCGCGGCCTCGGCACGCAGCCGGCGGCAGACTTCGAAGCCATCGAATTGCCCGGGCATCATCAGATCGAGCAGCACCAGATCGGGCCGCTCGACGCTCACCATATCGAGCGCCTTCACGCCCGACGCTGCGGCCATCACCTTGTAGCCGCGTGCCTGCACGAGCGCCTCGATCATGCGGCGGATCGAGTCCTGGTCTTCGACGACGAGGATACGCATCAGGGACCCTTGCCGAGCGTAACCCAGGTTTCGGTGTGACCGTCGGTCGACTCGCGGAGCTCGAGCGCGGCGTTCAGCGCGGTCGCCGTGGCGTCGGCCAACACCAGGTGAACCCCGGCGGGCCGGCCAAGGCGCGTGGGATCGATTTGATGGCGGATCACGTCCCAGCGTGAGGCCTCCGGCACGGCAGGCCCTTGGTCGCAGACGGAGAGGGCCGTGCCAAGCTCGGTACGGTGCACCGATGCCTTGATGCGTCCCCCGCGTGGCGTGGCGGCGATAGCGTGCAAGAGGAGGTTTCTGACGAGCACCTCGAGCGTGGTCTCTGCCGTCTTCAGCATGATGTTACGACCGGCGTCGTACCCGATCGTGACCTCGGCGCGGTTCGCGTGAGGTTCGAGCTGCGCCCCGACGGCACGCAAGATCGCGCTCAGATCGACCACCGTTCGCTCCGCGTCGAGTGAGCATTCGGCGACGCTGCCGAGCTCGGTCAAGAGCTCCTGCACGGCGGCGGGCGTGTCCGTGAGCCCGCGTAGGCCGCGATGGACCGCGGCCGCGAGGGCCCGGACGCCGTTGAAGTGTTCGGGATCGCCGCGGCTCGGTGGCGGGATCTCGGTGCGGATGTCACCAGCGGAAAGCACGCTCGCGAGCTCACGCGCGTAGGCCTCACCGAGCTGCTGCGCTTGCTCGAGCTCCTTTCTGAGCTCGGTGACCTCGCGCTGCTCCATGGCGCCGTCGGCTTGCAGCAAAATCGAGAGCATTTTGCCCTCGAGCTCGACGGCGCCGCCGTGCCTGAGCGCCATGCGCGAGAGCCAGCGACTTTCGAGCTCACCGAGCGCGGCCGTGTCGGGGCCCAGTTCGGCGGAGATGCGTACGAAGTCGCCCTGCCGCCGCACGGTCACGTCGATCTCGGCCTCGCCGGGGGCCCGCCCGCTCGCCTGGCCGACCAAGAGGTGCAGCATGCGGCGAAGCTCGGTCTCCTCGCCAAAAACCTCGGTGCCCGCGCCCGGTGCGATGGCGACGCGGGCGTTCGGTGCCATCTCGACGAGCAACGACGCGAGATCGATGCGGCCCCGCCGCCCCTTTTCCCGGGCGCGCGTGTTGAGCTGGCTCAGCATCTCGATGGTGTCGTCGAGGGCGTCGAGCGTCGTTTCGACGGGAGGCGCGATGCTCTTCGGATCGGCGGTCGTGCGCAGCTCTTCGACCTCCGTGCGCAATGCCTTCGCCGCCCCGCGTGCCTCTTGCGCGAGCAACCAGCTGATTTCGTGGCGGGTGAGCCGTTCCGGCGGCACGCTGGAAGCATCTTGCCATGGTCCAAAGCCGGTTGCTACGGCGTCGTGTCTGGGTTTCTGGCAGGCTTTCTTGCGTGCGCGCCGCCCTGATTTCGATTTTTGCGCTCGCGGTCGGATGTGGGCGAGGTAACGAGGCCGATCCTTTTGCGGTCGAGGGCGCGGCGGGTGAGGGCGCTGGAAGCGCCGGCGCTGGCGGCGAGGATTCAGGGCCGCCACCGCTCGCGGGCGCCGAGCCGTGCGTGGACGAAAGTCAGTGTGACGACCACATCGACTGCACGGCCGATAGCTGCGACCAGAAGCTCGCCCGCTGCGTGCATACCCCCGACGACGCGGCTTGCGACGATGGCGTCTACTGCGACGGTACCGAGACGTGCAATGCGACGCTCGGTTGCCGACCCGGGCCGGTGGTTTCGTGCACGGACGTTTACACCTGCACGATCGATACCTGCGTCGAAGAGACGCACGGCTGCACGCACGAGCTGCGCGATGCCGACGGCGACGGCGACTCCCCGATCAGCTGCAATGGCACCGACTGCGACGATCTGGACCCGCTCGTCTCGGGCAAGGCCAGCGAACGCTGTGACAACGGCATCGACGACAACTGCGACGGTCAGGTCGACGAGGCGGACTGCGTGGCTCCGCTCTACGATCGCTGCAGCGACGCGTTCGAGATCGACGCCGCGGGCTCGTATTCGGTCTCCACGTTCGGCGCCGCCAAGGATTACGCCATCTCGTGCGAGCACGCGCTGACGGACGATGCGTTCCGCGAGGTCGTGCTCGCCATCACGGTGCCCGAGGGCGGGCCGCGCGACGTCGACGTCGTCGCGGTCATGCAACGCGACGGTACCCGCTTGCAAGACGGCGAGCTCGTGCTCGCAGCTACGGACAAGTGCGGCAAGGCGGCAGGCGAGACGGCGTGTGTCGAGGGCGTCGCGACTGCGCAGGGCGACGCTGACGCGCGACTCGTCTTGCGCGGCGTGGATCCGGGCGCGCACGCCGTCTACGTCGCGACGGACCGCGAAGCGGACGTCGATTTGCACGTGGATTTTCGCGAGCCCGCCGCCCTGCCCACGAACGAAACGTGCGGCACCGCCGCGCCGCTCGTCCCCGGCGTGCCCGTCGACGTCCTACTCGCGGGAGTCGCGACCGATCTGGAAACGGCTTGTGACGAGAAGACGGGCGAGCTCGTCTACGGCTTCGATTTGACGGAGAAGAGCGACGTGAGGCTTCAAGCCGTGGCGCTCGACGCTTACGGCGACCCTGTGATTTCACTCCGCAACGCGGCGTGCGTCCAGGCGACGAGCGAGCTGACGTGTCGTTCGGCGTCGCCGAGCGAACTGTACGTGCGCGCGCTGCCGGCAGGTCACTACACCGTCGCGCTCGGCGGCACGGGCCCCGCCGAGGTCGAGCTCGTTCTCTCCGTGGCGGCTGCTACCAAGCCCCCGCCCAGCGAAGGCTGCGCTGATCCGCCCGAGCTCGAGCCGGGTGTGACCCAAAACGTGACGCTCGCGAACTCGACTGACGCCGTGCAGATCGGCTGTCTCGTCGGTGCACCCGACGCGACCTACGCGCTCACGCTCGCCGAGCGTTCCGACGTGTTGCTCGTCGGTCGTGCCTCGGACGGCGACACGGGCGCCGTGCTCATCGCCGAGGCGCCCTGCGCGAGCACGGCCGATGCGGATGCCTGTCAGAGCTACTCTGGAGCGCCCGTCCGGGCCGTGGCGCACGCCGTGGGTCCGGGTGACGTGCGCGGGGTGATCGAGACGGCCGCGGGAAATCCAGCAACGCTCACGGCGTTCACCCGGCCCGCAGTGAGCAGCGTGTTCGTCGCAGGCGCCGACGAGTGCGAGGATGCCTACGAGATCCCCGCAGCCGGCGGCCGCTTCGAAGGCAACACGGCCAATCAGTACGCGCAATACGAGGCCAGCTGCGATTACGGCGGCCAGA
>JAICTZ010000070.1 GCA_025936115.1 Polyangiaceae bacterium
CCTCCGCGACTTCACACGAGGTAACGCGCGGCCGCGCTACGGCTCGGCAACGGCGCGCCACGACGCGAGGCTCCGCGACTCACACGAGGTAACGCGCGGCCGCGCTACGGCACGGCGCGGCACGGCTCGGCAACGGCGCGGCACGACGCAAGGCTCCGCGACTTCACGCGAGCCTCCGCGACTTCACACGAGGCAATGGCGCGGCATGAGGCGAGAGCGCGCGACTTTCACCCGCGGGCACGGCGTGCCATGGCGCCGTGGCGCTTCACTAAACTTGGTTGCGTCTGGCTTCGGCGGATGCGACGCGCTCGCCGATGATACGGCGTAGCGCGATGAGGTCGTAGCGCGCGGGGCGAGCGTCGCCGGATTGTTGCGCCACGCTGTCGACGATGCGGTCGACGACGGTGCGCGGATGCTCGGGCACCTTGAGCGCGTCGGCGAGTTTGGTGAGCGCGGCGCGCTCAGCGTCGGAAACGACGCCGTCCATGCGCGCAATCCAGACGGCGACGCCGTAGACGTACAGGCGATCTTCCTTCGAGAGACCTTTGCGATCGATGACACCGAGATCGACGGGCGTTTTGGTCGCGGCCTCGATCTCGTTGATCGCTTCGAGGTCGAGTCCCTCTTCGACGGCCGCTCGCACGATGGCGTCGGCCTCGTCGGCGTCGAGCTGACCGTCGGCCCAGCCGACTGCAGCGAGCGCGACGTAAACATCGCGTCCCAAGCGCGTTTTTTCCGTCATCACTCCTCGCATACACCAAATTCAGCTGCGCCGTAAGGCTCGACCTTCGTTAGACTCGCCGCACACGTCCCGTCCCGCGGGCTCATTCACCGGCGCTCACAGGTTCCCCACGCGCGTTCACACTCGCACGCACACTCCGTCCTCCGCGCAACGTCTCGCCTCCCACTCGCACCCACTCGCATGGCCGCCTCCACCGCATCCGCGTTCGCCATCGGCGTCGACGAAAACGGCCTCGGCTCGCGGCTCGGCCCGCTCGTCGTGACGGCCGTGCTCGCGCGCACGAACGCACTCGGGCGCGAGACGCTCGGACGCCGCTTGCCGCGCTCGATCCGTGCGTCGCTCGACGACTCGAAGCGTCTCGTCTCGCACACCGACGTGCGACTCGGTGAAGCGTGGGCGCGTGAAGTGGTCGCACCGGACGCGCCCTCCCCGACGGCGCTCTTCGAACGCCTGTCGCTCGAGGGCGGCAGCAAGCTGCGCGAACGCTGCCCGTCGCACGTCGAAGCGCAGTGTTGGCACCCCGCCGAAGAGGCGTTCGTCGCAGAACCCGCGCTACGCAAGCGTGTCGCGCGTCACCGCGCGCTGCTCGCCGCGCGCGGCGTCGAGCTCGTCAGCGTGAAAACGAGCGTGCTCTGTACCGAGACGCTCAATCGAGCCAAACGCGCCGGGCGCAATCGTTTCGTCAGCGACTTGCACGCCATGGAAACGCTCGTGCTCGCGCTCCGGCGCGAAGCCGGCGAGAACGTGACGGCCGTCTGCGGAAAAGTCGGCAGCATGGCGGAATATTCGCGCTTCTTCGGCCCGCTCGGCGGCTGGCTCCACAACGTGCTCGACGAGGGCCCTGCGCGAAGCGCTTACCGCTTTCCGACCGTCGGGGAGCTCGCCTTCGTGCGCGACGCGGACGCCAGCGACCCGCTCGTCATGCTGGCGTCGCTCGTCGGCAAGTACGTGCGCGAGCTCTTCATGTCGCGCATCGCCGCCCATTACCCCGCCGCCAGCACCGAAGCGCGGCCGAGCGGCTATCACGACCGCGTGACGGCGGGATTCGTCGCGCGCACGGCCCTCGTGCGAAAGCGCCGCAAGCTGCCGAGCGACTGCTTCGAGCGCGAGCGCGACGTAAACACCGAGCCCGAGCTCCGCACGTCACGCACGTGAGCGCCAACGCGACATAACGACCGAGCCCGAGCTCCGCACGTCACGCACGTGAGTGTCACGGCGTCACGTCCGAGGCTGACCGATACGGCTGAGTACACTGCTTTTATTTAGGGGCGACCGATGCGCGTCGCCGAAATCGTCATCGTCGCATGCCGTTCCACCCGGTCGTCGCGGTCCATGCGTGTCTTGCCGCGGGCGTTGCGCTAGCCGCCTTTGGCGACCTTCTGATGGCCTTTGCCGACGATGACGTGCCACGCCGCGTCGACGCTCCAGTCTTCGTGGACGTGGGGCGGGTGGTGGCATTTGCCGGCGCAGAAGGAGCGCTCGGGGATCGAGACCAAGGCCGCGGCTGCGGGGTTTTGGGCGTGGCGGGAGCCAGGGCCGTGGCAGACTTCACATTGGACGTCGGTGAGTTTGTCGACGTGGGCAACGGTGGTGCCGCCGGGCGCTTCGTAGCCGGTGACGTGGCAGCCGACGCAGTCGAGGTTGAACTGCTTGTTTTGATCGACGAGCGTCTTGTAGGCGGCGTGGTGCGGCGTGCGGTTCCAGAACTCACGCTCGGATTCGTGGCACGTCGTGCAGGCTTCGACGCCGATGTAGCTGCTCTGGCCCGCTGGGACGGGCGGCGGCAGCACGTCTTTGAAGGCCTCGCGATTGTGCTCGTTGACGGTCTTGTAGTAGCTGGCGAGCAGCGATTTGCTGGCGGGATCGGAGCCGAGCGCTTCGCGGATTTCGACGAGCTCGTAGCGAAACGCGCTGCCGGGCGGGAGATCGCGCGGCCGGCCGAGCTCGGCGAGCTCGGCGTTGACGGCTTCGAGGTCGCGCTCACGCGCGGCGCGGTCTTGCGCGCCGACGCCGCTTCGCGCGAGCGCGACTCTGAGATCGGTGGCGCGCGCCGTGAGGCTGATGCGCTTCTCTTCGGCGTCGATGCCCGTCGCGTCCGCAAACCGGTATTTGCCGTCACGCACGAACAGGTCGACGACCGCGACGGACTGCAGGTGGTTCTGCGCTTCGACGACGAGCGTCTCCCCGACGCGTACGGGCGGCGTGGCGCTGTCGTTCGTCTCGCCGCGATCGAGCGGCTTGCCGACGAGCGCGACGTGGAACCCGGGCACGGCGTCGAGCAAGCGCAGAGCGGCGCCGCGCGGCGCCGCAAGCACCGCGACGCGATTGCGCGCGCCCTGCGCCGGGAGCCAGCTGGCTCCCGCCGCAAGCGCCGCGCGCGCGTCGCCCACTTCGACGCCGGCGCTCACGCCCTCCGGCTTCGCGGTGCTCACGCCGACGACGCCGACGCGTTGGCCGTCGAGCTCGAAGACGCGTCCGCTCGAAAAGCCGCCGCCCTTCACGTTCGCCGCAAAGAGCGTCAGGCGATCCTTCGTGACGTCCTCGAGCAGCTCGGAGCCGCCCGCCCAGTCGTTCGCGCCCGGCGCCCAGCCCGCGACTTTGAGGCGCGCGAAGACGTCGGCGAGCGCGCGCGCCTTGAGTAAGTCTTGGTCCTTCTCTTTGCCGTCGAGCTTGGGATCGCGGAACAGCATCGGCCCGGCGCCGAGCACGAGCTCGCTCGGCGCTCGGTCGCGCTCGAGCAGCGCGGCGAAATGATCGACGCCGCCGAGCATGTCCTTCACGCACCCACATGGTTCGAGCGCGCCCGCCGTGCCCGAGACCAAGTAGAGCCGCAGCGAAGGCGTAGGTCGCTCGGCCGAGCTCTTTGCCGGAGTGCGAGAGCACCGACAGCCGCCGCCCAGCGCGAGCAAACACAAACCCAACCCGAGTAGGTTCAGGTGGGAGAGTCGTCGCCTCATCGTGCGGACGAATAGCACGGCGGTCCGTGGTGCACGCGTCTTCGTCGGGACAAAATCCGTTCTGATTGTGCGGGCCCGTCTGGTCGGCTCATAATCGGCACGTGGCAGTCGACCGGCAGGAGCCGAGGCTCAAGGGGCCGACGGCATTCGGGCCTTTCGTGCTCGAGCGGCGGCTGGCCGTGGGTGGCACCGCGGAGGTATTTCTCGCGCACCCGAAGGTCGGCATCGCGCCGGCGCCGCACCTGGTCGTGAAGCGGCTCTTGCCGACGACGGGTGAAGGCACACGTTACGAGCTGCTCGAGCGCGAAGCGGACTTGCACCGCTGCGTGCGGCACCCGAACGTGGTCGCGGTTTACGGCGCCGGCATCGTGCGCGGCGAGCCGTACCTCGCGATGGAGTACGTCGAGGGGCTCGATCTCTATCGCATGCTGCGGCGGCTCGACGCGGATGACCGCGATTTGCCCGTCGAAATTTGCGTGCTCATCGCGCGGCAGGTGGCGGCCGCGCTCGAAGCCGTGCACGCGGCGACGGACGACAGCGGGCGCGCGCTCAAGATCGTGCACCGCGACGTGACGCCGTCGAACGTGTACCTGTCGGTGAAGGGCGACGTGAAGCTCGGCGACTTCGGCATCGCCCGCGTGGAGGAGGAGGCGCGCTCGACCGTCGGCGGGCTCAAGGGCAAGTTCGGCTATCTGGCGCCCGAACAAGTTTCGGGCGAGGAGTTCGATCATCGCGCGGACTTGTTCGCGCTCGTGGCGATCCTGGGCGAGCTCTTGATTGGCGAGCGCGTGTTTCCGGGCGGCGGACAGCTCGCGGTTTTGCTCGCGATCCGCGACGGCAACATCGATCCGTTGCGGCGCGAGGCGGCGCGTCTGCCGAAGGGGCTGTTCGAGCTGTGCGAAAAGGGGCTCCACTGCGATCCCGACAAGCGCTTCCAGTCGGCGACTGAGCTCGCCGCGGCGCTCGCGCAGTTTCAGACGACGCGCACCGAGAACGTGGTGCAGGAGCTCTCGGAATGGGTGAAATGGGCGCAGGATCAGCGTGAGCTCGCGCGCAAGCTCGAGCACAAGATCCGCTCGTCGTCGCAAAATCTGCAAGCGGTCCGCGCGCAAAGCTCGGTGCCCGAGCTCAAGATCACGCGCTCCCTGGTGGCGCGCACGACGCCGCTCGCCGTCGAGGTCCCGCCACGCGTCAAACGCCTGGGCTCGAAGACCGTGGAGGAGATGAACTTTGCGCACCTCGTCGAGCTGATCGCGACGGGCGAGCTCCACGCGAACGACGAAGTGGCGCTGATGGGCAGCGAATACCGGCGCATCGCCGACATCGAGGAGCTCGCGCGCCACGTGCTGCCGTCGACGACGGCGGTGACCGGCCGCGTTTACGGCCCCGGGGCGCCCGATTACCAATTCGTCCTCTCCGATCAATCGATGCTCGAGGCCCTCGCGCTCTTGCGCGGCCGCGCCGAAACGGGCGCGCTGTTCGTGATTCGCGGCGGCAACGGCCGGGGCACGCGCAAGGAGATGTACCTCGACAACGGCAAGCTGCATCACGTGGCTTCGTCGGAGCGCAACGAGCTGCTCGGCGAATACCTCGTGCGCCGCGGCAGCCTCTCGCGCGAGGCCCTCGAGCAGGCGCTGAGCGCGCTCGGTCAACACGGCGGCCGCCTCGGTGACACGCTGATTGCCCTGGGGCTCGTCGATGCCGTCGACGTGTTCCGCGCGATTCGCGATCAAGGCCGCGACCGCGTCGCCGCGCTCTGCACGTGGCGTGAAGGCTTGGCGTCGTTTTATCGCGGCACCACGCCGACCCACGTCGAATTCCCGCTCGACCTCGATCTCTCGAGCGCGATCATGGCCGGCGTCATCCTCGCGAGCGACGGCGATCCGCGCGCCACGCTGCCCATGGAATCGACCCGCATCGTTCCCGGGACCCGCCACCCCGCAACGAGCGAAGCCAAGGAAATCGGCCGCGCTCCGGCGTCGCTCGTCGGCGTCGCGCGCCTCGCCTCCGAACGGCTGAGTCTCGACGTGCTGCTCGAGCGCATCAGTCGCACGGGCGAAGGCACGGGGCCATCGCCGCGGGAATCGGCTGCAGCGATCGCGACCGCGAAGCTGCTCGGCTGGATCGAGTACGCGACGCAGTGAGCGGCACCGCGGACGGCGTGAAACGGCGGGGCACTGCGTGCGACGGCGTGAAACGGCGGGGCACCGCGGGCGACGGCGTGAAACGGCGGGGCACTGCGGGCGACGGCGTGCGACGGCGGGGCACCGCGGGCGACGGCGTGAAACGGCGGGGCACTGCGGGCGACGGCGTGCGACGGCGTGCGACGGCGGGGCACCGCGGGCGACGTTGCGTCGTTGACGACTGGCGCGGCTACGTCATCGCTATGAGGAAACGTCGAAGGGCCGTAACAGTCCGTGGCGTTGCCAGCCAATGCGCAACAAGAATGAGCGCGGGGGCACTGCGCCCGAAGCAGTCGTCGGCAAGGAATCGAGAAGCGCGCGCGGGTCAGGCGGCGCGTGCACCCATTCGGGCTCCCAACCGTCAAACCACGCCGCGGAGCTAAAAGGATCACGAAAGGCAAGCGGCAGCCGTGGACCAGTCGAGTCGGCGTGACGGCGGCAGTTATTGAGCACGTAAGCAAGCGCACGCCGCACCTCGAGCGGCGTCTTCAGCAAGCGAGCATGAAACCGATCCGCAAAAACGCGGCCGGCGCGTTCGAGCAAGCGATTGAGCCGCTTGGCGAGCCGAATCGTGAGTGCCTGCATTCCGCGCGCCAGGCCCTGCCTGTCGTCTGCCTCCACGATGAAGTGAAGATGGTTTGACTGAACTGAATAGTGAATGACGCGCGCGTCGCCGGCTCGCGGAGCGGCGAGCGCTTCACGCACGACGCGAAGGGTCCGCCGCTGGCGCAGGCTCGGCAAACACGTTACGAGACGCAGCGTGACGTGGAGTGGGACATGTCGCGTCACGCGCGGACGAGCGGCGTGCGCCACGCGCGTCGACGATTGCGGCCGGCCGGCTCCACGGCGCTCCCCGCCCCAGCTGCGAAAATTAAAGCGGGTCCGGGCTAGAGTGAGTAACGGATCCGCCTCGAGATAACGGCGAGTGGATGATGGTTCATCAGCTCTGCGCACTGCTTGATGCAGTAGTGAGGGCGCGCAGCTAGCGCTCCACAACCTCGGAACCACTAAGGACACGGGTGGCGTGACGGTTCTGCGCTAAGAGCTTTCCTTGTCGCAGCAGGCACTCCACCGCCGATCCGCTCCGTCGTATCGCGGATCGGATCGCGGAACTCCCCGCCGTCACTCCCTCGCATCGCCAAGCCGCCGCGGAGCCTCCACCGAACCCCGCCGTCCCTTCCCCGCGCAGCGTTGAACCCCGTAGTCACTCTCGGCGCGCCCGCCCGTCGCCGAACCCCGCCGTCGCGCAGAGCCCGTCGCCGAACCCCGCCGTCGCGCGGAGCCCGTCGCCGAACCCCGCCGTCACGCACAGCGCGTCAGTGTGGTGCCGCGGGGGCGAAGGGGAGGATGCGTTTCAGGTCGTCGTCGTTGAAGCGGAGTTGGGCGCCGACGAAGTAGTCGCGGCGGCTGCCCGAGAGGATGTCGTCGACGCCGCCGAGGAGCCAAAGGCGATTGATGAATTCGTAGCCGAGGGAGACGCGCCAGCGCGGGAGGACGACCTCGCCGAAGCCGAACAAGTCCTGGCGCAGCTCGAAGCGCTTTTCGAAGAGCAGGAGGTCGAGGCCGATGCCGCCCGTGGATTCCTTGATGCCCCAGCGGCCCGTGAACGGGCCGAAGCTTTGCGCGAATTGGAGCGAAAAGCGGAGGGAGTTCTTGGTGATGGTGTGCACTTCGCGGTAGTGCGGCGGCGAGTTCGGGTTCGTCGTGTCGACGTCGACCTGTTCGTAGCTCGTGAGGCCGTGCGGGTCGTTGACGACTTCGATCAGGTAGTATTTGTCTTCGCTCGGCTGTAGGCGGAGCTCGACGTAGCTTTTTACGCCGTTACCGAGAAACTGGTAATCGGTGCGCAGGCCGATGATGGTTTGAAGCCGCGTGAGGCCGCCCGTGAATTCGTGGACGTCTTCGGCGACGCCCTCGACCTCGTTGATGAGCTTTTCGTCCTTGGTGAGGCGGCCGATGGTGCCTTCACCGCGGTTGATGCGGCCGCTGACACTATCGATGTTCTTGAGCGCGCTCTCGAGGCTGTCGCTCGCTCGGTTCACCTTGTCGATGATCTGGCGGACCTCGCCCTCGTTCGCCGGCTTGCCCGGCTCGGACTTGGCCGTGAGCTCGCGCACCTCTTGGGTGGTGACGCGCACGTTCTCGAGGATGCGATCGAGCTCGGGGCCACTCTTGCTGGTGATGCCCTCGACCTGGACTAAGATGTTGCGGATGCTCTGGCGGTTCTCGCGAACCGTTTGATTCAGAGCGTCCGTCGCTTGCGCGAGATTGCCGAGGATCGCCTTCATGTCGTCGCGGCCCTGGTCGGTACCGATCGATTGAGCGAGCGAGGTCGTCACCTGTTTCACGTCACGCGCGATGTCGGCGAGCTCGCGGACGAGCTGATCGGTCGAGGTGGCTTCGATGACGACGAGGATCCGATCGCCCTCCTTGAGCTTGCGTTTACCTTCGGTTCCCGGGCCGATCGCCAGGTAGTACTCGCCGAGCAAACTCGAGGCGACCTTCGTGACGGAGGCGTCCTCGTAGAGCGGCACGTCGGGGTTGATGCGCAGATCGATGCGCGCCCGTTCGCCCTCGAGCCGGACGTTCTCGATCGAGCCGATCGGAATGCCGGCCATTCGGACCTGCGAATGTTTGGCGATCCCGGACGCGTCCCGCATCAGCGCATAGACGACGTAGCCCGACCCAGACCCGTTCGCCTTGTTGACGAACCGGTACATGAAAAGGCCGGCGCCGAGCATGACGACGGCGAAGACAGCGACCTTCGCCGCGGTAGTGGCTCTGCTGAGCCGCATAAGATCTCGGCGAGCCTACCAGGCACCGGGCACGGCGCGGTAGGTTTCGACTCATGAGCGGCTCTGATTTGGGCGTCTTTTGCCTCTCGGCGGCGTTGGCAGCCGCCTGCACGAGCGCCGGCCTCGGGATTTCGAGCGGCCCGGCCGTCCGAGCGACGGAGAATGGTTACGCGGCTGACACCGCCGAGCTCGACCGGGACGACGCAGGCGTGCCACGCGGGGAACCGTACGCGTGGCAGCCCGCCACTCGTTCGCCTCAGCCGGGCGCACGGGAGACCAGCGCGCTCGCCATAGCCTGCCCCGAGCACGACGCTGCGCTCGATCGCGCAGCTCGTTTCATCGCGGCGCGGGAGCTCGCCGGACGCGTTGCGACGGATGCCGAGGACGTGACTTACGTCATGCGAGCCGAAGGCGCTCCTTACGTTTGGCCACACCTCTGGGTGCTCGCGGGCGGACACGTCGGCGACGATGGCGCCACGCGCTTCGACGGCTGGCTTCGCGCGCTGCCGCACGTCGGCGAGTTACGCTGCGGCACCGCGTTCGCGAGCAAGCCGGGGCGCGAGGTCGCCGTCGGCCTCGCCGTCGACGTGGTCGCGGACATCGCGCCGCTGCCGACGGCAGCGCGCCTCGGAAGTTGGCTCGAGCTCGACGCGCACTCGCTCGTGCCGGCGAGCGCGGCCGAAGTGATCGTACTCGGCCCGCGCGGCGAGCCGCACGCCGTCACGAGCTCACTCGATGGCGGCGAGGTCCGGGCGCGTTTTCACGTCGATCGCGAAGGGCTTTGGCTCGTACAAGTGCTCGCGACGATCGCCGGGGGGCCGCGCCCCGTCGCCGAGGCGCTCGTCTTGGCCGGCAGCAAGCCGGAAACGCTCGTCGCGTCACTACCGGCGCCCGGCGAAAACGACGGCACGGCGGCGGATCCGGCCGCGGCGCTCGCCGGTATGGTGACCGGGGCGCGGGCAAGCGAAGGGCTCACGCGACTCACTCGCGACGCGCGCCTCGATCGCGCAGCCCAGGCGCACGCGGAGGTAATGCGCGACGAGCACCAGCTCGCACACGAGGGTCGCGACGGCTCACCGAGCGACCGCCTCGAGAGAGTGGGCGTCGCGGCGCACACGGTAGGCGAGAACGTGGCGCACGCGGCTGACGCGGCTCACGCCCATCGGACGCTCTGGCAGAGCCCGTCGCACCGCTCGAACTTGCTCGAAAGCCGCTTCGACACGTTCGGCGTCGGCGTGGCGGGGGATTCCGATGGGACGCTGTGGGTGTGTGAGCTCTTCGCCGCGATCAAGTAACGATGAAATCGGGACCCGCGATGACGGCCGGAGCACCTCGAGCACGCGCATGCGAGGGCGCTCGAAGGCATGAGAGGCGGCCACGCGGCCGAGAAAGTGCTCGCAGCCGTCGGAGCTTAATGAAGCAATAAAAGCGTTCTACCGAAGCGCGGAGCGGAGTACGTTGAATCGGTGCGCTTGAGCGAGCCCCACACGCCCGCCCGGCATCTTGCAAAGTTCGTCGCGTCCTTGGCGCTAGGCTTGGGCGCGTTGGTCGCGGCGCCACGCGCGGCCGAGGCACAGTCGAATTATTTCTACCTCGATCGCGCAGAGCTCTCCGGCGCTCCCGACGACGGCTTCATGGTCTGGCGTCCGCACGCCTACGACCAGACGCGTTTCTACGGCGCCTTCGCGCTCGGCTACACGCACAATCCGCTGCGCGACGAGACGGTGACCGCCGATCCGGAAACACAGTACGAGATCGACGATCCGGTGCGCGGACAGTTCCTCGCGTACTTGTCGATCGGCGCGGAGATGTCCAAGCGCCTGAGCCTGAACCTCTCGCTGCCGATCGAGCTCTACAAGTTCGCGGGGGGCGCCGACCCGCAGGCATACGGTGTCGGCGGCGGCGGTATCGCGTCGACGCGCGCCGGTATTCACGACTTGCGTTTGGACGCTCGCGTCGTGCTCTGGGAATCCGATCGGCGCGACGCGCGCGTCGGTGCAGGCGGCGCCATGTGGCTGCCGACGGGCAACCCGCAAGCGTTCACCGGTGACGGCTCGTTGGCGGGCATGCTCTACGCATCCGGCGAGCTCGACTTCACGAAGTTTTTTCTCAACGGCATGATCGGCCCGCAGTTCCGAGCCGAGCGCAGTATCGGCGGGCCTCAGGGCGCGCTCTACACGGATTCGGAGCTGCGCTTCGCGTTCGGCGCGTTCATGCCGCTGCGCGGCAACCGGATCCGTCTCGGTGCCGAGCTCTGGGGTACGACGGGAATCGCGCCCGTGGGACCGAACGACGACAGCACCTTCTTCGGCAGCCGCAACACCGACATCGAATGGATGGGCGAGGGCCGCTACATGCTCGACAAGCGCGAGCGGATCTGGACCATGGGCGGCTTCGGCACGCGCCTGTTCACCGGCTACGGCGGCGCCGACTTCCGCGTGCTGCTTTCGATCGGCACGTTCTTCACGCTCAAGGACTTCGAGCCCGCGTCGCCGCCGCCGAAGGTGCATTTCACGAGCGGCGACCTCGCCGATCCCGACAGTGACGGAGACGGGTACCCGGACAGCATCGACAAGTGCCCGCACCAGAAAGAGGACGGCAAACCCCCGGATGAGAGCGACGGCTGCCCCGGCGGAGCGGATCGGGATCACGACGGCATTCCGGACTCGGCCGACGCGTGTCCCGATCAGCCCGAAGACAAAGACAAGGTTCAAGACGAGGACGGCTGCCCCGAAACCGACGCCGACAGCGACGGCATCGCGGACGCCGAAGACAAGTGCCCCGTCGAAGCCGGCGTGCGCTCGGCCGATCCGGCGAAGCTCGGTTGCCCAGGCCTCACGCAAGTCAGTGAGAGCGGCGAAGTTCAGCTGCTACGCCCGATCGAATTCGAATACGGCAAGGCCGTGATCAAAGACGTGAGCTTCCCGATCCTCGACGAGGTGCTCGCGCTCATGAAGTCGCGCCCGAGCGTGCGCATGGGCGTCTACGGTCACACCGACAACCGCGGCGCCATCGAGGTCAACATGCGGCTTTCGAAGGATCGCGCCGCCGCGTGCAAGAACTACCTCATCAACCACGGCATCGCCGCGAGCCGCCTCGAATCGCAAGGCTTCGGGCCGAAGCAGCCCATCGCCGACAACACCACCGACGAAGGCCGCGCCCGCAACCGCCGCGTCGATTTCAAGATCCTCAAAGAGTAATCGGAGCGAACGCTCTCCGCTCGCCTCGCCGTCGAACGACGCGTGGGCGCGCCACAAGGAAGCGGCGGCGGCGCGCGGAGGCTCGAGTCTCGTAGAGGCTCGGAGTCGCGTGGCGGCTCGGGGGCGCCCGAATGACACGTAGCCACGATGCGGCATTTGCGGTGCTGCGCTCCGTTTGCGCGTCGCGCGGCGAGCACGACCCGAGTCGGCGTTCACGGCGGATTACGTTGGGCGCACCCGCGCGCAAGCGAGGCGAACGGCGCCCTCCCGGGCCGGACTCGGAGGTGCGAGTGCGGTGTCGCATGGCGTGCTGCTCCCGTCGCCCCGCGCGCTGCCTGAAGCTTGCGCTTCGTCTTGAATTCGGCAGATATTTATTTGGCGTTCACCTGCGCGTGTTCTTCGGAACACTCCCGATCGCCGCGCGCCCATGATGCGCGCGGCGTACGATGCGCCCTCGCATACATGCGCCGCCGCGTACGGCCCGTCCTCTAACGCCTCACTCAACCGTGACGGTACCGCTCGACGTCGACTGTCGAGCCAGCGGCGCGTCGGTACTCTCCTCGAACCCCGACCCAGCTCGACTCAGGCCGTCACTTGCTGTGCGGAGGCATTTTCGCCTCTTTGAACACGACGTGCTGGCGAACGACGGGATCGTACTTCTTGATCTCGAGCTTGTTCGTCTGCGTGCGCTTGTTCTTCGTGCCGTAGTACGTGTAGCCGGTGCCGGCGGACGAAAGGAGGCGGATGTTCTCGCGCATGGGGAGCGTGGAGGTAGCACGGCGCCGAGGGGGGCCGCAAGCCGACCCCACCTTCGTTTTTCGCCGCCAATGAGCCTTATCCGGCCGACGAGGCGGGATCGTGAGCCATCCATTCCCTTCACCCGCAGCGTGCCTGCGGTACTCGGGTGCCCGGAGCAGGAGACCGTTGCTTCCGTTCATTTTGGCGGAGCGTGCCTGCCGTGCTCGTGGGGGCCTTATGGTGCTCGTCATCGGGTCCGCCACGGCCGCCGGGGCCGCTCGAGCCACGCTGGCGGGGCCATTCGTGCTAGGTTCAGCTGCGGTGAAACAGCCGGGTTGGGTCGTGACCGCCGCGCTCGCCAGCGTCCTTGCGGGGGGATGTAAGAGCAACGCGGCCGAGATCTGCGAGAGGCTCGACTCCTGCAAGCTGCTCCCGAAGGGACAGCCGACGACCGCCGACCCGGACGGGTTCGGCGAGAACGACTGCGAGTTTCAGGTAGAAAACGAGCTCGACACGCATCACCGGGAAAAGTGTGCGGATTGCGTGACGTCACACGCCTGCGACCAAATCCAGGACGCGTGCCGCACGCTCTGTAATCCTCCTTATTGATGAAGCGTCTTCGACTCGGGCTGCTCGGCACGGGCGTCGCGGCCGAAAAGCTCTACCTCCCCGCCTTCGATGAGCTCCGGCACCGGCTCGACCTCGTCGCCTGCGCCAACCGCACGCGCAAGAAAGCGGAGCGCTACGCGCGCATCGCCCGCGTGGGGCGCGTCGTGGACAGCGCCGAAGAGCTTTTCGCGCTGCCCGATCTCGACGCCGTGCTCATCAGTCTGCCCATCGACGCCCAGCCGGCCTACGTCCTCGCGGCATTGCGCGCCGGCAAAGCCGTGTTGAGCGAAAAGCCGGTCGGACCTTCCGTCGCAGCGGCGAGAAGGCTCGTGCGTGCGGCGGCTCGCTACACGCCGCCGTGGCTCGTGGGAGAAAACTTCGCGTTCATGTCGCACGCCGTGAAGCTCGCCGAGCTCGTCCGCCAGGGCCGACTGGGCGAGGTGCGGCTGGTCGACGTGCGACAAATGTCGTTCATGGACGCCGAAAATCCCTATTTTCACACGGGCTGGCGCGCCCAGCCGGGCCATGTCGGCGGCTTCGTCGTGGATGCGGGTGTTCACCTCGCGCACGTGCTCCGGCGGTGCTTCGGCGCGCCGACCGTCGTGAAGAACCTCACGGCGAGCTACGACCCTGCCCTGCCGCCGCTCGACACGGCGCTCGCACTCTTGCGCTTCGAATCGGGCGCTCTCGGTACCTGGACGAGCTCCTTCAGCACGCACTACTCAGGTCCCATGCTCCGCGTCTTCGGCGAGCGCGCGACGGCGGAGCTCTTCTACGACCACCTCGTCGTGTTCGATCCCAAGCGACGCGAGAAACGCTACGACCCCAGAAAGTCGAGTTTCGTCGCGGAGTTCGAGCACTTCGCCGACGTGGTCCAAAACGGCCGTCCCCTCGCCCTGTCGCCCGCGGACGCCGTGGCCGACCTCGCGCTCGTCGAGGCCGTCGCGAGACAACTCCCGATGGACTTGACGAAAAGCCGAGTGCGTGGCTGACTCCCGGCCCCTAAACCGCCGGGACCGTCATGAAGCGCACCTATCAGCCCCACAACACGAGTCGTCTTCGGACGCATGGCTATCGCAAGCGCATGAGCACCAAAGGCGGTCGCAAAGTGCTCGCCAACCGCCGGCGCAAGGGCCGCTGGCGCCTGACGGTTTCGACCTACGAAAAGTAGCGTTTCGCGGGCTCGCGCCGCGCGTCACGCGACGCACGTACGCAAGCGCGCCGAGTTCGAGCGCATCCAAAAGGGCGGCGAACGGGTCCACACCGAGCACTTCGTGCTCATCCTCGCGCGCCAGGAGGCGGAGGGACCCGCGCGGCTCGGGATCACGGCTTCGCGCAAGATCGGGGGAGCGGTCGTGCGCAATCGGGCCAAACGTCTGGTGCGCGCGGCGTTTCGCGAGTGCGCGACCTGGTTCGCCGCAGGCATCGACGTGGTCGTGATCGTGCGTAAAGCGCCGGAAAATCGCCGGCTCGGGGACGTAGTCGCCGAGTGGCGCGGGGCGTCGAGCGCGCTCGAGCGCCGCCAGAAGAGCTTGCTTGCGCGACCTGCCCAAGGCGCGAACACTCGTGCGTGAAGCCGGCTCCATGGTCGCACGCGCGTTGATTTTCCTCATCCGCATCTACCAGCTCACGCTGTCGCGCCTGCTCGGACCAGTTTGCCGCTTCCACCCCTCGTGCTCGCGCTACGCGGCCGAATGTTTGGAGCTACACGGCGCGCTGCGGGGTAGCTGGTTGGCGGTCCGCCGCCTCGCGAAATGTCATCCCTTTCATCCAGGCGGTCACGACCCACCCCCACCCCGCACTTCCGTGCCTGGGTGATGCGCACGAAACCTGCGCTAACTCGGCCGCAGCGTGACGCCGACTCCGAAAACCACGCAAGCCGGCCGCTAAGCTCCCCAGGACCGTGCTAGAGGGCGGGCGGTCGGTCGTCCAAACGCCCGCACAACACCATGGAACGAGGCAACCTCGGTCGCTTAGCCTTCATCGCCGTCGGGCTCTTCCTCGCATTCGTGGTCGTACCGAAGTGGTTCCACGGCTCGAGCTCGGTGCAGCCTCTGCGTCCGGAGCAGTTGGTCAGCGTCGCCGCCACGCGCGCTCCCGAGCGTTTCTGCGACATCTGGACGGACGACTTCCACGCCAAACTTTCGAGCCGGAGCGCGACCCTCACGCACTTCGAGCTCTTGCACGCGAAGTACCGCAAGAAGGGCGTGCCCATCGACCTCTCGACCACGCCCGACGTCGAGGACCGCCGCTCGCTCCGCTTCGATTGGCAAAACCCCGCGGTCGGGATCCCGAGCGAAGACTGGCTCGTCGCGGGTAACCTGCTCGACTACGACGTCGAGCAGAGCTCGAAAACGAGCTGTCAGTTCACGTACGAGGACGCACGCGCGCGCGTGACGGAGACGGTCCGCGCGACCGGGCGTCCCTACGAGCTCGAGGTCACGGCCAGCGTGACGAATCGCACGACGCGTCCGCTGCGACAGGCGCTCACCGTCGACAACGACGCCTGGCGCACCGACAAGGAGCAAAAGTCGGGGCTCATGGGCGTGAGCGCGCTCGTCACGCACGTCGAATGCGTTTCGGACACCGGGGCCACGACGCGCAAACGGGTCGAAGACTTCGACGCCGACAAGTTCAAGAACTTTCCCGCGACGCCGCTCGCCGCGGGCGATTGGTTCCAGGCCCCGGGCAAGCCCGCTTTCGGGGCCGTCTCGAACGCCTACTTCTCGCAGGCGGTCGTGCCGCTCGCCGGTCCCACCGACCCGGCCTGTCAGCTGCAGGTCGAGGAGCGCTGGAACGCAGCGCGCTACCGCAATCGCAAGGACGACCCCGAGGGCGGCGGCATGTTCCGCGCCCGGCTCGCCTACGCGCCGCACGAAGTGGCGCCGGGCGCGAGCGAGACCTACCGCGTGCTCTCGTACATGGGCCCGAAGGAACGCAGCATCCTCGAGGCCGTGGGCGGCGGCGGGCACCGGCTGATCGAGCTCATCGATCTCGGCTTCTTCTCGGCCATCGCCAAGATCCTGGTCGCGTTCCTGCTCAAGGTGCACTCCGTGGTCCCCAACTGGGGGCTCGCGATCATCGTGCTCACGATCACGGCGCGTACCTTGCTCTTCCCGCTCACGCTGCCGTCCGTGAAGCAGATGATCCGGATGCGCGAGCTCAAGCCCGAGATGGACGCCTTGAACGCCAAGTTCAAGAACGACGCGCAGGCCAAGGGCGTCGCGCAGATGGAGCTCTGGCGCAAGCACAGCGTGAACCCGCTGAAGGGCTGCCTGCCGCAGATGGCCTCGATGCCGGTCTGGTTCGCGCTCTACACGACGCTCCAGACCGCCGTCGAGCTCTACAACATCCCCTTCCTCTGGTTCCCCGACCTTTCCGGGCCCGATCCGCTGTTCATCCTGCCCTTCGTCATCGGCGCCACCAATTTCTTGCAGCAAAAGCTGATGCCGATGCAGGGCGACGCCGCTCAGCAGAAGATGATGCTCTACCTGATGCCGGCCATGTTCACGGTGATGATGCTGTTTTTGCCGTCGGGCCTCGGCGTTTACATGTTCACGAACGGCCTGCTCGGCATCGCCCAGCAACAATTGGTCGAGCGCCACGCGCGGCGCGCGATCACGCAGGGGAACAAGGCTTGAACGCCGGGCGATTGGGCCGGCCAGCCGCGGACTTGCGCGAGGCCTGAGACGGAAATAGGTTTTGGGCCGCAGGCGGCGCCCGGCGATGCCCGCGCCCCCTCACGAGAGCACTCATCGCCGCCGAGCGGCGCTCACGAGATCCGGACTAGCAGATGGACAACGACGAAGACATCAAACACGACGACCTGGGCAGCGCGGGGGACGAGGCGGAGACCGGCGAAGGCGCGCGCGAACGGCACGACACGGAGCACGACGAAGAAATCGTGCCGGCGGACGAACGCACGCGACAAGCGCTCGCGTTCGTGACGGACGTGATTCGCGAGATGGAGCTCGAGTGCAAGGTGCGCCTGCGGCGCCCCAAGGAGGGCGACTCGCCCGACGAGATCAACATCGAGATCGTCGGCCGCGACGCGGGCCTCGCCATCGGCAAGAAGGGCCAGGTGCTGCAGGCGCTCCAGTTTCTCACGCACCGCGTCGTCAACCGCCCGACGCTCGACAAGCGCCACGTGCTCGTCGACGCCGAAGGCTACCGCGCGCGGCGCGACGACTCGCTCGCGACGATGGCGAAGCGACTCGGGCGTCAAGCCGTGCACGACGGCAAGATCATCACGTTCGAGCCGATGAATCCGCGCGACCGCCGCGTCGTTCATATGGCGCTCGCCAAGTTCGAGGGCGTCATCACGAAGAGTGACGGCGAAGGCGAAGATCGCCGCGTTCAGATCATTCCCGTGCGGCGGCCGGCGCCCGCGAGCGAAACGTCCGGCGGGAGCTGAGCCTCGGTTCGAAGGGCGTTTGGCGTTCCGACGCCGCGTGACGTCCAGGCCACGGCGCTAAATTTACGTGCACCCGACGCCGTCCCGGCGCAGGGCAAGGAAGAATTGCGCGCCCCGCGGGGTAGGCGTAAATCGACGATCAGGAATCACTATGAAGGCATGGGCAAGCTTGGGATTAGTGGCGGTCGGCGTGAGCGCGCTCGTGGGTTGTGGGCCCAAAGCGGTGCGCGGCTCCGACGTAGCCGGGCTCGACACCGAGGCGATGAGCACCGGGCTCGACAAGCGCGATCTCGAGAAGCTCTTGCACGAGAATATGACGGCGCTGCAGAAGGCGCCGATCATCCAGCGCTGGACGCAAGAGGACCGGCCCCCGGTCGCCGTGATCCCGCTCCGCAACGAGACGAGCGAGCACATCGATAGCTCGCTCGACGCGCTCATCAGCGACATCGAGACGACGCTCGTCAACGCCGGCCACGTGCGCGTCATCAGCATGGACCAGCAGCCGAAGCTCGTCGAAGAGATCCGGCGCCAATACTCGGGCGCTTTCGATCCGAGCCAAACGGCGGTCTGGGGCAAGCAGGTAGGCGCCCGCTACATCGTGAC
The DNA here is from genome assembly GCA_025936115.1 of Polyangiaceae bacterium. Classification (GTDB taxonomy): domain Bacteria; phylum Myxococcota_A; class Polyangia; order Polyangiales; family Polyangiaceae; genus PMG-095. The sequence goes on from JAICTZ010000070.1 coordinate 18,242, forward strand.
GGGTAAGGTCTACAACACCGACGAGCGTCAGAGCGGCGAGCGGCGCGTGCAGTACTTCATGTTCATCCAGGTGCTCGACGTGCAAACGGGCGAAATCCTGTTCCAGAACAAAGCCGGCGTGACCAAGGCGATTATTTAGGTCGGAAACGCGCTTGTCGTTTCGGACCATGTCCGCACCGCACCCTCGGCCGGCGAAATGGAGCGCCCTCGCGGGCGCCGTGCTCGCCTTTGCGCTCGGCTGCGCGAGTCATTCGGACCACACGAAGCCGATTCGCACGGCGCTCGACGCCGGACGCCCGCAAGAGGCGCTGAAGCTCTTGAACGAGGCGCTCGACGTGAAGAGCGCGGACAAGCTGCCCGAAAAGATCAAGGGCGACACGGCGCTGCTCCTGCTCGATCGCGCCATGGTGCTGCAAACGCTCGAGCAGTACCCGCTCTCGAGCCGTGATCTCGAGACTTCGGACAAGAACATCGAAATCCTGGATTTGTCGCGCAACGCCGCGCACGACATCGGCAAGTACATCTACTCGGACGACGTGGGGCCGTACAAAGCCCCGCCCTACGAGAAGCTGATGATCAACACCATGAACATGGTGAATTACCTCGTGCGCGGCGATTTGAACGGCGCGCGCATCGAGGCCCGGCGCCTCGCCGTCATGCAGCAGTTCATCGAGCGGAGCGAAGGCAAGGGCCGCGGCTTGCTCGGCCTCGGCAGTTACCTGGCCGGTTTCACGTTCGAGAAGAGCGGCAACGCCGACGAGGCGCTGCGCTACTACGACGAGGCGCTCGCTTACGCGAACTATCCCTCGCTCGCGGAGCCGATCCGGCGCCTCGCGACGCTGAGCTCGTACCGCACGCCGCGCCTGCGCGAGCTGCTCGGCGAAAGCGACGGCAAGACGGACGCGTCGACCGCGACGGACGACGCCGAGCTGCTCGTCATCATCGGCTACGGCCGCGTGCCGGCGAAAATCGCCAAGCGCGTCCCCATCGGTCTCGCGCTCACCTACGCGAGTTTCTTCATGAGCCCCGCCGACGTGACGCAGGCGAATCGGCTCGCGGCGCAAGGGCTCGTCACGTGGGTGAATTACCCGGAGCTCGGCGAGCCGCGCCTCGGTCGCGTCGAGCCGCGCTTGTTCGTCGATCAGGGGCCGCAGCAGCTCGACGGCGTGCTCGCCGTCGACGTGGAAGCGCGGCGCGCGTGGGACGACGCGAAGGGCGCCGTCATGGCCGCGGCGATCTCGCGCATGATCGCGCGCGTCGTCGCGGGCTACGCCGCGGGCGCCGCCGCGAAGGGGGCGAGCAAGGACGAAGGCATCGGCATGCTCGTCGCGCTCGCGACGCAGGCGACGCTCACGGCGGTCGATACGCCCGACACGCGCAGCTGGGAGACGCTGCCGGCGCGCATCGCGATCGGCCGCGTGCGGCTGCCGCCCGGTGCGCACACGGTGAGTATGAGTGCGAACGGCGCACAGAGCCAAAAGAAGCTGACGCTCGCCGCGAACGGCTTTGCGGCGACGGCGCTCACCGTGCTGCGCTGAGTCGCGCACCGAGGCGCACATCGTCCGACGCCCGGCGCTGAAGCCAGGCGCCGTAGTACGGACTAGGAACATCACCCACCTAAGTGAGTGTGTTCGCGGCGCGAGCAACGAAATGATGCGCAATGGATGCTAAGTTGAGAGGATGGTAAAGTCCGCGACGGAAGCGCATGAGCCCGCCGCGCCGGCGCGGGTAGTCCGCACGACGTTGCGGGGCATCAGCATGAGCCCGGCCGCAGCGCGCGTCGGCCGGTATCGCGTGCTTTCGGAGCTCGGCCGCGGCGGCATGGCCAACGTCTACCTCGCCGTCGCGCAGGGACCGGGCGGCGTGAACAAGCTGGTCGTGCTGAAAGCCCTCTTACCCGAGCTCGCGAGCGAACCCGAGTCGCTCACGATGTTTCTCGACGAGGCGCGGCTCGCGGCGCAGCTGAATCACCCGAACGTCGTGCAAACGTACGAGGTCGGCAACGAGGGCGATCGTCACGTGATGGTGATGGAGTACCTCGAGGGGCAATCGCTCTCGGCCATCATCAAGCGCGGCGAGCTGGTCGGAAAGCCCATGACGCTGAAGCTCCAGCTGCGCGTGATCATGAGCGCGCTCGAAGGGCTCGGCTACGCCCACGATTTGTCGGCGTACGACGGCACGCCCCTCGACCTCGTGCACCGCGACATCTCACCGCAGAACGTGTTCGTCACCTACGACGGCCAGGTCAAGGTGCTCGACTTCGGCATCGCGAAGGCGGCGTCCTCTTCGACGGAGACGGCGACGGGCGTCATCAAGGGCAAGCTCGCGTACATGGCGCCCGAACAAATCGTTGCCAACGGCATCGATCGGCGCGCCGATCTCTATTCGATCGGGTGCATGCTCTGGGCCGCCGCCACGGGCCGCAAGCTGTGGAAGGACACGCCGGACGTCCAGATCATGCGCCGCGTGATGCAGGACGACGTGCCGACGCCGCAGTCGGTGCAGCCCGGCTGCGACGACGAGCTCAATCACATCGTGATGAAGGCGCTCGCCTGGCAGCGGGAGAATCGCTATCAGACGGCGTACGAGCTGCAGCAGGATCTCGACGCCTACTGTGAGCGCTACACGGGTGAAGCGAAGCAAAAGGATCTCGCCGCGTACGTCTCGGCACTGTTCCGCGAGACACGCGCGGAGATCAAGGCGCTCGTCGAGCGAAGGCTGACGCTCGCCGCGACCGAAGAGAGCGTGAGCGCGCCCGCGACGATGGTCGTCTCGCAGGTGATCGCAGCGAGCGCTCGCGCGGCTTCCGGCTCGGAACGGAGCAGCTGGCTCCCGGCCGAAGTCGCCGAGACTCCGGCCGGCAAGCGCTCGCGACGCGGAGCGCTCGTGCTCGGCACGCTCGCCACCATCGCGCTCGGTGCCGCCCTCGTGCTGTCGCCGCGGCTCTCTGGCCGGGCAGACATATCACCCCACGCAGCCGTACAGGCCGTCACGCAGAGCCCGACCGTGCCCGAGGTTGCCGCGACGAGCGGCGGCGATTCTGAGCGCGTCGCGCCGGCCATGATCGTGCGTCGCGACGAGCCGGTAGCGGCGGAATCGAGTGCAACACCCAACGAGACGCGCGCATCGAACGAGACGCGCGCATCGAACGAGACGCGCGCTCCAGCCAGACGGAAAGGCGCTCCGGCACGACCTTTGGCGCCAGCGAAGGTCGTGCCGACGAGCAGCGCAAAACCGGCAGACGCACAGCCGAGCCGGAAAGCTTCCTGCGAGGAGCCGTTTTATCTCGCCCCCGACGGCACCCGCCGACTACGTCCGGAGTGCCAGTAGGATACGGTGCGATAGCGTCGGGGACGATTGAGGAGCTCGCCGCGTGCACGGTGAGGTCTTCCGCGACAGCGTTTCACTTCGTTAGCTAGATCGACACACGCGTTCGTGGTGAAGCGACTCGCGTGCGCGAACAATGCGCACGGTGCTTTGGCAGGAGGCGGATGTGTGTGTCGAGAGGAGTCGAATTGCGAACGCGCAATTCTAAGGCTTGACCATCGAGTGCTCGGTCTCTTAGCCTAACGATCCTCGCGCGAGCTTTCCGCGCGTTGCCTAGGAGGATGCCTTGACACTGTCGCGTCATTTGCGAAATCGCTTAGCCGTCAACCTCGTGTTCGTTCTACCGCTTGCGATGGCAGGCCTAATGTCCGCTTGCGGAAGCGATGACGACGACACGGTCAACGGCACTAGTGGCAAGGGTGGCTCGGGAGCGAAGGGTGGGTCCGCCGGAAAGGGTGGCTCGGCCGGTAAGGGCGGCACGGGCGGCGCGTCCGCTGGTAAGGGCGGCACGGGTACGGGTGGGACTGGCACGGGCGGCACGGGTACGGGCGGCACGGGCACCGGCGGCACGGGCACCGGTGGTTCAGCGACGGGCGGTACCGGCACGGGCGGCACGGGCACCGGCGGCACAGGCACCGGTGGTTCAGCGACGGGCGGTACCGGCACGGGCGGCACGGGCACCGGCGGCACGGGAGCCGAAGCCGGCATGGGCGGCGAAGGCGGCATGGGCGGCGAAGGCGGCATGGGTGGCGAAGCGCC
>JAICTZ010000066.1 GCA_025936115.1 Polyangiaceae bacterium
GGCGGGGCATGGCTGTGTATTCCTCTTACTGCTTGGGCCGCTTGACGCCGTACTTGGACCGGCTGCGATTGCGGTTGGCTTTGTTGGTACTGCTCGGACCGATGGCGCCGGAGGCGTCGAGGGTGCCGCGCACGACGTGATAACGCACGCCGGGCAGATCCTTGACGCGGCCGCCGCGGATCAAGACGACGCTGTGCTCTTGCAGGTTGTGACCTTCACCCGGAATGTAGGTGATGACTTCCATGCTGTTCGTGAGGCGCACGCGGCACACCTTGCGAAGCGCCGAGTTCGGCTTCTTCGGAGTCACCGTGTAGACGCGCAAGCACACGCCGCGTTTTTGAGGACATTCACGAAGGGCGGGCGAAGCGGTGCGCGTCGTGATGGCTTCGCGACCGGTGCGGATGAGCTGCTGAATTGTAGGCATCTACGGGTAGGCCGGATTTAGGGGACCGGGAGGGTAGCCGTGGCGGGTCGGGTGTCAAGCCTCGCGAGAGGGCTCGCCGACTTATCTAACAACAGATTGAATTTATTCGATTTTTCTGCGTCGGCCGAGATGGCGCCGGCCCCCGTCGCCGTCAAATGTCCCGGGCCGGCGCGCGGACCGTAAAGTAGCAGGATGCCGGCGCGCGAGCTCAACTTCGACGGGCTGGTGGGGCCCACGCACCATTACGCAGGCCTCTCTGCGGGCAACCTCGCGAGCGCGCGACATGCAGGCCACGTGTCGAATCCGCGCGCGGCAGCGCTGCAGGGTCTCGCCAAGATGCGCTTCGTCGCAGAGCTCGGCGTAGCGCAAGCGATCCTACCGCCGCAACCGCGGCCCGACGTGACGCTCTTGCGACGCCTCGGTTTCGAGGGCACCGAGGCCGCCGTGCTCGCGGACACGCGGCGCCTGGCGCCGGAGCTGCTCTCCGCCGCGTCGAGCGCGAGCGCGATGTGGACGGCGAACGCGGCGACGGTCGCGCCCTCCTGCGACACGCTCGACGCACGCGTGCACGTGGTGCCGGCCAATCTCGTGACGATGCTGCATCGGGGCATCGAGACGCCGTACACGACGCGCTTGCTCTCGCGCCTGTTCGGCGACGCTCGCCACTTTCACGTTCACGAGGCCCTCCCCGCGAACGAATGGATGGCTGACGAAGGCGCGGCCAACCACACGCGCCTCGCGACGCAACAAGGTGCCGTGCACCTCTTCGGCTGGGGACGTTCGCGCAGCGCGAAGCGACGCCCGACCGTGCACCCGGCGCGACAGACGCGCGAAGCGAGTGAAGCCGTCGCGCGGCTTTTGCACCTCGCGCCGCTCCACACCGTGCTCTGGCAGCAAGCACCCGCGGGCATCGACGGCGGCGCGTTTCACTCGGACGTTCTCTGCGTCGGCAACGAGGGCTTCTTCATGCTCCACGAGCGCGCGTTTCTCGAGCACGAAGCGCTCGTCGCCGAGCTCGCGTTACGCCTCGGCGGCGAGCTCGAGGTCGCCGTGGCGAGCGAGCAAGAGCTGCCGCTCGCCGAGGCGGTCGCGACCTACCCGTTCAACTCCGAGCTCGTGACGCTGCCCTCGGGCGACATGGCGATCATCGCGCCGAGCGAGGCCCAGCAGTCGCACGCCGCGCGCCGCTTCCTCGAACGGCTCGTCGCGGAACCGAACCCCGTCACTGCGCTCCACTTCGTCGACGTGAACGACTCGATGCACAATGGCGGAGGCCCGGCGTGTTTGCGGCTGCGCGTCCGGCTCGAGTCGCGCGAAGAGAACGCGCTCGCGGGGCGTGTCCTCTTCGACCCTGCGCTTCACGACGAGCTCGTAGCCTGCGTCCAGCGCCGGTACCGCGACCGCGTGACGCTCGACGACCTCCCCGACCCCGCGTTCGTCGACGAATGCCGCACGGCGCTCGACGAGATCACGACCATTCTCGGGCTCGGCAGCGTGTACGACTTTCAGCTCGCCTGAGCTTCGCGCTAGAAGCCGTGCGTCGCGACGCGCCTCGACGACTTAATGAGCACGTCGCGGGCCAAACGCGCTCGCCCGCGTCGCGCCAGCGCTCCGAGCACGCGCAGGCAGGCCACGTATCCGCCGAGCGCGGTCATCCAGGCGAGCCACACGATGTCGTAGCGGAACCGATAATTTTCGCCCCACTCGCCGAAAATTCCAGCGATCGTCACCCAGCTCAGCACGAGCGCGCTAAAAGCAAGCAAGCGGCGCGTCGAGCGCAGCACGCCACGCGCGACGAGCAAACCGAACGCGAACAGGAAGCCGAACGCCACCGCGACATGCGTGCGTCGCTGCTGCTCGAAGCGATCGAACGGGCCCCCCGCGGAAATAGACGACGCGGCTCACCGCAAACGCGACGCCGACGAGAAATGCGCCCACTGCGCCCGCACTCCCACGACCAACCACGAACTCGTGGTTGGCACGCGGGAAAGCGTTCGACTGAAAACTTCATAAAATCAGCAGCTTAGCCGACGTACACAAAAAGCCTCGCGCGTGTCGATCCCGCGACGCCAGATTCGTCGTCTCGATGCGCCGGACGAACCACCCGGCCCCAAGGAGAAATCGATGCGCAGCATGCTGCTAGTGAAGAGCGACGAAAAGATCGAAGCCGGAGGCGTGCCGACCGAGGAGCAGCGCGCGCAGATGGCGCGTTTCAACGAGGAAATGCGGTCCGCGGGCGTGCTGCTCGGCGGCGAGGGCCTGCACCCGAGCTCGCGGGGTGCGCGCGTCCGGCTCACGCCGCGCGGCTTCCAGGTGACCGACGGGCCCTTCGCCGAAGCCAAGGAGCTCATCGGCGGCTATTGCCTGATCCGCACCGCTTCCCGCGAACGAGCCCTCGAGTGGCTCAAGCGCGTGCCCGCGCGTGACGGCAGCGTCGAGCTCCGGCCACTCTACGACACCGAGGACTTTCCGGTCGACGCGAGCGAACAGCCCGGCGGCTGGCGCGAACAGGAGCTTGCCGCGCGGGAAGCGGCCGCGGTCGCAACGCCGCCGCGCAAGCCGGGAACGAAGCGCTTCATCTTGATGCTCAAGGCCGACGCCACGACCGAGTCCGGCGCGCTCCCGAGCGAAGAGGTGCTCACCGAAATGGGCAAGCTCATGGAGGAGGGCGTGCGCACGGGCGCGCTGCTCGCGGGCGACGGGCTCAAGCCGAGCGCGACGGGCGCGCGCCTGCGTGTCGCCGGCGGCAAAGCGAGCACCATCGACGGGCCTTTCACCGAATCGAAGGAGCTCATCGCAGGATACACATTGCTTCAGCTCGCCTCGCTCGCCGAAGCGGTCGCGTTCGCCAAGCGCTGGCTCGAGGTGCACCGGCTCGTGGGCGTCGACGAAGCAGAAATCGAAGTACGCGAGCTGATGGAGCCCGGCGAGACGCCGTGCGCGTAACGCGCGCTCAGGACGGCAGCGCTTCGAGCTCGACCATGCTCGCGAACTCTCGATAGAGCTCGGCGTAGCGACCGCCGCGCCGCAAGAGCTCGCGATGGGAGCCGCGCTCCACGATGCGGCCGGCGTCGAGCACGAGCACTTGGTCGGCGTGCCGGATCGTGCTCAAGCGGTGGGCCACGACGAAACTCGTGCGCCCCGCGAGCAAGCGGCCGAGCGCCGCCTGCACGCGCGATTCCGTCACGGCGTCCACCGAGCTCGTGGCTTCGTCGAGCAACAGGATGCGCGGGCTCGCCAGCATGGCGCGCACGAAACACGCGATCTGCCGCTGGCCGAGCGAGAGCCCTGCGCCGCGCTCGCCGACGAGCGTGTCGAAGCCCTGCGGCAAGTCGAGGAAAACGTCGAGCACGTCGAGCGCGCGCGCGGCCTCGCGCATCTCCGCGTCCGTGGCGTCGGGCTTACCGAAACGCAGGTTGTCGCGGACGCTGCCCGTGAACAGGAAATTTTCCTGCGTAACGCTCGCAATCTGGCGATGGAGCGAGTTGCTCGTGGCGTGCGCCAGATCGTGCGCGTCCACGAGCACCTGGCCGTGAGTCGGCAAGTAAAGCTTGGCGACGAGGCTCATGATCGTGGTCTTGCCGCCGCCGGTGTGACCGACGAGCGCGACGGTTTGCCCCGGCTCGGCCACGAAGGAGACGTTCGAGAGCACCGGACGCCCGGGATCATAGGCGAAGGTCACGTCGCGGAATTCGACGCGACCGCTGAGCTCGGGCAAGTCGGCGGCGGAGGGCTCGTCTTGCCAGTCGGATTTTTGGTCGACGAGGGCAAAGACTCGCTCGGCACCCGCCATGGCGGTCAGCGCTTGATTGTATTGCGTGCCGAGATTCGGGATCGCACCGAAGAACGCATTCGATAAAAATAGAAACTGGATCAGCGCGTGCAGGGGCACGTGCGCGCCGAGCGCTTGGTACCCGCCCACGACCAAGAGGATGGCCAAGAAGAGCTGCCCGTTCAGCTCGAGCAGCGGCTGGAACACGGCACTCTGTTTGGCGGCGTCGTAGTTGTAGCGCGAGTGATCGCGAATCAGCTCGGCGAAGAGCTCGCCGTTCAGGCTCTGTCGCACGAAGCCCTGGATCTCGCGGATGCCGGTCACGCTTTCGGCGAGCTGCGCCGTGACGCGGCTGAAGCTCTCCTGCTGCGCGCGATAAGCGCGACTCAGTGCACGCCGAAAGTGCCGCACGAGCGTCCAGAGCACGGGCGCCATCGCGAGCACGACGAGAAACAGCTGCCAGTCGTAAAAGAGCATCAGCGCAGCCGAAACGAGTAGATTTCCGAGCTGCACGACCGTCACGAACGCCACGTCTTGTACGCCCACGCGCACGACGTCGACGTCGGACGTCGCTCGTCCGAGCAAGCGACCGATGGGAGTGCGTTTGAAGAAGCCAACCGGCATGCGCAAGAGCGCGGCATAGATATCGTTGCGCAGGTCGTGCACGACCACCTCGCCGAGCTCGAGTGCGTAGCGCGCGCGGTAGACGAAGCAGAACTCCGTGAACGCCGCGAGCGTCAGCAGGCCAGCGACGCCCCGCAGCGTTCCGAGGGCGTCATGCGCCGCGACCGGGCCGCTGATGATCGCGGCCGTCGCCCAGGTGACGAGCGGCAATTGGACGGAGCGCAAGAGCACCATCAAGAGCAGTCGATTGCGCAGGCGGGCGTGCGGCCGGGTGTAGGCGTACAGCCGCCGCACGAGCGCGAAGTCGAGTGGAGGCTGATCGACGCTGTGCGGCGGCGCGCTTTTCATGCGCTTTCGACGTGGGCAGCCAGCAACTTCATGCTCTCGGCGTCGGGCGCCTGCAGCGCAGCGGCGTGAAAATAGAGCCCGCGGCGCAGCATCAGCTCGTCGTGCGTGCCCTGCTCGACGAGTCGGCCGTCGGCGAGGACGAGCACGCGATCGGCGCGCCGCAGCGTCGCCATGCGATTGGCGACGAGAATGGTGGTGCGGCCGGTGCGCGCGCCGTCGATCGCCTCGAGCACCTCGCTTTCGGTCTTCGTGTCGACGGCCGCCGTCGGATCGTCGAGCAGGAGCAGCGGTGGGTCGGTGAGGACGGCGCGCGCGATGGCGAGCCGCTGGCGCTGGCCGCCCGAGAGGTTCGCGCCGAACTCTTCGAGCACGGAGTCGTAGCCATGCGGAAGTTGACTCACGAAGTCGTGAGCGCCTGCGATGCGAGCGGCGCGTTCGATGCGGTCGCGCGTCGCGCCCGCGTCGCCGAACGCGATGTTCTCGGCGACGGTGGCGCGAAAGAGGAGGCTCTCCTGAAAGACGAGCCCCACGTTCCGGCGCAGGGCGTCGAGCTCGAGCTCGCGCACGTCGATGCCATCGAGCAGCACGCGGCCACGCGTCACGTCGAAAAAGCGCGGGATCAAGCCGAGCAGCGTGCTCTTGCCCGCGCCCGTCGGTCCGAAAATGCCGATGCACTCGCCCGTGCGAAGCTCGAAGTCGAGCTCCGAGAGTACGTCGGCCGCGCCCGGGCCGTAGCGAAAGCTCACGTGCTCGAAGCGCACGCCGCCCGTCAGGCGTGGCCGCACCACGGGGGCCGCGACGTTCGTCACTTCGAGCGGGGCGTCGAGCACCTCGAACACGCGGCGCGCGCCGGCAAGACTTTGTTGCAGCGTGTTCACCACGGTCGACATGCTGGAGACCTGCGCCGAGAACTGCTGCAGAAGTCCCGCGAATACGATGAGCTCGCCGAGCGAGAGCACCCGCCGTGCCACGAGGTAGCCGCCGTACGTCAGCAAGGTCGCGACGTTCAGCTGCGACAAGAGGTTAACCGTCGGGCTATAGCGCGAGACGCGGCGAAAAATGTCCTGCTGTTGCGCGCGGAGCGCGTGATTGCGCGCGCGAAACCGCGCAAATTCATCCGCTTCCCGCCCGAACACCTTGATCACGAGCATGCCGTGAATCCCCTCCGTGAACGCCAGCATCAGACGATCGGAGAGACGGCGACTCTCGTCGTACGCCGGCCGAATGCGGCGTGAAAAGCGCGTCGTCACGAGCCAGAGCACGGGCGCGAGCGCGAGGCACGCGAGCGTCAGGCTCACGTTCGTGCGCAGCATGTACACGAGGTAGAGCCCGAGCGAGAGCAGCATGATGAGGCCCTGCAAGAGCACGCCGTCCACGAACGAGCGCAGCGACTGCACGTCGCCGGTGACGCGGTTGATGATCGAACCCGTGGCGTTCTCGTCGAAGAAGCGGAAGCTCAGGCGCTGGAGCTTGTCGAACACGCGCGTACGGAGCTCGGGCACGATTTCGAGGTGCACGAGGCGCCCAATCAGGATCTGGTACGAATAGGAGAGCAGGGCGCGCAAGATCGCCATCAGCAGCACCGCCGCGCCGATCAGGCCGAGTAGCTCGGGCGCCTGCCAATGCCCGTGCGGAGCGAGGCCGAGCGGCCAGCGCGGCGGCGGCGCACCGGCCTCGACGGCGCCCCGAATCACGTCAATCGCAACGCCGCTCAAGCCGAGCCCGAACACACCGAGCGCCAGCAGCACGACCTGCAGCGCAAACACCTCCAAACATTCGCGCCGGTACTCGAGGCTCAACGCGAGCAGCCGCCGCACGAGGCCGCCGCTCCCTTGCGGGCGCGCTCCGCCTCGATCTTCTGGCATTGCGCGCCTTCTTATCACCTCCCACGTTAGCTCGGCGCGCTGCACGCGAATCGAGCTGTGCTAGGCACCAGGCATGGGTTTCGATCGCTTCGGGTCGGCGGCGCTAGTGGTGGCTCATCCAGATGACGAGGTGCTGTGGTTCAGCTCCGTCGTGGGCAAGGTGTCGCGACTCATCATCGCGTACGAGGCGTGCGCTGACTTACCCGGCCTCGAGCAGAGTCGACAGGCCGCGCGTAGAGCTTACCCCCTTCCCAGTGCGGTCTTCTTACGACGCCCGGAACCGTGTTCCCTGAATCACGTCGACTGGTTGAATCCAGTAGCTACCGACTACGGTATGGCCTTGAATCGAGATCGTTCACTCGAATCTGACAGGCGATATCGGAAAGCGCACACGGAGCTACGTCATGAGCTTCCCAGTCTCCTCGAGGGGGTATCTGACGTGTTCACGCACAACCCGTGGGGTGAGTACGGTCATCCGGACCACGTCCAAGTATCACGTGTCGTCACAGAGCTTGGTGCGCAGCTTGGGTTTCGTACGCACTTTTCAAGCTATATCGCCCCACGATCCATGCGATTCGCCAGCCAGTTCATACCGACCCTGCGAAAGGAGCTTCTGCTTCCGACCGATCGCACGCTCGCAGCGCGCATCAAGGCCGTCTACCTCGAGCACGGTTGCTGGACCTGGCACACCGGGTATGAGCCCCCTGAAACCGAAGCGATGCTGACCCAGGCGGAGCAGACACCGACTGAAGCTGATTCGTTCCTTCTAAACTGTCTGATGACTTCATGACCCGTTCAACTCGGGAGGCTCGAAAATCACCTTAATTCTTTATGCAGAATAGCAGCGTCACGTGTTTCGGTTCATGGTTTTGCAAATCGGTGGTACCGCTCAACGAATGACTGTGATCGCCGACGGACGTCGTAAGCATACCCGCATTCAGAGAGTACGTACTGTCGGCGTGGCCTGAAGCGCCCGGGACATCTAGCCGGCCAGTGGAGGCCGATTGTGATGAACTCACGAACTGGTCATCTACTACAGTATCGTCGAAGGGGCGAAAATTCCCATAGAGGCTCTCCGCCCCTGCGGGGGTCAGGCCGCCATAGTCCCATGTAACTTCGGCGAAGTGGTGATGCTGACCATCACGCGACGTTGTGCCCGTGATCGCATGCGAATGCGTATTGCTTCCAGTGCTGGCAGCGAACGTCGACCCACCTTTGACATAGCTGTCGATCAAGTTGGGAGTTCCGTTCGTGCCGTTGCACACCGACCATCCGACTGGACACGATGCGGCGAACATTCCGATCATCCCGGTCGGAACCGCTAGCTCGCTCGGCTCTCGGCCCTGCAAGCGGGCGGCATCGCCGGCCGCAACGGCGTACGGCACGGCGCCGATCTTCGTGCGACCCAAAGCTGATCCTGCAACTGAAACTTCAACCCACAGATCGGCCTCAGCTCCAACGGCAGTCGTACATGTGTCGGGCATGGCCACTTGAAAGCGGCCTCCGGCATCGATGGCGACGCTCTGCGCTGACTGCTCGCAAACCTTCTTCCCACCAGTCACTGCATCGTAGATTGCTACCCCAATGGATTGCGGACTCTGTAAGGAGTTACCGCTCGCATCGCTGACGATCCCGGAATAAACGAGCGCGCCCGAGGCCGGAATACCCGTTGCTCGCGCCGCCCGGAACCCGCCGAGCACGGCGAGCCCGGAACCGATCCCGATCGCAACCCACCTCCATGCGCCAGACGGCGGTAGGACTTTCCTGTATTCTAGTCGATTCATGGTAGAAACCCTCCTCGCACGCACACGGTTTTCGAGCTGTTGCAGGTTGCCGGGGCCAGAGACAGCTGACTATCCGTGATGCGCACGCCACTGGCCGCAGCAGGAACTCCTACGCTGACAAAATTTCCTGACGAGGTGAACGCGACGCAAGCGCCAGTTCGAGCGTTGCAGACACCGTTCGGCGCGTTGCACTCAGCCTCCACAACCCAGACCCCAGCACCGGTGCAGCGCTGAAGTAGATTCCCTTGGCATCGGTACGTGACCGGGCAACTGGACGTTTCGTCAGGTGAGCCACCATCGGAGCCTCCATCAATCGGTACGCCGGCTTGACCAGCTCCATCTCCGTCAGCCGGAGACGCACCACCGGAACCGGGATCGCGCCCACCTCCCGACCCACCTCCGACGTGCGCGCCCGCGACACTGGATGTTGCGCCGCCGATCCCGCCTGCACCGGCGCCGTGAGTGTGGTCGCGAAATGATACACGCGTGGGGCAGCCAGTGACGAAGAGCGGCACGAGGAGACAAAGACCTCGGACGTGTGCGTTAGTCCCGAAATGAGCCCGATATGCGCGACTCATCTCGGCTTCCTACCCATGGCGATCATGTCGTTGCCCCAACGGTCAATAGGTAGCCAGCGTGCGACGGCTGAGAGCCCCTGGTGCAACACGACTTCACCGGAATAAGGCAAACGACGCAGTGGTCCCTCGAATTCAACGAAGCCATGTCCCTGTGCTTTCAAAAAGCGGAACCCCGAGCCCTCGAGCAACTGACGAAAACGCTCCGGACTGTAACGGTGTAGACCGATGCGATAGGGAGCAGGGCGCGACTTGCGCAGTCCGAAATCGATCAGCTTGTCTCGCAACGCGGTTGAAAATCCTAGGTAGTTCGCCAACCTGATGCGCGTGGGCCCCGAAACCACGAGTACGCCGCCCGGTGCGAGGAGTTGCAACAGATGCTTCAGGGCGGCCGTTTCGTCAGCCTGGTACTCCAAGAACCCCAGCGCCACGATGCCGTCGAATGACCCCGGCGGGATGTTCGCTGACTCGAGGTCCGAACACGTCAACTCATGCCTGGCCTCGGGCACGCCGCTCTGATGAAAGCGGCGCCGGGCCAATTCGATCATTGGCAACGCGGCATCAATGCCATGGACGAGAAAATTACGTTCCACCAGATCCAACGCGACAAGCCCCGCCCCACAACCCGCATCTAGAACACGACCACCAGGAGGGACGTGTAGAGAAATGAGCTCCACGGCGAGTTTCCGCCTGTTCGCGAGAACGAGATCGTTGACGCGCCTCGGGCGTGCATAGAGGTCTTCCCATTCCCGAGCGCTCGCGGCAAAATATGCTTTGACGCGCTCGAGTTGTGCTTGTTTTGAGATAGGCGCTCGGGACCTCACGGCGACCACCATTCTGAATGGCGCTACGCTAGCGCGCACCGTGGGCCGCGGCGAGTCGATGGACCGCTTTGGAAGTGCCTCTACGTCACCCATTCCCCCCGGTCGGTCCAGCTCTGGGCCGGTTGCGTGGATTTCGGCAGACGAGCCCTTTCTGGTCGCGAGGACCGTCTCAGCGCACGACCGACACGTCGGACGTGAAGTCGAAGCAGGTCGCGTTGCCCGTCGCCCACTTGAGCGCGTTGTACCAGAACTGCGGCACCTGGTAGCCGTCGGCCGGCGTGCGCCCGTAACAGACGTTGTTCGCATCCGAGCACGACGCGTCCGGCGTGAAACCGCCCGCACCCGTCGCCTGCGTCCATTGGCTCGAGTAAGTCACCCACTCATCGAAGAACAAAAAGACGCGCCCGGCATCGAGCTCTTTGGTCGCGCCGTACACGGCCGCGCCTTCGGAGGCGACGAGAGCGGCGTCACCCGCTTGGATCGTGCGGCCGTGAAAGGCACCCACGGCGCTGATGTTCGCGGCGATCGGGTGGTCGGCGTGCCAGCCGTGCACCGGGATGGAGCTGCCGGCACAGTAACAGCAATTGTCGGGGCAGGTCGCGAACGCGTCGTCGGTGTTGTAAGCCATGCCCGTGAACGCGAGCAGTTGGTTCGTCGGGTTGACCTCAGTGGCCTGCGCGCCGTAACCCGTAAGCGCGATGACGGCGCCGCCCGCGCGCACCCACGATTCGAAGGTCGCAAGCTCCGCGGCGGAAAAGTTCCAATAGGGGCCACCCTCACGCTGCTCGAGCGCCTGCAAGATGACGATGTCGTACTTGCCGAGCAGATCGCTCGTGATCGCGGTGTCCGTCGTCACGACGTCGACCGTCGTGCCCGCCTTCACGTGCGCGTTGAGCCAGTCGCGAAGCGCGTCCGTATTGTCGGCGCCGCCCTGCATCGCGCCGTAGCTCGGCGGTCGCCCGAACATGCCGATCCGCGCGCAAGTCGCGTCGCCGCCGCCGGCATTGATGCTCCCGCCGTTGCCGAGCGCGATATTTCCGCCGGCCGCGCCGCTGCCCGTCGCGCCGCTCCCCGTCTCACCCGAGCCGTCGAGCCCGAGGCCATTGCCGCTCGCACTGCACCCGGCGATCGCCCACGCGCCCCCGGCAAAGAGCGCGAGCACCACGCCCCAAGTCTGCCGTCGAGAAGAAGAATGACGTGACATTGGACCGACCCGATGAAGTGTAGTCTGAACTTCGAGTTGGGTGAGCGGGAGGGCGGAGCTTGCGCTTGGTGGGCGGCGCCGCTAGACTCAAGCTCTCTCGTGATTTCCGGCCGCTATTTCTATTGGTTTGGCTTTTGGCCCGCGGCACACGCGGCGTCCAGGGTCGGCCTCTAGCCAGAAACAGCGAGCCGAAAACACCAAAAACCCTGGTCGCCGAGAGCGGCCGGGGTTTTTTCGTTTCAGGGACCCTTCAATGCTCGAAACCCAGAACCTTCGCGTCGTCGATACCACCTTGCTGCAAAGCCCGAGCGCCGTCACCGCCGAAATCCCGCTCACCTCGCGGGCGGCGGAGACGATCGTGCGCTCGCGCGAGGAGATCCAGCGGTCGATCGAGGGCAAGAGCCCGCGCTTGCTCACGATTGTCGGCCCCTGTTCGATCCACGATCCGAACGCGGCGCTCGAGTACGCCGAGCGGCTGCTGCGCCTGCGCGAGCGCGTCGCGAGTGAGCTCGTGCTCATCATGCGCGTCTATTTCGAGAAGCCGCGCACGACCGTCGGCTGGAAGGGGCTCATCAACGACCCGCACCTCGACGGCAGCTACGACATCCCGACCGGCATTCGCCGCGCGCGCAAGCTCCTCTCCGACATCGCCGAACGCGGCCTGCCGGCGGCGACGGAGATGCTCGACCCAATCATCCCGCAGTACATCGCCGATCTCATCGCGTGGTCGGCCATCGGCGCCCGCACGACGGAGAGCCAGACGCACCGCGAGATGGCGAGCGGTTTGTCGATGCCCGTCGGCTTCAAGAACGGCACGGACGGCTCGCTCGGCGTCGCCGTGAACGCGATGATCGCCGCCTCGCAGGCGCACAGTTTCCTCGGCATTGACGAGAGCGGACGCGTCGGCGTCGTGCGCACCGCGGGCAATCCGCACACGCACCTCGTGCTCCGAGGCGGTAGCAGCGGCCCGAACTACGGGCAAGACGCCGTGGAGCGAGCCGTCGCATCGCTCGAGCAAGCGGGCGTGAACCCGCGCGTGCTCATCGACGCAAGCCACGACAACAGCGGCAAGAAGGCAGACCGCCAGCCGTCGGTAGTAGCGGACGTCGGCGGACAAGTGCGCCGCGGCTCGATGAACGTGCTCGGCGTCATGCTCGAAAGTCACCTCGTCGGTGGCCGGCAAGAGCTGAAAGACAAGACGACCCTGGTGTACGGACAGAGCATCACGGACGCGTGCATCGACTTTCCGACGACGGAGCGGACGGTGCTCGAGCTCGCGGAGTGCGCGGCCGCACGTCGCACGCCGGCTGCCGTCGCGAGCTGAGCGCTGGCGTTCCCGGCGCAGCGCCGCGCCGTCGCTCGCCCGTTCAGCGCAGCGTGAACGTCTTCTTCATCGTCTCGGGTTCGCCGGCGAAGGGCGGCACCTGCGCCGTCTTGAGCTTCGAGATGATGCACTTACCCGTGTGCGTCCCGGCGTAAGCCGGCGTGATCACGGTCACGTCGGCGACGCGGCCGGAGGCCACGAACGTGACGACGGCCGAAACGCTGCCGGCCGGCGCCGTCTGGTCGCGGCAGCGCTGTGCTCGCGCGACGGCCACGCTCAGGTTCGTGCGCGCGGCCTTGGCGTTGAACGGCTCGAGCGCGGGTTTCGGCGCGGTCGCTTTCGCGGCGTCTGCGGAAGCAGCGGCCATGATGCTCTGCGGTGCCGCGGAGCCCGAGGGCGCCGGTGCGGGGCTCGCCATCGTATTCGTGGGGTTCGGGCTCTTCGCGACGTCCGGCGGAGCCGCAGCAGGCTTTGCGGCAACAGGCGCGGGTGTCTTCGGCGCGAGCGAAACGGGGCGTGTAGTCACCGGCGCAGCCGGCGCGGGTGCCTTGCCGCGTCCGAGCAGCAGGCCGCAGACGAACGCGACGCCGACGGCGACCATACCGAGCGAGACCCAAGCGCTCGTCGGACGCACGCTGAGCGCACTCAGACCTTGGGCGCGCAACGAGGCCAGGAGCGGCGGGCGACCCTCGTCTTCCAAATCGGCGGCCGTGATGGGCCGCGGGTCGAGCGTCGGGACTGGGCGCTGCGGGCCAATACCAGCATCGGCCGGCGTCCGTCCGCCGGACAGCGCCGGCACGGTGGACTGCGCGCCGGCCGCAGCCGGCGGCAAATTCTGGACTGGACCACCCGGCGGCACAGGCAGCGGCGGCAACTGGATGGCCGCAGCTGTCTCGTCCCACCAGCCGCGGTCGCTCGGGATCGGCGTAGGACGGACCTTCGACTGCTGCTCGGCGGACGTCTCGGTATCCACCTCGCGCGGAGCGTTGTGATCGCCGGCAGCTGGATCCGCCTCAGCCATTCGAACGCATATCGTAGACGCGGTGGCCGCGCTTGAGAACCCGCGGCGAGCACGAGGCATTGCGCGCCACTTCATCGCGCGGCTTTTTCCGTCGCTGCTGAAGTCGCCGCCGCAGGTGTTTCGTGTGACGGTTACGCCGCACTCAGTTGAGCTGCGTTTCCACTCCGCGTTCGGCCTTGAGCCGCCGCGCCGCGCGCGTGGTTTCGGCGTGGATGGGATCGGCGCCGATCGTGCCCGCGAGCGACTCGAGGTATTCCTCGCTGCTCACCCGTTCGAGCTCATGCCGTGCGCGCTCGAGGCGCTCCTCGATACCGAGCCGCAGCGCCTCGTCGCGGTGCCCCGGGCGAGCCAAAAACGCACTGAGCGAACGGACATGGCGCGTCCAGAGCTCCACGTCGCGCTCCTGCTTCACCCGCAGACGTTCCTCGTACCAATCACTCGCGAGCAGCGCGTCGCGCGTGAAGAGCGCGCGGATCTCGGGATCGCGCGCGTCCTTACCCTGGTAGTGGCCGTGGACCATGATGTGCAGCAGCGCCTTGAGCGGTGGGCACGCGTCCTCGATACTGCCGTCTTTGAAGTACGCCTCCGCGACGCGTCGCTGCGCGTCCACGATGTTGTCGACGCCGTCGGCGAAGGTCTTCGCGTCCTGGAGCTCGGGTCGCAGGATTTCTTCGCTGAAGACCGTCGCCGGGTTGTCGAACACACGACCGAAGAACGTCGCGACGAACTTCGACGTGATGCGACAGCCGAGTCGGCTCGCGAGCACGCGCCGCCCTTCGAAGTCGTAGTCCTCGAGCCGCTCGAGGTGACCTTCGGCGAGCAGACGCTCGGGGTCGCGCTCCTGCGGAAAGAGCCGGCACCAGATCTCGGGCACGAGCAGGCTGATATCGTGCTCGAAGCAGTAATTCGGCCCGATCCAGCCGGCAGCCGAGCTGAAGCCGGCGTAGCCGCAGAGCAGGATCGAGACGAGCGCGTTGTTGAGATCGGCGGTGGCGCAGAGCGCGTTGAAGGGTCCCTTCGTGAGCGCCCCCTCGGTACCTGCGCCCGTCGTGCTCGGCGATTTGCCCGTCACCGAGCAGATGTAATCCATGAAGAGCTCGGGCAGCTCCTGGTAGTGAATGGGGCCGTAGACGCAGAGCGGGCGAATCGCGCCGTCCGGCGGATTGTTGCGCCGCCCCGAGAGTACGCTGATGACGGGGAACACGACCGCGTCTCCGATCGGGATCTTACGGTAAAGGCGCGCGCCCATCTCGGCGACGTAGCGATCGCGCGGGCGCGAAACGTCGGGGCGCACTTGGAGATAACGTGGATTCTTGCTCGGCTTGCCGCCGACCAGACGCGGCTTCGCCGAACAGATCGAGAACCCTTGCGCGCGCGCGCCGTTCTTAGTGAGGTGCTCCTGCATGGGCGCCGTGAACGCGTCGTGCAGGGCCACGTCCTCGACGAGCAGCTTCATGTCCGAGGTCGCGAGCGGCTGGAAATTCGAGCAGAAGAGGCCCGGGCCCGACATATCGGCTTCGGTTTGCTTGTCGAAACCGGGGTGAATCGCTTCATCGGGACGCTGGAAGAGCCGCGACTCGCAGTTGGCGACGAGCTTCAGGCTCGGATGGCCGTCGTATTCCTTCGGCAAGCGCTTGAGCGCATCGCGTGAGACCACGGTGGACGCGCTGATGTCGTCCTCCATCTGCACCTTGTCGGCCGCGACGAAATCCTGGCGCAGCTTGTACGTGCGCCACGCGCCGTTCTCCTCGAGTCCGACGCGCAGGTAGCTGCCGACCAGCTTTCGGCCGTCGTGCTTGAGCTCGTGCCCGGGCGCGCCGTTGATGATGTCGACGCTGAAGTGCGAGCGCCAGTCGTCGCCCCAGTCGGGGCTGTAAAAGCGCTTGATCACGAACACGAGCGCGCGCACGTGCTTCGGGATGCTCTCGAGCCACGCGTTGTGCTCGGCCGAATGATCGGGCGTCGGCGTGAGCAGCTTGATCACGGACCCGAGCGAGCGTTCGGGCGAGAGGATGGGACGGCCTTTGCCGCCACGACCGTGATTCGAGAGTGAATCGGAGAAATCCTTCTTGAAGATGGCATCGACGAGCGTGAGATCTTCCTCGACGTTCTGCACGAGGATCGGGCCGTAGAGCACGGCGTCGCTCAGGCTCTTGCTGATCTCGGATTTGCCTCCGCCCGAAACGGTGCACGGCTTATGGCAAAAGGTTCCCTCCGGCATCGTGCCGACGAGACGCCAACTCGGCGCCGCGGGGTGCTTCGCCATGCGCACCTTGTAGCCGTTCGGCAAGATGTAGACGTGGCCGGGGAGCAGCTTGATTTGCGCCTCGGCGTCGCCGCGCGCCCAGGTGACGGCCTGCTTCTTCACGTCGAAATCGGCGTCTTCCGGCACGTAGTGTACCTCGGGGTACACGTTGTCCGTCGCGTACCCGGATTCGTGCGCCGTCACGCGCTCACCGAGGAGCTCCACCGCTTCCCCGAAGCGATGCTCGCTGCCGAGCTGCCGGCCGTGCGGGGCGTAGCGGTCGCCGAGGCTCACCGTCGAAAACGCGAGCGCGCCGCCGGCGTGCTCTTCTTCCGCGAGCCCGTAAAGGTTCGCGCTGAAGCTGATCTGCGTTTTGACTTCCTTCTTGCAGTAGCCGAAATAGTTGTCGGCGAGGATCGTCACCATCACGCCGCTCGCGCTCCGCGCCGTGATCTTGAAGGGGCTGCCGCCGTTGTAGAGCTCGTCCTCGCTCGACCAGCACATGCCGTTCGCGCGCTGCTCGGCCGTCGCTTGCGAGACGTGGGGCAACCCGAGCGCCTTCTTCTTGAGCCGCGTGAGGTGCGGCGCGAGGATCACGCAGCCGCTGTGACCGGTCCAACCGGCGACGTCGAGACCAGCGTCGTTTTCGGGCAAATATGGGTCGCCCCAGTTGCCGAAGATCGATTCGACGAAATCGAGGTTCGAGACCAAGCCGCCCGGCGCGAAGAAACGAACCTCGAGTCGCTTCTCGCTCGAGTGGCCGGGCACCTCCGGGCACACGAGCGGGCGCAGAAGCAGCGAGACCATCGTCTCGACCGGGGCGTCCCAGTTCGCCGTGTACGGCAAGCGCAAGAGGTCGCGCGGCGGACGTAGCGCTTCGCGCAGCATGCGCGCGTAGGCGATGAGCGGTACGCCGAGCTTGTCGCCGGGCACGGGCAGCCCGACCTCGGCGACGTGGAACACGCCCTGCGTCGTACGGCGATCGTTGATGGGGTTGTGAAGCACGCCGTTGTCGAGCCGGTAGCTCGAGACTTGCTCGTTGTGCCAGTGGTCCGCGTCGAGCGGCAGCGAGAGCTCGCGCGCGAGCCCGTAGCGATCGAGCAAGAACGTATCCGAGGGCAGCCGAATCGCCGGCTCAGCGGAGAGCTCGACGAAGAGCGTGTCCAAGAAGTCCTGGATTCGATGATCGACCGGGCTCAGATGCTCGCTGAGCAAACGACTTTGCTCGCGGTAGCGCGCGAACAGGTCGCGCCCGAGATCGAGCAATTCCGCATCGCCGCCCACTTGATCGGGCACTGGAAAGCCCATGGCCGCGAGCTTGAGCACGATGGCTCGAAACATCGCCCGCCGATCGGGCACGACCACGCTGCCGTCACCCCTGAGACCAACTTGCCGCTCGAGATCCATGGGGCCTCCTCAAGGTCCACAAAAAAACCGGACGCCCTTTTTACCAGGACCCCGTCACGGGAGCCACGGTGCATGCGCGCATTTTCCGGCGCCCCTCGCGTTTCGACTGCGCAAAAGGTGGCCGGCACGTCGGCACGCCTGCGATTTATTGCGCTTCGACCCGCGCGATGCTCCGCACCTGCGCGGCGTGAGGGCTGTTCGGGTACTGCACCAAAAACCTGCGCGCCTTTTCGACGGCGCTCGCGCGCTGACCGCTCTGAAACAGGAGCTCGATGAGCAACGCTTCACGCTCCTGATTGAGCTCGGGTAGCGAGAATTTTTCACGCGATGCCTCGAGCGTCGCGAATGCCTGTGCCAGGCGATTGCTACGGAGCTCGGAGCGTGCACGGCGGAGGAGCGCCGCCTCTTCTTCGAGCTGGCTTCGACGCTCGAGCTCGGCTTGTCCCGACGCAGCGCGACCCTCCGCGATCGGGAACGCGGCAACGGACGATGTACCCGCCGCACGCGGCTCGGCAAAGCGTGACGACGGCTCCGGCACGCCGAGGCCCGAAGGCGCGCGCGCTGAGGGCGAGCTCGGTTGCGACTCCGCACTCGCTCCCTCCACGACCAACGCCGCCGACGCCGCGGCCCGCGGAAGCTCCGGCAAAGGATTGGTGGCGACCGACGGGGATTTGGCCACCGGATTCGCCGCCAGCGACGGCGAGCGCGCGGGTGGCGGCTCGAGCGGCGGCGCCGCGGGTGGGTGCGTACTTTCGAGCCGCGCGACGCCGACGAGACCGAGACTCACGGCGACGCCGAGCGCGAACCCCTTGCCCAAGGTGACGAGCGCCGACGCGCCCGTGAGCACCTTGGCGCTCGAGGCGCCCGCCGCACTCGCGCTGCCCGCGGCGGTGATTGCCGCGGCCGCTGCCGGCACCCCGAGCGCCGACGTGAGGCTCTGCCAAACGGCTCCTTCGGCTTCCGCGGGCGGCTCGGCTTCGAGCCCGCTCGCGAGCAGCGCGCGCTCGAGCTCGGTCGCCTCGCTATTCGCCTCGATCCAGCGTTTGGTACTCATGGCTTCTCCTCTCCGAAGCGAACGAGCTCGAACGCCTCTCTCGCGCGCGCCCGCGAGACCGCGCGCCGAAAACCCTCACGTGCGAGCCGCAGACGCGAATGCACGGTCGCGACCGGGATCGCGAGCAGCCTGCCGATCTCTTCGCCATCGAGGCCCTCCAGCTCGAACAGCGTGAACACGGCGCGTTGTTCGAGCGGCAACGCGGCGAGCACCTTTTCGAGCAGCGCGCGGCGATCGGCGAGCTCGCTCGAGTCGGTGGACGCCGCGCTCGTGCGCTCCGCAGCGTCGCCGAGCACTTCGTGGCGTTCTGAGGCGCGCCGGCGGCGGTCACTAGCGACGCGCAGCGCAATTGCGTAGAGCCACGTCGTCACGCGACTCTGAGCGTCGAACTCGACGAGCTTCTTGTGCACGACCACGAATACTTCCTGAACCGCATCGGCCAAATCGCGGTCGGGGACGCCGAGACGACACAGTGAGCGCCAAACGAAGCGAAAATGCGCGCGATACACGGCTTCGAACGCAGCGAGCGCCTGCGCCGATAACGGCGTCGCGTCCGCGCCGTTCGCGTCGAGCTCGGCGCGCGCGCGGCTCATGGCGCCACCGACACTCCCAGCGATAGCGCACCGCCGATTCCCGGCGTTCGAAACGCGCGGTGGCGCTCACCCGCGTCGTTCACGTAGAAGCCCTCGTACCGAAAGGGCGTGACGGCGCACAGGCGCGCAGACCACGAGAACGAACCCGCAAGTAACGCGAATGCCTCGACACCGAACCCGCCAGCTACCCAGAGGAGACGCCGGTCGGTGCGGTAGTCGAAATCTTCACTGGAGCCACCAAGCGAGCCGACGCTCGGACCCACGAACAGCGCGAGACGTGTCCCGGCGTGCTCGAAAACAGCGCCCGAGATGCGCGCGTAGCCGTACCAGAGATCCAGCGTCACGCTGCCGGGTGGTGCGGACGTGCGGTCGGGGAAGAGGTAACCGCCGCCGAGCGCGAGTGCGAGCGAGCGGGCGAAGGCCAAGCGGGCGCCCGCTTCGATGAGGCCGCCGCCGTGCTCGAGAATGCCGAGCGTCACGCCGCCGGACGCTTCGGCAGCGAAGGAGACGCTGGGAGTTCGATCGCGAGCAGACGCAGTAGCGTCAGCGTGGACGGCGTCCGACAGCGCGGAAGAGGCGTGAACGAGCTCGGGGTCGAGCAACATGACGAGCGTGAGCGTCACGGCGTCGGCGAGGCTCGCGCAGCCCGGCCCCACGTCGTCGATCGAACGCGTGCCCTGCCGCCGCCCGCGCGCCGTGATCACGGCGCGGTACCCGGACAGCGTCTGCGAAAACTCGACTTGTAGCCAGGTATCGCGCGCCACGCCCGGGCGCGCCGCGAGCGGATCCCCTTGCGTCATTGCGCGCACCCGCGCGGCGACGCCGTTCGCGTCCGGACAATCCTCGACGCCCGGCGCGCGGGTCACTACCAGCGCCGGAGACAAACGCTCGGCGTGCGCAGGCAACGCACCCGCGGACGCGAGCGCCCAGACCGCCGCGGCGGGAAGCTTAGTACGGCCGCGGATCACCACAGTCCATCAGTTGTGAATCGCAGGTATTCGCAGCAACGGTGTCCTGCGGTCCGAAAGCGGTGCCTCTGCGGACGCAATACGAGCCAACCAACGACTCATCCTCGGTCAACCCGACGTCTGAGATCAACGGAGCGCACTCCATGTCGTCAGGACACGCGCAGAACGGGCCGTCGCCAGGTCCGTCGCAGCGGCACGAGCAGACGACGTCGTCGGCCGCGGGACGCGCCAAGTACTGTGCATCGACCGGCACACTGATGGTCGCGTCCGAACCAGGAACGTAGCAGCGCGGATCGCTCGCCTCCGCCGGCGTCTGCCCATAGGGGCAGCTCACACGGCCCTGAAAGTGGTTGGCGACGCACACGCCCGACGCACACGCGGGGCTCTGGGTTTCGACGCTGACCTCCGTCAACGCGTAGCCATTGAAGTCTTGCCGGTATTCATCGCCAAGCAAGCAAGGTGCGCCGAGTGGCGCCGCCGCAGGTAGTTCGTTGACCGGAGGGCTCTTCAGGATGCAGCCAATCACGGAGACGCTATCAGGCGATTGTGCGGTATCGCCGTAGAAGAGCAGCCTATGTCGCGCAGTGGGTGTGCACTGTGAGACGAGTGACGGATCCCCTAGTCCTTCGTCGGGAGATACGTAACACCAGCCGTTCGAGTCGTCTGGCGGGTGACCGCTTTGGCAAGCCGTGAGGTCGCTGCCTTGCGCTTGATTCACCTGACAGACGCACTCATTTTCGCACGAGGGTCGGACAGGGGATAATGGTGGGTCGTCCGGCTCCGCACAGATGCCATTGTTCCTCAGGTAGTCGATGACAGTATTGCGCACTGGGCCTTCAATCGGTCCACTCATTCCCGGTGCGTCGCAATGACAGCGCTGTCCGTCGGCTACCAGCTCGACGGGATAAATCTGGCACGGCGCTGAGCCGGCATCATCGAAGGCAAGGGGACGCGGGAGACACCTCTGCTGCGTGTCGAAGCCCGGCGGGAAGCGTATTTGAGTGACGTAAGAGTCGGCGGGAGGCCCGCCCAGAATCGAGCTCGGCGCCGTCCCGCCGCCGGCATCCGTTCCAGCGCCCTGTTCGGCGGCGCCTCCACTCGTGCCGCTCACGGTTCCACCAGCTGCAACCGCGCCCGACGCGGCAACGCCCGAGCCACCAGTTCCGCTCGCATCCGAGCCGCCGCCACCCGGCAGCACACCGCTCCCCGCAGTGCCGCCCGGCACATCATCACCCCCCGCCCCGCTACCCCCGTTCAACCCAGCCTTCCCCGCGTTCGCCCCCACGAGGACATCCGGCCCGGCGCACGCCCCAAGGCTCATCGCCCAGGCGACCCCCAGCGTACTCAGCAGCGTCAGCTCTTTTCTCATTCGACGGCCTCCCATTCAACCAGGTGAATGGGGACACGTGGCTCGGCTCATCAATCAATCGACATGGCAGGCACCGGGGAGCATGTTCCTTGGAATGAAGGCTGAAATTGGCTGGCAAGACGCGGCGGGGCGGCGCTGGGCGGAGCTCCAGGAGCGAACGGACGCCCAGCTCGACCCACTCGGACGCGCGGTGCTCGAGCGCGTGAAGCCGCGGCCGGGCGAGCGCGCCCTCGACGTGGGCTGCGGAGCCGGACAGTCGACGCTCGAGCTCGCCGAGCTCGTCGGCCCGCCCGGGACGGTCGTCGGCGTCGACGTGTCGGAACCGTTGCTCAGGCGCGCGAAGGAGCGTGTGAAAGCGGCGGGACTCTCGAACATCGAGCTCGTGCTGGCCAATGCCGCAACGTTCGCGCTCGAGCCGCCCGTCGATCTGATTTTCTCGCGCTTCGGCGTGATGTTCTTCGAAGAGCCGGTGACGGCGTTCGCGCACCTGCACGCGCTGCTGGTCGCGGGCGGGCGGCTCGGATTCGTGTGCTGGCAGGCGCTCGAGCTGAATCCATGGGCGCAGGCGCCGCTCACGGCAGTGCGTAGCTTGCGACCCGAGCACCCGCTCGTCGCGTTGCTTCAGCCGGGAAAACCGGGGCCGTTCGCGTTTTCGGATGCCACGCTCGTGGAGCGCATTTTGAGCGACGCAGGTTTTCGCGACGTGAGCGTCGTGCCGAACGACATCGAGGTCGCGCTCGGCGGCGCCCGCACGCTCCCCGAGGCAATCGACTACACGCTGCAAATTGGGCCGGCCGCGCGCTTCGTGGCCGATGCCGGGCTCGAGGCCGATCCTCGCGTGCGCGACGCATTGACCGCTGCGCTCACGCCGTTCGCGAGCGAACGTGGCGTTTTCGTGCCCGCCCGGACGCTGCTCGTGACCGCGACGCGCGACTGAGCCCACACTGCGCTCGGACGGTACTAAACTGGCCGGCGATGCCCGACGTCATCGCCCCCGCTCCTACTGCTCGTTCGAAGTGTCGCGGCTGCAGTCGCACGATCGAAAAAGGTGCGTTCCGTTTCGGCGAGGCCGAAGCGAATCCGTTCGGCGAGGGCGAGACGCAGCGCTGGTTCCATCTCGAATGCGCCGCGCTCAAGCGTCCCGAACGCTTCGGGCCGGCGCTCGAGGCGACGCCCGACGTGCCCGAACGCGACGCGCTCCGCGAAATCGTGAAATCGGGGCTCGACCATCCGCGCGTCGTGCGGATTTTGCGCGCGGAGCGAGCGCCGTCGGCGCGCGCACACTGCCGGCACTGCCGCGAGCTCATCGAGAAGGGCGCGCTGCGTATTGCGCTCGAGATCTGGGAGGACGGTCGCTTTTCACCGATGGGCTCGATTCACGCGGGCTGCGCGCCCTCGTACTTCGAGACACGCGAGCTCATGCCGCGCATCGAACGCACGAGCCCCGACTTGTCTGCGGCCGATCGGACGGCGCTCGAAGAAACGCTGCGCACGGCGCCTGAAGTTCCTTACGTAGAGCGCGACGAAAGCGGCGAAGGCGCACCGCCCGCTGGCGAAACGAGCTGAAACGGATTTTCGTCCGTCGCTTGCACGCCGAACGAAATTCGCGCGCGCGAGGCGTCCTCGATCCTTCACGCACTCTTCGTACAAACGTCTGTTGTGGCGCGCGAGCGTGGGGTGTACCTAGTGACGGCGCCGGACTCGTAGGGGAGCCGGCGTTCAAAAGAAAAGGTAGGGAGGTCATCATGAAATTCTCGACGACGTTCGGGCTCGCATGCTTCGTGACCGCGCTTTCGAATGCCGCCTTGGCAGCGCCCATTTTCGCGCCCGCGCCGCCCGCGCGGCCGCACCTGAAGGCGTATGGGGATTGGGCCGCACTCTGATGGCAATGGGCCGTGGGGACGCCCGCAGCGACCAATCCCGTGCTCGACACCACGGGCGCCAATTGCGCCGTAAATCAGCCTGTTCCGGGCGTGTTCTTCCTCGCCGGCAGTTTCAGCAGTGGGACGATCCAGCGTTCGTGCACCGTTCCCGTGGGCACGTCTTTTCTGATTCCGATGCTGAACGATGCGTACTTCGCGCAGCAGACGGATCCGCCCGCTCAGCGCACCGAAGCGTTCGTGCGCTCGCAGGTCACCTGCGTCGAACAGTCGCCGAACCTCGCGCTCAGCGTCGACGGCGTCGCGCTCGCGAATCCCACGAGCTACCTCGAAAAGTCGACGCTTTTCTCGGTGAACCTCCCCCCCGACAACGTCTTCGGCGTGCCGCCACAGCTTTTGAGCCCGTCAGCGGACGAGGGCTATTACGGCTTCGTCGAACCGCTCACGCCCGGTACGCACACCGTGCACATCGCGTCGTCGTCGGGCTGCGGCGTGACGGAAGACGTGACCTACACGCTGAATGTCCAAGGCACGGTCGGTAATCCCATCACGTGCTCGGGCACGCAGTCGCTCGTGCTCAACAACGCCGATATTCAGACGACGGGCGCCGCCCTCACCGTCTCCGGCAGCTGCAACGTCACGATCAATAACAGCGTGCTCTGGGGCGGTACGGCGGGCATCGTCATCCACGACCAGGGTCACGTCGTCGTGAACGGCAGCGTAGTCGGGGGCGGCTCGGCGTTCGTCGCCGACGGTCACGGCCACGGCGAGTACAGGAATTCCGCCGTCATCAGCCCGGTCACGGTGACGCAGTTTGCCGTCGTGAGTGACTCGGGCGGCAACGTCGCGTTCTGAGCGCAAACCGACCAAGCACAAAACGCGAAAGGCCGGCGTCTCTCGGCGCCGGCCTTTTTGCGTTTGTCTGACTCAGAGCGCCGGCAGCTCCCAGCGTGAGTCGTGGCCGGCGCGTTACGGCGCCGGCCACATGGTAGCCGTCACTCCTCGCCGACGGCGGCGAGCTCGATCGGCTGCACTCGCACGAACGTCGGAGGAGCGTACGTCGGCGCCTTCTCGTCGACCACGACTTGGAGGCGCTTGTACGGCGGCAGGCCCGTACCAGCCGGGATGAGCCGGCCCATGATGACGTTCTCCTTGATGCCGCGCAGATCGTCCGTCTTGCCGCAGATGGCCGCTTCGGTGAGCACCTTGGTCGTCTCCTGGAACGAGGAGGCGCTGATGAACGACTCCGTCGAGAGGGACGCCTTGGTGATACCGAGCAGCATCGGTTCGGCGACGGCGGGCTGACCACCGCGCTCCATGACGCGCGCGTTCTCGCGCTCGAACACGTGCTTCTCGACCTGCTCGTCGATGAGGAAGGTCGTGTCACCGACCTCCTTGATGCGCACGCGGCGGAGCATCTGACGGACGATGACCTCGATGTGCTTGTCGTTGATACCGACGCCCTGCAGGCGGTAAACCTGCTGGATTTCGTTCACGAGCCAAGCCGCGAGCTCCTTCTCGCCCTTCACGCGCAAGATGTCGTGCGGGTTCGGCGGACCGTCCTGCAACGGGTCGCCGGCGCGCACGCGATCGCCGGGCTGCACCTGGATGTGCTTGCCCTTGGGGATCAGGTACTCGCGTCCTTGATCCGGGAGCAGGCCACCGTCGATGCCGAACGGGGTGATGACGACCTTGCGCTTGCCCTTGGTGTCCTTGCCGAACGAAACGATGCCGTCGATCTCGCTGATGATGGCGTGATCTTTGGGCTTGCGCGCTTCGAACAGCTCGGCGACGCGGGGCAGACCACCGGTGATGTCCTGCACCTTCGTGGTGTCGCGCGGGATCTTGGCGATGGCTTCACCGGGGGTGATGCGCTCGCCTTCGCCGCACACGATGTTGGCGCCGACCGGCAAGAGGTAACGCGCGTCGAGGTCGGTGTTCGGGAGCTTCACCGGTTCGCCCGTTTCGGCATCGATGATCGCGATGCGCGGGCGGAGATCCGCGGCGCGCGACTCGACCACGATCTTGCGGGACAAGCCGGTCACTTCGTCGACCTTCTCGATCACGGTGACGCCTTCGACGAGATCGCCGAACTGCACCACACCGCCGACCTCGGTCAGAATCGGAGACGCGAATGGATCCCATTCGGCCACGATTTGACCTGCTTCGACGCGACCGCCGTCGGTCGTCTTGAGCACCGCGCCGTACAGCAGGCGGTGGTGTTCGCGCTCGCGACCGGTGTCGTCCATGACTACGAGTTCGCCGTGGCGATTCATGACCACGACGCTGCCGTCTTGCTTCTTGGTCCGCTGGGCGTTCTTGAGGTGCCCGTTACCTTCAGTGCGCGGCTCGAGCGAGCTTTGCTCGATCTTGCCGCGCGCTGCCGCGCCACCGATGTGGAACGTACGCATCGTGAGCTGCGTGCCCGGCTCGCCGATCGATTGAGCGGCGATGATACCGACGGCCTCGCCGATGTTGACGCGGTAACCACGGGCCAAGTCGCGGCCGTAGCATAGCGAACACACGCCGCGGCGCGTCTGGCAGGTGAGCACGGAGCGGATGACGACCTCTTCGATGCCCGCGTTCTCAATCGAATCGACGCGCGCTTCGTCGAGCTCGGTGTTGCCTTCGACGATGACTTCACCCGTGAGCGGGTCGACGACATCTTCCAGCACCACGCGACCCAGGATGCGGTCGCCGAGCGGCTGAATGACTTCACCCGCTTCTTCGAGCTTCGTGACGCGGATGCCGTCCAGCTTGCCGCAATCGAACTCGGCCACCACGGCGTCCTGTGCGACGTCGACGAGA
>JAICTZ010000018.1 GCA_025936115.1 Polyangiaceae bacterium
CTCGAGCCTCTACACCTATTGCATCTACGAGCTCCGCTTCTCGGAGGACGAGGCTTTCCGGCGCGTTGCCGCCGCTCGTCTCGTCAGACGCTTCCCGGCACTGCTCGACGCTCTCGCCTCCGGCGAGCTCCATCTCACGGGCCTGCTCATGCTTGGCCCGCACCTCACCGAGACGAACCTCGTCGAGGTCCTCGCGCGCGCCAAACACCGGACGAAGCGGGAGCTCGCGAGGCTCGTACGCGTCCTCGATCCTCTACCCGCCGTTCCTGCGAGCATCGAGCCCCTCGGACCCGCGCCGGCGCGACTCGTGCCGTCCGAGCCGACGTGGCAAGAGTTCATCGATTCGACGTGTCCCGTCCGGGCGCTCGCGCCGGGTGATCGGCCTCGCGAATGGACCGACAGCGCGAATGACGCGGTTCCAAGGTGGGCGGAGCAGGAGCGACAAACGATGGGCGGGAGCGGGGGCGCGGGCCCGGGCGGGAGCACCGCCGCGGGCGAGAGTGCGGGTGGGAGGGCGGGCGAGAGTGCGAGCAAGAGTGCGAGCAAGAGTGCGAGCAAGAGTGCGAGCAAGAGTGCGAGTGCGAGTGCGAGCAAGAGTGCGGGCGAGAGTTCCCTTGATCGTGCGGAGGAGCTGGCGACGATCGCCGCGTCGGCGCGGGTGGATCTGACGCCCTTGAAATGTCTCCAGCCCGAGCGGTACAAAGTTCAATTTACCGCGACCGAGGAATACGTCCGCCTCGTCGAGGAGGCGAAGGCGCTGCTTTCACACGCCGTTCCGAACGTGACGCTCGAGGAGCTTCAAATGCGCGCCATGCGTTCGCTCGTCGCCGAGCTCAAGAAGAAGAAGTACGCCGCGAGCGGCACACCCGCTTCCTCGAGCCCACCGCGCGTGGACGGCTTGGCCGCACGCTCGAGCGAGCGGGAGCTTGCCGCCCTGCCGCCGACCGCTTTTGGAACGCCCGGCGAACGCACGGACGATCACGAGCAACACGAGCAGCACGAGCAGCTCGCCCCGCGCCGGCGCGGGCGCCACATTCCGTCCGCCGTCCGCCGGACGGTTTTCGCGCGGGACGGCAGCCGCTGTAGCTACCGTGACGCGAGCGGAAGGCGTTGCGCGGAGACCCATCGGCTCGAGTTTCACCACCTGACGCCGTTTGCCGTCGGCGGCCATCATTGCGCGGCGAATCTCACGCTGCGGTGCGCGGCACACAATGCCCTCGCCGCCGAAGAAGATTTCGGACGCGAGCTCATCCAAGACAGGAAAGACTCGCTCAGGCACCAGTCGGCGCGGGATGTGCTTAACGACGCGCCCAGCGCAGTGAACGGCGCGGGACTTTGCCGCAACGGCACGTGCAGCGCAGAGCCTCGCCGTAATGACGCGTGCAGCGCAGTGGAACGGCGTGAGACCTTGCCGTAAGGGCGCGCACAGCGCAGTGGGCGGCGTGGGACTAGCCGTAAGGGCGCGCACAGCGCAGTGGGCGGCGTGGGACTAGCCGTAACGACGCGTGGAGCGCAGTGAATCGGCGCAGAGTGTCGCCTAGCGACATGCACAGTCTAGTCAAGGCGCAACGTCGCTTAACGACGCGCACAGCGCAGTGAATCGGCGCGGACGTCGTGGGACGACGCCTGCAGCGCAGTGGAACGGCGCGGGACCTCGCCGTAATGGCACCGCACGCTGGTCGCCCCTTCAACCAATAAGCACGGGCGGTGCGAGGCCGCCGCCGTTTGCGGTGTGACGCCGAATTGAACCGAGAACGTTCGCGTCGAGAGGTCTTGCGACGGACATGTCTGTGGCTGCCTTGGGTTGTGCCGTCATCGCAGCTGCGCGGCGGCGCGGGCGTGGTTAGGGGCAGCCGATCTTGGTCGTGGAGAGCACGACGTCGTCGATGTAGGCCGTGCGGGCGTCGTCCTGTTGGTACGACTCCCAGCCGAGGTCGATGGACGCGAAGGTCGGTGCCGTCCAGGTGAAGTCGTTCGCGGCGTTCACGCAGCCGTCGCCGTGGCCCATGATCGTGAGGTCGTCGGCGGGCGCGCCGTCGAGCCACATTTGCATGCCGTTGTTCGCGCCGTCGAACTTCCACTCGACGCACGTCCACTTGGCCGAGGGGAGAACGCGCGCGCTCGAATGGCGCCAGCAGTCGCTGCCGGGGGTGCTCTTGTCGGCGTACCAATCGGGCGTTTCGTAGTTCGCCATCAATTGGCTGCCGGCGAACGTGTTGTTCTGGGTGATCGGCATCTGCCCACCGTAGCGGTACTCGGAGTGATACGTCTGGCCGGGCACGACTCCGAGGCCCGCGATCATCGTCCAGTGCACCGATTGCGTCGGCTGCGATTCGACCCGGAACAGCATGCGTCCGTAGAGGACGTTGCCCGGTACCGGGAAGATCGAGGCGTCCGCGATGCGCATGAGCGCGGTTGCCTTACTACCTGCTTGCGTCGTGAATTTGACCGACTGCGCGCCGGAGACGTGCTGCGTTTGGTCGAGGGCGACGGCGCCCGAGGTCGTGCGGAGTGTCCACTTGCCGTTCAGGGCGCTCGTGTAGCTTTCGAAGTCGTCGCAGAAGAGCGCGGTGTCGCAGGGGTCCGCGCCAGTGCCCGCGGAGCCGCCCGTCGCGCCGCTCGTGCCCGCGCTGTTCGCGCCGCCGGAGCCGCCAGAGGTCGAGGTGCCCGCGGAGCCGCCCGTTGCGAAGACCCCCGCGCCAGTGCCGCCCGTAGACGTGCCGCCCGTGGCGCTGCCGCCGCTCGTTGACGAGCCCCCCGTGGCGCTGCCGCCCGCCGTTGACGAGCCCCCCGTGGCGCTGCCGCCCGTTGATGAACCGCCCGTTGACGACCCGCCCGTGGCGCTCGACCCGCCCGTTGACGACCCGCCCGTGGCGCTCGACCCGCCCGTTGACGACCCGCCGGAGCCGGACTCCGTGCCGCCGCTGCCGCTGCTGGTGCCGCCGTTCGCTGGAGCGCCGCTGCTTCCCGAGGGAGTCGCGTCGTCGTCACCCGAATGGCAGGCGACACCGAGCGCGAGGCAGAGCGCTGCGGAAACGGAAGCGGAACGGCGGGTCAGATAAGCGCGAAGCATTCCGAGCACCTTAGCAGGAGCATGCGGGCGACCGATCCCCGTCGCCGCGCGTGTCAGGCGTTTCCTATTGCGCGTTACGCTGCGTGAAGTTCGGCTCGCTCGCGAGTGCCGCGTAGGCGTCGACGATGCCGACGGAGCCGTCGAGCAGGCCCTGCGCCGACGTGGATCCGAGGCAGGCCGCCGCCGAACCGAAGGCGTACGTCGCCAGGTAGGCCGAGAAGCACTGCGCGCTCTCGGGTAGCGCGGCGAGCTGAGTCGCGAGCTCCTCTTCGGTTTTGAAGCTGAAGAGCATGTTGCCGTCGGGATCGAGCACGTTGCCGGACGGGTCGACCGGGGTGTTGTTCTGGGTCGTGCGGTAACGCCCGCCCTGGTCGAAGTCCTCGAAGCCGAAGCCGATGGGATCGAAGAACTGGTGGCAGCTCTTGCAGTTCGTGCCGCCCGCCATGTGCGTGGTCTCGTAGAGCTCGCGCGTGGTCTTGGCGGCCTGAGTCTGCGTGTCGGTGATGGGCGGGACGTTGCCGGGCGGCGTGAGCTTCGGCTGGCAGAGTAGGTGGTAGTAGACGAACAGGCCGCGCCGGGTCGGCGACGAGTAGCCGCCGTTCGCGTGCGTCGCGAGAAAGGAGCCCTGCGCAAGAATGCCAATGCCCGTGCCGGGGGGGCGCGTTACCGAGGCGTAGTCGTTGCTCGGCATGGGGAAGTTCGCATTGTAATACGTGGCGAGAGCCTTCGAAGGGTTCGTCGTGTTGGCGGTGAGCAGCTCCTTGAGGCTGCCGCCCTTGTCGATGACGACGTCGCTCAGGAAGGCGCGCGTCTCGTTCACCATGTCGTCCGAAACGTCCGCGAAGTTCGAGTTCGGATTCGTGAGCGTCCGCACGACCGAGGACGTGCCGCTGTACGCGAGGTACGCGGAGAAGAACTGCTGGATCGTCTCCTTGCCGGCGTCGGTTTGGAGCAGCTGCTTGGCGGTGGCGACCGGGTCGAGATTGGACGCGGCTTGCGTGAGCAGCTGGTCGCTCGGCGTCGAGCCCGTGAAGGTGTAGGCGAGCTCGGTCGCAAGCTCGTAACCCGAGAGCTTGCGGACGTTGCCGGCGACCGTGCCGATTTCGCTGCGGTAGATGGTGTTCGGCGACTGGATCAGACCGGCGATGACCCACTTGAGCGCCGTCTTGAAATCGGAGGCAGCAAGGCCGGTATCGAAGAGGGTGAGGTAGCGCTGTTTCTCGGCGTCCGTGAGCGGCCGGCGAAACAAGCGCTTGCCGTACTGGTCGAGGAACGTGGCGGCGCAGGCGTGATCGGCGCTCGAGCCGGCGCACGAGAGGATGTTGTTGAGACCGTTGCCCGTGACCGCGGTGCCGATGGCCGTCGCCGTCTCGAGCAGGGCGCTCGCGAGCTGGTTGCCGACGATCGCGCCCGCGTCGTTGTCGAACCCAGAAGCGGTGGCGGCGTTCGCGGGCAGCGTGTCTTGCCACTGGCCCTTCGCGGCCGGGAAGATGTCGTTGATGCTGTTCTCGAACTCGCGCCGCGTGAGCAAGCGGAAGACAGGACTACCGAGCGCCGGGCCGTTCGGGCAGTCGAGCACTTGGCCGACCATGCCGCTCGAGCCACCGGTGCCGCTCGAGCCTCCGGTCGGGTCGGAGCCGCCCGTCGAGGTCGAGCCGCCCGTCCCGGTGCCTCCGCTCGAGTGTGAGCCGCCGCTGCCGGGTTTCGCGCCGGAGCCGCCGCTGCCCATGCCGCTGCTGGAGCCACCGGTCGCCGTCGTTGCACCGGAGCCGCCAGGCTCGCCGGTTTGCCCGACCGGACTACCGGCGCTGCACGCCGCGACGCCGGCCGCCAGGATCGCGATCAAACCGAGGTGCTTCACGCGACCACCCCCGGGAGCGTTCCGGTCGAACCGGTGAAGGTGGCCGTCACGCCCATGGCTTTGGCGAGCGTTGCGTAAACGTCGACCGCCGGCCGCGCAGCAGGGCCGGGTTTGGCGGCGTCCGTCGTGATTGGGAGGGTGATGACCTGACCGGACTTGATGCCTCCGCCCGCGCCGCCGATCGAGACCATCGGCAAATAGGAGGGGATCTGCGGGTACATGAGCTCGCCCATGCGCAAATGGTTCTGGCCGTCGCCGATTTCACTCGTCACGTAGATGAGCGTGTTGTCGAGGACCATGCTGCCGTCCGAGGCCGCCGGGTCGGGCGTCGTCGCGAGCACGCTGACGACGTTGGTCGTGAGCTGCTCGAAGAACCAACGCTGAGCACGGGCGAAGGCGGCACGTGTGTCAGGCTTTGCGTTATCGATCGTGACGGGCGAATTGTACTGAGCCGACGGCTGCTGCTGGTAGCCGGTGTGCGAGAGCCCGCTGTGATGACTCCAGCCGTTGCAGCCGCCGAGGCTGCCGCCGACGAAGCTGAAGTCGAACTCCGCGGTCGCGTACATCGGCATCAGGCCAATCACTTGCGCGGCGTTGCAGATGAGCGCCTGGGTGACGAGCTCGAGCTGCGCCTGAAAAATGAGACGAAAGTTGGCTTCTTGATAGAAGTAGTCGTTCGAGTGGCTCGAATCGAGCACGACGCCCGCGCTCGCTTGGCGCACCTTCTCGACGTTCGGCAGGGTCGGCTTGGTCGTGCAGCTCGACTTGCCGGAGCCGCCGCTGCCGCCGCCTGTCTTGAGCGCCGCAATGGCATCGAGGTGCGACTGGAGCTTCGACGACTCGGTTGTGAGTGAGGAGACGCTCTTCTTCAGATCAGTGAGCTCCGCCGTCGTGAGGTCCAGCATGGCGCTCCGCAGCTGATCGTCCGCGCTTTGCATCGGTGACGGCGTCGAGGTCTGGCCTCCGAAGAGTTTGTCGAAGGCGGCGGCCGGGTTCTTCTGGGGGTCGACGGCTGCGGTGCCATCCCAGAAGAGCATGCCGTGCAAGTCGATTGCGTAGGGCATGTGCGAACACGCCCCGAGAATCAGCGGCTGCACGCCGAGGCCCTTGGCGATCGCGTGCTCCGCGGTGATCCGCGGCGTAGTCGTGTCGCCGGTGTTCGCACCGGAGAGGATGTTGACGATGCCTTCGTGGGTGCCGTACGTGCCCGGGTAGTCGAAGCCCTGGTAGACGTTTACCCACTTCTTGTAGGGCTCGAGCGGGCCCAAAATGCTCTCGTTCGTCATGTCGAGAGCGAACTGGGTCGGGTCGCTACCATCCCCACCCATCTTGGGGTTGTAGTGCTCGCACGCCGTGCCGTGCGGGAAGTACATCATGAGGAACCGCACGGGCGCGCCCGCAGGTGCGGCGGTGGCGGAGCGGGCGAGCTTCAAGGCCACGGGCGCCGCCAGGCCGAGGGTCATGGCCTTGAGGAAGAGGCGTCGCTCCAGGACCGACTTGGCGCGTTCGAGCTTGAGGTGAGGCCGCATGGTGAAGGATACGTTCTCCGGATGGAGGGGGTTGCTCAGCTTCTCGTTACTGGCCCGCGTCACCCTCGCCAGTAATGCGTAAGCATAGCGACTGGAACCGGTGCGCGCCCGCGATTTGTTTGCGCACACAGCGTGGGATACCGCGTTTTTTGCGGGCAATTGCCACGTTTTTTCAATCCAGCTCGGCCATAGACTAGGCGGCGTTCTCGCGTCAGCGAATTTATTTGGCGTAGGTGTTCGTGTGACACAGGCTTCGGGCCGACATGCGCGATTAAAGTTCGCTTAGTAGAAGGGAACGGTCCGGTGCCGAAGACGGAGACCTTGCAGCCGAGCCTGTTCGGAACGCTCGGCGGGCCACTCGCCGAGGGCTCGACGGGTGAGAAACTCCAGCGCCCAGCGTTGCCGGCGCCGCCCAGGCCCGAGCTCGCGGAGCTTGCGGCAGCGCTGCCGGCTCAGGTGCGCCTGGGGACGATGTCATGGTCGTACCCTGGCTGGCGTGGCGTCGTGTACGCCGCGGACGCGGACGTGAAGAAGCTCGCCAAGGGCGGACTCTACGCTTACGCGCAACATCCGCTGCTCACCGCCGTCGAGATCGATCGCACTTACTACGAGCCGGTGCCGAGCGAGGCGCTCCGCGCGTACGCCGAGCAAGTGCCGGGCTCCTTTCGCTTCGTCGTGAAGGCGCATGAAGCTTGCGTCGTGCAGCGTTTTCCGCTGCTTCCTCGTTACGGTAAACGGCGCGGCGAGCAGAACCCGCTCTATCTCGACCCCGGGTACGCCTCCGAAAGCGTCGTGCTGCCCGCGCTTGCCGCGCTCGGTGAGAAGCTCGGCGTACTCGTGTTTCAGTTCCCACCCGAGGACGTGGGCGGTAGCGGCGCGTTCGCGCGAAGGCTGGGCGACTTCCTGCAGCGCTTGCCGCCCGGCGTGGTGTACGCCGTCGAGCTCCGCAATCGAGAGCTCTTCGGCGCGGAATACGCCGCGGCGCTCGTCGCTGCGGGCGCCGTGCATTGCCACAACGTTTGGGGAGACATGCCGCGCGTTACGGCCCAGGCGCGTCACTTGCCGGCCCCGACTCGGCGCCCGCTGCTCGTGCGCTGGTTGATGCGCCGGGGCGAGAGCTACCAAAGTGCCGGCGAACGCTACCTGCCGTTCGATCGGCTCGTCGAGGAGGACGTGTCGAACCGCGAGGACATCGCGCGCTTGGTCTCGCGCGCCGCGGAGCACGACGTGCCGGCGTTCGTCATGCTCGACAACAAGGCGGAAGGTTGCGCGCCCGAGACGGCAGTGCGTCTGGCACGCGCGATCGTCCGCACGGCCGAGCAACGCGCCTAGGCCGCAACGAGTGACGCCGCGGGACTACTCGTCGAATCACTGTTCGAACGCCTCCCGCTGCTCCCGCAGAAATGCCCGGTCGATCTGCTCGCCCAAGAGCTCGATGTCGCCCCCGCTCACACCTACGTCAGAAAAATGCGTGCGCCAGCCGCCGACAATTCGAGCGACCGCGCGGACTTCCCGCTGAGCCGCCGCGCGTGTCAGCCCAAACTGCCCGCACGCGGAGAGCGCATTTTCCAGAGTGGAATCCACGCCCCGCTCGCCTACCCGCATTTGTTGGTACCCGAGCGCCTGACCGGACGGCAACACGTCGAAAGCGGGCGATAATTCGTATTGGAGCGCGTCGTTCACGAGCAGCACGTGGTTCTTCTCGTGGTCGTCGGTGTTGTCGATCAGTATGTTGAACACCATCCGGCGAAAGAGCTCGCGCATCTGTGCGACGTTGTGATCAGCCGTGACCGTGCCGCGACGGCGCAAGAGCTGGGCGAGCTCCGGATAGCCGAGCGTCTCACCGGCGGCCTTCAGCGCCACGTTGGCCGAGAGCGCATGGCGGCGTTGTGCAGCGCTGCGGTCGAAGCGCTTGATTGCCACGGCGTGCCCATGCGTGAGGCGAACGGCAAGTGTGTGCGCGACGCGAATGCCCGCTTTGGCCGCGAGGGTCATGGACGCGTGCTCGACGAGTGGTGCGTCGGTCGGCTCGCCATCGGCGAATTTCACGACCCACTGTTCGCCGTCGATGTCGAGCAGTGCCTTCGGCCGCGCGCCGCCGAGCGTAACGCCGGGACTGATGAGGCGCTTGAGCTCCGGTGCGATGGGCTCGTTCGCGAGCACCTGGCGCACGAGCTCAGCGATGGTTTCCGTATCGGCGAGCACCGGCAAGGGTCCAAATCGGCGAGGCGCGTACTGCTCTTCCGACGTGGAGACCCCCAACGCTCCAAACCGGTCATCGCCCGCGAAATAGAGGTATTCGAGCAGCGAAAGGCGCGACGGCTTGTCGAGAAAGCGAATGACGCGCTCGCCCCAGCGATCCGGCCGCGCGTCGTCTACGGCTCCGGCCGCCGTGTCCCGCTCGCGGGGCAGGAACTCCTGTCCCGCTATGACGGGCAGATCCTCGCTCAACGCAAATCCGCGCTCGGTCCACTCGTCGCCGTAGACCAACGAGACACCACGCAGACTTCGGACGGTCTTGAGCTCGCCGATGAACAACGGTCGCTCGGGCTCGCCGAGCCACCACAAGAATAGCTCGTCCCGAGGCTCGTACGCGCTCGCGGCGGCGCGGCTCACTGGGTCCGCTTTCTGCCGAGCTGCGCTCGAATGGAAGCCGCGGTGCGGACGGCGCGGCGCTTGACGGCGCGGCGCAGGTCGAGCTCGAGGGCGCCCCGGTCGTGCTCTGGATCCGCGAGCGCCGGCAGCGCCTGCACCCGACCGAGCAACCACAGCGCGGTGACGTAAACTCCCATGGCGACGGCGGGCTCACCTTGCTCCATGCGAATCAGCGTCGGGATCGAGACGCCGACGCGCTTGGCCCACACGCGTTGGGATTCCTTGCGGCGCACCCGTGCCAGCGCCAAATTCTCCCCGAGCTTCTTCAGCGCCTCGACCGCAACCGGGGGCAGAGCAGCGAGGGCAGGAGCGCGCCGTGGCATTAGATATAATTGATCGTTCCTAGGCGTACGATCAACTATATTTTAGTTATAACCGCGGCGGTCCTGCGATTGTCGCGGATCTCGGCGCGCGGCGCCCACGTTGGTCCGCTATCCGTGCCACTCGTGCTTCAAGACGCACAACGAGTCATGCGCGACGCTCGCGAGCTCGACCGTACTCGGGTCGAGACCGCTGTCGGCGTGTGCGGCGAGCTTCATGCTGTCGGCGGCCTGTTCCGCCTCGAGCAAGCACTCGCGCGCGAGCCGCGCGTCGCCGTGGACGACCGCCTTGAGCTTGCCGAGCTTGCGCTCGAGCTCCTTGAACACGGCGAGAAAGACCGGAGAAGCCTTGGATTGTGAGGCGAGCGCGGTGGCACAACGTGCGATGTGACGGTCGATGAGCTCGAGGCGCTGTTCCAAAGTTTCCATGACTTCTCCGTTCGGTGCCCCCACGGCAGACTGAAGCTAGCCGAGTCGTGCTTCGAGTACCATGTTGAACGGTGTTTCCGTGGCGCGGCGGAGTTTCGCGAAGCCGCCCTGCTTGACGATCACGTCGCGCAGCCGCTCTTCGCCGGCCTGGGCTCCGAGCGCGGGGCCCTGCGCGGACAAGGAATGCGGTACGCAGATCAACGTCGAAGCCGCGTAATACACACGCGACACGGGGTTCAGGTTCTGTTCGACGCGATCGCCGGCGAGCGGCTCGACGATCATCCAGCTGCCCTCACGGGTGAGCTTCTTCGCGATGTGCCGTGCCGCGCCCGCCGGGTCCTCCATGTCGTGCAGACAATCGAACGTGCACACTAGGTCGTAACGGTCGCCCGGAAAATCCGTCGAGCGAGCCGTCTCGAAGCGCACGCGTTCACCGAGCCCCGCCTTGGCAGCCCGTTCACGCGCTGCCTTGACGGAGCCCTCGTGGTAGTCGAAGCCGACGAAGGTCGAGTTCGGAAAAGCCTGCGCCATCAAGAGCGTCGACGCGCCGAAGCCGCAGCCGACGTCCGCGACGCGGGCGCCCTGCTCGAGCTTTTCCCGGACGCCCGTGAGCGCCGGCAGCCACGCGCTCACCAAGTTGCCGATGTACGCCGCGCGAAAGAAGCGCTCCGTACCCGAGAACAAGCAGGGATGTTGGTGCCCCCATTCGAGGCCGCCCCCCGTGCGGAAGTTCTCGACGGCGCGCTCCTGGGCGTGGAACGCCGCTTCGACGAGCGCAAACGCGCCCTGCAGGTTGAAGGGGCTCGCTTCGTTCGCCAAGCAATAGGCCTGCTCGGGCGGTAGCGTGAACTTCTGCGTTGCGGCGTCGTACGTGAGGAAGCCGCCCGCGGCCTGGTTGGCGAGCCACTCGCGAACGTATCGCTCTGCGGTCCCGGTCAGGCGAGCAAGCTCCGCGGACGTGAGCGGCCCGCCTTCGGCGAGCGCGCGGTATAGCCCGAGTTTGTCGCCCATGACGACGAGCGCCGCGCTCATCGAAGCGCCGATTTCGCCGACGACCTTGTGCACGAAGTCGAGTAGCCGCGTCTCGTTGATGACGGGCTCCATGCTTTTGCCGGACTTGGAGTCAGTTGCAGACGTGATCTGGTTTTCCATGTGAGGTTGTCCTTGGGGACTGGTGGTTCAGCGCACCTTGCGGGCGTCGCCGATGACCAGAGACTCGACGCGCGGCGTTGAAGAGGGCGTTGGAGTGGGCGTTGTTTTTGCGGCCGGCCGTCTTTCGGTGCCTTGGGCGCCGTGCGATAGTGCACGGGCAGAGACGGCGTCGCCGATGAAAGCGCTTGATATTCGGCTACTTGGCGAGCTCGACCTCGGCGAGGCGACGAAGCGCCTACCGCCGTCGCGCCGCACGCGCGCGCTGCTCGCGTACTTGGCAGTCGAGCGACGGGCCCACTCGCGACAGCGCTTGTGCGACCTGTTTTGGAGCGGGCCGAACGATCCGCGCGCGGCGTTGCGCTGGAGTCTGTCGAAGGTGCGGGCCGTGCTTCCTCTGGAGAGCAGCGGCGAACACGTGCAGCTCGGCGCGGACGTAGCGAGCGACGTTGCGCGGCTGCACGAGACACTCGCGCCGGGCGTGGCGAGCGTCCCGACCGCGGAGCTACTCGACGTGGCGCGCCTGTTTCGGGGCGAGCCGCTCGAAGCGCTCGACATCCGCGACTGTTTTCAATTTCAGGAGTGGCTGCTTGCGACGCGCGAGCACCTGCGCTCGTGTGAGATTGCCCTGCTTTCGGAGCTCGTCGAGCGCCTGCGCGAGAGCGACGTCGCTTCCGCGCTCGTGCATGCACGCAAGCGGGTCGCGATCGATCCCTTGGTCGAGGCCGGTCACGTCAGCGTGCTCGAGCTGCTCGGCGCCGCCGGGCGCGTGAAGGAAGCCGTCGCTCATTTCGAACGCTGCAAGTGCATGCTCACGAGTGAGCTCGGAGCGCAGCGCTGGCCGGCGCTCGAACGAGCTCGGGCGAGCTTGCGCCCGAGTGGCGCTCCGGAGCGAGGCTCGGCGCCCCTGCTCGCGCAGGCGCTAGGCGGCATGGCTGCAGCAACGGCGACGTGCGTCGGGCGCGCCGCCGAGCTCGCCGCGCTTTCCCAAGTGCTCGCGGCGGGCGGCGTCGCGCTCGTGCTCGGGGAACCGGGCATCGGGAAATCGCGCGTGCTCGAAGCCGCTACCGAACAGGCGCGAGCGAGCGGTATGATCGTGCTCCGCGGCCGCGCTTTCGAAGCCGAGATGATTCGGCCGTACGGCGCCATCATCGACGCGCTGCGCTCGATTCCGGTGCGCGGGCTCGCGAGCGACGGCGCCGCGTCGCTCGCGCCGCTCTTGCCCGAGCTCGCGAAGTCCACGAGTGAGCTGCGGCTCGACCGGGAGCGGCTCTTCGACGGCGTGCTCGAATTCGTGCGCGCGCTCGCCCACAGCGGGGCGCGCGTGGCGCTGCTGCTCGACGACGTTCAATGGCTCGATGACGCCTCGGCGGCGCTCGTGCACTTCTTGGCGCGCGACGACGAGCCCGCGTTGACGCTCGCGCTCGGCGCGCGTGACGGCGAGCTCGAAGACAACGGCCCCGTTCTCCGCCTCGTCCGCTCACTGCGTAGAGCCAAGCGCTTGCGGGAAATTCGCCTGGGTCCACTCTCGCTCGAGGAGACGAGCCTGCTCCTCGCTGGCTTCGGCGCCGGAGTCGATGCACGCCGTGTGCACGCCGCCGCCGAGGGGAATCCGCTGTTTTCCCTCGAGCTCGCCGCGGCGGTGGCCGGCGGACTCGCGCCCGACGAATTGCCGCATACGCTGCTCGGTCTCTTGTCGGAGCGCCTCGAGCGGCTCGAGGAACGCGGCCGCGCACTCGTGCCGTGGGCGGCGACGCTCGGGCATAGCTTCGCCCTCGCGACGCTCGGCGCAGTTTCAGGGGCGGCACCCGAGGAGCTGCTGCGCGGCGTCGAAGAGCTCGAACGCCGCGGCGTGCTCAAAGTCGCGCCCGCCGGTCCGAGCCAATTCGGCTACGACTTCGTGCACGACCTCGTGCGGCGCGCGGCGTACCAAGCCATGTCCGAGCCTCGCCGGCGCCTGTGTCACGCGCGCGCGGCCGAGATCCTGTGGCGTGACGTCGAGCGCGACGCCTCGCTCGCCAGTGACGTGGCGCACCACGCCGCGCTTGCCGGCGAGCATGCACTCGCGGCGCGCGCCTGTGCGGAGGCGGGGTCCCACTGTCTGCGTGTTTTCGCCTACGCCGAGGCGCTCGAGCTCGCACGCCAAGGCCGCCGTCACGCGGCAGAGCTGCCGGCCGGCGAACGTCGCGCCCTCGAAATCCCGTTGCTCTCGATACTCGTTCACGCCGACACGCCGGCTCGGCACGACGAGCTCGACGCGACGCTGTTTGCGACTCTGTCCGAAGCGCAAGCCGAGGGCGACCGGCACGGCGTAGCGACGGCGGCGAAGGCGCTCGCCTTGTTGCGGTATTTTCGCGGCGACTTGCCGGGGGCGGGCGAGGTGAGCATGCGGGTGGCCGACGCCGTGCGCTCGGCGGACGATCCGCACGAGGTCGCCAACGAGCTAGCGCAGAGCGCTCGCTGTTTGACGCTCGTGGGGCGTGTCGAAGAGTCGCGCGAGCTCCTGGGCGAAGCGCTCGAGGTCGGTCGCAAAAACGGGGTCACTCCCATCGAGTTGCCGTTCGCGCAGGCGACGCTCGCACAGTTCGACGGCGAGCTCGAGCGGGCGGAGGCGCTGTTTCGCGCGACGCTCGCGGCCGCACGCCGTTTCGAGGATCACTGGCGCGGCTCCGAAGCGCT
Source organism: Polyangiaceae bacterium (assembly GCA_025936115.1). Lineage (GTDB taxonomy): Bacteria > Myxococcota_A > Polyangia > Polyangiales > Polyangiaceae > PMG-095. The sequence goes on from JAICTZ010000018.1 coordinate 13,696, forward strand.
GGCGCGCCTCGTCATGATCGCGCTCGAGCAGGACGACCTCGAGGCTGCGAGTGGGCTCGCGCGCGAGCTCGCCGTGCTCGCTGAACGCATCGATCGTGACGGCGCCGAGCTCTTTTTCGCCAAGGCGCTCAGCGCGCTCATCGAGCTTCGCGCGAGCCTTCGCGCGCGGGGACAGCCGCAGACGGGGCCGCTGCTCCAGGCCATCGAGCGGCTGCGGGCGATCGACACCAAGGCTTTCCTCGTGTTTGCGCTGAATGCCCTCGCCGAGGTGGAGCTCGGCGCGCGTTTGCCCGAGCCGGCCGAAGCCCACGCGACGGAGGCGGCGGCCCTCGCGCGTCGGATCAAGAACCGCTCCGAGCTCGCCGTGGCCACCGCGCTCGTCGCGCGTTCGTGGCGCCTGCGCGGCGACGAACCACGCGCTCGCGCCGTGATCGCCGAAGCAACGGCAGAGCTTACGTCAGGTGAAGAAATCTCCTCACGCGCGCGCCGCTATCTCGCGCAGGCCAAGGCGACACCAGCATGAGCACACCCGTCATCGTCGTCGAATACACGCACACGCTCGACGCGCCGGAAACGCCGGAGCGCCTCGCGCATCTCAAGCGCTGTCTGAACGTGCGCGAAGGCACGCTGCTTCGCAGCTATCGCTCCGCGGACGGCTCCAAGCTCGTGCGCGTCTTTCAGGCACCGGACGCCGGTGCCGTGCGCTACGCCCACGCTTCCTCCGGCTACACGAACGTCACGATCTGGGCGGGGGAAGAGCGCGACACGCCGTAATCTGCAATTTCAACCTTTGAGGCTCGAAAGCCGCTCGCGGTGACGCGCCTGCGAGTCATTGTAGTCGCTCTGCGTCAGGCCGAGCGAGGTCGCGATCTGACGCAGCAGGTTCGTTTCCGACGTCGCGATGTCGTCGTCGGCAGCCGCGAGGTCGACCAGCGCATCGAGCACTTCGCGGCGTAGCTCCCCGTCTGCGAGCTCGCGGAGCTCGCGCGCGAAATGCGGGATTTGCACGGTGGACGCCTCGACGACGTGGCGGCGCATGGCGCCGCAGACGGCTTCCACGCCCGCGGGCGTCATGCCGTGCACGCGCGCGAGCACGCTGCGCACGAGCGCTTCCTCCGCGCTCGAGTAGTTGCGGTCCGCGTACGCCACTGCGGCGAGCAGTCCCGCGAGCGCGGCTGCGACACGCACCGTCTCCTCGTCTGCTTCGGGCAGTTGCTCACGGACACGGAAGGCGATCTCGCGCGCGTCGTCCGGAATCACGAGCTCCCGGGCCGACTTCAACCAGCGACCGAACATGCCGGGGATGGTGCTCCAAGGGCAGCCGGATCGCCAGTGGCATGGTCCTGCGCCGCATGGCGGGTACGAAGGCGCCGTCGGCGGGCCCGGGGGATTCGCCGCTACAGCGCGCGCGGCGGCGTCGTCTTCTCGCGCGGCGGGCGGTAATTGTTCACTCGAAGAACTGCCGCAACGCCTCCGCGACGAGCGCCGGCTTGCCTCGATTATCTGCAGCCGTGTGCCCCACGCCAAGCAGCTCGACGTGCTTGGCCTTGGGGATGAGCTCGAATAGCCGAGCGACGCCGCTGCGCAAAAATGCCGGCGAGCGGCTGCCGGTCATGAGCAGGACCTCGGCTTGAATGGCGCGCAAGCGCTCGATGCCGGTAGTGGTCTCGCGCACGATGAGGGCGTCGGAATGCATGGTCGGGATGAGGGTTTTTAGGGGAACGTCGCTGGGATCGCCGCGCGTGAGGTCGTGGCGCAGGGCGTGCGCGAAGAGGGCGGCGAGGAGCGGGCGTGGGATGAAGGCGAGCCACGCGGGGCCGGCGGTGCCGCGGAGGACCGTGACGAAGGCGCTAGCGAGATCGCCAGCTCGGACCTCGTGATCGAAGCGTTCGAGCCAAGCGGCGTTGTCGCGGCCGGCGATCGAGTAGGGCGGTTCGTAGGCGGCGACGCGCCACGTCGGCGGTACGAGCAAGGCGGTTTCGAGCGCGATGATGGCGCCGGAGCTCAAGCCGAAAATGCGCTCGGCGCCGGTGTGTTCGGCGAGCGCGAGCACGTCCTCGCAGTCGCGGCGGACGGAGTAGGCGGGACCGTACGGTCCGCTCGCGCCGCGGCCGCGCCGGTCGGGAACGTAGACGCAAAAGGAGCTTGCGAGCGTGCTCGCGAGCTCGCGGAAGTTCTGAGCGGTCATCATGCCGCCGTGGAGCAGGATGATGGCGCGGCCTGAACCGAAGCAGCGGAATCCGACGGGCGTGCCGTCACGTGATGGAATCGAGCCCTGGGTGGGTGCGTGCGGCAAGGTGCAGTCCGTGGCGATGTGCTTCCTGTCCATGTGCCTTTCGGCGCAGGTCGCAAGTCCCGCTCGGCTCGATTGGACTGTTCAGGCCAGTTCAGCCCGTATTCCGCATCGCCTGCGCGATCCCGTTCAGCGTCGTGCCGAGCGCCTGATCGAGCAGCGCTCGGTCGGGATGCTCCTCCGGGAGCGCGCGCTTCTTCGAGAGGAGACTCACCTGCAAGAGTGAGAGCGGGTCCACGTACGGGTTTCGGAGCTCGAGCGACCCGCGCAAAAACCGGTGGTCCTGGATCAAGTCGCGCTCGCGAATTTGGTGCAGCGCCGAGACGGTGGCCTCGAAGTCGTCGAGGATGAGCTTGACGAGCTCTTTGTCGCTGCCCAAGCGGTCGAGGTAGAGCTTGGCAATTTCGAGGTCCGCCTTGGCGCAGACCATCGCGAGTTTGTCGAGCAGGTCGTCGAAGAAGGGCCAGCTCTTGGCCATTTGGCGCAGGAGCTCGAGGCCGCCCGGCGCGCTCAGGGCGCTCTTGAACCCTGCGCCGGCGCCGAGCCAGGCGGAGACCATGAGCCGCATCTGCGTCCAGCCGAAGTTCCACGGAATGGCGCGAATGCCCTGGATCGTACCGAGGCCGCGCTCGCGGTAGGTCGGGCGCGAACCGAAGTGGACGTGGGTGAGCTCCCGCACGGGCGTCGCTGCCAAAAACAGCTGAAAGAGGCGCGGATCCTCGTGCACGATTTTTCGGAACACCTTCTGTGAGGTGGCGCTCATCGCGTCCATCACTTCGCGGAAGCGTGCTTCGGTGCCCTGCGGCAAGCCCGTGCGCCAGTCGGAGATGGCGGCCATCATCGTGCCGGTCATCATCACTTCGAAGCTGCGCTCGGCGATGGCGGGCAGGCCGAACTTTTGGGCGATGATTTCGCCTTGTTCCGTGATCTTGATACGGCCGTGCAGGGTGCCGGGCGGGAGCGCCGTGAGCGCGCGGTAGACGGGTGAGCCGCCGCCGCGGCCGACGGTGCCGCCGCGGCCGTGAAACAGCGTGAGCTTCACGTCGTAGGTGCGCGCGATTTCGGCGAGCGCTTCTTGCGCGCGGTAGAGCTCCCACGAGGCGGTGACGACGCCCACGTCTTTGGCCGAGTCGGAGTACCCAATCATCACTTCCTGGTGACGCCCGCGCGCGGCGAGCTGCTGCTGGTACACCGCGTCCTCGAACAGGCTCTGCATGATGGCCGGCGAGTTCACGAGGTCCTCGCGCGTCTCGAACAGCGGTACGGCGTCGACGCGCGATTTCGGCGGCTCGGCCGCGAGATCGACGAGTCCGGCTTCGCGCGCGAGCAGGAGCACACGCAAGAGGTCCTCGGCCGTCTTCGTCATCGACACGATGTACGTCGAGGCCGCCGCTTCCCCGAGCTCGTCCTGCACGACGCGCATGGTGCGAAACACCTCGAACGTCTGGCGCGCAGCCGGATCGAGCGGCGCGTGCGGCGAGAGCAGCGGGCGACGCCCGGCGAGCTCGCGCCGGAGCGCTTCGCCGTCGAGCGGCGGCGACTCGACCGTTTCGGCGATGGCGGCGATGGCGCGCGTGTGCGCGTCGGCGTCTTCGCGCAGGTCGAGATCGTAGCCGTGGAAGCCGAGCTGCTCGACGAGCGCGATGAAGGGCTCGATCAACGCCTCGCGCGCGCGGTCGGCCTTCGCGACGATCAGCGCCTCGCGCACGAGCGAGAGATCCGAAATCAGCTCCGACGGACTCGTGTAGGCGCCGAGCAGGCGCTCGGGACGGCCCGCGTCGCGCGACGCGATTTCGCTGCGCAACGCTTCGATACGTCCCGCCATGAAGGTGAGCTTGAGCCGCACGGGCTCGTGGGCGTCGCGGCGGCGGTTCGCTTCCCAGAGCGCGGGCAAGAGCGTCTTGTCCTGATCGAGCGAGGCGCGCAGGGCCTCGGTCGCGGGCGTCAGGCGGTCGGAAATCGAAAGCTGCCCGACGAGGTTGTCGATCCGGCGGCGGTACAGAAGAAGCAAGGCGTGGCCCGTGCGGCGCACGGCGGCCAGCGTGATTTCGGGCGTCACGTACGGATTGCCGTCGCGATCGCCGCCCACCCAGCTGCCGAGCGAGATGCGGAGTTGCAGGCCGAGATCGCGGCCGAACGCTTCGCGAAACGCGCGCTCCGCGCTCGCACGCACTGCGGCCGTCGCGCCCACGAGCCGGTCCTCGAGGTAATAGATGGCCGAGCTCACTTCGTCGAGCACGCTCGGGCGGTCGCGCCGCACCTCGTCCGTGAGCCACAAGAGCTCGATGTCGGTCTCGATCGTGGCTTCGATGAGCTTACGCTCGGACGGCGGCGCCTCTTGCCGCTTGATGAGCGCTTCCGACAGGCGCGACTGTAACGCGAGCAGCGTGCGGCGCGTGGCCTCGGTCGGGTGCGCCGTGAGCACGGGCCGCACCTCGAGACCGCGCAGGAGCTCGCGCACGTCCGCCGCGCTCTTGCCTTGCTTGGCGAGCTCGTCGAAGACCCAGCGGAAGCTGCCGGGCTGCGGCGCCTGGTTTTGCTCGCGCTCGTAGGCGTGTCGCCGCCGGACGCGGTGCACCTGCTCGGCGGTGTTCAAGAGGAAGAAGAACAGTGTGAAGGCCCGGGCGACGGGGGCCGCGAGCTCGATCGGCAGGGCGTCCACCTGCGCCAGCATGGCTTCGAGCGTCGGAGCGTTCGGATCGCCGCGCCGGCGGTCCCGGGATTGCGTGCGGAGGTCCTCGACCGCACGGAACGTCGCCTCGCCCTGCAGGCGCCGGACGACGCTGCCGAGCACGCTACCGAGGTAGCGCATGTCATCGTGCAGGGGGCGGTCTTCGGGTCGAACGTGTATCTCGCGCACTGGGGGGTCCTTATCGGTTCGTTTCGTGAGACCCATGAGTCGAATTGGGGCTGGGCTCGGGTTGCCCGCGCTTCCTTCATGTCACGGCGCGAGCTTGGACGGAAGAACGGCACGCCATGTTTCCCGAAGGATCCCGGGCTTTTTCTCGGCGTCGATCTTCGGTATAGGCAGGGGTGAGATGAGCGACAAAGAGCCTCCGAGCGAGGCCCCGCCGGAAGCGCCGGAACCCCCGAAGGCCTCGGGCGTCGCCGTCCCGCCACGGCCGTCGTTCGCACCGCCGCGTCCCGCGTCGACCGCCGAGCCGCAGGCGCCACGCAGCACTTTGCCCGGGATTACGCCGACGCCGCCGCCGGCGAGCGCGCCACTGGCGGCTGCCATCCCCGTGGCTCGGCCGTCGGGTCCGCCGCCACCACCGGTACGTTCCCGCCCCACGCAATCACCCGAGACGCCCGTCAGCGGTCGGTCGCCGGCCTCGACGGAGTCGGCGCCGCACGCCATGCGCACACCGCCGCCACCCCCGCCGAGCATGCGGCCCCATCCGCCCGGTTTGCGTTCATCCGTGCCGCCGCTCAGGAGCTCTGGCGTGCCGCCCGTCGGTGGAGCGAGTCCGTCGGGGACGCCTGCCGGGGGTCCGGCCTCGGGCGGCGTGCCGCAGACGATTCCTTCCGGCAGCGTCGCTATCAGCGCGGAGGCGCGAGCGCTCCAGCTCGCCAACCAGCTCGTGCAGGCGCGTCACGATCTCACGAGTGCGCAGGCGGACCTGCGCAACGCTCGCAGCGAGCGCGACAGCCTGCGTTCCGAGCTCGCTCGCGCCCGCGCGCGCATCGAGGAGCTCGAGCTCGAAGTGACGGTCGAGGCGACGATGACTCCGGAAGCAAGCGAGGAGCCGACGGCGTCGACCGTCGACGCCGCACTCGAGGGCGAGCTCCGCGCGCGGATTCAGGAGCTCGAAGCCGAGCTAGCGGCGGCGCGTGCGGCGCAAGTCACGGCGCCGCTCACGGATTTGAAACTCGTGAAGGGCATCGGTCCGAAGATCGAGAAGCTGCTCAAGGCGCACGGCGTGACCGAAGTACGGCACATCGCCGCCTGGACCGACGCCGACGTCGAGGTCATCGCCAAGAAAATCGGCGTGCAAGCCGCGCGCATCAAGAAGGACGACTGGGTCGGCGGAGCCAAGCGACTCGCGGGCGCGAGCTGACGCCCCGGTCGCGCCTCACCCCGAGCTCAACCGCAGGACGGAGCCTCATGTTCGGTCTCACGCGTTACCAATGGCTCGTCTTGTTCGCGGCCTGGCTCGGCTGGGGCTTCGACGTCTTCGACGGGTTGCTCTTCAACTTCGTCGCGCCCATCTGCCTGCCGAACCTGCTCCACCTGCGCCCGGGCGAGCCGGCGACGCAGAAGATCATCTTCCTCTGGACGGCGTCGCTCACGAGCGTGCTGCTGATCGGCTGGGCGCTGGGCGGCATCCTCTTCGGCCGCGTCACCGATCGGCTCGGCCGCTCCCGCACGCTGCTCTTCACGATGCTCACCTACGCGCTCGCCACGGCGGCCTGCGCCATGGCGCCGAACATCTGGGTGCTCGCGCTCTTCCGCTTCATCGCGAGCCTCGGCATCGGCGGTGAATGGGCCGCGGGCGCGACGCTCGTCTCCGAAAGCCTGCCGCGCGAAAAACGCGTCGTCGGGGGCGCGCTGCTCTACAGCTCGGCGTCGTTCGGCTTGGCGCTGGCGACGCTCGTCAACGACACACTCACGCACCGGCTCACGGCGATCGCTTCCGATCCGAGCCTGTCGTGGCGCCTGGTGTTCCTCACGGGCCTCGTGCCCGCGGTCGTCGCCGTCGTGATCCGGCTCAAGGTGAAGGAGCCGGAGCACTGGAAACCTGCTGAAACGCCGCGCGTCGCCGAGCTCTTCGCGCCGAATTTGCGGCGCAGAACGCTCGGTGGGCTCGCGATGTCGCTGGTAGCGCTCATCACGTGGTGGAGCTCGAGCGTCTTCATCCCGGTCGTCGCCGCGAACCTCGCCGCGCGCCAGAACCTCCACCCCGCCGCTCTCGCCGCAGCCACGCGCGCCGAGTACATCTCGCTCGGCAGTAATGCTTTCAACATCGGCGGCCTCGTCGGCACGCTGCTCACCATCCCTATCGCCGCGCTCGGCCGCCGCACGCTCTATCGCCTCTATTTCGTCGCGAGCGTGGCCGCCCTGCTCGTCACCTTCGTTCCCGATTGGCCCGCGACGACCCGTCTCGCCTTGCTCGGGACGCTCGGTCTCACCGTGTTCGGCGTGTTCGGCTCGTTCACGTTCTACATGCCCGAGCTCTTCCCGATGCGTCTGCGCGGCACGGGCGGCGGCTTCACGTACAATTTCGGTCGTTTGATCACCGCGCCGTTCCCCTTCGCCGTGGGCGCGCTCGTGCGTGGAGGCGTCGATCCGCTCGTCGTGATGAGCTACCTCGCCATCGTCCCCGCGATCGGCGCGCTGCTCGCGTTCGCGGGCGCTCCCGTGGAAACGCTCGGCGAACCTGAGTTCACGGAGTAGGCCCACTCGAAAAAGAAGCGCGGCGTCTCACCTGCTCTTTGCTGGCCCGCGCGAGCGTGAGCGTGCCGAGGGACGTTCCGCGCACGATGACGTCCGCAAGCGCCGCCGGCACACTGTCGATGAAGAATCGCGCTTCGCCGCCCGCCAGCGGAACCTCGGGGCTGATCTCGATGCGAAGCGTTCCGTCACGCAGCACTGGCCCGGTCCAGCGACCGCCGTTCGGGAGCTCCAGGGCGATGAGCATCCCGTCGAGAGCCTCCGCGCCGCCGCAAGGTGACTCCGGGGTTGACGTCGTGACCTGCTGCGGAGGGAGCGATTCCGTCTCGATTTTCGGTTTCTGAACCACGCCGATCACACCGAGCGCCGTCGCACCGAGGCCGAGGCCTAAGGTCGTAAGGCCGACCTGCATTAAGGCGCTGGACACACTGTCGCAGGTGTCTCCGGCACGACCGGTGTCACCGTTGCCGCAGAATACCCGCTGATCTTGGTGCGGAGAGGCGGCCATGAGTCCGATCCCTGCGGCGGTGATGACTCCACCTGTGACGAGCCAAGCGATGGTCGCGCCCGTGCTCTGTTTCGTGGTCGTCCGCCGTTCGCTCAGCGTCGTGCGCGTTGTTTCGAGCGAACATGCGTTCGCCAATCTGACGGTGCCCCCAATCGAGTGACCGTCTTGAAAAAACGTGGCGCTGACGGGCTCGGCGTCGGAGCGCGATAGGTGCAGCCGGGTTACGGGGGGCGCTTCCTTGGCGATCACACTCGTGGTCGTGGAAGCGCATCCGTTCAAAAATGCGAGCAAGAGCGGAGTCAGCAGGCCCAGACGCGACCGAAACATCGGATTTTCGCGGAACATGAGCCATGGTCGGCCGCCCGCCGGCGCGGTTGCGTGCAAAGCGCACGCAATGAAAAGGCGCTCGACTGCCGCGCCGGCCTGCCCCAATAGTCCACGGGCCGTCAGCGCGCGTCGACGCGGATCCCCTCGCGCGCCGTGAGTGCCGCCTCGCCGTCCGGGCCGCCGTGATCGGTGTAGACGAGCTCGATGGCGTAAAAGAGTAGGTCGGTAGACGCGGCGCTTTCGTGGTCGCCGAGATCGGCCACGAAGCTCGCGCTGCAGCCGGTGAGGCTCGTGATCGGGTGCGAGTGCGTGTTGTGGCCGAGGCTCACGTTCCACACGAGCTCGCTGCACGCGGCGTCGCCGTCCTCGGGATCGTGGGCTTCACCCTGGAGGGTGACGGTGCTGCCGTTGGCGAGCACGGCGGCCGGATCGGGCGCGATGATATGAACTGCGGGCGGCGAGTTGCCTGCGACGATACGCTGCGCGACGGGGAAGCTCTTCTTGCCCGAGCTCGACGTGACGACGAGGCTCACGCTGTACGTGCCCTTCTGCTCGAAGACGTGCGTCACGCTCGGGCCTGCCGCGTCGGAGCGGCCGTCGCCGTCGAAATCCCAGGCGTACGCGACGAGGCTCTCGTCCTCGCTCGTCGCGTGCGAACCCTCCGCAGAAAAAACGACGCTGAGCGGCGCTCGGCCGTACGTGGCCGACGCATTGATGGCCGCGACGGGCGAAAGCACCGTGCCGTACTCCACGCGACTGAGCTCGGCGTCCGCGTTGTCGCCCCAAAACCCGCTGCCGAAGCTCAAGACGTACACGGCCCCGTCCGGCCCGACCTCGAGATCGGTCGGCCGGTGAAACGCTTCCGTTTCGAACAGGCGCTCGATGCCCGCGAGCTGCCCGTCCCCGCCGGTCGTGACGGCTGCGATCACGTCGCGCGTCCAGTCCATCATCAAGAGGGAGCCCTGAAAGCGGTCGGGCAGGGCGTAGGGCGCCGCGGGCAGAGGGCGGTACACGGCGCCCGCCATCGCCGCGCGGCCGACGAACGTACCGTCCGGCGCGTAGGCGTCGCCGAGCGCGGGGTACGTTGGCGTGTCGTAGTCGTACGCGGCGAGTGACGGCTCGGTGTGCGAACAATCGAACGGCTCGCCGACGGCGCCGCTCGCAAAGTCGTGCTCCACGTACGGCAGCTGCGCGGCGATACAGTAGGGCCAACCGAAGTTGCCGGGCGCCGTGGCACGGTCGATCTCGTCATAACCGCGCGGGCCGAGCGCGCTGTCGTAGGGCGCGTCGGGGCCGATGTCGCCCCAATAGAGCGCGCCGTTCGCTGAGTCGAGCGCGATGCGGTACGGATTGCGATTGCCCAGCGTGTAAATCTCGGGCCGTCCGCGCGAGCCGTCGGCGGGGAACAGATTGCCCGGCGGGATCGAGCCGTCCGCTTCGAGACGCAGGATCTTGCCGCGTAGATCGAAGGCGTTCGCTGCGGTACGGCGCGCGTCGTACGTCTCGCGACCGGGACGCCCGTCGAGCGGGGCAGAGCCCGACGAGGCGAACGGGTTGGTGTTGTCGCCGACCGAAAGGTAGAGCGTGCCGTCGGGACCGAACGCCATGCCGCCGCCTTCGTGGCAGCAGAGTCGTTCGCTCGGGACGCTGAGGAGCTCGACGCGCGTCGCCGGATCGAGCGAGCCGTCCGCCGCGGCCGTGAAGCGAGTGAGCACGTTGCGCCCGGGGGGCGCGTTCACGGGCAGCGGGTCCTCGAGCGGCAGCGAGTAGTACAGGTAAACGTAGCGGTTTTGTACGAAGGCAGGATCGAGCGCCAAGCCGAGCAGGCCATTTTCGTGCGTCGTGTCCACGGTCAGCACGAGAGCGGCAGTGACCGCGCCTGTGCGCGCGCTGTACTCGCGGACTTCGCCCGTGCGCTCGATGTAGTAGACGTCGCCCGTGGGAGCGACGGCGAGCGCCATCGGGTTTTCGGCTACGCGCGTGAGCACGGCGCGGCCGAGGTGACCCACACCGACGGCGGCCGAGGGCGAGCTCGGCGTCGAGTGCTCTTGCGATCCGCAGGCGAGTAGCAACGAGCAGAGGAACGAGCAGGTGCCGCGACCGAGGCGCATCAAAATCGGAGCTTCCAGGGCCGCGCTTGCTCGAGCCGGCAGGCTTCTTCCGGCCGCCGGTGGAGCTCCCACGTCACGTACAGGTGCCCGTCGCTCGAGAGTGTCGCCGCGGGCGGCGGCGCGAGCGGGAACGCGGCATTGAAAGCGGCTACCGCGGCTGCGTCGAACTCGGGGACGCCGCTCGAGCCCACGATGCCCGCCTGCACGAGTGCGCCGGACTCACCGTCAATCACGAGCTCGACCGTGGCCTCGAGCGTCGGGTCGGAGAGCGGACTTTCTTTCGGCAAGGTCTGGAGTGAGCGCAGAAACGAATCCGCAAACGCCGCGTGCACGCAGGCGTGCACGTTTCCGAGGTACGCGTCGAGCTCGCCCTGGGCGCCTTCCCACGCGACCGGGCGCCCGCCGTTCGCGATGGGGCGATATGCGCTAATGGCGTTCGCCCAGGCGTCGACGTCGACCGCGTGGAGCGGCATCGGTGCGATGGGGTGCGCCGCTTTGCACGCGACATTCGGTCGTTCGCCGGGGGCTTCGGGCGCGGGCGGCGCGCTCGCTCCGTTCGCTGCGGACGCGATGGCGGCGGGCGGCATCGTGGCGGGTGTGCGCGGCGGCGCCGCACTCAGCGGCGGACTCGCTTGGCAGGCGAGCAGCATGGCACCGGCGAAGACGTGGACGATGAGCTCGGTCAACGGCGCGACTGTAGCTTCAGCTGCGGGTGAACGCCCCCGCAATCGCGTCCGGTGGCTCTCGAAATTTCCGCCTGCGTTTTCGTTCGGCGCGGCGTCGCGTGCGTCGAGGCTTTAGAAGTGCGGCGCGCCGTCGAGTCACGTCGTGACCTCGCGGGGCAGTGCTGCAGACGCCGTGTTACCCTCGAGCGTCGGTAGCTATGCTTTTTCGATCGCTTCCCGCTCTGCTCTCGTGCTCGGTCGTGACGCTGGCTATCGGGTGCGGGCAGGGAGCTGACATCAGTGCGGGGCAAGCTGGGGCCGGGGGACGTGGGGCCACCGCCGCGGGCGGCGTCACGGGCGCGAAAGGCGGGTCGACGAGCACGGGCGGGACAGGCGGTACGACCGCCAGCGCTGGAACGGGCGGCACGAGCGCATCACCGGGCGTTGGTGGCAACACGATGAGCAGCGGCGGCGCCGGCGGTTCAGTGGCCGCAAGTGGCGGCACGGCCGAAAATGGCGGGTCGCTCGGCACGGCGGGTGACGCTGCGGCAGGACGCGCTGGTCGCGGCGCGGGCGGCGGGGCCTCCGGCGGTCGCGCGGCTGGCGGCGCTGCAGGGGCGCCGGTCGGCAACGCGGGCGCGGCGCAAGGCGGCGCAGCCCAAGGTGGCGCCGGCAGCGACGTGATCGTCACCATCAAGAACGGCGACTTCTGGCTCGACACGGACGGCAACCGTATCGAGGCGCACGGTGCCGGCCTCATCTACACGAACGACGCTTGGTACTGGATCGGCGAGGACAAGTCGGCCAACTCCGGCAATTTCAAAGCCGTCAATTGCTACCGCTCGACGGATCTGTCGCACTGGGAGTTTCGCCACGCGATCATCACCAAGCAGTCCTCGGCCGATCTCGCCGCCGCCGACCGCATCATCGAGCGGCCCAAGGTGATCTACAACGACACCACGAAAAAATACGTGATGTGGCTCCACTGGGACGGCCAAAATTACGCCACGGCCGAGGCCGGCGTGTTCACGAGCGACACCGTGGACGGCGACTACACGCAAGTCCGTCACTTCCAGCCGAACGGCAACATGTCGCGCGACGACACGCTGTTCAAAGACGACGACGGCAAGGCCTACTTCCTCTCGGCGGCGAACAACAACGCCGATTCGGCGCTTTACGCGCTCACGGACGATTACACGAACATCAAGAGCCAAATCGGCACGCTCTGGCCCGGCAGCTCGCGTGAAGCACCGGCGATCATGAAGACTGCCGACCACTATTTCATCGTGAACTCCGCCGCGACGGGTTGGGACTCGAACCAACAAAAATACGCGAGCGCCACGTCCATGAGCGGCACATGGAGCTCGCTCTCGAACCTCGGCGACGGTACCTGCTACGACACGCAGACCGCCTTCATCATCCCCGTTGTCGGCTCGAAGACGACGACCTACATCTACGCCGGCGACCGCTGGCAAGACCCCGATCTCAAGGGCTCGAAGTACATCTGGCTCCCGCTCAAGGTCTCGAGCACGAAGCTCGTGCTCGATTGGTACGACAGCTGGCAGCTCAACGTCACGACCGGCGAATGGACCGCCGCGGGCAAGGACGACGGCTTCTTGCCGCAGAGCAACTGGAAACTCGTCAGCGTCGACAGCGAAGAGACCACGGGTGAAAACGACCCCGCCACGAACGCATTCGACGACTCGACCTCGACCTTCTGGCACACCGAGTTTCAGGACGCGCAGCCGAAGCCCCCGCACGAAATCGTGATCGACCTCGGCGCGAGCTACGCGCTCACGAGCATGCGGTACACGCCGCGCCAGGACGGCAATCAGAACGGCATGGTCAAAGATTACGAGTTTTACGTGAGCGACTCGGCGAGCGACTTTGGCACCGCCGTGAAGACGGGCACCTTCGGCACCAGCACCACGCCGACGACCGTCACCTTCACGGCCAAGACCGGCCGCTACATCCGCTTCCGCGCCCTCAGCGAAATCAACGGCAAGGCATACACGAGCGTCGCCGAAATCGACGTGGCGGGCACGGCGCCCTGACTTGCAAGTCGCCGCGCGCGCCGGTGGCACGCTCGTTACGCGCCCTTACGAACGCCGTCAGTTGCTCGTCGTCGTGACGTTCGCCACGGGGAAGTCGATGCTTCCGTTGCCGCCGCCTACTTCTATGTTGATGTGAACCATCGACAGGGTCCCGAGGCTCCAACCCTGCTTTTCCCAGGCCGCGAAGTGGTCGCTCACGGTGACGATGCCGCATGTGCGCGCCGTTTTTCGGTTACTCCTGATTTGCGCCCAACTGCCCGTATGCCCGGATTCGCACGCATTGGCGCCACCCGTCCCGGTCGTCATGGTGTTGGACAAAGTGTACTGGCCGCCGTCGATGGTGACGGTGGTACCGCCGCCCCCTCCGATCCCATTGAACGAGTCTTCGGTGATGTACCATTCGACACAGGGACTGTGCGTCCAGCCATAGATACCGATGGTCGAGAAGCCGCCGCCGCTTCCGCTCTTCTTTTCGACGAATGCGGCCGTAATCGTGCCGTAAGCCGTGTAGGCCTTGCCGGTCCTGAAATCGAGTCCGAGATGAGCCAGGAAGTCAGAGCTGTTGTTCCAGGACGTGCTGAATGCAGGCGTGTCGGTGAAAACGGTGATGCTTCCCCCGCTGCCGTTCGTCCAGATCCCGTAGTTGAGCCCGTTGATCGTGCCGTTGACGTTCGCACCCGTGTAGGTTTTGCCGCCAGTCGGCATCGGGGTCGAGCAATCGACCGTGGTGATCGGTCCGGCGCCCCCAACCGCGCTGCCGGCCGAGCCGCCAGTTCCGGAGCCGGCAGTCCCCGAACCACCCGCCCTGCCACCCATGCCGCTGCGACCTGCTCCACTCCCTCCGGCCCTGCCGCCCATGGCTGCTGCACCGCCGCTGCCGGAGCTCGTGCCGCCGGCTCCGCTTGCGCCAGGGTTGCCGGCTCTCCCAGCCGAGCTCGGCGCGCCGCTCACACCGACGTGACCACCGGTAGAGTTACTCGTGCCGGCGCCGCTCGAGCTCGTGCCGCCGGTCGAAGTCGTACCGCCGGTCGAGGTCGTGCCGCCCGTCGACGTCGTGCCGCCGGTTCCGACGTTCGTCGTACCGCCCGTTCCAACTGCGCCTCCGGCCCCGAATGTGCCGCCGGTCGCCGAAGCGCCTCCGGTTCCGAGCCCGGGCCCGTCATCGTCTCCAACCTGGCTCGCAGGATCCGCACATCCCCAGCTGAGAAGAGCGAGCCCTACGACGGAGACCGAACCTAGGCGAAGTTTCATGGTGAACTTTCTTGGCTAGCGAGCCACGTGCGTCATGAGACCTAGACTCCAGCATTGGGCGCCGACGGGTGTCGAAGGCCGCGCCGGCTACCCTGGGAGTGGACGCCTGAGTAGCAGTGCGCGCCTCGACGCATTTCCGTCCAAATTACGTAAGCGCATAAGAGTGCAGTACGGCGGCAGCGGAGTGAACCGCTAAGGGCGTGACGCGGCCCCGCGCCGAGCCCTACCCCTGCCGCCGTCGGTCTCCCGTTGTACCCTCAGGGCTTCGATGCGCATCGCCCTTCTGTATCCGCCGCCGTGGAAAATTGCAGAGCGCGGCCAGGCGCCCATCGGCCCGCCCGACGGAGCCCCGCACGACTACCGAGAAGGCGATCTCGACGCAGATTTTTATCAGACGCCGTACGGCTTGTTCGCGCTCGGCGCGCAGGGGATTCGTGCGGGGCACCGCGTGAAGGTGCTCAATCTGTCCGGTTTCGCGTGGTCGCGCGTCGAAGCCGTTGTCGCCGAGCTCGAGGCGGACGTTTACGGGCTGTCGTGCTGGACGGCGAACCGCCGTGGCGTTGCGCTCGTCGCGCGCGAGATCCGGCGCCGGCATCCGAGCGCGTGCATCGTCGTCGGCGGGCCGCACGCGACGCCGCTCGCGCGTGAAATGCTCGAGCACCATCCGGACATCGACGTCGTGACGCTCGGCGAGAGCGACGAGACGTTCGCCGAAATCGTGCGGCGTCTGGAGGCGGGCCAGAGCCTCGACGGGCTCGCCGGAGCGCTCGTGCGCACGTCGCGCGGCATCGAAGCCGGTCCCGAGCGTCCGAGCGTGCGCGAGCTCGACTCGCTCGAGTGCCCGCACCGCTACTACGACACGCACATCGTGATGACTTCGCGCGGGTGCCCGTGGGCGTGCACCTTCTGCGGCGCCGAGACGACGTGGGGCCGCGGCTTTCGCGGCCATTCGGTGCCGTACGTCCTCGACATGCTCGAAGCGGCGCTCGCGCGCGTCCGCGTGCGCATGCTGCAAATCAAGGACGATACGTTCACGACCAACAAGAAGCGCGTGATCGAGCTCTGCCGCGGCATTCGCGAGCGCAAGCTGAATTTCCTCTGGAGCTGTGACACGCGCGTCGACGTCCTCAGTGAGGAGCTCTTGCAGGAAATGCGGCTCGCCGGTTGCCAACGGCTCTCGCTCGGCGTCGAGTCCGGCTCGCAGCGCATCCTCGACGCGATCCACAAGAACATCACCGTCGACGAAATCGTCGAAGCGACGGAGATGGCCAAGCGCTGGGGCGTCCACGTGCGCTTTTACATGATGCTCGGCAATCGCGGCGAGACGCGGGAAAGCTTCGAGGAGACGCTCGCCTTTTTGAACCGCGCCGCGCCCCACCAATACATCTTCTCCTGTCTCTCGGTATTTCCCGGCACCAAGGATTTCCACGCCGCCGAGCGCGCGGGCTGGCTGCAGCGTGAAGCGTATTTCACGGAGGATTTTCAGGAGCTCAAGGTGCCGTTCGACGCGAGCGAGGACGACGCGCGCCTGCTCAACGAGTGGTTCGGCCGGAACCACGGCCTGCAAGACAAGTACGCTCCGAGCGTCGCTGACTGTCGCGCCGTGCTCGACCGGCTTGGCGACCACGCGCCCGCCGTGCTCGATCTCGCAGGTGCGCACTTCGAGGCCGGTGAGCTCGACGCCGCGGTCGAACAGGCGCGGCGTGCGCTCGCGCTCGGCCATCCGACGCCCGGGCTCGCCTACAATTACCTCGCGTGTGCGGCGTACCAGCGCGGCGACATCACGGGGATGCAGGATCACTTCATGGCCGCGGCCAAGACGGATCCGCAACATCACGTCTTGATCGAGAACGTGGAGGCGGCGCGCGCGTGGTTTCGTGAGCGCGGCCCCGAGCGCGGGCTGCCGCTCGTGCTCACAGCGCGCCACGACTTTCAGCTGTTTCAACGCAACAGCCAGCCGGCGCTACCCGGTCCGCTCGGCGATGATTTCGCCGATTGGAACGCGACGCCCGAGCCGCTCGGCGCGCCCGCGAGCTCGGTCGCGCAGGACGACGCGGGCTGGTTGCCTGACCCCGAGAGCGTCATGCGTCTCGACGTGGGCAACGAGCCCATCGAGTTTCGGCACAAACGGCTTCGGGTCCTCGAGTGAACGAGCTCGTTTGCCGGCCGATAGGCTTCGTGCGCTCGCCGTTTCGGGAGCGGGCGGAAGCGCCGCGCCAAGCCTCGGCCGCTCGTGACGCGCGGGGCACGATCGAGCTGTTGCCGGGGCGCGACTTCGAGCACGCGCTCGCGGACCTCGAGCTCTGGCCGTATTTGTGGGTGATTTTCTGGTTTCACCTGAACGAGGGTTGGCGGCCCAAGGTGCTGCCGCCGCGTAGCTCCAAAAAGCGTGGCGTGTTCGCGACGCGCGCGCCGTATCGGCCGAATCCGCTCGGGCTCAGCGTCGTCAAGCTCGAAAAGGTGGAGGGACTCGTGCTGCACGTGAGCGCGCTCGACATGCTCGACGCAACGCCGGTGCTCGATCTCAAGCCGTACGTGCCGTACGCCGACGCGCTCACGGACGCGCAGGGCGGCTGGCTCGAAAACGGTTTGGATCCGCAGCCGGGCTTCGAGATCGAAATCGCGGAGACCGCGGCACGCGAGCTCGCTTATTTGCGCGAGACCTGGAACATCGAGCTCGAAGCCTCGATCCGGCGCGTGCTCGCGCTCGGTCCGCAGCAGCACGCCTACCGCCGTATCCGGCGCGTGGGCGACGAGTTCGTGCTCGCCGTCAAAGACTTTCGCGCGCGTTTTACGGTCGAAGGGCGCCGCATCGTCGTGCACGGCATCGCGAGCGGCTATCGGCCGCGCGAGCTCGCCACGAACTCGGCGGCGGAGCTCGACGCGCATCGAGCGTTCGTGGCGCTGTCGGCGCGCGGCGCATGAAACGTGGGGCGGCAATCCACCCCCGGGCGCCGTGAGCCAAACACGTGACGAGCGCAGCACGCCGAAGAGCCTACTGCGCAGATGAAGCGCACGGGTCCTAACACGCCACAATCCCCCATTACGGTCGTAACGAGGTCCTGCAAGCGGCGGGATCCGCGCTGCGTTGCCATGCGCAAGCCCTTTCGACGTCCGCGCGCGACAGTGGCTCGCCGTTTGCGGCGTGTGTTTCAGAAAGAATTCAGACATCCCCCGGCAACATTCACGGCGTGACGCTGCGGTTCCGAGAAAGGTCGTTCATGAAAAAGGTCTTGGCTCTGCTTTCGCTCGCCGCGTTCCCGCTCGCTTTGGTCGCTTGCTCGAAGTCCGAACCTCCGGCGCCCAAGCCCGCGGAGGAAGCGCAGCCGGTGGCGAGCGCCGCGCCGTCCGCAGCGCCCTCAGCTGCCGCGCCCGCGCCCGCCCCCACGGGCCCGGCGCTCAAGATCGCCTACAGCGATTGGCCCGGCTGGATCGCTTGGGACATTGGCATCCAAAAAGGCTGGTTTACCGCCGCGGGCGTCAACGTGGACTTCTCGTGGTTCGAGTACGCGCCCTCGATGGACGCCTTCTCCGCAGGCAAGGTCGATGCCGTCGCCGTCACCAACGGCGACGCGCTCGTGACGGGCTCGAGCGGCGCGCCGAGCAAGTGCATCGTCGTGAACGACTACTCGAACGGCAACGACATGATCGTCGCCAAGCCCGGCATCAAGAGCGTCGCCGATCTCAAAGGCAAAAAGATCGGCGTCGAAGTGGGTCTCGTCGATCACCTCTTGCTCTTGAAGGCGCTCGAGAGCGCGAAGCTCACTGAGAAGGACGTGAAGATCACCAACGTCACGACCGATCAGACGCCGCAGGCGTTGAAGAGCGGGACCGTGGACGCGATTGCCGCTTGGCAGCCGAATAGCGGGCAGGCCCTCAAGGACGTGCCGGGTTCGACGGCCGTGTTCACGAGCGCGAACGCTCCGGGCCTCATTTTCGACCACCTGTGCGTGAACCCGAAGAGCCTCGCCGAACGGCGCGCCGACTGGGACAAGGTCGTCAAGGTCTGGTTTCAAATCGCCGACTTCATCAAGGACCCGAAGAACATCGACGAGGCGGCCAAGATCATGGGCGCGCGCGTGAAGCTTTCCGGTGACGAGTACAAAAAGCTCATGGCCGGCACGGCATTTCAGGACATGGCCGGCAATCTCAAGGCCTTCACCAAGAGCGACGGTCTCGATTCCGTCTACGGCTCGAGCAAGATCGTTGACGCCTTCTTCACGAAG
Organism: Polyangiaceae bacterium; assembly: GCA_025936115.1. Taxonomy (GTDB): domain Bacteria; phylum Myxococcota_A; class Polyangia; order Polyangiales; family Polyangiaceae; genus PMG-095. Next base: position 32,523 of record JAICTZ010000018.1, read on the forward strand.
AACAAGATGTACAAAAAGAGCGTGAAGTTCGAGGAGTACTTCGACCCGAGCGTGGCCCTTGAGGTCTCGAAGGCAAAGTGAGTCGATGGCCGACCGGCTGCCTGAAGGTGAAGTAGACGCGTCGACGTTCGATCCGATGGAGGAGCCGGTTCGTCCCCGGCTCCTCGCGGTGCGCCAGCCGCTCTCGTCGCGCGCGACGTTTTTAGTCGGAGTCCTGGCGTTCGCCGTGCCGCTGCTGCTCTGGTGCGCGCTGAGCTACGTGCCGTTTCTGTGGCACCCGCTCGTGCTCGTGGAAGACGCGGGCGACACGACGCAGCCGGGCACGTACGCGTACCTCGCCGAAGGGCAGCTCGTCGAACGGGAAGTGTTCGCCGCGCGCAATCAGGAGCTCGCGCAAGCGCATAAGAAGCTCGCGCGCGGCGAACGCTCGAACCCCGTGTACTTCCAGCCGCCGCACGCCGTCGCGCGCGCGCTCTATACGGCCTTCACGACGCCGCCCGAAGGTGTCGGTGACGGTTGGTTTCATCAGAGCTTGCTCCAGAGCTGCAAGGTGATTTTCTGGGGTTTCTTCTGGTCGGCCGTGTTCGGGATCCCGATCGGGATCGCCTGCGGCACCTTTGCCTTTTATTCGCGCCTGTTCGAACCGTTCATCGATTTCATCCGTTACATGCCGGCGCCCGTCTTCGGCGCGCTCGCCGTCAGCATCTTCGGCCTCGCGGAAGAGCCCAAGGTCGCCATCATCTTCATCGGCACCTTCTTCCAGATGGTGCTCGTCGTCGCCAACACGACGCGGACGCTCGATCTTTCGCTCCTGCATGCTGCGCAGACGCTCGGCGCCAAGAATCGCCAGCTCGTCTGGCATGTCGTGATCCCCGGCATCCTGCCCGCCCTTTACCGTGACGTGCGCATTCTCGTCGGCTGGGCCTGGACCTACCTCGTGGTCGCCGAGCTCATCGGCGAAAAGACGGGCCTCTCGGCCTTCATCTACCAGCAACAGCGCTACCGGCACTTCGACAATGTGTACGCCGCGATCGTGATCATCGGTCTCGTGGGGCTCGGCGTCGATCAGGTGCTCGGGTTTCTCGGTCGCTACTTCTTCCCTTGGGAGAGCGGCAACTTGAAGCTCTTACATTTCGCGCGCGGCGTGCGTCGTGTGCTGCCGGGCAGTGTGCGGCCGGCCCGGGTTTTGCCATGAAAGACGATACTCTCGAGCTCCCGAGCTACCTCGACCACACGCCCGAGGTGCAGGAGCGCATCGAGACGCTGCAGGCGCGGCCCGTCGTGATGAGCGTCGAGGCGCTCGGTCGCGACTTCGACGCGAACGGCGTGCGCACGACGGCGCTCTCGCGCGTGAGCTTCGAGGTGCGCAAGCGCGAGTTCATCAGCGTGATCGGGCCGTCCGGCTGCGGCAAATCGACGCTGATTCGCATCTTGGCGGGACTCGACTATCCGACCTCTGGCAGCGTGCGGCTCGACGGTCGCGCCGTGCAAGGACCGGGCGCCGATCGCGGCATGGTGTTCCAGGCGTACACGCTCTTCCCCTGGCTCACGGTGAAGAAGAACGTGATGTTCGGCCTCAAGATGAAGGGCATTGCCAACGGCAAAGCCGAGCAGATGGCGACCGAGTGGCTCGGCGTCGTCGGCCTCTCGGACGCGGCCGACAAGTACCCGGGGCAGCTCTCGGGCGGCATGAAGCAGCGCGTGGCAATTGCGCGTGCACTCGCGAACGAGCCGCGCATTTTGCTGATGGACGAGCCGTTCGGCGCGCTCGACGCCCAGACGCGCTGCAGCATGCAGGCGCACCTGTTGCGCATCTGGGAGGCGGTCGACGTGACGGTGCTCTTCATCACGCACGACTTGGAAGAAGCCGTGTACCTGTCCGATCGCATCGTGGTGCTCGGCGCGAACCCCGGCCGCATCGTCGAAATCATCGACGTCCCCGTCGCGCGCCCGCGCTCGCCCGCGCAGTTTCTCTCCGGACACTTCCTCGCGACCAAGCAGCGGCTCGAAGAGCTGATTCATGGCCCCGACGTTTTCCGGCGCGGGCGCGCCGCCTGAGCTTCGGAAGCGAAGCTCAGGCGTGCGGACTCGAGAGCGCAGCACGGCGGACTCGTGCGCGCACTGGCACCTCGAAGAAGCGGTGCGCCAGCGTGGAGAGCGCCAGCACGACAGCCATGAACGTGAGCAAAAAGGCAGGTTGCGCCGTCGGCAGGGCCGTGCCCGTCGCTTCCGCATACATCAGTACGCCCATCTGTACGGGGACGTGCAGGAGATAGACGGAGTACGAGATATCACCGAGGAACGTGAAAGGACGCAACGAGAGCAGCCGCGCGAGCGGACGCACCTCGAGCGCTGCCACGAGCAACAGCGGGAAAACGCTGAAGCCGTAGTGAACCCCCGTGCGCACGCCATCGCCGCCGATGAAGACGTTCTGCCCGACCTTTTGGCTCATGGCGATGGCGGCCGCCAGGGCGACGAGCGCCGCCACGCCGAGCTTGCCGCCGAGCTTTCGCGCTGCCGTGCCGCGCAGGCCGAGGTAAATCAGCGAGCCGAGGAAAAAGCCGAAAAGACCCCGGCCCACGCTCGGATTGAGCAGAGGATAGTTGAGCGTCGACGTGTAGAGGACGAAGCTTGCGACGAAAGCGACGACGGCCGCGCTCGCGTAGCGCCCGCTCCGCCGCGCGAGCACGAAGAAGGCCGTGTAGGCGAACACCTCGACGGCAACGGACCACGAGGGAGCGTCGTAGGACCATCCCTCCTCGAACGCTCCGGCGTGCAAGAAGACGAGATTCAACGCGAAGTGATAGAGGTCTCGGTTCGGGTAGATGAGCGCCGCTTGGTCGTGCCAGAGGCGGTACCATTGGAGCAGCGCGGTCACACCGAGCCCTGCGAGATGGAGCGGATAGATGCGCGACAGGCGCAGCCAGAAAAAGCTGCGCGCCGACAGCGCCTGTTTCGCGATCGGCGCGAGGTAGCGGTGCGTCATCACGATGCCGCTCAAGAGGAAAAAGAAGTCCACGAGCAGCCAGCCGCGTGCGTAGACCCAGGCGAACGGCTGATAAGCGGCGAAGGGATAGAGCTTCGGGTCGCCGCCGAAATGGACGTAGTGGTAGACGAGGACGCCGAGCGCGGCCAGCCCGCGCAAGCCGTCGAGCTGGGTCACGCGCTCGCTGGCGCTCGACTCGCCGTTCATTCCAGGCGACCGTTAGCATCAGTGTGAGCGTTTCGAAAGCTCCGAAACGCCTGTGAAACATCGCTGCGGCTAGGGTCGGCAGTGCCTGACTGGGACGACCCGGTCCGAGCTCGCGGCTGAGTCCGGCGGCGGCTCGAACGGGCGAGCGCCGGGACGACCCGGCACCGATTCAGCGGCTCACCCTCGTGTGGGTGCGCTGCGGAGGTGTGTCGATGTCGAACGTGACGAGGTCAGAAGAGCGGCGCCCGCTCTTCGCGGAGCAGCTCCGCGGGGGCCAGATGTGGTCGCGCGTGCTCAAGCGGGGCGAGATTTTGAAACTCACGGATCTCGAGGGAGGCGCCAGCGTGGCGGCGCTGTTCTTCAACGTGGATCAGCCGCTCGAGCGCTACAACATGCCCGACACGCTGAAGGCGCAGCACATCGCGCGGCTCACGCAGGGCAACGTGCTCTATTCCGACATGGGGCGCGTGCTCTGCTCCGTGATCGCCGACAGCGCCGGCTGGCACGACACCATCACGGGACATCAGCGCGCCGAAGGCTCGCGCGCCAAGTACGGCGAGGGCAGCTATCAGGCCCTGCGCAACGACTTTTTTCGCAACACGCGCGACAATGTCCTGATCGAGCTCGGCAAGCACGGCCTCGGCAAGCGGGACCTGCACGCCAACGTGAACTTCTTCGTGAAGGTGGCGGCGGATCCCGACGGCGCGCTGAAATGGGAGCCCGTGACGCGCGCCGGGGCGTCCGTCGAGCTGCGCGCCGAGCTCAACGTGCTCGCGATTCTGTCGAACACGCCTCACCCGCTCGATCCCTCGCCGCGCTACGCACCGAAGCCCGTCGGGCTCGAGGTGTTTCGCGGCGCACCCGCCGGCGACGACGACGTGTGCCGGCACTCCTGCGCGGAAAACGAACGCGGTTTCGTGCTCACCGAGCGCGAGTTTTTGGGGATGGGTTGAAGATGGCACTCAAAGAGAGCACGCGGGATGCATCCCGCGCCACGTTCGATCAGGTCGTCGATTCGGGCGCGGGTTTCAGCAAGCGCATCGCGCGAGGGCAGGTGCTGCGCATCGTCGATCTCGAGGGTAACCAGGCGGTCGACACGCTTTTCTACGACGCGGACGAGCCGTCCGAGCGCTACAGCGCCGTCGATACCATTCGCGAGCAGGGCAACGTCTATCTCACGACGGGGACGCGCCTGCTTTCGACCGATGGCAACGTGCTGCTCACGATCGTGGCCGACACTTGCGGGCGGCACGACACGCTCGGCGGCGCTTGCGCGGCCGAGTCGAATCAGGTGCGCTACGCGATCGAGAAGAAGTACATGCATAGCTGCCGCGACACGTTCTTGCTCGAGATCCAGACGCGGCTCGATCGGCTCACGAAGCGCGACATCACGCACAACATCAACTTCTTCATGAACGTGCCGGTGACGCCCGAGGGCGGCCTCACGTTCGAGGACGGCATCAGCGAGGCGGGCCGTTACGTCGAGCTCGAAGCCGAGCGCGACGTGATCGTCCTCATCTCCAATTGTCCGCAGCTCAACAATCCCTGCAACGGCTACGACCCCACGCCGATCCGCGTCCTAGTGTGGGACGCCTAACCCAAAAGCACGCAAATTCCGGACTACGCCCACGCCCTCGAAGTCTTGATCAGAACAGATCACGATCGTCCCATGAGACCTCGAGCCACGTTAAACACTGGCGAACCCAGCGGGGCGTGCTGGCAAAGGCAAGTGTCGCCAAACGCTCAGGCAGCGCTCCGCACAAGACCCTAAAGGCAGATCGACGCCGCATGTTTACTAAAGTTCTCATAGCAAACCGCGCAGAGATCTCTTGCCGCATCGAACGCACCTTGCGGCGCATGGGCGTGCGCTCCGTCGCGGTGTACTCGGAGGCGGACCGGCACGCGCGTCACGTGCTCGAGGCCGATGAGGCGGTGTGCGTCGGCCCGCCTCCGGCCGCGCAGAGCTACCTGAACGTGCCGGCAATCTTGGACGCGATTCGGCGCAGCGGCGCGCAAGCGGTGCACCCGGGCTACGGGTTTTTGAGCGAGAACGCCGCTTTTGCCGAGACGATCGAAGCGGAGGGCGTCGCGTTCTTGGGGCCGACGCCCCCGCAGATCCGAGGATTTGGGACCAAGCACGGCGCTCGCGCGATCGCGACTGAGCTCGGCGTGCCGCTCTTGCCAGGCACGGGGCTGCTCGCCGATGCGGGCGAGGCGAAGCTTCTGGCGGAGCGCATCGGCTTTCCGGTGATTTTGAAGAGCACGGCGGGCGGCGGCGGCATCGGCATGCAGCTCTGCCGCGACTCGGCGCGGCTCGCCGAGCAGTTCGAGTCGGTGCGGGCGCTCGCGCAGAAGAATTTTGGCGACGGCGGCGTGTTCCTCGAGCGTTACGTCGAGCGCGCGCGGCACGTGGAGGTGCAGATCTTCGGCGACGGACGCGGGCGCGTCGTGGCGCTCGGCGAGCGCGATTGCTCAGCGCAGCGCCGGCACCAAAAGGTGATCGAGGAGACGCCCGCGCCGCGCTTGCGCCCCGCCGTGCGCGAAGCGTTGCTCGCCGCGGCCGTGAAGCTCGGGGCCGCCGTCGGTTATCGCTCGGCCGGCACGGTCGAGTTCGTGTACGACGACGCTTCCGAGCGGTTTTATTTTCTCGAGGTGAACACGCGGCTGCAGGTCGAGCACCCCGTGACGGAAGCCGTGACGGGGCTCGATCTCGTGGAGTGGATGATCCGCGTGGGCGCGGGTGAGGGGCTGCCCGCGGACGTGCCCGAGCCGAGCGGCCATGCCATCGAAGTGCGACTCTATGCCGAGGATCCCGCGCGTGGATTTCGGCCGAGCGCGGGCCTCGTGACGGAAGCCGTCTTTCCGGACGCTGCGCGCGTCGACGGCTGGGTGGAACGGGGCAGCACCGTGCCGGCGTTCTATGACCCGATGGTCGCCAAAATCATCACCTACGGCCAGACCCGAGACGAGGCGCTCGGCAAACTCGCGGTCGCGCTCGACCAAACACGCATCGGCGGCATCGAGACGAATCTCGAGTACCTCCGCGCGCTCGTGCGCGACGCGAGCGTCACGCGCGGTGAGGTCACGACTTCCACGCTCGGCGCGTTCACGTTCGAGACTCGCACGCTCGAGGTGCTCGCGCCGGGCACGCTCACGACGGTGCAGGACTATCCGGGCCGGCTCGGCTACTGGGACATCGGCGTGCCGCCGTCCGGCCCGATGGACAGCTTGAGCTTCCGGCTCGCCAATCGCGCCGTCGGCAATCCCGAGGGCGCGCCGGCGCTCGAGCTCACCGTCTCGGGCCCGACGCTCAAATTCGCGTGCGACGCCACGATCGCGCTCGCCGGTGCGCAGATGACGGCAACGCTCGACGGCGAGCCCGTCGCGTATCACCGGCCCGTCGGCGTGCGCGCGGGACAAACGCTTGCGATCGGCAGCGTCAAAGGACCGGGCTGCCGCGCCTATCTGGCGGTGCGTTTCGGTTTCGACGTGCCGGAGTACCTCGGCAGCCGTTCGACGTTCACGCTCGGCGGCTTCGGCGGACACGGCGGGCGCGCCCTGCGCAAAGGCGACGTGCTGCACGTCGGGGCGCCCGTCGTGCTCACGGACGAGCCGCGCGCCCTCGACGCCACGCTCGTGCCGGAGCTCAGCGACGAGTGGACGCTCGGCGTCGTGTACGGGCCGCACGGCGCCCCTGACTTTTTCACGCCCAACGACATCCGCACGTTCTTCGAAACGCCGTGGGAAGTTCACTACAACTCCGCGCGCACGGGCGTGAGACTCGTGGGCCCGAAGCCCGAGTGGGCGCGCTCCGACGGCGGCGAGGCGGGCCTGCACCCCTCGAACATTCATGACAACGCGTACGCCGTCGGTACCGTGGACTTCACGGGCGACATGCCGATCATCCTCGGCCCCGACGGACCGAGTCTCGGCGGCTTCGTGTGCCCGGCGACGGTCGCGCACGCCGAGCTCTGGAAGCTCGGGCAGCTGAAACCGGGCGCGCGCGTGCGCTTTTTGCCATTCGGGATCGAGGAAGCCGTTGGGCTCGACGCGGTTGTGTCGGAGGCGGTTACGGCGCGCTCGTCGCTCCCGCGCCGGCCGCTCGCGCGAAAACAGCCGCAAAATGCCGTGCTGCGCGAGCTCCCGGCCGACGGCGAGCGGCCGCGCGTCGTGTACCGGCCCTCGGGGGATCGCTACTTGCTCGTCGAGTACGGGCCGCTCGTGCTCGAGCTTTCGCTGCGCTTTCGCGTGCACGCGCTGTGGGAGTGGCTCGGCCGCGAGCGCATCGACGGCATCATCGACGTGACGCCCGGGATCCGCTCGCTTCAGGTGCACTACGACGCGACGCGGCTGCCCCTCACACGCTTGCTCGAGGTGCTCGAGCGCGCCGAGACGGAGCTGCCCGGCGTCGACGCCATGCGCGTGCCGACCCGCATCGTCAAGATGCCGCTCTCGTGGGACGATCCGCAGACGCAGCTCGCCATCGAGAAATACATGCAGAGCGTGCGGCGGGACGCGCCCTGGACGCCCAGTAATCTCGAGTTCATTCGCCGCATCAACGGTCTCGACGACATCGAAGCCGTCAAGCGCGTCGTGTTCGACGCGAGCTATCTCGTGCTCGGTCTGGGCGACGTGTACCTCGGTGCGCCCGTCGCCACGCCGCTCGATCCCCGGCACCGGCTCGTCACGACCAAGTACAACCCTGCGCGCACCTGGACGCCCGAAAACGCGGTGGGCATCGGCGGCGCGTACCTGTGCATCTACGGCATGGAGGGACCGGGCGGTTATCAGTTCGTCGGGCGCACCCTGCAGGTTTACAACCGCTTCCGCGAAACGACGGCGTTCACGCGCGGCAAGCCGTGGCTTTTGCGCTTTTTCGATCAGATCCGCTTCTTCCCCGTGGGCGCCGAGGAGCTGCTCGAGATGCGCGAAGCATTTCCGCACGGACGCTACGAGCTCGAGATCGGCGAGCAGTCGTTCGGGCTCGCGGACTACCAACGCTTTCTCGCGGCGGAAGCGCCGAGCATCGCGGCGTTCAAGGCCACGCAGCAAGCGGCGTTCGAGGCCGAGCGGCAGCGCTGGGCCGAGCAGGGCGCGGTCGTGCCCGAAGCCGAGGCGACGGACACGAGCACCGGTGCGAACGCGCACGCCGGCGCCGAGATCGTCGAAAGTCACGTGCACGGCAGCGTGTGGCAGCTGCGCGCGCCGGTCGGTAAGCGGGTGCAGCGCGGCGAGGTGTTACTCGTGCTCGAATCGATGAAAATGGAGATCGCGATCGAGGCACCGGCAGCCGGCGTCGTGCTCGAGCTCTTGGTCGTCGAAGGGCGCGCCGTCGCGCCGGGGCAGCCGCTCGTGGCGCTGCGCACGGGGGACGCATGAAGAGCGTGCCTTCACTCGAGCTTGCGTCGCTCGCGGCGGGGTATGCTGCCGGAACGCTCGATCCCCGCGCGGTCCTCGAGTTCGCCTACGCGGCGCTCGAGAAACGCGACGCGCGGCCGATTTGGATCGAGATCGTGCCAAAAGCCGACGCATTCGCCCTGCTCGAGCACGCGCTCGAGCGACGCGCGCGCGGCGAGGCGTTGCCGCTCTTCGGCGTGCCGTTTGCCGTCAAGGACAACATCGATCTCAAAGGCTTACCGACCACGGCCGGCTGCCCCGCGTTCGCGCGCGCGCCGAGCGAGCACGCCGTCGCGGTGGCGCGACTCGTCGAGGCCGGCGCGATTCCGCTCGGCAAGACCAATCTCGATCAATTCGCGACTGGGCTCGTGGGGACGCGCTCGCCGTACGGCGTGTGCAGCTCGGCTTTCGACGAGCGCTACGTGTCGGGCGGCTCGAGCTCCGGCTCAGCGCTCGCCGTGGCGCACGGCATGGTGAGCTTTGCGCTCGGCACCGACACGGCGGGGTCGGGGCGTGTTCCGGCGGCGTTCAATAACCTGGTTGGCTGGAAGCCGACGCGCGGTCTCGTCAGCACGCGCGGAGTCGTGCCGGCTTGCCGCTCGCTCGATTGCATCTCCGTCTTCGCCGCGAGCGTCCCCGATGCCGCGCGCGTCATGGCGGTGCTCACGGCATTCGATCCGCTCGACCCATTTTCGCGGCGTGCGGCGGCGTCCAAGTCCGTCGTGGCGACGCTGGGTGTGCCCTCGGAGCTCGAGTTTTTCGGCGACACGGCGTACGAGCAGCTGTTCGCGGACGCCGTGCTGCGTGCGCGCTCGCTCGGTGTGCGGGTCGTGACGGTCGAGCTCGAGCCGTTCCTCGCGGCCGCGCGTTTGCTCTATGGCGGACCGTGGGTTGCCGAGCGCTATGCTGCCGTCGGTGAGTTCATCGACGCGCACCCGGGCGACGTACACCCGGTCGTGCGTGAGATCGTGCAAGGTGGGCGTGGGGTGTCGGCCGCCGACGCCTTTCGGGGCATGTATCGCCTGGCCGAGCTCAAGCGCGCCGCGGAGCGAACCTTCGAGGAAATCGACGCGCTGCTGCTGCCGACGGCACCGACGCACCCCACCGTCGACGCGACGCTCGCCGATCCGATCGACGTCAACTCGCGGGTGGGCCGCTACACGAATTTCGTGAATCTGCTCGACCTTTCGGCGCTCGCCGTCCCGGCGGGCTTCACGCCCGAGCGGCGGCCGTTCGGTGTGACGCTCGTCGGCCCCGCCTTTGCCGACGACGCCCTCGCGCGGCTCGGCTACTCCCTGCACCGCGCCGCCGGCGCAACGTTCGGCGCGACCGGTGCGCCGCTCGCGGATGCGCCGCTCGGGCGGACACTCCCGCACGACGAGATCTCGTTGGCGGTCGTCGGCGCTCACCTACAGGGCCAACCGCTGAACCACCAACTTACGAGCCGTGGCGCGACGCTCGTTCGTGCCCTCCGTTCAGCCAACGATTACCGTCTCTACGCTTTGAGCGGAGTGACGCCGCCCAAACCGGGGCTCGTGCGTACGCCCGGTTTCGCTGGCCCGGGCATCGAGCTCGAGGTGTGGTCGCTCACCGCGGCCGCGTTCGGCTCGTTCGTGGCGGAGGTGCCGGGACCGATGGTGATCGGCAGCGTCGAGCTCGAAGACGGCACGCGGGTGAAGGGATTTTTGTGCGAGCCCTCGGCGCTCGAAGGGAGCGCCGAGATCACGACGTTCGGCGGCTGGCGCGCTTATTTGGCGTCACGCTGAGCGAGCGCGCTCAGCTGCGGGGCATTTCCGTCGCCTTGCCGGCGTCTTTCCAGCCCTTGATGCCGGCGCGCATGACGCTCACGTCGGCGTAGCCCGCCTGTGCGGCGCGCTTGGCCGCGCTGTCGGACGCTCGGCACATGGTACCGCCACAGTAAAACACGAGCTTCGTGTCCTTCGCGGGCGGGAGCTCGCTGAGCGCGTAGTCGTGAGAGCTCGTGAGCAGCACCGCGCCGGGGACGACGCCCATCTTTTCGCGCGTTTCGCTGTTGTTGGCGTCCACGACAGTGGCCGTCTTTGCTTGGACGAGCCCCGCGACCTCGGGGACGGACAGCTCCTTGACGGGGGTCGTTGCCGTGGCGGACTCGCCGCTCGCGGCGCTGTCCTTCTGGGTGGAGTGACAAGCTGCGAGGGTGAGGCCGAGGGCGAGCGCGATACCAATCCGAGAGTACATGGCTTTTCTCCTGCTTCCGGCCGAAGACTAGCACCAGGCAAACTTGCCGGCCGCGCCCGGGCGGGGTAATTCAAGGGTCAGGCGGTATGGGTGAAAAGAGCAATCATCCGGGCCGCAAGACCGCGAGCAAACGCTCGCGTCTCGGTGGCGATTCCGCGACGACCGGGGGCAAAGGTCGCCTTCGTACGCAGCGCGTGAGCCGTACGAAGGGGAAGAAGGCCCAGCGCGGTGCTGAAGAACGCCCCGTGTTCGTCGAGTCGGTCCCCCCCGCGATGGTCGCTGAGGTATTCGAGGTCGCGGGTGCCGATGACGACGTGATCGTCTCGTCGATGCCGCCGCCGCCCGAGCGACACCTCGCGCATCCCGCGCGGCCGCTCTCGCTGCCGCCGGCGCCGCACCCGCCGCGCCCGAGTGCGCGGCCGACCAGTGCCGATGCCGGCGTGGTCGAGCTGGCACCTGACGCGCTCGAGCTCGTACCGGAGACGCTCGAGCTCGCGCCGGAAGATTTGGAGCCGGTGGAGTCGACGAGCTCGCCGATGGAGATGCGGACGGCGCTGCTCACGCCGTTGCCGACGGAGGCCTCAGTGCGTCCCTTACGGCCGAGGGTTGCGCAGCGAGCGTGGCTCTTGGTCGGCGGCGTGGCGCTGGCGCTCGGAGTGGCGGTCGGCGTGAGATTGCACGCGGCGGAACCGCGACTCGAAGCTGCGCGGAGCGCGATGGTGCGCCCGCGCGCGACGGCGACGATTGCGACTGCGTCCGTCCAGCGCGTCGACGTATCGGCGCCGGCCGCGCCCGTCGCCGCGCCTGACGCATCGAACGGCAGCGTCATCACGCCTGACTCCGTCGCTCGCGACGAAGCGTCGCCCGCGTCGTCTTCGGCTTCCACACCAGCCGGTTCCGTGGTCCCGCCGTCTGGAACCGCGAACCCGACGAGCGCGCCGGCACGCCTTGGCTCGCAAGACACCCCATCCGCCCCGGACGGCACGCCGTTCGACACGGCAGCCGCGAGCGCCGCGATCACGGCGGCGTTCGGGCGAGCGGCTGGCTGCAGGGGCCCGAACGATCCGACCGGCAGCGTGACGGCGACGCTCACTTACGCACCCTCGGGCCGCGTCACGACTGCAACGGTGAGCGGCGCGTTTGCCGGTACGCCAGTCGGCGGGTGCGTCGCGTCGTTCTTGCGCGGCGCGCGCGTCCCGCCGTTCTCGGGCGAGCGACTCACCGTCCGCCGCACCACCGAGCTGCACTGAGTCGCGCGTGCCCGAGGCCGTCGCCGTTTGCGCCGGCGTGGGTCGTCACGCCATCTGCGGAGCACGCGGCTCGAATTGCTGGCGCCACTTGAACGCTTTGCTCGCGGCGGGGCACGGAAGGTGCCGCTTCGTGGTTGACCACTGATGCATGTGCCGGCTCTGCGTCCACTCCTGGTCGCGCTCGCTCTCGCGGTCGCGCTTTTCGCCGTGGCGCGCGGCGCCCGAGCGCAGCCTACGGGGCTGCCCGCCGTGATTCACGTCGACGCTTCGGAGCTCACCGCCGCACGCGTGCAAGCCGCCATCGAGCGGGAGCTCAAGGTGCTGCTCGTTATCGACCCCGCCGCGCGTGAGCGGCTCGACGTGGACGTGAATGGACGCCGCGCGAGCGTTTCCTATTATCCGCCGGAACGCGAGCCCGTGACGCGGTCGGTCGATCTGCCGCGTGACCCGGCGCGCGCGCTCGAAACCATCGCGTTTTTGGCGGGGAATCTCGCGCGCGACGAAGCGTCCGAGCTCCTCGCCGAGCTCGCACCCCCGCCGGGCAGCGAGCCCGACAGCGTGCCCCGTCCTGAACCACCACCACCACCACCACCACCACCACCTTCTCCTCCTCCTGCCCCTGCCGCAACGGCACCTCCACCCGCAGTCGCGCCAGCCAAGCCCACGCAACCAGCGCTACTCGAGTCCGACAAGTTCGCCGCAAACTTCTCGATTTACCACCCGGTCGGGGCGCTCAAGCACACGGAGCGACGGCGCCTGAACCTCGAGCTCGGGCTCGCTTACTCGTGGGTCGGCGCGATCCACGGGGCGGCCATGACGCTCGGCTACTTTCGCTCGGACGGGCTCGTCCAGGGGTATTCGGCCGCCATGGGCTGGAACCGCTCCGGAGCGGTGAAGGGCGTTCAGCTCGCCGGGCTCGTGAACGAAGGCTATGGGGAGCTTCGCGGCTTGAGCTTTGCGTTGCTCGTCAATCAGCGTGATGGTGATGTTCGCGGGGCACAGGGGGCTTTCATCGTCGCGCACTCTGGGCTCACGCTCGGTTTGCAAGCGAGCGCCGTCGTTGCTGTCGCGCGTGAAATTCAAGGCGTGCAGGCTGGCTTGGTTGCTGCCGTCGCCGGTCCCGTCGAAGGCGCACAGCTCGGCCTCGTCAACGTTGCAGGCCCCGTGCGCGGACTTCAATTGGGCCTCGTCAACAGAGCGGGGCCAGTCAACGGCTTGCAGGTCGGTCTCGTCAACGTGGCGGGCGACGTTCACGGCGGTGCCGTGGGACTCTTGAGCGTTGCGAAGAACGGGCGCGTGCAGCCGAGCGTTTGGTTCGCGGGACCGAATCCGATGCTCTTCGTCGGCATCAGGTCGCTCACCGATCTCACCTATAACCTCATCGCCGTGGGATACGATCCGGTGCACAACCGAATCGGCCACCAAGAAGGCATCGGGGTGCACCTCGACGTAGCCGGCCTCTTCTTCGTCGAGCCGGGCGTCGGCTACGGCGCGATGTACGACAACGACGTCGGCGGCGGTCCCTTCACCGATTCATCGCTGCATCGGTCCGAGGTTCGCTTCGATCTGCGGGTCGGCGCCGAGCCGTGGCATCGCTTCACGCCTTTCATCGGCGGCAGCCTCACTCGGCGCATCCGTGGCAACGGTCATGAAGCGACGTACCGCGGGGAATTTAGCCTGGGCATGGCGTTTCTTTGAAAACTCAACGATTACGCACGGTTGCAATAATTCGCTCGGCTGCGGTGAATAAACAGCAGCCCGCGTTGAACGGTTCAATAGTGGGCGGGCACTACTAGCGAAAGAGCCGGCTTCTCCGAGTCGCGGAGCACCTGGCCCATGAAGCACCGGCCTCGGCTCGAGTCGCCTTGGAAAGAAAGCTCACGACCTTCGAAGTGACCGTTGAGGAACGCGACACCCCGCTAGGCCGCTGCCCGATCGCGGTCAGAGAGTCCGAGTCGCCGTCGTCTCGTGATCTGGCCTCGCAACGCCGCTCGAGTCGAGCCTAACATGGCGCTCTCTGAGCTCGTGAGCATGACGGACTCGGTCTTCGTTGAGCGCGAAAGCGCGCTGCAGAGCGATCTGGTCGCTCGGCTCACGCTAGGCGATCGTACGGCGATTGCGGAGCTCTATGACGCGCATCACGCCGCCGTGCGCGCCTTCGCCAAGCGTCTCGTCGGCGAGGTGGCGGCCGCCGAGGACCTGGTGCACGAGGTGTTCGTCGCCCTACCGCAGGCGGTGCGGGGCTATCGGGGAGAGGCGTCGCTCCGCACGTTTTTGATTTCAGTGGCCGTCAATCACGCGCGGCATCACGTGCGCGCGGCGGCGCGCCGTCGTTACGCGATGGAGCGCTACGAGCGGGAACCGCCGCGCGGCTCGACCGACCCCGAGCAGGTCACTGGACGGCGTGAGCTCGCGCTCGCGCTCGAACGTTGTCTCGACGCGCTACCGCTCGATCAGCGCGTCGCGTTCGTGCTCTGTGAAGTGGAGGAGCGAACCTCGTCGGAGGTGGCGCAAATCGTGGGCGCGCCCGAAGGCACCGTCCGGACGCGGCTCTTCCACGCCAAGAAGAAGCTCAGGGCGCTGCTCGAGCGGGAGGGCGTCCGATGAGCGACGATCTCCTCGCCCGCGCGGCGCGCGCCTTGCGTGAAGAAACGACGGGTGACGACGCGAGCGCACGCTTTACCCGTTCGCGCATCATGGCGAGCGTTCACGACGAACGCGTGAAGCGCCGTACGCGCTGGGCATTCCTCGCTCCCATCGCGGCGACCTTCGTCGCGGCGAGCGCGTACGGCGCCGCCACGGGCAAGACGCGCCAAGTCGTGCAAGCCATCACGCACGCACTCGGCTTGGGGCGGACCGAGCCGGCGCCGCGCGAGCCCGCCGTTCGCCGCCGAGCGGCCGAGCCGCACGTCGCGCCCCCGCGCGCACCGCTTCCGGCGCCGAGCGCGAGCGATGCCGCCGCGGAGCCCGCCCCGCCTGCCGTCGCTGCGAGTGCCGAGAGCGCAGTGAGTACCGCGGCACCCAAGCCGCTGCGCTCCGCCGCCGACGCTTTCGCCTCCGCCGCGCCCGCGCGTTCGGCTGCTGGCGCAGGGGCCGCGCCGGCCGATCCGAGCTTCGAGCTCTATCGTGCGGCGCACCAGGCGCATTTCGTCGAGCGCGACTATGGGCGCGCGCTCGATGCTTGGGACGCGTATCTCAAAGCCGCTCCGAACGGCGCGCTCGCCCCCGAAGCTCGTTACAATCGCGCGCTGTGCCTGGTGCGCTTGCACCGGAATGACGAAGCGCGCGCCGCGCTCGAGCCCTTCGCCGAGGGGCGCTACGGCACGTACCGGCGCGAGGACGCTCAGAAGTTGCTTGCTGCTCTGCCCGCGGCGCCAGTGGGGCCGTAAGCTTCCTCGCCTTCGGCCGCGCCGTTCGGGCTAGTGCGGTCGCCCTGTGCGCGCCGCCGTGCGCTGGTCTATACGGACGCTCGCATGGCTCTTCTCTCCGGTCGCAGGATCTTGATCACGGGCGTCTCCCGGGGCGTCGGTTTCGAAACAGCGCGGCTGTTCCTCGAGGAGGGGGCCGAGCTGCTCGGCGTCGCGCGCGACGCCGCTCGGCTCGAACGCGCGCGCCAGGCGCTCGATCCCAGCGGCGAGCGGCTCTCGGTCGTGGCGGCCGAGCTGACCCGTGAAGAAGCGCCCGCGCGGCTGGCGCGAGCCGTGGAGGCGCGCTGGGGAGCGCTCGACGTGCTCTTCAACAACGCGGCCGTTCAGATCGACGGCGCGACACGCGGCGTCAGCACGCTGCCCGAGTCCGTGTTCCAGCAGTCGCTCGCGGAGAACCTCGTCGCGCCCTATCGCGTGACGCGAGCGCTCTTACCGCTACTCCGCCGCGGCACCGAGCCGCGCATCGTCAACGTGAGCTCGGGCGCGGGCAATCTCGAGAGCATGCAGATGGTCGACATCCCGAGCTACCGACTGAGCAAGTGGGCGCTCAACGGCCTCACGCTGCTCCTGGCGGGTGAGCTCGCCGGTGCGGTGAGCGTCAACGCCTTCGATCCCGGCTGGGTCAAAACCGACCTCGGCGGACCGAACGCCCCCGGCAAACCCGAGGAGTCTGCACGTGGCGCGCTCGCGCTCGTGACGCTTCCCTTCGAGACGACCGGCAAATTCTGGAAAGACGGTATCCAAATACCCTTTTGAGGGCGCTGGCGTGGCGCGCGTCGAATGAGCGCTCGAGGCTCGTTTCGCCGGCTCGCGATTTGCGGCATCATGCCGCCGGCCGGGCAGGCCGTTCAGCCCCGGTTTGGTGCGCATGCAAGACTTTTTGCTGATCATTCATTTCGTAGGTCTGGCTCTCGGGGTCGGAACGAGCTTCGCGACGCTCAGGCTGGCACTTGCGGCCAAAGCCTCGCCGCCCGCCGAACGCGCGCAGATTTTCAAGTACGCGATGGCGCTCGCCAAGAACGGCTCGCTCGGGCTCGCGCTTTTGATCGCCTCGGGGCTCGGTATGGTCTTCACGCGCGGCGCGGCGACGGTTTTCAGCTCGGGCGGGGTTGCGTTTCACGTCAAGCTCACGCTGGTTCTCGTGCTCGTGGGGCTGCTCGGCTTCGCGCAAGTCCTGGGCAAGCGCGCGCGGGAAAAGCAGGACGCCCAGGCGATGGCGACCCTGGCGAAGGTCGGCCCGGCCATGCTCGTGACCGGACTCGGCATCGTCGTGGCCGCGGTCCTGGCCTTTCACTGACGCGAGCGGAGCGGTGGCTCGGCAGCGGCTGCTCGTCATCGTCGATCACTTCGACCACGTGAGCGGCGGCTACGAGGCGCAACTGCGCTCGGCTTTCGAGGCGACCTGCCAAAAGCACGATCTCGATCTGCTCTTGCTCGTGGGCGGCGCCTTCGACGATCCGAACCCGGTCGGCGCGGCGCACACGCGGATTTACGAGCTCTTGAGCGAAAAGTCGGGCGACGGCGCCGTGCTGCTGTCGTCCGGGCTCACGGCCTACTCGGGCCCAGAAAGGCTGGCGACGCTCCGTGCGGCGCTCGGCCCGATGGCGGTGGCGAGCATCGGGCACCTCTTGCCCGGCGTGCCGAGCGTCGTGGTCGACAATCGACCCGGCATGGCGGCCCTCGTCGAGCACGTCATCACCGTGCACGGACGCCGCCAGCTCGCCTTCATCGGTGGTCCGCCGAAGAACCCCGACGCCGAGGCGCGCCTCGCGGTTTTCCGCGAAGTGCTCGCGCGCCACGACATCGCCTTCGAACCGCGGCTCTCGGCGACCGGCTACTTCACGGCGCCGTCCGGCGCCAAAGCGGCGCTCGAGCTGCTCGAGACGGGACTGCCGTTCGACGCGCTGATCATCGCCAATGACGCCATGGCCCTGAGCGCCGTCGAGGCCCTGCGCGGTCGCGGCATGCGCATCCCGCGCGACGTCGTCGTGACGGGGTTCGACGATCTCGTGCTCTCGCGCCTCGCGAGCCCGCCGCTCACCACCGTGCGGCAGCCGCTCGAGCGCATGGGGGTCGCCGCGGTCGAGCTCGTGCTCGACCAGTTGCGCGGCCGCCGCGTGCCGGAAACCGTCGAGCTACCGGTCGAGTTCGTCGCGCGCGCGTCGTGCGGCTGCGACGAGCGCAGCTACGAGCGGCGGCGAGTCGCTTCGCTCCCCGCGGCGCCCGAGGACGCGGAGCTGCTCGATCCGCTGGAGCGGCTCGGCCAACTCACGGCGCGCCGAGCCGAATCTGCGCCCGCCCCTTGGGAAGCGCGCCTGATCGAGGCGCTCGAAGTCGAGCTTCGGGGTACGCCCGGTGAGTTCCTCGACGCGCTCGAGGACACGCTCGATCAGGCCGTCGAGGGCCAGGACGCCTACGAGCGCTTGCAACGCTGGGTCGCGCGCCTGCGCCGGGCAGGACTGGGCGCCGGCTTGGAATCGATCTGGGAACGCGCCGAACGCACGATCGACTCCGCGATGATGCGTTCCCAAGCGCGCTTGCGTCTCACGGCCGACGTCTTCTTTCAAAACCTGCTGCGGAGCGGCGAGCGGCTCTCGACCGCTTCGCTCGAGGCGAACGCGCTCCGCCGTGTGCTCGCCGAAGAGCTCGCCGAGCTCCGCATCAAGAACGCGAGCGTTTCACTCTACGTCAACGGTGATCGTCGCGAGCTCCTGCCGTTTCTTTGGCTCGACGAAGGCAAGGCGCGTGAGCTCGAGCCGCCGGGTTTCCCTTCCGCGGCGCTGCTGCCGCCGAGCGAGCCCGAACGGCGGCGCAGCTATTGCGTCTTGCCGCTGACCTACGAGAGCGAGCAGCTCGGCGTCGCCGCCTTCGAGATCGGCTCGGGCTTCATCGTGTTCCCCATGCTCGCGGGGCAGCTCAGCGCTGCACTGAAGAACGTGGCGCTACACCAGGAAATCTTGCGCACGACGACGCTGCACGAGCGCAGCGTGCAAGAGCGTTTGGCGACGGCCGAGCGGATGGCTTCGCTCAGCGTGCTCGCGGGCGGCGTCGCGCACGATCTCAACAATGCGCTCGGCCCGCTCGTCACGCTGCCCGACGTCATCTTGTCCGAGCTCGACGAGCTCAAGCAGGGGCTGCTCGGCGACGACAGCGAGCTGCGCCTCGACGTGATGACGATCAAGTCGTCGGCGCTCCGCGCGTCGCAGACGATCAAGGATTTGATGCTGCTCGGGCGGCCCGGCGCGATGCCCAAGCAGACCTTGGACTTGAACGAGGTCGTCTCGTCGGCGACCTCACCAGAGGCGCTGCGTTTCCTTGCGCCTCGCGCCCAGAGCGTGCGCGTGCAGCTCGAGCTTTCGGTGGAGACCTTGCCGGTCGTCGCGTCGGAGCCGCACATCGTGCGCGCCGTCGGTAACCTCGTGCGCAACGCCTCGGAGGCGATTGCCGGCGCGGGACAGATCCGGGTGCGGACGTCGGCGGTCGCGCTGCCCGTGCTCTTCGGCGCCTACGAGCTGATCCCGCCGGGCGACTATGCGACCGTCACCGTTTCCGACTCGGGGCAGGGCATCGCGCCGAGCGACCTCACGCGCATTTTCGAGCCGTTTTTCAGCCGCAAACGCCTGGTCGACAGCAGCGGCAGCGGGCTCGGCCTCGCGATCGTCCACGGCGTGGTCAAAGAGCACGGGGGCTTCGTCGACGTGACGAGCAAGGTCGGGCAGGGCACGACATTCACTCTGTATTTCCCGCGCGCGTCGAGCGCTCCTATTTCCGAACGCGCCGTGAGCGTGGCGCCCGGCGGCTCGGCTCGCATTCTGGTCGTCGACGACGAACCCATTCAGCTCCAAGCCGCGCGTCGCGTGCTGCGCCACCTCGGTTATCACGTCGAAACGCTGCAGAGCGGCAACGAGGCGCTCGCGCGCTTCCAGAGCGAACATCGGCGTCTCGGCGGCGGCGGCTCGATCCCGCCCGGCTCCCCGCCGCCGTTCGATCTCGTCATCTTGGACTACGCTCTGAACGAAGAGCAAAACGGTCTCGAGACGCTCGAGCGCATCCGGCGTCTCTTCCCGACTCAGCGCGGGATCATGGTGAGCGGTCACGGTCGCGCCGAGCACGAGGGTTCCGGCTCGAGCGTCACCTGGCTACCGAAGCCGTACAGCGCCGAAGCCCTCGCGCGCGTCGTCCGACGCACGCTCGAATCCAATCCGCCGCCGAGCGTTACATAGCTCTGTCCGGACACTGCCCTGCACGGACGCGACTCGTCGCGCCCGGGGCCGCTCGACCCCGCGGCCAGGTGTCCGGTGTCGCGATCTGGAACCGGTCCCGGCGGATAAGTTCAACGGGGACGGCTTGCCCCAGCTTTTTCGCGCAAAAGCGCCCGCGCGCTGGCACGGACCCCGCCTGTATGCGAGTACCTATGGCTACTAAAACCTGGCCTACGGTTTTTCTTTTTCGTCCTTCACGTTCTCGAGGAGTACTCGTGCAAAAGCATGTCTTCCCCCTTCTAGTCGGCTCGCTCACGGTCATTGCTTGTTCCACCACCCAACCGACGGCCGACGACGATAGCGCACCGGCAACTGGCGGAACGACGAGCATGGGTAGCGGTGGCACCGGAACGTCCGCCACCGGCGGCACCGGGACCGGCGGCAGCAGCTCGCCCGGCACGGGTGGTACCGGCAACACGAGCACGGGCGGCACCGGAGTCGGCACCGGCGGTACGGGAGTCGGCACCGGCGGCACGGGGGTCGGAACGGGTGGCACCACCACGGGCGGTTCCGCGGGCATGAGCATGGGCGGCACGTCGCAGGGCGCGACGGGTGGGACGTCGAGCATGTCGGGCGCGGGCGGCGGCTCCGCTGGCTCGGCAATGGTGACGTGCTCCAACACCGACAAGAGCCTCATTCCCATCGACGCGACGGGTTGGGTGGACAAGAGCTGCAACGCCTGCGGGATCCAGGGCGCATTTTATTGGTACGCGGACGCCAACACCACGCCGAGCCTCATGTGCAACGGCGCGGCGTGCAAGGCAGACACGCCGCCATATCAAGCTGGCGCACCTGGGCCCGGCATGTGTATCTCCGGCAAAGCGACGGGCACGGCAGCCGACTGGGGTGCTGGCATCGGTCTCAGCCTCAATGACAGCGGCGGCATGAGCTCCGTCAAGGGCGCCTTCAACGCGAGCGCCGCGGCGTGCGGCAACATCACCGGGTTCGACATCACGCTCACGGGCAACACGGGCGGCATGCCCGTTCGCATCGGTTTCACCACCTCGGGGGACGGCACGACGATCGCGCCGTTCATCCCCGTTGGCGATCCGGCCGGCACCTCGCTCGCGCTGAGCGGCAGCCAGCAGATCGTGATCAAGAACGCGGTCATCCCCGCCGACTGGATGAGCACCGATCCGTCGCCGCCCGATCCATCCAAGATCTACGACCTGCAAATTCAGGTGGCGGCCGATCAGGCCAAGGCAGGCACGGCCTTCGATCTGTGCGTCACGAGCATCAAACCCGTCACGGACGGGAACGGTGGCAGCGGCGGCGGCGGCGGCGGGAGCTGCAAGTCGAACAGCGTCGGCACCATCAGCACCAACACCGGCGTGCAGGCACTCGGCACTTCCGGCCTCGGCTTCCAGAACAACGTGAATAACCTGGGCAGCGGCTCGCAGAAGGTGACCGGTATGTACGGCACCGGTTGTGGCGCTCTCACCGTGGACACGACCGGCATCAAGAGCAACAACGACGCCCCGGCGTCGTATCCCTCACTGGTCGACGGCTGGCACTGGGGCAGTTGGGCCGGCGCCTACACGCAGGGCAGCGTCAAAGCCGTCTCGGCGCTCTCGTCGGTGAAGAGCAGCTTCGCCTTCACACCGCCGGGCGGTAACAAGTGGGACGTTTCCTACGACATGTGGGTCGCGCAGAGCAGCAGTATTTCGGCACCGGACGGCAACACGCTCGAGGTGATGGTCTGGCTCGACTACTCGAACGCCGTGACCACGAACCCGATCGGCAGCAAGCTCACGACCTCGTTCAGCGCGGCGGGGACGACGTGGGAAGTCTGGTACGGCGCGACCGGCTCGTGGCACACGGTGAGCTACCGGCGTTCACCGGGCACCGCGCCCGTGACGGATCTCGACCTCTTGGCGTTCCTGAAGGACGCCGTCACGCACGGCACGGGCTCGGCGAGCTGGAACCTCTTGTCCGTCGAAGGCGGCTTCGAGCTCTTCGACGCGACGAGCGGCGGTTCGATCGATTCGTACTCCTGCAGCATCAACTGATGCCGCGACTCAGCATCCACTGAGCCGCAAATAGACGACGGCGCCCGCGCGGCTTCAGAGGAAGCCGGCGAGCGCCGTCGCCGTTTCGAAGACGTGCATCGCGATTCGAGCACGCCCGTCCGGAGCCGGCGAGCTCAGTCGCGCAGGAAGTGACAGGTGTATCCGCCGCGGTGCTTCTCCAGGTAATCCTGGTGATAGTCCTCGGCCGGCGTGAACTCGCCCGCGTCGACGATTTCGGTGACGACCGGCCGCTTCCATTTGCCGGTCGCGTTGACGCGCGCCTTCACTGCCTCGGCGGTCTGGCGCTGCTCGAGTGAGCTCACGAAGATCGCCGAACGGTACTGGGTGCCCACGTCGTTGCCCTGGCGATTCGGGGTCGTCGGATCGTGCATGCGGAAAAACCAGTGCTCCAGGAGGTCCGCGTAGCTCAGCTTGCTCGGATCGAAGATCACGCGAATCGACTCGGCATGACCCGTGCGGCCCGTCTTCACCTGCTCGTAGACCGGGCGCTCCGTCGTGCCGCCCGCGTAGCCGACCTCCGTGTCGATGACGCCCGGCACCTTGCGCAAAATGTCCTCCATGCCCCAGAAGCAGCCGCCCGCGAGGATGGCCGTCTCGAGCGTCGGCGTGCAGCCCGGTTTCTCGCCGGGCGGGGGCACGGCGCACGCGTTGTCCGTGCTCGCGCTCGGCATGGGCTCGGCTGCGGACTTCTTGGCGCTGAAGAGCGCGCGGTACTCGCCGTAGCCTTCCGCTTCGAGCTTATCGACCGGGATGAAGCGTAGCGACGCCGAGTTGATGCAATAGCGAAGTCCCGTGGGGGCAGGGCCGTCGTCGAAGACGTGGCCGAGGTGCGAATCGCCGTCGCGAGACCGAACCTCCGTGCGGCGCATGCCGAGGGTGCTGTCCTCGTGGCTCACGACGCGCGCCGCGTCGATCGGGCGCGTGAAGCTCGGCCACCCCGTGCCCGAATTGAACTTGTCGAGCGACGTGAAGAGCGGCTCGCCGCTCGCCGCGTCGACGTAGAGGCCCGCTTCGTGGTTGTTCCAGTAGCGGTTTTGAAACGGAGGCTCGGTCGCTTCGTGCTGGGTGACTTCGTACTCGAGCGGCGTGAGCTTCTTCTTGAGCTCCGCGTCCGTAGGCTTCTTGAAAACGCGCTCTGTCATGGCTTTGGCTCCTGCGTTGTCCGCTCCGACGTTAGCTCCGGCCGGGCTCGCTGAGGGGACAGCGGAGGCGGGGGCGACGCGATCCGGCGTGGTCTTGGCCTCCGGAGTCGGCTCCGGCCGGTGGGCGCAGCCGAGGGCCAGCGCCGCGAGCAGGGCACCCGAGGAAACGTGGGCTCGGTTCATGGCTCAAAGAACTACGGGGCAGGGGTGGGGTCGGTTACTTCTGGGGCGGGCAGCGCCGTCAAGGGCAGCGCCCAGCGCGCCCCGGCCCCCGCCCATACGGGCACGACGAAGCGCACGCTCTCGGCAGGGTCCAGGGTGTACGTGTACGTTGGATCCTGCACGGCGGAATCCGCGGGCTCGGGAGCCTCCACACCGTCGCTCTCGTGTTTGCCGCTTCCCACGTACAGATTCTTGCCGCCCGCGGCGCGGATGAAACCGAGCTCGCTATCGTCCGTATCGTCGCAGTCATCGCCGAATTTGTCTGTCCAGACGTTCACATTGTCGAACACGCTGCCTTCGACGAGCACTCGGGCGCCGCACGCCGCACCGACGGCGTACCCGACATCGTCGGAGACGACGTTGTTGAAGAGATGCACCTGCGAGGCAGATTGCGTCGCGACGGGCGCCCGGCCGTTCACGTGCTCCCACAGCGAATGATGAATGGTGGCGGTCGTGTTGGTGAGCTGGTTCGAGCGGGGGTGCTGTCCCTGACACGCGGCCTGGTTGTCACCTTCGTTGCGGACCCACGAGAAGGTGAGGTTCGTCGCGGCGCTCGTCGAATCGATGAAGCCGTCGCTCACGCGCCAGAACGTCGCGTGATCGACCCAGACGCCGTCGCTCCCCTCGTCGATGCTGATGCCGTCGCCCGCCTCGATGAGCGACGGGTTCACCCCGTACAGCACGAAATTGCGCACGATGACGTTCTTGCTACCGGCGACATCGAGCGAGCCGCCGAGTAGCGCCGCGCCGCGTCCGAGACCGACGAGCGTCGTGTTCGAGCCGATTTTGATGCGCCGCTCGTCCCGCGTCTCCGGAACAGTGTCGGTCGGGCACGTCTGATCGTCGGGCAAGAGATTGTAAGTCAGCATGCCCGTGCCGTCGGGGCACGCCGTCGGGCATGCCTCCGTGTGCGTCACGTCGTCGCCCATGCGGCGCACGTCGAGCGAGCCTTCGGGAACGACCACGACCTTGGGATCGTCCGACTTGAGGGCACTCACGATTTCGTCCGCCGTGGACGCAACGACCGGTGTGAGGGAGCCGCCCCCGGTCGTCCCGGCAGCGAACCCTATCGGCGCGATGCGCACGTCGATCCGAAAAACGGCCGTACCGGGCGCCTGCGCCGCAATGAAGTGCGCTTCCGAGCCCGCCGGGAAACCTTCCCCCGGATCGCAGCCGGGACTTTGCTCGATGCTGCCGCGGTCGCTCGCGTTTGCCCACTGGCTCGTGTCCGCGCCGGGCTCCGCAAAATCGCTTCCCGGTTCGGAGCTCACCTTCCAGGTCGCGTCCGACACGTACAGACGTTCGAGCTCGGCTACTTCGGCCAGCAACACGGGCACGCGGTTTTGCGCCGTGACGACCACGGCGATCGCATTGTCACCCGGCAAGAGCGTGAGGGGAACGAACGCCGGCTCGAGTGACGACGTGCTCTCGGCGAGCAGCTCACCATTCACGAAGAGACGAAAGCCGTCGAGCGCCGCGATACCGACGCCAGGTCCCTGTCCCGCGCCGTACTTGCCCTTGGCGAGGAAGGTATCGCTCAGCGACGCTCCCGCACCGAATTGTGGGTCGCTCGGCAGCTCGACCGGGGAGCTCGGCGCCGTGCAATCGAGCGCTGCGGGCGGAGTGAGCTCGATGGCGGTCTGGGCCACGTCGGTACCGCAGCCGAAAAGTCCGAGCGCGAGCACGAGCCAAACGGGCTCACTTGCGTCCGAGCGAAAGCCGTCCCGAGCCATCAGAAGTTCACCGCGATGCCGAGCTCCGCGCGCAGCAGCGGCTCCAAAAACAGCGTGCGTTCGGCGCCGATCGCGACGCCTGGGCGCGGAGTGAGCAGAACGGCCGAAACGCCGCCGATCGCCGCGACGCTGTCCGTCGCCTGGAGCTCGAAGAGAGCCCCGAGGCTTCCGGCAAAGCTCGTCACGTCGTCGCTCCGGGAGGCGAGCGGCGGCGCGACTTCGGAGCGCGCGGCAAGATGGTAAACGCCGAGTCCGAGCGTGCCCTCGACGCCGAAGACGCCCGCGCGTGCCACGGTCACCCCGAGCTCGGCCCAGCCGAGTTCCTGGCGGATGCTCGCCGTGCCCGTGCCCGTGCTCGCACGATACGACGCGCCGAGCAGGGGACCTGCGAAACCGAGACCCAGCGTGAAACGCTCGGAGAGACGGCGTGAAAAGGCGATGCCGACCCCGTAGCCCGCTCCCACCTCCCGGAGCTCGACGAGCGCCGTGCCCGTCAGCCGCAGCCGAAACGGCCGTTCACGGTGCACGAAGGCGCGCACCGGCTCGGGCACCGGTCGTCGATCGACGCGCGCGACTTCCGGCGGCGGCGCGCGGCCGGGCGCGAGCTCGCGCAAACTCTCGCGCAAGAGATCGACCGTGCGCAGCGCCAGCACGGAGGGCGCGTCGGGCACGTCGTCGAGCGCGAGCGTTCGGACCGTCGTCTTGCCCGTCGTACGGTCGGCGATCCAGACGTCGGCGCTCCGCTCGCCCGCATGGCGGACGAACGAAATCGCCGCGAACGCTCCCTTCTCCCGGGCAAGCTCGTCGATCGCCTCGGGAAAGTGCGCGTCGGCCAGCGGATCGACCACGAGCACCTCGAAAGCCTGCAGCCCGAGCTCGGCACGCAGGCGATTGAAGGCTTCGACGAGCAACTTGTCGCTGACGGCCGGCCGCACGAGGACGACGCTCTGAGCGAAGGCTGCGCTCGAGGTCATGAGCACCGAAATCAGGCAGAGAAGCCGAACTCCGAGGCGCGCGCAGCGAGCGAGCCGGCGCCGCCGGCGGCCCAATACGGACGGGTCATGGGCGTGACGCCTGCCCCAGGATCCCGCGAGCGCTCTCTGCGTGCACACCGTTCGGATAGCGTGCCAGATATTGTGTCGCGAGTGGTGAGGCAGCGGCGCGTCCCTCACTTGCGAGGACCGTGCGCATTTTGCCTGCCAGCGCTTCGGCCGCAAGCTCGCCTGCCGGCACTTCACGTAGATAAGTATCGTACCAGCGCTCCGCCGCAGCCGTGGCGCCGCGTGCTTCCTCCACCCGTCCGAGCAAGAAAGCGGCCGAGCGACTTTCGCCCGACGTGCCGAAACGGCGGCGCAAGCTCAAGAGCGCGCTCTCGGCCATGCCCGACCGGCCCGTGTAGCGAGCCGCGTCGGCGAGCGCTCGCAAATCCGACGCGGAGCAGGCGCGTTCGCACTCGCTCGCTCCGCGTTCGCTGGCTTTGGCGACCACGGTTTCGAACTGGCCGCGGGCGACGAGCACGGGCCACGACTCCGACACGAGCGCCGTCGGCGCCGCATGCGCCGTCGGTTCGGAATGTGTCGCCGCCTTGGGTTCGGCTTCGTCGTGCGCGGCCGGTTCGGGGCGCGCGGCGTCGTTCGGATCCTTCGCGCTCGCTGCCGGCAGAGGGGAAGCGGCCGCTATCGCGGAGGCCGTGTCGGAGCCGGAGGCTGCCGTACTTGTCGCAGGCCGTGCGGCCCCTCGCGTCGAATCTGCCGCCACTGCGTCGATCACGGTCATGCTGCGCGTCGCCAGATCCGCGCGAAAACGCTGGCCCGTGTGCACGGCGATCGGCGCTTCCGCAAAGGGCCCGCGGACTTCCACCGAGCCTTCGAGCAGGCGCAAATCGACGGCTTCCGCCGAAGGATCCCAGGAGAGCTCGAAGCGCGTCCCCGTCACGCGCACGTCGAACGGCCCCGCCAGGAAGTTCCACGACGAGCTTGCGTGATGCTCGACGTGGACGCGCGTGGTGCCGCGCTCGACGAACACGCGCGCTCCAGTCACGCGCGCTTCCTCGACGCGCAGCCGCGCACCTGGCCCGGCTTCGAGCGAGCTGCCGTCCGAGAACGCCACCGTGACGGGCGTCGTGGCCGGCGCGCTGATGTACGGTCCGTCGCTGCGCGCCCCGTGCACTTCGTAGCTCACCGCGCGGGGCCTGAGCTCGACGAAGACGACGAGTACCGCCGCGCCTAGCAGCGCTGCAGCGACGAGCAGCGGCCGCAGAGCGCGGCTCCGTGGCGCGGCTTCGGCGCGCAGCCGTCGTTCGAGCGCAAGCTTGCCCGCTTGGTCGAGCGCCGGATCGACGGGCGCCTCGGCATGGCTCTGCATGAGCGCCGCCAGGCGTGACAGTCCGTCGTCGTGCTGGTCGCTCACGACGCTGCTCCCGTCGCGCGTTCGAGGTACGGCCTGAGCGCGGGCTCGCGCTCGACGCGTTTGAGCACGTAAGAACGTGCGCGCTCGAGCTCACGGCGCGCGGTCGACTCCGAGACGCCGAGTGTCGCCGCCACATCGAGGATCTCGAGTCCCTGCACGTGGCGCAGCACGAACGCGAGCCGGCGCCGGCTGCTCACGCCGTCGAGCACGCGGTAAAGCGCACGCAGCGCGGCGCGCCCCTCGCTGTCGGCGGGCAGCTCCGTGCGTTCGGGCAAAACGCCCGTCGGCGTGAGCATCACCCAGCGGCGGATCTTGCGGCGCCGGAGCTCGAGCGCTGCGAGCCGCACCGCGACGCCCACGAGATAACCGCGGAGGGCCGCGCCCTCGTGGATGTTCTTCGCTCCTTTAAGGAAGCCGACGAATACCTCTTGCAGCAGATCCTCGAGCGCGTGGTCTGGACCGATGGCGCCGCGTAGGACGCCACGGACGAGGGGAGCGTAGCGCTGCCAGACGACGCCGACGGCGTCGGCATCACCTCGCGCCGCCGAACGCACGAGCTCGGCGTCGCTCAGTCGTTCTGCCGGAAACGGCGTGACTGCCGTCGCGACGGCCGCGAGCTTGACGCGCGGGGGTTGAGACATCCGGCTTTCCTGAAGCGTGAAGTTGCCGCATCCCGGCGCCAGCAGTCATTCACAGTGTCACTTCAATTTTGTGAAACTACAGACTCGGGTTCCGTTGCCTGCTGCCGTCGTGACGGGTGGTACCACGCTGGAAACGTCGTGAAGTGGGTGGCGCGAAACTTCCGATAGCTGCGGGCGCGGAGGTTCGCGTAGTCGCCGAGCCGTCCGACGGTGCTGCAGCTCGAGCCGGTGCCGTAGGCGGAGAACGTCGCGTAGTCGAGCGGCCACTCGTGACAGTGCTGCTCGGCCCAGCGCCGCGCTCGCACGATCAGTACCGCGCCCGCGTCGAAGCAGCGCCGGAGCTCGGCGTACTCGAGGCCGACGACCTTGTGAATCAAGGTGTCCGTATCGAGCCGCGCCAGATCCCACGGCACCGCTGAACGCAGCGTCGCAGGCTGAATGTCCATCAGACACACCTCGCCCGCGGGTCCGCGCTTGCGCCCGGTCTGAATGTCTTCCCGCAGCCCCGTGCTCCAAGCGGACGCCGCGAGCATCGCCCGCGCGAGGTCTATCGGACCGTCCTTCCAACTTGCGCCCGCGTAGCTCGCGGCGTCGGCGAGCGCCTCGGCCACGACCTCGAGCCGCCGCGCGCCGGTTTCGCGACTCTCGACGCGTACCCAGGCGCCGAGCCCGTCGTCGTAGTGCGGCGGCGCGCACAAGATAGTCGGTTCGTCGCAGACAGGGTTGAGCTCGCACGTCGGAGCTTTCGGATCGCTGCCGCAGTCGGGCAACTTCTCGAGTGAGTGCATCTTCGTTCCCGGGGGGAACGACGCGAGCGCGAGCGATAGGATGTAAGAAGAGAGAGCTGACAAATCGAAGACTCGCACTGCGTATGCGACACGAATTCGAGTCTGCCAAGGGGGCAGTTTTAGACAATCCATGTTTTTCGATAGTTAGATTGTACGATCGTTGCGAATAGACGCGCTCTCGAGACAAAAATGCAACGCTCGTTTGGCGTGGCTCGCTCGCGACGTTGCGTAACTGCTCGGGGTGACGACGGCGCGAGGCGGCGCGCCGGTCGTGCTTCGCGAGCTGCGTCTGTCGTGTCCGCCTGGAAATGGAGCTGGTGCTCGGGGCGCGCCGGTCTCGCCTCTCGGATGGATGACGCTCGTAGGGCACGCCCGAAAACTCACGCGCGCGCGCCGCGAGCGCGTGCACTTTTGCTTTTCCATCTCGCGTGACCTCTCCGACAATCGCTCGGCATGGACGCCGTGCTTTCGAGCCGGCGCGCGGGGCTGCTCGGCGCCGCCACGCTGATGAGTGCAGTCACCGCCCGAGCAGACGCCGCGCGAGCGCAGCCGCTGTTCGTGATCGCGCGCAGCAAGAACGAAAACGTCGTGCACTACGACGCACGCGTGCGCGAGCACGGACGGCTCGGTGCCGACGACCCGGTCGTCGCCTACTGGGTGATGCTCCGAGGACGGCCGGCGCGAGGGTCTCATGTGGCTCGAGCGCCGGCTCGCCTACGGCGTCAGCACGAACTTTCGCGCGGGCGGCGACGTGCTCGAGCTTCGCCTGCGCGCGTTCTAGCGCCGGGCGCTCGCCCGTGCGGCGCGGCAAAAATGGCATATTTCACGCGGAGATCACGCGGGGCGGCAGCTCGGCGCTGCTCGAGCGCATCTTCGTCGCGAGTGACGAGCACGACGGACGCCGAGCGTCCGCTACTTCGACTTGTTCGGACAGAGGCCCGACGGAACTCGCGTCAGCGAGCGTATCTTGCCGTAGACTCGCGTCGTGGCGAGGACTTCGTTCGGCAAGACGCTCGCGCGCGTCGTCCCGGCGCTCGCGGGCGTCGCCGTGCTCGTCGCGGTGGCAACCTTCGCGGGCGTCGCCGACATCGGTAAGCGACTCGGCTCGGCCCTCAGCTGGCTCCCGCTCTTGCTCGTGCTCGAAGGCGCGCGCGCGCCGATCGAGGGCGTCGTCACGCGTCGCTTGCTCGGCTCGCGTGCGGCTCGCGTGCCGTTCGGTCTGCTCGCGCGCGTTCAGCTCGTCTTCTACGCGGTCTCGGTGTGCTCGCCGGGCGGCCGCGTGCTCGGCGAAGCTTCCAAGGTCGCCCTGCTCGGCGGTCGCGTCGGGGCTCCCGCGGCGTCCGCCGTTGCCACGGCGAGCCAAGCAGCGAGCCTGGTCGTCGATGCGCTCGTCGTGCTCGTCGGAGCCGGCGCCATCTACGAGCTCACCGGCTTCGGGGAGCTCACCGCGCTCGCGCTCGTGTTCGTAGCGGCGTGCGCGCTCTTGGCGGGCGTCGTCATCGCGGCGACGCGCGCCTCGCGCACGCCGCGCGCGCTCGATCGTTTTCCGAAACTCGCGCAGTTCTTGGAGCGCTGGCGCCGCGCCGCGCGCGCACAGCGCCTGTTCTCGGGCGACGTCATCGCGCTCTTGTTCAGCGCGCGCGTCGCGCAGGTGCTCCTGCTCGGTACCGCGCTCGCGGCCGTTGGCGGCGGCTGGTCCGGTCTACGCGCGTGGGCGCTCCTCGCGGTCGTGCTCGCGGGCTCCGCCATGGGCGAGCCCATCCCCGCACAGCTCGGCGCGACCGACGCGGCTCTCGTCGCGGCCGCACCGGCGCTCGGCATCGATCGGGCCCAGGCCGTCACGATTGGCGTTCTCTTTCACGTGGTGCAGCTCTTCTGGTCGGTCATCGGCGTACTGGCCGGCGCAGCCCTGCGTGACGGCTCCCGCGAACCGACGACGCCCGCCCGCAGCGAAGAGCAGATGAACTGAATCGCGGACCGCCACTCCGCGTCTCGCCGCGCCGCGTCATCATTTGGGCTGCTCTGGCGCGCGGAAATCCAGCCCCAGCGGACGGCTGAGCATGCTGATCAAATTAAAGCGCCGGGAAGCAGGGCCCGCGCATTAACGCAGGGGAGACGATTGACGTTCGAAAAGATATGTCTAGAGATGTGTCTAGAGATACATCGGAGACCAGTCTTGAACGGTTCGAGCGGTCTCGGTCACAGAAAACTGAGTTCAAACGTCGATCTGGGCACTGCTCGTTCGTCGTCAGAAGCGAGGAGAAAGAAAATGCACGGTGCATCGGCCTGCGGGCCAGGAGCTTGGATGTGGATGGCCCATCAGCATCATCGCCAGGGCAGGGCCGGGTTTCGGCGGCCCTGGTGGGCGGGCGCCATGGACGAGCCTGCGCCACGCGCCGAGCGCGGCGAGATCCGCTATCTCGTGCTCGACGCCATTCGAGAGCAACCGCGACACGGCTACGAAGTGATTCAACACATCGAGCAGCGTGCGCGCGGTACGTATCGGCCGAGCCCCGGCGTCATCTATCCGACGCTGCAGATGCTCGAGGAGCTCGGTCACGCGCGCGTCGCCGAGACCGAGGGACGCAAGGCGTACGCAATCACCGAGGAAGGACGCGGTGAGCTCGAGCGCAACGCCCGCGCCGTCGACGACTTTTACCAGCGCTTCGAAGAAGATTCATTCGAAACGCACGCCGAAGATTTCGCCGAGCTCATGTGGCGCGTCGCACGGCTCGTGAAGACGTTCAAACGCGGGGCGAGGCAAGGCCGCATGTCCCCCGAAGTGATGCGCGGCATTCGCACGGTCCTCGACGACGCGCTGAGCGGCATCGAGGAAGTGCTCAACGGAAAGCGCCGCTGAGAGGTTCGTCATGCTCGATCGCGACTTAGAAAACGTGCTCTTCCAACGGCTGCGCAGCGACAACGATATGCGCGCAGCGGACGAAATCGTGCGCGCGAGCTTGCCGTCCGTGGTGATGATCGCGCAGAAATACCGCCGTTACGGGCTGCGAGAGGGGGAGCTCATCGCCGAAGGCAACTTCGGCCTCGTGCGCGCCCTCGACAAGTTCGACCCCGGGCGCGGTATTCGTTTCATGACGTACGCGACGTACTGGATTCGCGCTTACGTCATCGACTACGTCATTCGCTCCTGGAGCATGGTGGGCGCGGGCTCGGGTGCGCTCCGTTCCCGGCACTTCTTCAAGCTCCGCCGCGAGCGCAGCCGCGTGAGCAACCTGCTCGGCGAAGGCGAGGAAGCGGACAAGGCCCTCGCCGAACGCGTCGGCGTCAATCCGACGCGTCTCGGCTCGATGCTCCGGCGCCTCGACGCGCGCGACGTATCGCTCGACGTGCCCTCGACCGAAGGCGCGCCCGCGCTCGCTGAACGGCTCCCTGCCCCCGACGACGTCGAATCGAGCCTCGCGACGCGCCAATCGCTCGAGCTCGTGCGCCGGCCGATCCAATCGGCGGTCGCGACGCTCGACGCGCGTGAGCGCTATATCGTCGAGCATCGACTGATGGCCGACGCCGAGGACGAGCTATCGCTCGCTCAAATCGGCCGCAACCTCGGTGTTTCGCGCGAACGGGCGCGCCAGCTCGAAGAACGGGTGAAGAAGAAGCTGCGCGCTCGGATCGCCCCCGAAGTCGCCGTCGCGCTCTGACCCGAACCACCCGACTCGAGCATTAGAAGACGCAGTGCGCGGCGCAGTCGGCGAACGCGGCGAGCTCTGCGGGAGCCGGCGCGCAGACGTCGGCGAGCGAATCCAAGTAGCACTGCGCCGAGCAGACCCCGTTCGCCGTGCACGGTTCGAGGGCCGGCCCGCCAGCGGTCGCCACGGCGGCTGACCCGCCGGGACAAGTCGCGAGGCGCGTCTCGAGCTCACCGCACGCGTTGCTCGCGCGACCTGCGTCGATGCAGCGATCGATTGCCGCCGCTGCGGCGTCACAGCCGGGAAATGTACTCTGGTTGCCCGTGCACTCGAAGTGGTCGTCCGCGCACGAGAAGTACGCGTCGTAAGCGGCGTCGCAGCCCGAACGGGTCGCTTCGTGCGCCAGATCGTCTGCTTGGTCGCGGCAAGCAGTCACGTAGTCGTCGCTGCCGCCGTGGGAACAGTTCGTCACGTCGGCGCACACACGATGCGCCGCGGATTCGCAGCCGGAGAGCAACAGGGCGCAAGCACCGAGCCGTGCGAAAAACGACAGGCGCGAGTAGTGGGCCAAAGTCCTGAACATGCGCTCGAGCTCCGTCAAAAAGCGACGCGCAGGCGGCCCGAAAACACGTGCACGGGTCCGCGATCACGGTTGTAACCCGGGTTCACGATCGGCTGGTAGACGCCCGAAAATTGAATGAACTGCGTGATTTGGGCGCGGTAGTACAGGTCGCCTTCGAGCTCGGGCCCGTACCTGAGCGCGCCGTCACCCAGTAGAAAGCCGTAGCCGCCCGCGGCGAGATAGCGGCGGTGCCAGGGCGCGATGCCGTCGATCACGAACGCGGCGCCGGCTTCGTCGTCGGGGCGCTGCCACGGCGCTCCGTTTTGCACGACGCCGAACGCGAGCGAACGGTCGATCTCGGTGAACGCCCAGGTTTCGTTGTTGCCGTCATTGATGCTCGCGCGCACGAAGACGCCGAGTGAGCTCGTGAGCGCCTGATCGGCGCTGATGCCGGCGCCGTACTTCTTGCGGCCGTCGAGCCGCGTCGCCGTCACGTCGAGTCCCGCGGCAGGATCCTCGGTCGCCTGCCGGTAGTTGCCCATGCGCGCCTGATTCACGAAGCCGAGCACGCGCACGCTACCCGGCCGACCGGCGACGCGATAGCGCACCTCTCCCTCGAGCATCAGGGCGCGCGCCTTTTTGAGGTTCCACTCCATTTCGAGCAAGTTGCCGTACTTCGGCAAGAGCGCGATGCCCGAGCGCAGCGAGAAATCACCGACCGTCAGATCACTCAGCGCGCCCCACGTGTACCCGCGCGTGTCGGCGGGATAGTCCCACGCGCCGGACGCAAACAGCGCCCAATCGAAAAACTGCGTCGTTGCGTCGTGAGCGTAGCGATTGCCGTCGAACACGTCCGTGACGGCGAGGCGCCCAACCGTGAACGTGAGGGTGTCGCGATCGTGCGTGCCCGCGAGGCGATTGGGCCCGGATTCGTCTCTGACGCGCCCGCCGCCGAGCTCGAAACGCTGCCGGAACGCGAGCCGCGCGAGGTAGATGGTCGGGCTCGGGTTACCCACGCGGTACACGATCCCACTCGGAAACGCGGCGACACCGAGGGTGCGGCTGAGGCCGCGCCCGCCGCTCATTTCGGGATTCAGCATCACGTCCGCGCCGCGCCAGAGCCCCACGTCGAGCGATAGATTCATGACCATGGCCGAGGCG
This sequence comes from Polyangiaceae bacterium, assembly GCA_025936115.1. Lineage (GTDB taxonomy): Bacteria > Myxococcota_A > Polyangia > Polyangiales > Polyangiaceae > PMG-095. Next base: position 66,605 of record JAICTZ010000018.1, read on the forward strand.
GACTCGGCCACCGAGCTCATGCTGTTCTGGCCCGAATACTCGGCCGAGAACGCGGGATGCGCCTGCGTGGCGGCGACCGCTTGAAAATGCAGGCTCACGCGCTCGTCCTCGGTCGGCGTCGTGTCCGCGGCGCTCACCCGGGGAGCGGCGAGCCATGCGGCGCTCGTCACCGCGACTCCGACCGCAGCGCTACGAATCCTGGCGAAAGACATGAAGTCCGCGCGGCACTAAGCCGAACGGCCGTCGGCGGCAAGCCTCGACGCGGACGATCTTGGAAGGCCAGTGGCAAGCGAAGTGCTAGGAACTTCGTCATGTTGACGCTCCGCCCGGCCGCCGAGCGCGGCCACGAAAATCACGGCTGGCTCGATTCCTGGCACACGTTCTCGTTCGCCGATTACTACGACCCGGCGCACATGGGCTTTCGCGCGCTGCGCGTGATCAACGAGGATCGCGTCGAACCGGGTCACGGCTTCGGCACCCACGGTCACCGCGAGATGGAAATCATCTCGTACGTGCTCGAAGGAGCCCTGCGCCACGACGACTCCACGGGCGTCGGCTCCGTGATTCGCCCGGGCGACGTCCAACGCATGAGCGCAGGCTCGGGCGTGCGCCACAGCGAGAAGAACCTTTCCTCGAGCGAAAAGGTGCACTTCCTCCAAATCTGGATCTTGCCGTCGCTCCGCGGCATCGCCCCGAGCTACGAACAGAAGAGCTTCGCCGACACGGAGAAGCGCGGTCGCTTGCGCCTCGTCGCGTCACCCGACGGGCGCGACGGGAGCGTGACGGTGCATGCGGACACGAGCCTCTACGCCGGCACCTTCGATGCCGGTGAGTCCGCCGAGCTGAAGCTCTTGCCCGCGCGCCACGCCTGGGTGCAAGTCGCGCGTGGGCGCGCCAAAGTGAACGGCAGCGAGCTCGGCCCCGGCGACGGCGCCGGGCTCAGCGACGAGTCGAGCCTGCGCATCGAGGGCGTCGCCAACGCGGAAGTGCTCGTCTTCGACCTCGCTTGAAGGGAACTCAGCGGGACGGCGTCGCGAGCGCACGGCGAGCGCTGCGTGCCTTGAACGTGCCCGCCAGCCGCACGAGCAGCAAGAGCCCAATCACGCCCGCGTAGGCGAGCGGCTCACGGGTGTCCTTCTTCACGCGCCAATAGAAGTGGAGGGCGCCGAGCGCCGCGATCAGATACACGGTCCGGTGCAAGGCCTTCCACCTCTTGAAGCCGAGCTTCTGCAGCATGCCTTTGGTCGAGGTGACGGCGAGCGGAATCAAGAGCAGCCAGGCCGAGAAACCGACGAGGATGAACGGTCGCTTCGCGATGTCCTCGAGGATGGCGCGAACGTTGACGAGCTGATCGAGCCCGGCGTACGTCAAAAAGTGCAGGCTCGCGTAGAAGAACGCGAACAAGCCGAGCATGCGCCGAAGGCGCGCGGGCCACGTCCATCCGAGTAGCGTCTTAAGCGGCGTGACCGCCAGCGCGAGCACGAGGAAAATCAGCGCCACGAGCCCGAGCCGGTTCAGCGCTTCGGCGATGGGATTGGCGCCCAGGCGTCGCTCGAAGGCGCGGAGCAAGAGCGCGGCGAGCGGCACGAGCGCGCCGGCGAAAACGGCTGGTTTGAGCCAGGAGAGGGAGCGAGACATGCCTCAGAAGTTCCGGCGCAGATCCATGTTTTTGTAGAGTGAGGCGACCTCTGCCGCATAACCGTTGAAAGGCAGGGTGGGGCGCCGTTCCACTTCCCCGATGCGGCGCTCGGTCGCTTGACTCCAGCGTGGATGGTCGACCTTGGGATTGACGTTCGCGTAAAAGCCGTACTCGTTCGGCGCCGCGCGGTTCCACGTCGTCTTCGGTTCCGTCTCGCTGAAGCGGATGTTGACGATCGATTTGATGCCCTTGAAGCCGTACTTCCAGGGCACGACCAGCCGGATCGGCGCGCCGTTTTGATTCGGGAGCGTCTTGCCGTAGAGGCCCACGGCGAGCAGCGCGAGCGGGTGCGTCGCCTCGTCGAGGCGCAGGCCCTCGACGTACGGCCAATCGAGCACGCGCTCGCGAGTGAGCGGCATTTGCTTTTCGTCGAGCAGCGTCTCGAAGGCGACGTACTTGGCGCTCGCGAGCGGCTTGAGCCGCGCGATCAGCGCCGCGAGCGGAAACCCGAGCCACGGGATCACCATCGACCACGCTTCGACGCAGCGCATGCGGTAGACGCGCTCCTCGAGCGGAAACCACTTCAAAATCGTGTCGAGGTCGAGCGTCTGCGGCTTTTCGACGGCGCCGCTCACCGTGATCGTCCACGGCCGCGGCCGGAGCGTCTTCGCGTTTTCAGAGGGGTCGAGTTTGTCGAGCCCGAACTCGTAGTAGTTGTTGTAGTGCGTGACGTCTCGGAACGAGGTGCGCGGCTCGTTCACGTCGTAGCGACGGCCGATCCCCTGTGCCGCACTCCCCGGCGGCGCTGCGGGCGCTGGCGGCAAAGGCGGTACGTCGGCTGACGGAGCGTCCGCTTCTGGAGCGTCAGCGGGCGCGCCGCGTCCGGCTCCGCTGAGCCACGTCACCGCGCCGCCGAAGACCGTCGCCGTCCCGACGAACAGCGCGCCTTGTCGCATGAACTCGCGCCGCCGCACGTAGAGCGGCTCCGGCGTGATCTCCGAGTGGCGCGGTTCGCGATACTTCATGCAGCGGCCTCACAGCGTACGCTGCAACCCGGGGTCCGGTTACGCAACGACCGCGTCGCTTCGGTTTCGTGCACTTTTCACCGGCCGCTCGCGCGACCCGGCAAGGGCCACCCCCGACGGTGTCGACCCGTGAGCGCGCGGCTCGGCTAGCATTGCTGGTCGTGTCGGTCCCGAGGCTCGTCCGCATCGCGCTCGGCGCGGCCTGTTACGCCGTGATCGCGCGCCTCGGGCTCGCGCTCGACGCGGTGGGAGGACTCGCGACGCTCGTGTGGCCGCCGACGGGGCTCGCGCTCGCGGCGCTGGTCGTATTCGGCCGGGACGACTGGCCCGCCGTGGCGCTCGGCGCGTTCGCCGCGAACCTGTGGGTGCGGGCGCCGCCGCTCGTCGCCGGCGGCATTGCCCTCGGCAATACGCTCGAGGCCGTCATCGGCGCCGCGCTCGTAACACGCGCCGGGGTATTTCGCCGTTCACTCGACGACCTGCGCAGCGTGGCCCGCCTCGTCGTCTTCGCGGCGCTCGTGAGTACCCTCGTGAGCGCCAGCGGAGGAACGCTTGCGATGGTGCTCGGGCACGTCGTGCCGGCGAGCCGCGCCGCGCAGACCTGGCAAGCGTGGTGGGTGGGCGACATGATGGGAAATCTGGTCGTCGCGCCGCTCGTGCTCACGCTCACGGCAACCGACGACGCCGGGCCTTCGGGTTCACGGGCGGAGGCGCTCTTGCTGGCGCTCCTCTTCGCGCTCACGCTCGGTCTCGTCTTCGGTCGCTCCGAGGGGGCGTTCGTCGCCGGCTTTCGTGAGCCGCACCTGCTGATGCCCTTCCTGATTTGGGCGAGCGTGCGCTATGGGCCGCGCGGGGCGGCGACGGCGACGTTCTCTGCGTCGGCCGCCGCCATCGCGGGCACGACGCTCGGTCGCGGCTCGTTCGTGCGGGGTAGCTTGCACGAGAGTCTGCTCGCCGTGCAGAGCTTCATGGCCGTCGTCACGGTCACGTTCCTGTTTCTAGCCGCCGTGACGGCCGAGCGGCGGCGGCTACTCGTGCGCGAGCGCGCCGCGCGCGCCGAGGCCGAACAAGCCGTCAAGGCGCGCGAGGCATTTCTCGCCGTCGCCTCGCATGAGCTGCGCACGCCACTCACCCCCCTCGAGCTCGAGCTCCAGGCTCTGCTGCGCAGTCCGGCCGTCACGAACGAGGCGCTGCGGCGCAGGCTCGAGCGCGCCAAACGGCAGAGCTCGAGGCTCGCACGCCACGTCGAGGCGCTACTCGACGCGTCACGCCTTGCGGCGGGCAAGCTCGACCTCGACCTGGAACCGTGCGACGGGCGCGAGCTTGCGCAGGAGGTGCTCGAGCAAGCGCGAAGCGAAGCGGAGCGCGCGGGCTCGGCGCTCACGTTGGAAGTGTCCGGTCCGACCGCAGGGTCTTGGGACCGCCACCGCGTCGCGCAAGCCCTCTCGAACCTACTCGCCAACGCCATCAAGTTCGGAGCCGGCCAGCCGGTGAACATCAGCCTCAAGGGTAGTCGCGAGCGGCTCGTCATCGTGTGCACGGACCGCGGCGTCGGCATCGAGCCGAACGTCATCGATTCGATCTTCGAACGCTTCGAGCGGGCGCCGGCGTCTCGCAACCAGGGCGGCCTCGGCCTCGGCCTGTACGTCGCGCGCGAGATCGCGCGGGCCCACGGCGGCGACCTCACCGTCGAGAGCAGTGTCGGCGGTGGCTCCGCTTTCAAGCTCTGGTTGCCGCGCAGAGAGGAGAAATGAACTTCGGACGTAATGGGCAAAGCGCACGACGAGCGAAACGCGAGTCAGCCGAATTGTCCCGTCGATGCGAATCACCCCGGACTGTTAGAGCGAGCCTCCGTCTTCGACCGAGCTCCGTCGTTCCTTTTCGGAAGTTTCACGGGGCATGGATCGTGCTTGAGACGTGCCAAATGCGGCGCTTGACCCCCGTTCCCTCGAAATCCGTCGAAATCCTCCTGCTCGAATCACCGGAGGCATTCGCGGCCGCTCTGCTCGCGCGCCCGCCGCTCGCCGAGCAAAACCATCTGATCGCGCGCGACCGCGGGGAGTCCGTCCGGCGCTTTGCCGTGCGCGTGCTGCACCGGCTGCGCCGCATGCGGGCCAGGGCTGATCAGATTTCCTCGATCAGCTATCTCTTTGCCGGCGACTCAGCGGCCGCGACGGTGCGCGCGCGGCTGCTGCGGGCTATCTCGGCCATGCTCGGGCGGCGCGGCGCGTTAAGGCTCATCGGCCCGCGGGACGCCACGGGCGACCTCCGCGGCTACATGGACGCGCTCGAACCCCGTTTTCCGGTTGGAACTCGGCTCGAAGCAAACGTCTCACCCACGGGTTGGACCATCATGTCGGCGCGCGGCCCCCGCCGCGACGAACCCCTGAGCGTGCGCCCGTCGATTTCTGCGTGACGAGCGCGCGAGCGGCGTGACCGAGGGGTGTCGCGCCGCTCGGAGGAAGCCCGGCTACTCGTTCGAGCCGTTGTCTGAGCCGTCGGCACCGCCGCCATCGATCCGTGGCGGATGGCCCGGGTGAGCCAGAGCGTTTTCGATGGCTGTCCGCAGGTCTTCGAGGTCGAACGGCTTGCGAAACACGGCGACGGCGCCGAGCGACTCGGCGATGCGTGTCGTGCGGTCGTCGCCGTAGGCCGTAATGACGAGCACCGGCACGCGCGCCGTACGGCTCCGCATGGCCGTGAGCACGTCGAGCCCGCTGAAGCCCGGCATCATCACGTCCGTCACGATGGCGTCGAAGAAGGGGCGCGCCGAGGGATCGGCCACGGCGTGCACGACCAGATCGAGCAGCTCGTTCCCGTCGGCGGCCTCGACTACCAAAAAGCCATCTTCCGACAGCGCGCTCGCGAGCTCGCTCCGAATGTCGGGATCGTCGTCGGCAACCAAAATACGTGGAGCTCGTTCGCGCAGAAAACGACCGTGGCCGCCCCAGTCGGTAGGTGCATTCATGCTCATCGGGTGCTCTCTTCCCTGAGCAGACGCACGAAGCATGCCTATGCGCCCCCCGCTGAACTCGATGCCATGGCACCTAAGGCAGCACGATGAGAGGCACTATGCAACGTCGCCGCCTTGTTCCTCGCCCTTGGCCGCACTCTTGACTGGGTTCGCGCCGGAGAGCGGCAAGGTGACCGTGAAGACCGGTGGCGTGTCCTTGGAGTTCGTGACGGCGATGCTGCCACCGTGCGCTTCCACGATTTGGCGCGTCACGAACAGGCCGACGCCGAGGCCTCCGTGTGAACGCATGCTCTGCGAGCGCCCGAATCGCTCGAACAGCCGTGGCAGATTTGCCTCGGCGATGTGGCTGCCGCCTTCCACTTCGAGCAGGACGCTGGACGCATTCGTAGCAAGCCGGACGCGAACCGGCCCTCGCTCGCGGTAGCGGAGCGCGTTGGAAAGCAGATTCGTGAGCACCTGCTCGAGGCGCGCACGATCCCAGCGCCCTTCGAGGCTCGGCGGCAGCTCGAGCTCGATCGCGATGCCGGCACGCTCGGCGTCGACGGCAAAGCGCTCGGTAACCTCGCGGATCGTCGCGACCAAATCGAGCTGCTCGGGATGAACGTCGAGGAAGCCCGTCGTGATGCGAGACACGTCGAGCAGGTTGTCGATCAAGCGCTCGAGTCGGTTGGTTTGACGCATGGCGCCGTCGAGCTTCGTGTAGAGGGCTTCGTTCGGAGGAGCCGAGCGTTGCATGCTCTGCAGGCGTAGCTTGAGGGCGGTCAGCGGTGTGCGGAGCTCGTGGGAGGCGAGCGCCATGAACTCGTCCCTTGCGCCGATTGCTTGCTTCAGATCGTGAAAATCGCTGCAGGTGCCGAGCCAGGCGAGCACGCGCCCCGTGGTGTCGCATTCCGGAACGGCGCGGCACAGGTGGAAGCGGTACACGCCGTCGGCGCGCCGCAAGCGGCACTCGGCCGTGAACGGCGCGGCATGCTGCACGGAGTCGAGCCAGCGCCGGTGGGCCTCCGTCGCGTCCGCGTCGTGAACCGCCTTGAAAAATCCAAGCCCTCGCGTCGCCTCGAACTCGAGGCCGGTGTATTCGCGGAAGCGGCGATTGCAGTAGTCGAGTTGCCCGTCTGGCGTCGCCGTCCAAACCATTTCGGGGATCGACTCGGCGAGATTGCGGTAGCGGCGCTCCGCGGCGAGCTGGAGCTCGGCGCGCTCGAACGCGCGCTCGCGCCGTTCCGCCTCCTGAATCGTGACTGCTTGCCGCCTGAGCAGCAGCTCCTTGCGGTAGAGGTCGGCGAATACCGCGACTTTGGCGCGCACGACGTCCGAGTCCACCGGCTTTTGGAGGTAGTCGATGGCGCCCACGGAGTACGCGCGATAGATGCGCTTGAGCTCGACGCCCTCTGCCGTCAAAAATAAGATCGGTGTGAGGCGAGAGCGTTCGCGCTGCTTGATGGCAGCCGCGAGCTCGAAGCCATCCATGTCAGGCATGTTGACGTCGAGCAGGATCACGGCGAAATCGTGGTCGAAGAGCAGCTGGATCGCGTCCGAACCCGAACGCGCCGTCATGACGGCGTACCCTGGTACGTCGAGCACGGCGCAGAGCGCGGTCAGATCGGCGCTGCGATCGTCGACGACGAGCACGTTGACGACCTCGGTCGCCACGTCCGCTGCTTGAGCACGCCCGAATGTCCTAGTCGAGCTGCCGCCCGGATCTGATGGTTCTAATGCGGCCAGGGCGAGTGCTGTGAAGCACGAATCGTGCCCATCGCGAGGCCCCGATACGCGGGGCTCACGCACGTGGCGCGGGGCCAATTGCAACAGGTGTCGACGATTGGCACTGCGCGTAGCTCGTACGCTCGAGGGTCAAATCACGCGCGTGTCACGAGCTCGGACGAAGCGGTTGCCCGGTGAGCCCGTTCAGTGGAAACTTGGAAGTCGCGTGTCATCGTCAAAAGTTTTGCTACTCGACGAGCAGAATCTGGTCTCGCCTCGGATCGAGCGCGAACTCGCGCAAAAATTCGTGGTTCGACGGGCCGCACGCGCTGAAGCCGGGGAAATGACGGACATCGACGCCGTCGTGGTTTCGTGCGCGCACGCGCGGGCCCTCTCGGTCGAACAGCTCCCGAGCGGCGTCCCGCGCGTCGTCGTCGTCGCTTCCCAACCCGCCATCGCCGACGTCGTGGCAGCGATCCACGCGGGCGCGCAGGACCTCATCGCTGCAGAGGACGGACGCGCACTGCTCGCGGCCGTCGAGGACGCGGTCGAACGCCGCCGGCTCGAGGCCGAGCTCTTGCGCCTCGCGGAAGCGCCGAGCACGCCCGAAGTCCTGCCGCAAATCCTGGGCGAAAGTGCCGTGATGGTAAAGCTCCGCGCTCGCATCGCGCGCGTCGCGCTTTCCGACATCACCGTGCTCATCATGGGACCGAGCGGGAGCGGCAAGGATTTGGTCGCGCGCGCGTTGCACGATGCCGGACCTCGCCGCTCTGGACCGTTCGTCGCGGTCGCCTGCGGCGCGATCCCGAAGCACCTCGCCGAGAGCGAGCTCTTCGGGCACACGCGCGGGTCGTTTTCCGGAGCCGTGCAGGACCGCGACGGCCTCTTGTTACAGGCGTCCGGCGGAACGCTCTTCCTCGACGATGTCGCCGAGATGCCGCTCGAGCTCCAGGCGAAGCTCCTGCGTGCGCTTCAGGAGCGCACGGTGCGCCCGCTCGGGCAAGGGCGTGAAATTCCGTTCGACGCGCGCGTCGTCGCCGCGACGAGTCGCGATCTGGATCAAGAAGTGCGTGCAGGTCGGTTCCGGGAAGACCTATATTTCCGCCTGAACGTCATCACCGTGCGCACGCCCGCCCTCAGCGAGCGCGGGCACGACGTGCTCCTGCTCGCGCAGTACTTCATCCGCCGCGCGTCGACGCCGGCACGGCCGCTGCTCGGACTCACGCCCGGCGCGGCGCGCGCGCTCATGGCGCATTCGTGGCCCGGCAACGTGCGTGAGCTCGAGCATTGCGTGACCGCCGCCGTCACCGCGGCGACGACCGACCACGTGAGCACTTCGGATCTGCCGGCGCCGCTCGGACAGCGCAAGGTGTCGCCCCCGCCCGAGAGCCTGAAGTCGCTCGAAGTCGTCGAGCGCGCACACATCCTGAACACGCTCAGCGCGGTCGACGGCAACCGGGCCCTCGCGTCGCGCATCCTGAAGCTCGATCGCAAGACGCTCTACCGCAAGCTCAAGAGCTACGCGGGGAGCGAGCCGCCGCCGCGCCCGCGCGAAGACTCAGTTCCCGGCTGAGCCTCAGTTGCCGGGGCCTTCGAGGCCGTAACGCTGGAGCTTCCTGTAGAGCGTCGCGCGGTTGATGCCGAGCACGCGCGCCGCCTCGGCCTTGTTCCAATCGAGCGCGTCGAGCACGTGCAAGATGTGCCGTCGTTCGACCTCGTCGAGCGTCCTCGGATCGGCGCCGGAGTCGCGAGCTCCGAGGCCGGAGCGCACACCGGTCGGCAGCTCTTCGAACCCGACGTGGCCGGAGGTCGCCATCGCCACGGCCGCGCGCATCGAATTTTCGAGCTCGCGCACGTTGCCCGGCCAGTCGTGCGACAGGAGCTGATGCTCGGCTTCGGCCGTGAGCTGGTAACTCTCGTTCGTGCCAGCGCTCGCGCGCGCGAGGAAGTAGCGCGCGAGCTCGAGGACGTCGCCCGGTCGTTCGCGCAGCGGCGGCAGCTCGAGCCGAATCACGTTCACGCGGAAGTACAAATCCTCGCGGAAAGTTCCGGCCGCCATCGCCACGGCGAGATCCCGGTTGGTCGCCGCGACCACGCGGGCGTCGAAGTCGAACTCCACGGACGACCCGACCGGGCGCACGCGGCGTTCCTGGAGCGCGCGCAAGAGCCGCGGCTGGAGCTCGAGCGGCATGTCCCCGATCTCGTCGAGAAAAATCGTGCCGCCCTCGGCTTGTTGCAGCAGGCCGATGCGCGCCTGTCCCGCGCCCGTGAACGCTCCGCGTGTATGACCGAACAGCTCCGCCTCGAGCATTTCCGCGGGGACGGCCGCGCAGCTCACGGGTACGAAGGGACCGCTCGCGCGCAAACTGTGGTGGTGGAGCGCACGTGCCACGAGCTCCTTGCCCGTGCCGCTCTCGCCCGTGATGAGCACGGTGGACTCGGTCGGCGCAGCCGAGCGGATCCGATCGCCGAGCGTGCGCATCGCCGGGCTCGACCCCACGAGCCCGTCGAGCGGCTCCTCGAACGCTTGCGGTGGGCACGGACGGACGACGATGGGGCTGCGCGGTCCCTGGTTGAGGGCGCGATCGAGTGCGTCAGCCAGCCGTTCGATCGTCAACGGTTTGGTGATGAAGTCGTACGCGCCTGCGCGGAGGGCCCCCATCGCCGAATCGACGTCGCCGAAGGCCGTCATGACGAGCACCGGCAGGCTCGGTCGATCGCCACTGAGTCGCCGGCAGAGCTCGATGCCGTCCATGCGCGGCATGCGCACGTCCGTGAGCACCGCGTCGAAGTTCGCGTTGCCCAGACGTTCGAGCGCCGCTACGCCGTCGGCGCGAACCTCGATGGCGTGACCGAGATCGGTGAGCGTGTCCGCGAGCGCGGCCCGTGTGTCGTCGTCGTCTTCGACGACGAGAACGGTGGCTTTGCTGCGAGGCCGCCCGCCCCAGGTGCCGTGGATGCCGTCGCTGTGCATCTCGTCCTCGAACTCTGCATCTTGTACGGCGCCGGGGCAACAGCGTTCGGCCGTTTGGGGCCCTAACGCGCCGGGGCGAAGCGTCACGCCCGACCACCTGACGGGAAAATCGAGCGACGTGGCGACCGCGGAGACGGAATTCGCCCGGCGAGCGCCTCTTTCGCGCTCGAGGGCCGGCTTAATCACCCGCCAAGCCGAGCCGTACCGAATCGAGACACGGCATGTCGGCTTTCCTGCGCGCTAAACGTACGGCATGGGGAGCCGCGCTTTTTTTCGCGGTTTTCGTCCTCACGCTCTCGTACGTGAGCGGGCTCCGTTACAAGAAAGCCCTCGATTGGGTGGAGCACACCCACCTCGTGCGCGCGAGCCTCGAGCGGGTGCTTTCGAGCATGATCGATCACGAGTCCGCCGTGCGCGGCTACGTCATCACGGGTGACGCCCGGTTCCTGGCGCGGCGAGCCGAAGCCGCACGCGCTGCCGCAGACGAGGTGCGCCACACGCGGGAGCTCGTGCGCGACAATCCGACGCAGGACGTGCGGGCGGTGGAGCTCGAGCGCTTCGTGGCAGACAAGCTCGCCTTTGCCGCGAGCGTGGCCGTGGCCCGCGAGCACGATGACCTCGCGAGCGCGAACGCCCTGACCGGCGGTTTTCGCGGCAAGCTGCTGATGGATCGCGTGCGCTGGACGGTCGCGAGCATGACGGCCGAGGAGGAGCAGCTGCTCGACGAGCGCCGAGCCGCCGCAAACGCGACGCAGCGCGAGACCGTCCTCGCGATCGGTACGCTGGCCTTGTGCCTACTCGGGCTCTTGGCTTTCAGTTTCGTCAGCATGCAGCGGGACGCCAACGAGCTCGAGCGGGCCGCGCTCGAGCTCGCCGAAAGCGAAGAACGGTACCGACTGCTCGTGGACAACGTGAGCGACCTCGTCCTCTTGCACGACCGGGAGGGCAAGCTCGTCTACGTGAGCCCCTCGCTCGAATCGCTGCTCGGCTACTCGCTCGCGCGCGCGGCCACGCTCGAGCTTCGTTCCGTCGTGCACGCGGACGACGTCGAGCTCGTCGAAAGCCATCTGTCGCGCTTCCGGGCCGGCGCCGCCACGAGCGCGGTCGTCACGTGTCGACTCTGCCGCAACGACGGCGACTATCGCTGGTTCGAATTCAAGGTCGCGGCCGTGAACGACGAAGCCGGTGCCGTGCGGCACTTTCAAGCCGCCGGCCGCGACGTGACGGCGCGGCGCGAGCTCGAACAGTGTCTCGCCGAACAAGCCGAGGAGCTCCGGCAGCTCTCGCTGCGGGACGGGCTGACGGGCCTCTACAACCGTCGAGGTTTCCTCGAGATTTCTCTGCAGCTCGTGCGCGTGGCCGAGCGTCAGAAACATCGGCTCGCGGCGCTCTTCATCGATCTCGACGGCCTCAAGGGCATCAACGACGAGCTCGGTCACGAGCGCGGTGACCGCGCCATCGGTGAAGCCGCGGATCTGTTGCGCTCGACCTGCCGCGCGACGGATCTCATCGCGCGCCTCGGTGGCGACGAGTTCGTGGTGCTGGCAAGCGACGTCGACGAGTCGGCAATCGCGGCGCTCAGCGCTCGGCTCGAGCACGCGCTCGTCGAGGCGAATAGAAGGTCGAACCGCGACTACCAGCTGGCGTTCAGTTTCGGCGTCGCATGCTTCGATCCTTCGGCGCCCGTCTCGATGGAGAAGTTGCTCGTCGAGGCGGACGCGCGCATGTACGAAGCGAAAGTGCGCAGGCGCCGCACGCGCGTCAACTCGGTCGCTTTCGGCACGGGCGCGCTCGACCGTAGCGAGCGCGCGTCGGGGCCGTCGTCGTGAGGAGCGGCCACGGTCTCAGGTCATGCGGGCTCCCGGTAAAACCCGAGCGTCACGATCAGCGCCGCGAGCGCGAGGAAAGTGAAGCCGAGGACGCCAGGAGCGAGTGACTCCGCGAGCCCCTGCAGCACGGCCTCGGCCAGCGAGACGCCCGGATGCTTTTGCACGTACTCCGGCACCTGGTGACCTACGGTCGCGAGGTCGACGCAGATGCCGCCGAGCGTCGCCGAAGCCGTGGCGGCTGCAAGCCCCAGCGTGATTCGGAACAGCGCCCGCGTGACGCGCACGGCGTAAAGGCTCGCGGCGACCAGCGTGGCGACGCCGAACGCGAGCAGGAAAAACATGGCGAATCCGCCCTCGGTAAAAAATCGTTCCAACATGGCTTCTTGGAGTAAACGCCCAGCGTGTCGTCGCGTGACAGCTGTCACACCTCGGCCGCTGGCGCGTTACCCTGAGTCGTGACCGCCGCGCTCGATCCGGAACTGATTTCCCTGCTGCGGCGGCGGGATCCGCGCGGCTTCGATGGCGCGTACGACGCCTACGCCGGACCGGTATTCGGGTTCTTGCTCCGGCTCAGCCGCCGCCGGGACCTGGCCGAAGATCTGCTCCAGCACGTGTTCATGCGGCTGGCGGAGCGGGGACCGGAGCTCCGAGCGGATTCGGACCTGCGTGCCTGGCTTTTCGCCGTCGCCCGCAACGCGGCGGTGAGCCAGCTGCGGCGCGCTCCCGAGCTCGCCGAAGAATCTGCGCTCGAGGCGCTCGCGGACCCGCCGCCCGATATGGAAGCGCGCCTGCTCTTGGGTGACGTCGAGCGGGCGCTCTCGGCGCTGCGGCTCGAGGATCGCGAGGTGCTGTTGCTCGTCGGCGTCGAAGGTCTCGAGCGCGGCGCCGTCGCTCGTCTGCTCGGCCTGCGGCCGGACGCGTTGCGGCAGCGGCTCGCTCGCGCTCGGTCACGCTTGCTCGCGGAGCTCGAACGCGCGAGGGTGGAGCTGAGCCCTCGCGCGCGCAAGGTGCTGCCATGACGTCCACTCGGCCTGACGACGATCCCGTGCTCGCTCGGCTGGCTGCGTTGCCGGGGGAAACCCCCGCACGCGATCTGACGGCAAGAATCCGCGCGGCGTCCCTCGCGCAACTCCGACCTCGACCGCTGCACCCGGTCTTCACACTGCTCGTCGCCGGTTCGGCGCTCGGTTATCTCCTGAGCGCGTTGCGGTTCACACTGGGGCTGTTCTAATTCAGCTGGCGCGCTCGACACGGCCGTCGGCGTGCCGAGCGAAACGCGCCGGATCGGCGCCGAGCACGGGATCGGCGCGCGGCCAAGGCCAGCCGCCGAACCCCGTCGCGCGGTAGTCCGCGTACGCCTGCCGGATCTCCTCCTGCGTGTTCATCACGAAGGGGCCGTGCTGCACGATCGGCTCGCCGAGCGGGCGGCCTTGCAAGAGGAGTAGCTCGCTCGTATCGGGACCGTTCACGAGGGGGACGCTCGCGTCGGCGCGGAGCTCGAGCGAGTGTCGGGCGTCGATGGCGCGCCCTGCGACGGTCAGCGCCGAGCCACGGAAAAAGTAGAGCATGCGACGATTGCCTGCCGCGGCGGGAGGCAGGCGAAACTCGGCGTGCGGCTCGAGCTTGAGCGTCCAAATCGCGATGTCCGCCCCCGTGCACGCCGCATACGAATGCGGCGGCGGCGCGGCGGCCTGCACGGCGCCGAGCGCACCGGCAATGATGGCAAGCTCGGTCGAGCGTCCCGCGCCGTCGCGCACGACGCTGCGCGGGATCATGTCGCGCCAAAGCATCGAGAAATGCGGCGCGACCAACTTGCTCTGGCTCGGCAAGTTGAGCCAAATCTGAAAGAGCTCGAGAGGATTTTCCCCCGTGGGATTCAGGAGCGGGAACATTTCTGCATGCACGATGCCGCTGCCGGCCGTGAGCCACTGCACGTCGCCGTGCCCGTAACGCGCGGCAGCGCCGAGCGAGTCGGCGTGATCGACCAAGCCTTCTCGCACGATCGTTACCGTCTCGAAGCCGCGGTGCGGGTGCTCGGGAAAGCCCGGCACGACTTGCCCGTGATACATGCTGAAGCCGTCGCGGTGGGAAAAGTCCTGCCCGAGCTCGCGGCCTGCGAGTGACGTGGCGGGCCCGAGCGACGCGTTGCCGGCCGGGTAGCCGTCGTCGTGGTGCGCGCAGAACAAGAACGGGTCGAGCGTGCGCCATTGAAAGCCGATTGGCTCGACGGCGAGCACGACGGGGCTTTCCGATTCGCGCGGGCGGACCACCGTAGCCGGCAGCGCGCTTTCGCTCTTGCATGCGTCGAGCAGCGGGACGCTGACGAGGGCTCCGAGCACACTGCGACGATCCATGAGCTCTCGAGTATAGCGCCGAACGGCTCGGCGCGGAGGGCCCGGCGCGTTTCGCGCAGGGGTTCAAGCCGCCGGCGCGCGGGCGCTCCGCGCCGAGATCGCCTCGGCGGTGTCGAGCACCATCTCGCGCATCGTGCGGCCCGACCAGCCGAGCAGGGTCTTGGCTTTTTCGGCGCTCATGAGCGCGGGTCGGTCGAGATCTTCGAGCACGAGGCGCACGGTCGGATCGAAGAAGCCGACGAGACGCACGAGCCAGCTCGACAGCTCGCGTGTCGGTACGCGATAGCCGCCGTCCGCGAGCACCTGGGCGATTTGTTTCATCCAGGCCGTGTCGCTCACCAGCAAGAAGCGCTCACCCGCGGCTGCGGGAGCGAGCATCGCGAGCAGATGCGCGCTCGCAACGTCGCGCACGTCGACGAGCGGAAACGCAATGCGCGCACAACCCGGTAGCTCGCGGCGTAAGAGCTTCCCGACGATTTCATTCGAAGTGTTGTCGGCACCGGTGAGCGACGGGCCGAGCACGTACACGGGATTCATCGCGACGAGCTCGGGCGCGCCGGGTTTGCGGGCGAAATCCCAGGCCGCCCTTTCGGCGAGCGTCTTGCTCTTTTCGTACGCGCCGAGCGGTCGCGAGAGATCGGACCAGTCGTGCTCGTCGAAGACGTGCGTCGGCGTGCGCTCGCGGCCCGAATTCACGGCAGCCGCCGACGACGTCAGCACGATCCGCTCGACACCCGCCTCCCGTGCGGCCCTGAGCACGCGGAGGCAGCCGTCGCGCGCGGGACGGATGAGCTCGTCTTCGTCCTTCGGTAGTGTCTTGGGTAGCGGCGAAGCGACATGCAGGACGTAGCGGGCGCCGCGGAGCGCTTCCGCCCAGCCACTGTCCGACAGGAGCTCGGTGGCCGCGAATTCGAGCCGGTCGCCGGGATCGAGCGGTAAGAGGGCGCCGCGCAACGCTTCGGCAACGTGCAGGCGGCGCACCGTGCCGCGCACGCGAAAGCCGCGCTCCAAGAGCGCGCGCACGCAATGGAGGCCGATGACGCCCGAGGCTCCCGTCACCGTCACGAGTGTGTTCGCCGTGTCTAGCTCGCTCATGTTCCCCGCTCACGAGTTCAAAACTGCTCGACGAATCGTTTCCAGCCGATGACGCGCGCTCGGGTTCGACGGGAGCGTCAACGCGTGGCTGAACCGCCGCAAGTTGCCCAGGGTGAGCGGCCGTGCCTCACGAAGACCAAGCGGGAGAGGTCGTGGTCTCCACGGTATCCGCCATTACTCAGCCACCTAACGCAAACACTGCTTTTTCTCCTGCGGCCGGGCATGGCACACCCCGTGCATCCGTCCGGGCCGAGGAGGCCAGAATGCGCACCCACCTTAGTCATCGCAGTTCCTTTTCCCCAATCACGCTCGTGCCGCTCGCTGTTTCCATCAGCGGTTGCGCCGTGGTCGGCGACATCTTCAAGGCCGGCGTCTGGGCGGGCATCTTGGCGGTGCTGTGTTTGGCCGCGGTGCTCGCGCTGCTCGTCCGCACGCTCGGTGGGTGACACGCGCAGCGGTCGTCGGGCACGGGCACGGGCACGTTTACGGGCACGTTTACGGGCACGTGGGGGATCGCGAGCGAGATGTGGTCGCCGTCCGCGCGGCGACGTTCAGATCAGATCGAAGCCGATGCGCAGGGTGAGCGTCGGCAGTAGGTTGGTGCGAAAGACGTGATCGATGTCGGCGGCTGCTTCGGACAGCGCGGGCTGTTCGTTGGGCGCGTCGCCTTGCGGGCGGATCACGGTGTTCGACTGAAACGCGCCGGTGAGGCCGAGCGCGCCGGCGAGGATGAAACGACGGGCGAGCTCGGCTTCGTAACCGAGCTCGACCGCCCAAAGATCGAAGCCCGTGCGAAGCTCGTAGGTGCCACCGGGGAACGTGAAGCCGGGCACCGAAAACGGCGGAATATCGCGCGTCGCCGTCAAACGCACGTGCGCGTAGCTCGCGTCGAAGTAGCCGCCGAAGCCGCGTAGCGGTCGGATGCCGAGCCCGAAGCGCGCGCTGTCGCCCGAGTACTGCGCCGAGTCGAGAATGATGCTCGCTTGCTGCCGCCCAGCGGCGACGCCCGCCACCAAGTCCACGTATGCCGCGGGCACCCAGCCGTAACCTCCGAACACACGCAGGCCGAAGGGCATCTCGACGCCTGCTTGCACGCCCGCTTCGAGCGGCACACGCGTGACGGCTTCGAGCGAAACCATCCAATCGTCGCGTACGCGCTCCGACGGCGCGAAGCCGCGGTGGGGCGTGTCTGCGTTTGTCTGCTCTGGCGTGCCCTGTGCGCCCGCGAGACCGACCGTCGTCGCGAGGACGAATGCGGATACGAACGGCATGGCACGCAAGGAATCGCAAGAACGGTGCCACTGGTCCGTGGTTTGCACGGTGAGTCGCGCATGGCCGCGATATCTTGGGAGAGCTGGCGACGGCGACGCTGGCTTCCGCCGCTCATCGCCGTTGCGGCACTGTGTCTCGCCAGCCTGGCCGTGGCATTCGTGACTGCCCGCGGACGCCGTTCACCAGGGCGCCTACTCGACGGCATCGCGGCGACGCTCTCGAAGATCCCGCACACCCCGCCCTCCGTCACCGTTGCGCCCGAACCCACGCCGACCGTGACGGCGGCGACGCGCGCGACCAATGCCCCCACGCTCCTGCCCAATGCGCCGTCGTCCGCGCCGGCCGCGCCGAGCACCGTCGCCTCCACGGCGGACGTCGAGCGCGCTGCCCCGGCTTACCCACAGCCCATCGTGCTCCACGTCGAGCCGCCCATCGATTTGGACGACGCGGGGGCGCGCGGGTTAGACACCGGCGCCGGGTTAGAGACCGGCGCATCGGATAGCGGCTCGACCGACACGAACGCCGCCGTGACGGCGAGCGCGTCGGCGCCGCCTGCAACGTCGGCTGCGCCAACGGCCCCGGCGACGCCGCAGGGCGTTGCGTGCGGCACCACGCAGTGTGCGCCCGGCAAGGTTTGTTGCAACGCGAGCTGCGGCACGTGCACCGATCCGGGCGAGCGCTGCTCCCAGCGCGTTTGCGGCATGAACCCTTTCAACGAAAGTCAAAGTTGCGGGCCGTCGACCTGCAACGTCGGCGAGGTCTGCTGTAACCCGAGCTGCGGGACGTGTGTTCATCCGGGCGACGCGTGCGACACGACTCGTCGTTGCTCGAGCGAGATTACCTTTCCCGACAGCCAGTCGTGCGGCATGCAAACCTGCAACGTCGGGCTCGTTTGCTGTAACCCGAGCTGCGGCATCTGCGCGCCACCGGGCGAGCCTTGCTCGCAAGACGCCTGTCGCTGAGCACGTGTTACTCTGTTCATCTCGTGCGTCGAGTCGGCTGGAGCTCGGTAGTCGCCTGTTCGTTCGCGTGCGCTTGTTCGAGCACGGGTACCGAGCGCAGCGCACCGGGGCCCGCCGCCGGACGCGGCGCTGGTGGTCAAAGCGGCCAGGCGCCGAGCGCGTCGGGCGGTGACGCGGGTCAGCTCGACGCCGGCCGGGGCCGTGCAGGGCAAACGGGCGCCGGGCGCGGCGGCGCTCATGACGGTAGCGCCGGGCACGCTGCCGCGGCGGGAGCGAGTGGTGCGCAAGCGGGACAGAGTGGCACGAGCTGCAAACGCGGTGTGGCTGCGAACGTGGCGCCCGGTCCCGCGTTCTCGTCGGGAATTGCCTGGTGGTACAACTGGTCGCTCAAAGGGAGCGGCAGCGTCGAGTTCGTACCGATGGTGTGGGGTAAAGACAGTGTCACGGGGACCATTCCCGCTGGCGTCGAGTACCTGCTCACGTTCAACGAGCCGAACTTCCATACCCAATCGAACTTGAGCGCAGCGGCCGCGGCTGAGCTCTGGCCGACGCTCGAACAGAAAGCCAAGGCAGCGGGCATCCCGCTCGTCTCGCCCGGCATGAACTTTTGCGGTCCCGCCGCGGACTGCAACGGTACGGACCCGTACCAGTACCTGAAGGATTTTTTCGCGGCGTGCGCGACGTGCGAGGTCGATTACGTCGCCGTGCACTGGTACAATTGTGATTTGCCGTCGCTCAAGGATTACCTCGAGCCGGGCGGCAACCTCGAAGGCTTCGAGCAATTCGGCAAGCCCATCTGGCTCACTGAGTTTTCCTGCGACGGGAGCGCGAGCTCCGCCGACCAGGAGGCGTACATGCGCGCCGCGGTGCCCTACTTGGAGGGCAACCCCGACGTCTTCCGCTATTCGTGGTTCAGCGCGGACCCGATTCCGAAGGCCGAGCTCATCGCTGACGACGGCTCGCCGACGGCGCTCGGGCAAGTGTACTTAGGCTTGCCGGGCGCTTGCCACTGACGTCCAGCGCAACCCGAAAAATCGCGGGCAGCTATTCTCCTTTGATTTGCCGGGTGTCGTGGGTCACGCGCTGTCACGTGACCAAATGGCTGGCCGGTCGCGAGCTGCCTCGGGCCCAGGCCGATGCAACGACTCTTCAAGCGAGCGGATTTCGGCGAGAAGGGCCGGCGGGATCTCCTCCGCGGCGGCTGGCATGCGTTTCGCTAAGCAAGCGGTCGCGATGTCCGCGATGGAAGAACTGCCGGTCGACTTTACCCGCTACCTGAGCCAGCGCCTCGGTTTGACCGCCGCAGAGGCTGCCGATGTGCTCGGTGCCTGGCTCAAGGACTACGAGCCGGTTTCGTGCCGGCCCGAGGGCGTGAGCCGTCGCTCAGCGCCGCTCGCGAGCCCCGAGCCCATCGAGCCGGCTGAGCGCATGGGTTGAGCTCCCAGTCTGGCGCACGGCGTGCAGGCAACGCCAGGATGGATTCCAAACGGCAAATTCGTTACGCCGTCATCGGCGCCGGCAACATCGCGCAGGTCGCGGTCCTGCCGGCATTCGAGCATTCGCGCAATTCCGAGCTCGTTGCGGTCATCTCCGGGGACGCTGAAAAGCGCCACGCACTGTGTGAGACCTACGGTCTCGAGTTCGCGGGCGACTATGCCGAGCTCGAGAGCATCCTCGAACGCGCCCGGATCGACGCCGTCTACGTGGCGACGCCGAACGCGTTGCATCATCAATTCGTACTGCGATCGGCCGAACGCGGCGTGCACGTGCTTTGCGAGAAACCGCTCGCGCTGAGCGCCGCCGAGTGTGGTGAGCTCGCCGATACGTGCAACGACCACGACGTGAAGATCATGGTCGGCTACCGCCTGCACTTCGAAGCAGCGACGCTGCAGGCCATCGAAATCGCGCGCTCGGGTCAGCTCGGCGCGCTCCGGCTCTTCAGCTCGTTCGTGAGCCAGGTCGTGCGGCCCGACGACGTGCGGCGCGACGCGCGCCTCGGTGGCGGAGCGACGTATGATCTCGGCGTCTACTGCGTGAACGCGGCGCGAAATCTTTTCGGCGCCGAACCGACGCGCGTCGTCGCCGCGAGCGTCGCGCGGCTCGGTACGGACGACAGCACCATGGCGATCCTCGAATTTCCTCGGGAATCCCTGGCCATGCTCTGCGTGGGAAATAGCACCTCGAGCGTGTCGAACTACCGCATTGCGGGCACCGAGGGTGATCTGCGCGTCGAACCCGCGTACGACTACGCGGCGGAACGGATCCATCACCTGACGGTGGGAGGTCGAACCCGGCGCACCGTCTTCAAGAAGAGCGATCAGTTCGCGCCGGAGCTCACGTATTTTTCCGACTGCATCCTGAACGATCGCGAGCCGGAGCCTTCGGTCGAGGAGGCCTGGTGCGATGCGCGCGTGCTCGACGCCATCCTGGAAGCGGCGGAAACTCATCGTGCCGTCGAGCTCGCTCCATACGAGCGCGCCCGCCGTCCGAGCGCGAGTCAGCTCGCCGAAGTGAGCCCGACCAAGCGTCCGCGCACCGTGAACGCGCCAGGCCCGAGCGCGCGCTGAGACGGCTCGGACTCGGCTTTCGCCGTTTTCCGAGCGGCTGCTTCGCGCCCGCAACCGCGCAAGTCCTCGCTTCTGTCGAGTCAGAGCGAAAGCAGGTCTGCGGGCGTGTCCACGTCGACCGCGCCCTCGGGCCAGGCGACGCGCGCGACGTTGGGTTCGCGGCGCAGGATGCCGGAGCCGCCTTCGTCGCCGCGCAGCGCGAGCAGCGCACCGAAGTAGCGCTGGGGGAAGATCGCGGGCACGGCCGTCTTGCCGGCGTAATGCGACGCGGCGAGGCGCTTGCCGTTGGCGCTCGCGAACCAGAGCGCGTTCAGATGGCGCGCCGTCAGAAACGGCTGGTCGCACACGCAGAGCATCAGCGCGTCAGCGCCGCGATCGATCGCCCACAGCGCGGCGGTCCGAATCGACGCCGCCATGCCTTCACGCCAATCGAAGCCATCGAGGATCTCGACGGGTAGGCCGCGAACGCTGTGCGTGACTTCCTCGGAGCGTGCGCCGACCACCACGGCGACACGCGAGCAACACGAAGAGCATGCGCATTGTGCGGCCCAGTGCACGAGCGTGCTCGAGCCGTTGAACGGCAAGAGCTGTTTCGGTTTACCCAAGCGAGCGGATGCGCCTGCCGCTAATACTGCACAAGCAACGTTCATGACGAGTCTCCCTGCAAGGCGAGCGCCAGAGGTGCGTGAATTTTCCCCGCGCGCTCGCGGAGCGAGCCGCGCGGGGTCGTGGCGAGCGCGGCTTGCGCTTCCGCGACGATGCTGAGCGCGATCTCCTCGGGCGTCTCGGCGCCGAGGGCGAGACCTGCGGGCCCGAAGATACGCGACATTGCGGCTGTGGCGAGCGGTCCGCCGTCCGCTTCGATGTCGTCGAGCAAGCGTGCGGTGCGCCGCGCCGGACCGAGCACCCCGAGGTAACGGAGCGGCGCGGCGAGCAGTTCGGCGAGCGTCGCGCGATCCTGCCGGTAATCGTGGGACATGATCAGCGCGAGCGGGCGCGCACAGCGCCGCAATTCCGCGACGAGGTCGGGGAGCGGTCGCTCGGACACGCGCGCAAGCTTAATGAAGCGCTCGCGAGCGCTCGGACGTCCGGCGCTACCGGCGACGGTCACGTTCCAACCGAGCAGGGTTGCAAGGCGTACGACCGGCACCGCATCGACGCCCGCGCCGAACACGAACAGGTGCGGCGCTGGCTCGAGCACTTCGACGAGCGCCGTGACGCCCGCGCTCTCCACGAGCGTAGCGCGCGCGTCACGCACGGCGAGCGCACGAGTCGCGGACTCGGTGAGGCTACGTTCGAGGTTCGGGTCGGAGAGCTCCGTGATCCGGGTCTGCCCGCTCTGGAGCAGGCGCGCCCCGAGGCGCACGTGCGGTAGATTGCTCGCGATCACCGTCGCGAGCGCCACCGGTCGCTCGGCCTCGAGCTCACGAGCGATCACGCCGAGCGCGCCGTCGGCGAGCAGGGAGAGCGGCTCGAGCAGGAGCTCGAGGCGCCCGAGGCAGCCGCTGCCGCGCGCCCCGTCATCGTCGTCGGCCCTTGCGTCGAACGTCCGGCAAACCGGGCCGTGCTGCGTCAGCCAGGGCCCCGTACGCACGAGCTCGCGTTCGAGACAGCCGCCGCTCACCGCTCCAGCGCGCACGCCGTCGTGCCCGAAGAGGAGACGAGCACCGGGACGCCGATAGGACGAACCTTCGGCGCGCATGAGCGTCGCGAGCCAAACGGGCTCGCCGAGCTTTTGCGCTTCGAGCCACGCTCGGCACACGGCCGTGATCTCGCTCATCGCGTCCTCGAGGGCGTCACAGGAGCTTGTCCAGTGTGATCGGCAGCTCGCGCACGCGCTTTCCCGTCGCGTGATAGACGGCGTTCGCGATGGCGGCCGGCATGCCGGTGATACCGATTTCGCCGATGCCTTTGGCACCGATTTCATTCACGTGCGGATCGAGCTCGTTCAGCATGATGACCTCGAGCTCGGGCACGTCGGCGTTCACGGGCACGTGATAGTCGGCGAGATCGCGCGTCACGATGCGGCCGCTGCGCTCGTCGCGCCGGCTGTGCTCCAAGAGCGCGAGCCCGATACCCCACACCATGCCGCCCATGAATTGACTGCGCGCCGTCTTGACGTTCAGGATCTTGCCCGTGGCGAAGGCGGACACGGCGCGTGTGACGCGCACGACGCCGAGGTCGGGATCCACTTTCACTTCCACGAATTGCGCGCCGAACCCGTGCGTCGAGAAGCGCTTGCGGTCGGGCTTTTCTTCCGTCTTGAGCTCGGCGACGAGCTCGGTATCGGCGCTGCGGTCGCTGGCCGACAGCGCGTCGAGTTTTTGTTTCAGCGCCTCGGCGGCGCGTTTGACTGCGGAGCCCGTACTCGATGCCGTCTGCGAACCGCCGGATACCGGTGTCTCGGGCAACGCGGTGTCACCGATTTCTACGCGGACGCGTTCGACGGCGACGCCGAGCGCGTCCGCCGCAATCTGAGCGAGGATGGTATACGTGCCCGTCCCGATGTCCTGCGTCCCCGCTTGCACGACGAAGTTACCGTCGCGATCGCGTTTCACGCGCGCGGAAGCCGCGCTCTGCCGCGCCGGATACGAGGCCGTCGCCATACCCCAGCCGACGAGTAGGTGCTGCTCGCGCTGCGAGCCCGGGAGCGGACGGCGATGCCTCCAGCCAAATTGCTCCGCAGCACGGCGGTAGCATTCACGTAGCGACTTGCTCGACCAGGGCTTGTTCTCGTCCTCGTCGTGTTCGGCGTAATTTTTGAGCCGTAGCTCGACCGGATCGACGCCTAGCTCGTAGGCGAGCTCGTCGAGCGCCACCTCGAGGGCGAAGTTGCCCGTCGCTTCGCCGGGAGCGCGCGTGAACGTCGGGGTAGGCACGTCGAGCTCGACCACGCGGTGCGTCGTCGTGACGTTCGGACACGCGTACAGCATCCGCGTCACGAGCCCCGAAGGCTCCACGAATTCGTCGAAACGCGACGTCTCCGAGATGACGTCGTGGCGCATCGCGCGCAGCTGGCCGTCTTTGGCCGCGGCGAGCGTGACGTGTTGGATCGTGCGCGGCCGATAGCCGACGAGCGAGCACACTTGCTGGCGCGTGAGCACGAGCTTCACCGGGCGTTTGACGACGCGTGCGGCGAGAGCCGCCAGCGCCACGTGCGACCACGCCGAACCCTTGCAGCCGAACCCGCCGCCCACGTAGTGCGAGATGACGCGCACCTTTTCGGGCGGCAAATCGAACGCGCCGGCCAGGCGCTCCCGGCACGGAAACACGCCCTGCGTCGCGTCGTAGAGGGTGAGCGCGTCGTTGCCTTGCCACACGGCAATCGTGCCGTGCAGCTCCATTGGATGGTGATGCTGAATGCTCGTCGTGTACGTTTGCTCGACCTTCACGGCCGCGGAGGCGAGCGCGCCAGCGAAGTCGCCGCGCGACGAGTCGGGTTCCGCGCGCGGTCCGGCCTTCGCCGGTTTGCGGCCCGCTGCTTCGTTCTGCGCGAGCGACACCGCGATCGGGGAAGGGGCATAACTCACGACCAGCGCCTCGCCCGCGGCGCGGGCCCGTTCGGGCGTGTCGGCGACGACGACGGCGATCGGCTGGTCGGCGTAACGCACGTCGGCGTCTTGCACGACTTGCAGGATGCGATCGAACGACACCTTCTTCTTGGTCGCCCCCGGCACGCGTGGTGCGTTGTCGGGCGTGATGACGGCAAGGACGCCCGGAACCGTGCGCGCCGCGCTCGCGTCGATGGCGGTCACGCGGCCGTGGCCGAGGGCGCTCGTGACGACGAAAGCGTGAACGAGCCCGGCCACGGGTGTATCGGCGGCGTATTGCGCCTCACCGCGTACTTTTGCGCGCGCGTCGGCGCGGTCGATGCCTTGTCCGACGCTGGTCACGCGAGTGCTCCTGCCCGCTCGAGAGCGCGCGCGACGACGCGTTCGGTGAGCGGCACTTTGAAGGCGTTGTCGGGCGTCGTCTTCGCGCCGCTCGTCGCGAGCTTCGCGGCCGCTCGATACGTCTCGCTCGTGGCGGGCCGCCCGACGAGTGCTGCTTCCGTGGCAGCGGCACGCCAAGGTTTGACCCCGACGCCGCCGAGCGCCACGCGTGCCGAACGGATCGTACCCTGCTCGAGCTCGAGCGCGACGGCCGCGGAACTGAGCGCAAAGGCGAAGGAGGCGCGATCGCGAACCTTGAGGTACGTCGAGCGACGGCCGCGCGGCGAACGCGGCACGACGACGCGCGTAATGACTTCACCGGGTTCGAGCACCGTTTCGAGCTCGGGCGTCGTGCCGGGCAACGTGTGGAGGTCGCCGAGTGGGATCTGGCGTTCCCCGGTGGCTCGGCGCGTGTGAACCGCGGCGTCGAGCGCGAGCAGCGCGACGGCCATGTCCGACGGGTGCGCGGCGATGCAGCGCTCGCTCACGCCCAAAATCGCGTGCATGCGCGTGTACCCCTCGAGCGCCGCGCACCCGCTGCCCGGCTTGCGTTTGTTGCAAGCGGGTACGGCGGCGTCGCGGAAGTACGCGCAACGCGTGCGCTGGAGCAGGTTCCCGCCCGTGGTCGCGAGGTTTCGGATCTGCGGCGACGCGCCAGCGAGGATCGCCTCGCTCAGGACCGGAAATTCACGCCGTACGGTGTCATCGTACGCCACGTCCGTGTTGCGAGCGAGCGCGCCGAGCGTGAGCCCCGCCTCGTTCCACGCGATGTCGGACGAGAGCACGCCGTTCAGATCGACGACGAGGTCCGGCCGCTCCACGTCGAGCCGCATGAGGTCTACGAGCAGTGTGCCGCCCGCGATGAAGCGGCTCGTCCGCGGCTCACCGCGGGCCACCGCTTCTTCGAGCTTTTGCGCCGGCAGGTAGTCGAAGGATTTCACGTGGGCACTCCGCTCTCCTGCACCGAGCGAATGGCGCGCACGATGTTGACGTACGCGCCGCAACGGCAAATGTTGCCGCTCATGAGCTCTCGCACCTCGTCATCGGTGTGAGCGCGCTTTTCGCGCAAGAGGCCCGCGGCGCTCATGATTTGTCCCGGCGTGCAGTAGCCGCATTGCAGCGCGTCCTCCTTGACGAACGCGGCCTGTAACGGGTGCAGGTTTTCGCCGTGCGAGAGGCCTTCGATCGTCGTAATCGGCTTATTTTGCGCCATCACGGCCAGGATCAGACAGGCGTTCACACGCCGGGCGTCGAGGAGCACGGTGCAGGCACCGCATTGGCCGTGGTCGCATCCCTTTTTCGTGCCCGTGAGCGCGAGCCGCTCGCGCAGTGCATCCAGCAGCGACACGCGCGGCTCTAGCTCGAGCTGATGAGTCTCGCCGTTGACGACGAGCGTCACGAGTATTTCACGGGCGGTCGAGGGCGTGCTCGCCGCCGGAGGAGCGCCGGGTGAAGGTGGTTTGGCGTGCGGCCGGCAGCTCGCGGCAAAGGAGAGTGCAAGGGCCGCCGTGAGGCTCGAGAGCACGACCTCGCGCCGCGAAAAGAGGACCCGCTCATCGGCCCGCGTGTTTTCGACGGCCGAGCGCAAGGTCGCGAGCAGCGTCGCGTGCAGGCCGCCCTCTGCGCGCGCGCTCGTTTGGGCACGTACCGCGCCGTGCTCGTCGAGTAGCGTGAGAGTGAACGGTACCTGCGCGGCGGCTTCCACGCCGTAAAGGCCGTGAAGGGCCCGCATGCCTGCTCCCGTGGCAAGCCTCTCCGGCACCGGCTCGTCACGATCGACATCCGGACGAAAACAGAACGAGCGCCCTTCCGTCACGACGACGAGCGCGGCGCCGAGCGCGCGTAGCTCGCCCCGGATGCCATCGAGCAGTCTCCGATCGGGCGTGCCCCACTCGCCGTCTGCGGCCACGATCAGAACTGCCGGTGCACCCACCCCGCAAAGCCATGCGCGCCACGCAGCCGCCAAAGCGTCGGTCTGGACGTGGAACATGGCTGGCGCCAAGCAAAACGCGTACCCGGCACGCTGATGCGGGAGGTCCATGAAAACGTTCGAGGTCGCAGAGACGGATACGGGCTATCCTGCGACGGGCGGGGCAATTCGGCGCGAATCAGCCGGCCCTGACCTCGCCAGCTGCGCCCGAGCTCTGACTGATGGAGGGATACCTGGTACCCGCGCCGTGACCCGCGGGCACGGAGTGTGCACCTACCCCTCGGTCGTCACGAACCAGGAGAGATGGCATGGCACATCCGATTGAAAACGTGATTGCGAAGGGTGCGGGAAAGGTCGCGGCCGTCGAGGCGCGCGCCAAGGGGCTCAAAGGAGTCTTCACCAAGCTCGCGGAACAACATCGTGAAGCGGCGACGTTGCTTTCGCGGGCGGAGAGCACGAACGACGTCGAAAAGCGTCGCGATCTCTGGCGCGAGATCAAAAAGCAGCTCATCTCGCACGAGCGCGCGGAGCTCAGCGAAATCTATCCCCTGCTCTCGGCGTACGACGGCACGCGCGACATCGTGAGCCGCCACGGTCAGGAAGCCCAGGTGCTCGAGACCACGATCCGACAGATCGACGCGATGTCCCTCGACACGCCAGCTTGGAAGACGTCGATCCAGCGGCTGATCACGCTCGTGAAGGAGCACGTGGCCGAAGAGGAAGGAGAGTTCTTCCCACGCGCTCAGGAAACGCTCGGCGACGAAGCGGCCAAGCAGCTCGAGGAGCCTTTCATGCGCGCCAAGCAGCGCGAAATGAACGCGATTTAGCCCGATGCAGAGCGCGCACTCGCTTCCGCCTGTCGGTCGCCCGCCCCGCGGAGCGAGGCACCCGCACGACGAGCACGCCAGGACCAAATCGAAAGCACTCTTGGTTCTGGCGCTCGTCGCCGCGGGCGCTGCCGCGAACGCCGCGCGCGCTCTGTTCGTCCCGCTCGCGTTCGCGTTGATGCTCTTCTTCCTGTTGCGTCCAGCGGTGCGTTTTCTCGTCGTTCGCCGCGTGCCGCGCTTGCTCGCGAGCGCGCTGGTGCTCGGCAGCACGCTCGGACTTTTAGCGTTGGCTACCGTGGAGCTGGCGGCGCCCGCCGTCGCGTGGTCACAGCGCCTGCCGGAAGCCGTGCATCAAATCGAGATCAAGAGCCGAGGGCTTCGTTATCCCGTCGAGCACCTCACGAACGCCCTGCAGGCGCTCAGTCGTTTGCTGGAGGTGGGGCACGCGGAAACGGTCCCGCGCGTCGACGTGGTGCGGCCGGGTTTCTTCGAGGGTCTGCTCGCGCGTGCGGCTTCGATCGCGACGCAGCTCGCGCTCACGGTCGTCGCGGCGTTCTTCTTACTCATCGACGGCGACGCGCTGCTCGAGCGCCTGTTCCGCCTCGCGCCGGGGCCGCGCACCGACCACCGTGCCAGTCTGGTCATCAACGAGGTCGGCTCGCGCATGAGCCAGTATCTCGGAGCGGTCACGCTCGTGAATCTCGGGCTCGGCACCATCCTCACGGCGTGCTTGTTTTTGCTCGGAATGCCGAACCCCTGGCTTTGGGGCGGACTCGCCGCGGTGCTCACGTACATGCCCTACGTCGGTCCTGCCATCGGCATTGGGCTCGTTGGGCTCGCGTCGTTTCTCGCCTTCCCCACGCCGGGTGCAGCGGTGTTGCCGCCCCTCGTCTACATGGCGCTCTCGTCGCTCGAGGGCAACATCGTGACGCCGCTCGTGCTCGGCAGGACCTTCGCGGTGCGCCCGCTGATTCTGTTCGTTTGGCTCGCGCTCTGGGCGTGGCTCTGGTCGATCCCGGGAGCGATCTTGGCCGTGCCGATGCTCATGTTATTCAAGATGATCTGTGAGGAGACGCCCGAGCTCGCCACGATCGCTTTCCTGCTCCGGCGCTGAGCGCTGGCGCGCGAGCACGACGTTCAGCTCCGCGGCGTAGAGCAGCACCTGTGCGGAGAAGTAAAACCACAGCTCGAGCACGATGACGCCTTCGAGCGCGCCGTACGTCGAGCTGAAGTGCGCGAAAAAGCGCACGTACAGAGAATAGGCGCCGCTCACCAAGAGCCACGCGACGCTCGCGAGCCCCGCGCCCGGAGCGAGCTCGATGAAGGTGGCCGGTCTGCGATAAGGCGCGTAGCGAAAGAGCGCGAGCAGGGTGACGAAGGCGATGCCCGCCAGGACGAGTGGCGGCACCAAGACGAGCAGGGTCTCGGCCCGAAAAATGTGCAGAAGACGCGGTACGGCGATGAGCGCGGGCACGACGACGGCCACGCCGACGACGCCCGCGAGCGTGAAGAGCAGAGCGACGGCGCGGCGTCCGAAGAAGCTCCGGTGCTCCTTCGCGCCGGAGGCGACGTTGATGGCGCGAACGAGCACGCTCATGCCCGACGAAGAGCTCCAGAGCACGCCGACGATGCCGAAAACGATGCGAAACGTGAGATCGCCCGAAGAACGACGCACGAATTCGGCGACGCTCTCGATCACGAGCTTGCGTGCCTGCGGCGGCAGCGTGCGAGCGAGCGCGCTCAGCGCCGCTTCGACGCTCGCGGGATCGGCCACCAAGCCGTAAATCGAGACGATGGCGAGCAGCGCCGGAAACAAGCCGAGTAGTGCGTAGAAGCTCAGGCCCGCGGCCACGATATCGACGTCGTGTTCGTTCGCGCGGTCGTTCACGCTGCGGAGCAGGCTCATAAAGGACGAGAACCGGCCGCGTATGCTCATGAGATTCGACCGTGACTCAATTCACTTTGCGTGCCCAGCCATCCCAGGTAGTCTTGGGGCGTCCTGCTACGCGTGCGTCGCATTGCGACACTGGCTCGCGTGAATTTCCCGGCGAAAGCAGTTTTTGTCCAAAACTGCCGCTGGCATGGACAATGCACCGCACATTTTTAGCCATGACTCGTGTTTACCCTAGAGCTCCCGCCGAACTCGATTGGATTAACGTTTCCGCTTGGAGTCGTTGTCCGATCTGCGGCGGCTCCGCGGGTTGCAAGATGCACGCGGAAGGGCATTTCGCAGCGTGCGGACATGAACCGTCCGACTGGCCTTTGACGAGCGGCGCGTGGCTTCATCGCTTGGACGCGCCTGCCGCCGCATCGTCGCCCTCGCAAGACGCGGTCGCGTCGCCGAGTGTGGCCGTCACGGCCTCATGAATTTTAGCACGCCGCTGCCGGCGGAGCGCGTATCCGCGATTCCGGAGCGGTTGTGTCCCGCGCTGGATCCCGGCGCCTGCTGGGACGAGCCCGACGCGCTGCGCGGCGAGATCCACGTCGCCGATCAACTCGTCTCGCACGCCGCGGCGCTCGCGCGCGCGCACGGGCCACCCTCGCACACGGTCGCGACGGGCGGCCTGAGGCAGCGCTTCACGGCCGTCAGACGCCAGATTCACGAGGCGTACGCCGTGCTCACCGCGCGGCTGAAGCAGGGGAAAGACCCCTCGCCGGCCGAAGAGTGGCTGCTCGAAAACTCCCACGTCGTCGAAGACCAAATCCGGGAAATCGACGAGGATTTGCCGCGCGGCTACTTGCTCGAGCTGCCGCGCCTCGGGCTCGGCCGGATGCGCGGCTACCCACGCGTGTACGCGCTCTGCCTCGACTACCTGCGTCACACGGATGCGCGTCTCGATCTCGCGACGCTCTCGCATTTCGTCGAGTCCTACCAGGGCGTCGAGCCGCTCACGATCGGTGAGCTCTGGGCAGTGCCCATCATGCTCCGGCTCGGCCTCTTGCTCGTGGTCGGCGCGCTCGCGGCTTCCGAAGCGAGCGCCGGCAACCGCGAACGCGCCGACGCCGGGTCGGAGCGGCTGCTCGGCGCGCGCCAAAATGCGCTCGAGCTGGGCGCCGAGCTCGTCGCGCTCGAACGTAGCGGCGCGCCCATCACGGCGCCGTTCCTCGTGCAGCTCGCGCGCCGGTTGCGCGAGCACGACGATCAGGCGCTCGCGGTGGCGTTCGATTGGCTCGCGCTGCAGAGCCAAAAACTCGGCTCATCCCCCGAAGAGCTCGCGCGCCTGCAGCACTTGAAGCAGGCAGCCGATCAAGTTTCGGTCGGCAACGCCGTCACGAGCATGCGCGCCGTGGCTGCGCTCGATTGGAACGCGTTTTTCGAGCGCACGAGCGCCGTCGAGGCCGTCCTGCGCCGCGATCCCTTCGGTACCTATGCGGCGACGGAGCCCGAGACCCGGGATCGTTACCGGCACGCCGTCGAACGGCTCGCGCGCCGGGGCGAAGGTGGCGAAGTCGGCGTCGCGCGCCTGGCGCTAACGCTGGCCGAGCAGGCGCGCGAACAGGCGCCCTCCGACGTGAAGCGCGCCCACGTCGGCTACTACCTCAGCGACGACGGCAGCAGTCTGCTCGAAGGCCTGGTGCGCTATCGCCCGACGCTCGGCGAGCGCTTCAGGCGCGGCTTGCTCCGCCGCCCCGAGCTCTTCTACTTCGGTTCGATTGGGCTCCTCGCGCTCGGCATCGTGGCGTCGATGGTCGCTTGGGCGCTCGGAGGCGCTGCGCTCGGCAGCGAGCGAGTGACTCTCGCCGTCGGCGTCGGACTGCTCGCGCTGCTGCCCGCGAGTGAAGTCGGAAGCGCGCTCACGCAAGCGTTCGTCACGGCGGTGCTTAGGCCGCGGCTCTTGCCGCGCCTGGACTTCGAAGCCGGAATTCCGGCGCAGTACCGCACGCTCGTCGTCGTCCCCTGCCTGCTCGACGGCAAGCAGACGCTCGACACCTTGCTCGAGGAGCTCGAGGTGCGTTCGCTCGCGAACGGCGACGAACACCTGCATTTCGCGCTGCTCGCCGACTTCACCGACGCGTCGAGCGAGGAATTGCCGAGCGACGGCGAGCTCGTGCGCGCCGCGCTCGAAGCCGTGCGCCGGCTCAACGCGCGCCATCCGGGCGAAGAGCAGCGCTACTGGTTCTTTCACCGGCGCCGCCTTTACAACGCGAGTGAAGGCACCTTCATGGGCTGGGAGCGCAAGCGCGGCAAGCTCGAGGAGCTCAACCGCCTGCTGCGCGGCGCGACCGATACGTCGTTCGCGTGGGTGGACGCGCCGAGCGAGCTCTTGCGCGCCGTGCGTTACGTCATCACGCTGGACGCCGACACGGAGCTACCGCGCGACACGGCGCGCGAGCTCATCGCGACGCTGGCGCATCCGCTGAACGCCGCCGAGTTCGACGCCGAGCGCCGCCGCGTCGTGCGCGGCTACGGCATCGCGCAACCCCGCGTCGGGCCGCTGCCGCCGAGCTCGCGCAAATCGCGGTACGCGTGGCTCACGGCGGGTCCCGCCGGGCTCGATCCGTACACTACGGCCGTCTCGGACGTGTACCAAGACCTCTTTGCCGAAGGCTCGTTCACCGGCAAAGCCATCTACGACGTCGACGCGTTCGCCGCGGCGCTCAGCGACCGCGTGCCGGAAAATGCGCTCTTGTCGCACGATCTGTTCGAGAGTTTTTTCGCGCGCTCGGCGCTCGTGACCGACGTCGAGGTCCTCGACGAGCAGCCACCCTCCTACGAAGTGCACGCCGCGCGGCAGCACCGCTGGATGCGCGGCGATTGGCAGCTCGTGCGCTGGCTCGTCGGTCGCGTTCCGGCGCGTGACGGCACGCCGCGCCCGAACGATCTGCGCGCTCTGGATCGCTTCAAGCTCGCCGACAATCTGCGCCGCAGCCTCCTGCCTCCGGCGCTCGTGCTGCTCGCTCTCTTCGCGTGGTTCGTGGGCGGACGCCTGGCAGTCGCTTTGGGTCTTCTGTTCTTGGGGGTGCTCGTGACGCCGCTCGTCGCGCAGGCGGTGCTGGCCGTGACGCGCGAAGCGAGCCGTGTTTCAGGCGCACCTTGGGCGGGCTTCGGCACGGCGATGGGCCGGGGCGTGCTCGGTGTGCTCGTGAGCCTCGTGTTCTTGCTCGATCAGGCGCTGCTGTCGCTCGACGCGATCTCGGTCGCGCTCTACCGGCTGGCCGTCAAGCGGCGCTTGCTCGAGTGGGTGACCATGCGTCAAAGCGCGGGTGGGCGCCCGAACGGCACCTCGCCGCGGCTCTTGCTGGCGAGCGCGCTCGCCGTGGCGATCGCGGTCTGCCTCTTCGTGTGGCGCGCGCACAGCGCGGTCGCGGCGCTGCCGCTGCTCACGGCTTGGTTCGTCGCCCCCGGAGTCGCGCGCTGGCTCGGCGCGCCGCTGCCGGCGCGGCGCCGAGACGAGCTGTCCGTCGATGACCGGCGATTCTTACGGCTCGTGGCGCGCAAGACGTGGCGCTTCTTCGCGCGCTTCGTCACCGAGCAGGACCATTTTCTGCCGCCGGACAACTTCCAGCAAGAGCCGCGCGGCGTGGTCGCGCACCGGACGTCGCCGACCAACATCGGTCTTTACCTTTTGTCCGTGGTCGCCGCGCACGACTTCGGAGTGCTCACGCGGCGCGAGCTCTGCGAACGGCTCGAACGCACGCTCGATACGCTCGATCGCCTGCCGCGTCGCGAGGGGCACCTGCTCAATTGGTACGACACCGAGACGCTC
Organism: Polyangiaceae bacterium; assembly: GCA_025936115.1. GTDB lineage: Bacteria > Myxococcota_A > Polyangia > Polyangiales > Polyangiaceae > PMG-095. The sequence continues at coordinate 99,397 of JAICTZ010000018.1, forward strand.
AATCCGCTCGCCCCCGAGTACGTGTCGACCGTCGACAGCGGTAACCTCGCCGCGTACCTCTGGACCATCGCGAGCGCGAGCTCCGATCTCGCCAAGTCGCCCATCATTGCCGGGGAAACGTTTTTGGCGATTGCCGATGCGGTCGAGCTCGCGAGTCGCGCCGGCGCGGGGCCAGGCACGGCTTCGCGCTTGCGCGCGTTCGAGGCGGAGGTGCGGGCGCTCGCCGAGCCGCGTCCGGGCGGTCTTCTCGCCGCGCTCGAGGCCCTCGAAACCACGCGCGACACGCTCGCCGAGCTCGGTACCGTGCTCGCGGGCGAACCCACGGAAGCACGCTATTGGCTCGCCGAAGCCGAGCGCACGGCGCGCGCCTGGGCCGACGAGGTCATCACGCTTGCGCCCTACCTGACGCTCCTGCGCGAGACGGCGCCGGTCGTCGACGGCAGCATGGCCAAACTTTGGGTAGATCTCCGCGCGCGGCTCACCTCCCCGCTCGGTCTGGAAGGGCTCGAAAGCGCGGCGCATGCTGTGCGCGCGCTCTTGGACGACGCGACCGAGGCGGCGCGGCGACCCGGTAGCGCGCCTGCCGCGGCGCGGCTCGTGTCCGAGCTCGAAAGCGCCCTCGACCGCACGCTCGACGCCGTCGGCCGGCGCCGTCACGAGCTCGAGCGCGTCGCGAACCGCTGCCGCAGCCTGGCGGACGGCATGAGCTTCCGCTTCTTGCTCGACTCGGAGCGCGAGCTGTTTGCGACCGGCTACAACGTCAGCAACGCGCGGCTCGACACGTCGCATTACGACCTCTTGGCGTCGGAAGCGCGCCTCGCGAGCCTCGTCGCGATCGCCAAAGGCGACGTGCCCGAAAAGCACTGGTTCCGGCTCGGCCGGCCGCGGGCACGCGTGGCGTCGGGGCGCGCGCTCTTGTCGTGGAGCGGCTCGATGTTCGAGTACCTGATGCCGCTCTTGGTCACGGAAAGCCTGCCGGACACGTTGCTCGACGAGACCATGCAGGCGGCGGTGCGGCGCCAGCGCGCCTACGGCACCGAACAGGGCGTGCCCTGGGGCGTCTCGGAGTCCGCGTACAACGTGATGGACCTCGAGATGACGTACCAATACCGGGCCTTCGGCGTGCCCGGCCTCGGTCTCAAGGCGGGCCTCGCCGAGGATCTCGTGATCGCGCCGTACGCGACCGCGCTCGCGGCCCTCGTCGAGCCGGCCGCGGCGGTCAAGAACCTGCGGGTGCTCGCCAAGGATGGGCTCGAGGGCGACTACGGCTACTTCGAGGCCGTGGACTTTTCGGCGACGCGTGTGCCGCCGGGCAAGCGCGGCGTCGTCGTGCGCTCGTTCATGGCGCACCACCTCGGGATGAGCTTCGTCGCGCTCGACAACGTGCTCCACGAACGCGTGATGCAGCGCCGCTTTCACGCCGATCGGCGCATCAAGGCGACGGCGCTGTTGCTCGAAGAGCGCATCCCGACGGGCGCGCCCTTGCTCGAGGTGCCCGAGGCCGCGCTCGCCGCGCCCGTGCGCCACGGCGTTGACCTCGACGCGCTCGAGCACGTGCGACTCGAGGACATGACGCCCGTCCGGCTGCACCTGCTCGGCCACGGCGCGCTCTCGACGTTCGTCACGGCGGCGGGCTCGGGTGCCCTCACCTGGAAGGGCATGGACATCAACCGCTTCCGCGAGGACTCGGTGTTCGACGCGGGCGGCATCTACGCGTACGTGCGCGACCTCGGGAAGAACAAGACTTGGTCGGCCGCGTACTACCCGAGCCGGCGCCAAGCCGACGCTTACGAGGTCGCCTTTTCGATCGATCGCGTCGAGGTCCACCGGCGTGACGGCGCGCTCGAGACCATCACCGAGGTCGTGCCGTCGCCCGAACATCCCGCGGAGGTGCGGCGCTTCACGCTGAAAAACCACGGTTCGGAGCCGAGCGAGCTCGAGCTCACCACGTTCACCGAGCTCGCGCTCGCGCCGCGCGCCGCCGACATGGCGCACCGCGCGTTCAGCAGCATGTTCATCGAGACGGAGTTTTTGCCCGAGTGCGGCGCGCTCGTCGCCCATCGCCGGCCGCGCGCGCCGGGTGAAGCGGGCATCTGGGTCGCGCAGGTGCTCACGCCCGAAGACGAAGGCTTCGGACCGATCGACTTCGACACGTCGCGTTCGAGCTTCGTCGGCCGCAACGGTTCGCTCGAGCGCCCGCGCGCGTTCAGCGAAACGACGAGCGCGCTCGCGCAGCGGACGGGCGCCGTGCTCGATCCCGCGTTCGTGCTCCGCCGGCGCGTGCGGCTCGGCGCCGGCGCCGTCGTGCGGGTGACGCTCACGACGCTCATGGCCGAGACGCGCGAGGAGTGCTTGCACTGGGCGGCCGTTTACGCCGCGGCGCAGGCGATCCCGCGTGCCTTCGAGCTCGCCTGGGCGGACGCTCGCGTCGAGCTCCGCCACGTCGGCGTGACCGCGGTGCAAGCCCACCGCTTCCAGCGCCTGCTCTCCGCGATCATGTTTCCGCTGCCGGGCCTGCGCGTCTCGTTCGAGCCGTCGACGCTCGGGACGTCCGGCAAGAACGCGCTCTGGGCGCGAGGGATATCCGGTGATTTGCCGCTCGTCGTGCTCCGGCTCGATCACCCCGACTTCGACGAGCTCTTCCGCGAGCTCATGCTCGCGCACAGCTATTTCAGGGTGAACGCCGTCTCGTTCGATCTCTTGGTGCTGAACGAGGAGCCCGGCGGCTACTTGCAACCGCTCTACAATCAAGCGCTCGACATCGTGCGCTCGACGCATTCCGAGGGCCTGCTCGACCAGCGCGGCGGCATCTTCGTGCGACGCGCGGACCAGATGCCGGAGGGCGATCAAAAGCTCGTGCTCGCGTCGGCGCGGGCAGTGTTCACCGCGTCGGGTGGCTCGCTCTTGCGTCAGCTCAAGCGCGCGACGCGTCGTGTAGAGCTGCCCGAGCTCTTGGCACCCACCAAGCGTCCGACGCCGCGCCCGTCTCTGCCGCCGGCAGCGCCGAGCGAGCTCGTGTTCCACAACGGCCTCGGCGGCTTCACGCCCGACGGCCGCGAGTACGTGCTGACGCTCGACCGCCACACGCGCACGCCGCTGCCCTGGTGCAACGTGATGGCCAACGCGAGCTACGGCTCCGTCGTGTCCGAAAGCGGCTCGAGCTTCACCTGGGCGGGCAACAGCCAGCGCCAGCGCTTGACGCCCTGGAGCAACGATCCGCTGCTCGATCCGTCGGGCCAGGAGCTCTACGTGCGCGACGACGACGACGGCTCGGTGTGGTCGGCGACGCCGCGGCCGGCGGGCGGCACCGCCGTCTATACCGTCGCTCACGGACAAGGCTACTCCCGCTTCAGCCACGCCCGCGTCGGTCTGTTCCACGAGCTCACGCTGTTCGTCGCCGCGGAAGACGCCGTGGCTTTTCAGCGGCTGCGCATCGAGAACCGCGGCGACACGCGCCGGCGCTTGTCGCTCTACGGAGTCGTCGAGTGGGTGCTCGGCAGCAACCGCGAGACGAGCCGGCTCACGGTGGCCACGGCCTGGGACGCGGCCGCTCGCACCCTCACGGCGACGAACCCGCTCGCCATGTCGCCGCACGCGATCGCTTTCTACGCCGCGACGGCGCCCATCACGAGCTTCACGGCCAATCGCGAGGAGTTCTTCGGGATGCCCGGCTCACGCACCTGGCCGCACGCGCTCAGGCGCTCGGCGCTTTCGGGTCAGTACGGCATGGGCTTCGAGCCGTGCGCGGCGCTCGAGACGCGCGTGACGCTCGAACCGGGCGAGTCGTACGAGGTGACGTTCGTCCTCGGCCACGGCAAGGATCTCGAACAGACGCGCGCGCTCGCGGCTCGGTACGCGGACGAAGCGGCCGTGGCGCGTGCGTTCAACGCCGCCGTCGCACGCTGGGACGAGCTGCTCTCGGTGATCACGGTAAAGACGCCCGATCCCTCGCTCGACCTCTTGATGAACCGCTGGGTGCTGTATCAAGCGCTCAGTTGCCGGATTTGGGCGCGCTCGGGGTTTTACCAGTCGAGCGGCGCGTTCGGTTTCCGCGATCAGCTGCAAGACGTGCTCTGCCTTTTGCACACGCTGCCGGGCGCCGCGCGCGAGCACTTGCTGGTCGCGGCGGCGCGCCAATTCGTGGAAGGCGACGTGCAGCACTGGTGGCACGCCGAAGCCGGTGACGGCGTGCGCACGCACTGCTCCGACGACAAGCTCTGGCTGCCGTTCGCAGTGGCCGAGTACGTGCGCGTGACCGGCGATCGCGCCGTGCTCGACGAGCCCGTGCCGTTTCTCAGCGAGCGCCTGCTCGGCCCCGAGGAGCATGATCTGTACAGCACTCCCGCGAGCACCAGCGACACGGCGCCGCTCTACGAACACTGCGCGCGAGCGCTCGAATCGTCGCTCGGCGTGGGCCCGCGCGGACTGCCCAAGATGGGCGCCGGCGACTGGAACGACGGTATGAATCGCATCGGCGTGAAGGGGGAGGGGGAGAGCGTGTGGCTCGCCTGGTTCCTCGCGAAGACGCTGAACGACTTCGCGCCCCTCGCGCAGGCTCGTCGCGACGCGCGCGTGACGCGCTGGCTCGAGCATGCTCGGCGGGTGTGCGAAGCGGCCGAGACGCACGCTTGGGATGGCGCTTGGTACCGCCGCGCCTTCTACGACGACGGACGTCCCGTAGGTACGGCGTCCGCTTCGGAGTGCCGCATCGACGCCATCGCTCAATCGTGGGCGGTGCTCGCCGGCAGTGCGGACCGGCGCCGCGCCGCGAGCGCCGTGCTCGAATCCGAGCGTCTGCTCGTGCAGGAAGACGCGCGCATCATGTGCTTGCTCGCACCGCCCTTTACCGGCAAAGACGGCGACCCGGGTTACATCGCGAGCTACCCGGCCGGCATTCGCGAAAACGGCGGCCAGTACACGCACGGCGTGCTCTTCACCCTGCGCGCCCTCGCCGAGCTCGGCGAAGCCGAACGCGCGGAACACCTGCTCGGCATCTTGAACCCCGTGCGCCACGCGCTCACGCCGTCCGATGTCGAGCGCTACCAAGTCGAGCCCTATGTCGTCGCAGCCGACGTCTACTCGGACGCTGCGCACGCCGGGCGCGGCGGCTGGACCTGGTACACCGGTTCGGCCGGCTGGTTTTATCGCATCGTGCTCGAAGATGTGCTCGGCTTCCGGCGCGCGGGCGACAAGCTCACGCTGTCGCCCTGCATCCCGCTCGGGTGGCGCGGCTTCGAGCTCAATTACCGCTATGGTCGCTCGACACTGCGCGTGTTCGTGGAGAATGGTCACGGTCCTTCGGCGACCGACGACAGCATGCGGCTCGACGGTCGCACGCAGCGCAGCCACGAGGTCACACTCGTAGACGACGGTCAGACGCACGAGCTCCGCGTCCTCGTCGGTGAGCGCCGCCTTCGGTCCTCAGCGTGATCAAATGCCGCGCGCCTGACGAGCCCTGAACGCGAGCTTTCCTCGACCTTCGCCGCCAGTGAGCTTGGCATGGCGTCTGCACACGGAGAAGTGCCGCGCGGCCCGTCCGCACGGCTCAGCAAGGAGAGCCGCCGTGGAAGCCAAGCACACCGTCAGTCAGCGCTCCTTTTCGGAGCTCGTGAGCAAATGAGCGCCGCACACGTCATCGGTAGGGCAATAGGCGCAACCCTGCTCGTTTGCGGCGCTCATTTCCTCGTGCGCGCACTCACGGGCAAGACGCCGCTCGCTCACGCGAAGGACTGGCTCGAGCGCAGCAAGGCGTCGGAGCCGCCGATGGCGCCGCGGCCCCCGACCGATCCGGTCGACGAGTCGTCGTGGGAGTCGTTCCCGGCGAGCGATCCTCCGGCACATTCGCCGAAGAATGCCTGAACGTGAGTCTTTCTTCACCTCCCGGTTTGGAACTCGGCGGTGACCTCGTTCGGCGGCGTCACGGCAGGCACCAGGATCGCCGCGGGCCTAAGATAGTGGCCTTGCAGGTCGACCCAGTGACTCTGCGAAAAGAGCGCGCGGCCGTCGGCGGTGAAGTGGAACGCCCACGGGCAAAACCGCGCGGTCGCGTCGGGCGTGACCCAGCCGCCGCGCTGCCAGACGTAGTAGCGGCCGCGCCACGACCAGCCTCCGTCTTGAAACACTACGTTCTTGCCCTTGGGCGGCTTCGGAACGAGCTCGGAGAGCGCGGGCGGCGGCGGATACGGTACCTCGAAGAACGCATCGTCCGAGGGGGCAACTTGCCTCGGCAGTGGCAGGCTCGAACCACAAGCGGTCCCGAGCGCGGCGACGAAAAGCAGCCCAATGCGATGCATGTCGCGAGGCAGAGCAGGAATCGCGCCGGGGCGTGCCCGATCGCCGCACTGCTCGCGACACTCGTGCTGGTGTGTTTGGCGAGCGGCTGTGCGCGCATTCCGAAGCAGCGTTACGCGCTCGACCGTATCGATTTCGTGGGCAACCGAGTGCTCGGAGACGGCGAGCTCGAAGATCACATCGCGAGTCGCGAGTCGCCCAAGTTTCTGGGACTGTTCGAGGGCTTCATCGACGAATACGAGGTGTTCGATCGCTACGTGCTCGAGCGCGATCTCGAGCGCGTCGAACGCTACTATCGCGCCAAGGGCTATTACGACGCCCGAGCGCGCGTCGCGCGCGTCTACTCTTCCGGCAGGCACGTGCGCGTCGAGATCGTGCTCGAAGAGGGCAACCCCGTGCTCGTCGGACGTGTCGACGTGCACGGACTCGAAACCATGTCGCCGAGCCTGCGCGCCAAAGCGGAGGATTTCGCGCGACGCCGCATGCGCTTGCAGAAGCCGCTCGAGGAAGAGCGGCTGCACGCGGTCGAGCAAGAAATCGCGCGGCTGCTCGGGGACGAGGGCTACGCCTGGGTCAAGGTCAAGGGTTCGGTCGACGTCGACCTGCCTCATCGGGTGGCGAGCGTCGGCTTTTGGATTGAACCCGGTAAGCCCGCGCGCCTCGGCGCCGTGCGCATTCAGGGTCTCGAAAAAATCCCCGAAGGCCCCGTGCGGCGCGCGCTCAACCTGAAACCGGGCGAACCGTATTCGCTGAGCGACCTCGAGGCGGCACGACAAGCCGTGCTCGATCTCGGTGTCTTCAGCGCCGTCACCATCGAACCGGACCTGCCCCCCGACGCCGGCGAGCCGGACGTCATGCCTTTGCTCGTCAAGGTCGAGGTCACCAAGCTGCGCAGCGTTCACCTCGGCGGCGGTGTCGAAATCGACTCCCTCAAGTCGGAAATTCACGCGACGGCAGGCTGGGAGGATCGCAACTTCCTGGGCGGCTTCCGGCGTTTTCAAGTCGAAGCCGTGCCCGGCGTGGTGCTGTATCCGACGCACCTACCGAACGTCAAGGCGCCACGCAGGCTCTTACCCGAAGGACGTCTACGCGCCGAGATCCGCCAACCGGGCTTCCTCGAGGCGCGCACGACGGGCGTGATTCGGGGCCAGTTCAGTATCTATCCCTTGCTCTTGAGCGCCGAGCTCCCGCCTGGCGCGCCGATCATCGGCTACCGCGAGCTCCGGGGCGCAGTCGGGTTCGAGCGCAACATTCAGAAGCTGAACCTGTCACTGACGCAGAACGTGCAAAATAACGCGCCTTTCACCTACGCGGGGCCGCTCGATCCCGATCTCGTCTCCGTGCTCGCCTCCTACCCGGAGCTATTTGCGGACCTGGAGCTCACGGACAGTCGCGTGAGCCCGCATTCGGGCGTCTCCGTGCGCAACACGTTCCAGGTGGCGGGGGTCGGCGGCGACGCGCGCGACGTGAAAATCGTGCCGGACGTGCGCGGCTATATTCCGCTCGCACGCAAGGTCACGCTGGCAATCCGCGCGAGCGTCGGCATGCTCTTCCCCGCCAACTACGGCCAAACGGTCGAGCCGAACTCGATGACACGCACGCCGGGTGACGCAACGAGACAAGAGTGGGTGCGTGACTCGGAGCTCATGTTCTTGCGCGGACTGTTTTCGGGCGGTCCGGGTTCGAATCGCGGTTACGGCCTGCGTGAAATCGGCCCACACGGCTTGGTCCCGTTTTACGCGCCGGGCGTCACTGGCACTCAAGCGGGCGCGACCTGCACCAACGTTCCGACCGAGCAGAGCGCCTGTGATTTGCCGCTTGGCGGCTTCACCCAGTGGGAAAGCAGCGTCGAAGTGCGTTATCCCATCTCGGGGCCGTTCTCGGGAGTCGTTTTCGTGGATGGCGCGGACGTTGCTCCGAGAAAGCTGGTGTTCCGCTTCGATCGCCCTCATTTGAGCGCTGGCGTCGGCTTCCGCTACGACACGCCAATCGGCCCCGTGCGCCTCGACGCCGGATATCGTATTCCTGGTCTGCAGGCGCCCGAAAACGCGCCCGACGAGGGGAAGCCGGCTACCATCTTGGGCATTCCAGCCGCGCTCTCGTTCGGCATTGGCGAGGCGTTCTAACATGGACCAGCTCCGCTCCCCGCGGCGCTCGAAGCGGGGCTGGCGGCGGGCGCTCAGGATCGCCGGGCGGGTGCTGGCGGGGCTCGTTGTCTTCATCGTCGCCGTGCCGATCCTCGCACTTTTTGCGCTGCGCTTTCCTTCCGTGCGCGCATTCGTGTCAAAGCGTGTCGATTCTGCGCTGGCGTCGTCCTTCAAAGGCCGGATTCATTTGCGCGAGCTCGAGCGCATCGACCTCGGCGGCCTGCGCGCGAGCGGCAGCGTGGACGACCCGCGGGGTCACACGATCGTGCGTTTCGAGCACGTTACGGTAAACCTCGACATTCCGCGGCTCGTCGTGGGCGTGATCCGCGACGGCGGCTCTCCGAAGCTCATCGTCGTCGACGAGATCGCCGTGAAACAGGGCGAGCTCACGCTGATTGACGACGGCAAGGGCTCACCGACCCTCGCGGAAACCTTCCAGCCCCGTACCCCGAGCGCTCCGAGCACGGCGCCCTCGCCACGCATCGAGCTCCGGCGGATCGACGTCCGACACCTCTGGACGCACGGCGCGGTCGGTTCTTCCCCGTACATCGACGTTGACCTGTCCAAAGTTTCAGCCTCGCTCGTCTCCGACGCCAAGGCGCTCAGCATCGAGCTGCGCGAGCTAGAGCTCGACGAGCGCTTCCTGCCTTTCAATCCGCACGGCAGCATCAAGGCGAAGGCCGTCCTGCCGTCCGACGCGACGCCCCCGAGCGTGAGCGCCAGCTACGACGGCATGGTCGCGGGGACCAAGCTCCAAGCCAAGGGCTCGTACGCGGCGAGCGGTGTGAGCGCCGACATTTCGTTCCCGTCGATCGATGCAGCGGCCGTCCACCGGCTCGCGCCCGACCTCGATTTGAAATCACCGCTGCGCGTGTCGCTGAAAGCCGATGGTCCGCTCGAGCACATCGTGTTGCGCGGGGAGGCGCAGGGAGACGCCGTGGGTGCCGTACGCATCGAAGGCACCGCTCGCGCGTCCGCGCCCCAAACGGCCGCGCTCGAAATCCAGGTGAACCGCCTGAACGCCGCGGGCGTGGCGCCGACGGCGCCGCAGACGGACGTCGATGCTCGACTGTCGCTGAACGCGAAGCTCGACGGTGAGCGCTGGCAGGTCAACTACGAGCTCGCTCTGACTCGCGGTAGCGCGAACGGCGAGACCTTGCCGCCCGTCGAAACTCACGGCTCGGCGACCGGCCGAGGCTCCGTCGCGAACGTCGACGGAGCGGCGAGCATTCACGAGCCGGGTGCGGAAATCGAGCTTGGCTACCGCGTATCCTCACATGGCTCGGACGGACGCGTCGAGGCGGAGCTCGAAAGCACGCTCGACGACCCGCCGCGCGTCAAGAAGCTCGCGGGTGTCGAGACCAACGGCAAAGTCGCGGCGCGCGTGCTCTTTGCCTGGCCGAGCAACGCCATCGACGCGACGGCCGACGTGCGGCTCGACGGCGTGCGACACCCCTCGGCTCAGACCGGCGCCGTACGGGCGAAGCTCGACGTCCGCGGAACGGTCGCGGAACCCGTGCTCAAGGCGAACGTGTTCGCGCGTTCGCTCGAAGTGCAGGGGAGAAAATTCGAGACTGCCGACGTGGCCTTCAACGGCACGCCCGCGAAGGCGGACGTGGGGCTCGAGCTCACGAACGCGCGAGGGCAAGGCCTCAAATCACACGCGCTCCTCAAAACGGCACCCGGCAAGACGGAGCTCATCGGGCCCTCGCTCGCCTTTCGCGATCAGGATGGGACACTACAGCTCTCCGTGGGACGCGTGGCGCTCACGGGGTCCGCGGTCGACGTCGAGCATTTCGTTTTCGACGGCGCAGGCCACGCCGCAGGAACGCTCCACCTGCGCGGCAAGAAGATCGACGTGGAGGCGCAGACGCGCGAGCTCGACCTCGGTCGCCTCTTCAAGGTCGCGGGAATCGAGAGCCCCGTGCACAGCGCACGCGCGACGCTCGACCTGCGTTATTCCGGCCCGTTGAACGGCGAGGGCAGGGGTAAGGTAAAGGGCGAGATCTCGCAGATCGGCTACGAGCAGGTGACCGGCGGGTGGACGCAGGTGGACCTCGAGCTCGGCGACCGCGGAGTGTCCGGCATGGTCGAGGCCGAGCTCGTGCAGGGTGCCAAGGTCGTGATCGGCGTGGACGACATCGTCCCGGCCGCGCTCACGAAGGGGAAATCGTGGGCGCCGGACGGTCGCGTGCGCGTGAGGGGCAAGCTCGATCTCGAGAGCCTGGCACCGCTCGCCGGCAGGGTTCCCGCTGTTCCGATCGAGCACGCGAAGGGGAGCGTCGAGCTCGATATCACTTACGCGCGCGACAACGACGACGCATTACCGGAAATCAAGGGACACGTTCAAACCCACGACTTGACTTTGATCGGTCGGCGCGGGCGTCGTAACGAGATCGGCACGCCGAACGAGGCCATCGAAGCGGCGCCTGCCGTCTACCGAGGCATCGACGTGGCGCTCGACGTGGCGCTCGACGAACGTAGCCCGCAAATCGCCGTGCGCACCACGCTCTACGACAAACACGGCACGCTGCTCGAGCTCGAGGCGACCGCGGGGCCGTGGCTCAACGAGAACCTCGAGCAAGTCATCGCAGGGCTGCAGCAGGCGCCGCTCGAGGTGAAGGTATCCATGCCCGCGCGTAGCTTTGCGCGCTTGCCGCAGCCGATCCGCCCGCTCTCGGTGCGTGGGCGGGTCGCGGGCGACGCCAAGTTCACGGGTACGATCGCGGACCCGCATCTCGTGCTGGACGTGCGCGCGTCGCGTTTGACGAGCGCCGGCGAGCGCATCGCCGGGGAGAAGCACCCGAGCGTCGCGGTCGTCGGTCACGTCGAGTACGCGCCCGATGGCGGTAAAGTCGAGCTCATTGCTCAGCGAGACCAGGCCAAAGCCGTCGACGTGGACGCGTCTTGGTCGGGCAACGCGCTGTTGGCCGCGAGCGACCCAAAGCAACGCGATCGGCTCAAAATCAAGCTCGACGCCGTACTCGACGAGCTCGATCTCGAAACGATCCCCGCACTCAAGAATCGACAAATCGAGGGCGTGCTGTCGGGTACCGTGCACGCCGACTACGCGGCGGACAAACGCATGCTGGCCGTGGATCTCGGTGCTCACCCGCTGAAGATCGGGCAAGCCTCGATCGACCACGTCAACGTCGAGCTGGCCATGACTCCGCACGACGTGAAAGGCCTCGTACTCGTTCGGGGCAAGAGCGGTTCGCTCGACGCCGAGCTCAATTCGGGGCTCAAGTGGCCCGCGGGCGGAATCCCGGAGCTGAGCGGCGCGATCGAAGCCAAGCTCGCCGCGAAGGCTTTCCGTCTGGCCACGCTCGCCCCCTTGCTCGGCAGCGCCGTGAACGAGCTCGATGGACGCTTCGACGCCGACATGGCGGCGAACGTGCAGGGCGGTCGCGTCACTTTGCGCGGTAAGGGTCGATTGTCGGAGGGCGTCGTGCAACTGCCGGCCATCGGTCAGCGGTTCGAGGACATGTCCGCCAGGATCGATGTCCAGCCCTCGATGATCGTGCTCAGCGACCTCAAGGCGCGCGGCGTTACCGGCGAGATGATCGGCAGCGCGCGCGTCGAGATCGACGAACACCTCGGCTTACGCGAATTGAACGCCGAAATAGCCATACCAAAGCATCAGAAGCTCCCCGTCACGGTGCAGGGCGTGGCGATGGGTGACGCCTGGGGGCACCTGACCGCGCGCGTCAAGAACGGCAAGGACAAGGTCGAAGTGGCGATCGTCGTGCCGGAGCTGCACCTGTTCGTGCCGGATTCGGCGGGCGGCGACGTCCAAGAGCTCGACCCGGACCCGGAGGTGCGCATCGGGGTGCGGACACAGGACAAGAAGCTCGTGGCGCTGCCCGTTCAGCCGCTCGCCAAGCCGTCCGAAAATTCGACCCCGCTCGACCTCACGCTCGAGCTCGGCAAAAACGTCGACGTACGCAAGGGCGATCTCGTCACCGCTCAGGTCACGGGTAAGATCAACGTGCACGTCGCCGAGGAAACGGCGGTCACCGGCGAAATCGACGTGAAGGGCGGCACGCTCGACGTTTCCGGCAAGGAGTTTCACATCGAGCGCGGCACGGTCACGTTCACGGCCGACCAGCCCGGCAATCCGACGGTCGCCGCCGAAGCTCGCTGGGACGCGCCTGCCGGCTACGCCGTGTACGCGACGTACACGGGCACGGCGAAGAAAGGCAAACTGAGCTTGCGCTCGGAGCCGCCGCTCACCCAGGACGAGATCTACAACCTGATCCTCTTCGGTACTCCGGAAGGCTCCGTCTCGTCGGGCTCGGGTGATACGGCGACGAGCGCCGTCGGCGCCGTCGGCGGCACCGCCACCAAGGGCATCAACCGGGCGCTTTCCGACTTCACCCACCTCGACATTCAGGCGCGCATCGACACGAGCACCGGCGAATCGCGCCCGGAGATCCTCGTGCCCGTCAACAAGCGACTCTCGGCGCGCGTGACCCATTCCGTCGGTGAGCCCGCGCCCGGCACGAGCCCGGACCGTACCTTCGTGACGCTCGAATTGCGGCTCAAGCAGCTATGGCTGCTCTCGGCGACGTTCGGCGATCGCGGCGCGTCGGCGCTCGATCTCATGTGGCGGAAGCACTACTGACGAGGGGGCCTTGCCCCCGCGGCTCGCTTCGCGACCGCTCCCCCGCCGCCTGCGGCGGGCTCGCTCCGCTCGCGTCGTTCCCAACCGCTTTGATCCTTCGGGACGACGACGTCGTCGATGCGGAACTACTGAGTCACGTGGCGCCGCTGACCCGCTTGGCTGCTCGGCTTCGAAAAGCACTGCGCACGGCGCCGGATCCTTCGATCCGGTTCGCCGTGCGCAGTCGAGCGACTTCGGGGTGGGGAAGTCGACTCGTTTGCTCAGGCGACCTGGCGCTTGAGCTTGCGGTAGAGCGTGCGGCGGTCGAGCTTCAGGACCTTGGCGGCCAAGGTCTTGTTGCCGCCGACTGCCGTGAGAACGCGGCGAATGTGCCGTTCCTCCACTTCTTCCATCGACGGAAGCTCGAGCGGATTCGAGCTCATGTTCTGGAACTCGGTGGGCTGGAACTGGCGCACCTTCTCGGGCAGATCTTCGACCGTGATCTCGTCGAAGCGGGCGAGCGCGACGGCGCGCTCCATGCAGTTTTCGAGCTCGCGAACGTTGCCCGGCCAGTCATAGTCCGTGAGCTTTTCGGCGACGAGACGGCCGATGCGCGTGACCTGACGGCCCGAGCGTGCGGCCGCGCGTTCGAGGAAGTACTGCGCGAGCATGAGCGTGTCGTTGCCGCGCGAACGGAGCGGCGGCACGTCGATGCGCACGACGTTGATGCGGTAAAACAGATCCTCGCGGAAGCGCTTCTGCTCGACCTCGCCTTCGAGCTCGCGGTTGGTCGCCGTGATCAGGCGCGAGTCGAAGGGGATCTCCTGACCCGTGCCGAGCGGCCGCACCTTGCGCTCCTGGAGCGCCCGGAGCAACTTAGCTTGCATGCCGAGCGGCATCTCGCCGACCTCATCCAGGAACAGCGTGCCGTTGTGTGCTTCGACGAACAAGCCCTGCCGCGCGACGCGCGCGTCGGTGAAGGCGCCGCGCGCATGACCGAAGAGCTCGCTTTCGAGCAGCGTCTCGGGCAGCGCCGCGCAGTTGACGGCCAGGAACGGCCCGCGGCGTCCGCTACGCTCGTGAATGGCTCGCGCGACGAGCTCCTTGCCCGTCCCGCTTTCGCCCGTGATGAGCACGCTCGTGTCCGTCTCGGCGATGCGCTCGACGATGTCGGCCATGTGCCGAATCGATTCGCTATGACCGACGATGTTCGGCAGCTCGTGCTGATCGACGCGGCGGCGCAGGCGCTTGAGCTCGTCGTTCATCGCGCGGTGACGCGCGGCGCGATCGACACTGAGCGCGAGCGCGTCGGTGGAGACCGGCTTGGTGATGAAGTCATAGGCACCGGCCCGCATCGCGCCGATGGCGTCTTCGAGCGTGCCGAAACCCGTCATCACGACCACGACGGCGTCGGGTCGCTTGAGCAGCGCTTGGCTGCAGAGCTCGAGCCCGTTCATTCCCTGCATGTGAATGTCGATGAGCAAGACGGCGAAGTCTTCTCGATCGAGCTCGGCGAGCGCCTCTTCGGGCGACAGCCGCCAAGTGACCTTGTAACCGCGACGGCTGAGGCTCGCTTCAGCGAGCTCACACATCTCCTTGTCGTCGTCAGCGACGAGAATGGCGGGTGCCGCGGCGGCCAAAGCTGTGCCGCCGAGGCCAATTGTAGGCTCCGGAGTCTGAATGACGGTAGACATCGGGCCTCCGCGAATGCACGGTGTGTGCCCGTGTACGCGCCCCTCAGAACCCCTCGAAATTCCGTGGTTTTGTTACCCACACCCGTGGCAGTTTGCGACATGCTGAGGCAAATCGCCTCGGACGAAAGCGCCGTTTGGGCTAATCGGCCCAGTGGCCAAATGACTCATCAAGAGCTAGAATGGACGGTCACCCATGGCTGAGGGAGAGATGCCGAGGGTCGATGGAGAGGCACCGGTTAGCGCGGGCGCAGCCAAGCGTCTCGCGATGTTGGACGATCTCCGGCAGGCCGAACGGCGCGCCGTGAGCTCGCGCGTGGCGTCGGTCATTGCGCATCTGATCGGGACGCCTCTGCACGTGATCGCGGGCCGAGCCTCCCTGATCCGCAGCGTGCCCGGCGACGCCAACGTGGCGGAAAATGCCCGACGCATCGAGGAGCAGGTCGACCGGCTGGCCAAGCGAATTCGCGCGCTCATCGACTATCTGACCGCGCCGGAGCCGGCCCCGCAGGAGGAAGCCGTGAGCGGTGTGATTGAAGCGGCCCTCGCCGTGTATGCGCCAATCACCGAGGCGCGGGGTATGACGCTTCGACTCGCGAGCGAGCTGCCCGACGCGAACGTGGACGGTACGTCTGCGCTGATCGTGCTCACCAGCTTGTTCTCGCTTGCGACGCGAGTGGCGCCCCAAGGTGCGGTGATCGAGCTCGGCGTCGCACTCACGGACGACGGCCGCGTCGCGTTCGAGCTCGGCGTACCCGGACTCGAGCCGCCGCGCGGCCGCATCGACAGCCTCGAACCGCCCGAGCAGTTCGAGCAGGCGCGCATCGAGGAGTTACAGGTGCTCTCGGTCTGCTCGGCGATCGTCCGGCGTAACGGTGGACAGCTCGAGGTGCTGCCGGACGGAGCGGCGCGCGCCAAGGTTCGGTATCTTGCGCGCAGCACCTGAGCACACGTCACTCTCCGATATTGAAGGACACGTGCCCGCCGATTTCGAGCCACGACAGCGCGTCCGACCCGTTACCGCCGGAAATGCCTGATTCCATGACGTGCGCGCCGAAGCTCACGACCGGCAAAATCGTGAGATCGAGCGCGGCCCCAATGTCGTACCCGAAAGACGTGTGATCACCGAACGACGTCGAGTAGTGGCCGAGGCCGGCGTGCGCGAAGACGATTGGCTCGAGCCCGAAGTCGATGCCGAAACGACCGCCCGCGAGGATATTCCAGGCCGTGGCGTCCGCGGTGCCGGTGAGATCGTGATAGCTGAAGCCGACCTCCGGCGTGAGCTTGATGACGGCGAGGTTCCATTGGCGCCCGAAGCGACCGCCGACGCCCCAGCCGTTGTCATTGCCGCTGCCCTGCGGAAGATCGGCGCCCACGTCGATGGCAATTTTGTTTTGTGCGCTCGCGGTGCGGGGCAAAAGCACGGCGAGTGAAACGACGAGCGCCCCCGCGCTGGCTTTGAGCAATGCGGACGTACGATGGAGAGAACGCATGATTCTTTTAGAGCCTTGGTGGGTTGTTTCCGTTTCGAGGCGGGACAGCGCGCCCCGTTGAGGTCGATTGAGTCTGCTCGCTGTTTGGGAACAGTTGCTCGCCCAAGTGGCGCGCCGCCGCTGACGCAAGCGAGATGCTCGCGGCGCGCAGCGCTTCGTTCATGAGGAACGGGCGCTTGTATGGAGCGGGCACGAAGGCGCGCCGCCGCGGCCGGCGCAAGGTCGAGACGAGCCACACGAGCCCCGCTACGGCTACGGCTCCGATCACGACGGGACGCACGAGCGACAAAGCGCGTTCGACCGTGGCCTGCCCGGCCGCGCCCGCTTCCTCGAGTCGACGCGATAGCGCGCGTTCCGCTCGGTTCACGTCCCGCTTCGCGGCGTGCATCGCGTTCCAAGTGCCCGTCCCGGCGTGTCGATTCATGTGCCTTCTCCCGTTTGGTCCGCGGATGAAATCGATTTGAGGCGCCGCAACGCGGCGATGGCGACCCAGGTCCCCGCGAGCGTGATCGCGACCGAAGCGCTCAAGCTCAGCAAGAACGGCCACGGCAACGGCAGCCATGCGACGCGCAGGGCAGCGCTCGGCGCCGCAGAAACCGGTGACAGCGAAACGATGACGAGCGTCAAAGCGAGGAACGTCATCGCGACGAGCCCGCCGAGCACGAGCGCGAGCGCGTGCGTGGCCAATTCCCGCCCGCGAATGAGCGCGAGCTTCGTCTCTGCGCGTGCGAGCGCGATGGCGCTCTCCACGACGCGCAGCGATGCTGAAACGGCTTCGTGCGTCGCGACGGGGCGGGTCGGGATCACGGACATGCCGCGCTCGATGCAGTCTTCGTACCAACACGCTGCGAGGCCCCTGCGGGAAACGTGACTGTCACGCGGGGGACAACCTTGCACCACCCGCGACGCTGAACGGTTCCACGCGCCTCTACGCGGGTTCTCCAGCATGGTCCGCGCCTTGCAGGACAGACCCGGAACCCTCAACACCGAGGTGCATCATGCAGACCCTTCGTAATCTGATTTTCTCCGTGGGTGCGGCCATCGCCGGCACCAAGATCGTTCGCGCCGTCTCGGACCTCGAGTTCGACGACGTGCTTGCGCCCATCGGCCTCTCGCGCCGCCGGTCGCACATCGTTTCGGACGTGGCGCTGCTCAGCGCGGGCATGGTGCTCGGCGGGGCCGTCGCTCTCATTTTCGCCCCGATGAGCGGCCGCGAGACGCGCCAGCGCATCGCGAGCAAGGCCGACGAGTTGGGTGACGCGGCGGCGCAGAAGCTCCGCGATATCCGCGACGAGGTGCGGCCGCGGCTCGGTAACAGCCACATGTCCGAATCGAATGCGTGAGTTTGGGAACGGCCGGAACGTGGGGGCATTTTGCGTCGCGTTCCGGCCGTCGCCTTGAGGGGAATCGTACGGGTGTGAGATCGGAATGACGAACGGGGGGACAGGCGAGAAGAGGGACAGGCGGGAAGAGGGAAGAGGAGGACAAGAGCGGCAGGGGTGAGGCCGCGGTGCGGGCATTCGGCTGTGGAGGAGGCGCGGAGGGGACGCGGCAATACCGAATGCCCAGGTCGAGCAACCCGCAGGCGTGAGTGGCGTCGTGAGTGGCGTGCGTCAAAGACGTCATCGACGTGGCAGCTCGTCACGCTGAACTAGCGCGCCAGTCGCCGTGGCTGAAAGAAGGTTGGCCCGACGCTTGCTCCACTGCGGGACGTGACTTCCGTCAAAAGGAGCGCGTGATGATGGCCTCGCTGCGAGCGCTCGGGTTTGCCGCACTGCTCGGTGCGTGCAGCTCGACCCAGACCTTGCCTCCGAATTATGCGCCGGCTCGGGCCGCCATCAGCGCTGCGGACGCCGTCGGGGCCGAGCAGGAGCCGCGTGCGGCGTTGCACCTCAAGCTCGCGCGCGACCAGCTCGTCGAAGCGCAGTCACTCGCTCGGAACGGTAAGTCGAACGAAGCTTCGCTGGCGCTCGATTGCGCGCGCACCGACGCCGAGTTCGCGCTGATGGTGACACGAGAGGCGCAGGCCCGCGCCGACGCCGTTCGCGCCAAGCAGGACGTTCAGCGGCTGGGGAACGCAGACGGCGCAGAGCGCCCTCAGTGACTCCAGATGCTTCGCGGAGATTTGCCATGAGAACTTCATTCGTCGCGCTTTCATTGGTCTCGCTCACGGCCCTCGCGTGCGCGAGCACTGGACCTACACCCGAGCTACTCGACGCACGGCGCGCGTATGAAACGGCGCGCGTCGCACCTGAGGCCCGCTACGCGCCCGAGCGTGTGCTCGAGGCGAAACGGGCGCTCGAACGTGCAGAATACGCCCACGCGAATGAGCCCGGCTCGTTCCAGGAGAAGAGCCTCGCGTACATCGCCGGGCGACGCGCCGAGCTCGCCGTCGTCTACGGTCAGTACGAGGCCGACCGCCGGGTACGCTGGACGGCCGATGCGCAATACAAGGCACGCGAGGACGTGCTGCGCCGCGAGGCCGAGAAAAACGCCGCCGAGACGCGCCGCGTGCTCGAGGGCACGCGCGCGACGCTCGGTACGGTGCAGGGCAACTTCGGCGACGAGCAGCAGCAGGGACGCCAGGACGCACCAAGCGCGGAGAGTGCTCGCCGCACCGTGATCACCCTCGACGGCTCGGCGCTGTTCGTCGCGAACAAATCGGAGCTCGTGCCGAGCGGCCGCCAGAAGCTCGACCAAGTGGCGAAGACTCTGAAGGACGGGACCGACGAGATCTCCGTGCTCGGCCATACGGACGCAGAGGGCGACGGCGAGACGAACCGCCGCCTGTCGCAGGAACGGGCGGACGCCGTACGCGCTTACCTGGTCGAGCGTGGCGTCGCGCCCGATCGCATCAAGGCGGTCGGCAGAGGCGAGACCGAGCCCATCGTCGCGAACGCCAGCCCCGAAGGTCGCGCCGGCAACCGTCGCATCGAGATCGTGGTCGAGAAGAGGCAAGCCCCATGACCGCGCTCGCCGAAAACGATCCGCTGCGCGACCTGCCGCGGCCCGACACCATCATCGGCCGGCGCTTCCGCCTCGGGGGCGCAATCGGGCAAGGAGGCATGAGCGCGGTGTTCAGCGCCCGCGACCAGCGTCTCGAGCGCGAGGTCGCTTTCAAAATCCTGACGCCCGAGCTCGCGTGTTCGCGCGAGATCGTGACACGTTTCGTCAACGAGGCGCGGACGCTCGCGCGGCTCGACTGTCCCCACATCGTACGCGTGCTCGACGCCGGTGTGACGAGCGAGCCGGACATGGCGTCGCTGCCGTACATGGTGCTCGAGCTCCTGCACGGCGAGGATCTCAGGACGCAATGCGAGCGCGGTCCGCTCGACGTGGAACGCGCGCTCGGCTTCGTGCTCCAGGCGTGCGAAGGCCTCGCGGCCGCCCATGCCGAGGGCGTGGTTCATCGCGACCTGAAGCCGGAGAATCTTTTTCTGTGCGCGCAGCCGGACGGTACCGAGGTCGTGAAGATTTTGGATTTCGGCATCGCGCGCTCGCTTGCCGCGCCCTCGTCGCTCACGTTGAGCGGGGAAGGCATGGGCTCCCCTGGGTACATGTCTCCCGAGCAACTTCGTGACGCGAGCGCCGCCGACGAACGCAGCGACATCTGGTCGCTCGGCGTCGTTCTTTACGAGCTCTTGGC
Organism: Polyangiaceae bacterium; assembly: GCA_025936115.1. Lineage (GTDB taxonomy): Bacteria > Myxococcota_A > Polyangia > Polyangiales > Polyangiaceae > PMG-095. The sequence continues at coordinate 119,268 of JAICTZ010000018.1, forward strand.
GGGCGTGCCGCCCTTTCAGGCGGCGACCCCGTTCGATCTCTGCGCCCACATCCTCGCCGGTAAGCGCGAGCGGCTCGAGCAACAGCGGCCCGAGCTCCCGCCCGGACTCGTGGCCGTGGTCGACCGCTGCCTGGAGGTCGAGCCGGAGCGGCGCTACCAAAGCGTGGTCGAGCTCGCGTCCGCGCTGGCGCCGTTCGTCTCCGGCGGCGCACAGGCGCTCGCGCGCATTCGGCACCGTCTGCTCGGGCGCGATAGCGGTGAAGTGCCGGCGCTTCCGCGACCCGTCGTCGACGCGCAAGCCCCCACCGAGCCCGTGATCCACGAAGACGAGGCGGTGCTTCCGCTTCCGCTTCCGTTTCCACTCTCCCTGTCGCGTTCGCGAAGGCGTCATCGCGTTGCACAGGCGCTCGCTGGTCTGTCGCTGATCGCGATGCTCGCGTTGCTCTCGCACGTGTTCGGGGTCGGCAGCGCCACCCCGCGCTTGGACGAGGCACAGAGCTCGGTGCTCAAGCTGAGCGAACGCATGAGCGCGGCGGCGCACGATTTTCTGGGGACCGGAGCGCGCACGCCCGAAGCGGCGCCGCTTCCGGCGCAGGGGCAGGAAGGATCACACCGATGAGCTATCACCATCCGATGCCGAGCGAGCCCGGCACGAAGAGCGACGCGCCGAATCTGCAGGTACTGAAGGACCTCTGCAAAGAAGAGATCGCCGCAACGCGTACTTACGAGAAGGCGTTGAGCCTACCCGTGCTCGCCCGCCATTCAGGCGTGCTCGAACGCTGCTATGCCTCGCATCACCATCGCGCCGCCGAGCTCGGCCGGCGCATCACGACGCTCGGCGCGGAGCCGCCGAGCGCCCCGGGAGTTTGGGGTTCCCTCATTCCCACGCTCGCGACGGCTGCAGCCGCGATGAGCGAAAAGCTCGCGCTTGCGTTGCTCGAGGAATCCGAAGAGCGCGGCGTTCGGCGCTATCGCGACCAGCTGCAAGAGCTCGACCCCGTCAATCGGGCATTCTTGATCGAACGCATCGTGCCGGCGCAAGATGCGTCGCACGCTGCCATCAGTGAACTCAAACAGACGGTCTCGGTATAACCATGGCAATCGGGGTGGCGGAAATGCACTCTAGTTTCGAGCGCAGGCTGGCATCGCCTGCGGGATCTTCCGAAGACTCGCCGCACAGCGGAATGCGCGAGGCTACGGGCACCGACGCGGCGCACTGCCTCGACGGCGTGAACGTGCTCGTCGTCGAGGACGAGCCGGACGCGCGCGAAGTCGTGGGTGCGCTGCTCGAAGCGCGCGGTGCCCGAGTTCTGCTCACCGCTTCGGTCGCGGAGGCGACCGAGAGCCTCGCGCAGAGCAGACCGGACGTGATCGTGAGCGACATCGGCATGCCCGACGTGGATGGCTTCGAGTTCGCACGACGCCTGCGCAAGCTGTCGCCAGAGCGAGGAGGCGACACGCCGATCGTGGCGCTCACGGCCTACACGTCGGCACAGGACCGACTGCGTACGTTCGAGGCGGGCTACGACTGCCACCTCGGCAAGCCCGTGGACATGGACGAGCTCGTGCGAGTGCTCGAGCGGCTTTCGAAACACCGCTCGCGGGCGTCGTGAGCCCGAGCGGCCTCAACGGCTCTCCACCGTCAGGCCGCCGAGGTTGGCGACGACGTTGGCAAGTTGCGCCGGCTCGATGGGTTTCGCGAGATGCAGCTGGTATCCAGCCGCAAAGGCGCGCTGCGCGTCCTCGTCCCGCGCGTAAGCCGTGAGCGCGACGGCCGGCGTCCGCCCCCCGCGCTCGGGCGGCAACGCTCGGATCTTTCGGATCAGGGAGTAGCCGTCCTCGCCGGGCATACCGATGTCGCTCACGATGACGTCAGGCTTGATCGAGCGGAGCTTTTCGAGCGCTACTTCAGCCGACGGCGCCGGATGAACCTTGGCGCCGTGCCGAGTGAGCACTTCGGTCACGAGCGCGAGCGCGTCTTCCTCGTCATCGACCACGAGTAAGCAGAGTCCGTCGAGCCGTCGCGTGCCGAGCTCGCGTGCCGTAGCGGCCGCGGCCGAACCGGGACGCAGGGGTTGGCTGATCGCGACGCTCTCGGCGCGCAGCGGCAGCTCGACGACGAACGTCGCGCCACGACCGGGCCCTTCGCTCCGGGCGGAAACGCTGCCCCCGTGCGCCGTCACGAGCTGCTTCACGATCGCGAGCCCGAGCCCGAGCCCGCCGTGCCGCCGCGTCGTCGACGTGTCTGCCTGCAGGAACGGCTCGAAGACATAGGGCAGGGACTCCTTGCGGATGCCTTCCCCGCTGTCGCTCACTTCGAGGCGGACGTCCGAGCCCGCGAGTGAAGCCCGGAGCTCGATCTGGCCGCCTTTGGGCGTGAACTTCACGGCGTTCGAGAGCAGGTTCCAGACGACCTGCTGGATGCGCTGAGCATCGGCGAGGATCGTGAGCGGCTCGGGCGGGACATGCGTCCGGATGACGATGCCTTTTGCTTCGGCGGCGGGCATCACGGTTTCGACCGACGCGCTCACGACCTCGCCTACCGTCGTGGGCGCGAGAGCGAGCGCGAGCTTGCCGCTGATGATGCGGGAAACGTCGAGCACGTCTTCGATGAGCTTGGCTTGAGCGCGAGCGTTGCGCTCGATGACGGTGAGCCCGCGCTCGAGCGCATTGGCGCCGCTGCGTCCTCGCAACATCACCGTCCAACCGAGGATCGCGTTCAGCGGCGTGCGGAGCTCGTGCGACACCATGGCCAAAAATTCGTCCTTGGCGCGGCTCGCCACCTCCGCTTCCGCTCTGAGTCTGCGCTCCTCGGCACGCGACTCTTCGATTTGGCGGAGCGCGAGCGCGTTCTCGATCGCCATGGCGGCCCGCCGCGCGAAATCCTCGGCGAAGGCGAGATCTTCTTCGTCGTACGAGCGGTTCGACTCGGCGTAGACGAACGTCATCGCTCCGAGCGTGCGGCCGCGCGAGCGCAGCGGCACGACCATGGCCGACCGCAGCCCGAGCTCGTGGATGAGCCTGCGGTGCTCGTCGTTTTGCGCCGCCTGTTCGAGCAGCTCTCTCGGGATCTTCGAGTAGAGCTCGGAGCGGCCCGTGCGGATCACCTCCGGCGCACCGGTCCGCGCTTCGGGGTCAGGCGGATACTTACGGCCGAGCTCCTGCGCGAACTCGAGCTTCTGCGGATCGCTATGCGCGACGGCCGCTTGATAGGGCGCCTTGCTGCCAGGTTCCAGGATATTGACGGCGCACCAGTCTGCGATCGCGGGCACCGCCAAGCGCGCGACGGTCCCGAGCGTCGCTTGATAGTCGAGCGATGCCACGAGCGCCTCGCCTGCCTTGCTCAAGAACTCCTTGCGCGCGCGATCCGCCTTGTCGCGCGACACGTCGCGAAACACCATCACGACGCCGATGAGCTCGCCGTGCTCGTTCCTGATCGGTGCGCCGCTGTCGTCGATCGGCAGCTCCGTGCCGCGACGCGAGCGCAAGATCGTGTGGTTGGCGAGCCCGACGATCGCCCCTTCGCGCAAGACGCGCGCCACGGGGCTCTCGACGGGGCCCCGCGTTCGCTCTGAAAAGATTTGAAAAACCTCGTCGAGAGCCTTGCCGCGCGCTTCCGGCTCGGGCCAGCCCGTGAGCGCCTCGGCGATGGGGTTCATGAACGTGACGACGCCGCTCGGATCGGTCGCGATCACCGCATCCCCGATGCTCCGGAGCGTCGTCGTGAACCAGCGCCGTGCTTCCTCCTCGCTTTCGAGCCGCCGCGCGCGGAGCAGCGCCTGAGCGCAGTGCTTGCCGAGCGTATCGGCGAGCAGTTTGTCGTCGTCCGAGAAGCGACGCTCGCGGTAGAAGCCCATACCGAGCAAACCGACCGGGCGCTTCTCGACGATGAGCGGCATGCTCCAGAACGCCCGGGCGCGCGGTCCTTCGGAAGGTAAGTGCTTGACCTTCGGAAACAGCCGCTCGTAATCGGCGTCCCTTTCCGCCCAGACGGCCTCGCCGCTCTCGAGCGTGCGGAAGGCTTCGGGATTGCCCCCGCTGTTCGAGATTTCACGAATGCGCTCGAGCACACCCGGCGCCACGCCGCGGTCGCCGACGAGCTCGAGCGTCCGCCCACTTTCGTCGAGCAAGTACAGGGTACATACGTTCGCTTCGAAGGCCGCCATCCCCACATCGACCACGGCATGCCCGACTTCGGGAACGTTTCGAGCTTCGGAGAGCATACCCGCTACGTCGGACAGCGCCTGGAGTCGGTTCCGCGCTTCGCTCGCCGCGCGTCGCAGCAGTCCCTCGCGGCGCGCACGCGAAGTCCACACGGCGATGAGCAGCGCGAAGGCGCTCACCCCCAGCGCAGAGCCGCCCGAAAACGCCGTCAGAACCCGCCGCCGCGCTTGCGCGCTACGCATCACGAGCAAGCGAGCTTCGTGCGCTTGCATGGCGTCGCAGGCGAGCTCGAAGCGGCTGCTCGCTCGGTTGTAGTCCGCCTCGCTCGCGAGCAGGCGATCCATGGCCTCCCGCTGGTGTCCAGCCTTCGTGAGCGCCACGAGCTCCCGGTACGGCTCGACGGCGGTTTCCGCGTCGCGCGCCGCGCCCGTGAGCGCGGCCGTCTGCTCCGCGCTGTCGGCGGTCATGGCGCGCAGCTGCTCGTGCGTGGAGGCTTGGCTCGCCATGGCGCGCGAAAACTCCTCGAAGTCCGCGGGCTGACCAGAATCGACGTAACGTCGTGCAGCGGTTTCGGAGGAACGTACCGCGACGGACCAGTGGCTCAAAGCCCGTTGGATCTCGAGCGTGTGATCGATCCACCCGGCGGCCGACCAGTACGCGCTCGTCGCCGCAGCAAAGAACGCAACAATGGCCACGAGCCCGGCCGTGGCGAGGACGAGCTCAGGCTGTCTGCGAGCGGGCGCGGCCGCGGGACCCAAGCGTATCGATTTCTCTCATCCGCGCGGTTGACGCAAGTCACCAGTCAAGTTTTGTACGCCGGAGCGCGTGTCGTGGCGGAATGACACGCGCTCACCGGACCTCATTCGGCGGGTTCACGAATAGGTCGTCGCTTCGACTCGTCCGCGGCGGCGACCCGGCTGCCGCCGATTCTTCGTGACCAAAGCGTCGACGCTCAAGGGGCCGGCACCCCGGGCCACGAAATACATCGCGATCAAGAGTAGCGTGAGCGGATATTCCCAACCGCCATTTTGCGCGAAAAGGCCGTTGTCGCGGTGTACGAAATAGATCGCGGCCGCCATCGTGCAGATGGGACCGAGCGCCGCGAGCGGCGTCAGTGCTCCGAGTGCGAGACCTAGACCGCCGAAAAACTCGCCCAGAATGGCCAGATAGACCATGAGCGCGGGATTCGGCAGTCCCAGATGCGTGAACGCCGCGACTGTCCCGTGAACGTCACTGAGCTTCTGCCAGCCGTGTGCCACGAAAATCGCGCCCACGCCGATGCGCAACAGCGTGAGCGCGACGATCGCCGGTTTGCGATCACTGTCCGTCTCGTACGTATTCAGCGCGCGCATGACGGATGCTCCGCATCAGACAGGGGCGCGCCTGCCGAAGAGCAGAGCCACCACCGCGAGCACGAGGAACACGAAGAACAGGATCTTCGCGATACCAGCTGCGCCCGCCGCCAGGCCCCAGAAGCCGAACAGGCCGGCCAGGAGCGCGATAATGAAAAACACTGCTGCCCAGTACAACATGGCTTTCTCCTGTGTCCTTGTCTGGTGGCGTTCCGAACGCCACATGGGACGAGATCACTGCAACCCGCGTGCCGCCCGACGGCGGAGGGCGGCCAACGCGTCCTCCTCTGTTCTTGGCCCTCGCCCTGGCTCGTAGTGACAGTTTGCCACGCCCGTTGCGGTTGAGTGTCCCCGTGAACGCGCCGGCGGAGTGGAAACGCCCTTTGCGGGCGTTGCCGCAGCGCAGCCGCGGCACGACGAATGCTTAGCGTGGTGTAAATGAGCGATAGTCGCTTGCATACGATTGCGACGCCGCTCATGTGGGCGGTGTTCATCGGGCTCGTGCTTTCGCTACTCGCGCTCGATCTGGGCCTGTTCAATCGAAAATCGCGCGAGATCTCGCCGCTGCGGGCAGCGGTGTGGAGCGGCGTTTGGATTGGACTGTCGGCGGTATTCGGCGCCGTCATCGCTGCGACGCACGGCAGTCACGTCGCGCTCGAATTCGCTTCGGGTTACGTGCTCGAGAAGTCACTCGCCGTCGACAACCTGTTCGTGATCGCCCTGCTTTTCGCCCACTTTCGCGTGCCTAGGCGTGAACAGCACCGCGTGCTTTATTGGGGAATCCTCGGCGCGCTCGTCACGCGCGGAGCCTTCATCGGCCTGGGGACCGCGCTGATCGCGAAGTTCTCGTGGGTGCTCTACGCGTTCGGGGCGTTGCTCGTCGTCGCCGGGGTCCACGTCGCGCTCAAGCGCGAGGACGGGAACGCCAACGGCGAGGGGCTGATCGTGCGCTTGGTGCGCCGCGTCGTGCCCATGACGAGCCGCTTCCACAGCTCGGCCTTTTGGGTCGTGGAACGGCGTCGGCTGCTGGCGACGCCGCTCGTGCTCGCCCTCGTGACCATCGAGGTGAGCGACGTGGTTTTCGCCGTGGATTCGATTCCGGCGGTGTTCGCCGTGACGCGCGATCCGTTCATCGTGTTCACCTCGAACATTTGCGCCGTGCTCGGCATGCGCTCGCTCTACTTCCTGCTCGCCCACGTGATCGACCGCTTCCAATACTTGAAATACGGTCTCGCCGCCGTGCTGTGTTTCGTGGGTCTGCGGCTACTTTTCGCCCACGTGATCGAGATCCCCATCCTCGTCTCGCTCGGCGTCATCGTATTTTTCGTTGCAACCTCGATGGTCGCATCCTGGCTCGAGACGCGGTTTCGCCGTCACGGAGGTCCACCCGTAGCCACGCCACCTCCCGCGGCGCGTTGAAGCGCCGAAGCACGTGGATGGTCGGCTCGTGGTATCGTCCGCATCCGGCAGAGACATCATGAACGCTGCTTCGCGCTTCAAGCCACGCCGGGAGCTCGGGCGCACCGGCTTCCCGGCGACGCTGCTCGGTGCCGGCGATCTCGCGGACCAGAGTGTTCCGCTCGAGACGTGCGTCGCGACCTTGCGCCGCGCGCTCGACGCAGGCCTCAACGTGGTCGACACCGCGCCGGCCTACGAGGACGGCTACAGCGAGCGCATCGTCGGTCGCGCGCTTCAGGGTCGGCGTGACGGCGTGTTCCTGATCGACAAAATCGACCACCTCGACGAGCCCGTGCTGCCCCAGGTCGAAGCGAGTCTCGAACGCCTGGGCACGACTCCGGATCTCCTGGTCTTCCACGGCGTCTCGTCGCTCGAGGCTTGGCAGAAGCTCACGCGACCGGGTGGACCGTTCGACGAGCTTCTGGCCGTGGTCGAAGCGGGCAAGGCGCGCTTTCGCGGTATTTCCTGTCATCACCCCGACGTGCTCACCCGCGCGATTCCCTCGGGGCTTTGCGACGTCGTGATGTTCCCCGTGGGGCCGTTCGTCGACGCGCGCTACGTCGACGACGCGCTGCCGCTCGCGCGACAGTTCGGCGTCGGCACGGTGTGTTTCAAGGCGTTCGGCGCCGGCAAGCTGCTCGGCGACACCAGCGGCTACGGACGCGCGCTCGACGCCCGGCCGCGCGGCAAAGTGAGCTCGGGCGGTAACGACCGCGAGGAGGCGCCGCTGCTTCCGCACCTGAGCGTCTCCGAATGCCTCGACTACGTGCTGAGCTGTGATCCCGACGTGACGCTGCTCGGTCTCAGTTTCCCCAACGAACAAGATGCCGCGTTTACGGCGGCCGAGGGCTTTCGTCAGCGCTCGGCGGGCGAGCTCGCGGAGCTCCGCGAGCGAGCCGTTGCCGCGATGCGCGACAAAGGGCCCGCTTGGTGGAACCCCGCATGAGCGCCGCGCGCGTGAACGTCGAGTCGTCGCGCGGTCTGCGTTCGCCTGGCGTTATTTGACCGTACCGCCGGTGCCGCCGGTCCCGTTGCCGTTCGGCCCTTCGGTGCCGCTGACGTCGCTCGAAGTCGTCCCGCCTGCTCCGAGCGGCGCGCCACCGGGGACGTCCTGTTGCACATCGCCCCGCTTATCGAAAGCCTGAGCATCGGCTCCCGTGGCGGGCGCACGAGTGTCTTGACGATCGTGGGAGCAGGCGAGCGGGACCGTCAAAATCAGGGTCAGTAGCGAAAGAGTGAGAAATTTCATTGCGTCGCTCCTCGTGCGTTGGCCGGCCGGGCAAGGTCACCGGCGCGCTGCGAGCGACTTCGTGCAACATGCGCGCCTAAGGCGGCCGTTCCGCTCGAGACGTAAACGCGTGCGTGTGCGTGCTCGCCACCCCTCGCGGCTCCGTTCTGATATGTTCGCGGAAGAGGAGCGTGTCATGAGGCGACCGGAGACCGGTGATCTGGTTTGGAACATCATGCTCGGCATCTTGGACGCGGCGCTCGTGATCGGGATGATCGGCGCTTCGCTGCGCGACGTTCCGGTCGTGCGCCGGCTGGTGCGCGCGCGTCGCTCGTAGCAGCTCATTCCTGCCAAACGGGGCGGAACATGACCGCGATGCGCGGTGCGGCGCTGCGCACCTTCGGGAGCGAGTGCTCGAAAGTGCGCTGGCAGCTGCCGCCCATCACGAGCAGATCGCCCCAGCCGAGCATGAGCGCCATGGACGCGCCGCCGCCTTTCGGGCGCAAAAGGAAGCGGCGCGGCGCTCCCACCGACAAGGTTGCCACGAGCGCGGTTGGCAGCTTGCGCGCCACGTAGTCGCCGTGCCACGCGACGCTCTCCTCGCCGTTTCGGTAGTAGCCGAGACTGATGCGCGAGAAGGTCTCGGCGTAACGCGCCGACAACACGGAGCGTGCGTCTTCGACGACGGCGGGCACGGGACCGTCGTCGGGCAAGGTTGCGATCAGGCGCGGCACGTCGACGATGCGTTCGTACATCCGCCGCTTTTCACGGCGAAAGTGCACGGTCTCGAGCAGCGTGACGAACAGGGCTTCGTGCCCCGTGAGCCAGCCGGGCGCGTAGTCGAACCAGGCGTCCGGCGAAAGGTGCGTGCGTTCGAGCTTGTTGAACGCGCTGTCGAATACCAGCGCGCCGCCGCCGAACAGTCCGAGTTGTCCTAATCCTTGATGACCCCGCATGCGATAGGCTTTCCACCGCTTCCTTCGGGCTTACCCTGGTCCTCGCTTTCGTCAACCACGATGGCCCGATTGAGAAAGCTGTGCGCGTCCCCTGCGTGGAGATTGCCTCCGCTCGTCAGGATCAAAAGCTCCCCGTTGCCCTTGTCATCGACGGAGACGTTGCCGAGATCGCCCAGATGTTGTTCGCCTCCCGGTAGGCCGTGGTGCGTGTGGCGTGGGTTCAGATGTTGCCCCGCCTCGTCGTTGCCGAGGTTACCGCAATCTCCTTTTTCGAGGACATGGACCCCGAGCTTGCTGTTCGGCTTGGCATCGTGGATCGAGACGCGAACGCGCACGCCGCTCGTGATTTCCTCGAACCCTGCGTCACCGCCGAGCTTCGACCCATTTTCGGCGTCGAACTTGGCGCTCGCGCGCGCGAATTTGGTTCCCGGCTCGAGCCGCTGGCCGTTGCCGTTCAGCGGATCGGCCGACCCGATGGCGCCCGAACGATCGCCCGGCGTTTGCTGGGTGAGCGGCACCTGCTTCTCTTTGCCGCACCCGCTCAACAATACGAGACACAAAGGCCACAATTTCAGTGCTTTTCGCATAACGTCTCCTCGCGTCACGCGCGCTCTCGCCAACGCGCGTCATTGGCGAGCAAGCGAATGCACGGCGCGTACCAGCAGGTGCGTGCCTTCACGCGCGGTGCGTAGAAGAATGCGTCAGCTCACGCGGATACCGAGACGCGCGACCGCTACCGCGATGCATTCGTCCATCACGACGGCCAGGCCGCCCGCCTGAGCCCGGCGCGCTGCTTCTTCATTCACGATGCCGAGCTGGAGCCAGAGCACCTTGGCCTCCACTGCGACGGCCGCGTCCGCGACGGCAGGCGTCTCTTCGGCGCGCCGGAAGACGTCGACGATGTCGATTGGGCGCGGCACGGCGGAGAGCGCGGGGTAGGCCCGTTCGCCGTGCACCACCGATTCGAAGGGATTGACCGGGACCACGTGATAGCCGGCCATTTGCAGGCGGCGGAACACGCCGTAGGAAGGGCGTTCAGGACGCGATGATGCGCCGACGACGGCGATGGTGCGCGCCGTACCGAGGATCTGCCGGAGTTCGTCGTCACTCGGGTTCATTGCTCTCCACGCCTCTGTCCGTTCGACTCCATGCCAAGTAGTCTCCGGTGTAGCACCGGCTCAGGCGCGTTCGAAGCGCACGACCGCCGCCCAACGTTCTTTGCCGGGCGCGCGGGGATTGGCGGGCGGGAACACCGAGAATGGTCGCATCCAGAGCGGCAAACGCTTCAGCCGCGCGGCTTCGTGGAAGAGCGGTTTGATTTCGCGCGCCTTCCAACCGAGCTTTTCGAAGAAGGCCACACCGTCGGCGGGTGCGAATTTGAACGGCGCTTGGTTCAAGAGCTTGCCCATGGCGCGAGCCATGTCGGCGATGATGCGAGGCGAATTGAAGTCCAAAATCCAATAACGCACCGCCGTACAAGCCAAAAATGCGCGAGCGAGCTCGGCGACGACCGCCTCGTCCAGGTAGATCACGAGGCCCTCGGTGAGCACCGTCACGTCCACCGTGCCGGCGGTGCTTTCGGAGAGGAAGCGCGCGCGTGCCTCGGGATCCGACAAGTCGACCGCGCGCCGTTCGAGGCGGCAGCGCGGCTTTTCGCCCGCGAGTAGCGCTTCCTTCTCGGCGAGGAGCTCGGGCAAATCCCCTTCGATCCAGCTGAAGTCGGGGGGAAGCTCGAGCCGATACGGCCGAGTGTCGAAGCCGGCTGCGAGATCGAGCAGGCGCGGACAGCCCTCGGCGACCGTCGTGGCGACCAAATCGTCGATGAGCCGCGTGCGCGTGATGAGCGACCAGGCGCTGTGCGGCGATGCAAGCTTCGCGATCGCCTCGCCGCGCTCGCCTGCGAGACGAGCGGCGAGCGGGTCGCGAAACAAGGCATCATGCCGCGTCGACTCGCGCGCGCGATACGTGGCGACCCAACGGGCAGTGTCCGAAACGTTGCGGACGAGCTCGCTCATGGGCGAAGGCTACTTTCGCTGCCACGTTGCGTAAAGCGCCGAGCAGCGGGGCTCAGTCGATCAGGTGTTCGGCTCCCGCGTACACGTTGAAGCCCTCGCCCCGTGCGAAGCCGCAGAGCAATAGGCCGAAGCGTGCCGCGGTCGTCACGGCGAGCGAGCTCGGCGCCGACACGCCGACGACGCCCGCGACGCCGGCCGCGAGCGCCTTTTGCACGATTTCGAAGCTCGTGCGACCGCTCACGACGAGCACGGCCCCGCGCGCCGGCACCTGCCCGTCGAGCAGCAGTCGTCCGAACGTCTTGTCGACCGCGTTGTGCCGCCCCACGTCCTCGCGCACGACGACGAACCCCGCCTCCGGACGGGCCGCGCCGGCCGCGTGCAGTCCGCCCGTACGCTCGAAGTGCGGCTGCCGCGCGCGGAGCTCCTGCGTGAGGCGCGCGATGAAGCGACGCTCGAAGCGTTCGGAGCCCGGGACGGGAAGCAATTTTTCGAGCAAGTCGTCGATCAAGTGGCGGCCGCACACGCCGCACGCCGAGGTCGTCAGCGTGCCGCGCCGCGCGTGCCCGAGCGCGTCTACGTCGAGCACGACGCCCGGAGCGGGCACGACGTTGAGGGTGTTGTGCGCGCCTTCCTCGCCGAGGCGGCCGCAGTGCGCGATGCCGCCGAGGTCGGCGCGCGAACGAATCAGACCCTCGGCGAGCAAGAAGCCGGCGGCGAGCTCGGCGTCGTGACCTGGCGTGCGCATCGTGACGGCGAGTGTTTCGCCCGCGACGCGGATTTCGAGTGGCTCTTCGACGCTGAGCTCGTCGGGGCGCGGCACGAGCGAAAGACCGGGTTCCGAGCGCCAGGCGTCGATGCCGACGATGCCGGCGCTAGCGACTCGGGCCCGTGATAAGGCGTTCACGCCGGGCCTCCTCTCACGACGCCGCCTGTTCGAGCGTCACGACGATCGACTTCGAGGCCGGCTGATTGCTGCCGTCGGAGACGGCGCCGACCGGCACGAGCACGTTCGTTTCGGGGAAGTAAGCCGCCGCGCAGCCGACCGGCACCGGGTAGGGCACGAGACGAAAGCCGGCTGCGCGGCGCCGCTCGTGCCCGAAGTGACTCACGATATCGACCATGGCTCCATCGGCGAATCCGCGCCGCTCGATTTCGTGCGGGCTCAGGAACAGCACGCGGCGGCCGTACGCAACGCCGCGGTAGCGATCGCTCTCGCCGTAAATCGTGGTGTTGAACTGGTCGTGACTGCGGATGGTCGTGAGCAGCAGCTGATCGCTTCGAAGCTCGTGCTCGGCGATGGGATGCACGACGAAGCGCGCCCGTCCGTTCGGCGTCGTGAAACGACCTTCACGCGGGCCGTTCGGCAGGTAAAAGCCGCCGGGTTCACGCACGCGGCGGTTGTACTCCGTGAACCCGGGCACGACGTGCTCGATGTGCTCGCGGATGCGGTCGTAGTCGTCCGCGAGCGTCTGCCAGGCCACGGTCGTGCGCGAGCCGAGCGTCCTTTGCGCCATGCCCGCGATGATGGCCGGCTCGCTCTTCAAGTGTTCCGAAGCCGGCGGCAGCGAGCCGCGCGAGGCGTGCACGACGCCCGTCGTGTCTTCGACCGTCACGAATTGCTCGCCGCCCGCTCGTTCGTCGCGCTCCGTGCGGCCGAGACACGGCAGAATCAGCGCCTGTTCGCCCGTGACGAGGTGCGCGCGGTTGAGCTTGGTCGAGATTTGCACCGTGAGCCGGCAACGCGCGATGGCCTCGGCCGTGAAGTGCGTGTCGGGCGGCGCGGCGAGGAAGTTGCCGCCGAGCCCCACGAACACCTTCACACGGCCGTCGTGCATGGCTTGAATCGTCTTCACGGTATCGAAGCCGTGCGCCGTGGGTGGCTCGAAGCCGAACTCCTTGCCGAGCGCGGCAAGGTACTCGGGGCTCATCTTTTCCCAGATGCCGACCGTGCGATCGCCCTGCACGTTGCTGTGCCCGCGCACGGGACAGAGCCCGGCGCCGGGGCGGCCGATCTGCCCGCGCAAGAGCGCGAAGTTTGCGATGGTTTGCACGTTCGCGACACCGTTTTTGTGCTGCGTGATTCCCATCGCCCAAGAACAAATCATGCGCTCGGCGCCCATGGCGATCTCGGCAGCACGCCGCACATGCGCGCGCGAAACGCCGCTTGCCGCCACGAGCTCGTCCCAGCTTTCGTTCTCGAGATCGCGCGCGAACGCCTCGAAGCCTTCGGTGTGGTCGCGGATGAAGTCATGCGCGAGCACGCGGCCGCCGCTCCGTCGATCGGCTTCGAGCATCTCCTTCATGACGCCCTTGAACAGCGCCACGTCGCCGTTGACGCGCACGGGCATGAACAAGCACGCGAGCGGAGTGCCGCGACCGAGTAGACTCAGGGGCTCTTGCGGGTTTTTGAAGCGCATGAGTCCCGTCTCGGGCAGCGGATTGACGGCCACGATCTTGCAGCCGTTCTTGGCCGCTTTTTCGAGCTCGGTCAGCATGCGCGGGTGGCACGTGCCGGGGTTCTGGCCGATGACGAAGATGGCGTCAGCCTGCGCGAAGTCTTCGATTTTGACGGTCGACTTGCCGATACCGATGCTCTCGGTGAGAGCGAGGCCGCTCGATTCGTGGCACATGTTCGAGCAGTCAGGCAGGTTATTGGTGCCAAATTGGCGCGCGAACAGCCCGTAGAGGAACGCGGCTTCGTTGCTGGCGCGGCCCGACGTGTAAAACGAGGCTTCGTTCGGCGAAGCAAGTCCGTTGAGCTCGTCCGCGATCAGCGCGAACGCGTCGTCCCAGCTGATGGGCGTGTAGTGGTCTTTGCCTTTCGCGCGCAGCATCGGGTGCGTGAGCCGGCCTTGTTGCTCGAGCCAGTAGTCGCTGCGCTCGAGCAGCGAGCTGAGCGAGTGCTCGGCGAAGAACTCGGGTGTCACGCGCTTGCGCGTGGCTTCGCTCGCGACGGCCTTGGCGCCGTTTTCGCAGAACTCCGCGACCTTGCGCTCACCGTCGGGGTCGGGCCAAGCACAGCTCGGACAATCGAAGCCGTCCTTTTGGTTGATTTTGAGCAGCGTCGAAACCGTGCGCGTGACGCCCATCTCGCCGAAGCCATGCTTGGCGGTCTCGTAGATGGACATGAAGCCGGCCGCTGACTCTTCTCGGCGCTCGAGCCGCGGCGCTTGCGTTTCAGGCGGCGGCTCGTCGCCGGTGACGCCTTGCGCCAGGGCCGCGTGGGGCGCGTCGGGCGCGGGCGCGTCGGCTTGCTCGCGGGCGCTGTTTTCGTCGTACTCGCGACTCATGCTCGTTCTCCTGGAGCTTCGGATTTCAGTGAGTCTACTCCGGGCGACGTTCAGCGCCGACTCGCCGGGGTGCAGGTCGACCGTGGCGAATCGACGCACGGCGCGCCTCTTGCACGTGAGCGGGTATGACCATCACTCTCACCGGTCTGCTGATTTTGCTGCTCATAGCCGGCGTGTGCGGAGCCATCGGGCGCGCGATTGCGGGCGGTACCCCGGGGGGCGTCATCGTCTCCATCGCCGTGGGTTTCGTGGGTGCGCTCCTCGGCTCCGTCATTGCGCATTACCTGCGGCTGCCTGAGCTCATGATCGTCACCGTCGATCGGCATCCGTTCCCGATCCTGTGGTCGATCATCGGCGCGGCCGTATTCGTTGCGATCGTTCACCTACTTTCAGGCGGCGCACGGCGCGATTGGCGTTATCGCTAGTACTACTTCGCCAGTCTTGAATGGCCAGATCACGATCGACGCCGCGGTGCTTCCGGCGCCAGTCCGCCTCGCGCGTGACGAAGCGCCACACTCGCCCCGAGCTCGATCCCCAGGATACCCCCTGAGCCGGCGTTCGGTGCTGCTACGAGCCCGTTCGGGCTTGCACGGAATTTGCTGAGCTTTCGCTGCTGAAACGAGCGGCCGTGAACGCAAAACTATTCGTTGAACCTGAAAGTAGAGGAGGGCGATGTGAATAGCGCATGCGCTCGAGTGCCTGCGTTGATCAAGGGTGTGCAGCTGCGTGCCGATGAACGCCCGGGCTGGGTCCTGCATGCGAACGAGCGCGGCGCCATGCGCCTCAGTGATCGGGCCGCTGCCGCGATCAGCTTGATTGACGGCGTGCGGAGCATTACGGACATCGCGAGCGCCCTGCGTCAGCGCTATCAAGGGGGTATCGACACGTTCGACGCCGACGTGCTCGTGCTCACGCGTGTGCTGCTCGGACGCGGCTTCGTGATGCTGCGGACGCCGGCCGGCGCGCGCTGAGCGTCTAGTGCTGTGTCCCCAAAATTGCGATGCAATTCTTGGGAGCGTGGCTCCGCCACGCAGCGCTGCTTCGCAGCGCTCGCAGTAGCTTGTTGCTGGGGGCGTCCCGCCCCCGCGCCGGCTTTGCCGGCGCGGCCCCCCACGCGCTCCGCGCGTGCCTAGTGCCTCCTCGAATGCATCGTTACTTACGGGACGCGGCACTAGTCGAGCCGTACGATCACGCCGTCGTCGCCCGCGAGTGCCAGTTGCTCGGCGACGCGCTGGCCTTGCCGCTGGCGCGAGGTGCCGACGACGATCTCGCCGCCCGCCCCGAGCGCGGAGAGCGACAGCTCGGCCGGCTGTCCCCCGAGATTCAACGCCACGAGCCAGCGCCGTCCGTCGTGTTCACGCGTGTACGCGACGATGTCCCCGCCGGCGACGATCGGACGGTAGTGGCCAGCTACGAACGCCGGCTCGCTCCTGCGGAGCGCGATCAGTCTGCGGTACAAAGACAGCATCGAATCCGGATCGGCGAGCTCGCGTTCGACGTTGACGTGCTCGTAATCGTCGGCAACCGGCAGCCAAGGTCTCCCAGTCGTAAAGCCCGCATTGTGCGCCGCCGACCACTGCATCGGCGTGCGCGCGGGGTCGCGGCTCAGGCCGATGTTTTTCCCCTGGGGATCCTGGTACTGCTCAGGCAAGATCGGCACGTCTCGCAGGCCGAGCTCGTCGCCGTAGTAGAGCGTCGGCGTGCCGCGCAGCGTGAGGAGCAGCATGGCCGCCACCCGCGCCTGGCGGAGGCCGATGCGAGTCGCGATGCGCGCTTGGTCGTGATTGCCGAGCACCCAGTTCGGCCACGCGCCGGGCGGGAGCGCAGCCTCGTACTCGCTGACGGCCGCCGCGATATCGCTCGCGCGCCACGGGAGCACGATGAGCTGAAAGTTGAACGGCAGGTGCGCGCCGTCACCCGCGGCCCCGTAGTAGCTCACGAGCCGACTGATCGGCAGGTAAATTTCGCCGATGAGCACGCGCCCGTCGTACTCTTCGACGACGCGCCGCATCTCGCGCACGATTTCGAACACCTCGGGCTGATCGGTCGAGTAGGCAGGGAGGAGCGTCGTGTACGGCGGCTCGCCCGCGCGGTAGTCGGGGTTCGGCGGATTGTCGCGCCACTCGGCGTCTTTGATCAGATGCCAGAGCACGTCGACGCGAAAGCCGTCGACGCCGAGCTCGAGCCAGAAGCGCATGGCCGCGTACATCTGGCGGCGCACCTCGGGATGGCGCCAGTTGAGGTCGGGCTGCTCCGGCAAAAAAGCATGATAATAATATTGGCCCGTCGTTTCGTCCCAAGTCCACGCGCTACCGCCAAAGACGCTGAGCCAATTGTTCGGCGGGCTGCCGTCCGGTTTTGCGTCCTGCCAGAGGTAGAATTGGCGCTTTTCGTTCGTGCGCGAGCTCTTCGCCTCGAGGAACCAGGGGTGCTCGTTCGACGTGTGGTTCGGGACGAAGTCGAGGATGAGCTTCATGCCGAGCGCGTGCACGCGGTGCACGAGCTCGCGCAAATCGTCGAGCGAGCCGAAGAGCGGGTGAATGTCGGTGTAGTTCGAAACGTCGTAGCCGAAATCGGCCATGGGCGAGGGATAGATGGGAGAAATCCACACGGCGTCGACGCCGAGCTCGGCGAGGTAGCCGACCCGCTCCAAAATGCCGCGTAGATCTCCGACGCCGTCGCCGTTCGAATCCGCGAACGAGCGGGGATAGATTTGGTACACGACGCCGCGCTGCCACCAGGCTTGTCCGCTCATCTCGTCTTCTCCCCGCAAAGGACGACCGCGGCATGCGCCGTGAGCGTCCACTTTCCATCGACGTAGGGTACCCGGCAGCCGAGCCCGCCGTACTTCGTGTCTTCACTCGAGAGCATGACTTTCCACTCACAGCCCGCGGGCGGCGCCAAGAGCGGCTCGGGTACGGGCTCGAGCTCCAGATCGCCGCCGAGGTTCAAGACGACGAGACGATCGCCCGCCTCGCAGAAAAAGCGCAAGACGAGCGCGCACTCGCCGAGCACGGCGCCGTGCATCGAGTCCGCCCGTTCGGCGGCAAACGCGGGGTCCTCGCGCCTGAGCGCCAAGAGCTCGCGATGCAGCGCGTAGATCGCGCCGTGGCGCGTGCGCTCCGAAAAATCGAGCTTACAGCGCTCGAACGTCGCAACGTCGCCCGGATCGTCCAGTGAGAACGTGGCCTGACTCGCGTGGACGGCTTGGAACTGTTCCAAAAATTCGCGCCGGCCCTGCGCGACCTTTTGACGGAGCTCGGCTTCGTGATCGGCAAAATACAAAAAGGGCGCGCTCGCGTCGAACTCCTGTCCCTGGAACAAGAGCGGTGTCGGCGGCGCCAGCAGCCAGAAGGTCGTGAGGGCGCGGAGGTCTGCCGCGCTCGTGAGGCGACCGATGCGATCGCCGCACAGGCTGTTCGCGATTTGATCGTGATTTTGCAGATAGCTCACGAAGTGACGGGCAGGCAGGCCGAGCGCCGGTTGGCCACGCCGCTTCTTTTGCCAAGCGTAGTGTTGGCCTTGATACAGGTAACCCCACTTCACCGCCGAGATGAGCTCCTGCGGGCTGCCGCGGTAGTCCGCGTAATAGGCCTCGTGGCGCCCCGTGACCGCGACCCGAGCGGCGTGGTGGAAGTCGTCGTTCCAGAGGGCGTCGCAGCCGTAGCCGCCCGTTGCCGTCGATGCGACGAGGCGGCTGTCTTGCGGCTCGTTTTCCGCGGAAATGTAGATGTTTCGCTGCTGCGCTCTGCCCGCCGCTCGCGCGCGCTCGGTCACCTCGGCGAGGACGTGGCGCGGTGATGAGTCGAGGATCGTCTGCGTGGCGTCGAGCCTGAGCCCGTCGAAGCGGTACTCGTCGATCCAATAGCCGGCGTTCTCGCAAAAGAATTCGCGAACGGGCGCACTTTCCGACCCGTCGAAGTTGAGCGCCTCACCCCATTCGTTCGCGTAGCGATCGGTGAAGTACTGCGGAGAAAAGCACTTGAGATAATTCCCGTCCGGCCCCAAATGATTGTAGACGACGTCCAAAATCACCGCGAGGCGGTGACCGTGCGCCGCGTCGATGAAGGCCCTGAGCTCATCGGGACGGCCGTACAGGTGCGAGGGCGACCAGAGGTCCACGCCGTCGTAGCCCCAGCCGAAGCGGCCGGGGAACTCGGCGAGCGGCATGAGTTCCAGGGTGGTAATGCCGAGTGCCTGGAGCTCGGCGAGCTCGCGCATCGCCGCGGCATAGGTGCCCTCGCGCGTGAAGGTGCCCACGTGGAGCTCGTAGAGCACCTGGCCCCGAGAAGGTGCTCCCGGAAAATCCGGGTGCTTCCAGGCATAGCTCTGCGCGTCGATCACTTCAGACGGGCCGTGCGGGCCGCGGGGTTGGAAGCGTGACGCGGGATCGGGATAGAGCTTGGTCCCGCCGTCGACGCGCAAGCTGTAGAGCGCGCCCGGGGCGAGGCCGGGGATGAGCGCCTCGAAGTAGCCTCCCGCTTTCGTTTCGAGTGCGTGGCTCCGTCCCGCGCGATCGTCATCGAGCACGCGCTCCACGACTTCGAGGCGCTTTGCCGCGGGTGCCCAGACGCGGAAGTGAGTGCCGCGCTGGCCAACGGGCTCAGCGCCGATCGCGAAGCGTCGCTTGAAATCCGTCAAGATTGGTCTCGACCGCGCGTGCAAGCGCGGTGCCAGGGCGGCCCACGTTCGAGCTCGTCCGCGTCTTCGCGCGAGAAGCTCGAGTGATCGCGTCACGGCCTACGGCGCCATCTGACACGTCCGTGGCAGAACGCTCAACCAGGCGTTTCGGCCGCCGCCCCCTCAACGTAGCTCGCGCACTCGCGAGCTCGAAGTCGCGACTCTACTCGGTATTAAAGGTTTTGGCACCGTGGCACGTCTCCTGCACTCGGCGTCCCGGCTTGCACAAGCGATCCTCGATGCTGCGTGACGCGATCGATACGGGAGGGTTCCTTTGGCTCACTGGTATCGACAACACGTTCATCACCGCTCCGAACCCGCGTACCGGGCGTGCGCTCGACGAATACGAGCTCACCCAACACTACGCGCGCTGGCACGCCGACCTCGGGCTCATGGCCGAGCTCGGCGTCAGGGCAGCACGCTATGGCTTGCCGTGGCATCGCGTGAACCCCGCTCGGGGGCGCTGGGACTTTAGCTGGGCCGACGCCACGATCGAACGCCTGCTCGAGCTCGGCATCGAACCCGTCCTCGACCTTGTGCATTACGGAGTGCCGACCTGGATCGAGGGCGCGTTCCTGAATCCCGATTACCCGGCGCGGGTCGAGGAATACGCGGCAGCAGTCGCGGAACGGTTCCGGGACCGAGTTCACGCCTTCACGCCGTTGAACGAACCGCGCATCACCGCGTGGTACGGCGGCAAGCTCGGTTGGTGGCCGCCCTTTCGTCGGGGCTGGCCGGGCTTTCTCGAAGTACTTTTTGCGGCATGCCGCGGCATAGCGCGGACCTCGCGCGCGATCTCCGCGAGCGATCCGCTCGCGACGGTGCTGCACGTCGACGCGGGTGATCTGTATCTGGCCGCGGACGAAGAGGCGCGCGTCGAAGCCGAACGGCTCGAGCAGATCGCCTTTCTGCCGCTCGATCTCCTGAGCGGTCGCGTCGACGCCACGCATCCGCTCTGTTCCTGGCTCCTCGCGCAAGGGGTCTCCGAGGCGTCGTTGCGTGAGTTTCACGAAGCCCCGCTCGCGCTCGACGCCATCGGCATCAATGCCTATCCACTGTTGTCGCTCAAGGTGCTGTCGCGGTTACGGGGTCGCTCGCGCGTGACGACGCCGTACGCCGGACCCCAAATCATCGAGCAGCTCGCGGCGCTCTACTACACCCGTTACGGCCGGCCACTCGTGCTGAGTGAAACGGCGAGCGACGGCAGCGTCGAGCGGCGCGCAGCGTGGCTCGAGTCGTCGGTCGCCGCCGTGGCGCGAGCGCGCGCGTGTGGCGTGCCGATCGTGGGTTACACGTGGTGGCCGCTCTTCGCGCGGGTCGCCTGGGCGTATCGGCAGGGTTCGCGCCCCATCGCTTCGTACTTGAAGCAGATGGGACTCTGGGATTTGTCGCCGGGAAAACGCGGACTCGAGCGCGTGCGCACGCGGCTCGTCGAACGCTACCGCGAGCTTGCCGAGAGCGGCGCGGCGGCCGTAGGTCCCCTCGCACGCAATCTGACCGCTACGCGCGCGTGAAGGTGCCGACGAGCTCGCCGTAGGCGATGACGTGGCCGTCCATCGCCTCGAGCACCTGGCTTCTGCCTTTGCCGCGGTCGAGCGCGAGGGGCGAGTCGAGGGCGAAGAGTTGAAAGTGGTAGTGATGTTGACCGTGCCCGGGCGGTGGCGCTGCCGGTGCGAATTCGTCCTTGAGCTTACTATTTTGGCCCTCGCGCGCGTGCTTGACGCTCTCGCCGTCGAGCGTGCGTGCTTCGGCTTGAACGTCGTAAACGAGCCAGTGCACGAACGGCTCGGCGAGCGGCGCGTCGGGATCCTCGCAGAGCAAGACGAGCTCGCGGGTTTGTGCCGGCGGTTCACTCCAGCGTAACGGCGGAGGGACCCCTTCTCCGTCCACGGTGCAGCGAGCCGGTAATGGCGCCCCGTCCTCGAACCAATCACTCGTGACGGACAGTTTGGGAACGGCCAGATCGAAACGCCGGGACGCGAGTTTTTCCGTCCCGGCGCGCACGGGCGCGAGCGCTTCGCCGGCGATACGAGCGACTCGACGAGAGAGGGTCATGCTCCACTGAAGAGCAAATGGCGTACCGTGGAGCGTCCCGGGGCGATTTGCCGTCATTTCGAGCGCAGAGCTGCCCGTATTGCCGACTCCGGAGTGCCGACTGGGGCGCGAAAGTGCAAATACTTGCAAGGTCGTGCCGAGATTGGACGCCGATTGGTTACAAAGTCCGAGGTGTAAATGATACACGGTGGTCGCCGCGTTACTGCGCGGCAATCCTGGAGGATTATCGAATATGGCCTTTTCCCGAACGAGCGTTGGTCTTCTCCTGGCGGCAGGCGTCTGCGTTGCGACCGCATGTGGCGGTGACGACGACTCATCGCCGCCTACTCACACTGCCGGCAAATCCGGGAGCGGTGGAAAAGGCGGCTCTGCGGGAAGCAGCGCAGGCAAAGGCGCCGCCGCGGGCCGTGCTGGCGCTGGCGCTGGCGCTGGCACGGGCGGGTCGGCCGGCACGAGCGCTACAGGTGGTACGGGCACCGGCGGGACCTCCGGCGCGGGCCCATCGGGCGGCCGCGGCTTCGGATTCGGCGGCAGCGGCTTCGGCGGACGCGCCACGGGCGGCCGCAGCGCTGGGGGCAGTGGCAACAACGGCGGTCGCAACACCGGTGGTCGCAACAACGGCTTCGGTGGCCAGGCAGTCGGCGGGCAGCAGACGGGTGGCGTCACTTCCGGCGGCCGCAGCGGCGCCGGTGGACGCGCTGGTAGCAGCGGCACCAGTGGTAGCGGCACGGCCGGAGAAGTATCGAACGCAGGACAAACGGGTGAGGCCGGTGCTGGTGCCGGCGGCCAAGGCGGCGCCTGAGGGCGTGTTCGGCGGCCGGCGGCGCGTTCAGCGCTCGTCGGCGCCGGGCGTCTCGTATTCGAGACGAACGAGTTCGAGCTCTTCTTCGCCTTGAGGCGTGCGCACGAGCGCCGCTTCGCCCGTGCGTTTGCCTAGGAGCGCCCGAGCGAGCGGCGCTACGAACGCAATGCGACCCTCGCTCGCGTTTGCTTCGTCGACGCCGACGATCTGATACGTGCGCAGGGCGCCCGCGGGATTTCGCACCGTGACGCGCGCGCCGAAACGCACTTCGTTCGGTGGCTGTTCGGCTGGCGCTACGAGCTCTGCCGACCCGATGCGTGCTTCGAGCTCGGCCAACCGTTCACTGACGGCCGCCGCCGCTCGGCTGCGCTCAGGATCGGACGGCGTGTCCCCGGTTCGCACGTGCAAGAGCTCCGCCGTGAGTGCGACGAGCTCCGCGCGCAGCGCGGCGAGTCCCCGCGGCGTGACGTAGTTCGGTACTCCAGCGGGCAGCGGCGCGCGCCGCGGCACGAC
Source organism: Polyangiaceae bacterium (assembly GCA_025936115.1). Classification (GTDB taxonomy): domain Bacteria; phylum Myxococcota_A; class Polyangia; order Polyangiales; family Polyangiaceae; genus PMG-095. The sequence goes on from JAICTZ010000018.1 coordinate 141,781, forward strand.
GAGCGGCTCGCCCTGATCGTCATCTTTCGTGAAGGCCTTGCTCACGCAGCCTCGTGCCCCGGTTGGCCAGCCCTGCGCAGCAAGCGCGCGGCGGTGCTCAGCGTGGCTCGACCATCACGGTGCGGCAGCCGAAGAGGATTTCGACTTTGGCTCCGACGTCTTCCTGGGCTGCCTTGCATGCGTCGCCGCAGAGCAGAATGCTGCTCCCGTCGGAGGAGTATTGCCAGCCTTGGTTGCAGGCGGTCTTCGACGGATCGCGGCCAATCGTTCGGACAGGGCCGTCGCTCGGGGTAAAGAGGACGTTGACGAGACCGGGGTCGAGCGTGCGCATGTTCGGCGGTGTGGGAATTGGGTACTCGCACGAGCGGAGACTCGTCGCGACTTGGTCGAGCGCGGCGGCGAGCCCTTTGGCGAGGTCGGGCTCGGCCGTCATGTCGAGATGGCAGTAGATGGGGCCGTCGTCGGAGCAGTCGGCGGGCGCGGTGCCGCCTTTGCGCGCGAGCGCCGAAAGGACGCTGCGTGTGTCTTCACTCCCCGGCGAGCCGATGACGAACGTGCGAATACCTTGTGCAAGTGCGGTCGCCGCATCGTCGATGAGCGGCCCGGAGTCTACGGGCAGGTTATCCTCCGTGCACTCGCAGTCGAGCGTGCACGTCGGGGTTCCGTCGGTGATGAGCAGGAGGAACCTGTTGCCCGGCGAATCCGTCTTGTCGAGTTGCTCGAGGCCGAACAGATACGCTCCTTCGGTCGGTGTCGCGCCGTTCGGGACGACCGCGTCGAGTGCCTTGGCCCAGTCACTCCGCTGTTTGGAAGACGGCGCGCCGAGCACGCCGAGCGGAAGAGCGACTTCGTTCCTGAGGCACAAGCTGTCTGGGTCGTCATCGGTCGTGTCCGGAAAGAACGTCGCGCCGAGCGTGATGTCGTCGGAGAGCGAGTCCACGGCGTTCTGTAGTGCGCCGCGCGTGATCTCCCACTTCGTCGCGCCGGGCGGCTTGGAGTCGTCCGGTGTGACCGGTGCCCAACCAGGCGGCCAATCCATCGATCCGCTCGTGTCGATGACGAGCTCTAAGACCGAGGGTATCGCTTCCACGGTATCGGTGCTGAGCGCACACGCGTCGTTGGGATCGAGCGACGGCGCGCCGGCCGCTCCCGCCATGCCGGTCGATTCCGTCCGGTCCCCGCCAGCAGCGCCGCTCTCTCCCACGCCGATCGTGACGCCGGTGCCGCCCGTGGTGGTGCTCGTGCTGCCGCCGGCGTTCGAGCCGCCGCTCGTCGCGCCGCGGCCGCTCGTACCGCTCGCACCCATCGTCGCCCCACCGCTACCCGCTGCGCCGCCCGTCGGACCCGAGGAGCTGGTGCACGCTTGCGCCACGGCAGCGGCAACGAGCGACCCCGCAGCCAGTGCCGTCAGGGAGCGCAGCTTGGAATCACGCGCGGAGTAAAGCTGCAGCATGCGACCGGCTGAAGCATGGCTCGCGCCAACGGAAAACGTGGCGAAGTGCCTCGATCTAGCCCGCTCGCGCCGTCAGCGCGGGCGGTGACGGCGCTCGCCGTGGCTCAGGACCCTGGCGACGCGTTCCAACGCTTGGAGTGCCTCTCCGTCGAGGGGGCGAGGTTCGGGGCTGAAATGGCACAGCGCGCCGAAAATGAGCGCATCCTGCCCCACGACGGGCGTGCCCACGAAGGAGCGCATCAGCGCGTGGCGTTGCTCGGGGATCATGTCGGGGCCACAAGCCGCGTGGTCCACGGCGTGAGAGCACTGCGTCGCGAAAAGCGTTGCGCACGGCGTGTCCGCCACCGGCACGCGTCGCGTGAAAGGATCGCTTTCGGGCTGTTCGCGATCGAACGTCCACACGCTGTGGAGCTCCCCGCCCTCGCGGCGAAAGAACGCCGAATACCGGTGTTCGGTCGAGGCGTTCAGGAGCGCGAGCAACTGACGATAATCGTGCTGCAGGATGAGCGCGTCGATGCGCTCCGACGACGGCACGCTCCCGGGCACGGGCGGCGTCCGCTCTCCGAGCACGCAGCAAAGCGCGTCCACGAGATCGGCCAGATTAACAGGCTTTGTTAGGCATTTTTGCAAGCCCGACGCCGCGCCCGCACGCGACGTGCTGCTCGGTACCGAGCTCCCCGGACCGGCGTCGAGTAGCGCTACGGCGGGTAGAGCCGCCGACTCTGGCGCGCTACGGAGCTCTTCGAGCAGAGCTGCCATGTCGACGTTCGGCAGCCCTAGCCCGCAGACGAGCGCGTCCGGCAGGGTTTCACGCGCCCCCCACGACGCGGTTTGCGCGTCGCGCGCCGGAAAGCACTTGGCGCCGTGCCGCTTGAGCTCCGAACCGAGCTGATCGAGGAGGGCGCCGTCTGCATCGAGGAGCAGCACCGTACGGTCGGCCAAAAGCATGTGTATGCCCGACGCTCGCGCGGTGGAGTGCCTCCATCAAATATTGTACAAAAGTTGCGCGCGCTTCTCTTGCGCCGCGGCGATGGCCGCCTGTGTGTCAGCGCGACGTCTCGCGTTTGCGCCGCCGGGTGCCGGGGCGCGTTTTCAGCGCCTCGCGATCGGCTGAGCCGACAATCCAAGCAACGTTTTTGCCGTGGCGCGTCAGTTTGATGCGCTGGCCATTGCGCGCTTGCGCCACGACGTCGGAAAAGTTGTTGCGCGCGTCGGCCACCGGAATCGGAAGGCTTTTCATGCTGGGTCTCACGCTCAAGGCCGGAGCAAGAAGGAGGCCAGCACCCGCATGCGTGAATCACGCGATTTTCTTGGGCGGAGCCAGCGAGCACGCGCGGGAGCCGCGCACGCTTGAGGCGATTTGGAGCGAGCGGCCGTGCCTTCGGCTTACCTCGCGGTGGAAGCGTCCGTTCATGTGCGTAGCGGCCACGAGCGAGCATGGGCAAGACGAACGGTTTTTATGACGGTGCACCGCCCGGCCCGCGCACTAGCGGAGTCTCGAGGTGAGAGCAGGTGCGATGCTCGGCGCGCGGCTGCGCGTACCTGCACCGGTGCGAGCCATGCTCCTCACGGCGATCGCGATCTTTGCGACCGAAGCGGGCATCGCCCGTTGGGTGGACTCGCCCTCGGGGCTCATCGGGTGGCAGTCAGCGCTCGTCGATGCCGGGTTGCTCGTCGGAGTGACGCTGCCGGTGGTCTACTTCGCTTGGTTCCGGCCGCTCCGGCGCGAGCTCGAGTGGCATGTCCGCGCGGCGGTCTCGCTCGAAGCTCACGCCCTCTCGGACCCGCTCACGGCGCTGCCCAATCGAGTGGCCTTCCTCGAGCTGGTTCAAGAGGAGCTCGCTACCGCCGGGCGCGCGCAAGTCGCCTTCACCGTCGCCGTGCTCGACGTGCATCGGTTCGGTGAGGTGAACGGGGCGCTCGGCCACGAAAGCGGCGACTTGCTGCTCAAGCTCATCGGCGAGCGGCTGCAGAGCGGCCGCTTGACGCACGGCGTCGCGGCCCGGCTCGAATCCGACCTCTTCGCCGTATTGCTCGCCGAGGTCGATTTGAGCCGCGCACCGGCCGCGCTCGAGCGCCTGCACGAGCTCGTCGAGACACCGTTTTCGCTCGGTGAAGCGCCGATAGAGATCGAGGTTCACACGGGATTTGCCGCTTTCCCTCAGCACGGCGACACCCCGCACGTTCTGTTGCAGCGAGCCGAGCTCGCGTTGAGCCGCGCGAAGAAGAGCGGCGAGCGCGGTCAGGGTTACCGCGAGGAGAGCGAATCGGAGGCGCGCCGCCGGCTGGCTCTGGTGCGCTCATTACGCGGGGCGATCGAGCGCGGCGGGCTCTCGCTCGTGTACCAGCCGAAGCTCGCGCTCGACGGGGGGCAATTTGCAGGCGTCGAAGCGCTCGCGCGCTGGAACGATCCCGAGCTCGGCTTCGTTTCGCCGGGCGAGTTCGTGCCGCTCGCCGAGCAAACGAATTTGATTCGGCCGCTCACGCTGTGGGTGTTGCGTGAAGCCGTTCGGCAAATGGCGGCGTGGAAGAGCGCGGGCCTGGACGTGCCGGTCTCCGTGAACCTCTCCGCGCGCAATCTCGTCGACGAGACGCTGCCCGATCGCGTGAAGGAGCTCCTGCGCGAGTGGGACATCGAGCCGCGCTACTTGATGATGGAAGTGACCGAGAGCGCGGTGCTGGCCGACCCGGAACGGGCCGGAAACGTGATCGAACGCTTTCAGAAGAGCGGCGTCTCGCTTTCGATCGACGACTTCGGCACGGGCTATAGTTCCCTCACGTACGTGCGCACGATGCCGGCGGCCGAGCTCAAGATCGATCGTTCATTCGTGAAAGGGCTCGAGTCGAGTGAGAGCAATACGGCGATCGTGCGCGCCGTGATCGGACTTGCGCACAGTCTCGGCATGAAGGTCGTGTGCGAGGGCGTGGAGACGGAGGCGGCGCTGCTCCGCTTGCGTGAGCTCGGCTGCGATTTTGCGCAGGGCTATCTCTTGAGCCGTCCGCTGCCCGCTCGCGAGATCGTCGATTACGTTGCGAAGAGCGCGTTCCGCGTCTTCGGTAACCCGTACGACACGCGCCCGAGCGAGACGCGGCCCGCGCGCCTGTCGCTGTTGCCGCGCCACTCCCGCCCGCCGCTCGGGGACTCGCTGCGCGCGATCCGCGCGCGATCGTCGCCGGGCTAAAACCGAACGCAGGTCAGTCGGCCGCGAGCTGACCGGGATGTTTGTGCGCGAGCGACGGCAGCGTGAGCATCGCGAGCAGGTAGGCTTCCGAGAGGTTCAAGCCGACGGCCTGGCGGCGAATGTCGAAGCGATCCACGGGGCCGTTCAGGGGATTGGAGCCCGTGTTGCTGCTGAGGCCGATTTCGTAGCCGGCTTGCACCATCGCGGCGCGGATAGGCGAATTTCGACCCAGGGCGTTGCCGACTGGGTAGGCGAGAGCGCGAGCCGGCACGCCCACTTCGCGTGCGAGATCGGCGCGCGAGCCGGCGAGCTCGTCCTCCAGGTCCGCGGGCGGCAACGTGTCGAGGACCCGATGTGTGCGAGTGTGGGATTCGACGTCCATGCCCGCGCGGTGGAGCTCGCGCACGTGGTCCCAGGTCATCAGCAGCTGCTCAGCGAACGTGCGCTCGATCTTTTGCGACCAGGCGACCTCCGCCGCATGCGCGAGCTCGTCCAAGAAGCGTTCGAGATCGAGGCCGGGCTGCGTCTTCATGAGGCGCAAGATGCGCTCGAGCGCGAGGGGCCGGTTGGCGAGCCCAAATTCGACGGGAAAAGGATAGGTGAGCTTGATTTGGCTGACGGGCGTGCGCTTGACGATGTACGCGACGCGGTCCCACCAGTACATGCGGCGCTCGCCGATGCAGCCCGTCGATAGGAAGAAGACGGCTTTTGCGCCGTGGCGTTTCAGAATCGGTAATGCAATCTCGTAGTTATCGAGATAGCCGTCGTCGAAGGTCACGGCGACCGCGTTCGGAGGCAGGAGCCGGCCGGCCGCGAAAGCGCAGAGTTCGTCGACGCCGACGAGCGTGAAATGCTTCTTGAGCGCGACAATCTGCCGCTCGAAGCATTCCGGCGTCACATCGACGACCTCGTCGTCGAAGAGGTCCTGGCCGCTCGGGCTCGGGAAGCGGTGATACGTGAGTACGCTGAGCCAAGGGCTCGGCATGCTCGAGCGGAGCGCCAAAGCGGCGCGCATCACTCCGGTTTGGTGCAGCAAGCTCGCGAGGCGCTGGCGTCTGGACATCGGTGGTCCCGGGAATCCGGGCTGTTGGGAGCGCTGCAACAAACAAGCCGGCCGCTGACTGTCTACGCGCTTCGACGTCGCGGCAAAGCGCCGCACGTGTCGTGATTTGCCGCGCGCTCGAAAGCAGCTAACGTTTCGCAAGAGGCGAAGTGATGGGTCCGGCGCGAGCTGTCGCGCAGGCGCCCACGAGAATGATTTTCGCATGAGGGTGGCTTCCCATGACTCAGCACTTCGAGGGTTCGGCGACGCACGATCCGCGGGGCGGGCAATGGGTCTCGAGCGCGTGTGACGGCCACGCCCGCCCACCGCTCGGTGAGCATGTGCACGAGCGCTTCGAGCGCCGCGCGATCCTCGCGCCCGAGGCGGTCGCGCTCGATTTTCGCGGCGAGCGCTATTCGTACGCCGAGCTCAACGGGCGCGCGAACCACCTGGCCCACGAGCTTTTGGCGCGCGGCGTTCGTCCGGGAGCTCGCGTCGTCGTCGCCCTCGAGCCCTCGCCCCATACCACCGTGGCGTTGCTCGGGATCCTCAAGGCCGGGGCCGTCTACGTTCCGCTCGATCCGAACTACCCGCCAGCGCGTATTCGCACCATCCTCGAGGATACGCGCCCGTTCGCCGTCGTCACGGAGGCCCATCTCGCCGAGCGACTGAGCTTCGCACCTGAAAGCTTGATCGTGCTCGGTGCGCTCTCCGCCCGGTCCCTCGTGGAGAATCCCCGTCGCACGGTGCGTCCCGAGCACACCGCCGCCATCTTCTACACGTCGGGCACGACGGGTAAGCCGAAGGGCGTGATGCTGAGCTACGCGAACCTCCGCCACTACGTGGAGGTCGCGGTCGATCGTTACGAACTCGGCCCGAGCGACGTGATGCCCTCGATCGCTCGGCACTCGTTCAGCATCAGCTTGTTCGAGCTCTTGACCCCGCTCGTCGCCGGAGGAACGTCGCTGCTCGTCGAGCGCGAGCACGTGCTCGACCCCGCGCGGCTGTCGCGCTCGCTCATGCACGTGACGGCTTTCCACGCGGGGCCGAGCCTGCTCAAAGGACTCGTTGCCTACGTCGAGCGCCACCCGCCCTCGCTCGAAGCGTTCGCTGGCGTGCGCCACGCTTCCTCGGGGGGCGATCTCGTTCCCCCGGAGCTGCTGGAGAAGCTGAAGGACATTTTTTGGAACGCCGACATCTTCGTCATCTACGGCTCGAGTGAGATCAGCTGCATGGGCACGACGTACGCGGTACCGCGGCAGCGCCGGGTGACGGCGACGTACGTCGGGAGGCCGTTCGACAACGTTTCGGTGCGCGTGCTCGACGCGGAGGGCCGCGTCGTGCCGACGGGCGTCGTGGGCGAGATCCACTTCGCGGGCGACGGCGTGAGTCTCGGCTATCTCGATCGCCCCGAGCTCACCGCTGAACGTTACCTCGAGCTCGAAGGGCGGCGGTTTTATCGCATGGGTGACCGCGGCCGCATGCACAAAGACGGCTTGCTCGAAATCCTGGGCCGCGCGGATTTTCAGACCAAGATTCGCGGCATGCGCGTCGAGCTCGGCGAAGTCGAGTACGAGCTCAGGCGCGCGCCCGGCGTGCGTGAAGGCGTGGTCGTGGCGCGCGCGGCCCCGGACGGGGAGAAGCAGCTCGTCGCGTACGTCGTGCCGGAGGAGAGAGACGCGGGCGCGAGCCTCGCGAACCCCGTGCGCCTAGCCGCCGTGCGCGCCCATCTGGCCGAGCACTTGCCGGACTACATGGTGCCCGCCGTCTACGTCGAGCTCGAACGACTGCCGCTCAACGAGAACATGAAGATCGATCGGCGCGCGCTGCCCGAGCCCGACGAAGCGGATTTGCGCGCGCTCTCGGCGCGCTCGTTGCGCAATCCCGA
>JAICTZ010000053.1 GCA_025936115.1 Polyangiaceae bacterium
CAGAGGGGCAGGGGCAGAGGGGCAGGGGCAGCCAGGGGCAGGGGCAGGGGCAGAGGGGCAGAGGGGCAGAGGGGCAGAGGGGCAGAGGGGCAGGGGCAGGGGCAGGGGCAGAGCAGGTGGTGGGGGTCGGGGAGGGGCGCGAGGGGCGGTGCTCACGCACTGCGGGGAGGGTCACGACGTGCGGTGACGGGGGGAGGGAGAGTGCGAGAGGAGAGCGGGGAGAGAGCGCGGCAGGAAGAAGGTCGTCTCGGGACTTTTGAGCTTGCCGGCGTACTCGGCGGGGTCAAGGCCGGGGCCGCGCGCAGGCGCGCGGTCGGCGCTTTGCGCCGAGCCTTGACCCCGCCTGCGTGCGCCGGCCGTGGCCTTTGGGTCCTCGAGCAACGGAACAACGAGGACAGGAGGTTCGCCATGCCGCTCAAGATTTACGCTGTCGTTCTCGAGCTCGTTCGTCGGGTGTCGCCCAGTATTCGGGTGCTGCGTGCGCGTAGCTCCGTGCTTGCCGATCAGATGGAGCGCGCTCTCATCAGTGTTCCGCTCAACGTGGCTGAGGGAGCCTACAGCCGCGGCAAGAATCGGCAGGCGCGCTTTCAGTCGGCAGCGGCGTCGGCGCGGGAAACGCTGGCCTGTCTGGAAACAGCCGAGGCCATGGGCTTCATCGGGCCGGTCGACCCGGAGCTCGGCGCGCTGTTTCATCGCGTCATCGGTACGCTCGTGCGGCTGATCGAGCCGCGGCGCTGAGCTGTTGCTAGGCGCGGGGCCGTGCTCGCCGTGCGCCGGCGGTGTGTTCCTTGGCGAGCGCGAGCATGAATTCGTCGAAGTCGACTTGCATCGTGTGGCGGCGCGAGCGCACGTAGCGGCGTGCGACTTGGGCGCGTTCGGCTTCGGCGGCGCGGCGCATCGTCTCGACGGGCGGAGGCAAGTAGCGCCCTGCGAGGCTTGCGGCGACGAGCTTGGCTTGCGCTTCGGCGATCGGCATAATAGCGCCGAGCGGCTGCGCGAGACCGATGAAGTACAAATGCTTTTGCTCGGGATGTAGCGTGCGAAAGTAGAGCGACAGCTCGTTGCCGGGTGCGGACACGAACGCCGGATCGAAGAACGGGAACGACACCTGATATCCCGTCGCGTACACGAGCGCGTCGACCGCTTCGCGCGTGCCGTCGCTGAATTCGAGCTCGGGGCCGTGGAACGCACGGATGTTCGGCTTCGGCCGCACGCGACCTGCTTTGACGAACGGCAAGAGATCGCTGGAAATGGTCGGATGGGCGCCGCCCAAGCGATGGTCGGGCTTCGGCAACCCGTGCGCCCTCAGATCGCCGATCACGCGCGGATAGAAGAACTCCGAAACGCGCAGCGCGAGGCTCGCCGGCAAAAAGCTCGGCCCGACGCGCAGGCGATCGACGGGACGGCCGAGCACGTATTTCGGCAGTACCCAAGCGCCACGCCGCGTCGCCAAGAACACGCGGCCGGCGCCGCCCGGGCGCGCGAGCTCGCACGCGATGTCGACCGCGCTATTGCCGAACCCGAGGACCACGACGCTCCGTTCACGTAGGTCGTACGGCTCCGTCGGCGAGACGTATGCCGACGAATGGAACGTCGTGCCTTCGAATACGCCGGGGAACGGCGGGTCGGGAAAGTGCGGTAGCCAGTGGTGGCCGTTCGCTACGATGACGGCGTCGTAACGTTCCGTCACGCCGTTCGAGGTCGTGACGAGGTAGCCCGCCGCGCTCGGCTCGACGCGTTCGACGCGCGTCTCGAAGCGGATATGCGGCAGGAGTCCGAAATGCTCGGCGTACGCCTGGAAGTACTCCGCGATCTGCGCGTGCCCCGGATAGTCGGGGTAGCTCGCCGGCATCGGGAAGTCGGCGTACTGCATGCGCTGCCGCGAGGTGTTGATGCTGAGCGAGCGATAGGCGGCGCTCCGGCCGTTCTTGTTGCCGAAAACCCAGAGTCCGCCGACGCAGTTGCTCTCCTCGAAGCAATCGAAAGGTACGTTCGCATCGAGAAGCGCCTTGACGGCGACCATGCCGGACGAGCCGGCGCCGATGATGCAAGTCTTGTTGTTCACGGGAAGCAGCTCGGCCGCAGGCGAGCGCAAATCTCCTCGCTCGTTCCGAGATGTCAATCGCCGTACCCCGTGAGCCGTCCTAGTGCGGCTCGCGGATGCCGCCCGCGCGGCCTTGGGGCCGGAGCAGGCCGTGAGCGCCGTGAGGGGTCGAGCTGGACGCCCATGTCGGGCGTGACCCGCGTGGAGTGGTTGTCGGCTGATGTGCGAGAACTCGTTCTGCTTCCCCGCTCGGGAAAGGCGCTCTATTCTCGTTTGGTCGAGCGATACTCGGCGGTTGATGAAGGGTCGAGACTAGGCTTGCGAGCACGGCGAGGACGGATCTGATGCGGAAAATCCTCGTGGTCGAGGACTCGGCGAGCACTCGGGCGTTCGTGCGCAGCACGCTCGAGTCGGCGCAGGGCGTGCCTGACGTCGAGGTGTCCGAGGCAACGAGCGGCTTCGACGCGCTCCGACTGCTACCGCGCGGTCCCTACGCTCTCGTCATCACCGACATCAACATGCCCGACATCAACGGGCTCGAGCTCGTCCAGTTCATGCGCAAGAGCGAGCTCCATCGCGCGACTCCGATCCTGCTCATCTCGACGCAGTCCTCCGAGCGCGATCGCCAGCGCGGGCTGCGGCTCGGTGCGAGCGGCTATTTGGCGAAGCCCTTCGCGGGCAAAGCCTTGATCGACGAGGTCGAGCGCCATCTCCGCAGCGCGGGCGTGGCTCCCACGCCCGCGGGGGAGAGCGGCCGTGGCTGATCCGACGGAGAAGGCGCGCGACGAGTTTCTCTCGGAGGCGCAGGAGATCGTCGAGACGCTGTCGCGCAATCTGCTCGACCTCGACGCATCCGCGCGCTCGGGGGCCGTCGATCCGGCGCTCATCAACGAAGCATTTCGCGCCGTTCACACGTTGAAGGGGCTCGCGGGTCTGTTCGGCGCGCAACGGCTCGGCCAGATGTCGCATCGGCTCGAGGATCTACTCGACGATTTGCGGCTCGGGCGTATGACGCTCGGCCCGGACGTGCTCGACACGCTGTTCGCCGCCGTCGATGTTTACGGCCGCTTGCTCGCGCAGGAACGCGAAGGCAGGGACGATCCGAGCCCCGCGGCGGACGAGCTCTTGGCGCGGCTCGAAAAGCTCGGCTCCGAAGCGCCGAGCCGTGCCGCGCCCGCGACGGAATACGATCTCGATCCGAGCCTGCTCGCCGTGCTCACCGAGTACGAGGAGCACCGGCTGCGCGCGAACCTCGAGCAGAAGATGCGGCTCTACCGGCTGCGCGTCGAGTTCGATCTCACGACGATCGACAAGGCGCTCGAGGACATGAAGGCGCGCGCCAAGCGCCACGGCGAGATCATCACGTACTTGCCGGCGGGCGAAGCGACGAGCGCCGACGCCATCGAGCTCGACTTGCTCATGGCGTCGCGCGACGATCTCGCGACGCTCATCGGCGCGCTCGGCGCCGACAACGTCGTGATCGAAGAGATCCCGCGCAAGCGCACGAGCGTCGGCACCGCGCCGCCGCACAAGCCTTACGCTGGCGATCTCGTGGTGCGGGCCGACGAGTCGGTGCGGCCGAGCGTCCACGGCGACGCGTCGCTCGAGCAGGGGCCGAGCCTGCGCTCGCTCACGCAGACGGTGCGCGTCGACATCCGCAAGCTCGACGCGCTCATGAACGTGGTCGGCGAGCTCGCGATCGTGCGCGGCTCGATCGCGCGCATGGCGGAGCGACTGCGCGCCGAAGGCCAGCGCCAGCTCACCGCCGAGCTCCAGCGCTTGCACCGAAGCTTCGAGCGCCGCCTCGCGGAAATGCAGGCCGGCATCCTCGAGGTGCGCATGGTGCCGCTCGGGCAAGTCTTCGACCGGCTCGCGCGCGTCGTGCGTCAGATCGGCCGCGAGATGAGCAAGGAGATCCGGCTCGTGATCACGGGATCCGAGACGGAGATCGACAAGCTCATCGTCGAGGAGCTGAGCGATCCGCTCATGCACATGATCAGGAACGCCATCGATCACGGCATCGAACCCTCGAACCTGCGCGCCGAGGTCGGCAAGCCCCCCGCGGGCACGATCGCGCTCAACGCCTATCAAAAAGGCAACCACGTGATGATCGAGGTCGAGGACGACGGCCGCGGCATCGACGAGCAAGCCGTGCTCGAGAAGGCCGTCCGCCTCGGTAAAATCGCCGCCGAGGACGGCGCCGAGCTCAGCCGCGAGGAAGTGCTCGCGCTCGTGTTCTTGCCCGGGGTCTCGACGCGCGAGGCCGTGAGCGAGACGAGCGGTCGCGGTGTCGGCATGGACATCGTCAAGACCAACATCGGCCGCCTCGGCGGCATCATCGACGTGCAGAGCGAGCCCGGCATCGGCACGAAGATGACGATCACGTTGCCGATCACGCTCGCGATCGTGAGCGCGCTCATGGTGCACATCGCCGACCAAGTGTTCGCGATCCCGCTCTCGACGGTGTCGGAGGCGCTCTCGCTCGAGCCGGGGCTCTCGCGCATGCTCGACGGACGCGAGGTCATCACGCTGCGCGGCGCGACGCTCCCACTTTGCCGCCTCGATCGCGTGCTCGGCCTCGAACGCAGGAAGACCCCCGCGCCGCGCAAGCATTACGTGGTCGTGGTCTCGCTCGGTAACCGCCGCCTCGGCGTCGTGGTCGATCACCTGATCGGCCAGCAAGACATCGTGATCAAACCCCTCGGCCGCTCGCTCGCTTCGGTGCGTGGGTTCGCGGGCGCGACGGAGCTCGGTGATCAGCGCGTCGGGCTCGTGCTCGACGCCGCCGCGATCGTCGACGAGGTCTTGTCCGGCGCCGACGTCTTGCGCGAGCGCGGAGCTTTGCATGGTTGATCTGGTTCGCACGCGCGGTGAGCGGCTCGCGCGACGTGCGTCGGGGCGCGGCCCCGTGCGCGAATTTCTGACCTTCGTGCTCGGCAGCGACGTGTTCGGCGTCGAGCTCGCGCGCGTGAAGGAGATCCTGTCGCCGCCCCCGATCACGCCCGTTCCACGCGCGCCGAGCGAAGTGGTGGGCGTGTGCAGCGTGCGCGGCCTGCTCGTCACGGTGGTCGATCTGCGGATTCGGCTGAAGCTCGAGGTACGACCCGACACGCGGCGCACGCGCATCCTGCTGGCGACGGCCAGCTCGGGCGAGGCCGTGGGCCTGTGGGTGGACGAAGTGCTGCAGGTCGTGCGCCTGGCGGAGACGGACATGGAGCTTGCGACCGCAGGCATCGGCACGGAGGTGAGCGAATACGTGCTCGGCGTCGGTCGCCCCCAGGGTGAATTCATCGTGCTCTTGGATCTATCGGCGCTCGTGACCGGATGAAGGCGATGGCGGCGAGCAAGCAGCGGCCCGACCCGAGAAAGAGCCTGGTCGGGTTCATCGTGGGCGACGTCGCCTACGCGGTGCCGATCGCCGAGGTGCAGGAAATCGTGGCGCCGCTGCCGCTCACCGAGCTGCCGCACTCGCCCGAAACGGTGGCGGGAGTCGCCGATCACCGCGGCCAGGTGATCCCGATCATCGATTTGCGCGCGCGCTTTCGTCTGCCTCCGTTGCCGGATCGCCGCCGCGCAAAGTGGATCTTGGTGCGCCTCGAGGCTCGCACCTTCGGCCTCGCGGTCGATCGCGTGACGGACGTGTTCGGTACGGGCGGCGTCGAGGTACGGCCCGCCCCCACGCTCGGCGGCGGCGAGGACACACGCGGCATCGTGGGCGTGACCAGCTACGAAGGCGTGCTCGTGTTCGTGCTCGACGTGAGCCGCCTCTACGCGCTCGTGAGCTCCTTCACCGAGGCGGACCTCGTGGCCATGGGGGCGCGATGACGAGCACGACGATTCCGGTTGCCGCGCTCACCTCCGACGATCCGGAGGAGCGCCGCCGCGCCGCGCGCGCTCTCGTGGGACTCGAGCCGGCGCTCGCCGCGGCGGGCCTGCTCACGCTGCTCGGTGACGAAGACTGGCGCGTGCGCAAGGAGGCCGTCTCCGTGGTTCAAGGGCTCGCGCCCGAGCCGAACCTGCTCGCCGCGCTCATCGGCACCTTCGGTCCCTCGGACAACGTGGGCCTGCGCAACGCGACCGTGGAGGCGCTCGGCGCCTTCGGCACCGACGCCGTGGACGCGATCGCCGCTGCCCTGCGCGGGCTCGACGCCGACGGACGCAAGCTCGCGGCCGAAGCGCTCGCGCGCACGGGACAGTCGGCCGCGCTGCCCGTCTTGCGCGGGCTCTTGCAGGACCCCGACCCGAACGTGTGCGTCGCCGCCGTCGAAGCCATCGCCGGGCTCGGCATCGACGGCGCGCTCGAGGTCGTCCCCGCGCTCTTGAGTTGCCTCGACGCGAGCGAGGAGTTCACGCGCCTCGCCGCGCTCGACGGCTTGCGCGCGCTCGGCGTGAACCTGCCCTGGGACCGCCTGCAGCGGCTCAAGGACGACACCGTGCTCGAATACGCCGTGCTCGCCTCGATCGGCCGGAGCGGCGACGCGCGCGCGGCCGGGCCGCTCGTCTCCGCCCTGTCGAAGGCACGCGGCGGCACGTTGATCGCGACGCTGCGCTCGATCGTCGACCTCGCGCGCTCGGGCGAAGGCCCGGCCCGCGCCCTCAAAGCCGAAGCCGCGGGGCTCGACGCCGCCACGCGCGAGCGACTGATCGAGCTTGCCTCGAGCGCCGAGGGCCGCGAAGGGCGGGGCGTGGCGCTGCTCGCGCTCGGCGCCCTTGGCGTGCAGGGCGCCGCCGGACACGTGCTCGACGCGCTCGGCGACGAGATGCTGCAGGGCGCGGCGGAAGAAGCGCTCGATTGGCTCGGGCCGCTCGCGGTCGCTCCGCTCATCGAACGCGCCGCGTACGCGATGCCCGCCGGTCGCGCCGCTTGCCTCGAAATCGCTGCGCGCCTGGCTGACGATCATGGTGCGCCCAGCGTCCGCGCCGAGGCCCTCGCCGCGCTCGGCGATCCCTCGTCCGAGGTCGTGCGCGCGGCACTCGGAGCACTCTCGGTCGTCGGGGACCAAAGCTGTCTCGTGCCCGTTGCGGCGTTGCTCTCGCGCGACGCCGCGCCCGCCATCCGTCGCGCGACGGAGACTTCGCTCGCCGTGCTCGGCGCCCGCTTTTCCGACGCAGCGCGCGAGCTCGCACGCCGCGCGCCCCCGGCGTCGCTCGAAGCTCACGCGGCGGCTGTCTTGATCCGCGTCATCGGGCCGCCCGTGCGTGGCAGCCTCGAGGCCGACGTGGAGTTCCTCGCGGCCGCGCTTTCGAGCGCCGCACCCGCCGTACGCCGCGCAGCGCTGCCTGCGCTCGCCGCCGTGGGCGGCGCGCTCGCCGTCGAGCCCATCGCCCTCGCGCTCACCGACGAGGAAAGCGAGGTGCGGCTCGCCGCCGTGCGCGCGCTCGGTCGCTTGCGCTCCGCGGAGGGTGAAGCCCTCGGCGTCCCACACCTCGTCGCGCTCGCCGAACGCGCCGCCGACGACGAAATGCGCACGGCGGCGCTGCTCGGCCTCGGCGAGACCAGCGACACGCGTGCTCTGCCCATTTTGCGCCCGCTCGTGCGCTCGGGCGACCCCAAAGCGGCCGTTGCGGCGATCGAAGCACTCGGCGCGTTCGCCGAAGCGCGGCGGATCGAGGCGCTCATCGACGGGCTCTCGCACCCCGCGTCCGAGGTCGTCAAAGCGGCCGTGCGCGCGCTCGGCGAGAGCAACGACGGCCGCGTGCTCGCCCATCTCTCCGTCGCGCTCGATCACGAAGCCTGGGACGTGCGGCGCCTCGCGGCGGACGTGCTCGGCCGTTACAGCGAAGGCGCGATTTCACCGCTCCGAGCCCGCCTCGCCGTCGAGGACGATCCGCTCGTGCGTGAAGCCATCGGTCGTGCGCTCGAGAGCATGGTGGGTGCCCATCGCAGCCCGCTGCCGACTCGGGGGAGCTACCTGCCGCGATGACTCCGTCTCGGCTCTTACCGCACGCCCAGCTCGGGACCGAAGAGTTTCGGCTGCTCCGCGACCTCATCTACGAGCACGCGGGCCTACACTACGACGACGACGCCATGTTCCTCTTCGAACGGCGCCTCGTGGATCGAGTCGAGGCGCTCGGTCTCGACGATTTCTACACCTACTACAAATACCTACGCTTCGATCCACGTGGCCCTGGCGAGCTCGAGGAGGCGATCGAGCGGCTCACGACCAAAGAGACGTACTTTTTCCGTCAGGAATACCAGCTGCGCGCCTTTCGCGATCAGCTGCTGCCCGAGCTCGCCCAAACCAATGCGGCGCGCAAGCGCCTCGGGATTTGGAGCGCGGGCTGCGCGACGGGCGAGGAAGCGTACACCATCGCGATTCTGCTCCTCGAGTCCGGCCTATTCCGCAATTGGGACCTGAAGGTCGTCGGCAGCGACATCTGTCGCGGCTCGGTCGCAGCGGCGCGGCGCGGGATTTATCGCGAAGCGGCGTTTCGAACTACCCAGCACGAAATTCGCGCCCAATACTTCGCCAACGTCGGCGAGGGAGCCGAGGTCGCGCCCGAGCTCAAGAAGATCTGTCATTTCGGGCAGCTCAACCTGATGGACGGCGCGCGTGCGCTCATGGTGGGCCAAGTAGACGTGATCTTTTGCCGCAATGTGCTGATCTACTTCGATATGAAATCGAGAAGGCGGGTCATCGATGGCTTCTACGAACGACTCGTGCCAGGAGGATATCTCCTGCTCGGACATTCGGAATCACTTTTGAACGTCTCGACGGCGTTCGAGCTCGTGCATCTAAGAGAGGACCTCGTGTATAGAAAGCCGCTCGGAGCCTGGCGCTTCAACGGGCAGAGGACGTAAATGCCGATCGAAGGGGTATCGCCGCTCAAGGTTCTCATCGTCGACGACTCGGCCTTCAACCGCCGCAGCATCGCCGAAATCCTCTCGAGCTCGCCGAGCATCGAGATCGTCGGGCGCGCCGCCGACGGCGAAGAGGCGCTGCGCATGGTCTCGTCGCTCAAGCCCGACGTGATCACGCTCGACCTCGAAATGCCGAAGATGGACGGCTTCACGTTCCTGCGCATCTTGATGAGCCGGACGCCCGTCTCGGTGATCGTGATCTCGAGCTACAGCCAGAAAGAGAACGTGTTCAAGGCGCTCGAGCTGGGCGCGCTCGACTTCGTCGCCAAGCCGGATCGCTACATCGATCCCGAGCTCAAGAGCGTGCGCGAGGAGCTCCTGCGCAAAGTGGAGCTCGCGCGCAGCGTCCGCATCTCGACACCAGCGCGCCGCGAACCCGTGGTGTCGGCGTCCGCGGCGCAAAAAGCGCATTCGGGTGCCGCGCCGCAGAACATCATCGCCATCGCGGCTTCGACCGGTGGACCGAGCGCGCTGCTCGAGCTCTTCAGCCGCCTGCCGCTTCGCTATCCGCACGCCATCCTGGTCGCTCAGCACATGCCCGAAAGTTTCACGCGCACCTTCGCGGAGCGGCTCGATCGCAGGAGCCCCCTCGCCGTGAGCGAAGCGAAAGAGGGCGACTTGCTCGAGGCGGGGACCGCCTTCGTCTGCCCGGGACGGCAGTGCCTCGCGCTCGAAACGAGCGGGCGGAGCTTCAAAATCCGCCTGCGTCCGCCCGAGCCCGAGGACCGTTACGTCCCGAGCGCCGACGCCATGCTCTTCAGCGTGGCGCGCGTCGCCGGCAATCGCGCGATCGCCGTCGTACTCACGGGCATGGGTGACGATGGCGCGCGCGGCGCCAAGGCCATCGTCGACGCCGGCGGCAGCGTCGTCGTCGAAAGCGAAGCGACCGCGGTCGTCTACGGCATGCCCGGCGCCGTCGTGCGTTCGAAGCTCGCGAGCCGGAGTCTCCCACTCCCCGATCTCGCGCTCTGGCTCGCCGGACTCTGAGCCCTGAGCGCCGCCGTCCGCTTCAGGTCGCTGCGAGCGACTTGCGCAAGAGCTCGAGCGCCGTTTTGAGCTCTTCGACGCGGCGCGCGCCGATGCGCTCGGCCCACTCGGCTTCGACGGCGCGGACGAGCGCGCGAATCGCTTTGCCGAAGCTGCGTCCGGGCGCCGTGAGTCGAATGCGCACCGCGCGCGCGTCGTCGGGGTCGGGAACGCGTTCGACGTAGCCTTTGCGCTCGAGGTGCTCGACCAGCGCGCCCATGGACTGCTTGGTGATGCGCGCCGATTGGGCGAGCGTCGTGAGGCGGGCGCCTTCCGGCAGATCCCAAAGCGGCTGGAGCGCGCTCAGGTGAGCGAGCTGGATGTCGTCGTATTCGGAGGAGGCGAGCCAGCTCATGACCCGTTCGCTCAGCGCTTGATTGGCGACGCGCAG
Source organism: Polyangiaceae bacterium (assembly GCA_025936115.1). Taxonomy (GTDB): domain Bacteria; phylum Myxococcota_A; class Polyangia; order Polyangiales; family Polyangiaceae; genus PMG-095. The sequence continues at coordinate 10,324 of JAICTZ010000053.1, forward strand.
GAGGGAGCCGAGGAGGGGCCCGCGGTCGGTGTTGCTGGCAGGGCTTGACATGGTAAGTCTGGCTGACTATTTGGTCAGCCTACCGAACTAACCCAGAGGATGCCCCCATGATCCACCACTTGTCCATCGCAGCGCGCGACCCCAGACACGTCGCTTTCGTCCTCGCCGAGCTCCTCGGCGGCTACGCCGGTCCCTTCGTCGGCCCGTTCCCGGGCGCGTGGGTCGTCTACGCGGAAGACGGTGTTGGCACGGGCATCGAGGTTTACGCCGAAGGTACCCAGGTCGTACCGGGAGAGGGCGACGCCATGGCGGCGGTGCAGCTCGGAACACATACGCCGACGGCGTTCCACGCGCTCGTCTCCGTGAAGGCCGATCGCGCGACGATCGAGCGTATCGGCGCGCGCGAAGGCTGGAGGACGCGCCATTTCTGGCGTGGGCCCGGCAATGTCCGTCTGTTCGAGCTCTACGAGTTCTGGATCGAGAACCGCACCCTGCTCGAGCTCGTGACGGAGGACATGCTGCCGCGCTACGTCGCGGTCGCGAACGGCGCGGCGCAGCGCGAGCTTTTGGCGGGGCGCGCGGCGCAGCCCGCGTGAGGCCCGCGCGCGGCGCGGTTACTTGGTCGTATCCTTCTTCGAACCGTCGCTCGTGGCCCCGGCTTTCTTGTTCGGCGGCGGATTGGTCTTTTTCGATGAGCTCGACGACGAGGAGGACGACGGCGCCGTCTTCTTGGGGCTCTGGGCCAAGGCGGCCGCCGAGAAGGTGACGGTGCAGGCGAGGAGCGTGAAGCGAATGAGATGCATGGCTGTTCTGCTTTCCCGGAAGACCGATGTGGCCGGACGCGCGCGACGCTACTCCCAATCCCATGGCTCGGGGTATCGAGTTCTGTCCCTGCGGCGGACGCCGTGTCTCCTCCCCACGTGCCCGTGCCCGTGCCCCTGCCCGTGCCCGACGTTCCGTGTCAGCTGCCCGTGAGCTCCGCCAACTTCTGGGCGAGCTCATCGCGGCTGAACGGCTTTTGCAGGAACAACGCGCCTTCGACGCGCATTTCCTGCATGTCACTCGAATACCCCGACATGAACACGACTTTGAGCTCTTTACGGGCGCCGAGGAGCGCGGCGGCAAGCTCGCGGCCGTCTTCGCCCGGCATCGCGATGTCGCAGAGCAGGAGGTCGATGCCGCCTTGGTGGTCGGCCGAGCGCGCCACCGCTTGCGCGGCGTTGGCGGCGTCGAGGACCTGATAGCCGAGGCTCTGCACCAGGCGGGCCGTGGTACGGCGCACGGCGTCCTCGTCGTCGACGATCAAGACCGTGCCGCGCGCCCGCGTAGGCGCCGCGGGGGGCGGGCTGCGCCGGCGCGTGTCTTCGCCGCTCGACAAGCTCGGCAAGGTGACGATGAAGCGGCTGCCGCGGCCGAGCTCGCTCTCGACGCGGATATCACCATGGTGCTGCTCGATGATGCCGTAGCTGCTCGCGAGACCGAGACCCGTGCCGAGCGATTTCGTGGTGAAGAACGGTTCGAAGATACGGCTCTGCGTGCTTTCGTCCATGCCGACGCCGGAGTCGGTGACGGTGAGGACCGCCGTGCCCGCCCGCTGGTCGGCTACTTCTCCGTTGCGACGGTGTTCGACGCGAATTTCGAGGCGACCTCCGTCCGGCATCGCGTCGCGCGCGTTCACGACGAGATTGACGAGGACTTGCTCGAGCAGCCCGGGATCGGCGCTGACGAGCGCCTGGTCCGGGGTCACGATGCTGATGCGGATGCGCGGTCCGACGAGCCGCCGCAGCAAGAGCTCGACCTCGCGCACGAGGATCGACAGGTCGACCGTGCGCGAGACGACGGGCTGCTTGCGCGCGAAGGCGAGTAACTGACGCGTGAGATCGCGGGCGCGCAGCGCACTGTGCCGGATGGTCGCGAGGTCCTCGGTCGCCTCTTCCGGCACCTGGCCTTCGAGGAGCTCGAGCGAGCCGAGCATGGCGGCGAGCAAGTTGTTGAAGTCGTGGGCTACGCCGCCGGCGAGGCGTCCGATGCTCTCGAGCCGGCTGGCGCGGTGCAGCTGCTCTTCGAGCAGGCGCTGCTCGGTGATATCCATCACGGTGCCGGCGAGCATTTGCTGCTCGCCCGTCAGCGTGAGGCGTCCCTTGACCCGAGCCCAACGGGCGAGGCCATCGTCGCCGATGATGCGAAATTCGAACTCGACGGTGTTGCCGTCGGAGCCCCGGGTCAGCCCCTCGAGGTGCTGCCTCAGAAGGTCGCGTTCCTCGGGGTGCACGGCGGCGAGGAATAGAGCTAGACCGGGTTCACGCCGGCCGAGCTGGAAGATCTCCGACAAGTTCGGCGACCACCAGCCGCGATCGAGCGCTGGATCGTATTCCCAAACGCCCATGCGCGCCGCCGCGAGCGCGAGCTCGAGCCGCGCGGCGCTCTCGCGCAGCGAGCGTTGCGCGACGATACGCTCGGTCACGTCGGTGAAGGTGGTGACCGAACCGGTAATGCGGCCGTCGCCGGAACGGATCGGCTGGGCGGCGACGCGCATCCAGCGTAAATCGCCCTTGGTGTCGAACGAGCAGAGTCCGTGTTCGGCCTCGCCGTGCGTGATCACGCGCAAGCTCGGCATGTTCTTCGAGTCAATCGGCGCGCCAGCTTCGTCGCGCACGACTACGTCGGGGGCGAGCACGTCGCGCTTGCCGAGCAGGTCAGTGTGGCTCGCGGCGCCGAACAAGCGCAGCGCGAAGTCGTTGCAGAAGAGGACCCGACCGTCCGCGGCGCGCATGAGGACGGCATCGGGCAGCGATGCGACCAGGCTGTGATAGCGCGCCTCGCTTTCATGCAAGGCGACACGCGCCATGTCGGGGTGATCCATCTCTTGCACGAAGAGCACGAGGTGGTCGGGCGGGGCCGGCACGAAGCGCAGCCGCAGGAGCAGCGTGGCTTCGATGCGATCGTGACGGCGAACGGCGAGCTCGTGCTCGACGACGACGCCCTCGCCGACGCAGCGGTGCGCGTCGGCGATGACGGCGGGCTGGTCGCTGTAGAGATGCGCCATCGGCTTCCCGATCAGCGATCGGAGCATCGGATTGGCCTGGTGCGCCGCGGCGTTTGCCTGCGCGAGCACGAACTCGTTCCGCTGGCGCCGAAACGCGTAGCAGACGAACGGGGCGTATTCGAGAAAACCCAGATCCATGGTCGCTCGCGCTCGATCCGGGCCGAGGCCGCTGAGACTTTGCGGGAAACGGCCATCGGGGGCGTCGAGGTAAGCCCCCCTGCTACTTTCTGACGGCCGGCCAGGGTCATCGGCGCCGCGAGCCGGTGCTTACCGGGACGACGCTCGCGAAATCACGCGGGTTTTGCCTGCCGGGAATCGCCCGGGAGGGTAGCGTGTTCGACGAAGAAGAGAAAAGCCATGAGACAGCTCACCTGGCGGCGTCGTTTCGCCATCCTCTCCGTCATCAGCCTGCTTCCGCTCGGTTGCGCCCGCTCGGCCACTTCGGGTCAGGTCCACCAGGACGTGGCGCCCGAAACTGCGAAGCTTGCGCATTCACCGGCTCAGGTGCTGCCGACGGCGGCGCTCGCGACGGTCGGTCCCCAGGGCGCGGCGAGCATCGCAGACATCACCGAACACGTGCTGCCCTCCGTCGTGAACATCTCGATGACGAAAGCCATGAAGATGCGCGGCGGCATGCAAGGCATGCCCTTCCCGTTCTTCTTCGGTCAACCGCCCGAAGGCGGCGAGCGGCGCGAGCAGGGCATGGGCTCCGGTGTCGTGATCTCCAACGACGGCTACATCATCACGAACAACCACGTCGTCGAAGACGCTCAGGAAATCAAGGTCACGCTCTACGACAAGCGCGAGTTCGACGCCGAAGTGGTCGGCACCGATCCGAAGAGCGACGTCGCGCTGATTCGCCTCAAGAACAGCCCGCCGGATCTGCGCGCGATCGAGGTCGACGACTCCTCACGGCTTCGGCTGGGCGACGTCGTGCTCGCGATCGGCAACCCGTTCGGAGTCGGCCAAACCGTGACGATGGGCATCGTCTCGGCGAAGGGTCGCTCCGATCTCGGCATCGAAGACTACGAAGACTTCATTCAAACGGACGCGGCCATCAACCCCGGTAATTCGGGCGGCGCGCTCGTCGACATGAACGGCAAGCTCGTCGGCATCAACACGGCCATCCTGTCGCGCAGCGGCGGCTACCAGGGCATCGGCTTCGCCATTCCCACGAACATGGCGATTCCGATCATGGACAGCCTCAGAAAGTACGGCAAAGTGTCGCGCGGTTGGCTCGGCGTGTCGATTCAAGACGTCGACGGCGAGATCAGCCAGGCGATGAAGCTGCCGACGGCGCGCGGCGTTTTGATCGCCGACGTGCAGCCGGGTTCGCCGGCGGCCAAGGCGGGCGTCCTGCGCGGTGACGTGGTCGAGAAGGTGCAGGGACGCCAGGTGTCGACGACCGGCGAGTTCAGAAACGCCATCGCGGCAGCAGGCGCGGGGCACACGGTAGATCTCGAACTCTATCGCGACGGCAAGCTGCGCACGCTCCCCGCCGCGCTCGGCGAAGCCACGAACGACGGCGCAAGTCCGTCCACCTCGACGGCTCACCCGGCGGCGCCCCAGGGCCTCGACGGGCTCACGGTGTCCGAGCTCACCCCGGAAGCTCGGCGTCAGTTCAGCATCAACGACGCGGGCATCAAGGGCGTCATCGTGACCGATCTGGCGCGCAATAGCCCGGCGGCTCGCGCCGGGTTGCGGCCGGGCGACGTTCTGATGGAGGTCAATCGCAGACCGGTGACGACCGTGCGCGAGTTCGCCGACGCGTACGGTAAGGCGCGCGGCACCGTGCTCTTGCTCGTGCACCGCCACGGCTCGACGGCGTACATCGTGGTCAAACGCTGACGGCGCCCGCGTCGAGCGGCACGGTGCCGCAACATGTCCGCTGCAAGGGTCCGGCGCCGCTCGCAGAATCGCCGGCTGTGTCACCGCCGCGCCGTTTCATGACCCCTTCTCCTCCATCATCCGACATCGAGCTCGGACTGGGCGAAGGGCCCGCGCCACCAACGATTCCTTCAGCGCACGGCGGCGAGAGCGCCCGTTCGGCGCGTTGGATGGTAGCATATGAGGCCCATGCCCGACCCGTCGGCACCGCGCCCCTTGCCGGCACCCGTGCCGGAGCCGAGGCCGCGCACGGTGATGCCGAGCTCGGTATCCCTGAGCCGTCATTGCACGACGTGCGGCGGGCGATTTCCGGCAGACTTTCGAGTCTGCCCGCGCGATGCAGTCCCGCTGGAGGATACGCCCGAAGACGACGACCCCTTGCTCGGGCAAGTCCTCGCGGACTCTTACGAGATCACGCGCGTGCTCGGCGAAGGCGGCATGGGGCGCGTCTACGAAGCACGCCACACGCGGCTCGCCGGCAAGCGCTTCGCGGTGAAGTTCCTGTACGCCGATCTCGCGCGCCAGCCCGAGGTCGTCACTCGCTTTCAGCGCGAGGCCGAAGCCGCGAGCGGCATTTCGCATCCGAACGTCGTGATCGTGCACGACGTGAACGTCACTCCCGAGGGTCAGCCCTACATCGTCGCAGAGCTCCTGCAGGGCGAAGAGCTCGGTGAGTACCTCGAGCGGGCGCGCAAGTTGCCCATCGCCGACGCCGTGCGCGTCGTGCGCCAGATCTGCAAGGCGCTCGGCGCCGCGCACGAGACGGGCGTCGTTCACCGTGACGTAAAGCCGGAGAACGTGTTTTTGACGGGGGACGTCTCGAAGCTCGAGAATGCGACCGTCAAGGTGATCGATTTCGGGATCTCGAAGGTGGCCCAGGCGGGCGGGGAAGCGCTCACCAAGACGGGGGTCGTGATGGGCACGCCCGACTACATGGCGCCGGAGCAGGCGCGGGGCGAGCGCGTGGACGCGCGTGCCGACGTCTACGCGGTGGGTGCGATCCTCTACCGCGCGCTCACGGGCAAGAAGCCCTTCGAAGGCCTCGACCCGATGGCGACGCTCACGGCCGTGCTCGTGCAGGAGCCAGGCCGCCCGACGCTCGTCAACCCCGACGTACCGCTGGCGCTCGAGCTCGTGATCCAGCGCGCGATGGCGAAAAATCCGAGCGATCGCTATCAGAGCATGCTGGAGCTCGAGCGTGAGCTCGCGGCGTTCGATCCCGAGCTCTTGAGTCGGCCTTCGGCGGCGCCGTCCACGCCCCCCGATCCCACCGCGCAAACCGTGGTGAAGCGGATGTCGCCCCGCGCAGTGCGCGCTGCGCTCGAGCAGACGCAACAGAGCGTGCGCGTGGCGCGCCCGGGGTTGCTCGCTTTTTCCGGGCTCGGCTTCGCCTGGCTCGTCGCGAACGTCGCGGTCGCAGTCGGCGCGGTGATTCGCCTCGCGAGGAGTGATGCGTCCGATCTCAGCCAGGTCGAGGCCGTGCTCTCGATCCTCGGTGTCACGGCGGCGCTCGTGACACCGGCGGCGCTCTGGGTGCGTCATCTCGCTCGTGACGTGTGGCCGAGCACGCCGCGCAGCCTCGAGATGATGGCGCGCCTGCGCGGTACGGTGCTTTACAGCGCGGCTGCTTATGGCATCGCGGCGCTCGGCGTCGAGCTCGTGTTCGCCATCATCGAGCGTCGTTCGGCGCTCATCGCGAGGCCGGCGTGGGCCCTACTCGCGTTCGGCGTGGCGATCGCGACGGCGCTGACGAGCTGGTTCATGCTGACGGCGCGCAAGAAGTAGTTCGCCCACAAAGTCGCAAAAGGCGCCGAGCGCGCCGGCCGTCTCCGGCCTAACCTCTCCCCGAGAGGAGAAGGCCATGCTGAACGTCCAGATCGAAACGGAACCGGAAAAGCGCGTCGCTGTGGTTTCTCATCGCGGCCCCTACGAAACCATCTCCGAAGCCTTCGACCGGCTGAACAAGCTCACCGAAGGGTCGCCGATTCTCGACACTCCGCCCGCCGCGCTCGTCGGGATCTACTACGACGAGCCGAAGACGACCCCGCCCGCGGAGCTGCGCTCCGACGCGGGCATCGTGGTCCCCCCGAACGTCGCGCTGCCGCCGGGACTCACGGAGGTGCGACTTGCCGCCGGCAAATACGCGCGCACCACCCATATCGGGCCCTATCAAGAGCTCCCTCACGTGTGGGCGCGTTTCAAGGGTGCGTGGCTGTCCGAAAGCGGGCAACGGCGCGGCAAGGGGCCGACCTATGAGCGCTACTGGAACACGCCCATGAACGCGAAGCCGCACGAGCTCAAGACCGAGCTATTCATCCCGCTCGCGGGCTGACGCTCACTACCTGGCGAAGCCAACTCCGACCTTTTTCTGAACGAGTTGGTCGCAGGGCGCTTCTGCAAGGCCCCTCCAACACCGGAGCGCTCGCGAAGAGGAAAACACGGACAGAAATCCGAATCTCTACCTGGTGACGCTCGGTCCCGTCATGCCCTCGGGTCGCACCCAGCGGTCGAAGTCCTGGGAGCTGACGAGACCGAGCGCGAGGGCCGCCTCTTTGAGCGTGGTGCCTTCCTTGTGCGCTTTCTTCGCGATCTTGGCCGCGTTGTCGTAACCGATGTGCGGGTTCAGCGCGGTCACGAGCATGAGCGACTGCTCGAGCTGCTTCTGAATGCGCGGCAGATTCGGCTCGATGCCGACTGCGCAGTTCTTGCGGAACGAATCGCAGCCGTCGGCGATGAGTCGCGCGCTCTGGAGAAAATTGTGCGCGAGGACCGGCTTGAACACGTTGAGCTCGAAGTTGCCGCTCGCGCCGCCGATGTTGACGGCCACGTCGTTGCCGAACACCTGCGCGCACAGCATGGTGACGGCTTCCGATTGCGTCGGATTCACCTTGCCCGGCATGATCGAGCTGCCCGGCTCATTTTCGGGGATCGTGATCTCGCCGATGCCCGAGCGCGGTCCGGAGGCGAGCCAGCGCACGTCGTTGGCGATCTTCATCAGCGAAGCGGCGAGCGTCTTGAGCGCGCCGTGCGCGAAGACGACTGCATCGTGCGCCGCGAGCGACTCGAACTTGTTCGGCGCCGTGACGATGGGGTGCCCGCTGAGCTCGGCGACTTTCGCGGCGACGCGCACGGCGTACTCGGGGTGTGCGTTGAGGCCCGTGCCGACGGCGGTGCCGCCGAGCGCGAGCTCAGCCAGGTGCGGCACCGCGCTCTCGAGGTGCTTCAGGCCGTGGTCGAGCTGCGCCACCCAGCCGCTGATCTCCTGACCGAGCGTGAGCGGCGTTGCGTCCATCAGGTGCGTGCGGCCGATCTTGACGACGCTCGCGAACGCCGCCGCTTTCTCCGCGAGCACGTCGCGCAGCGCCTTGACCGCCGGCAGCACGCGCGCGCGCACTGCGTGCGTGCAAGCGAGCGCCATCGCCGCCGGAAACACGTCATTGGACGATTGGCCGCGATTGACGTGATCGTTCGGGTGCACGAGCCGTTCTTCGCCGCGCGCTCCGCCCAAGAGCTCGCTCGCGCGGTTGGCGACGACCTCGTTCATGTTCATGTTGCTCTGCGTGCCGCTGCCCGTCTGCCAGACGACCAGCGGGAACTCGTCGTCGTGCTTGCCGGCGATCACCTCGTCGCACGCGCGCACGATGGCGCTCGCGAGCTTGGCGTCGAGCGTGCCGAGATCCTGATTCACGAGCGCCGCGGCCTTCTTCACCGTCGCGAGCGCGTGGAGCAGCGAAAGCGGCATGCGCTCGCCCGAAATCGCGAAGTTTTGCAGACTGCGCTGCGTCTGAGCGCCCCACAGCCGGTCGCTCGGGACCTCGATGGGACCGAAGGTGTCTTTTTCGATGCGCGTGGCGGACATGATGGCCTCAAGTACCAGAATTTGGGCCGGATTGGGCAGACGGCGCGAGGGAGGCGCGGTGTACCGGTGTCGCGGCGCCTACTCGGCGGGATCCGCGGCGCCCGCGCAGTAAGGCGCGCCCGTCTGCCCGTCCAGGCGGCAGGTGTTGCAGGTGCCGCAGGGCGTGACGACGAGCTCACCCGCGTCGCAGCTCGCGGCGGAGCCCCCGCGGCAGGTGCCGACGGTGTCGGTATTCGCGCAGCGGGCTCCGCGCGCCGGCACGCACCGAAAGCCGCTCGCGCCGGCGTCCCAGCCGCACTTTTGGCCGGTTCTCGCACAACTGCGGGCGGTGAGCACGTCGCCTTCGCACCAGAGAGCGCTGCCGTAAAGACAGCGTCCCTCGGCGTCGATGGAGCCACAAGCGGACGCCGGTGCCGCGTAGGAGCCGGCGACCGACGTGAGCCAGTCCGTGGCGATATCGGCGCGCACGTACCGATCGGAGCCTCGACATGTCGCCGAGCCGGTCGACAGCGCGCCGGCGACGACGAGCGAACCGTCGGTGCTCCGTGCGAGCAGCGGCCCGCCGGAGTCGCCCTCGCACGCGCCCGTGACCCCGAAGCCGTCGACGCGCAACGTCGTGTCAGCGACTTCTACGATGGATTCCACCAAGAACCTGCGTGCACGGTCCTCATCCGTTTGGGTGAGCCCGTAACCGGCGAGCTCGACGGGAGTCCCGATGGACAGTATCGGATCGCCCGAGCTTGCCGGGATGGGGGTAACGCCGAGGTCGCGCACGTCGGTTGCGTCCACCCACGCTGAGGCGTCCACTTGAAATAGCGCGAGGTCGAGCGCTGGATGCACTTCGGCGCGGGCGAGCGGCAGCACGATGGGCTGGGCGGACGGGCCCAAGTGAAGGCGAGCCGCGGGCGAGGAAATGGCGAGGCAGTGCGCCGCGCCGAGCACCCACTCAGGGGTCACGAAGCTGCCAGTGCAAAGCGCGTCACTCGCGCCGCTGCCGTCGATCAGCTCGACGATCGCGCCGGCCTGAGCCGGAGCGATGCCGAGGAAAGTCTCGTCGGTCGTCGCTGCGACGAGCCGCTGCTGAACCTGAGTGGGGCACTCTGCGCCCCCGCCCGGCGAATCGTGGTCCGGGGAACACGCGCTGACGCCGACGAGAGCAAGTGCCAGTAGGAAAACGGCCGGCCTGCTCACCGCGGCCGACTATAGCCGCGGCTCGGCTGCGGATTTGACCAGACCAAAGCCGCCCGGTACACCGAAGCGCATGGCCCCGGCTCGCCCTTTGCGGGCGTCGCTCCTCGCGCTAGCTCTGCTTGGGCCGGGATTCGTGCTCACCGCACGGGCAGCGGACGACAAAAATCCTGCACCTGCTGCCAAAAAGCCGGCTCCGAAGCCCGAGGCGTCGGCGGCCCCCGCCCTCAAGAAGAAGCCGGAGCCGGCGCCGCCGGCCGCCAAAAAGCCCGATCCGCCGCCGTCCGCACCGAAGAAGACGGACGCGCCGGCTCTGCCGACCAAGAAGCCGGAGGTCACGACGCCGAGCTCTGCCAAAAAGGGTGACCCAGCCGTCCCCAGCAAGGACGCTGCCGCGCTCCCGAAAAAGGTCGAGCCGTCGAGCCCCAAGCTCGAGCCCGTCGGTTCGCTGCCTGCGCTCGAGTCGCCGGATCCGCATCACGGCCAAGGCACACGCAAGATCGAAGCGCACCCGGTGCCGCACGTTCAGGCACCCGCGCGCCCGCCTGAGCACAGCGAGAAAGCGGCCGCGCGCAAGGGCACGCCGCCCAAGCACCCCGCTGCAACGTTACCGCCAGGTACGCCGGCGCGCGGCGTCGATTTCGCGACGCGGCGTCAAATCGCGGGTGGCGCGACCGCGGACGAGCTCAAGGCAAAGAAGGACGATCCGGAGCTCTCGAAGTTGCTCGAGGCGGAACGCGTGCTCTTTCCGCGTCCGCTGCGGGGCATGGCGCCCGGCTGGTCGTGGGAGCTTCCCGAAGCCGGAAACGACGGTGCGACCGCGCTCGATACGGGCCTACCACCGAGCCCGGGCAGTTTCACGAGTGCCCCGCCGAGCGCCAAAGAAGCCGATTGGCTCAGAGGCCTCGCCGTGCCCAATCTGCCGGTGCACTACGACGAGCGCCTGCTCAAATACTTGAAGTTTTTCCGCGACAGTCCGAGCGGCTCGGCGGTCGCGCGCGTGTGGGCGAAGAAGAGCGGGCGTTACGAGGCGGCCGTGCGGGGCGCGCTCGCGCAGGCGGGCTTGCCCACGGATCTCGTGTGGCTCTCGCTGATCGAGAGCGGCCACAATCCGAGCATCGTTTCACCGGCAGGCGCCGTGGGGCTCTGGCAATTCATGCCCGAGACGGCGCGTACCTACGGGCTCACGGTCGATCGCTGGGTCGACGAGCGGCAAGATCCGGAGCGCGAGACGCAAGCCGCCGTGCGCTACCTCGCCGATCTCCATCACCGCTACGGGAGCTGGGATCTCGCGATGGCGGCGTACAACATGGGCCACGGCGGGCTCTCGCGCGCGATCAAGAAATTCAACACGAACGACTTCTGGCAGCTCGCGCGGCACGAAGCCGGCATCCCTTGGGAAACCACGCTCTACGTGCCGAAGATCCTCGCGACGGCGATCGTCATGAACAACAAGCGAGCGTTCGGGCTCGACGGCATCAAGCCCGACGCGCCCGAGAGCTTCGATGTCGTCCAAGTCGGGCCGGGGCTTGCGCTCGCCGACATTGCGCGCGCAGCGGGCGTCGAGCCGGGCGTCGTCGAGGGGCTCAACCCCATGTACGTGGCGGGACGAACTCCACCGCTCGCGCCCGGACGCGCGAACGTGAGCTATTCCGTGCGACTCCCGCGCGGCGCGCGGCCGCTGCCCGGGCGTTTGCTCGCGCTCGAGTCGGCGCGCGACGAGCTCGCGACCTACGTCGTCAAACAGGGCGATACGGTCGCAAGCGTCGCTCGCGTGACCGGCGCGAGCGAAGCGACGGTGCGCAGCTTGAACCGCATCGGCGCGCAAGAGTCGCTCGCGGCCGGCACGCCGCTCATCGTCCCGAAGGCTGGGGTCGTACCGGCGCCGCCCCACGACGACGACGTCGTCGTGATCGCGCGCGACATCGCGCCGCCGCCCGATACGACGCGCGTGTTCTATCCCGTCGCGGCGGGTGACAGCATCGATTCAATCGCGTCCGTTTTCGGCGTGGCGCGCAGCGATCTACTCGCCTGGAACCCGCTCGACGCCGACGCGCGGCTGCAGGACGGCATGGTGCTGCAGGTCTTCCCGAAGCGCTCGCAGAACCTCGCTCGTCTCCGCCACCTGCGTGAAGGCGACGTGAAGATCCTCGTCGCGGGCACGCCCGAATTCTTCGACCACTTCGAGCGGCTGAACGGCAAGCGACGCTTGGTCGTGACGGTGAGGCAGGGTGACACGCTCGCGTCGATCGGGCGTCGCTACGACACGACGGTCGGCTGGATGGAGCGCATCAACCGCCGCTCGCGCACCGATGAGCTCCGCGCGGGTGAAAGCGTCATCGTCTACGCCGATCGCGGCCGTTATCCAGCGAAGTCGTCGCCGATCGCGCGGACGGGCACCGCCCCGGCTGCGTTCCGTGATGGGCCCGGCGGTGTCGATGCGTTTGCGGCGTTTGCAACGGGCACGATGCGCTCGATGGGTACGGATTTTGCTCCCGAAGACGACGACAAACCGCTCGAGCCAACGCCATGAAAGACGTAACGGCCGTCATCCTCGCCGCGGGCATGGGCACCCGCATGAAGAGCAGCTTGCCCAAAGTGCTGCATCGCGCCGCGGGCCGCCCGCTCGTAGAATACCCGGTGCGCGCCGCGCTCGAGCTCGGCGTCGCCTCCGTCGTGGTCGTGACGAGCGGGCATCCCGAAATTGCGCGCTCGCTCGAAGCGGCGTTCGGTGCGCGCGTGAGCACGGTCGTGCAAGATCCGCCGCGCGGCACGGGCGACGCTGCGCGCGTCGGTCTCGCGCGCGTCGAGACCGAACGAGCGCTCGTCTACTACGGCGACGCGCCGCTCATGACGGCGCGCGAGCTCGAAGCGATCGTCACCGCCAGCCGTGAGGCCGAGCTCGCCTTTGCGAGCGCCATGCCCGAAAATCCGCACGGCTACGGCCGCGTCTTGCGTGACGCGAGCGGCCGTGTGCTCGAAGTGCGCGAGCAACGCGACCTCGAGAGCGACGCCGAGCGGGCCGTACGGGAAGTGAACGCCGGCGTCTACGCCGCAAAAAAATCCGTGCTTACGCGCGCCCTCGCGGACTTGAAGCCGATGAACGCGCAGGGCGAGCTCTACCTCACGGACATCGTCGCGGCCGTGGCGACCGAGGGCCGCGTCGTGGCGCTCGTGGGGTCGCCGGACGCACTCGTGGGCGTCAACGACCGCTCGCAGCTGCGCGAGGCTGAAGAGCTCTTGTTCGCGCGCATCCGCGAGCGGCTCGGGCGCGAAGGCGTGATGGTTCACGGCGACGCGCGCATCGACGACGGCGTGAGCGTCGCGCCCGGCGCCGAGCTCGAAGCCGGCGTGCGCTTGCGCGGCGCGACCACGATTGGCCCCGACACGCGCATCGACGTGGGCTCGGTGCTCACGGACGCGACGCTCGGCGCGCGCGTCGTCGTGAAGCCGTATTCCGTGATCAGCTCGAGCCGCGTCGGCGACGGCGCCGAAATCGGGCCCTTCGCGCACCTGCGCCCGGAGAGCGACATCGAGGCGGAGGCGCACGTCGGTAACTTCGTCGAGACGAAGAAGACCCGCATGCGCCGCGGTTCCAAAGCGAATCACCTCGCCTACCTCGGCGACGGCGACGTGGGAGAGCGCGCCAACGTCGGCGCCGGCACGATTTTCTGCAACTACGACGGCTACCAAAAGCACCGCACCGTGATCGGCGAGGATGCCTTCATCGGCAGCGATTCGCAGCTCGTCGCCCCAGTGAGCATCGGCAAGCGGGCGTTCGTCGGCAGCGGCACGACGGTGACGCAAGACGTGCCCGACGACGCGCTCGCACTTTCGCGCACACGCCAGGAAAACAAGCTCGACTACGGTCCGATGCTCCGCGCACGCCTCGGCGAAGCGGCGCGGCGCGCGAAGGAAAAGAAGTAACGCGACTCCCCGTCCTCTGCGGGAACTTGGTACGCTCGAGTCTGCGTGGCGAACGTCAAAGCGGCCGCGGTGCTCGCGCGGATCAAGTTCATCAAGGAGGGTTTCGGGGATACGGGCTACGCGCGCGTGCTCGATGCGCTCGAGCCGCGCATTCGAGAGCGCCTGAGCGCGCTCGTCTTGTCCCAAGAATGGCTGCCAGTCGCGTGCTTGACGGCGCTCATCGACACGACGGACCGCGTGCTCGGGCGCGGGGACGGCGAGCTCTGCCGCGAAATGGCGCGCTACGCCGCCGACGCCAACCTGACCACGCTCTACCGCATCTTTTTTCGCATCTCGAGCGCAAGCTTCATCCTCGGCAAGGCGAGCGCGCTCTGGAACGTGCACTACGATTCGGGTCGCCTCGAGGTCCTCGAAGACGGGCCGCGAAAGATCGGCCTGCGCGTCGCCGACTTCGACGCGCCGCATTGCACCCACTGCAGTAGCGTTTTTCCTTGGGCGGAGCGCTCGGTCGAGCTGTCCGGCGGCAAGCATGTGAGCGTCAAGACGGGGGCGTGCCGGAAGCGCGGCGGCGCGGCGTGCGAATGCACGCTCACGTATCAGTGAGTCGCGAGCACGAGCCACTCGACGAGCGGCGCCGCGGTTTTTACGTGTTTGACGAGCCACGGCGAGAGCTTCTTGCTCGCGAGGATGCCCGCCGGCAGCGCAGGGAAACCGACGGTGAGACCCTTGCGCTTCAAGTGCTCGGCACGCGGGTGCGCCGGGTCGTAGCCTTTCGGCACGCGCTGGTAATGGTCGTGAGAATCTGGCGAAAACCCCTTCTTTTTCAGGGAAGCGAGCAGCTTGTCGAGCTCGTGCCCGCGCGTGTCGTCGGCGACGGCCGCGCGAAACTTTCCGAGTTGCTCGGGCGACATCATGTAGTGGCCGGCGGCCGCGAACGAGCGGGGCTCGCCCACGTGAAGGTAGAGCGCCATCGGCACCTCCGTCACTTTGCCCTGCTGGCGTGTCGGAATCAGGCCACCCAAGTGCGTCTTGTACGGCGACTTGTCCTTCGAGAACCGCACGTCGCGGAAGATGCGGAAGATTTTGGGCGCATCGAGCTCACAATGCTCGAAGCTTGCGTCGACGGCCGCCGCCACCTCCGCGAGCAGCTCCTGCATCGGTTCGTGATAACCCGCCTCGAACTCGGCCTTGCGCGCCTGAAACCACTCGCGCTTTTGGTTTTTGGCGAGCAGGCGGAAGAAGCGGGCGTCGGGGTCGGCGAATCCCTGAAAGGCCATGCGCCTAGCCTACGCTCACGGCCGGCGGCCGTCTGCTGCGAGGCGTGGCTAGTTATTCTGAGGCTCGTCGAGGGCGTTACATGGCGACGTGAACCACACTGTGTAGTGCGCGCCCGTGTCCGTCGTTACCGGCAGATTCTCGACGAACGTGTCGTAAAGCGTCGTTTGGGACAGCGCGCGATGAGCGGCTGCTTGGTCTTCCACTCCGCGTAACGTCACGTCAACCGAGTCGCGCACGGCCAAGACGTGCGCCGAGAGACCGGGGGCGAGCGTCACGTCGCGCTCGATGGTTCCACCGGGCAAGACTGGTAGTGGTATGCAGGCGCCACCGAGCACGACGCGCGAAGCGTCTTCGGCGCGCACGCCGAGCTCGGTGTACTCGGGTCCGCCCGGCGAGGGCGAGCAGCCGAAGAGCGAGCCGTACGTAGCGAGCGCGAGCGCGCAGCGCGCGAGGCCGTGGAGTCGTGTGCGCGTGCTCATGGATTCACCACGAAGCGTAGCCCGAGCGTGAGCCACGCGTGGAGCGCGCGCTCCTCGATCGTGTAGCGGTACTTGCCGCGCTCGCCGAGATCGGTGGTCGTCTGTCGATATTGCCCGAGCGCCAGGTCGATGAAAGGACCGAAGCCGACCTTGTGACGCAGGTCGAAACCCGCTTTGAAATCGGCGAACGTGATGCCCGTGCTCGAATCCGACTCGTCGAGTCCGGCGTAGTCGTCCTTGATGGACGCGCTCGCGCCCTCGAAGCCAATGCCGTAGCCAATCCAGGGATTGAGGCGCTGGTCGGGAGCGAACGAGTACTCCAGCTCGACGCCGATGCGAAACGAGGCCGCGCTGCAGGCGATATCGTTCTTGCCGTTGTCGTCGTCGTCGTTGCAGGCGGCGTCGACGCGCGCGTCGCTGCCGGTCGAGCCGATGCCGAAGCCGAGGTAGCCGCCCACGAAAAAAGAGCGCGCGAAGCGGCCGCCCACGTCGAGCAAGAACGGGATCTGCCAGGCGTAGCGGCGGGAGAGGTCGTCCGCCGCTGCGCCCGAAGCCTCACCGAGCGGGAACATCGCGCCCGTGCGAAACGCGATTTGGAAGCCGCTCGCCGCGGGGGGAACGGCGTTGAGGGAAGGCGGCGGAGGCGGTGCGGGAGGGACTGCAGCCGCCGGCGCAGGTGGAGGAGCCGCGGCGAGCGGTGGTGCGGGCGGCGCTGTCGGGGCCGGCATCGTCGCGCTCGGCGTCGCCGCGGCGGGTGCCGCAGTACTTGCCGTCGCTGCCGCGGGTACTGGCGCAGCGGGAGCAGGGGTCTCGTTCGGCTGCGCAGCCGCGCTGACGCTCGCGAGCCCGGCCCCCAACAGGCCGACGACACTCGTCGCAAATCGACGTCGCATCAGTCCTATACTCTACACGGCGTCGAGGCGGAGCTCGATGTCTTCTTCTTCAGCTCGAACGGGCGGAAACGAACCAGGTGCTCGAGGGACCGTACACGCCACCACCTTTCACGAAAGGTGCGAGCGCGCTCCGCAGCGCGGCGTCGACGCGCGCGGTTTCGTCGATGCCCTGCGCCGCTGCGAGACGCAGCATCTCGCCCGCCGGTCCCAGCGCTTTCGCGAAAGCGAGCGCCTCGTCCAAATCTTTTCCGATGCAGATGTCGGTGTCGAAGCGCTCGAAGCCTACATCCTGGAAGCCCGCGGCGAGCAACTGGGCGCTCACCGTGTCGGCGCTGGCCATGGAGAAGGGACCTGGGCCGCAGGTCGGCTCGTCCCCGTGCTCGACCGGCGGGATGATTTCACGCACGGCGAGCTCGGCCGTGTGCGCCCAGCCGTTGTCTTCACGGCGGCGCCACACGACCATGAGCAGCGAGCCGCCCGCTGTCAGCGACTTGCGGACATTGCGTAGGGCGGCGACCGGGGACGCGAAGAACATCGTTCCGAAGCGCGAGAAAGCGGAGTCGTACGGGCCCTCGAGACTGTCGGCCTGGACGTCGGCTGCGAAATAGCGCGCGTTCGCGGCGCCCGCCGAGCGCGCTTCCGCTTGCGCTTGCTCGATGAAGCGGGGCGCCGCATCGACGCCGGTCGCGCTGCCGAGCGGGCCCACGAGGCGTGCGATTTCGAGCGTCGTGTCACCGAAGCCGCAGCCTAGATCGAGCACGCGCGAGGCCTCGCGCGGCGGATGGCGGCGTAGGGCCTCCGTGCCGTGAACGGAGAGTCCCGCGGTGAGCACGGCGCGGAAACGCGAAAATTTCTCGAACAGCACGCCGTCCCAGGCTTGGATCGCCTCGGCGTTGGCGCGGCTCACCTGCATGGCCCCGTCCGCTCAGCTCGCGAGCGAGCGTTTGCGGGACGTTTGGTCGGCGGGCTCCGGCGGCGAGCTCACGAGCGGGCTCGACGGCAGCTCGTGCTGCATCAAGCGGCGCTTGGTCTCGAGGTAGCCGGCCGAGAACGGCGTGGCTGGGACGAGCACGGGCAAGCGGCGCTCGATCACGATGCCGAGGCGCTTGAGCGACTCCACCTTGTCGGGATTGTTCGTCATGAGCTCGATCGATTCGACGCCGAGCTCACCCAGCATCGCCGCTGCGACGTCGTAGGTGCGCGCGTCGACGGGCAAGTGCAGCTGTTCGTTCGCGGCGACGGTATCGGCGCCCTCGGCTTGGAGCGCGTAAGCGCGGACCTTGTTCGCCAGGCCGATGCCGCGGCCCTCCTGGCGCAGGTACAGCACGACGCCGAAGCCGCGCTTGGCGATCTCGGCTTGCGCCCGCTCGAGCTGCTCCCGACAGTCGCACTTGAGCGACCCGAAAACCTCGCTCGTCAAACACTCGGAGTGAACGCGCACGGGGACGTTCCGCCGGCCGCGCAAGTCACCCATGCTGAGCGCGCAATGCTCTTTGCTGAGCGCCGGGTGCGCCTGCGGGTCGTCCCAGCGATAAACCTTGAGCGAAAAAAGGCCGAAGCGAGTGGGGATCGGCGCTTCCGCCAGCTGCTCGAGAGCTGGAGTCTTCTGTTCGGACATCTCAAGCTTCCCATCCCGAGCGGTGCCTGTGCCAAAAGCCCAATGCTTTTGCTTGTGTTAGCGCGGCGCTCGTGAGTTCCCGTATAACATGAAGCTCGCTCGTCCCGAGGTCAAGCCCGGCACGGTCAGGCAGCGGGTCTTCGGCCTTTGCCGCTCCCGATCAGCGCCAAAATCGTGTGCTCGAGGGAGGCTTTCGGCGGCCGCTTCGAGCCGCCCTTCAAATCTCCGTCGAGCTCGGCGAGCCGGACCAGGAAGCGTTCGAGGTCGGCGGTATCGAGCCCTTTCAGCTGCTGCGCGAGCTCGCGCGCTTTGAACGGAGGAGCACCGGCGCGCGCTGCCGCCTCGCTCGGGTTCGCGCCGGCGCGCTGCGCCGCCTCGAAACGAACGAGCTGCCGCGTCGACCAGGCGAGCACGCCGACGAGCCTGAGTCCGCGGTCGGCGGGGTCGTAGACTTGGTCCAGCGCGCGCAGCGCCGCTCCGAGATCGCGACGCCCGACGGCTCCGACGAGCTCCCAGACGGTCGACGGCCGGAGCCGCACCACGCATTCGGCGACGGCGTCCTCGGTGATCTCGCCACCTTCCCCTATGAAGAGCGTGAGGCGGTCAACGGCGTCGGCGACTTGCGACAGCTCGGGACCGGAGAGCTCCGCCACGAGATCGGCCACGCCGGGCGCGATGCGCGCGTTTCGTTCGTGCACCGCGCGTTCGATGAAGCCCGGCAGCGCCGCGCGCTCGAGCGGCTCGCAATTGACGAGAAACCCGGCGCTCCGCGCCTGTGTGACGAGCCGTCGCCGCTTGTCGAGCCCGCTGCCGACCAGCAGGAGCACCGTCGTCGGCGAGGGGGCCTTCGTGTACTCGGCCAGGCGATCGAGGGGCTGCTCTTTCCCGCTGCTTTCCTGGCCCTCGCGCGGCTCCCAGCGCTCCAGCCCGCGTACGAGCACGAGCCGGCGCTTGGCCATCATCGGCAGGGTGCGCGCCGCCGACAGCACCCGTTCGATCGACGCTTCACCCGCGGTCAAGTACTCGTCGTTCAAGCCGGGTACCGCGCCCGCGAGCGCGGCGCGCTTGAGCTCCGTCAGCACCAGGCGTTCGAGATAAGGCTCGTCGCCCGCGATCAGATAGACGGGCCGGAGCTCTCCAGCGCGCGCCTCGGCCATGGCGTCTTCCGGGGTCATGCCGCGCCTCACGAGGTAGCGAGCAATCCGGGCGCTGGCAACGCATTTCGGATCGCCCGCGAACAGCCTCGGGGATCGCGGCGAGGTAGTGCTAAAACGCCGCCGTGTCCGCTCGCCGTGTCGATGGCTCGTCCGTGTTTCAGGCTCCGCCGAGCGGTACGCTCGTCCTGATCGGGAACTTCGACGGCGTGCATCTCGGCCACCGCGCCGTACTCGAGACGAGCAGCGCCCAAGCGCGGACGCGCGGCTTGGCCACGGTGGCGCTCACCTTCGACCCGCATCCGTCGGTGGTGCTCGGGCGCGGCGGCGAGCCGGTGCTCACGACGCTCGAGCGCAAAGTCGAGCTGCTCGGCCGCATCTGCCCCGAGCTCACGGTCGTGGTCGAGCCGTTCACGCGCGAGCTTGCCGCGCTCGAGCCGACCGAGTTCGCCGAGCGCGTGCTGGCAAGAGCGCTCGCGGCGCGGGTCGTCGTCGTCGGCAAGAATTTTCGCTTCGGACGCGCTCGCACGGGTGATCTCGCGACGCTCGAAGCGCTCGGGCAGGCGCTCGGCTTCGAGGCACGCGCCGAACCGTTGCGCGGTGACGCGGAGGGACCCTACTCGAGCAGCCGCGTACGCGAAGCGCTCGCCCGCGGTGAGCTCGCAGACGTCGAGCGCGTCCTCGGCCGCCCGCACTCGCTCTCGGGTACGGTCGTGCGCGGCGCCGGCCGCGGCCGCACCATCGGTGTGCCGACGGCGAACCTGGACGGCGTCGCGGAAGCGCTGCCGCCCTACGGCGTCTACGCCTGCGTCGTCGATCGACTCGACGGCGGCACGCGCGCCCTCGCGAAGGGTGTCGTCAACGTCGGCGAGCGTCCGACGCTCGGCGCCGGTTTCAGCGTCGAAGCGCACTTGTTCGATTTCGAGGGCGATCTGTACGGCGCGCGGCTCAGGCTGCACCTCTGTGCGCGCCTGCGCGAAGAGCGTCGCTTCGACGGCATCGACGCCTTGCGCGCCCAGATCGAGCGCGATCTCGTCACGGCGCGCGACGCCGTGCGCGGGCGCGTTCCCGCGAGCGACGGCTGGTACTGACCCGCGAGGGACGCTACTGCGCCTTGAGGCGCCGACGCGTCAAGAACTTGGGGTTCAAGCGCAGGATCACGGCCGGCAGGAACGCGACCGTCGCCGTGCTGCTCGTGACCATCGTGAGCGCGACCAAGACCCCGAGCAGCACGTGCACCTTGAAGAACGAGAAGGTGAGGCAGAGGTAACCGCCTGCGACGGCGCTGGCGACATAAGCGATCGCCTTGCCCGACGTGAGTAGCGCTGCGGCCGTCGCGTCGCGCAAGTCGCCGCGCCGCTGGAACTCCTCGTTCACGCGGAAGAGGAAGTAGACGGCGTAGTCGGCGCCGATGCCGACGGCCATGGCCGAAATCGCCGCGGTGCCCATGGACAGGGGGATCCCCGTGAGTCCCATCAAGCCCAAATTGCAGAGCGCCGCCGTGGCGAGCGGCAAGAGCACGAGCAAACCGCCCGTGAGCGAGCGCAAGAGCACGCTCGTGATCACCATCACGAGCACCGAGATCTGTACCAGGTTCACCGTCTTCTTCTCGACGATGGTCTCGTTCAGCGCGATGGCGTTGGTGACGCCGCCGCCGACGGACGCCTTCACGGATAGACCCTGAAACAGACGCGCCGCTTCCTTTTGGAGCGCGACGGAGAAAGTCTTCATGCTCGGAAAATCGTCGGTCTTCACGTACGCGGTGATGACGGCGTTCTTGAACTCGCGATCGACGACGCGGCTCAAGTCGTCCTCGTCGCCGGACATCGAGTAGAGCAAGAGGAACTGCGCGACGGCGTCGGAGGTGTCGGGCAGCGCGCGCTCGGGGTGCTCGGCGTCGATGGCTTTGCCGATTTGCTTGAGCACGTCGACGACGGAGACGACTTTGCCGATGGGCAGCGACTGGTGCGTGATGAACGTCGAGAGCGCGTCCATTTGCGCGAGCACCTTGGGGTCTTTGATGGCGTCGGGTGCGCTGCCTTCGAGCAGCACCTGGATCACGCGCGTGCCGGCGAGCCGCGAATCGGCCATGCGGAAGCCGTGCACGGGGCCGTTCGCCTCGAAGAACTGGGCGCCGAGGCTGTTGCCGACTTCGAGCCGCGAGAGCCCGAAGCCCGCGAGGGCGATGAGCGCGATGAAGACCCAGAGGATCGGCTGCTCGCGCTTTTGGCGCACCATCTCGGCGACGCGCTCGAGCAGCGTGTCGAAGACTTCTTTGTGTTGCTCGCGCTGGGTCTGGTGCTCGGTGGGCGGCGACATCAAGACCCGCATGGCGGGGATGAACGTCATCTCGACGGTGAGCGCGGCGGCAATGCCGAACGCCGTGCACAAGCCGAAGCTCCGGATCGACGGCAAGCCGAACGCAGCGAGCGAGCCGAAGCTCAGCGCCGCGATGGCGCCGGCCGCGAGCATCACGGCGCCGACCTTGACGGTCGCCTCGATCACGGCGGCGCGGTTGTGCTCGACGCCCGAGAGCCCCGGGTTGGTCTCGCGGCTACGCGCGTACTCCTCGTAATAGCGCTTGAGGATCTGCACCGAGTGTCCGGCGCCGATCGCCAGCAAGAGGATCGGCGTCATGATGTTCCAGGGGTCCATCGGCGCCTGGATGAGTCCCATCAAGCCGAGCGCCCAGAGCACGCCCATGATCGCCGTCACGAGCGGCACGATCATGCCCTGCAGCGTGCGAAACGCGCGATAATGCAGGTAACCGATCATCGCGAGCGCCACGAGGAACAGGATCGCGACGCGACGCGTGTAGGTGTTCAGCCAAAAGAGCACCGACGGCGCGCCGGCGCTCAAGATTTCGAGTCCCGGCGCGCGCTCGGGCTCGAGGATCTTCTCGAGCTTCGGGTAGAGGCCCTGCGGTCCACCCGCTTTGACGAAGTCGTCGAAGTCGACGAACACGGCCGTCGCCCGTCCGTCGTCACTCACGAGCAAGCTCGTGATCACGCGGTTGCGGTCGACGCGCTTCTTGAAGTCCGCCATCTCGGCGTCGTTCGCCGGCACTTTGTCGGCGAGCTGCTTGACCTCGAGCGCGTCCTCCGTGGAGTTGATGTCCTTCACGCGCTTGGACATGAGCGAGATGACGCTGCCGGGCTTCACGCCCGGGATCTTCTCGACCGTCTCGGTGACGCGCTTGACCTTCGCGAGGATGTCGGGCGTGTAGACGGTGCCGCTCTCGGGATAAAACCCGATCACGGTCATGTACTTGCCGCCGAAGAGCTTCTCGATGCGCTTGCCCACGATCACGCGCGGATCGCCGGGCGGGATCTGAGAATCTACATCGATGTTGACCTTGAGGCGCGGAATGAAGAGCGTGAGACCAATCGTGACGGCGCAAACGAGCGCGATCACTAGCTTGGGCCACGCGACGACCAAGTTGACGTAGCGTCGGAGCATGGTGGTTCGTCGAGCGAGGCGCGGTCAGTCGCACGACGCGGGGCGCGCCGCAAGCGAGCGAAATCGCGCCGCCCGAAATTCTCCAGCGCCACGGCAAGCCGGCGCGCCTCGCGAAATTTCCGGGGTGTTCAGCGCCGTTCACGCGCCGGGCACGGCGAGCTTGACCGCGCCCGGTCCTCGAGGGGTAAGAAGGGGGCGAAATGACGGCCGAGCTCGACCAGCTTTCGCGCGAGGAGCTCGTACGGCGGGCGCGCGAGCTCGGCGCCGAACGGCCCGAGGTGATGACCCGCGTCGAGCTCCGGGACGAAATCGTGCGGCTCAGCGAGCCTGACCCCACGGCGCGGCGACGCTCGCGCGGTTGGCTCGGGGTCGCCCGCGATTTGGTGGCGAGCGTCGTCGATGCAGGGCTCAAGATGCCGAGCGCCGCTTCCGCCATCCGCGGGGACGCGCGACCCGCCGAGGAGACGGCGGGGCCGCCGCCCGTCGCGACGCTGACGCTCGCCGAAATCTATCTCGCGCAGGGACACGACGACCGCGCCCTCGCCGTCCTCGACGAGGTACTCAGCGTCGAGCCGGAACACGCCGCAGCTCTCGCGCTCCGCGATCGCATTCGGGACGAACGCGCGAGCGGCGCGGCACGACGTCGCGTTCCGCTCGAGACGGACGCGCGCGAGCTCGACGAGCCGCTGTCGTCGCCGCCTGCTCCGGCGCCGTTCCTCTCGTCCGTGCCGCCGGACGCGATGCGCGAGCCGTACGGCTCGCCCGTCGTGCCCGCGGCGCCCCACACCGAAGCCGAGCCGGAGCTCGCACCGGTCGTGCCGGTCGTGCCGGTCGTGCCGAACGCTCCGCCGGCGTTCGAGCTCCCGACGGAAGCAGAGCAGGCAGAGCGCGCGGCGCCGGTCTTCGCGCCCGAACCGGAGCCGCACGTCAGCGCCGCGCCGGCGCCGGCGTTCGAGCCGCACGTGCCGCCGCCTTTCGCGCCCGAGCCTGAGGTGCCCGCTCCATCGACGTTCGGCCCGGAATTTCAGACCGAGCCCGGTGGCTTACCGGTCCAGGTGCCACCACCCCGCTTCGACTCGTCGCCCCCGCCTTCGACCCCGACGCTCGCCGCGCCTTCGCCGCGCACCGCCGCAGCCCAGGGTGCTGGTGCGGTGTGTGTGCTCGTGCAAACCAGGACCGAAGTCGTGGCGCACTATCGTTTGCCGCGCGCGGCGCACGGCGTGATCTTGCGGGTTGCGTGGTTCGTGCCGGGACGCCGGGGCCCCACCGAGGGCTCGCTCGACATGCCGCTCGACCGCGGTGAAGAGCGGCTGCTGCTACCGCCGATCGAAGCGGGCGCCCACGTGCGGGGCGCGCTCGGTATCGATCTGGAGGGCGCGTTCAAGCCGCTCGCCGTCGCCTGGGTGTACCGCGTGAGCGAAGGCGGCGTTTCGGTGGCATTCGCGGCGCCTGGCGAACCGCCCGTCGCGCTTCGCGAGCAACTCGGCCGTGGCGTGGCCGACTTGCTCGTGTGAAGAGAATTCTCGGCGGGTCGCTGCTTTCGGCCGGCGTCTTGGTCGCGGCGCGCGCGTTCGCGGAGCCGCCCGTGGCGCCGGCGCGCACCGATGCGCTCGGCCGCGCGGGGGACGCGAGCATTTCGGTAGGGGTCGTGCGCGAGCAAAGCGACGTGCGCTCGGCTCTGGCGGGCTTTCTACGCGTGCAATTCCCGCTCGAGCGCACGGTGGCGCCGCGACGTGCGCTCGTCGCGGCGGCGGACGACGCCAGTTACCCGGTCGTGGAAGACGACGTGCGCGACAGCGTGACGGACCCGGACGACGAGCGCTACGGCAGCGTCGTGCCAGCGCTCAGTCCTGCATTGGTCGGCCGTTTGGCGCGCGGCACGCTCGCCGCGGCGGAGAACGCGCACGGCGCTGCCGCCTTCGCGCGGGAAATGGACAGCGCCGCCACTCGCGCGCGCACGAGCGCCATCTTGCCGGAGATCCGGCTGCGCGCCGCGCGCTCGCGCGACGCGGCGCTCCGGCTCGCGCCCACGGTGGACGATCCCTACCACGCGTCGCTCGCCGACGGCGACGGCGTGCTGGTCGAGGCGCAAGCGACGTTTCGTTTGAACCGGCTGATTTTCGCCGACG
Source organism: Polyangiaceae bacterium (assembly GCA_025936115.1). Classification (GTDB taxonomy): domain Bacteria; phylum Myxococcota_A; class Polyangia; order Polyangiales; family Polyangiaceae; genus PMG-095. The sequence goes on from JAICTZ010000053.1 coordinate 35,241, forward strand.
AGGAGGTGCCGCTCGAGCGGCTGCGCATCGAGCGTGAGCGCGTCAACGAGCGGCTCGAAGCGCGCGTGCTCGCGCGCGTGGTGGCGTGGCACCGCGCGCTGTCGCACGAATGGAGCGCGCCGGACGCCGAAACCCGCGGTCGCGCCGCGCTCGCGCGCATCGACGCCGAGCTCGAGCTCGACGCGCTCACCGACGGCTGGTTCGGCGAACGGGCGCGGCGACTCACCGCCGGCGCGCCGGCCGTGGAACGGCGCGCGCCGGCGCCGAAAACCCCCGCCGCACCCAAGCCCGCCTCAAAAACCAAGGACGCGCCCGCCTCCGCGTCGCGTACGGCCGACTTGGAGGCATGCTCGGGGTCTGCTACATCGCCGGTGCCATGCTTGCCGACGCTCGTAACGGACTCCAGGACCTTCAAAGGCGCGTCGATGCGCTAAGGGGGTCTCTTTGACGTCCCCGGTCTTCGCCGCCTGATCGAAGAGCTCGACCAGCTCGGCGCCGAGCCGGGTTTTTGGGAAAACCAGGAGAAGGCGCAAGCGCAGATGCGCAAGCGCTCCGCTGCGACCGAAAAGCTCGAGCTCATCGAGAAGCTCACCCGCGACGTGAACGACGCGAGCGAGCTACTCGAGCTCGGCGCGTCCGAAAACGATCAAGGTGTCCTGAGCGACGTCGAGGCGCAGCTGCCCGCGCTCGAAACACGCGTTCGCCAGGCGGAGCTCCGGCGCATGCTGTCCGGTCCCGTCGATCACGCGAACGCGATCGTGAGCATTCATCCCGGCACGGGCGGCACCGACGCCAAGGACTGGGCGGAGATGCTGCTCCGCATGTACCTGCGCTGGTGCGAGCGTCACGGCTACAAAACCGAGATCATCGACTATCAGGCGAGCGACGAAGCCGGCATCGACGGGGCGTCGTTCACGGTACAGGGGCCGAACGCGTACGGTTACCTGCGCGCGGAGGTCGGCGTGCACCGGCTCGTGCGCATCAGCCCGTTCGACGCGAACGCCCGGCGCCAGACGAGCTTTGCCGCGTTCGAGGTGACGCCCGACATCGAAAACGAGATCAACATCGAGGTCAAAGACACCGACCTCGAAGTGACGACGATGCGCGCGGGCGGTAAGGGCGGGCAGAACGTGAACAAGGTCGAGACCGCAGTGCGCATGAAGCACCTGCCGACCGGCATCAACATCGTGTGCCGCGCCGAGCGCAGCCAGCATCAAAACCGCGCCATGGCCCTCAAAATGCTGAAAGCACGCCTGTTCGAGCTCGAAGAGGCCAAGCGCGAGGAAGAGCAGGCGCGCTACGAAGCCGCCAAAGGACAAATCGCGTGGGGTAACCAGATCCGGAGCTACGTGCTCCAGCCGTATCAGCTCGTGAAGGATCTGCGCACCGAGCACGAGACGAGCGACGTGCAAGCGGTGCTCGACGGCGACCTCGATCCGTTCATCGAGGCGTACCTCTTGAAGAACGCCGAGCGCGGGCAGGCGAAGGCGTCGTAACGGTCGTTCGCGCCGCCGGCGGGAGACCTCAGTCGTCTTCGTGTCTCGAGCGGCCGATCGTGACGGTGCACGCGCCCGTGCCCTCGAAGCGCACGAGCGCCGGTAAGAGCTCGCAGTACGCGTAGTCCCCGAGCGTCTTGATGGTGAGGGGGTCACCGTTTTCGTCCGAGCACGAATACGCCGGGTCGAGGGGCGCGCTCGGCGGCGAGGGCATCGGAGGGATGCCGATATCCGGTGGCGGCTCGAAGCCGCCCGCAATCACGGCTTCGAGCGGCACCGTCCAGAGTTCCTCGAACGCGATCTCTCCGTCGCCGTTCGCGTCGGCGTCGGCGTAAGGCTGGAAATGCGCGGGGGTGTCCGAGCGGTTCTGAAACAGCGCCTCGGCGTGGATCTCGAGGTTGACGCTCGTCTTCTGGTTGCTCGCGAGCGAAATTCCGGTGTTGAAGCTGCCCGCGTCGTCGAACGTGCCGCAGCTTGCGTAGCTGATGCGCTTGCGGAACGGCCACGCAAAATGCTTAGCCTCCGAACCGCGCACGCCGAAGCCTTCGACGTACACGGAAACGCCCGCGTCGGTTGCGGCAGGATCGCTGCCGGGCATGCGCATGAGGGTCGCGTCGTCGTTCGTCGTGCCGAGGTCGAGCACCGTGGCGTAGTTCGGGAAACGGACGCTGTAGCCGAAGCCGCAACGCCCCGTCGCGAAGGCGATGCCGAGCTCGCGCGGCGCGATGACCCGCTTGAAATCGAAGAGGCGCGTGTATTCGGGGTTCGAGTATTCGTTGCAGGCGGTACCGCCCACGTCCTCGACGAGCTCCGCCTGGCCGACGTTGATCAGCAGGCGCTCGATTGAAATGGCGAAACCGTCGCTCGTCGCCGCGGCGGGAATGTCGTTCAGCGTCGAGTCGCTGCTCGAGGCGGTCACCGTGAGCTCGGCGGGCGGTGGTCGTGTGTCGCGCGGCAAGCAACCGGCGCAAATGAGCGGCACGCAGAGGGCTACGAAACGACGCATCAGAAACCTGCCTCGACGCCGATGCTCGGGATCGTCACGGGGCCGATCTCCGTGTTTGCCACCGTCTCCTTGTGGAACGTCGCGTTCAGCATCTCGAGCACCAACGAAAGCCAGCCGGTGCGCTTGAAGTTCCAGCGCTTCTCGACGCGCAGGTCGATACGATAAAAGCCCGGCGCGCGCTCGACGTTCGTCGTGCGTTCCGGTTGAATGAGTCCCGGCGGAATGTCGGGTTGCTTCGGGACGCCGCTGTAGAACATCAGGCGCGCGCCGGCCCGCCAGTTGCGCCCGAGGTCGTAGGCGAGGGCAACGTTACCGACATGGGTACGATCGAACGCGCTCAAGAAGTGTTCGTGCCCGAGGCTGCGAACCGAGCGCGACAGCGTGTACGTGACGAAGCCGGCGAGTTTGGTGGTCAGGGGGCGCCGCGCATAAAGCTCGAAACCGTAGGCCTGACCGAGACTGCGCTGGTCCAAGTTCGAAAGGTCGACGTTCCGGCTCGTTCCGAGGTCGTCGCTCATGTTGAAGAAAGCGTTGTGAAACAAGGTGGCCGTGGCCGTGATCGAAGCGGGCAGCGTGAGCTCGGCGCCGGCGCTCGACTGAAAGCTCGTCTGCAGGCCGTTCGCTAGCGTGGCCGGGGTGAGTCCGGGCACCGGCGCGAGGAACGCGGGCGGTTGATGCGCAAGTCCGAAGGCTTCGATCAGCTTCAGCCGGCGGGTGACGCTGACTTTTGCCGCGAGCCGCACGTCGAGGCTCGGTTTGGTCGCACCGTTCGACTGGAACAGGTCGGCGCGTAACCCCGGGATCACTTCCAAGCGCGGCGTGACGTTCCAGACCACATCGCCGTGGACGCCGAACGCGTAGTCGCTGCGCGACGGGAACAACGAAGCAAAGATGGCGTCGTTGGGATCGTCCGGATCGACGTACGTCGGCCGACTGGTCGTGTAGGCGTCGAGCGTGCCGTCGATGCCCGTGCGGAGCAGGAGCTTCGAGCTCAGGTGGTGCGTGACCTCGACGCGGGCGCCGAGCATCTTGTCTCGCGCGTTGCGATTGACGTCGAGGCGTGTCTGGTCGTAACCGAGCGTGAAGGCGAAGCGCACGCGGTTGTCGTTGCCGTAAAAATGGTCGTAGCGCGTGTCGAGGCGATAAAACTCGGTGCCGAAGAGCACGCGCAGTCCTTGCGGCTGTTTATCCCCCAGAAGATCGTAGGAGCCGAAGGCGAAGGCCGTGACTCGGTCGTGCGGCGTGATGTCGAAGCTCACGCGTGCTTGGTAATCGCGGTAGTTGAGCTCCGCGTTGGGTGACACGAGCGAGAGCGCCGCTGCCGTGTACGAGTAGCGGCCGCCGAGCAGGATCGTGCCGCGGCCGCCCGCGAAGCCGGTTTCGAGCACGCCGCCCAGGTCGAAGACTCGGATATTGCCTTCACCGTGGAAGTCCGTGCGCGGCGCGGTCGTCTCGCCGGACACGATGCCGCCGGCGTAGCGGCCAAAGCGCGCCGGGTAGCCGCCCGGGTAAAGATCGACGCGATCGACGAGCGCCGGGTTGACGATCGAGGGACCCAAGCCCACGTGAAAGAGGTAGGGGACGCGGACGCCGTCGAGGTAGTAGCCGACGTTGCCGGGCGGAGCGCCGCGCACGTAGAAGAACGGAAGACCCGAGACGATGGGCGTGACGCCGGGCATCGCTTCGATCGCGCGAAAGGGATCGCCGAACGCGCCGGGAAGCTGCCGTACCTCCGCGCGCCCGAGTGAGACCACGGCGGGTGCGGGGCGTTCGCCCGTGACGATGACTTCGCTGACGGCGGGCGCCGGCGCGGGGACGGCGCCGTGCGTGGAGTTTGCTCGCGGCGTGGTGCTCGGTGCGTTTGCGGAGCCGTTCGGCGCCGTCACGTCGGAGCTCGGCGCGGGCGCGACGAACTCGACTTCGAAACGAATCGTCGCGGCGACGGGTTGCCCGCCGCGCGTCGCGGGCGTGAACCGAAAATCGCGCGCTGCGCTGACGGCGGCGCTCGCGAACGGTTCGTTCCCGTGCGTCACCTCGGCCGAGCGCACCGTGCCGTCGCGATTGACGACGAGCTTCAGCGTCACGACCACGTTGCCCGTCGCGCCCTCGGGGTACGGCACCGTACCGCTTTCGACCAGCTTGGGCGGCACGAGCTCGGGTGCGGGTGCGGAACTCGGCGCGGGCCCCGTGCCTGTTTTCGCCGTTTCGGCGCGCGCGCTCGTGCTGGCGCCGGCCGTGGCGACGGCGCACAGCGCCGCGCGCGCGAAACGTCGCGTGAAGCGTGATGCGAGGCGCGTCACCGCATCACGAGCCACGCCCGGTCACACCGGCCGATTTTCGTCCGCTTCGACGAGGCCGTCGCGCATCCGGACGACGCGCGGCATGCGCTCTGCGAAGGCGGGATTGTGCGTCACCACGATGATGGTCGTGCCGTGTTCGCGATTGATCTGGAAGAACAAGTCGTGAATGGCGTCGCTCGTCGCCGTGTCGAGGTTGCCCGTGGGCTCGTCCGCGAGCACGAGCTTCGGATCGAGCGCCAAGGCACGCGCGACGGCGACACGCTGCTGCTCGCCGCCGGAGAGCTCACCGGGGCGGTGCGTCGCGCGCGCGAGTAACCCCACTTCTTCCAGCAACGCCTTCGCTCGCTTCTCCATCTCGCGGCGCGGGCGACCCTGGATCAGCCCCGGGATCATCACGTTCTCGAGCGCGGTGAACTCCGGCAAGAGGTGATGGAACTGGAAGACGAAACCGATGTCGCGGTTACGCACGGCCGCGAGCCGCGAGCTCGACATGGTGGTGAGCTCTTCGCTCCCCAGGCGGATGCGTCCGCTCGTCGGCAAGTCGAGCGTGCCGACGCAGTGGAGCAAGGTGCTCTTGCCCGCGCCGCTCGGGCCCACGATGGCGAGGATTTGGCCCGGGTAGACGTTGAGGTCGATGCCGCGCAGCACCTCGAGCGTGCGGCCCATGTGTTCGAAGCTCTTTTTGAGCCCTTCGATGAGAACGAGTGCGTCCAAGGTCGGCTTTCGGGAAAAATCGCGCGCTATTCGTAGCGGATCCCGTCCACGGGGCGCAATCGGCTCGCGGCGAGCGCAGGGTAGAGCGTCGCGAGCGTCGTGATCAGAAGCGCAGAAAGCGCGACGATCAAGAAATCCAAGGGGTCGACGGAAATCGGCAGCCGGTCGATGTAATAAACGTCGGGATCGAGCCGGACGCCGAACCAAAGCAGGCCGAGCGCGCCCGACAGGCCCGTCACGACGCCGAGCAGCGTGCCGATACCGCCGATCATCATGCCTTCGCTCATGAAGATGCGCAAAATCGTCTGATCGCTCGCGCCGAGCGCCTTCATCACGGCGATCTCCTTGCTCTTCTCCGTTACCATCAAGAGCAGCGTGCAGATGATGCAGAAGCTCGCGACGAGGATGGCGAGTGACAAGATCACGAAGGTTGCGATCTTTTCGAGCTGCAGCGCGCTGAACAGATTGCGGTTCGACTCCTTCCAGTCGCGGACGCGCAGATCCGGACGATCTTTGATCAGGTCCGCGAGACGCGCTCGCACGTCGCCGACGCGCTCGGCGTCCTCGACACGAACCTCGAGCGTCGTCACACGGCCCGGGAGGTCCAAGAAGTCCTGCGCGACCTCGAGCGTGACGTACGCTTGGCTCGAATCGTACTCGTACATGCCGCTGTAGAAGACGGCCGCGACGTGGAAGCGCCGGCTCTTGGGCAAGACGCCCATGGGGCCGAGATCGCCGAGCGGCGAGACGAGCGTGAGCTCGTCGCCGACGTAGACGTGCAGGGTCTTGGCGAGCTCGCGTCCGAGCACGATGCCGGGGTAGGCGTCCGTCGGCACGACCGCCGCTTTCACGCCGGGATCGAGCTTGTCATCGCTCTCGAAGTGCAGGCTCGGGCCCTTCAAGTACATCTCGCCGCCCGGGCCGAGCCCGATGGGTTCGTCGGGCGGAAGCTCGGCGAGCCGCTTCCAGTCGGTCAGGTATGCCCAGCGGCCGACCTCGATGTTCTTCTTCAAGTCGATGACGTCGCCGATCGAGTTCGGATCGATGCCGCGCAGGAGCACGCCCGCCGTGTTCGAGGAGCTCGACGCCATCGCTTCCCCGCCCGCGACGGGCGTCGCCGCTTTCACGCCCGGCACCTTGCGCACGTCTTCCAAGAGGTCGCGGTAATTCTGGAAACCGCCGCCGTTCGCCGCCTCGATCTTCACGTGCGCGTTGTTGCCGAGGATCTTGCGCTTCAGGTCGGCGCCGAAGCCGCCCATCACCGCGACGACGATGCAGAGCGCGAACGAGCTCACGGCGACGCCCGCGATGCTGAGCACGCTGATGACGGTCAAAAAGCCGCTCTTCTGCGAGCGCACGTGGCGCGCGGCGATGAAAGGCACGAAGCTCTGCCCCTCGAAGCGGTCGAACACGTGCGGGATAAGCAGCGCCATGGCGCCGAGGATGAAGCCCATGCCCGTCACGACCGCAGCGACGCGGACGATTTGGTGCCAGAGCACGAAATACGTCCCGCGCGGTGTCGGCAGGCGCGCCGCCCAGAAGCCGAACACGGTGAACGCGGCCAGGCACACCGTCGTGATGCCGGCCATCAGGTTCCGCCAGCGGCCACGATTGAGCTGCTTCAGCGCCCAGACGACGAGGACGACGATGGCGAGCACCACCAAGCCGAAGAGCGCGATGCGCGCCCAGAGCCCGAGCGACTCCCATACTCGCAGGAAGAACGCCGGTTGTTCGCCGCTCACCGTCGTGTGGCGGTCGAAGGGCGACGCGTGCGACGAAGCGGGCGCGAGCAGCAGCAGCGGCAGGAGTGCGTTCATTCTTCGGGCCGCATCAAAGGGAACGCGATCACGTCGCGGATCGACGGCTGGCCCGTGAGCGCCATCACGAAGCGATCGACCCCGAGCCCGAAGCCGGCGGCGGGCGGCATGCCGTGCTCGAGCGCGAGGATGTAGTCGGCGTCGTAATCCATCGTCTCGGCGTTGCCCTTTTGCTTGAGCTCGACCTGGTGCAAAAAGCGCGCTTCTTGATCGGCCGGATCGTTGAGCTCGCTGAAGGCGTTGCAGAGCTCGCGGCCGTCTATGAAGAGCTCGAAGCGGTCGACGAGCGTGGGATCCGCGTCTTTTCTGCGCGCGAGCGGCGACACCTCGGCCGGGTAGTCGATGATGAAGACCGGAAGACTCTTCGAACCGTCGGCGCTTCGGTAATCCTCGGCCAGAAACGGTTCGGCGAGGTACTCGTAGGCGACGAACAGGCGCTCGCCCGCCGACCCGCAGCCGGCGAGCGCGCGCCTGAGGTTCGACCAATCGACGCTGTTCGCGCGTGGCGAGCGCGTGCGCCAGAGCGCGACCCAGCCGTCGGCGTCGGCGTGCGCCGCGCTCTTCGTCTTCTGGTCGAAGGCGAGCGCTTCGAGCCGGTCGAGCACCTCGGTCGTGAGCGACGCGCGTTCGAGCGAGCGCGCGACGCTTTCGCGCATCGGCACGCGCGCGAAGGGCTCGGCGAGCGTGAAGGTGCGCGCGGCGTGCCAGCGTCTCACGTCGGTGGCGAAGCCGAGCCGTTCGAGCCGTTCACTGAGGAAGGCGTCGACGTGGCGGAAGAGTCGCTCGGTCGCGTGCATGAGCACGTCGTACGTCGCGTACGCCTGGTAAAACTCGAGCAGCGTGAACTCGGGGTTGTGGCGCGTGCTGATGCCTTCGTTCCGGTAGCAGCGGCCGATTTCGTAGACGCGCTCGAAGCCGCCCACGAGCAGGCGCTTCAAGTAGAGCTCGGGCGCGACGCGCAAGAACAGCGGCAAATCGAGCGCGTTGTGGTGCGTCGCGAACGGGCGCGCCGTCGCGCCGCCGACGAGCGTCCCGAGCGTCGGCGTTTCCACTTCGAGAAACCCCTCGCCGTCCAGGAAGTCGCGCAGCCCCTGCACGATGATGCCCCGCGCGCGAATCACGGCCGCAGCTTCGGGCGTCGCCACGAAGTCCACGTAGCGGCGCCGGTAGCGCAGGTCGGCGTCCGTCATGCCGTGCCACTTGTCGGGCAAGCCGCGCATCGCCTTGCTGAGCACGCGGAGCTCGGCGAGCTCGAGCGAGAGCTCGCCGGTCTTCGTCACCATGGCGCGACCGCGCACCTCGACGTGATCGGCGAGATCGACGTCCTCGAGCGCGGCGAACGCCTCGCCCATCACGTCTTGCTTGGCGAAGAGCTGGATCTCGCCGCTTCGGTCGCGTAGCCGAAAGAAGCTCGCCTTGCCGAAGCCGCGGCGCGCCATCAGCCGCCCGCAGACGTGGAAGCGTTCCTCGGCGGCGAGGCTCGCGACGCGTTCGGCGTCGTAGCGGAGCTCGGCCGGATCGAGCAGGGCTTTGGCGAACTTTGCGCGGAGCTCGGCGACCAGAGTGCGGTCGCGCGCGTCGAGGTCGTTGGCGAAGGGGTTTTGGCCCCGTTGCCGCATGCGTTCGAGCTTCTGGCGGCGCGCCAGGAGGAGGGCTTCTTCGCCGCTTTCCATGGAGGCGGCGGGCAATACCCCGAGGGCTCGGGCGCGTCCAGGGACGCTACCCGGCCGGCGCCGATCGCTCAGCTGACGCCCAGAAAGCCCAAAAAGCGAGCGCTGTCGCCCACGGGGTGCCGGAAGCGCCGGCGCCGGAGCGCGAGCTGATTCCACGCGCGGACACGTTGCCGGTAGTCGTCGAGCTCGCGTTCGCGCCGTGCGTGAGACGCGGCGAGCTCGACCGGGTCGTTTACGCCGTCGTTTGTGGCTTCGCACGTCGAGAGCGGGAGGAGCTCGAGTTTTTGGAGCGAGCCGTCCAGGGCGAGCTCGGGGTCGAACGGGAAGAGCTCACAGTCGCGCGGACGCGCGGCGTACGCCTGGCAGCGATTGTCCGCGCCGAGCAGCGTGCAGGCGCCGTCGCGCTGCGCGAGCACCATCAGCCGCCGGCCGGCGCCGAGCTCGACGAACGTGTCGGGCTCGCCCGTCATGTCCACCTGGTCCGGCGCGAGCCAGGCGACGAGCTCGCTCGCCGTCTGGCCCGTCGCACGCACGAGCCTGCGCACGTCGTGATGCGTGACGGCGACGCGCAGGCTCTTGCAGCAGGCGCCGCACTCGGTGCAGCGAAAGCCGAGGTGCGCGTGCCCGCTGAGGGGCGGGCCGAAAACAGCCAGATGCATGCTTCTATTTGTCAGCGCCGCCCTTGAGCGGCAACACGCTCAAGAGATCGCCGTCGGAAGCGCCCAGGAGCTCGGCCGCTTCGGCTTCGAGCGTCACGTGCTCGGTGGCGGGTTCGGCGCGCACGGCGAGCGCGCGAAAGAAGGGCGCGACGCTGAAGCTCCGCGCCACGAGCGCTTGGGGAGCGCTCGCCGCGGGCGTTCCGACGCGCAACGCTAGGCGACGCGTCTCTTGGATCAGCGTCACCTCTTCCGCGGGCGCGACGAAGTGCGGGCCGCCGTCGAACGGATCGATGCGCCGCGCGTAACGGAAGCCGACACGGCGCAGCATCTTCTCGACGCCTTTGGTTTGCGCGCCGACTTTGCCGATGACCGACCGCGCGTCGTCGGACAGCAGCGAGGCGTAGACGTTGCCGCTCGGGAAGAGATCGCGGATGAACGACTTGTTCTCGCTCGAAAGTCGATCAGCCTCGGCGTAGCTCATGCCCGTGAAGCGCCTGCCGAACGCTTCCCAGAGACGACTCGTGCCGTCGGGTTCGAGGGGCGGGAGCAGCTCTGCGAGGAGCTGGTCGCGGAAGAGCGCGCGGTGTTCGGTGATGTAGACGAAGCGGACGTACGAGATGAGCCGGCCAAAGCGTTCGGGCGCGCTCCGGTGCTCGGGCGCGACGACGAGTCCGCCAAGCTCCGTCGGGCCATCGTAGGAGAAACCGATGCGGAGCACGGTGTGATGAAAATGGCGATCGAGCGCGCTCGAGTATTTCTCCTCGTCGATCACGTCGAGGTAGATGTAGGGCGCGTCGCGCCGGCCGAGCTGCGCGATGATCGTCGAGGTGCCGAGCGCCGCGCCGCTCTCGCGGTC
>JAICTZ010000024.1 GCA_025936115.1 Polyangiaceae bacterium
CTGGACGCCGATCGCGAGCACGCCTGCTACGGGCGGCAGCACCGGCACCAAATCCTGGACCGTGCCTCGCGCAACCTTGGGCGAAACGGCCGCCAGCGAGCTCGCCGACGTCGTCTTTCACGGCAGCGGCGGCCCGGCCGAGTACAGCGCCCCCGTCTACCGGCACGTCTACACGCCGTGACCCGCCACACGCCGTGACCCGCCACTCCCGTGCGCGGCCCTTTGGGCCGCTAGAGACGCACACCGCCTGACGATCACCTCGCGTTGCTACTCGCCAGCGGGCAATACCGCGGGTGCGAGCGCTGCCCAACCGCCCCCGTCCGCAGATCTCGCCCACACCCTTAGTGCTCTGGGCGTCAGCACGACTATCGATGGCATCGTCGATAGTGCCAGGCTCGAGTTGCCCGGCGCCGGCGTGGAAACTACCCGGGCGGACGTGGAGGACGTGGCGCGCGGACCCTCACGCGGAGGCGCGAATCCGGCCCGCGCGCGGAAGCTTGAGCAGCGTGAGCGAGATCGCGAGAAGACCCGCGAACGTGACTCCACGAATCACCTTGACTTGATCGCCTAGAACCAGGACGCAAATCGCGACGAGCAGCGCGGCCACGACGGCGAACGAGCCGCGCGGCAGCCGCGAGCGGAAACCTTCTGCCGCGCCATGCTGGCGGTTCTTGAAGGCCGCGAGCAGGAGCAGCGCGTACACACAACACTCGACGACCGCCGCGAGCACGGCAAGCTCGAGGGCCGCTCCTGTAATGGTCCCGACGTACGCCGCAATGCCGCTGACAAGGCAAAGCGAGGCGAGCGCCACGACGGGAGTCCCGCGCCGCACCCAGACGCGCGAAAGGACGCTCGGCAAAGCCCCTTCGCGCGCGAGCACGTACAGCATGCGCGCGCCGCCGAGCAGCCCTGCATTCAGGGTACTCGCAGCTGCGAACGAGCCGATGGTCAGCGCGAGCCAGCGTCCGAGCGAACCGAAGCGACCGACGCAGTAAGCGAGGAGCGCGCTCGCTGGCACTCCGGGACGCAAGAGCCAGTACGACCACGCGAACGCCAGGTAGACGACCGCCAGCACGCCGAGCGCGACGAACATCGCCAGAGGCATGTCACGCCGGTACTCCTCTTTGCGCCGGCCGGACGCCGTGACCCACTCGAAACCCATGAACAAGAAGATGACGATGATCGACGTGGACGCGACGGAACCGAGGCGCGTGCCGTGCTCGAGCACCGCGCGCGCGGCAACGGGCGACGCCGGCCCCGAGGAGACGCCGAGGCTCGCCACGACCAGCAACACCGTCATGACGAATTGGGCGCGCAGCGACAGCGCATAGCCCAGGCAGTTGACGGCCAGCAGCGTCACGAAAACGAGAGCGACAGCGTGCCCTCCGGAAATACCGAGTCCTACGGCGTCGATGAGCCTCACGAGGCAGTAGGATTCGACCGAGGCGACGGCGGGGATCACGAGCAGGTAGAGGTAACTCGCGAACAACCCCACGCGCGGGCCCAGAGTCCCCGCGAGAATGGTTCTCACGCCGATCGCCCCAGGGAACCTGCTCGCGAGCTCCGCGATGGCGCCGGCGACGACCAGGACGACGCCGAACGCGAGCACGAAAGCCGCGAGCCACTCGGCGAGCGATACACCCGTGAGAGAATCGGCGATGAGCGAGTAGCAACTACTCGACAGGGCCATGCCCACGGCGACCGAGGTGAGCAGCATCCTTCGTTTCATGGAATCTCTCCCCAAAGGACCACGCTGATGGCGTCGAGCTTCATCTTGTCCGCCTCGTCGCCGAGCACGGTGAGCGCGCCGTCCAAGTACTCCTTCGCGGGATTCCGCTCCCCCGCGAAGACTCCCCGAATCAGCTGCTCGTCCCCCGAGAGCAGGATGAGCTCGTCCTCGCCGTGATCGCCGGGTTCGACTCGGGTGATGGCGCCCGCGTCGACGCGCAACGTGAAGACCTCTCCCGTGTCGTCGGCTTTGACCACGATCATTCTGCGCCAATTGCGAATCAGGGATTTGACTCGGAGGTCCTCGTTCACGCGGCTGCGAAAACGCTCGAGTGTCTGCTGGAGATTCTGCATGGGGTTCCTCCGGGCAATGCAAAGCCAAGCCGCTCGGGCGATTGGCCCGCGGCGAGTCAAACCACGTTCGTCGAAGCTCTTACCGACTATCCGATACCGGGAACTGGGAAGCGCAGGCTCAGAGCCCGCACTTCGGAACCGATGCGATTGAGCGTCGCCGAGTCGTCGGCCGCACGAAGGGCTTCCACGATCCACTGGGCGATTCGCTCCATCTCCGCGTCACGCATACCCCGGCAAGTGGCGGCCGGGGTGCCGACGCGAATGCCGGACGGTCGGAGCGGCGGATTCGGATCGTCCGGAATGATTTGTTTGTTGGTGGTGATACCCACCTGATCGAGGATTGCTTCGGCCCGGTTGCCCGCGAGGCCGAAGGACTTCACGGTATCGACCACGAGCAGGTGGTTGTCCGTTCCGCCCGTCACGAGCGTCACTCCTCTCGCGAGCAGCCCCTTCGCGAGTGTTTGCGCGTTCGAAAGGGTGCTTCTCGCGTACTCCTGAAACTCCGGCTCCGCCGCTTTTTTCAAAGTGATGGCGACACCGGCGATCGTGTTCATGTGGGGCCCGCCCTGCAAACCGGGAAACACCGACGCGTCGATGGCTTTGGCGTATTGGCTCCGGCACAGGATCAAGCCCGAGCGTGGCCCGCGCAGACTCTTGTGCGTCGTGGTCGTCACGATGTCGAATCCGAGGTCGAGCGGATTTTTCATCACGCCCGCTGCGATCAAGCCGCCGACGTGTGAAACGTCGGCCATCGTCACGGCACCGACGCGGTCGGCGACGCGCTTGAACGCTGCGTAGTCGTAGTCGCGAGGGTACGAAGTGTAGCCGCAGAGCACGACCTTGGGCCGCGTCTCGAGCGCGAGCTTGAGCACGTGGTCGAAATCGATGATCCCGCCACGGTCGAGGTCCGTCTTGTAGCGGGCGAAATTGAATATCTTGCCCATGTGCGAGACGGGCGCCCCGTGAGTGAGGTGCCCGCCGTGGCTGAGATCCATGGCGAGCACCGTCTCTCCCGGTTTGAGCAGCGCAAAATAGACGGCCTGGTTCATCGGCGACCCCGACAGCGCCTGCACGTTGGCGTGCTCGGCGCGAAAGAGGCGTTTCGCGCGGTCCACGGCGATGGTCTCGATCTTGTCCGTGTACGTCTGACCCCCGTAGTAACGACGTCCTGGATAACCCTCCGAGTATTTGTTCGTCAGTACCGAACCGAGCGCGACGAGTACTTCCGGGTACGTGTAGTTCTCCGACGGAATGAGCTCGATACCCGCCTGCTGGCGGCGCTCCTCGCCGACGATTGCTTGAAAAATCTCTGGGTCGTTGCGTTCTAGAATGTCACGGTCCATCGAAACCTCGTGCCGGACGCCTCGCATCGCATGCTCACGCACTTGGCCACCTTGATTGGTCTCTGCCCGCCCGGCGCGACGGAGCGTACGCGAGGCGGAGGGCGGCAAACAAGCCCGCGACGCGGCGAGCTGCCGCTCTGGCCGTCCGGACGGCGCCGCGACGCGCGCGGTGTTCGTCACGAGTCGCCCCAGCGAGCTTTGAAGCACCCGAGGAGGTCCGACGGCCGAGAGCTCGGCAGCGCCGAAACGGTCGTCCAAAGAGCGTCGTACGCGCTCGGCGGGACGCCTTCGTCACGGCCGGCCCGAATCACGAGCTCGGTCAGGCGCTTCCGATCGGGCGGCGGTTCGTCCGGCGTTCGCCGATACTTCCTTGCACTAGGAGGCCCGTCGTCGCCGCTGACCTCGAGCGTTACGTCGTAGAGCCCGAGCTCCGGATCGGCAACGAGCGTGACGCGTCGAGCCAGGTCGAGCACGCGGGGATCGTCGCCGCCGAAGCTCGCCAGATCGAGCTTGCCCTGAATCAGCACGGCGGCGACGCAAAATGGGATGCTCGTCTGGGCCGCCGAACGAGTCGCAAACGGCCCCTGCGCGCTCACTCCAGGGTACGCGGCCGCGGGCGGTGAGAGAGCGATCTTGATCGCCGAGATGCGTTCGACGTTCCGCTCTTCACGCAGCCGGAGCGAGAGCAGCGCCGGGATCTGAGCCGCTCCGCACGCGGGGAACGGCTTGAACGCGACGCGACGCATGGCCCACTCGCGTCCGAGTCCGGAAAAGGCCGCTATGTCGCAGTCCATGCGCGCGTAGACGCGCGCGAATCCCGCCGGCCCTTCGAAAGCGGAACATGATGCCCGCGAGCCTCGCCGCGCCAGCTCCGCCGCCATGAGTCCCTGCTCGGCGGCGAACCCTAGCTGGTAACGCCATTCGTCCGATCCATCGACGAGCGACTGCATCGGCCCGCCGCTGTACGAGACCGCGGCGGCGATCGCGTTCGCGAGCTCGTCCACCGGGAGACGCATGAGTCTACCCGCCGCCGCGGCAGCCGCGATCGGCCCGTAAAGGGACGAGCCGCGGTGGCCGCCCGCGGCGGTTTGCACGCCGCAGACGGCCTGAACCGCCGCGCCGACCTCGTAACCTGCGACCAGCGCCGGCATGAAGCCTGCGGGGTCGTACCGGCCCGACTCGAGCAAGGCGGTCAACACCGGGATCACGACGGCACCGAAATGCGACGCACCGCAGGTGTCCTCTTGCGATCGGGCATGGAAGAGAGCGCTGTTGCCGAACGCGGCGCCCGCCACCGAAGTCCGTTCACCGCTCGCGAGCAGCGTGGCTCCGCCCGACGAAACCACGCCGTGGAGCTCGATACTCGCTTGCGCTGCGAGCCGTGCGTAGGGAACGCGGCACGAGCCGAGAGCGATGCCGTAACCCCAAAAGAGACACTGCTGCGCCTTCTCGAGAACGACCGCGGGAATCACCGCAGGTTCCAGCTCAGCCACGAACCGCGCCAGACGCATCGCAACGGACATCGTTCATGTTCCTTTCGGGCTCCGCGCGCCGAGCGGCCGCGAAGCGTTCCGTCCAAACGTTCTCTGCCTGCACGCCGAGGGCACGCACGTGACCCTCGACGCCGCGCACGAATTCACCGCCGCCGCACACGTAGAATTCCGCGGTGTGTGCCACTTCGGCGACCTCCTCGAGCCAATCACTCACGCGCCCGAAGACGGCGCGCTCGTCGTGCACGGCCTCGCGCGAGACGACGAACTTGAGCTCGAAGCGGGTCTTCCAGCGCGCTTTCAACGCGAGCAGCGCCGGCTCGTACGCGATCTCCGACCGGTAACGGGCGCCGTAAAAGAGATGGACACGCGGGTGAACCGGCGCGTCAACGAGCGTCTCGAGCATGGCCTTGATCGGTCCAATGCCGCTTCCGCCCGCGAGGAACACGCTCGCTTTGCGGGTGCCCCGGTAATGAAAGCGGCCGCGAGGCGCCGTCACTTCGACGCTGGCACCGAGATGCGCTCGGTCGGTGAGCCACGACGAGACGAGCCCGCCGCTCACGCGCCGCACGCAGAGCTCGTAGTGTTCCGCGTCGGCCTGGGGCGCGCACGCCAGCGAGTACTCGCGTGCGGCGCCCATGCCTCGCGGCCGCACGACGATGAATTGACCGGGAACGTAGTCGGCGCGGCGGGCCGGCCGGAGCAGGACTCGATGGATGTCGCGCCCCAGCTCGTCACTCTGGACGAGCTCGGCGGGTTGCCATTCGTCGCACGTCGGGCCGAGCTCGATCTCGAGCTTGGCATCGAGCGGCACGGATTGGCACGCGAGAACGTAGCCGTCCGCGAGCGCCCGTTCCGAAAGCACGTAAGCGAACTCGGTACGGGCCTTGATCCGCCCGGAAACCAGCTTGAGAGCACACGTGCCGCAACTTCCGACGCGACAGCTGAACGGTATGTCGACCTTGGCGCGCAGCGCCCCGTCGAGCAGTGTCTGCTTCGAAGCGACCGGGAAGCTCGTACCGAGCGACGGGACGTGCACCTCGCTGTTGCTCGGCTTCGGGGCGCGGCGAAAAAACACGATATTCAACCTTCCGAGAGCAGACCGAGCTCCCCGCTCGACGCAAGTTCGCGATCCCACTTCGCGATCATGGGCCGCATCATGCGTTGCCAGAGCGGAGGCAAAAGCACGACGAGCGCAGCCGTCTTGTAGCCAATCGGCAGCGTCAGCGTCTCGAGTTTGGGCTCGAGACGAAAGAACGGCTTGTCGCCGTAGAGATGATGATCGGCGTGACGTGGCATGTTGAAAGTGAGCATGTTCGTCGAACCGGCGTACTGGTCCCACGCGTGCCGCGACTGAACCGTCGTGCCGGGAACGCGCACGAGGCCGTAGTGTTGTACGTAATTCGAGACCTCGAGATAATAGCGCCCGATCACCAAGACGAGCCCGTAAGCCACGACGCCGCGCGCACCGCCGAGCGAGGCACTCACCGCCACGAAGCACGCGAGCATGACGTAGCCTTGGAGCAGCCGGTTCGCCGGACCGTACAGCGACGAGCGCCGCGTGCGCAGGCGGCGAGCTTCGATGTGCCACGCGCTCCGAAACTGCCCCCACACCGATCGGAAGAAGAACGCATAGATGGACTCACCCCGCCGCGCCGTGGTCGGATCTTCGCCCGTCCCTACGTTCAGATGATGACCGTGTACGTGCTCGACGCCGAACGCGGGGCTGCCAGCGAAAGCGAGCAGCACGCGCGCGACGCCGGTCGCGAACCCGCTGCCCGTGCGATGAATCAGCTCGTGTCCGACGACGAACCCGATCGCGCCGAACAGGATCCCGAGCGAAGTCACGCTGCCCCCGAGCTCGAGCGCGCTCGACGCCGCTTTGGCCGCCACCCACGCCGCGGGCAGGTGACGCTCGTAGGCGTGCACGGGCCCCACGAGCCAAAGTAGACTGAGCCAGACGCAGAAGAGCGCGAGGGTGCTCGCAGCGAGCGCGAGGTCGAGCAGCAGGGGCCAGCGATAGCTCGGAGTCGCGAGATTTTGGCGTCCGAGCCACTCCCGCCCGACACCGACCGACAGCATGAACGCGGTCGGAAACCAGAGCCAGCCGCGTCCGGCGAGATTGCACGCGAGCGTCATTCCCATGATGAAGATTGGGAAGAAGAACTTCAGACCCCGTGCTTGACTCATGGCGCTCGCTCCGCGGTGCCGAATACAGCCGGCATTAGACCTACCGGCATCGAATCCGTCGCTGCGCGAGCCGGCGCACTCGGGTAGCTGTAGCGCGTCCCGGCGTGTTTGTACGCGTCCCAAAGCGTTCGATCGATGCGAACGCCGGGACGATCGTAGTGACCGCTCCCTACGAGCAGGGCATGCACCGCAGGCAAGCGGTAGCAGGCGACGGACGGATAGAGGTGATGCTCCAGGTGGTAGTTGTTCCCGAAATAGAGAGCGGTCAAAAGCGGCGAGGTGCGCGTCCGGGCGTTCACGAAGTCGCCCACGCGTGTGTCCGCGTGCTCCAGGTACGAGCGAATGCCCGTGTAAAACGACGCGGCGACGTGGGGTAGAACGATGGCGACGAATCCCAACCTCGGATCGCGCCACAGGACGAGGGCATAGACGACGAGCCACGCCGACGCGCAGCCGACGTTCAGCCACGCCAGTCGCCGCACCACGTGCGGTGGAAACGGCAGCGACGACGCGTAGAGCAGCGGCTCGCCGCGCAAAATACGCAGCGTGTTTCGGCGGTAGATGCCGTTCGCATACGTGCGGGCGCACAAGACGCGCATGAACGCGCTCTTGAAGCGGGTGAAAATCGGGATATCCGGGTCTTGCTCCAGATTGGTGTAGAGGTGGTGATTCCAATGCGAGATCGAAGCGCCGATCTGCAAGAACGAACCGATCATCGACGAGAAGAAGATACCGAGCACGCAACTTACGACGTTGTTTTTGTGCAGACTGAAATGAAAACCGTCGTGACCGACCCAGGCCAAGAGATGTAGGCCTTGCTGAGCGAGGAACAGCGCCGCGAGCACGAGCGGCGCCTTCGACCACCACGACCACGGCGAGCAGACGATACCGAACGCTCCGAGCCCTCCCCCCACGTACATCAGGATCGCGTAGAGCACGAACACCGACGACCAGAGCGGTGAGCTCGAGTACCATTCGAGCGGCAGGTCAGGCTTTTTGGCCATCGACGTGCTGTCCATCGCCGGTCCTCCTTCCGGCGAGCTCGTTGCGCAGAGTCTCGGCGGCCATGCGAAAGTCCGCGATAAAACTGTAGAAGGGGTGTCCGAACGCCGCGGGCTTGTTGCGCTCGAACACGAAGTGCCCCGTCCAACCGAAGCCGTAGCCGAACAGAGCGGCAAGCCCGAGGCTCGGCCAGCTCCCACCCAGTATTGCGTAAACTAGACAGGGCGCACCGAGCAGGACACCCGCGAGATGCAACAACCGGCAGACACGATTACCGTGCTGGGCGAGGTAGTACGGATAAAACTCGGCGAACGAGTCGAATTGGAGCTTCACGGCGCGCTCCTCCCCGCGCTCATGGCGCGGTAGTCTTCGGCCCGCGCGTGGGTACCGAACAACCGATCGTACAGGGTCGTGAAGAACGCGAAGTTCTTGTCCGGATACACGTGGTGCAGGGCGTGCGTCGTCGAGGAGCCCAACAGACTGAAGCGCGCCGGATCGGCGTGCGGCTTCAACATCTCCACGTTGGCGTGGGCAACCGCGCTCGCAAAAAAATAGAAGACGTAAAATAAGCCGAGCCCCGTCAAGGATATCGGCAAGACTCGAGACAAGAGTGCGGCGCCGCCGAGCCAGGGAACCGTGTAACACGCCATCTTCTCCATGAAGGAGAACGAGAGCGCGCTCTCGGCGCGAGGGACGAGCGACGCATGGTGATGCCGATGCCACGCGATGCAGAGTGGAATCCGGTGCATCGCCACGTGATTGAGATACATGAACAAATCTACCCAGACGAACATCGACACGAACGTGAGCGCCGCGTGCGCAGGCGTGTCCGCCGCGAACCGGAACGCACCCGCCGCGCAAAAGGCGACGAGCACCGCGGCGTCGGTGAGGACGAGCCACTGGCTCTTACGCTCGCGCTCCCGTTGCGCAGGCGACGCCGCTTTCTTGACGATCGCCCCGCGGCGCGTCGCGAACCAGGCCGCGGCGCGCGCGACCGAAGCGACGACGAGCGGCTTACCCACGGCGATCGTCGCGACCACGGCGACGAAGGTCGGCCGACCCCAATCGGTCATACGCATCCTGCACTCCTCCCGGCTCCATGAAACCGACTGGTCGCGCGCAGCGCCTCGATCAGCGAAGGGGACGCCTTGCGCACCGAACCCACGTCGAACGGCGGCGTCGGATCGTACTCCATGGCGAGCGTGATCCGTCGCGCCTCCTCCGCACCGAACAGATCGCGAGCGAGTACGATCGCGAGATCGATGCCCGCGGAAACTCCCGCGCAAGTGTAGAGCGTGCCGTCACGCGTGAGACGCTCACCCGTGGGTACGCCGCCGAGCCGGGCGAGCTCTTCCGTCGCTAGCCAGTGCGTCGACGCTCGACGCCCCCGCGCCGGACCGGCGGCGGCGAGCAACAACACCCCGGTGCACACCCCCGCGACGATGCTGGCACGCTGCGCGCTCGAACGAAGGAAGGCGAGCAACTCTGCGTCCTCCATGGCAGCGGTCTGTCCGGGTCCACCCGGCACGACCAAAACGTCAACCTCCGAACAGTCTGCGAACGCGAGATGGGGCATGAGCGTGAGCCCCCGATCGGAGCTAACGGGAGCGAGCCGAGCCGCGGCAATGCTGCAGGTCGCGGGCGTGCGCGCGAGGACCTCGTGCGGTCCCACGAGATCGAGCGCCGTAAAGCCCGGGTACGCAGCGAACACGACGTGCGGCACGACTGCGGCCACGAGCGTCTCGGAAGACTCGAGCCCAGCCATCAGTCCGCCCCCGCTTGGACGATGCTCGGGCGGGGCTCGCCCATCGTCGAAGCCGTGACGATGCCGTGCTCGATGGCGCCACCGAGCGCGGCCAGCGTTGCGGGCTGTGCAATCTCGAGCGGACGGGCATAAGCGCCGTGGTAACGCGCCCACGCCTTGTCGAGGTGCTCGTCGAGCGTCGTGAAGTGCTTCTCGGCGACGTTGAAGTTCGGCGCGCACCAGCCCATCGCGAAGAAGAGCCGGCGAAAGACGAGCTCCACGCGCGGTGGCGTCGCGTTTGCGACGTGGAAAATGCTCGATTCGCTCCCGCTCGCCTCGATTCGCGCCATGGCGTCGGCGAGCAGGTCAACGGGCAACGCATGAAAGAAAGCTTGCCCGTTGGCTCGCAGATTGACGGCCCGATGGGCGAGGAAGCTCCCCATGTGCTGGTCCGTCATGAGGTCGCGTAGGAGGCGGAGCTCGTGGGCAAAGCGATCGAGGCCCCGTCGTGCGAAAGCCTCGCCCGTCTTCGAATGGCCGACCGGCGTGACGCAGCGAAAGATCGCGAGCCGGGGGCCACCCCGCTGCGCGAGCAGCCACTGCTCCGCCTCGAGCTTGCTGCGGTGATAGGGCTCGGTCACGGCGAGCGGGTCGCACGCGCGCTCGAACGCCACGGCTCCCTCCGTCGCGACGAGCGCCGAGGAGGCGTCACTCACGAAGCAAAAGCGCCGAGCACCAGCGGCGCGCGCCACCTCGAATGCCGTCTGAGTGCCGGTGACGTTCGTGCGCGCGAGCTCGGCGCGGTACTGCTCCTCGGTTCTCTGTGCGGCGGCTACGTGCCACATCGCGTGGACGGGCGCCCGGTCGACGGTCGTCGCGAGCCCTCCCGCGAGATCAAAGACGACTGGCGACACGCGCGCGAGCTCTCCCGCCTCGAGCTCGCGGCCGGCCAAGCGAGCAGCCTCCCGCAACGCGCTTTCCACGCGTATGCGCGCTTGGTCGCGGTCCTTCGCGCGCGCGCCGCAGACGATCGTGTTGCCTTGCTCGGCGAGCAGGCGAAGGACCAGCGCGCTACCCACGAAACCCGTGGCACCCGTGACGAAATGAGTCGTTTCCATGTCGCTTCACTCGCCGAGCTGACGGCTCACCCCAAAAACGACGCGAGCCTTGTCCACCTTGCGCGTGACGGTGACGGGCGGACCGAATGCCTGAGCCGCGACCGGCAGAAACTCCCGCTCACCGAGGGTGCGTGCGACGGCGTCGTCCGAAAAGCCACCGATGCTGGTCGTACCGATTCCGAGCCGAGCCGCACTCCGGTAAAGCCACCCGAGCAGTAGGCCGGCGCTCAACGCCGCACGCCTGAAACCGTCGTAAGGCCCCTCTGCCAGGCTTGGCGCCGACACGCCGACGATCAAAAGGCAGCTCGCGCGGCGGACGATGGCCTGCCCCTGGCAAGCTCGACTCCAGGTTTCCGCCTGGTCCGCACCTTCGACGCGAGCGCAGGGCGACCACTCCCCTGCTCCGAGTCTAGTCTTCTCGACGCCGAAGTCGGGCGCGGCATCGACGAGCAGCGGAACGGAGTAGAGATGGAGCGCCGGGCAGCCCCGCCCGAGTGACTGCGGTGCCTCGGCCGCCGCTCGCTGCAGTCGCCGGTAGGCAACGAGCGACAAGGGCAATGCCGCAAATTCCTTGGCCGAGCGACGCGCTGCCAAAAAGCCGAGCACGTCGGCCACGGCGTCTTTCGCAGGCGCGCTCATGCGCGCTCCGCCGCCGCGAGCGCGCGGGCGTGAAACATGGTCGCGCGCCGGAGCGCGGGCGACAGCGTCGGAGGCATCTCGGATTCGGCTTCGAGCGCAGCGTTCTCTTGCCGGGGAGGCTCGGGCAGTCTGGCCAAGGCTCTCACGGCGCTCGGCGAGAGCGCGAGCCCGAGCACGCAAGCCTCGCCGTGAACCAAACCGAGCATCCGCTCCGTCCGAGCCGTCGGCGTCATCGCTTCGACCCCCGCTTCTTCCCCGACGGCGGCGAGCACCTCGCTCAGGTTGAACGCGACGGCCCCCGCGTCGAGCAAACAATAGCGATATCCCCTGACCCCGTAACGCTGCACGGTGCGCCACAGGACGGTTCCCAGGACGATAGCCATGCCCTCCCGCGTACAGCGCAGTTGCGAGACCAGGCCGTGGCAATCGGCGTCTTCGACCTCGTAATAGGCGTGTCGTCTGAACGAGAAGTAGAGTCCTCGCGGCTCACCGCGATCGTAACCGAACACGTAGACTTCGGTGGGATACAGAGCGCCCGCCGAAGGCGCGCGCCGGGCCCCGGGTTCGCCGGGCGAGTAGCCGTAGCCCCACTCGATCCAACGACGCACGGCCTCGAGCCGCTGCTCGAACGCGGGCTCGCTCCCGGCGTACCGAGCCCCTTCGTCTTCGAAGCGACGACAAGGATCGACGTAACAAGAGATCGGCACCGTCCTCGAGTGGTGCCCCTCGACCTCCTGCAATCCGAGATGTTGCCAAAATCGATTGTCGGTCAGGACGCTTTCCATGCCTTCACCTCCGGCATCTTCCGTTCGACCGTGCGCACGCTGTAGTCCCAAAAGGCCTTCAGCGAAGTCTCACCAAAGATGTACTCGCGCTTTCGGACTATGTCGTCGGGAGTCGACGTGCTGTGTGCGTGATGCGGCAGCATCGCGGCGAGCATTTGGAGCCAACAGGCGCGTTCGAGCGCACACGCGAGAACGGTGGCTTCACGCAGCGTTTTGCCGACGACGACGCTCCCATGATTGACGAGCAGGACCGCGCGATGCTCGCCGAGCGTCCGCGCCACGGCGTCCCCCGTTTCGAACCCGAGGATCGTATGGCTCGTTTCGGTGAAACGCGGCAACGCATCGACGAAGACGGCGCCTTCGTGCGAGAGCGCCTCGATCTCGAGCCCCTTCGCTCCGATCAGGATGCCGTACGGCGCGTGACTGTGGACGATGGCATTCACGTCCGAGCGCCGACGATAGATGGCTTGGTGGAGCGGCAGCTCCGGCGGGCACGACGGCGCGTGCGGCAGCGCAGGCTCGACGGGTGCCTCGATCATGTCGCTCGGAACCGCCTCGTTGAAGCCAACCAGCGCTTGTTTGATGAGGAACACCTCGCTTCGTGGCAGTCGCCCGGAGACCTGGCCTTGATTGAAATCGTCGTGCCCGCCTTCCGAGAGAATTCGGGCGGCATACGCGAGCCTGTGCCGCAGCGTGCGCTGCGCCGGCGATTCGAGCGGCCGGCCTTTGACCATCGTAGTTTCCATGGCGCTCATCGTTCGTTCTTCCTCAGACCGAGAGCAGCTCGGACTCCGGAGCGCGCGGCCGTGCGCCGGCACCCGAGCCGGCGCACGCAGATCCCGCGGCCACCACCGGAAGAGTGGACAAGCCGAGTAGCTCAGCCATCAGACTACCGGCGTCGTAGGCGGCGGCCGGCTTCGACTGCAACAGCGCCGCCATGCGGACGGCACAGCGCGCGGGCCCTTCGCGATGTTCGACGGCATGCAGAATGGACAGCCGTTCGCCGTCGAAGTCCAGGTCGACGCGATGATCGGAGACCTCCTTGCCGTCCCGAACCGATGTGATTTCGGGCAGGACGCCTTGGTCTTTACGCCAGCATTCGGCGAGCGCCACGGCCGAAGCACTCGGCTTGTCCCGCTTGAAGACGGGATGCCTCTCGACGACGCTCACGCGCGGAGCGACGGCCACGGTCGTGCACGCGCCCGCCAGAAGCTCGAGGATCGCGCGTTGCAGGTAGTGGAGCATGGAAAAGTTGGCGACGCGGCACACGGGTATCTCCGCGCCCGCGGCCGAGAGTTCGTCCTTGAGTTCCTGAGAGAGACCGGAAGCGCCCACCAAGAGAGGGAGCCCGCGCGCACGGCAGAACGCGAGACTCGATGCCACACCGAGCGGCGATGAAACGTCGACCAACACCGAGGGCGCATCGCTCTCGCTTTGTTCCTGTGAGCTCCGGCGCCAACACACCACGGCTCCGGCGCGCTCTGCCTGTCGCACGATCGCGGATCCGAAGCGACCGCGATAACCCGCAACACCGAGTTTAAGCAATCGCGAGTTCATGAGCCACGAACTTTGCAACGCTGTCCACCGAAGCGAGCGTTTCGGCCGGAACGTCGTCGTTCCACTCGATTCCGAATTCGTCTTCGACCTCCACGAGAAACGAGAGCGTCGCCGAGGAATCGATGCCGAGCTCCCGCAGCGGGCTCGTGACGATCTCGCGCGAGCCGAGCTCGAGCGGCCGGCCGAGCGCGGCTACGTAGGCGCGTTGGAGACAGGCGACGACCCGTTGCGTGGTGACGTCGAGCTCACCCGCGATATCGATCCCCGAACTCAACATCCTGATACCTCCTCGGACACGAGACGCATTTGCCCGATCGAAATCTTGCCGCTCGAAGAGCGCGGAAACGCGCGAACGAGATGGACGATGTGCGGCACCTTGTACCCGGCGAGTCGCTCCGCGCAGTGGCGCAGGACGGCCTGCTCCGACAATCCGCCGCTCTCCACGTACGCGACGAGCGCCGTCTTACCGAGTCGCTCCTCGCCCCGAACGATGACGGCGCTCACTTCAGCGAGCTCCCGAATCGCGGTCTCGACCTCGAGCGGCTCGATCTTGCGCCCGTTCACGTTGACGAGCGCATCCACTCGACCGAGCAAGCAGAGCCGGCCCTCGCCGTCGAAGCGTGCGCGATCGCTCGTTACGTAGTAACCTCGCTCGTCGAGACGGGCACTGAACGTCGGCGAATCGGCGTCGAGGTAGTCCACCGCCATCGACGTGGTCTTGACGCGGAGGACGCCCGACTCGCCGCGCGGCCGCACGGAGCCGCCGTCGTCGGTGATCAAGAGCTCCGCGTGCGACAGCGGGCGCCCGAGCGACTCGGCGTCGCCGTCGAGGTTGCACGTGACCGGCCCGGCCTCGGCGAGACCGTAGTAGTTGCAGATTGGCGTCCCGCGTTGGAAGAAGTAGCGCTGAGTGACCGCGTCGAGCTTGGCCGCAGAGCTCACGGCGGCGCGGATGCTCGTCGGCAAGTCGCGGCCGGCGCGCATCAAAAGGTCGAACGCGAAGGGAAATGCCACGAGCACGGTACTGCCGCCGTCCGCGAGCGCACGGTGGATCGCCGAGGGCAAGAGCCGCTGGGCGGGCAAGAGCCCGAGCTCGGCCCCCACCAGGAAAACGGAGAGAAACGATGTGTTGAACCCGAGTCCGTTGTTCAACGTCGCGAGGCAGAGCACGCGATCCCCAACGTCGAGCCCGACCGCTCGCTGCCAACCCGAAGCGGCCGCGTGGACGGCCGACCACGGGAACTGCAGGCATCGCGGCAGCGAGGTCGAACCCGACGTGAAGCGCCCGAGGATGGTTCCCGACAACAACCGTGGAGCGCCGCCGCGCGCTTCGTCGTGCACGACGAACCGACTCAGGTCGAGCGGGGCTCGATCCATCGCCTCGAGCACTCCGCCGGCGCAGCTGATGAAAAGATCGACGCCGTCGCGTGCTCGGATCTTCTCGCGCTCGTTGTCGGTCCAGACCGGGTCTGCGAGCACCGGCACCGCGCCGGCACTGAACGCTGCGAGGATGAGCGCCACCGAGGGTGGGTCGTTGCGCGGCGCGAACCAAAACGCGCGTCCTCGGTAGCGCTCGAGTTCCGCCGCGAGCACGGCCACGTGACGAGCGAGCTCGGCATACGTCAGCGTGCGAGCTCCGAAGCGCAGCGCGGATCGCTCCGCGTGCCGCGCTGTCAGCGACCGCCATGCGGCAGCGAAATCTGAGGGCTCTGTCATTTTCGTCCCTGCGTGTCGGCGACGAATCCGCCCACCCATTTCTCGAAGGCGGGCGTCGCCTCGAAGTAGGGCACGTGACCCGCAAACGGGATCGTCCGCGCGCGCCCGTTGCGCAGGAGCTTCGCCGCGGCTTCGAGGGACGAGCTCGACATGAAGAAGTCGCCGTCACCCGCCAAGAGCAGCGTCGGTGCCTCGATTCGTGTCAGCTTGTCAGGCGCGTCGTCCGTGCTGAGCGAGACGTTCAGAAAGAGTCTGAGTTGCTCGTACGAATTGAGCGCCATGAAGCGGTCGCGGAGCGTGAGGTAAGTGGCGCTCCCGCCCGACTCGATGGTTCGGTCGCTGTAAACCAACGGATATATCATGTTGAAAAGCCCCTGCACTCCGGAAGTCTCGAGGGCATGCAGCCACGAGCGAGTGAGGTAGCGCCGACGCCGCGAGCCGTAGGGGCAGAACAGCGGACCGACCATGATGAGGCCCTGGACGCGCTCGGGATATTTCAACGTAAAATCTCGACAGATCAGCGTCGACGTGGACGTACCGAGCAAGAAGGTGCGCTCGATCCCACGCGCGTCGAGCACGAGCTTCAGATCCTCGACGAGTGATTCGAACGCGAGGCCACTCTCCGAACGCGAAGAGGCACCTTGGTTCCTGAGGTCGAACGACAAGATCGAATGATCGCGCGCGAGCGTCTTCGTGAAGTTGCGCCACAAGGTCGCGATGATGAAGAAGTTATTGACTATCGTGAGCGGAGGGCCGTCCGCATTGCCGTACTGTTCGTAATAGAGTTCGGTGCCGTCGTCGCAGCGGATGCGCGCCGTCGCGTTGTAGTTGAGATCGAACTGATTCAGAGCTGCCGCGTCCATGTCGATTTGCCTCGCAACGTTCGAGCGTTTTCCTGGGTTAGACGGGCGTAGCGAAGCCGGGCGCTCGCTCCTTCGCGGGCGCCCGTACCTCCGCGGCGCGCACCGGCCCGGCACGCAAGATCCCGCGCCGCACGGCGACGACCAGCACGCCGGCCTGCAGCATGAATCCCGTAGCGATCGCTGCAAAGACGGGCCCAACGCCGCCGAACCAGCGCAAGCCGAGCCACCCGCCCCCAACCGTCGCCGCGAATCGCGCCAAGCTTCCGAAGAGCGGCCAGCGCGGCTTGCCCGCGCCCTGTGCTGCGAAGAAGAGCGCGAGCCCGCAGCCGAAGAACAGGTAAGTCGGAGCGACGAGCGAAAGGTAGCGGCAGCCGTAATCCACGACCTCGGGCTCCGTCGAGAAAGCGTGCATGTAAGCCGAGGGGAACAGCGCCACGGTGCCGCCCACCAAGCCGCAGACTCCAGCCGTGATCGCAGCGCCCCGCCACGCGACACGCTCCGCGCGATCGGATTTGCCGGCGCCGCGATTCATTCCAACCATGGTGAGGATCGCGGCGCCGAGCCCGAAGGCGACGAGCGCAAGCAGGTACTCGAGCCGCGCTCCCATGCCATAGCCTGCGACGGCCGACGGCCCCGACCGACCGACGAATCCCGTCGCGAACAGGACGTTGCCGTTCATCAGCAGCGCACCGATCGATGCCGGCGCGGCGACGCGCAGAATCTCCCAGAACAAGCCCGCTCGCGGGCGGAACCCCTGAAATGAAATCCGAATCGGAGCGCGCGACGAGCGTAGATAGATCGCCAGTAGCGCGAGCCTCGTGCCCGCCAGCGCAACCACCGACGCCGCCGCGCCGGCAATCCCCAAGGCGCGCACCGGCCCCCACCCGAACATGAGGAGCGGCGCGAGGCCGAGATGGAGGAGCTCGCCGCCCACGACGAGGGCGGCCGGCACTCCCATCCTCCCACTGCCGCGCACGACGGCCGAAAGCGTCTGAAAGAGCCACAGCGCAGCCGCCCCGCCGAACATGACGTTCGAATAGGCGAGAGCCTGCCCGAGCGCGTGACTTCGAGCGCCCATGGCGCCGTACAGAGCAGGTCCCCCCGCGCATAGCGCCACCGCGAACACCGTCGCGAGCCCGAGCGCCAGCGCGAGCGCGTGCGAAGCGAGTGCCTGCGCCTTCTCGCGATCGCCTGCCCCCATCGCCCGAGCGATCGCGGAGGTGACGCCCACGCCGAGGCCGCCGACGACGAGGCCCTGCATGAGCGTGAGCGCCGGAAACGCGAGCGACACGCCCGCAAGGCTGTCGGAACCGAGCTTGCCGATGTAGTACGCGTCCACGCCGCTCGAGACGGCCAGCATGGCATTGATAGCGACGTTCGGCGCTGCGAGTCGCAGAAGCGTCGGAACGATTGGCGCGTCGAGCACTTCGGCTCTCATCTGTTGAGGGTGTCGCATGGCATCTATCGCATTGAGGTGACCGGTACGATCGACGATTGTTCCGCAAGCTCGTCGGCGCGGCGCAGCGCGAGCGCCCGTGCCAAGCCTCGAATCGTGGGCTGCTCGTAAAGCAGGTCCGTCGGGATGGCGCGACTGGCGGCGCGCTCGAGCTCGCCTACGAGAGTGAGCGCCGTGAGTGAATCGAGGCCGAGCTGAGCGAAGGAGTGCTCCGGGCTCACCTCTTCGGGGCTGCGACCCAGCTTCTCGACGAGCTGATCGATGATGAACGTCTCGATGCTGCCCGCGTCTCCGAGGTCGAGCGTCGGGGCAGCCGTGCCGTCCTCGCCCGGGAGCCAGTCACGCGCCTCGTCTCGACGCCCGCCGAACGAACCCTGGGGGCGCTTCCACATGCCCCGCTGAGTCAACGTGCGCTCGAGATACGCGTTCTTCGTTTCGCGCCGCATCAGCTTGCCGCTCGACGTGACGGGGACGCTGCCTCGCGCCACGAGCACGATGGCGGCGGGAACGATCCCGTGAACCTCGAGCACTCTCTCGGCGAGCTTCGGTAGAAGCTCCCCCATGCTCGAACCGGACGGAACGGCGAGCTCCTGCACGATCACGAGCTCCTCGCCGTCCTTGCGCTCGAGCGAGAAGGCCACACCGCGTCCTTGCCGCAGCAGCGGACTCACCGACTGCACGGTCGCTTCGATGTCCTGCGGGTAATGGTTGAGCCCCCGAATGATGATGAGCTCCTTCAACCGCCCGGTGACGAACAGCTCACCGTCGTGGAAAAAGCCCAGGTCCCCCGTGCGCAGGTAGCGCCCCGGCGCGTGGGCGCGCTCGGCGCCGAACGTGGCCAACGTCTCTTCCGGCTTCTGCCAATAGCCGGCCGCCACGCTCGGTCCCGCGATCCAGACTTCGCCGACCTCCCCTTCGCCGAGCCCTTCCCGCGTCATCGGATCGACGATCGCCACGCTCTGGCCTCCGACGGGACGGCCAGCGCTCACGAGCGTGAGTGCCTTGGGCGCACGAGCGTCGAGCGGCCGAGCCCGACCGCGCTCGAGCTCGGCGAGCTCGAAGCTATATTCTCTTGCGCCCCGGCCCTTCGTGCCGCCCGTGACGAATAGGGTCGACTCCGCGAGCCCGTAGCACGGATAAAATGCTTCCGGGCGAAATCCACTCGGCTCGAACGCCCGAGCGAAGGCGCGCAGCACGTCCGCCCGCACGGGCTCCGAGCCGCAGAACGCGAGTTGCCAGCTACTCAGATCGAGCGCCGCTCGCTCCTCCGGCGTCGTCTTGCGAACGCAGAGATCATAAGCGAACGTCGGGCCTCCGCTGGTGACCGCGCCGTACCTGTGGATCGCCTGCAACCAGGCAATGGGCCTGCGCAGAAAGGCCGAAGGTGTCATGAGCACGGTGCGCGAACCGACGTACACCGCATGCAGGACGCCTCCGAGTAGCCCCATATCGTGATAAGGAGGCAGCCAAATCACTCCGTAAGGCTTGCCGAAATCGTGCCGGAACTCGCACCGGATGGTCTCCAGATTGTGCATCAAGTTGCCGTGCGTAATGATCACGCCCTTCGGCGAACCCGTAGAACCCGACGTGTACTGGATCACGGCTGGTGTCTCGGGATCGATTTCGGTCGCCCGCGCAAGGTCGCCGGACTGACACTCTTCTAGAGCGAGCACGCGCACGTGAGAGTCCTCGACGAGGCACGCGCGAATCGACGGGACGAGGTCCGCGTGCGTCACGACGAGCCTTGCGCCAGCATCGCGCAGAATGGCGCGAAACCTCGCCTGCTGTGCGCCGGGGCGTGGAGGAAACGCCGGAACCGCGAGCGCTCCCGCGTAGAAGCAGCCCATGAGCGCCGTGACGAACGGCCTACCCGGCGACAGCGCGAGAATTACGGGTGCCCCCTCCGTTCGCAAGGCTGCTAGGCCTTCAGCGACGCCGCGCGCACCGCGATCGAGTTCGGCGTACGTCACGCAATCTTCCGATTTACCGTCGCTGGCTATGACCGTGTAAACAGGCTCACTTCCGGTGGTCGCGGCCCTCCACTCGAGCACCTCGACGAGGCTCGCGGGACGATCGTTGATGGCGGCGACGCTGACGGCCGAAGACTGCCTGGGCATGAATCTTCCTTTGAGCCTCGCGACTCTCGACAAGCGGCGCAAGGCAACCCATCTCGCCCGCGACCACGACTACCTTTCTGCACATTAACTCACGGCGCGTCAAGCACACTCCACATGATCTCGGTGAGTCGAGATCGCTTTTATTTGTTCATTCACTTATTCGTTGCCGCGAGCGGACTCGGTCGTTGTCACCGAATCGAAGCTCCCGGCGAGACGCAGCGGAGCGAGCGAAAACAAGCGCCCCTCACGTCGCAAAGCGAGCAAGGCCTCCGCCATCGCTGCCGCGAAAGGCCTCGCTTCGAATGCATGCTCCGGGCAGAGCGGCTCGAGCGCGCGATGTAGCGTGTAGGCGAGCCATTCCCCTCCCATGAACACCGGGTGCAACTGCGCACGGCTCGTGAACCACGAGCCGAAACACGCCGCGGCGGCGTGCAGGCGCGCGTAGCGGCGTGCGAGCTCGAAGCACTCTGCGGACGCAGGGGCTGCGGCGCCGAGCCGCGCGTGGGTCGATTCGACCGCCGTCTCGCAGACGTCGCGCTCTCGAATCAAGCGGCGCAACAGCGACTCGATGCACGCGTGCACGTCCGTGCTCACGTGAGGCAGGCCGCCGGCCGCAAAGCGTTCGAACGCGAGCTCGAGCCCCTGGAGCGCAGCGTCCTTGCCGAAGTTCAAGAGCTGCAAGCGACGAGCATCGAAGTTGGGGAGCGGTGCGCCGAGCCGGTACCTCGACGCCGCACGCTCCGAGAGCTCCTCGGCCGCGGGCCGAGTCATGCGCAGTCTCGTCTGACGTAACGCCCTGAGCTGCACGGCCAGCGTGCTCAAATTCACGGCGGTACTGCCGTCGAAGAGCGAGACCACGGCGCTGTCGCGCAGAATCTTCTGGAAAATGCCGGATTCGTATTCCTCGCGCAGGTAGTAGCGTGCACCCATCACGACGCCGAGCTCCCGAACGAGCCGCTCGCACAGCGTGGGCACGAGGTACTTCACCACGGCGGAAACGACGCTGAGCTCCTCGGGCGCCAAGTGCATGACTCGATGGGCGACGATCGCCGTAGCGTCCGCGAGCAGCAGGTCGGCGAAGGCGTCGACGACCGCGGCGCGCGCGCTGTCGATGTCCCACACGGTCGCGCCGAAGAGCTCGCGCGACCTCACGAAGTCGAGCGTCAAGCGCAGCGCCGTATCGGCCGCCCCGAGCGAAAAACCCGCGCAAAACAGCCGCGTCACCTGCAGACCGCGGATGGCGACGTCGAGCCCACCGCCGCGCGCGCCCACGAGCGCCGCGTCCGGGACGAAGGCACGCTCGAAGCGAATACCGCTGATGTCGGCGCCGCGGATTCCGAGCGTATGGATCTTCGGCAGATGGGCGTAGCTGCCCGCCGCGAGCGCCGCTTTGTTCACGAGCAAGAGCGAGCACGAGCGAGCGCCTTCGACGGCCTCGGTCCGAGCAAGGACGGTGAGCGCTGCGCTCCGCGTGCCGTTGTTGGTGAGCCATTTTTCCCCGTCGAGAAGGTAACCGCCGGCGACGGGTTCGGCGCGGACCGCGGTGCGCGTCACGTCGCCGCCGTGAGCCTTCTCCGTGAGTCCGAATGACACGGGTTCGCCGCGTCGCACGAGATCGGCGAGCTCGCGTTGCTGCGCCGGCGTGCCCGCAATCCAGACGTGAATGGCGCCGAGATAGGTTTTGCCGAGCGCAATCGCGACCGACAAGTCTCTGCGCGACACGCAGCGCAGGATCGACAGCGCTTCCTCGCCGTTCGCGAGCGCGCCACCGAGCGAGCTGGGCACGAAGTAGTCCGGTAAACCCCATGTCTTCAGCACGTCGCAGGCTGCTTGAGGAAAGCGCTCGAGTTCGTCGTCCTGCACGAGGACGGGGTAAGAAAAAACGCCGTCGTCGTGAGGCGCGAGGTACCGTTCGAGCGCCTCCGCCCGTTCATACGTCGCCGTCTTCAACATGCGATCACCCAAAGGCGAAGAGCGCCCGCTAGAACATGCGGTCGAGTTTGTACGAGCCCAGGCCAAACCCGTGAAGCTTCGCGAGCGCCGTGATCTCGCGCACCTGATCCGTCGTGATCGGCCCGCGGCTGAAGTCGGCGGCGACACCGCCGAGCCCGAGAACGAGCGTCTCGGCGGCACAGGCGAACGTCTCTCCCGCCGGCAGCGGAAAGCCGGGCAGCTCGAAGTCACGATCGCCGGGAACCGCGACGAGCCCGCCAAAGATCACCTTGGCGTTCGGTCGTTGTGCCGCGACCTCACGCGATACGTCCGCAGGAACCGCCACGTCGCAGAGCAGCACCGGACGATGCTGCGCGACGTGGCGCGGCTCGATCACCGGCTCTGCACTGTTGGAGGCGCTGATGATCACGTCCGCAGCGAGGAGTGCACGTGCGTCTTCTTCGGTCGCAACCAACGGGTTACCGAGCGCCGACTCGATCAGCGGTAGGAGCCGCGGGAATGCGGGCGGCGGTCGATCGATGCGCTCGTACGCGGCGGTAAAGCGGCCGAACAGGCCCGTCGTCCCCCGCAGCCCGCGCCCGTAGAGCATTGCCAACTCGGCGGCGACCTCGGCGGCCACGGCTTCGAGTCGTAGTTTCGAGCCGGGCCGCCCCACCAGAAGCAACGACTCGCAGTCGGGAGCTACCAATCGAGCGTGCACGCTGCCGATGTTACCGGTCGCACCGAAGATGGCCACCGTACTCCGCTCGAGCTCGATGCCGAGCTCGCGAGCGGTCCGCCGCACGGCTTCGTGGCTCGCGGCGACCGTGAGCGCGTTGCCCGTCGTGACGGCGGGCTCGTCTTCCGCGAACTCGACGCAATTGGCGGTCGCGATCGAAGTGTAGCCACCGAACCCTACCAGTGAGCAACCGAGCTCTCGCGCGCGCTCGTAGGCTGCGAACACTTGCGCGCGGATCTTGCGACCGCTGTTCTCGTGCAGGTCGCGCTCGATGTCCTTGGCAGTCATGAAGATAACGATCAGCGCGAGCTCCGCCGCCGCGCCGCAGTCGGAGCGTACGGCATAGCGTCCGACGACGTTCGGGCCGAGCGTTCCGGAGAGGCGGCGCATCAACCGTTCGAGCTCCCCAGCGCTGAAGCCGGCGAGCGTGGGATCCCAGCGGGGGAGCGTTTGGGCGTCGATCGCATGTGCGACGAAGGCGACGCGCGATCGCATCGTCTCGAGGGGCTCGCGCCGCCGGCGCGTGAGCGGTCGAGGCGGTTCGTCGACCAGCGGACGCCCCGGACAAGTGAGATAGCGCAAGAGGTAGTGGGCATCGCCGCCGGCCAGAGCCGCGCAGACGCCATCGAGCGCGTGGCGCACGCGAGCGATGGCGTCTGGCCGGATATAGGCGGAGGGTTGAAAACGTAGAACGCTGCGACGCCCGACCGTCGGCAAAACGCGAATGTCGCGTTCGTGCAGCAGGTGTCCGGAAATGATCATCGTGAGGATGTTCTCCTCGGCGAGCACGCGAAGCGTGTGCGACGGGTTCTCGTCCTGGCTCTTGAACTCGATCCCGAGCATGAGGCCGCGGCCCCGAACGTCCGCGATTTGCTCCGGCCAACGCTCCCGCACGAAATTGAGCTCCCGCTTCAACGCGCCGCCCGACTCCTGCGCCTTTTGCTGGAGGTTCTCTTCGTCGATGACCTCCAGGGCACGGAGCGCCACCGCCGAGCTGAGGTCGTCGTCGGCGAACGTCGAGGTATGAAGCAGTGAGTATTCGGACCGGTAGCGGCGCGCATCGACGGCGAGCGCGGAGACTTTGACGAGCCCGCCCCCGAGCGATTTGCCGAGCGTGATGTAGTCGGCTGGCAGCTCGCGGCGCGCACCTTCGAGCAAGCAACCCGTGCGACCGAGGCCGGTTTGGACTTCGTCGATCAGCAGCGGAATCTCGGGATGGGATTCCCGAAAGCACACGAGCTCGTCCGCGATCGCCCCCTCGAGCTCCTGGACTCCGCCTTCGCCGCGAATCGGTTCGGCGATGACCGCACAGATACGACCGAATCGGCGGCTCGAAATCGTAGGAGTCGGGTCGAGCACGAGCTCGTAGAGATCCGCCGTCAGCTCGTCGTGAATCTCGGCCATGCGATCCCCGTCGCGCACGAAGCGCACGAGCGACGGCCCGCGCACGAACGGTTGCCGCGCATCCGGGTTCCACGTTACGGCCAGGGAGCCCATCGTCTTGCCGTGAAAGCCGCCTTCGACCGCCAATAGGTGGCCGGGATGGGCGAGCGCCTCGAGGTTCGCAACGGTAAGGGCGGCCTCGAGGGCGGCAAGATCTTCGATCGGCGCGATCCGGAGCGTCCGTTCGGCACTTCGGAAGAAGTCGTCCGTGAGTTCGTAATTGCTGCGCTGTAGACGACGCCGAAGCTCGCGCAGACGCGACTCGATTTCCGCGCGCGCATCCAGCTGCCGCTGAACGAACTCGAGCCGAGCGTGCTTGAGGGCCGCTTCGACGGCTTCGGTACCGGTGCTGTACAGGAGCACCTCGTAGGCAGTTCCCGTTTGGGCCTCGAGCAGCGTCGCGAGCGTGCGGCGCAGTTCGTCCGACGGGGGCCGCCTGGACGCCTGCACGAGAGTCGGGCGCTGCTCGGCAAGATGACGCTCCACGACGTCTCTGATTTTCGGGTGATTGTGACCGAGCAGCGTCGAGCCGAAACCGCCCACGAAGTCCGTCGCGATGCGCGCCGCACCACTCTCGTCCACCCAGTGCAAGTCGTCGCCGACTGCGCGCGCGAAGCTGACGCTCAGCCCCAAGAGCTCGAGCAAAGCTTCACGCCCGAGGTAGGCCCACCCAACCTTGTCTACTTGCTTTCCCACCGTCCACTCCCGAAAAATGTTTCGCGTTTCGCGTTCGAGCGAGCTAGGCAACGCGCTCCTTGCCGCGCGGCACGGCCGGTGCCGGTACGGCGCTAGGAGCAGTGGTGACGGGGCGCGAAGCCATGCGCGGCGCATCGAGCCGACCGCTGAGCTCGGTGAGGTGCCCGAGCGTGGCCCTGAGCTCGTCGATCATACGCATATCGACTCCGAGCTCTTCACATTGGGACAGAACGCCACGAAAGTCGTCGCTGACGCGCTTGATGTTCTTCAGCAGGCGCCGCTTCGGATCGAGCGGCGGACGTCCGCGCTTGCCGCCCGACCGATGGCGCGCCTCTCGAACCAAGCCGCGCAACGCGCGCGCGGTCAGCCCGCGCTGCTCTGCCTCGAAGAGGAACGCTTCTTGAGCGTCGTCCGGAAGCGGCAATACCGCTTCCAAGTGCGCCAACGACAAGCGCGAGCTTCTGACAATCCACGAAATACGGCCGGACAACTCATGAACACCGACTGCCCTGCTGATTGCGGACGCACTGACCGGCAAATCGGGGCGCCGCGCGAGCTTTCTATAAGAAACGGGCAGCACGCGTGCGCATTTGAGTGCTCGCGGATCCCCGCTGAAACATCCGTCCACGACGATCTTACCGATACGGAGCGCGCGCTCGATACCGTGTAAGCGGCAGAGAGACTGCAGCTGACTCACGATCTCGTCGACAACCGATGCTTGACTTCGGATTTCCGAGACCATCGCAACCTCCCAGCGCCGCAGCGCCCTCGCTCACCGCCCAGCGTGGCCAGCGCCACCAGCGTGGCACCGCCACGTCAGAGTCGGCGAATATCGCAACCCCCAGGGGCTGTCAAGGCTCGCACCGGATCACGCGAGACGTTTTCAATAACGAGTGTTGATACTTGGGGGTGAAAGCATCTGTCTGGACGCCGCAACTCATCTTCGCGCACGTCACAACGAGCGTGGGAGCTTTGGAGCTGTCGCGTTCGCGTGATGTGACGTCGCAACACCTGCGACCCTTCAGCCGGTCGGAAGTCACCACATCACGGCGCCTACTGTAAGGGCCCACGAAAGAAGAAGTCGGTCGATCAACTCTGCTTGCTTGGCCTGATGACGTAGTTCCAGTCGCCATGAAAGGCGTCTCGCTCGATGTTCAGGGCACGCAGTTCCGCCACGGAAACCTTCTTGCGGTCGGATAGCGGCGGCGATCGAGGCGAGCACGGACCACCAAAGCCGCCACGATTGGTCGTGTTGCTAATGAGGCCTAGGACTGTCTCTTACGAGCGGAGCGGTCTGCCTGGCGTGGACGTTGACGCCGCGGTGCTCGGCGACCGGCTCGTCCGCTCTGGATGCCGCCGCGGGCGGACGTGGAGGACGTGGCGCACCGCACGGCAGCCGGCATCGAGAAAGCTCAGCGAGCAGCCCCAGTTCGACTGCCCTTGGCGCCCGTCGCTCGCGATGAAGCTGGCGGCACCAGCGAGTTCGACGTCCTGGTCGACTTTCGCGGCCTCCCCGAGTTCCAGAACAAGTTCGACAAAATGGATCGCCGCTGCATAGCACGTGAAGCTCCTACTTCAGTTGGCACTGGCGCACCATGCGCCAAGTGATGGCGCTAGTTGCGCCAACTGCGCAATACGAGCTGGTGTGCCGTCGCCAAGAATCTCAAGCTGACGAGCATGACGGTCAGTGGTTGGGCGTTCGGCGGCATCGGAGGGCTGGCGAATGGCGCGGGAGACTCGACCATTCAGAACTGCGCAGTGGAAGTGACCATGAACGTCTCTGCCGCGTACGCCGGGCGGTCTCGTCGGGTCGACGTACGGGAGCACCATCTATCGTTCGTACGCAAAAGGCTCGCTCAGCGGTGCCGTCAGCTACATCGGTGGTCTCGTCGGAATAGCCAACCAGAGCAACGGCGTGGGGATCGGTCGGCACGGTGCCTAACTGCGGAGGGCGCTTCCTTCCAAACTTCTACGAGCGGACACTGGATCAATCCCTGCACCACTACCCTGGCGACGCTACCCATGGCGTCGTGGGTTATACGACTGGTGAGCTGACATCGCCGACCACGGTCATCCCGGGCGTCTTCTGCGAGCCCGATACCGTCCAAGGCCGCTGTGGCGACAATACCTGGTCGTCTCCGCGCTGGACCGCGGGCACTAGCAGCCAGTATCACGTGCTCCTGAACATGCCCGGGCCGAACATTCAGCCGCGGTAACCGTAGCGCGCAAAGCGGCTCTGCCATCACGCACCCCGCCGTCGTCCTACGCCGGCGGGTGCTTCATGCCTGAGCTTCCGAAGAGTCACGACTGTGTCCGCGTCACGCGGCGCATCGCGTGCTCTCGCCTGCGGCCCCTCGAGCGACTCGGGGGCAGTCGATCGACCGCCGCCGCGCGCACCGGCGCCGTCTCGAGCTCAATAGTTCGGCAGCGCCCACCCGCACTGCATGGTCCGCCTCTTTGCTCGTGCGAGATCCGAAAAGCTACGATTGATCGGCGATGCTCTTCAACACGAGCCGCACTTCATCGCCGAGTCTCCGACGAAGACCCGCTGTCAACGCGGGTACATTCGTGGCCCCGCCGCACCCGTGGCGAACGATGCGATTGTCGTCGAGCTGGGCAGCAAGCTCGAGATCGGTCCCCCAGGGCTCGCGGAGTTCGTAGAAGACTCGGTCGCCCGTGGCGTGTACTCTCGGCCCTGCGAGCTCGATCAAGGGCTTCTTGCTGAGTACGGAGACGACATCCGCGAGCGAGTTGCAGCGCTCGAGACGCAGGAGCTGCCAGTACCAGATCAGGTACCGGTTCACACTCCGGATCTCCATCCGATTGAGCTCTTCGGGACCAGCGTCGAAGGCCCACATAGTCTCCACAGCCGTCTTGGCGATGTCCAAGAAGAGCGCCCGCTCGTTTGCTGCTTGCTCCGGGTGAAATCGCTTCGTGAACGCGAACTCGTGAAGCATGCTCCACACGTCGACTTGGTAGTCGACCTCCTCCAGTATCTTGGGGAAGCGACGCATCGCCGGTGCCGTTGCCTGCGGCGATGGTCGTCAGCGGCGGCTCATCAGCGAGCTACTATCGATGCGGCGACAACAAGAAACGCGGCACTTGCACAAACGCTTTGTCGGTTCGCGAGGATGTCGCCCGTAAGTGCATCTACGCCGCGATCCACGCCCAGCTGTTCTCTCCTTCTGCGGTGGATCACCTCCGTCGAAAGATCGCCGTCTTGCTGGGCGAGTCGGGTCGCAACATGAACCGCGAGCTGGATGAACACCGCACCCGCCTCGGGCGGATCGACCAAAAGATGTTCGAGTTGCTCGAGGCGGGCGTTGAGCCGACGCAGATCGTCATCCGGCTCAGGGTGCCGCCGGACGCGGTGCAAGCCCTTCGGGCGCAATGGCTGGACATGGTGAGGAACTCGACGTGCCAGAAGTGCGGACAAAGCCGCAGCGTCGTCTGCCGCGCATGCCTCGTCGACGTGTTGGACGCGCCCTGTCCGACCTGCTCGCGCGCGTGCCGGGAGTGCGCCCACCCGCTGCCGAAGGGGCGGATCAAGTGCAAGGATTGTGGGGCGTGGAACGCCGAAAACGGTGATGGCGCAGCGGGCGACCGAGCCCCCGTGCATGCGGCGAACGGTGACTTTTCTGGCGGGAATCCCGACGTCAGGTAGTATTCAGGGATGGCCGTCACCGTGACCGTTACCGTGCCCGAGGGCGCGCTTTCGGCGTTGCGCCAAGGTCCGCTCGAGTTTGCTGAAGAGTTGAAGCGCGCTGCCGTCGCCAAGTGGTACGAGCTCGGCGTCGTGTCGCAGAGCAAGGGCGCCGAGATCCTCGGGATCAGTAGGTCGGAGTTCTTGGATTTTCTTTCGAAGTACCGCGTCACCCCGTACCAAGTGGACGATGCTGAGCTCGCGGCGAGCCCCTGAGTGGCTGAAGTCTGGATCGTCAACGCGTCCCCGCTGATCTCGCTTGCGCGAATCGGGCACGTTCACTTGCTCGCCGCGCTCGCGGCCGATGTGGTCGTGCCTGAAGGCGTGGTCACTGAGGTGGGCCGCGGACCGCAGGCGCTCGGCACGGGGGATCTCGGCGTGCATCGGGTCGTCCGCCTCGGAGAAATGCACCCGACCGTGGCCGCATGGGATCTCGGCCTCGGCGAAGGAGAGGTCCTGTCATGGACAGCCGCAACGCCCGGAGGGCGGGCGATCCTGGATGACGGCGCCGCCCGACAATGCGCCGCCGCGCTTGGCGTCGCCGTGCGTGGCACGCTGGGAGTTCGTCTTGGAGGCGAAGCGGGCGGGTATCGTGCGAACCGTCGCTCCGCTGATCGACGGGCTTCGGAGCGCTGGCTTATTCCTATCGGAGAGCTTGGTTCAGCGCGCCCTGGCGTCGGTGGGCGAGCAGCACTAAGCCCGGCCTGGCTCTGAACCCTCACCTGAGCCGGGGCGACGCGTCGTCCGCGCGTTGCCAAGTCCTGATCCGGGTCTGGCCGCACCGGTGAGTCGTCGCCACCTGCGGTGCGCCGAACAAGCGCCCGTCGTGGTCAGGATCTTCGAGCTGTATCGCGACGGTCACTCTCTCGCGGGAATCGCGAAGGGGCTCAACGCAGACGGCGTGGCGCCACCGCGCGGCGACCATCCTGGACGTACACGGCGATTAGTTGCGCGGGGGCGATACCCAGCGTGGGCAACGGAGATTTCCGTGGCCGTGGAGATACGGGTGGCGTAGCCGGACGAGACAGGCGGCTTTAGTAACTTAGGCCGCGGGGGGTGCGAAGGTTGACCCATGGCGAGGCCTAACGAGGCACAGGCTCTACCGTCCCCGTAGGCGGCGCCGGCCGTTCCCGCTCGGCGGCGCTAGTGACCAATGATTTGGGCTGGTCGCCTGAAGGCGGCAACAGCCCCTGAACACCAGTTGCGCCTCCGCAGCGCCACCGTGGGGTGACGGGCGCGCAACCTTGATGCACCCCGCGCGCCGCAGCTTTGATTCAAAACTTGTTACTATCCGTCAGTCGTCTTGTGTCGTGCTACACGATCGGGGGAGCAATCGAGCGCAGCAGAAGGCGAGGTTTGCTGCATCGCACGATGGGAGCAATACGTGACTGCAATACTCGTTAAGACGGCTGAAGGGCGCACGGTCATCATCGAAACCGGTGACGATCCCAAGATCATCTCGGCGGCAGGCGGCGGCGGAACGACGGCGAACGCGGCCGAAAAGGTGCTGGATCGCTTGAAGGACGTCGGCGACACGATCGCCGACGTTTGTAAGTCAGTGCAGATCCAGGTGATGGAGACCTTGAAAGCCACCAGACCGACTGAGCTAACCCTCGAATTCGGAGTCAAGCTGGCCGGAGAGGCCGGCGTGCCACTGGTGACGAAAGGCTCCGTCGAAGGCACCTTTCAAGTGACCGCAAGCTGGAAATTCGAGGCAGCGTCAGGTGGCGGTCACAATGTGTGAGACCATCCCGGGGGAACTCCTGCTTAGCTTCCACCGGCGCGACGTCGCGGCGCAGGGCCTGGTCGAACGGCTCAGGGGCGGAGCGATCGAGCACGTTACCTTCGTGGACACGCTGCGCGACCGCTTGTTTCATATGGGCCTGCACCAGCAAAAGCTAGAGCTCGACTTCTGTCGCGTGCGCGTTCCCGAAGGACAGGAAGCCTTCAAGATCAACTACCTGCAATTCTTTTACAAGCATGAATTGCTGCACGCATTGG
Organism: Polyangiaceae bacterium; assembly: GCA_025936115.1. Taxonomy (GTDB): domain Bacteria; phylum Myxococcota_A; class Polyangia; order Polyangiales; family Polyangiaceae; genus PMG-095. Next base: position 30,617 of record JAICTZ010000024.1, read on the forward strand.
GCAGCGGACAAATGTCGCCCGCGACGCATGGCGAAATTCTAGGTCGGTCCGACTTCCACCTGCAGATTGTCCCGCACTCGTTGATGAGCGTCGCGTCTTACGCGCCACTCGGCTTTCACCTCGACGCCATTCACAACACCTATACCAGCATGGTCGGTATGAGCTCATCGACGGGCACCGGCAGGGATCGAGCGCTCTTGCTTCTCGATACAGGCATCGACAAGACCTCGCCCTTCAATCTGATTTCCGAGCGCAACTTCGTCGATCCTGCCAACGCTAACGACGCTCAGGATGACGCGGGCCACGGTACGGTTATCGCGTCGATCATTCGAGACATCTGTCCCGATGCTCAGATCATCGCGTTCAAAGTTGCCGATGCCTCAGGTCGAGCCAGCGAATGGGACCTGCTAGCAGGGCTCGCCGCCCACACGACGGCGCATGTCGTCAACATCAGCCTCGCCTTTGGCCTAGGCGGGACAAAGTGCATGATTTGCGGGCGAGAGTCACATCAATCCCGATCCGCGGTTTTCGAAAACTTGGTCGGTCAAGTCAGAGCGGCTTCGCAGGGACCGCTGATTGTCGCGGCCGCGGGCAACGAAACGAAGTCTGAGCTGGCCTTCCCCGCGCGGTTTGGCAACGTCCTGGCAATCCAAAGCGTCAATAGTCAAAAGCACCTTTCGCAATTCTCCAACCGCAGCACGCTCGACGAGGCTGGCCAACGACATAACAATGTCTTCCTAGCGCCGGGCGGAGACGACGCGGTACCACAAGAATCCGTGGGGGTGTCGAGCCGCGCGCAACACTACTGGGGCACCTCATTCTCTGCTGCGTACGCGAGTGGTCTCGTGCTGCGCACGTGGTCGGAGCCCGCAAACTTAGCCAAAGACCGCAACCAAATCCTCGATGAGCTCAGGGCCCACGCCGACCGCTCCTTCGATTGGTACGACCCATCAATTCACGGCAACGGGGTGCTATCGCTCTAACGTTGGTGCCCTCTCGGGCGCGCGCGGAAGGCGCGTCACGGTCACGGCTTCGCTCGCGCCGAAGGCGCGGCGTCCACGGTCACAACGACCGTCACGTCTGCTTTGGCCAGCCAAAGTAGCCTGGCTCCGACACAGAAGCATGATGCGAATCGGGCTGCATCTTGGCATCCCTCGGAAAACGAAAAGAGCCTCGAAGCTTGGGCCTCGGGCCTCAAGGCTTTCGTTTCTTCTGCGATTGCGCCGGGAGCTTTCGCCGCGCAATCGCGGCGGACGACCAGTCAATCCGATCCCGAAATGGCGAAGAGGCGGCCCTTGTAGGGCCGCCTAAAATCGGGTTGCGTGGGGGGCGGATACCCAGCGTGGGCAACGGGGATTTCCGTCGCGATTGAGGTGCGGGTGGCGTAGTCGGGCACGCGTCGGCCGGTTTCGTGACTTCGGCGCCGGGCGGTGCGATGGTTGACCGATGGCGAGGCCTAGCGAGGCACAAGCTCTACCGGTACCCGAGACGGCGCCAGCCGTTCCCGCCCGGCGTGTGGTCGCAGCGGACGCCGATTTGGAGCGCGAGCTCATTCAGGCGGAACAGGACTTCGACACCGGGGACTACATCGAGCTTACCGTGGAGCAGCTCGAACACTGCGCCGCGACGGGGGAGTCGCCGTGGCCCGACGAGTCGCCCAGCTAAGCACGACTTTTCGACGAAGCGTGGTCGAGCTCGGGCTCACGCCGGGGTCGCCGGGTTTCCGTGCGGTGTTCGCAACCGTCGCGGCGCTGGCGAACGCCGATGAGCTGCCGGGACCGGGAGACGATGAGACGACGTTCGGGGTTGGGCGCGCGTTCGTGCGTCGCGTGAGCGGGCGGAACGTTTGGATACTCTACCGATTCGACGAGGACCACGTCTACGCAATGACCGTACGCGGTCAGCCGCCGGTTGATCGGCGTCAACTATTCCTGCACGGTGGCGACAACTATTTTTGCAGAGCCGGAGCAGGTAGATGGAACGCCGCGGCGACCACGGGGCGGTCCTGGGGGATTGGGTGAGCGGTCGCACAGTCACGGATAATTGTCGTTAGGGGTTTGGGGTAGATGTCGTGGGAGTAGTTGTCGTCAGCCCGGGTGGGCGGTGGAGCGTGGTCTGCAGCCGATACGCCGGGTCGGGATGCACCCGATCCACTCGTGCTTGTAGGGCTTGCGCACCGGGACATGTGTCGCCAACTTCTTTACGCCCATCGCCTCCGCGAAGTTCTGGCCTAAGGCGAGAAATGCAGGATCGAACGGGTCCGCGGCGGGTTCGCGTGGCTCATCACGTTGCGGTACCGCACGGCTCGCTTCACCGAGCATCCCCCTTTCGGTTTCAGATGGCGCCGCGTGGTGCAGCTCCGCTTCGTCCATGCCTTTCGCCTGATGATCAAGTATTTTTTTCATGCAATCTGCTCCTTGGTCGGGTCGGGTTGGATCGACGGCGCGGCTGAAGCCGCGCCGTCTTTTTTTCGAACGTTCAGTGAAACCCGTTGAACGCGCTTTACGGCGCGTTGGCGGGCGGCTCGGAAGTAGCGGCGGTCGCCGGGGTCACGCTGTGCTCTCGGAGCCACGCATCGAGGCTGGTCCGCGAAAAGCGAACCAACCGACGTCCGAGGCGGACGTGCGGCACGCGCCCCTGGGACACCAAGGCGTAGAGCGTGCCGAGCTTGAGATTGACGTGGGATGACGCCTGCGCGTACGTGAGAAGGTCTTCCATGTCAGAGCCTCCCGGCCTTAGTGGCCTGGTGTGCATGTGCCTTCCCACGCTGCTCTGGACCCCGTCTCCTGCAGCGAATCGGCGCTTCGCTGCAGGACCGGGTTTTCGCTGGTATCCTGATGGGATGACGCACGCGGTGACCCTCCAGGTTGGCGACGACGTTCTGCTCGCAACCGGGCAATCCCCATCGGAGTTCGCCGACGAGGCTCGCCTGCTCCTTGCAGCGAAGCTCTACGAGCTGGGTCGCGTGTCCTCGGAGCAAGCCGGCAAGCTCTGCGGCCGTTCTCGGGTTGACTTTTTGAACGCGCTCCCCCGCGTCTCCGTAGCCGTGAGCAACATCACGCCCGAGGATCTCGAGGACGATATCGCTTACGCGAAGCATGGCTGAGCGCCTCGTCGTCAACACGGGTCCGCTCATCGCGTTGCATCGAGCCGAGGCCCTCGACGTCATCGGTCAACTGCCCGTCGAGTTCCTGTCGCCTCATGAGGTACGGGACGAGTTGGTTGAAGGCGTTCGGCACGGTCACCCGCCCGTCTCGCCGTCCTGGGTTCGCTTCGTCGCGCTCGCGAAACCGCTCGACCTCGTCGCTCGGGCGAACCTCGGCGCGGGCGAAGCCGCGGTGATCGAACTCGCTCTCCAAGACGGCGTTGCTCGCGTAGTCATTGACGAGCGTCGAGGTCGCCGCGCGGCGCTTGCTGTCGGCCTTCGCGTAACTGGGACGCTCGGTCTGCTCGGGCGCGCGAAGGAGCTGGGCATCGTTCCCGCCGTGCGCCCGTTCGTCGAGGCCCTTCGTGCAGGCGGGTGGTATCAGCCCGCGATCATCGAGCAGTTCCTCTCGATTATGAGCGAGTGAACAGGCCGCGTGCTCGCGGGCGCCCCACTTCCGCGACATTGGAGAAAATCTTGGAACCGTCGACCGACCTCACAGATGCGCCGCTTCCGATGCTGGCCAGTCTTCCGGCACCAAACGAGCCCCTACCTTTGAAAACGGGGAATTTCAAAGTCGAGTTCACCGAGCAACACCTTTGCTTGGATGCAGAGCTCGTCGGTGAATTGGCATGGCGCCGAAAGCCGGGCCCACGGTTCGAGCTCGTCATCCGTTCGTTTCCGACCGGGCTTTTTAGGCCGATGTTCTGCACGGTACTTGATGTCGACGGTTCGCGAGTCGAATGCGCTGTGGTGCACGTTAATATTTCTCGCCGATTCGGCGAGCAGCCCGTGCTGCGATGTGAGTTGCGCCTTCGTGGCACGACAGACTTTGGCGACCCCTCACGGATGCGCAGAGTTACATTCGGCCTAGTCAACTTTGGGCAGTACATCGGGAGCTTTCTCCGAGCGAACGATGGAGGGGGATGGGCGGGCAGGCTGGTCCTCGAAGGAGGCGGATGGCGATGCACCCTGGATGGGCGTCGGGATCTCGGTGAGGTCGTGAAGCAGCTCGGACGCGAGGGCGGCTTTGCGATTACTCACGCCGGATGCCTTGAGCGCGTGGACTCAAGTGATTTCTCGGTCGCCGACATGCAGGCTGCGCTTGATGCTCTGTACGTTCTGCTTTCCTTCGCCCGTGGACACTCGGTTTCTTTCGTAATGCTCAGCGGTGAAGACGATGCCGGAACTCCGCGGTGGTGGCGCTGGCATATTCCTTCCGTGGATGACTGGTCGGATCCAGTAACCTGGTTCGACGAGCAGCGGCCCCATCAACTGTCGCCGATATTCGAGACGTTGGTGACCCGATCAATCGACCCCGGTTGGCGCGACGCTGTGCAGCTCGCAGTCTATTGGTACGTCCTATCGCTTCAGACGACGTCAACTTCGGACGCGGCGGTCGTGCTCGCCTTTACCGGACTCGACTTGGTCGGATGGTTTCGACTGGTGGAACTAGAAAAGATCCATTCAAGCGCGGCGTTCGACACGCTCGACGCCGCTGAACGACTGAGGCGTCTTTTGCTCCACATCAGTGTGGACGTGCAGATGCCCGCTGGGCTGTCGCGCGTTGCGCAACATGCGGCGACAGAGGGTTGGGCCGATGGCCCTGCTGCGTTGGCGGTGTTGCGAAACTCCGCCGTCCACCCAAAACGTCGGGCGCGAATCTTTGACGCTCCGGATCCCGTTCGATGGGACGCGTGCACTCTTGCGACGTGGTATTTGGAGCTAGCTTTGCTCGCGCTGCTCGACCACCGCGGCGTGTACATCAATCGCATCGAGCATCTAACCAGTCACGGTCTCGAGTACGTTCCGTGGGCCACCGCTGACGACATACGTGCGAGCGAAGAGCCTTAGCGCGCGGCGAGCGGGATCACCGCCGCATCACCGCCATCTAGCGCGTGCCCAAGTCTCGAATAGTCGTCGCGGAACGCATCAGGCGCGAGGTGGGCGTATCGCATCGTCATCTGGACCGACTGGTGTCCAAGAATCCTCTGCAGCTTGAAGAGGTCTCCGCCCTTCATCACCCAGCGGGAAGCGAACGTGTGCCGCAGGTCGTGAAAGCGCAGATACGGCCGCTCCTTCCCGTTGCGCTGAATGAGCGGGAACCCTGCTCGGTGCAGCACTTCCTGAAAGACCCGCGCCGACGGCTGTAGCATCGTGCCGGCCTGGTTGGTGAACACGAGCCGCCCTGAGTGCCGCAATCGCCAAGCCCGAAGCACCGGCAGAAGTGGGTCGAGGATCGGCACGTACCGAACGCGGTCGCTCTTCGTCGGCCCGTCGAAGCTCCGCTGCACCGTGACCAAGCGTCGCTCGAGGTCGACGTCCGACCACTCGAGGCCCGCCATCTCTCCAGCGCGCAGCCCCGTGTAGATCGCCAGCGTGTAGAGAACCGCGACGTACTCGTCCTCGCCCGCCGTTGCGCCGAGAAACCGCCGCACCTCCTCGTCACTTCGGAGCCACTGGTAGTCGCGACCGAACAGCGCGACCTTCGGCTTCCGGAACCGCGGCACGTTGAGCAGCCACGGAACCTTGAAGGCGGTTGCCGTCCGCAGCATCGTCCCGAGGAGCGTGATGTGGTTGGCGACCGTCTTGTCCGAGAGCTCGTCACCGTCGATCTTCTCGGCCACGTACGTGTCGACGTCTTCGACGCCGACATCGCGGACCCTCATCGCCCCGAAGGCCGGCCGCAGATGCCGCCGGATGATGCTCTCGTCATCTTTCGCGCTCCGCTTCCGGGGCGCTCGATTCTCGAGCCAGTAATCGCAGAGGTCCCCGAACGTCTTTTCCGGGGGCGGAGCGTTCCGGATGCCCCGCTTGATCTCCTCGGCCTCAACCTGATGGCGGCTCAGCTCCGTCTGGGCGCGCCGATAGTCGTCGAAGACGGCGCTCTGTCGTTCACCCTTCTCGTCAATCCAACGGATGCGCCACTTTCCGCGGTGCTTGGTGGGCTTGGCCACGGCCTCATTCCTTGCTCCGAGCAAGGCCGACCGTCTCCTGCAGGACCTTCACCACCCGCTGCAGGATCGCAGCGGGTCGGTCGAAGGTTGCGTGGCCCCATTGTGGCCCCACAAAAGCGAAACGCGGAGCGCCCGTCTTGGGCTAACTCCGCGCAGCTGTTTTAGTTGCGCGGGCTTGCAACTCGACTTTCCGCCCCAGCCGGATCCTGGGGTTCCGGAGGTGTGGGTGCCGTTCGAGGGCTCTGTCGCCGTCGGTTGGTAGGTGGGCAACCCGGCAGATGTGGCCACGAGAGGCCCTCCCGGCACGACGGGGCCGCTGTCGTCGGGCTGACGCGGTCTCGATGGCGTCAGACGGAACCCGACGGCCCTGGTGTAGCCTGCTCTCCGCCGCAGCATGGCGACCATCCCTTACATCATCGAGACTTCGTGTGCGCACCACCCGCTGAGACCGGCAGGCAGGCTGCCGTCGACAGGGCACGTTCCGATGAATCTGAAGAGGTTGTTCAGCTACGGCTCGCTGCTCTTTCAGGACAAGAAGAAGCTTCAGCGGAAGCTGTATGCAGATGTCTTGCCGCTGTGGAGTACTCTTCACGAGCAATACGGCATCTACGTTCGAGACGAGCTCGACACGCTCGTCTCAGATGCCGACGGCGAGGACCTTCGCAAGATAAGTGAGATCGTCGGCATCGCCTGCGGCGCGAAGGTACTCTGCTCGGCATTCCGTGTGAACCCCAATAGGTTGGTGCGTCATCAGGCCACGAGCGGCAAGCGGCTTGACTTCGAGTTTCACAAAGGCGGCCATCACTACTTTCACGAGATGAAGGGTACGACCTACGAGTCGAAGGCCAGCCAAAAGGCGAAGGACATCACCAATCAAAAATCCGGAGCAAGCCTCGTCAGCGTACGCGCGTCGAGCGCAACAATCACGGTATACGAGCAGGACGGTCGTCGCGGTGACGGCACGTACGTACTACTCATCGACCCACCCACACAGGGCAAATCGCGGCGGAGTCGCCGCGAGGATGAGCTGGCAACTGTGCTCGTCTACTACCGGAACATTCTCTCGGTAACCCACTCGGGCAACGGGAACGATTGGCTAGCCAGCATAATTGTCGAACTCCGTGCGGGCAGGCGGCCGCCAACGCAGGCGCCCTCGACGCTGCGTATCGTGCCCCGCGTGCTCGAACCGACCAACGCCGAACGGCCAAGTGGGTACTCCGGAACCGTGTTCGACCGCAGAACCTACGAAGCTGCCATCACGAAGTACCTGTCCTTCGAGGCTGCGTCCGCAGCCATTGAGCGGCCAGTCTTCTTCCATGGAGTATCCGACGAGATCGTCTCGGCAATACGCGAATGTCGATGGGACGATGTCCTCGGTTACGAGGATCCTTCCGCGAACGACGAAGATGAAAAAGACCGAGCCGACGATCGACTCGTGTTGCGAAGCGGCACGGTAACCCGAGACCTCGTTGAAGACGGCGAGCTTGCGGCTGCCGCACGGAATACCTTTCAGCTGCTCAGGCGCGCCTACTTGAGACGACGCGCCGCTGGTCTGTCGCGCTGACTACATTGGAAGCGGAAACTCACAAGGACCCGTGGGTAGCTTTCCGACATGGAAGTGACCGCGACTGCAATACGGGAGAACGTGCCCGAGCGTGTCGAGCGCGCGGTGACTGCGGGAGTAGATCGGTTCCACGATCGTGCACCACGCACCGTCGCGGTGGGCGTAGTCGAAAAAGCAGATGAGGTCGATCGGCTGGGCCCAGTCGAACGCCATCCATCCGCGGATCGTTTCACGAAGGTTAACCAGATAAGGGTTGCCGTCGAGGTCGAGGAAAAGAATCCCGGGTACGCTAAGCGCCGGACGACTGACGCGTCTCGTAGCTTTGGAAGCAGACTGTTCGATCTGCCTGGCGGCGTGGCGGACGCGTGGGTAGAGGCGACGAGCATCTTCCCTGGCGTTCTCGACGTTTTCGTCCGGTGCAAACACCGGCCCGGATCGTCCCCAATCCGCAACGAGGCGCTCCATCGTGACCTTTTCCTGTCGGAGCGATGTGCAAAGCCGCTTCACCTCCGCCACGTGCACGCCATAGCCGTGACCGACTTGATAATCCGCGCCATGACCGGCGCCCTGTGGCTGCCACGTCACGTGTCCCACCGGGCGCAGGATGGGCCCGACCAGAAGCTCGCTCTTCGTCGGCTCGTAGAGGCTGGGGCATCGGAGGCGTCCCTGCATTGGAATCTGCGCTCCCGCCTCGGTGCTCGACGTTCGAAGGAGTTCAGCCGCGAGCGCCACGAGGCGTGTCCGTCCCCCAACCGTTGCAATATCCCCGCGCAGCTGGTGCCTCGACGACCGCTTACCGAGCTCGGCCGCACGCCACTCAAACGGGAACAGGCGATCGAGTAGCGCGAGCTCGTCGAGCAGGGAGGCGCGGTCCGGAAAGTGCGGGGCCCACTTGGGCATCGCCCACAGGTCGTGCGAGGTCCCCGGGAGCCCGACATCGGCGTTCTCATACGTTTCCATCGAATTCCTCCTGAGCGTTCACGTAGCGGCGTACGATTCGACCTACTCTTTGAGCCCAAGCCCGGTGAGAAATCTCGCGAGCACCGCCCGTCCAATTCGCTTGTTCGTTGCAGCGATGCTCTTGGCGATACCACGCGCATCGGCGGTGCTCAGCGCACGAGCCTCAACGAGGAGCGCGAGAACCTGAAGGCCCCATAGCACCGGCACCTTCGACCGTTCGCACGCGGCCCGCAGCTGTTTGTCGTTTGAAACACATGTCCATCCCTCGGCCTTTGCAATGGCAAGGCAGAGCCTGTCCTGGAAAGACAGACGGCCATCCTTCGAGGTTGCCACCGACGACGCGAGCTCGAGCGAGGGCTCGTAGACCTTGATCCCCAGAGAGGCCGCCATGGTCGCGTCAATGTCGTCAACTTCCTCGAACACCGGCGTCGCCACGTGTACTTCACCGACGTGTCGGGACACGAGCGTGATGATCGCCGGATCCGCTTTCGCGAAATCGATGAGCACGCACGCATCGACGATGAGGAAGCGGACGACCCCCATGGCAACTTATGCAATCCAAGAGTTCGAAAGGCCGCGCATGGAATCGATGTCCATGCCGAGGATCTCGGCAGCCCGCGACAATGAAATCTCCTCCGCCTCCACGGCCTGGCGGACGAGCCGATGGAGGCGCCCCTCAACGAAGTCGCCGGCCAGCAGATGCTCCGGCTCGTCCGCGACCCTCGCAGAGGGGCCACCGCGAAACGCGCCGGCATCCAGACCATCGGGTTCGTCGGTCTTGCCGAGAGAGTATCCCGTGAGCGACTTGTACTCCCAGTGGAAGCGCGACCAGAGCTTCGAGCCGTCCGATGACTTTGCTGCAACTCGATAGAGGACAGACTGCCAGCTCATGCGGAAGAACCGCTTCAGGGTGAACACGACCTTCACGAGTGGGAGACCCCGGGCCTCCTCGAGCTTGCGATCGAACAGGTCGTCGGGCATCAGAAAATAACTCGCGAAAGTGTCGGCCTCCTTCTCCTGCGAAAGGTCCTCCTCCGTTTTCGCCACGTCGTAGGCGTCGAAGTGAAGCAGTAGATGCCCCAGCTCGTGCGCAGCCGTGAAGATCCAGCGCTCGACAGAGAGTCGCTCCCACACGTTCACGACGACGGCTGGCCCTCCATCCTTCGCTGCGACGGAAAGGCCAAAAAAGCCCTCTGATGCAAGCTTCGGCGTAAACACTTTTACGCCGTTGTTCTCGAGGACACCGCAAATGTCCCAGACCACTTCGTGCTGCCCTGCGACTGCTCGGGCAAGGTCGGCTGCTTTCCGCGGTCGGTCCGCCTTCGGCACGCCCTTGAGTTTCTCGGCAACGCTCGCGAATTTGAACTTCTCTCGCGCGTGAAGCAGCTCCTCGAGCTCGTTGTAGTCGTCGAGCCAGCGGGCGACGTCGGCGAGGAGTTCACCGCGCGTCGTCATTTTTTTCTGAGCGCGGAATCTAACGGCAGTCAGAGTGCGGACCGGTGCCAGCAGCTCTTCGAGCCGAACATCCAGCGCGCTGGCGATGCGCATCAGGGAATCAACGCGCGGCGCCGACGCTCCACTCTCGATATTTCGGTAGCCCACGCGCGAGAGTCCAGCCGCGTCCGCGACGTCCGCCTGACTCTTCCCTTTTGCGCCTCTGATCCGCCGTAGGTTCCCACTTAGGATGGTGAGGTCCATGATTTCGCCATGTCCCTATTCTGCCCACCTTGACAGAACTCGTCAAGGTGACAAGTTTACTGGCGTAGCGAGCAAAATCGGTTGACCGCGCCATCCCGGCGCCACCCAGATCCAGCCGCTCCAGGCCCCAAAATGTCCCATGAAAACCCGCCGAACCGAGAGCTACGCGTCGTAGTCCACTATCCCCCCGCCGCTCAACCCTACCGCAAGCACGCGCCGCCAACGGAAACGGTTGGGCAGCTCAAGACCCACGTCTTGGATGCCTTCGACCTGAAGGAGGGACCGCAGCCCGACGGCAGCAACGTGACCTACACCCTCTATCACGGGAAGACGCCGCTCGAGAACATGCAGGAGACGCTCGGCGCGCTTGCTGGCCACTCCGACGAGTTGCAGCTCAAGCTCTCGCAGCAGATCACCCAAGGCGCGGCGTGACGCCGCCGGAGCTCTCGGCCATCAACCTCGACTCCGACTACGATGAGGCGCTCGGTACACCGGACGCCTCTCGCTGGTCGCTGGAGAAGGCCGCCCCGTTGGAGATCCTCGCCACGATGAGTCCGGCGGCGGTGACGGCCGAGAAGTTCCAAGCTCGGTTCTTGTGGAGCTCGTATCCCGACGAACCCCCGTCCATGAAGTTTCGCGACCCGGCGAGCGGGCGACTCGATCTCCCTTCCGCTTGGCCGCAGGTGCGTGGCTTCCGACCGCCGAGCTTGGATGCGTGCGTGAACTGGTGCCTGGAGGGCTTCGCGATCCATCCTGAGTGGCGGCAGGACGCTCGCTTTCGATGGATGACTGACGGGAATGTTCTGCTGAAGGTTCTGCGGACCCTTCAAAGCGAACTCGACGACTACTTCACCGGGAGGCATCCGTGAATCCCAAGTTTTTCCCCGCTGTAGACACGTGGCGGGTGCCGCGCGAGGCGCTAGAGGCGTCCGTTCGCGAGATGGCGCGCGACGGGATCCACGGGAACGAGGGGATCGCTCTCTGGTTGGGCACGAGGGAAGGAGGGGTCGTGACCATCACCCACGTCGTTTGCGTGCGGGGGCAGGACGTGGTGCGCGAGCCAGCCTATCTCAGCGTCGGCTCTGCAACGCTCAATGAAGTCGGCGACGTGGCGATCGAGCACGGGGTGACATTCGTCGGCCAAATTCATTCGCACGGGCCTCGCTTCGGTGTCGACCTGTCTCCCACGGACCGACGCTTCGGCGTGGCTGTCCCCTACTTCTTGTCCCTCGTTGCTCCGGACTATGCGCTTCGCACGCACATCTCGTTGGACGCTTGTGGCGTGCATGTCTTCGAACCGGCCAACGGCTTTCGCCGACTCGGCGGGCACGAGATCACCGAACGGCTCGCTGTTGTTGAGGACACCGAGGTCACCGAGATCACCGTGGGCCAACCAACGCCATGACTGGAGCCGCGTTCAGCCGGATCACCGCGACCGCGAGCCGTCTCGGTGATGATGCAACCGATCGCCATCGATTTCTCGACAAGCGAGTGCTGTTGACGGGGGAACCGGCCACGCTCGCGACCGAGAACGGCCGCGACTGCCTACTTGCATCGCTGCAGCTTCTGCCTCGCATCTGCACAAACGTTTCGGTCGCCTTACCCGAGGGCGTCCTGCTCGACAAGGCGCGGGAGGTAGCCGCTCACATAGCCTTCGAACAGCAAGTCCACTTCATCCCGGTGGAACAGGAGCACGGGCCTTTTGACTCGGTATTGAACGTCGGTACTCGGGCGCGTTCTGACCGGCCGTGGACCGTGATCAACAACGACGGCTGGCTGGCTCGAGTCTCGTCCGGCGGAAATGATCTTCGCACCCCGACGGGGCAGACCAACCCCGTCTCGGCCCTCGCGGCTGCTTCGCTCGGGGCTGCCGATACGTTCAAGCGCTTGTTGGGCGTGCGCCCGAGCAAGGCACCGTTGTTTCGCGACTTGAGCTGGAGCCTGCACACCTACGAGGTCACCGATGACGTGGGCCCGTCGCTGCCCGTCGTCGTGCCCGTTAACCTGCTACTCGGTGGCGTTGGGGCGATCGGCAACGGCGTCGTCCACCTGCTGAGCCGACTCCCGCTCCGCGGCTATGTCGCCGCCGTCGACGGGCAGACGTTCGGGCAAGAGAACCTCGGCACCTGTATTCTTATCGGGCCGGCGGATCTCGGTACGCCAAAAGCGAAGCTCGCCGAGCGGTGGCTGTCGGGACGCACCTCGGTCCAAGGCTTCCATGAGCCGCTTGAAGTCTTCGTTCGTCGCCTCGGGGGCGAACTGGCGTATCCGAACGTGATCATCGGCGCGCTCGACAACATCGACGCACGCCATACCTTGCAGGACCTTTGGCCGGACCTGATGCTGGACGGCGCGATCGGCCCGTTCTTGTGCCAGGTTAGCCGCCACCCGATTGGTGGGGACATCGCGTGCGTGCGGTGCCTCTTTCGCCACCCCGCTGGCGAACGTGCCGAGGTAGTGGCAAGCCGCGCCACTGGCTTGACCATTGAGCGGGCCGTCATGCCCGACGACACCGTCAGCGAGGCCGATGTTGCGGCAGCACCGCCCACGAGGCGCGAGTGGCTCGCGAACCGGCTCGGAAAGCCGATCTGCTCTGTGATCTCCGAGGCGACCACGCTCGAACTATCGGACGGAAAGCGCGAAGGCTTCGAGCCATCGGTTCCTTTCGTAGCAACCCTGGCGTCGAGCATGGTCGTCGCCGAACTCGTTCGAGCAGCAACGGATCCCCAGTCCCCGATTGAGCCGCGTTTTCAGTTCGATGTGCTTCGCGGGCCGGCGAATGGCCAGTTCCTGCCGCAGGAACGCCGTCGAGACTGCTATTGCACCACGCGCGCGCGGTCGGTCGCCAAATGGCGTGAGACGCGCCGTGCCGGGTGAACGCTCGGTCAAGCGGCGACCGGCGTGTCACCACTGGTCACCACTGGTCACCACGGAAACCACGCCAATCCGTGTGACCTCGCACAACTGAATCCCGCGAGCGGTCGATCCAGGCCCTGTGAAGGGCGCGGAAGTCTCAAGTTGCGGGCGATTCATTGTGATCGACGGGCTCCACATCGATCGTCACGTCTTTGCCGTTCTGGCTCGCTGGGCCAACAACCGAGGCCTGTGCATGCAGGACGCAATCCAGCTCGCCGTCTGCGCCTTCAACGAGCGCAATCACGACCCATGCAACGCCGACGATGGCGCCCCCGTGCCGGTCCTGGCCGCACGCCTTCGACGCGTCGATTGATCCCCTATGCTCCGTGCCCTCGAAACGGAAGCACCACGGTCGCATCCGGCTTCTTCGCATTCCTTACCGCGTAGATCCGCACGAACGCGCCTTCCGTCTCCGGCGCCATCACGTCAAAGCCGAGCCGACCTAACTTCGAGATGAACTTGCTGAGGTCGTCGAAATACTTCGCCGGTTCCCAGATATGGACCCAGCCGTCCAACCTCAGGCAGCGGTGCGCCTCCCGCACGTAGTCGGTGAAGTTCGCGCCCATGAGGGACAGGCAGAAGATCGCGATGTCCAGGGCGCCGTCGTCGAGAGGGACATGGGCGATGTCGCAAGCCGTCACGCGGTGGTCGATGGCGACGTGGTCGAAGCTGTGGACCTGATGGCGGTCCGAGACCTCTGCGCCGATGAATGCCTCGCCGCAGCCAAAGTCGCCGACAACGAGACCCTCACGCTCGGAGAGCCAGCGGATTTCCTCCTTGTAGGGAACGACCGGCCACGACTCGCGCAGCTGGCGGTACATGGTGTGGTAGTGCGCCCATTCCTCGGGGTTCTGCGCGAGTCGCGCGTGCGTTGAGTCGCTCGTCGACGCGTACCAGCGGTTGTTCATCTTCGAGAAGTCGCCGTAGCGCGCGTTGCGGCGGTCGACTTCGCTCGGTTCACCCGACAGCGGGATCTTGATCACAGGCCGCTGGACCTCATTGACCTTGCCGGTCTCGAGGCGCGTGAGCCAGTCCATGATGTCCTGCTGCGCTTGAGCTGGGGTACGAAGGTTACCCTCGGGCACGACACCGTCCACGGCAGCGTCGGCGATTGACTTCTTGTACTCGAGGCGCTGGAGTTTAGACTCGCAGTACGACCAGCGCTCACCCTTCACCATCGCGAACGTCACCGGGATGACGACGCTGACTTTGTCGAAGCGGCTGCCCTGCCGGTACAGGCGGCCGACGAGTTGCTCGTATTCGGCGTTCGTCCAAGGCAGCGAGTTGATGATCAGCTTGTTGCAAACGTGCTGGAGTCCGTTGACCCCCGTGCCGACGCGGCTCGATGCGATCAGGACATCGATGTTGCCGTCTGGGTTGAGGAACTCGTCAAGGTGACTATCGTCGGTGTCGCCGGTCAGGAGCCCCACGCGAAAGCCGGCGTTCTTGACGGCCTCGCGGAGCGGGCCCGCGATTCCGTCGACGTAGTGGGTGTAAATGAGCGTCTTCTCGTTCGGGGACAAGTGCGCGAGGATCGTTGGTGTGCGGAGCCGGGTCAGAACCTGCTCGAGCTGCAGCACGGTCCCGCGGCCCACTTCGCGGATGTCGTCGAGCGACGACTCACAGTCGATCTCTTCCTTATGGACGTCGAGTTGGATCTTGTAGTCGGGCTTCCAGCGCGTACCGAGCGTAACGAGTCGCTGGTAAAGCCGCATGCAATTCTGGACCGTCGCGCGTGTCTCGAGATCGTCGTGGCGATGGCCGGTGATCAGCTCAACGAGGCTCTTCCCCTCCTGCAGGGTATTGATGACGGGCGTCCCGCTCATGCCGAGCACACACAGATCCGCGCTCTTCTTGCCCGCCTCGAGGATCAAACCTTGAACGAGCCGCTTGCGTTTGGACATCACCGCGCCGGCGTCGCGCTGCTTGGCGTAGTGAATCTCGTCGACGACGACGAAATCGACAAGGTTCCGGTCCAGGAAGCCGACCAGCTCGGCCTCTGAAGTCGGTTGCTGGAAGTGCTCGTAGTTGAGGACCAAGTAACGCGACGACGTCTCCGGGGAGTCCGTCCACTCTGGATGCCAGGTCTTCTTCGCCACTTCGGAGGCCGGGAACGCCCCCTTGATCTCGTTCTCCCAGTTGTCGACCACGGCGTTGGGACAGCAGATCACGGTCAGGGTGGCCCCGGTGACGCGCGTCGCGACGATGGCGCTCAATGTCTTGCCGGCGCCCATACCAGACCAGTTCCCGAACCGACGCTCGTTGCGCACTGATACGGCAACGCGACGCTGCATCAGGTTCGGCGGTGTGACCGGAGCCTTCGCGGCGGGACGGAAGGCATACCCGGCGGGCAGCTCGAGCGCCTCTGCCTCATCGAACTCGAGCAGGAACCTATCGCGGACGAGCGTCGAATAGACGTCTCCCTTGAACGTCGCTGCCTGCTCGCGTGCTTCCTTCGCATCGATGTAAGCGTGGCGCCAGATCTTCGCCTTCGCACTATCGAGTAAGAATTTCACCGTCTCGGCGTCGGCATTCGCGATCAGGGCGTTGTCGAGCGCTGCAAGGGCATCCTGGGCCTTGACGATGGGCAGCTCGTTCTCTGCGTCCGCGACTGGAGTTGCCGATGGCCCCGTGGCGTCAATCTCTCGGCTGACGTCGACGTCTACCCGCTCACCTGCATCGACCGGCTCAGGAGCCGCCGGCAGCGCGAACGGATCAACCACTGCCGCTGGTTTCGGCGCCTGCCGGCCGTCCACGATCTCGAGCGTGAACGCCTCATCCGCCGCGAACCGATCAACGAGCGAAGGTCTGCCCTGGACAAATTTCTCGAGTTCTTCCCGCGGGAACCGCCCAGTCGAGATTGCCATGGCGAAAGGACGCGACTCCTTGTCGGCGAAGGCGCCGGCCTGCATGGCGAGGGCGAACAACTCGCTAGGGCTGAACGCAGAGACGTGGGAGAGAAGCGATTGCACGAACGCTCGGATGTTCTCGAGCGACCAACCGCCGTAACACGCGGGGCATCTGCGGCTGCCTCGCGCGCGGGAGCGAACGGTTGCCTGATACTCGTGTCCGTTCGGACAGAGCCACCACGCGTTCATGATGTGGTCGGCGTCGACCTGCGCGGGCGTCACCGCGCCGTTTCGATTCGGGTGCCACTCGGCCGCGACCGCCGTGCACTTAGCGGCCAGGGATTTCTCGGCGACCGTGCAGACGGGGCAGGTCGAGTCTCTCATCATGAGCAGCGGCGGGCGCTGAAAGTCGTGCCCCTTGGCGCATCGCCACCAGGCGCTGCCAGCATGCGCCGCATCCACCACAGTCGGTGAGAGGTCACCATTCTTGTCTGGATTCCAAAGCGGCACGAGGCTCGGCCGAGCCTTGGCGATCGAATTCGCGGTCGGACCGCGGCGACAGTCCGGGCACGACGAGTCGCTCAGCATGCTGCGCGGCGAGCGTTGAAACGAGTGACCGTGCTCGCAGCGCCACCATGCGGCGCGGAAGCTCCGCACCGGAACGGTCCCCGCGGCACCGTTCTTCTTGTCGTCCCAGAGCTTGCTCAGCTTCGGATGGACCGCAATTGACTCAGCCACGTGCTCCCTCCATCACGAGCCTGGAGGCTCGATGCAATCGTCGCTCATCCAGCGTGGATCGCGCGGGTCTAGCCCGCGGGGCACACCGGGACCCTGAACCGCCCTGCCATCTGACTCGTCCTCTGCGACCAGCTGATTTAGTTCCAACAGGAACTCCGGGGCCGCCTGATCAGGAGGCATCCCGTACGCCTTCCGAACAGCTTCGTCGAGGATCGTCTGGGCGTCTTTAAGAGGATGGGGACCGGATACCTCTGCCGCTTGGTAGAGCGCCCGCAGCGACCAATTGTTCTCCTTCATGAGCGAGGCACGGACGGAGCGAAGGTTACGCGCGGCTTCAGCCACGGCCACGACTTCGCTTTCCCGCGGCTCCTGCGGCCACGGCATGGTGCACCACACCGTCTTCGTGTAGCGCACCCTTTCGGTCTTTTTGCCACCGGCGGCAACCGTCCACGCCCAATGCATGTCCGACTGAATGATGCCGAAGCTGTAGTCGTCCTCATAGGCAAAGACCTGAACAGTGTCGTTCGGGACAAACAGGGCTGACGCAAAAGCGAACACCGGGCGCGACTGCACCTTCGAGCAGATGATGAGCCGGCTCAACTTCGAAGCCACGGAAAAGTACTCGGGGCGCGGTCGCCAGGGCTGCCACCATCGCGAATCCCAGCCGGCGTACTGGCGCACCACAGCAAGCACGTGAGGTCGCACATGTTCCCGGAGATAATCGAACGCTGCCCCTCCTAAATGTGCAGCCTCCTGCTCCGTCTCGCAACCTCCGAGGTACAGGACATAAAGAGGATCGACGGACAGCGTCCCAGTGAGCATTCCCGTCCCCGTTGCAACCGGCCAAACGACACCTTTCCCCCGCAATCGGTTGTCGGCCACAAGTGCAGATGCCCGGGAAACGAAGAACGCGTCCGTAGCGAACGTCAGACCGACCATCGCACCCGTGATGTTGGCCGCTAGTTCACGCGCTCCATCGACGTCCATGTGGAGTTGTAGGTGAGTGGGGATCCTGGCAAGTGGAAAGACCTGATCCTCGATGATCAGGTGGTGCGGCCCTTCGAGTGGACCGCGATGCCAGTTGACCATCGACACGTTGAGCGCCGCGTCGCCCGGCCACAGACGTGACGATACAGCATTCGTGAGTGTCCCGCCGTTGGCGACGATGTAGTCGAGCGATGCCTCACGAGCCTTCCCCACCCTAATGCCGCTCGTACCCACGAGCCCCGCTCTTGCCCCAACTGGCAGACGGTCATGAGCGCGCCGGAACCAGTAGCACGAAAGGTCGACAACCCCGGGCACTTTGGATGTTTGCCGGAGGCGATCGAGATAATCAGCCCCAAGCTCGCCTCGAATCTTCCGATCGCCGAGAATCGGTGGATTTCCAACGATCGCATCCGCTTCCGGCCACTCCATAAACAGCGCATCTGCACAGACAATGTTCTCGTTGAGATTGTCGAGCGGCAACGACGGATCAACGTCGAGTTCCATTTGCCCAGCGATATCCGCGGCAACTTCTCGCCGTTCGTCGAACGCGATCTTCTTCGCTATATTCAACGTCACCTTGGCGAGCTCGACCGCGAACGGATTGATGTCGATCCCGAAGAAGTTCGACGTCTGGATCCCCACGCCCCAAGTAACCTTCGCCTTGCCCTGCGCCTGAGTGGACGGAAACTCGCGAATGCGTGCGAGAAGCTCCGTGTCGAGACGGTACAGTTCGCGGAACGCGACGTACAGAAAATTCCCGCTACCGCACGCCGGATCGAGAACGCGGAACTTGAGGAGCGCCGCGCGCACGTCCATAAGTTCGGCAAGAGTTTTCGCGTCACGGATCCGCTGGCGCCAGGGCTCGACGATGGTTGGCCCCACAACCCTCATGATGTCGTCGTGCGCCGTGTAGTGCGCACCGTGTTTGTGGCGCTCCGCGTCGTTCATGATGCCCTGAAAGACGCTGCCGAAGATGTGCGGATCTACGTATTTCCAGTTGGCTTCTGATGCTTTGGTGAGCGCCGCAAGCTGGGCGTCGCCGAGGGGCAGCGTCACTGGCTCGGTGAACAGGCCGCCGTTGAAGAACGGAACCACACGAGGACTCGGAACGTCCCGCGTACTCATCAGCCGGAAGAGGTCGCGTAGCCGGTTCTCGACATCACGTCCCCGGGCGCCATCGTAGAGAAGCGTCGTGAAGTACTCCTGCGGCAGGAGCCCAATGTCCTCGGCGAACATGGTGAGGATGCACTGTAGGGTGAATTGGGCCACGGCGCGGTCGCGTTCCGGGTGCTGCTCTTTCAGGCTTCGGTAGACCCGGGCAACGAGTTCTGCGACTTCGCCCGATACCTTCGACACGTTGATAATCTTCGGTAGCGTGCCGGGCGTCCACGTGGTCGATAGGAAAGGGAACGCTTCGCTGTACTTCGGGAGGTCGTCGAGCGGTATGGACAGCCTTGGCGTGTCGCGGTCGCGACCGAGATCATAGAGCTGGAGGTCGCGTTGGTTCGTCAGCACCACGTATTGGGGGACCGGATCGGTCTGAAGGCAGACGTGAAGCAGCTCTTTCCACGCGAAGTCGAGCATCACGTCATGCTTCGCAACCTCAACCAGTACTCGTCGCGCCTTCCAGAAGAGCGCCACGGTTCTCGTTGTCCGCTCCCCGTTCGCGACAATGGACAGCGACGCGGGCATCAGTGCGTCCGGAACGTTCCCGTCCGGCCACCCGAAGCATTGCAGGAGGCGCGCGGTGAACTCCGTACTCGCCTCGCGACTTCTGAACCCACCGGCAACGTCGAGCACGAACCGCCTGAGCGCGGACTTCAAAGCGCCGGTCGAGCCGACGCTCATCGGGGGTGGCGCACTGCTGGAAGATGCAGCGGGGGCCGTCTCCCCGTCATCGCCAGCAATTTCATCGTTGTCGTCATCGTCGTCGTCGATCGCGCTGCCACCATGCGCGTCGTCGCCAACGATGCGTTCGACGAGTTTCGATTTCTCCCGGCCGCCGGGGTCGAGCCCAAGGGCCGCGCAGGCAGCCTGGAGCTCGTGGCGTCGGAGAACTTCGAGTACGCGGCGAAAATCCAGCGAGCGCTTTCGGACAATCGCGTCGATGTGCGAGTCGGTTGACCGCCGGTCTCCAACCTCGAGCTCAAACTTGTTCGTCAGCTCTGACAGCCGGTCACGGGAGAGTTGCTGCAGGACAACGCGACGGTCACGGGGCGAAAGACGAGCAGCAGCTGACACGGTTTCCGCCCAGAGTACCGAAACGCGGGCCGCGTGGGCGGACAAACCCTCGCACACCGTCGCGGCGTAAGCCGCGTCACCGCCGAGCTATTTGCACTTCTCGAGGATCTCGCAGACCTTGTCCACACTGCCGTCCGACCCGGACCAGCTCCTACAAGTAAGGAAGTGCCCGCCTTCAGACGTAACGCGTAGGCTACAAGTACCGGGTGCGCATCTTCCTCGATGCCGACTCGACTCGCCCCGCTCGCGCTCAGCGCGTAATTTCGGAGAGGAACCTGAACGGCTCGAAGCTCTGCTGCCACCTCTGAAGCTCCGCGCGCAGCCCCTGTTCCGTCTCACTCGCCCGTTGAAGGACGCCGCGCACCGCGAGTACCAAATGTGGCGCGCTCTTCGCCGCGCCCGCGCCGAGCAACTGTGACAAGTGCTCACGAAGGTTCTGGGGGATCGTGATCACCCCACGCATGTGCGCCCACTGCGCGTGAAGATTGAGCACGCGCGTCGGATCGACACGCAGGCGTTTCACGATGTCCGCAGGCTCCACGCCGTCGTCGAGGGCCGCGAAGACCTCTGCTGCTAGATCACCAGGGTCACGGTCGGTGCGGACCGACCGCCGCCGCGTAACGATCCTATCGCGGACTTCCTCGACCGCTTCGACCGCGAAACGGTGGACCCCGCTCGCATCAATCGTCGGCCTTAGCCTTGCTTCGAGCCGCCGAACCTGTGTTTTGCTGATGCCGAGCTCGTCCGCGACCTGACCACGGGTAAGCAGCCTGGGTGACTGTGATGCCGGTACTGGTGCCGGCATCACGTCGGCGACGACCGTCGGTACCGGATTTGCAGCGTCTTCGCCCGATTCCTGGTGTTTCTCGGCCCCGTTCTGCACCTGGCGACGCTTCAACTTCGACATGGTTTGAGAACCATAGCTCCGTCTGGCACGTGACCCGGCACCCTTGTGTCGAACGCGTTCGGAACAACCGTGCCCGCGCGGCGTGCGAGCCTCCGCTCCACCCTCGCCGCTAGGTTTCGGGCACTTGCGACACGCCGGCGTGCAGTCGTCCATGCGCTCTAAGTATTGGGAACCACTCCGCAGAGACTTACGTGCAGCGCGATGCGCGACGCTCTCGTGTCCCCGCTTGCCAGGCGACGCGTTCGGGACCAGAGTCGTCGTGCGGACAGGAGTCCGCGACCCCAATTCCTTTGGTCGGGATGGGTCGCAAGACACCTCTCGCCGCGCGACAAGGCGATGCGCAACGGCGATTTCGACAGCGTAGCTCACACGGGGGATGGCCGCCACAGCTGGGCCTGCGTCGACCAGCAGGGACTCGACGCTGAAGTGCAGCTCTTCGCGGAACTGTACGCCGTCGACGTGAGCGCGCTCGCACAGGGGCTTGAACTCTGCGCAAGTCTGCGGTGGATGGTGGCTCAAGGCTGCGGGCCCGAAGCAACAAGGGCGCTGCTCATTCAAGAGCGCGCCATCCAAGTCGCGCATGAGCTCCGCAAAGCTGCCGCCATAGCAAACCTTGCTGGCGTTTTCGCCGAGCAAGCGGCTGCCGCTCCTCACGCCCAGCGTGCATTCGTCGGGCGGCAGGAACCGCGTGTCCGTCCATGGGCTCGCCAGCAGCTCCGGCGTGCTGTCCGGCATCGTTACCGTCAGGAAGGCACGGATCGCGCGCCTCGTCTGAGGTGTGCAGGTCGTCGCCGCGCTCCGCGCCGTGTGGGTCGCCGTGTTTCGACGCGCGTCGCGCGGACGCCCGACCCGCCTGGCGAAGGCGACGGCCCAGACCCGCCACCAGCGTGGGGCGGCGATGAGCGGCACGCACACGCCCTCGCCGACCGCCCGCAAGTAGCCGCCCACGATTCCGATCGTGCAAGCTCGGAGTCCCGAGCCCCCGCCGGAGGCGCCCGTGTGCCCGTCGCCCGCGAGGTTGACGCGGCGCCGCGCGGAGCCGCGGTCAAGGCCGCCCGTAGGGCGCCCGCGAAGCGGGCCGTAGCGGAGCGTAGGGCCTCGACGGCGGCGAGCACGGCGCGACGCTGTGCGAGCGATGGGCCGTTGGCTGTCGCGTCGCCCAGCCCTGCAACCCGATCTCGGGAAGACACGAGTATCGTAACCCCTGCGGGGCACACGGGGTGGGAGCCGTGAAGGCTGTCGGCCGTGCAGAGACGAGGCTGCGGAGCGACGGCCGTCGTCCGCTGACGCGAGCCCAAAGGCGACGCCAGAAGCTCACCATGCAGGATGGCCTTCGGCCCCTGCAGTGCGACCGCGTTGCCAAGTGCGGACTCGTTCGCATCGCCACGCACGTCGAGCTGCGGAAGCGCACCGACCATCCACACGCCTACTTCGAGAACGTCCTCGTTTGCGGGAGCGTCTGGGCTTGCCCGACTTGCGGCGCGAAGATCAGAGCAACTCGCGCCGAGGAAGTTCGAATCGTCGTCGAAGCGGTCGGGTTCGACCGCGTTGCCATGTTGACGCTGACGGTCGCGCACGGCCTCGGAGACGGCCTGCGCAGCGTTCGAGCTGGCCTCACGAACGCGATGCGCCGATTCGTTCGAGGAAAACCCTGGACGCGGTTCAAGGCACTCAACGGAATCGTCGGTTCGATTCGTGCGCTCGAGGCGACACACGGTTTTCAGAACGGGTGGCACCCGCATCTTCACGTGCTGCTCCTGCTGGATGCACCGGTCGCCAGCCGGCTCGACGATGCTCGCGAGTGGTTGAGTGAGCGGTGGATTCGGTGTGTTGCAACCGAACTTGGTCCTCAGCATGCGCCAGACACCGTTCACGGCGTCGTGCTGACGCGAGTGCACCGGGCGAACTACCTCGCGAAGCTCGGTCTCGAGCTCACCGCACCTGGACGCGGAAAGCGAGCAAAGCCTGACCATCGCACGCCTTTCGAAATCGGTTGGGACTACGCCACTCAACGCAACCCGACGGATGCAACTCTGTGGAGGTCCTACTGCGAAGGCATGTTCAGGGCGAAGGCACTCACGTGGTCTGCAGGCCTTCGCAGACGATTCGGACTCGGCAAGGATCGCGACGACAAAGAACTCGTCCGGGACCGCGCTGCGACGAGCGAGCTCCTCGCTAGGATCAACTCCCAAGACTGGGAAGTCCTGCGGCGTGATCCTGGGGCACGCGCCGCGCTGCTCGAGATTGCCGAAGGCGAAGGGGCGCTTGGCGTGCAGGAAGCGCTGGCCGGCCTTTTCGGAACGACTTCGGAATCTGACGATGACTGGGGATTCGTCTCGACTCCCGGCAAGCCGGACGTGGATTGATGTCGCGCAAGGCGCCTGGCAACCCCAGCGGTACGGTCCCGCGACGCAGCGGTGACCTCGTGTTGCCAGGACCGCGAAAGCCGCGTTGCTGCGCACCCGTACGGGCGGAGCCAGACGCATCCGCTATCCTTTCGTTCTTGGACGAGCTTGGTCGCCTTACCGCAAATCTCTGGGCCGAGGGGCGCCTTCATAACTTCCCTAACCGCAAAGAAACGCCCGATGACGATGACTGACCCGGAACAGTCGGTGGTGATCTACGCGCGCTACTCGAGCGACCGGCAGGATGCGCGCTCGATTGACGACCAGCTGCGCAGATGCCGGGCGTACGCGGCGACCAACGGCTACAGCGTCACGGGCGAATACAGCGACGCGGCCATCACGGGCGCGCATGCTCAGCGTCCCGACATGCAGCGACTGCTGGCGGATGCTCGCGCTAGAGGCGGAGCTCCGTTCCGTGCCGTGCTCGTTGACGATCTCTCGCGGCTTTCACGCGACCTCGGTGACACATGGCAACTGGTCTTCAGAGATCTGGCCGCGGTGCAGGTAACCGTCATCGACGTGACGACGAACATGGCCTCCGACGGCGCCGGAGCGCGGCTGATGTTCGGCGCGATGGGCCTTGTGAACGACACCTTTCTTCAGCTGGTTCGCACCGAAACCCATCGCGGTCTCGAGGGTCGGGCGCTCGGCGGCTTTTGGACGGGCGGGCGTTGTTACGGTTACGCAACGGTCGCCGAGGACAACCCGCCGGACCCCGAGCGGCCACGCAAGCGCTTGGTCATCAACCCGAGTGAGGCGGCGACGGTCGTGCGCATCTTCCGCGACTTCGCCGAGGGCGTTTCGCTCAAGCGGATCGCTGCGGCGCTGAACGATGAAGGCCTACCCGCTCCGAATGATGGCGGGCGCGGCAACAAATATGGCCATGGGTGGGGGCACACCACGGTGCGCGCAATGCTCGGCAACGAACGCTATTGGGGGCACTTCGTGTGGAACCAGTCGAAATGGGTGCGCGTCCCCGGCCGTAAGAGCAGGCGACGCGTAATGCGGCCGGAGGGGGAGTGGGTCGCGAGCGAGCACGCCGAGCTCGCCATCGTGTCACGCGAGCTTTGGGATCTCGTTCAAGCAAGACTGCGGCGCACGCGCGCGCAATTGCGAGGCAGACCGGCCGGGACCGGCGCGCGACCGAGCCTGGTCTCTGGATTGCTCCGCTGCGGGGTGTGCGGCGGCAGCATGACGGTCGTACGCCGCAAGGTGAAAGCTGGCGTTTCATACGCAAGTCTTGGCTGCACTTCGCACGCGTCGCGTGGCCCCGCCATCTGCCCCAACGCGCTCTCCGTCTCCGAGAAGAAAGCATCGCGCACGCTCGTTGGCGCGTTGCGCGAGAAGCTGGACAGGCCCGAGTTCATCGAACGGTTCATCGCCGCCTTCCGGCAGCGCTCGACGGAGCTTCGCACCGAGACTCCGAGCGCAGCTGCCGAAGCCGACCGTCGCGTTCGCGAAGCGGAGCGGCGAATCGCCAACCTCACGGACGCCCTCGCCCGCGTCGGCTGGTCCGAGTCCGTCGCCGCAAAGCTCCGCGACGAGGAGGCTCAGCTGGGCCTGCTCAAGGCCGAACGCGCGACGGCAGCAAGGTCTCGCTCCGAGTACCCCACCCCGCACCCGACTGTCATCGCGGGCTACCTCAAGAACCTGTTCGCGCTGCTCGACACCGACCCGGCGCGCGGCCGTGAGCTTCTCTCGCGCTTCATCTCCCCCGTCGTCATGACCCCAGAAGCCGAAGGCCCCGTGCGCCGTTACCGGGCTACCGGGGCCTTCAACTTGTCTTTCCTACTCGGTGCCGCCACTGCTGGCGGCGACCGGCGCGGAAAGGATGGTTGCGCGGGGAGGATTTGAACCTCCGACCTTCGGGTTATGAGCCCGACGAGCTACCAGGCTGCTCCACCGCGCGTCAGAGGCGGGTACCTTAGTCGCGGCGGGGGGGTTGTCAAGCATCTCGACGCGGAGAATTTCCGAGCAGGTTTCAGCAGTTTTACTGGGATTTGCGAGCGCCGTGAGCTAGCGCCGAACCGCGCCGCTTCGGTTTCAGGTAGCGCCGCCGAACACGCGACGAACCACGCCGTCTTCCACGCCGCCGTGCGCCGCTCGACACGCGACGAACCCACGTCGCCCTTCAGGTCGCGCCACGCCGTCGAGCGACGCCCTACGCCGTCTGCGGCTGCTCGACCTTTGGCGCGGGCTCGCGCAGGAATTCGTCGACAGCGGCGTAGAACTCCGCCGGCAAGAAGGGCTTCGGGACGAATTGTTCGGTCTCGCGGAGCGGGCGGATGCGGTCGCGCTCGGCGTAGCCGGACATGAAGAGGACTTTGAGATCGGGGCTGCGGCTGCGGACGGCGTCCGCGAGTTCCATGCCGGTCATGCCGGGCATGACGATGTCGGTGACGAGGAGGTCGATCGGCGAGCCGTGCGCGTTCGCGACTTCGAGGGCCTGTTCGGCGTCGCGCGCTTCGAGGACGCGGTAGGAGCCGATGCGGAGGACGTCTACCAGGAGTTTTCGTACGTCGTCTTCGTCGTCGACGATCAGGATGGTTTCGACGGTGGGAAGGCAGGGGACGTAGTCGGATTTTTCGATTTTGGACGGCGTGAGCTCGGAGGCGCTGTCGACGGCGCGCGGCAGGTAGATGGTGAAGGTGCTGCCGTGGCCTTCGCTGCTCTTGAGGGTGATGCCGCCGCCGCTCTGACGCACGATGCCGTCGGCCGTCGCGAGGCCGAGGCCGGTGCCCCGCCCGACGTCTTTGGTGGTGAAGAAGGGCTCGAAGATGTGCTTGCGCGTGGCTTCGGGGATGCCGGTGCCCGTGTCCGAGACGGAGAGGGCGACGTAGGCGCCGTTATTGAGGCCTTCGACGGCCGCGTCTTTGGTGACTTCGTAGTCGAAGGTTTCGAGCGTGACGCGGCCGCCGTCGGGCATGTCGTCGCGCGCGTTCAAGGTGAGGTTCATGAGCACGTGCTCGATTTGGCCCGGGTCGGCGAGCATCGGGAATTTGGCGCCGAGCACGGTGACGAGCTCGACGCGCTCGCCGATGAGGCGCTCGAGCATGCGCCGCGTGCCGTCGACGACGGCGTTGAGATCGGACGGGCGCGGGCGGAGCACTTGGCGGCGGCTGTACGCGAGCAGCTGGCGCGTGAGATCGGCGGCGCGGCGCGCGCTCGAGACGACGACTTCGGCATGCGACGCAAGCACGGAATCGTGAGCACTGCCGCGCTTCAAGAGGTCGGCGTAGCCCATGATCACGAGCAGACGATTGTTGAAGTCGTGAGCGACGCCGCCCACTAGCCGTCCGACCGTTTCGAGCTTCTGGGCTTGGAGCAGACTGCCTTCGAGCTTGGCGCGCTGTTCGAGCGAGCGCTTGTGTTCCTGAATGTCGATACAAGCGAGGATGGTGTAGCGCACGCGGCCGCGATCATCGCGCGCGCAGGAGAAGCTCAACTGCCCCCAACGCATCTCGCCGTCCTTACGGATGAAGCGCTTTTCGATGCGATAACGATCGATTTCCCCCGCCACGACGCGCTGGAGCAAGCGGCGTTCCGGATCCAGATCGTCGGCGAACGTCGTCGCCTTCCAGTGTTCATAAGGATCGGCGGCGAGCACTTCCTGTCGCGAAAATCCGAGGAAGTCGCAATAAGTCTGATTGGTATCGAGGAATCTGCCGTGCTCGAACGACGAAATCAGGTGCCCGACGAGGAGCCCGTCGAAGGCGTGGCGAAAACGCTCGCGCTCCTCCCCGAGCTCGTGCGTGAGACGGAAATTCTCGGCACGCAGGCGCGTCAGCTCGTCAACGATCGACGGATCCTCGGTCATCTGTCAGCGAGGCTACCCGTCCGTAGCACTTTCGCAATAGACACTTCGCCGTCACGCCACGCGACGGACAAGCGCGCGAGACACTGCGCGCAGCGAAGGACAGAGCACATTGCGACACGCGCCGCCCATGTGGGACAGGGTGCGCGGGAGGTTCGTACGAATCGGACCCCGTCGCGGGTGGGTCCATAAAGACCCATTTCCATGTCGCCCGAGGTTTGGCATGAATGGCTGACGCGGCGTTAGATGGCCTCCACACTGGATGCATTCAAGGCTCGCGATGATCGAGCGCAGCGAGCGCGCTCTCGCAATATCCGGCTGCTACGTGTCACGCGCCGCGAGGCACGCGCGGCCGTCGAGCGCGCCAAAGAGCTGGAAGCCGAGCTCGATCGCCCGAAAACTCGACGCGAGTGCCTAGACGGTCCGCGCCCGTGCCCGCACGTCGCGTGCCGGCATCATCTCTACCTCGACGTGAACCCGCACACGGGGACCATCAAACTGAATTTCCCGGAGCTCGAAGTGTGGGAGCTCGCCGTGTCGTGCGCGCTCGACGTGGCTGACCTCGGCGGTGCGCCAATCGAGAGCGTCGGCGACTTGCTCAACGTCACGCGCGAACGCATCCGGCAAATCGAGACGCAAGCCCTCGCCAAGCTGTCGTCGTTCCGCGATACGCGTCACCTGCGCGATTTTCACGACTTCTGAGTCGTCGCCGACGCGCGATGTACGCCACGGCGTACGCCGTCACCCGTAAAGCTGCGTGACCACCCACGCGAGCGCGGGCCCCGCCACGTAATCGAAGAGGCGCCACGACGCGAGCAAGCCGAGGATCTCGAAGGCCGGCACTTCGCGCAAGCGGTCGTAAATCTTCGTCCCGATGCTCGGTACCGCCCCTTCGGCGACGACGGCGCCGTCCAGCGGTGGAAACGGAATCAAATTGAAGAGCCCGAGCACCACGTTCAGCGTGAGCGTGATCGACAGAAAGCGTCCGGCAGCGCCGAGCGGCGAGCGCGGATTCGCGCCTTCCGGCAAGACGATCAGATTCGAAAACAAGAACTCCGTCGGCCGCGTGAAAATGCCGGCACCGAGCAGCCCGCGCATCGCGAAGAACGCCGCGAGCGCGAGGCTCAGATTCGTGAGCGGCCCCACGAGCGCCATCAGCGCGGCACGTCGCGGGTGAGCGCGCGCCCAGGTGGGATTCACCGGCACACTCGCCCACCCGATCATCGAACCGTTCAGCAGGAACGTGAGCACGGGGATCACGACCATGCCCATCGGCGAGCGCCGAATGTGCGGCAGCGGGTCGAGCGACACGTGCCCGCCCGCGTACGCCGTCGGGTCGCCGCCGCGGTACGCGACGAACGCGTGCGCCGCCTCGTGACACGTCGTGCTGAACACGAACACGAGGTACCAAATGATGAGATCGGCGAGCTGGTGCATGCGGGGTCGCGCCGGCTAATGACTCTCGACGCGTTCGGCGCGCTCACGTAGCATCAACTGCATGCTAGGACGCCGTTTCCTGCTCGTGGGCCTACTCGCCGCGGCATGCGGTGGGCCGGCGACCCGGCTCGTGACCGTTCGGTCCCCCACCGGCCAGGGCAAAGTCGACTTCTCGGTGAAGAACCTGACCGACGTGCCCATCAACACCTTCTACCTGGCGAAGACCGAACGCGTCGAAGCCAACGGCAAGCACCAGGTCGACATGAACACAGCCGAGGCCGAAGCGCTCTGGGGTCCGGATCTGACCGGTGGCGCCGTCGGCGTCGGCAAGACCGAGCCGATCGCAGTTCCTTCACCCGGCCGCTGGGACGCCCGGGCCGTGGACCGGGACGGGCGCGAGCAGCTGATCACGGGCCTGCACCTCGATGCCGGCGGCAAATACATCCTCGAGCTGTACGAAGGTAACTGGCGCGTCTACTCGCCGTGACCGTCGCGGGAGCTCTCGGCAGCTCCCGCGGAGTCAGCCGTGGAGCCGCCTTTCCCTAGGCCGAACGGCCGCTGACGCTCACAACGACCGCCGATGTTGGCCCGCGAGGAGAACTCACTCAGAAGTATCGCGGGAGCGCTCGATTTATCTCATTTCTGCTCCTTGCAAAAAAGCAGATCCTCTTGGGCGTGGATGTGCTCATTTGTGAGTGAATCCACTGCAGATCGCGCGATTATGCATGTTGCATGCAACGTGCTCTGTCGTTGCGTGTCGTGATAGCCTTCTGGCGTGGGCTGGCTCAAGGACCTGATGGAGCAAGCTCCGGAATCCGTCCGGAGCTTCGATGAGCTCGCTAAACTCTGCCTGAAACAGGACGCCTGGCCGGCCTCGGCGCGCATGCAGCACCGCTCGCTCGGCGCGATTCTGGGTCGCCTCGATCGGGGCGAAGGCATCGACTGGCTCGTCAGCCGGAGTGAAGTCCAACAGGCGCTCGCCACCGTGTTGGGCGTGCCTCGGGGAACGGTGCTCGTGGCGTCTAGCCCAAAGCAGGCCGGCCGAGCGGAACGCTGGATCGCGTGGCAAGCGATGCCGTACGCGCGGGGACTCGACCTCACCGAGGAGGAGCCGTTCCCGGGCGTACCCGAAATTATATTTCATCCCGAGCGCTGGGAGAGATTGGTTTGGGTCGCGCCGTACGGCGCCGGGCGGTCCATCGCCGGGCAATGGCTCGCGGCGCGCGGGCTCGCGAAGTTCCACGTGCTCGAGTCGCCGTCCTCGGGACCGGCGGCGTCCGGCCGGGTGCCCGAAGAGCGACCGATCTTCGTCGAGCTCGGAGCGGCCACGGATTTCGATGACGCGCTGCTCGGTCCCGGCGTGTGCGTCTCCGTTCCGGCGCCGTGGGAGCCGCCGCCCGGCTTCGCGGATTGTGTGGTCGTGCGCTCGCCGCCGATCGGGGAGCTCGTGGGACCACTCGTCAAGTGGGCGCGGGCGCGGCTCGCCGAGCGCTCGGAGGTCGATGCGGCGCGGCTGACTGAGCGCATCGGCGAGTTCGTGCGCGCTGGGTTCGTCGAGAGTGCGGGCGACGTGCTCGGCCTCGTAGGGCTCGCAGACGCAGACGGCATGGCGGCGCTCGCCGAGGGTTCGCTCGAGCGCGTGGCGCGCGATTGGCTCCGGCAACGCGCGCGCGAACGCCTGGATCCGGACGCACCCGAAGCGAGCTTCCTGCGAAAGAGCGGCTTCGCGGGACTCACGGGCATCGCGCGGCACGTCGTGATGGACGGCCGCGCGCCGCTGTTCGCGCCGCGCTCGCTCGAAGACTGGACGGATCTCGTGCCCGAGGACCTGCGGCACGGGCCCGATCTCGAATGGCTCAAGACGGCCTTGCCGCGTGCGGATCCGAACGTGCGCCCCGCGGCGATCGAGCGCGCATCCGAGCAATTGCCGCCCGGCGCGTTCCGCATCGTGCGTGGGCTCGAGCACGCGGGCGTGCTCGTGCGCGACCAGGCAGGCCTCTTGACGCTCCGGCCGCACTGGCTCGGGCGCGTCGCCGTGCACGAAGCGCTCGGCGAGCTCGTGAGCGGCGCCGCGTTCGATTGGGGCGAGGCGTTGCTCTCGCCCCTGATGGCGCCCGAGACGATGGAGCGCCTGATTGAGCGCGCCCTGAGTCGCGCGCTGACGCCGGAAGAGCTCGTCGAGCCACGAGCGAGCTCGGATCCGAGCTACGCCGCGGCGATTGAAGGGGCCGTGCGCGCGCTCGGTGCGGCCGAGCTCCGGCGCGTGCACGCGGGCGGCGACGCGCTCGAGCCGCTCTTCGACGAGCAATTGCGGCTCGCGGTCGAGCTCCCCGATGTGCTCGTGGCGCCCCGCATCGAGCACCGGCCGCTCGCGGGACGCACAGGCGCGTTCTGGCTGACGCGCGGAGCGTGGTACCTCGCCGTGCTCGCGCTCGGTGAAGCGCTCGAGGCGCATCAGGGCCGTCACCATGACGTGTTGCGCCCCTGGCTCGCGACCGCACCGGCCGATGAGCTCGGCGCGCTGCTCGATGAGCTCGTTGTCGCGCTCGAGCGCGCCGACGCGCCGTCCGACGTGATCGGCGCGGCCGTGGCGCTCGTCACGCGGCTCGGCGCGCTCCTCGGCCCGCTCGCACCGAACCGCGTGCGCCACCGGCTCGAACGCGCCGCCACTGTCGCCGACGAAGCCGCGGTCGGCGTGCTCGCGTGGTCGAGCGTCGCCGCGCTCGAGGGCGATCGCTTGGGGCTCCTCGGCCTCTTGCACTTGCTCGACGAGCGACGGCTCGACGGCTCGGCGTTCGCGGCGCAAGTCTTTCAAGCATTCGAGCAGGCGGGCATGCCCGAAGCCGAGCTCGGCGTGTTGCTCGGTCCCGGGCTCGGGCCGCTGCTCTTGCCGCACGCGCCGCCCGCCGTGCTCCGCGCGCTGCTGCGCGGCATCGCGACGCTCGAGACGCCGCCGCCGCTCAGCGCGAGCCAGTGGACGACGCTCCTCGCTGATGCGGGCACGGCGCCGCTCGCGCTTTTTCGCCGGTTGCCCGAAAGCGCGCTCGGCGTCGCGGTGGACGCCGCCTGCCGCGCCGAACGCAGCGACGCGCTGTCCGTGCTCTGGGCTCGCTTTCCCGCAGCGCTCACGCGCATCGCGACCGACTCGTTCGCCGATGCCACGGCGAGCGCCCGGCGCGGCGCGCTGCTCGTGACCGCACCGCCGCACGTCGCGCCGGCGATCCTCGCGGAGCTTGCCGACACCGACGAGCTCATGCGCGGCCCCATGGCAACGCTCGAAGCCGTGCGGCGCTTTTTGCACACGCAAATTGCCGCGCGCGGCCCTGCCTTTCGCGACGCCTACGCACGCCTCGACGAAATCGAAGCGCATTTCGAGGACGTGCGAGAACGAGCGTGACACGCCTGCGCCACGACGCAGCGCGCCCCCGGAGCGCCAACCTGGACGATACGGCGTGGCGCCTCCACCCGTTCGAACCTACTGCACACGTGACCGCGGGCGGCTCGGCGCGTAAAATCCGCACGCGATGCGCGTCGTGTGTTTGCGGGGTGGCTTCGGCCTCGATCAGCTCGTGCTCGAAGAGCGGCCCGATCCGGTGCCGGGCCCTGGCGAGGTCTTGCTGCGCATGCGCGCGGCGTCGCTGAACTTCCGCGACGTTTCGATCGCGCGGGGCACGTACGACCCGCGGCTCGCGCTGCCGGTCGTGCTCGGCACGGACGGCGTCGGGCAAGTCGCCGCGCGCGGCCCGGGCGGGACGCGCTTCGAGCTCGGTGAGCGCGTGTGCCCGCTCTTTGCGCGCGGCTGGTACGAGGGGCCGCCCACGCGCGCCACGGCGCGCAGCATGCTCGGCGGGCCACTCGACGGCACCTTCGCCGAGCTGCTCGTTGCGCGTGACGACGACCTCGTGCGCGCGCCGCCCGAGCTCACGGACGAAGAAGCGGCGACGCTCGGCTGCGCGGGTGTCACGGCGTATCGCACGCTGTTCGAGCTCGCACGCGTCGAAGCAGGCACGCGCGTGCTCGTGATTGGCACGGGCGGCGTCGCAAGCTTCGCGCTGGTGCTCGGACATGCCGTGGGGGCGCAGGTCATCGTCGTGAGCCGCAGCGCCGAAAAGCTCCGTCACGCGCAAGCGCTCGGTGCCGAGCACGCCGTCAATGCCACGGAGCAGCCCGAGTGGGGCGTCGCCGTGCGCGAGCTCGCGGGCGGCGAAGGCGCCGATCTCGTCGTGGAGCTCGGCGGCGCGGCGACGCTCGCGCAGTCGCTACGCGCCGTACGCGCGGGCGGCACGGTGGCGCTCATCGGGCACACGCCGGACGGCTCGCACACGCCGAGCCTCGTGCCCGTCGTCATGCGCGAGATCCGCGTGCAAGGCGT
This sequence comes from Polyangiaceae bacterium, assembly GCA_025936115.1. Taxonomy (GTDB): domain Bacteria; phylum Myxococcota_A; class Polyangia; order Polyangiales; family Polyangiaceae; genus PMG-095. The sequence goes on from JAICTZ010000024.1 coordinate 63,607, forward strand.
GCTCGTCGGGCCGCGCGCGTCGTTCGAAGCGTTCACGCGCTTTTTGTCGCAGCGGCGCGTGCGACCCGCGCTCGATCGCGTCTTTGCGCTCGCGGAGTTTCGGAGCGCGTTCGAGACGCTCGCGCGCGGCGACGCCTTCGGCAAGACGTGCTTGCGCATCGCCGCGCCTTGACGCTGACGCGCATCGAACGGCGCCGCTCGGCGCCGAGCTCACGTCTTGTCCGGTTTCGCGCAGCGCGTGCTGCCCGGCTCGGCAAGACAACGCGTGCCACGTTTGCAGTTCTCGTCGCGCACGAAGTGACCGCCACTGCAGCGCACGATCGCAAGCAGATCCTCGGTGCAGGCAAAGGTCCCCTCGAACGCGGCGTCGCACGCGTCACCGCTCCGCGCGACCGACACGTCGCAGTCGATCTTGCCGTGCACGATGCTGCAACCGTGCTCGCCACGGCACTCGTAGCGCGCTTCGTTCTGACCCGCGGCGCACACGAGCAGGTGCTTACCGTCGGCCGAGCACGCCTTCTTACCGTCGAAGACGCAACGCTCGCCGCTCTCGGCCACCGACTCGTCGCACTCGGCGCGCCCGCTCTCCTCCGCGCAGCCGCGCGCTCCGCGGCACGCGACGCTCACGTATTTCCCGCCGTGGCAGGCGAGCATCGAGGTCGGTCCGGCGCAAACCGCCGAGCCCTCTTCATCCGTCGAGCAGACGTCGCCCGACTGGTTGCCGTGGATGTCACAGGCGGTGACCTCGAGCTTGGTGCTGCAGCCGTCCTTGCCGCGACACGGTGTCTCGATGAAATGGCCGGATTCGCAGACGAGCGCGCGCGCGGCGTCGAGGCAGCGCGCGTCGCCCTTCTGGCAGGCGCTGCCGACGCCCGGCTTACAACCGGCGAGCACGAACACGCCGAGGGCGATCGAAGCGCCGCGTAAAAACACGGCCCTCGAGTCTAGCCCAATCCTCGGCTCAGCGGCGACGGCGGCGTGCGATGAAGGCCGCGACGCCGAGACCCGCCAGCGCAACACCTACACCGCTCGCATCCGGCGACAGCGGTGAAACCGCGCAGCTCGCGGAGCCGGACGCCTGGCCTTCGGCTTCGCACTCCGAACCGGAACACGAGCCCGTCGAGCTCGCCGAACCGTGGACCTCGATGTTGAGCGCGGCTTTCAGCGCGGCCTCGCAGCCAGCGAGGTTGTTGCCGTAATCGACGTATTGGCCGTCGCAGAAGAGCGCGCCCTTCGGTTCGGTGCACTTCGCCTTGCAGCCGCCTTCGAGGTTCGCTTCACAGCTGGCCTTGCCCATGGTCTGACACGTCACGTCGCAATCGACGTTCGCCTGCGCGTTGCAGTGCCCCTGACAGCTCGCCTGACAGGACGCCATGCAATCGACGGAGCCGGCATGACCCTCACAGCTTGCGTCGCACCGCGCCGAAAACGACGCTTTGCACGAGGCTTCACACTCGGCCTGATTCGACTTGCCCTGGCACTCGGAGGTGCAGGTGGCGCTGCCTTGAGCTTCGCAGTTTGCCGAACAGTCGAACGTCGCGGGCGTTACCTGGCACTCCGCCACGCATGCATCGATATTGCAGGACGCCGTGCAGGTCGCGCTGGCGCTCGCCGTGCACGAGCCTCGGCAGTCGACCTCGAGATCGGCCGAGCATTGAGCTTCGAAGCTGACGGGGGTGCAGCGCGCCGTGCAGCCGCCCGACGTGTCGAGCTCGCACGTGGCGTTCGCCTCCACGTCGATGTTGCCGCACTGCTCGATTCCCGCGTAGGCGGGACGCGCGATGAAGAAACTCGGAAGAAGCGCGAGAGCGCCGACGTAAGAAAGCCGCTTGAGCATGGGAAACCTCCGGAGAAGTGTAGCTTCCCAGCATACGCGATTAGGTGGGACGAGGCTTCCCGTAGAACGTCTCGTTTTTGCGCGCGAGCTCGAGCAGGAGCGGCGCCGCGCGGAACCGCTCGCCGTGCGCCTTCTCCTGCCGCTCGAGCCCACGCACGATTTCAGCCGGTCCGACGGCGTCGACGTAGCGAAATGGCCCGCCGCGAAAGGGCGGAAACCCGAGCCCGAACACGGCGCCGATGTCGCCGTCGCGCGCACTTCGGAGGATACCCTCGCCGAGACAATACGCCGCTTCGTTCACGAACTGGAGCACGCAGCGTTCGACGATGTCCGGCGCCGGCGCGTCGCTCTTCGGCTCGACGCCGAGCACCGTGTACACGCTCGCGTCGACTTCACGCTTGTCCTTCTTCTTCGTGCCGTAGTCGTAAAAACCGCGGCCGTTCTTTTTCCCGAAGCGCTCGTCCTCGACCAAACGCTCGACTCCGGGCGGCAGCGCCATGCGCTCGCCGAACGCTTCGTGCAGGATTTTGCCGACTTTGAAGCCCACGTCGATGCCGACTTCGTCGAGCAGCGTGACGGGTCCCACGGGAAAGCCGAAACGCACGAGCGCCGTGTCGATGGCTTCGACCGGCACGCCTTCGGCGAGCAAGAACGACGCCTCGTTCAGGTAGGGACCGAGGATGCGCGAGGTGTAAAAGCCCGCGCCGTCGCGCACGACGATCACGGTCTTGCCCTGTTTCTTGCCGAGCTCGACCGCCGTCGCCGTCACCCACGGCGCCGTGCGCTCCGTCGTGATCACCTCGAGCAGCGGCATCTTCGGGACGGGGGAGAAGTAGTGCATGCCGATCACGCGCTCGGGCGCGACGGAGCCTTCGGCGATTTTGGTGATGGGGAGCGACGACGTGTTCGACGCGAAGATCAGGTTCTTGCCGCCGGTGGCCAGGACGTCGGCGAGCACGGCGCGCTTGAGCGTCAAGTCCTCGAACACGGCTTCGATCACCAGGTCGAGCCCGTCGAAGCCGTCGTAGGTCGTCGCGGGCGTGACGCGCGCCGCCTCGCGATCGCGCTCGAAATCCGAGAGACGCCGTGAACGAGCGCGCTCGACGAAGAGCTCGTGCAAGTGCGCGACGCCGCGGCCGAGCGAGCGCTCGTCGCGATCCTTGAGCCGCACGGGGAGCTTCGCGTTGACGGCCGTGACGTAGGCGACGCCCGCACCCATCAGACCCGCGCCGAGCACGCCGATACGCTTGAGCTTACGCGGCTCGGCGTTGGGACCGGCGACGCCGGGATCCTTCTTGAGCTCGTTTTGCGCAAAGAAGAGGCCCATGAGCTCGCGCGCTTCAGCGCTCTGTCCGAGCTCGCCGAACGCCGCGGCCTCGGCGCCGAGCCCCGCCTCGAGACCGCGCGAGAGCCCGAGCCGCACGACTTCGAGGATGCGCTCGGGCGCGGGGTAGTTGCCGTGCGTCTTCGCGAGCGTGCGCTTCTTCGCCTGTTCGAAGAAGACGGCGCGACCGAGCGGATTTTTGACGAGCAGCGCTTCAGCGAACGCCTTGCGCTTCGAGCCGGCGCGCGATGCCGTCGGACCCGCCGTGCGCGCGAGCGCAAACTTCACCGCGACGTCGAGCACGATGGGCGTCGGCACGACCTCATCGACCAATCCCATACGTTGCGCGCGCCGCGCGTCGAGCTGCTTGCCCGTGAGGAGCAGATCGAGCGCGGCTTCGGTGCCGACCAGGCGCGGCAGGCGCTGCGTGCCGCCGAGCGCCGGCAAGAGCCCGAGCTGCACCTCCGGCAAGCCGAGCCGCGTCTTTTCGTCGCTGCTCGCCACGCGCGCGTGACAGGCGAGAGCGAGCTCGAGCCCGCCGCCGAGACACGCGCCGTGGATGGCCGCGACGACCGGCTTGTTCGAAGCCGCGAGGCGCGAAAACGCCGCCTGGCCGCGGCGCGAGAGCTCGCTGAGCTCGTAGCCGCTCGTGGCCGCGATGAGCTCTTTGATGTCGGCGCCCGCGACGAAGCCGTCCGGCTTGCCGGAGGCGACGACGACGGCGCGCACGCTCGGATCGGCGTCGATTGCGTCGAGCGCGGCTTCGAGCTCGGGCGCGAAGGCGCCGCGCAGCGTGTTCACGCTTTCCCCGGGCACGTCGATGCGAATGACGGCGACGCCGTCGTCACGCCGTTCGAGGACGATGGCGGGGCCTGCGGCGGGCACGGGCGGGCGGCTCACGAGTGTTTCGGCGGGGTTCGTCATGCGGCCTCGAGCACCATGGCGGCTCCGAGCCCGCCCGCTGCGCACGCCGTGCAGAGCGCGAATTCGCCGCCGCGACGGCGAAGCTCGCGCAAGGTGTGCAGGATTTGCCGCGCGCCCGTGGCGGCGAAGGGATGACCGAGCGCGATCGAGCCGCCGAGCACGTTGACGCGCTCCCAGTCGAGCGTGCCGAGCTTCTTGTCGCGACCGAGCTTCTCGCGCGCGAAGGTGTCGCTCTCGAAGGCTTGCGTGTTCGAGAGCACTTGAGCCGCGAAGGCTTCGTGCAAATCGACGAGATCCATATTTTTCAGCTTGAGGTCGGCGCGATCGAGCGCGAGGGGCGCGGCGTAGGCGGGTGCCATCAAGAGCTGCTCGCTCGGATCGACGGCCGTGAAGGCGTAGCTCTTGACGTAGCCGAGCGGCTCGTAGCCGAGGCTCTTGGCTTTGCTTTCGCGCATGACGAGCAGCGCGCTCGCGCCGTCGGTGAGCGGCGAGCTGTTGCCGGCGGTGATGGTGCCGAATTTGCGATCGAACACCGGCTTCAGCTTGGCGTACGCGTCGAGCGTCGAATCCTTGCGCACGAGGTTGTCCTCGGCGAACGGCTCGTACTTCGGCGGCACGTACGTGGTCATCACGTCGCGCGCCATGCGTCCGTCGGCCCAAGCTTGCGCGGCCAGCGTGTGGCTGCGATGAGCGAATTCGTCCTGGGCTTGGCGCGAGATGCCGTTTTCCTTCGCCATCTTCTCGGCGCTTTCCCCCATCGTGAGCCCCGTCGAATATTCTTTGAGCGCGGGCGGGATCGGCACGAGGTCGCGCGCCGAGAGGCCGCGCAGCGCGCCGAGCTTGCCCAAGGCGCCGCGCGTGCGGCTCGCGCCGACGAGCGCGTCGGAGAGGTGCTTGCTCGCGACCATCGGGATGTCGCTCGCGCTGTCGGCGCCGCCCGCGATGCCGACGTCGATGACGCCCGCCATGATCGACTCGGCGACGTTGACGGTCGATTGGTAGCTCGTCGTGCACGCGCGCGACACGCTGTACGCTTCGATCCTCCGCGGTAGGTCGATGCCGAGCACGATCTCGCGCGCGATGTTCGGCACGCTGACGGAAGGGATCACTTGGCCGTAGACGAGCTGGTCAATCTCGTTCGGCTTGAGCGCCGTGCGCGAGAGGAGCTCGGCCACGGCGAGCTTGCCGAGGTCGAGCGCCGTCAGTTGCTTGAACGCGGTGCCCTGTTTGGCGAAGGGGGTGCGCACCCCGGCGACGATCGCGACCCGGTCTCCGTTGCTCTTGCCCATCGAGGTGCGCGAGCTTAGTACGGCGGGCGAGCAGGTGCGTCCCCCGCGTGCCCCGCAGCCGGCGGGCGATTCCCCTACGCTTTCGACGGAGCTCGATCAGTCGCTATTGGCCGCACGGCGTGGCACGGGGGTCAGGCGCGAGGTCGGCATCACGGACGGCATCGTGCCGCTTTCGCTCGACGAGAAGCGCACGCGCACGTTCACACGCGAAGCGTGCGGGCCCTCGCACAATCGCCCCGCTAGCGCGAAGAGCTCTTGTTTGAAGGCCGCCGCGTCGTCGGTCGCCGCGAGCACGAGATCGCCGCCGTCGAGCGCCGGCACCAGGGCGCGGCACATCCCCTCCCGCGCGCTGCGCGTATCGTCGTGGGCTGCCTCGGCACAAAGCATGACTGCGACACTGAGTACGTTCGGTCCCTTCCCCATTTCGTCGAGACGATGCAGAACGCGCTGCCGGAACTCAGCGGGTCCCTCGCTCGCCGTTTGCGCCACGACTGTGGCGTTCGGTGCGCGCCGCTGATACTCCGCGATCCATCCGGGCCAGCCTGCGCCGGCTTCGATGATCACGATGGAGCTGCGGCTGTCTTGGTCCATGTCCATCCATTCCCTCAGCCCACGCACGGTGCGGGGGCTCGCCTACCGAGTTGCTGTCCAGAAGAGCTCCCGCCCTCGTAGCGAGATCAACCCTAAGCGGGAGCAAACGCATCCCGGCAACCGACCGATACTCCCCTCTTCGCGACCGCTCGTCAAGCGTCGACTCTCCATCTTCACGATGAGCTCACGCCGACCTCGCGTGGTCTCGACGAGCAACGCGCCGTGAGGCGCGCGTCAGTCACTCGCCCGACATCAGGCTCACACAAAATCCGTGCGGCTTTCCGCGTCTCTTTTTTTTTCTACGCACTCTTGCTCGCGTCAGTCCGCGCCACGTCCGTGTGGAAAAGTTCTTCCGCCGCGCACTCGAGCGTGCGGCGCGTTTGCGATCGCTCGTCGCTCGCTGCCTCGGATCGGCGAGCGCGCAATTTTCCGCGCGCTCGCGCTGCTCGGCTGCGGGCGCCTCCGCCGTGGCGCGTTCCCTCTCATTCGGCTCGATGGTGACGCCGGAGTGTCACACGTACATGCGAGTCCAATGTAGGAATTTGTGAGGGGTTGGTCAGGATTGCGATACTACGCAACTGACACAATCAGCGGCCGAGGTCGGGGGCGGAACTACCCGTCTTGCCAGGCTTCGACGGCTTAGGTGCCGCAGCGTGCCGAACTGGTCTGACCGGCGGCTGCGGGGGCACAAGGCCCGGTGGACGCGCGCAGGTACGCGGCGAGCACGCGCGACCAATCCCAGCCCAGTCGCTGGCCGAGCGTGCCGATCTGACACTGCGCTAAGTAAACCTCTTCGCCCCAGCCGCCCATTGCGACACGGCGTTCGTAAGCCGCGACCGCTTGCTCGAGCTTGCCGTAATCGCGGTAGCTCTGCGCGAGGTAAAAGACGTAACGCGCGTTGTCCGGCTCGGCGACGAGCGCCGCCTCGAGCACGCGCGCGTCCTCGGCGTACTTGGCGTTCGGGTCCCGGTTGCGCGCGCTGTCGAAGTGCCCCCACACGACGGGGCCGCGCAGCGACACCGCGCCGTGCGGTGCGTCGCACACGATCGCCTCGTGAAGCACGCCCTGGTAACGCCACGGCAGCGAGTGTTTGACGAGCGTCCCGAGCTCCCACGCCGTCTCGGGCGACGCGCGGCGCCGATGCAACAAGCGATATCGATCGGCGACGAGCTCGGGCCACGTGAAACCCGCCGGTACCTCGAGCACCTCGTCCGCGTCCATGATGAGCCTGTAGTCCGCCTTGCCGTCGGCGAGGCGCAGCGCCTCGGTCCGGTTGTGACCGAAGTTCTTCCAAGGACGCTCGTGGAGCTCGCCGGGGATGTCCGCGAGCTCACGCCGGACGAGGTGCTGGGTGCCGTCGCTCGAGCCGGTATCGACGGGTTACGTCTGAGCCAGTCAGTTCCAGCTCAACTGGAACTGACGCGACCGTTACCGCGCTAGCTTTGCGGCCGTCGAGCCCGACTCAGGCGACGCGCGGAACGGAGCCGTCAACCAGCGTCACCCCGGCAGAGGTCACCGGGCCGGACGCACGGCGCGCATCCTCGCCGAAGATGGCGCGGATGCGCCCTTCGGCCGCTGCGGCTTTGGCCAGATCGGCCACGAGATCGAAGAGGCGGCGCCGGAAGCGATCCGTCGCGTCGTGGCACGCCGTGAACGAGAGTGAGCCCGTCGGCGCAAGACGCGCGAGCAGGCATTCGGCCATGGCGCGGCGCGCCGCTTCCGCCGTCTCGTCCGCGCGCTGGTTACAGGCGACGAGCGCGACGTTCACCTGCATTCCTCGCGGAAAAGCCGTCGCAGAGAAGTCCTCCACGCGGGCGGCGAAGGCGAGCGGGCCCTCTCCCTCCACCTCCGCGAGCACGCGGCATACGCCCGCTTCGGCGCTCATCAATGCGGCTGGCCAAGAGGCTCCGAGCTCGACGACGACGAGCAGCGTTTTAGGAAGACTTCTTTGGGCCATCGATTTCGGAATTAAGACTACGCGCGAGCTACGGGCAAGATTCCCGTTTGTTTAGCGCTAATCGGATGTACGCGCACGCGGGGAAACTGGCTACACCTCGAGCAAGATACGAGCGGGGTCCTCGATACATTGCTTGATGCGCTTAAGAAAGGTTACAGCCTCGCGCCCGTCGATGAGGCGATGGTCATAAGTGAGAGCGATGTACATCATGGGGCGAATGACCACGGCGCCGTTCAGCGCGATGGGGCGCTCCTGAATGGCGTGCAGCCCGAGGATGCCGCTCTGGGGTGGGTTCAAAATTGGCGTCGAGAGCAGCGAGCCGTAGATCCCGCCGTTCGAGATCGTGAACGTCCCGCCCTGGAGCTCGTGGAGCTCGAGCTTGTTGTCTTTGGCACGTTTACCAAAGTCGGCGATCTTGAGCTCCACCTCGGCAAAGCTCAGCCGATCGGCGTCGCGCAGCACGGGCACGGCAAGACCTTTGCCGCCGCCGACGGCGACACCGATGTCGTAGTGGTTCTTGTAAACGATGTCCGTGCCGCGGATCTCGCCGTTGACGGCGGGGATGAGCTTCAGCGCGTCGATCGCCGCCTTGACGAAGAACGACATGAAGCCGAGCTTGATCGAATACTTCTCGGAGAACGCATCCTGGTGCTGCTTGCGCAGCGCCATCACGTTCGTCATGTCGATCTCGTTGAACGTCGTGAGCAGCGCCGCTTGCGACTGAGCCTGCAGCAGGCGCTCGGCGACGCGCCGCCGGAACGGCGACATCGGCACGATCTCTTCCGCACCCGGCTCGGAAGCGGCGGGTACGCCGCGGCTCGGCGCGCGCACGGGCGGCTCCTCGTGACGGAGCACGTCCTCCTTGAGCAGGCGACCGCCGGGTCCCGACGGTTCGACTTCTTCTTGCTTGAGCCCGCGCTCCTTGAGCGCGCGACGAGCCGAAGGCATCACGCGCGCGAACCCCTGCGGCGGCATCGAGTCGCGCGGCGGCGTGCTCGGTGGACGCGCGGGTTCGGCGGCGGGCGCAGGCGGCGCGGCGGAACCTGCTGGTGCAGCCGCTGGAGCCGGCGCGGCACTGGACGACGTCGCGGCGCTCGGCGGCACGGCAGCAGGGGCGGCAGCAGCGGCCGAACGTGACGGCCCCGGCGCGGCGTCGCCCTCTTCGAGGATGCCAATCACGTCGCCGACGGCCGCGGTCTGCCCTTGCTTCAGCTTGATCTGCTTGATGACGCCGGCGACGGGCGCCGGCAGATCGACCGTCACCTTGTCGGTCTCGATCTTCACGACGGTCTCGTCGCGCTGAACGCGGTCACCCTCGCGCTTCAGCCATTCGCCGATCTGCACTTCGGTCACGGATTCCCCGACCGCCGGCACCTTGAGCTCGATCGCCATAGCTATCGGGGCCGTTTCTAGCCCCAGCATCGGGAAATAACAACCGAAGCCGCGGCGCCGCAGCATCGCTGCAGAACGGCGCGAAACCGGCCGCCAGAATCTACCAGGCGCGCGGCCGAGCCGGAAACAAACGGGACTGCGCGGGCCGGCTCAGCCGCCGAACGCCTTTTCGAGCAGCTGTCCCTGCTCGAGCTTGTGACAGCTCGCCGAGCCCGTGGCTGGGCTCGCAGACTCGGCCCGGCAGGCCGCCGTGAGCGGGAAGCGCCCGAAGAGCATGCTGCCGAAGCGCGCCTTGATCGTGCGCCAGGCGCCCATGTTCTCCGGCTCTTCCTGAACCCACACGGCCGGCGTGCCGTCCTCGAGGTGCTCGAGCGCCGAGTGCAGGTAGCGGTCGGCGAGCGGATACAGCTGTTCGACACGCACGATCTCCACGTCCTCGCGCCCGAGCTCGCTACGGCGCTTGTCGAGATCGTAATAGACCTTACCGGTACAGAGCAGGACACGCGACGTGCGCTTGGAAGCGCGCGCTTCGGCGCTGCGCGCGTCGGGGATCACGCGGTGGAAGCGGCCCTCGGCGCATTCCTCGAGCGTGCTCACCGCTTGCGGGTGGCGCAGGAGGCTCTTCGGCGTGAACACGACGAGCGGCTTTCGCCACGGGCGCAGCGCTTGGCGCCGCAACAAGTGGAAGCATTGCGCGGGCGTCGTCGGTTGCGCGACCTGGATGTTCTCTTCCGCGCAGAGCGTGAGGAAGCGCTCGAGACGAGCGCTCGAGTGCTCCGGCCCCTGCCCTTCGTAACCGTGCGGGAGCAAGAGCACGAGCCCGCTCAAACGCTTCCACTTGTCTTCGGCGCTGACGATGAACTGGTCGATGATGACTTGCGCCGCGTTCACGAAGTCGCCGAACTGCGCCTCCCAAATCACGAGCGCGTCGGGCCAATCCAGGCTGTAGCCGTACTCGAAACCGAGCACGCCCGCCTCGCTCAAGGGCGAGTTGTAGATTTCGATGGGCGCCTGGTCGGGCGCCATGTGGCAGAGGGGCACGTGCGTGCGCCCGGTCTCGACGTCGAAGAGCACCGCGTGGCGATGGCTGAAGGTGCCGCGACCGGAGTCCTGCCCCGTGAAGCGCACGCGAACGCCCTCGGTGACGAGGGTGCCGAACGCGAGCGCTTCGGCGGCGCCCCAATCGAGCGCTTTTTCGCCGCGCGCCATCCGCTGCCGGCCCTGGACCAGGCGATCGATCTGCTTGTGCGGGTGAAAGCCCTCGGGCAAGAGCGTTTGCTTCTCGAGCACCTCGGCGAGGCGCGCGCGGGGCACGCGCGTCTCCATGTCGGGCACGCTCGCTTCGGCGCCGCCCTGGTGACCTTTCCAGAAGCCGCCGAGCCAGTCCTGCACGCGCACGTAATCGGGACGGCGCGCTTCGCTGAGCTCGCGCTCGAGGTGCTCGCGCCGTTCGATCGCGATGCGATCGGCCTCTTCGCGCGTGACGCCGCCGAGCTCGAGCAAGTGCTCGAGGTAACCGTCGCGCACGCTCTTGCGCTCGGCGATGGCGCGATAAAGCAGCGGCTGCGTGAACGCGGGCTCGTCGGTCTCGTTGTGACCGTGCCGGCGGTAGCCGTACATGTCGATCACGACGTCGCGCAGGAAGGTGTCGCGGAAATCCATCGCGAGCCGCACGACCTGGGCCACCGCCTCGGGATCCTCGCCGTTGACGTGGAAAATCGGGATTTGCAGCATCTTCGCGACGTCGGTCGCGTAAGTGGTGGAGCGGCCCTGCGAGGGCGGCGTCGTGAAGCCGATCTGGTTGTTGATGATGATGTGAATCGCGCCGCCCACCGTGTAGGCGTCGAGCTGGCTCAGATTCAGGGTCTCTTGGATGATGCCCTCGCCCGCGAAGGCCGCGTCGCCGTGGATCATCACGGCGAGCTTCTTGCCGCGCGTGAGATCGCCCGCGCGGTCTTGTTTGCCGCGCGTGCGGCCGAGCACGACCGGGTCGACGAACTCGAGGTGGCTCGGGTTGAAGCATAGCGAGAGGTGCACCTTGCGACCGCTCGGCGTCATGAAATCCGAGCTATGGCCGAGGTGGTACTTCACGTCGCCGCTGCCGAAGTAAAGCTCGGGATCGGCGTCCTGGAACTCGCGGAAGATCTCGCGCGGGCTCTTGCCCATGATGTTGGCGAGCACGTTGAGACGGCCGCGGTGGGCCATACCGAGGATGACCTCATCCACCTCGTGCGGGTCGTCGGCGCGGTCGATCAAGAACGCGAGCAGCGGGATCAGGCTCTCCGAGCCTTCGAGCGAGAAGCTCTTCGCTCCGACGAACTTCTTCTGGATGAACTCCTCGAAGATGGTGGCGTCGGTGAGCTTGGTGAAAATGCGCAGTTGCTCTTCGCGCGAGAGCTCGACGCGGTTCTCGCTGCCCTCCATCCGATCCTGGAGCCAGTTTTTGACCGTGAGGTCGTCGATGTGCATGAACTGCACGCCGATCGAACGGCAGTAGGTGTTGCGCAGGCGCCTGAGCATCTCGCGCAGCGTGAGCACCTCGGCGCCGAAGATGGTGCGGCTCGAGAATTTGCGATCGAGGTCTTCGGGGCGGAGGCCGTAAAACGCCGGGTCGAGCTCCGGCCAGTTCGGCCGCGGTAGCCCGAGCGGATCGATGCGCGCGATCATGTGGCCGCGCACGCGGTAGGCGCGGATGAGCGCGTCGACGGCGTCTTGACGCACGGCGACTTCCGGCACGCCGCTCGCCGCCAACGCCGCGCCGTTGCCGTTGGCCTGGCCGTTCGCCTTCACTTGACCGTTCGCGCGCTGGTTGCCGAACACGCCCGTGGGCGTGAAGGACGGACCGAGCGCGGGCCGGCGCGAAAAATCGTTGTCTTGAGCGAGGCTCCTGAAGTACTCGCGAAAGTCCGGAGGCACGCTGTCCGGATCACGCAAAAAGTCGGTGTAGAGCTGCTCGACGAACGGGAGACTCAGCGTATCGAAAGAGCTTTCCATGGCTTTCGGCTCGACTCGCGGCCAGGCGTTTTGGACCCCGTAAGTGCCGCGGTCAAGGTTCGGACGTGCGCGGTAGCGAATCGAGCCATCCGAGGCTCGGCGCGAGACGCGCGGCGTGCCTCCTGGCCACAATTTTGCGCAGAAAGGCTCAGTTGTCGCGGTCGATACCGAGCTCACGCAAGCGGCGTAGAAACGTTGGATACGAAATACCGAGCACCTCTGCCGCCGCGCCGCGTCGTCCGTTCATGTGCTCGAGCACGCGCTGCACGTACGCGCGTTCGACCTCGTCCACCGGTGGCGGCGACCCCTCGGCGTTGAGCGAGACGCCGAAGAAGACGTTCGACGGGATCTCGGTGCGCGCGGCCGGCGGCAGCACGATGTCCTCCGGTTCGATGCGCGCCTCGGCGCTCAGGATCACGGCGCGTTCGATGATGTTCTTGAGCTCGCGCACGTTGCCCGGAAAATCGTAGCGACTGAGCTTGGCGAGCGCGTCCGCCGAGAGTCCCACGGTGCGCTTCTTCATGCGCCGCGCGCACTGCTCGACGAAGAGCTGCGCCAGATCCGGGATTTCTTCGTGGCGTTCGGCGAGCGGCGGCACGCGCAGCACGAACACGCTGAGCCGATGGTACAGGTCCTCGCGAAACTTGCCGGCTTTGACGAAGGCGTCGACGTCGCGATTGGTCGCGGCGATGACGCGCACCGACACCTCGAGCTCGCGCTCGCCGCCGAGCCGCCGGAAGCGCTGCGCGTCGAGGAACTTCAAGAGCTTGGCCTGCGAGTGATCGGGCAGCTCGGCGATCTCGTCGAGAAAGAGCGTACCTTTGTCGGCGAGCTCGATCAGGCCGCGGCGCGAGCTACGGGCGTCCGTGAAGGCGCCGCGCTCCCAGCCGAACAGCGTGCCCTCGATCAGGTCGGCGGGGATCGCCGCGCAGTTCACGTCGACGAACGACGAATCCGCTCCCGTCGGCGGGTACGTGTAGCGATGCAGCGCTTCGGCGGCGTATTGCTTGCCGGCGCCCGACGGGCCCACGATCAAGACGGGCGTGAACGGGCTGCGCGCGAGTTGCTCGAGCGTGCGCGTGAAGGCGCGCATGGCCTGGCTCTTCGGCTCGACGTTTTGCGGCGTGACGAGGCGCTGTGACAGCTCGAGCCGATCACGGAGACCGCGCACTTCGAGCGCCTTCTTGACCTTGAGCAAGAGGTCCGTCGGCTGCACGGGCTTGGCGAGATAGTCGACCGCGCCCGCGCGCAGCGCCTCGACTGCGTTCGCGATGTCGGCGTAGGCCGTGACGAGAATGAAGAGCGGCGCCGACTGACCCTCCGCGCGGATTTCGCGCAAGAGCGCCATACCGTCGCCGTCCGGCAGGCGCCGATCGAGCAGCACCACGTCGGGCACGGCGCGATCGATCTCCTTCTTTGCGCGCGCGATGTTGATCGCCGAACGAACTTCGAACCCCTCCGCCGCGAGCGCGCTCTCCGCGAGCACGCGGAACACCTGTTCGTCGTCGACGATGAGAACGCTGGGTTTCACTGGCTCAAACTCCTAAGACGCAGGCACTGGTGCTCGGGCTAGCTCGTCGGTGGTAACGTGAGCGTGAAGATCGCGCCCTTGAGTGACGGTTCGAGCGCGAGCTTGCCGCCGTGCGCGCGCGCGATGCGTTGCGATAGCGCAAGTCCGATGCCCACGCCGCTCGGCTTGCCGGAGTGGAACGGCTCGAACAGCTGGTCCACGATGTCGGAGCCGAGTCCCGGCCCGTTGTCGGACACCTCGAGGCGCACGCCTTGGCCGTGTGCCTCGTCGCGCTCGAGGCGCACGTCGATGCGCGGCCGCTCGTCGGAGCTCGCAGCGAGCGCCTCGATGGCATTGGTGACGAGGTTGGAAATCACGATGTGCAAGAGCTGCGGGTCCACTTCGGCCTCGAGCGGCGCGTTCGGCAGGACGAGCACGAGCTCGATGCCCACGTCTTTGGCCGACTTCTCGAGCAACGACGTGACCTTGGGTACGAACTCCGTGAGATCGACGCGCACCTTGCGCGGCACGATGCCCTTCGAGAACGTCATGAGCTCGGCCGTGAAGTTCGCGAGTCGAGAGATCTCGCCGCGGAGCTCGTGCAAAGCCTGCTCGCGGCCGGGCGCGCCCTGATCGCAGGCTATTTCCGTGGCCATGCGGATACCGTTCAACGAGTTTTTCACCTCGTGCGCGATGAGGTTCGCGGCCTCGCCCACGCGCTGCAGGCGTTCCTCGCGCACGGCCTGCTCCTCGGAGCGGCGGAAGGTCGCGAGCGAGCGCCGGAGCAGCACGACGAGCGCGAGGAGCGGCACGGCCGCGAGCGCGAGCGCCACGGCGAGCCGCGACTGAATGCGCGAACGTGTCGGCTGCAAGAGCTCGTGTTCGGGCACGAGCAGCGAGAGCTCGAGCTCGGTGCTCTCGATCGGGCTCGTCGCGACGACCGTACGGACACCGAAGAGGTCCGCCGTCGTCACGTGGCCGAGCGCCGCGTCGGAGCTGAACAAGCGGCGCCAATTGTCTTCGTGCGCGAAGGCGGGCGGCGCGGGCGGATACACGATGTCTCCTCCGCTCGTCACGAGCACGGTGTTCACGTTCGCGCGCGCTCCGCCCACGCTGAGCACGTCGCCGTGCTTCAAATCGACGGCGCCGAGCAGCACCCCCGTCACGCTCCCACCGCGTACGATGGGCGTAACGACGTAGAGCACGGCGTCCTCGGAGCGCTCGGGATCGACCGGCACGACGTGCACGGAGCGGCTCTTCAGCACGTTGACGAACCAAGGCCGGTCGGCAAAGTTCTGTCGCGGTAAGAAGTGCTCCGGCCCTTCCCAGAGCACCTGCCCGTCGACGCCGAGGATCGCGAGCCCGAGGTTGAAGAACGTGCCCTTCTGGTGCGAGAGGGTGACGAGGCTCCGCTCCGGCGCGAGATTCTGGTCGAGCAGATTCACGTCCGAGCGGAGGCCCAAGCGGCGAAGCTGCTGCACGAGCAGGTCGAGGTAGCGGACGAGGTAATGACCGCGCAGGTTCGCTTCAGCGAGCAGCTGTTCGCGGAGCTGGTCCTCTTCGTGCGAGCGCTCCGTCGTGAGCACGCCGACGACCAGAGCGAGCGCCGCGGCCGCCGTCGCCAGATAGATCGCGAGCACGGCGCGGGCGAAGCGAGCGTGGGCCGCGGCGAGAGCCGTCGCGGTGCCGTGCCCGTGCGAGGCCGGCTCCTCTGGAGCGAAATGCTGCGTCACCGCGTAGGATCTCAGTTACTCCACGCCGCCCACGCCGGCCAGACCGCACGCTTAAAGAAAGATGTACCCAAGAAAGATGTTCCCCGCAGGGCCGCACGGCGGCATGGCCGCGAACGTCGTCGGGCGCCTCGCTAATTAGAAAGAGGCCCCGAAGGCCCTTCGCCGTCCATCCCCGCGCTGGCCGGCACGCTGACGGCACCAGCCGCGCTGCCGCCGTTTGCGGGGTGCTCGGCCTCCGTCTCGCACGCGCCGCCTTGGCCGGCGAACCCGCTTTCGCCGCCGGCGCAGTCCGTTTCGGAAGCGGCGCCGCCCGCGTCGTTCGTGCGCCAATTGCCAGCGCCGCCGGTCCCGGACGGAAGCGGCGCTGGGTCCGGTGGCGGCTTCGGTTCGGTTTCACGCGCCGGCGTTCCTGGAGCTCCCGCAGTCGTGCAAGGGTTCACGGAAGCGACCCCGCGACGCGAACAGCTGTTCGACGCCGCCGTGAGCAGGCTCAAGCCAACCACCATCCAACAACGCCTGGCGTCGTGCATTTTTTCTCCTTCAATCTTGTTTTCGATGGGCGGCGTCATCCACGCCGAGCGGCGACTGGGTAATCCGATCGAGCAGGATCGCAACGACCATGTCGCTCGTGACGTTGGTGGCCGCGCGACAGCGACCGATGAGCCAGTCGACGGGCAACACGAGCGGCACGATCGAGGCCGCGAGCGCGCTCGGGATGCCAGCGGCGCCAAACACGAGCGGCAACGTGATGAGGCCCGCTTCCGGCACGCCCGCCAGGCCCATGCCCGCCGCGGCGGCCGCCAGCGCGACGCCGAGCTCCGCGCCCAGCGACAAATCCAAGTGCAGCGCCTGGGCCACGAAAATCGTGGCGCTCGCTTCGTATAGAATGATGCCGGTATGGTTGAGGTTCGTTCCGATGCAGGCACCGAGCTCCGTCGCGCCCTCGGAGACGCCAAGTCGCTTCAAGCAACGGAGCGTGACCGGCAGGGTCGCGAGACTCGAGCCACAGGAGAGCGCCGTAACGACGGCGTCGGCGGCCCCGCGCCAGAAGCCTGCGAGCGACATCCGAGCCAACAGGCGCAGCACGAGACCGTAGTAAACGACGACGTGGAGCACGAGCCCGACGAGGATCGTGCCCGCGAAGGGGAAGAGGCTCGTGAACATGCCGAGCTTGCCGCGGCTCACGAGGCCCGCCGTCACGCCGAACACCGCGAACGGAACCGCTGATATCACCCAATCGAGGACTCGGAGACAAGCGTGCAGCGCGCCGTGCACGACGCCCACGATCGCTGCAACACCGCGGGCTTCTTCGCCGCCGCGCTCCGCGGTGCGCCGCAGCGAAACGCCGAGCGCGAGCGCCAGCGCGACGACCGGCACGATGCTGCCGCCACGAAAGACGTCGACTACGTTTTCCGGAATCGTCGCGACGAACACGGCCCACGCGTCGTGCGGAGCGGACGCCGCCGCCACCGGCGCTTTCATCCCCGCGAGCACTCCTGCGAACGAGCCCGCGCCCGTCCGAAGTAGGTGAGCGACGCCGAGTCCGATGCTCACGGCGACGCCCGCATTGGCGGCGCTCAACGCCACGAGAGCGAGCCCCCGCCGGCCAGGGATGCGCGTGCGCAATATCGCGTCGAGCACCGCAAAGAATACGAGCGGAGTCGCCAGCGCTTTGAGCAGCCGAATCACCAGCATGCCGGCCGACTCGAGGAACTCGGGGCTGGGCCCGCCGAGCGAGCCATTGCCAAGCGCGAGTCCGAGCAGGAGCCCGAGCAGGAGTCCGAGCAGCACGCGCGCGTAGAGCGGAAAACCACGAAAGAAGCGAGCGGCCTGGGCGCGCAGGTTACGCGCACCGGACCGTCGAAACCGATGCAACCTGATGAAAGCAGTGTTCATTTCACACCCACGGCGAAGTGACGTCGCGACCGAACTCACGAACTTCCGACGAGCTCGGCAGAACTGAACCTCCAATAGCGGAGTTGGTGAAACGGCCCAATTCGGGCCATTACCGTGGCGAGCTCCGTAAAACTACGGAGCTCGAGGACCGGAGTACGGCGAGCGCTGGCGCCGAATCAGCGGGATATTCGCGAGCACCCGTGTTACGGATTTTATCGCGCCGCATGGCACTCAGGTGGAAGCTCGTTGCGCTCGCGCTGCTGCCGCTACTCGTGGCGACCGTGGTCGTGGCGCTGCAGGTGTGGGCACGAGCAAACCGACTCGCGAACCAGCAAGTGTCGCTCGTGGAGACGAGCCTGCTCCAGGCCAAACGCAGCGAGCTCGTGCACACGGTCGAACTCCTGCAGAATCAAGTGCAGGCCGTCGTCGACACCGAGCTCGACGAGACCCGCGCCGAGGCGCGCGTGCGAGCGCTGATCGCTAGTGCCCGCTACGGCAGCGACGGCTACTTCTTTGCGAACGATCTCGACGGCGTGTGCCTCGTGCACGGACGGCAGCCAGAGCTCGTCGGCAAAAACCTTTGGGATCTCCGCGATGCACGCGGCAGCTACGTGATTCGCTCGCTGATCGCGAGCGCGCTCCACGGCGACGGCTTCTTCATGTATCAGTGGGAACGGCCTTCCACCAAGCTGCTCGCCGACAAACTCGCGTACGTGGCGCGCGTGCCGCGCTGGGGCTGGGTGTTCGGCACGGGCGTTTATCTGGACGACATTGCGGCGACGAGCCGCGTCGTGCGTGGCGAAGCGCGCGCGAGCGTGGAACGCACCATGTGGCGCATCGCTACGATCGCGCTGCTCGCGATTGCGCTCGTCTTCAGCGGCACGCTGCTCGTCACCATCAGCGAGCAGCGCCTCGCCGACCGCCGGCTCCGCGCGGCCAACCATGCGCTCGTCACGCTCCGATCCAAAGAGCGGGCTCGAATTGCGCGCCAGTTGCACGAAAGCGCCCTCCAGGTGCTCGCCGCCACCAAATTTCGTTTCGAGCTCGCCCAACAGGCGCTGCCGCAGGAGCCGAACGCCGCGCGCAAAGACCTAGCGAGCGGGCTGGAACGGCTGAGCGAATGCATCGGCGAGGTGCGGCGCGTGTCACACGCTCTCCGGCCCCTCGCGATCGAGAGGCTCGGCTGGGCGCGCGCCTTGCGCCAGCTGTGCGACGACTTCGCCGCGCGCACGCGCGTGGAGCTGCGCCTGGTCGACGTGCTGCCGGAAGCTCCGCCCGAGCCCTACGCCGCCGAGCTTTATCAGATCGCCCAGGGCGCACTCGCCAACGTCGAAAATTGGGCGCGGGCGGCACACGTCGATATCACCCTCGCCCGCACGGGCGCCGAGCTTTCGCTGCGCGTGGTGGACGACGGCGTCGGTTTCGATCCCGAACTGGCGACGCGCGACGCGCGAGCCGGCATCGGGCTTCGCAACCTACGTGAGCGTGTCGAAGATTTGAACGGCGTCTTCGAGCTTGTCTCCCGTCCCGGCCGCACGGAGCTGTCCGCCCGTTTCAACCTGGAGACCCTGTGAACGACACCAAAGCTCCGATCCGCCTCGTCTTGGTTGATGACCATCCGCTCATTCGCCAGGGTTTGCGCGACCTGCTCCAAGCGCGGCATCACTTCGAGATCGTCGCCGAGGCCGGGTCGGTTGCCGAAGCCCGACCGCACCTCGAGCAGCCGCTCGCCCCCGACGTCGTGCTGCTCGATATCGAAATGCCAGGACAGACGGGACTCGAGCTCTGCCACGAACTCCACGAGCGAAGGCCCGAGATCCGTCCACTGATCGTCACCATGCACGATCGACCCGGGTACGTGCGCGCGGCGCTCTACGCAGGAGCGCGAGCTTACGTGCTCAAAGACCGGCCCGCGGCGTTCGTTGTGTCGGCGGTGGAGGCGGTCGCCGCAGGCGAAATGGTTTTCCCGCACATCGAATTCGCGCTGCTCTGGGACAAGCTCACGCGGCGCGAGCGCCAGGTCGCCTGGCTGCTCGCGCAGGATTTCAAGAACGTCCAAGTCGCAGCACGGCTTGGGATTGGAGACCGAGCCGTCGAAGCCTACCGCGCGAACATCTACAAGAAGCTCGGCGCGCACAGCGCGATGGGTATCGCCGACTACATCCGGCGCGACGGCATTACGGAGCGCGATCTGACACGCGCGCTGCGCGACTCGGAGCGACCGTCACGGCCGGACGACGATTTTACGCGGCGCCTTCCCGACTGAAAGCGTCTTCGTCACGGCGTGCGTCGCCACGTCTATGACGACGAGATTGTCGTCGCCCTCGTTCGTGACGTACACGGCCCGGCCGTCCGCCGAAGGCGCGATCCAGTGCGGCATGGTGCCCGTCGCGACGCGCGCGACGATGGTCGAAGAGGCTGGGTCGATGAAGTCGAGCTCGCCCGCGGTTTGACTCACGGTGAGGACCGCCGTGCCGTCGCGCGTGGGGCGCACGTCGTGCGGCGAGCCACCGGTCGTCACCGCGGCGAGCTTTTCGCCGCTGGTCGCGTCGAGTACGAGGACGTCGGCGGAACCGACGAGAGTCGCGTAGAGTTTGCCCTGCACGTCGGCGAGCGCGCGCGGCGCCGCGTCGAGCGGGAACAGCTTGGTGGGCGTCGCCGACGGCACGTCGACGCCTTGAACGCCCGGTGCGTCCTGAGCCTGTGACGCGACGAACGCGAGCGTGCCGTCGGGATTGGTCGCGGCGCTGTGCGCTTTGCCGACGGCCGCGCGTGCGACGACGGCGTCCGTCGCCGTATCGATGATCACGGCTTCGCCGTCGCCCTGCACGGCCACGATCACGTACTTGCCGTCACTCGTCGCGACCAGCCCCGACGGTTGCGCGCCGACCGCGATGGTCGCGCTCACGCGCCGCGACGCCGTCGAGACGACCGCGACGGAACCCGAGTCGTTGCTCGACACGTAGACCTTCGCGCCGTCCGGCGTGATCGCGATGCCGTCCGGCGCCGTCACGGGAACCGTCGCGAGCACCTTGCCGGCGCCCACGTCGACGACGGCGAGCGCGTTGTCGCCGAACAAGCCGACGTACGCGAGGGCGCTCGTGGCCGTCGACGCGGGTGGGGGACTCTTGTCCGCGCTGTCGTCGCCGCAGCCGAGCAGCATCCCCAATGTCAGCAACAGAAGACCGATGCGGAGCGTGTTCATGCCGCTACAACGTGAGCGCCGCCGTTCGGTTCCCTGCGGGGGAACCAAGTTCGCGCTCCGCCGTTGAGAGGGCATGCGACTCGTTCCCAGCGCGCTCGCGTTCTTGGCCTTCGGCTGCGGCGCCACGCCTCACCGCGAGCTCCCGTCCGACTCGGCGCCGATCGCGACGTGCGTTCCGCCCGCGGACTCGACCGCTCCCAAGTTCAGCGAGCTCTTCGCGCGCTACTTCGCGCCAGGCACCCCCGGTCACTGTGCGACGGCTCACTGCCACGGCAACCCCGGCGCCAACGAGTGGGTGTGCGGCGACTCGCCCGACACTTGCTACCGCGGCATGGTCCAAGTGGGGCTCATCGACGCGAAGAACCCGGCCCATTCGGCGATCACCGATCCCAAAGAATCGCCGCTGATTTGGGTGAACCCTTCGGGCGACATGCCGTTCGACGCGACGACGCCCTTCCCCGAAGGACGCGACGCCATAGTCGCCTGGGTCGCAGCCTGCGCGCCGAACGATTGAGCCCACGTTGTCGTCTCCCGCGCTGTTCCGCCGCGACCGACCTCATCACGGCAAAGTAACCGTCTGACCAGCCACGTGATTGCACGGGAGCGTGTGTGCGCGTGCAATCGGGGGCATGGCGCGCGAGCGAAGGACGATAGAGTGGTGGCAGGGGTTCGTGGCGCGGTGGCGCCGGAGCGGCAAAGCAGCGGACGAGCTTGCTGCGCAGGAGGGGTGTCAGCGAACACATTGGCTGGGGGACGAGCCGGCTCGGACGTGATACCGTGCTGCGCTCGGGGCGGCGACGGTGACGCCGATCGAGATCGCGGGTGAGTGGAGGGCGTGGCGCAGGTCGGGCCGAGCGTGTTCGAGGTGGTCGGCGGCGCGGTCGTGCGCTCCGACGTGGCACGGGCGTGCGTTACGTGCCGGAGTTGATACGAACGCCGCGAGGAAGTTGAGCGGTACTCGCGCTGCCATCGGCGCGGGTGATCGGGGTCAACTATTCCTCCACTCCGGCGACAACTATTCTTGCAGAGTCGGAGCAGGTGGATGGAACGCCACGGCGACCACAGGGCGGTCCTTGGGGTTAGGGGTGAGCGGACGCTTCCGCACGAAGTCAACGGCATACACGCTACCCGCCTCGTAGATGGGGCATTCGACCACTATTGTGTCCAGTTGTTCGGCCGTCCCGTCCCGAGCCGGCATCGATCGAGCCCAGCAGTGGTGGACGTACAACACGCACTCCTGCTCCGCTCCGGCCGGTTCTACCTCCGCAAGGCCGCCAAGAGGCTCGGGCTGTCCATCTGGCTCCTTCGCAGAGCCTTGAAAGCCATCTCGCAATGCTTCCCAGCTCGCCAGTGTGGGCCCCAATCCAGCAGGATTTCTGCGCTGGTCTTCGGGTTCCGTCCAACGTAAGTCACGCCATCGTCGACATGCTGCCGACGACACTAATAGAAGCGATCGATAACATTCTTCCGCTCGCCCTGGAGCGGCTTCGGGGCTCGGGTGTGGCGCACGATGGTCCGTAGCAAAGGTGAAAAATCACGATCCACGGTCACCAGGGTCGGTCCGTCCGCTCAGCATCATGACGACGAGCAGGAACCCGGTCACAAAAATGGGCTCTGTCACGAGAGCGACTGCATCGGTCGAGGACCCCGGAAACAACGCCCCGGCGCTTGCCAGCGCGTCGGAAACAACCACCAATAGCGTGAGCGCAATCAGATACGCACCGTTGCGTATTCGCCCGGCCAACGCCCCTGTAAGCAGATACGGGCACGACCCCAGCACCAGGAGCAATATGCCGGCCCGTACGCGGCGCTCTAGCGGAATTTGGATGCTCGCAAAAAGCGCGATTCGCGACAGGAGTACCCAAACCAGCAGTCCAACCCGGAAGTTTCGGACGTGCCGTCGGGTCAATGTGATCCTATTGGCAGGTGCATGAGCTCTCGCTTTGCGCATCGTTGTATGCGCTATCTCCGAAGTCGTTGACGAACTCGCCATAGACACTTCCTACGGCACCGCACCAGGCACAACCGGTGTTGGAGATTTCCCTGTCGAGTGTAGCATCGCAGTACGCCTTGTCGGAGCCGCAGGCTCCGTAGCAAGCATCATGATGATCGCACGCTTCTGACCAGTCCGCACCAAACATGTCGTCCGGCACCAACGGTTCATTCCACCCGCTCCCGCATGAACCCGGCACGTACCCGTATGAGGAGGTCTGACCGGTGCCGCTTGTGCCTTCCCAACCGCCTTCTCCTCCACCATTCGAAGCCCCACCGGCCCCCGTCGGGGCAAGGCCCGTTGGATCGAACAGATTGATGGGATCATTGAAGGCATAGATGTAGAAGTTGCGGCCAGCCCTGAAGCGAAGGGGCTCCTTGCTGATCCAGCGCCCGATTGCTGGATCAAAATCTCGCTTCCCGAAGCGGATAACCTTCGTGTCGCCATCATAAATGCCGCCGGCGAACCCAAACGGTATCCATTCGAGCCCTGTTCCGGTGACTTCGCCAAAGCTGGTATAGTTCGCCGTGAACGGCACATCGCTCGCGTTTGCCACGTTCACCACGTATCGTGGCGATCCGAGCCGATCCGAGATCACCCGATACGTCGCGCCCCCCCGTCGCACGTAATCCGGCACGTTGCTCTTTGACCCGTATACGAATTCGCTCACCAGCGCACCAGCTCCATCGAGCTCCGCCACTGGCTTCAGCGCGTCCCGATAGATCCACCGCTTCAACAACACCCCATTCTTCTTCTTTCCGACGCGCCTCCCCATTCCGTCAATGACGTAGTCGATGACGTCTCCGTTCGGCAATCCCACGCTGAGGAGGTTCCCCAGCGCGTCGTATACGTAGAGCCATTGTTCGCCCGAATCCCGGTTCGTCTTCGTCTCGAGTTCCCCATTGGCCGTATATGTGAAGTCGAACGGCCCATAGCTCAAGAGCCGATCCTGATCGTCGTACGTCCCCATATACGTCGTCCCCAAAGTCGCGTTGAACCCTAAAGTGCGATTGCCGTTCGCGTCGTATTCGAAGTGTTCCGCCAGAGTGCCGTCGACGGTTACGTTCGTAAGGCGCCGCAGGTCGTTGTACGTGTACGCGAAGACCTTGGTCGCGCCGCCGATCACTTCCGTCTTGCGGACGATTCGACTGAGAGCGTCTCGCTCGAATCCAGGAGCGTCGTAGGTGATGTCGACGAGAGGGGTGGTCGGACTAAACGTCGCCGTCTGCCTCGCCAGCTCGCCGAACGTATTGTACGTGATGATCTCCTTCGTGCTGCCGAGGGTTACGTTGGTCACCAGCGCCGCGTCGTCACGAGTGAGCTTGAGCGCGTCGGCACCCGCGGGGTTGCACGTCGTCGGTGAGGCGCACGCGAGGAGCTGGTCCTGGTCGTAGCCGAAAGCGGCCCGGGCGCTACCGATCGCGCCGTTCACGACTTCTAGAATCTTGTTGAAATCGTTGTTGTACGTCCACACGACGCTGCCGGTCACGTCGCCACTCCACGTGGTGCTCGTTGTCAGCATGCCATCATAGGTGAAGTGAAGATTCACGCCGTAGGGACCAAGTGTATCGCTGGTCTTGCCGGCGCCGTTCGTGGCGGTCGGCGGGTAGTAGGCATACTGGATCGTGCCTTGCGGGATTTGGACGGTGCTGAGACGTCCCATGGTGTCGGGCGCATTGACGATTTGAACACCGCCAGGTCTGCTCTCGATGCGCAGCATTCGATCCGCATCGTAAGTATATGTCGTACCGGGCGTCGCCAGACCCGCCGCCGGTGGTGCATAACTCTCCAGCAGGTCGCCCGGCGTATAACCCAGTTGATGCAGCGGCTTACCGGGCGGCGTCACCCCCACCAGGTTTCCCGCGCCGTCCCATGCGAATGCGCTTTCCGCGCCCCCTGCCGTGCTCCTGAGTAAGCGACCAAACACGTCTCGACTGAACGTGAGCAGCGTGCCGTCCGGTGCCGTAACCGTCCCGAGGTATCCGCTTCCGTAACCAGTTGAAAGATAACCGAACGTCATTGAGCGATTACCGGTGCGAAGCTCCTGCAACCGCCCGAAACCGTCGCGTATGAAGCTCGACCCCTCGAAGCCGCCCAAGGAAATGTTGGCGACGCGACCCACCACGTCCAGGGACACCACGGCTCGTCGGCCTTCGGCAGAGGTCATGGTCTGCGTGCGAGCGCTGGCGTCGTAGACGATGGTGCTGCTCGCACCGTTGCGATTGATGGTTTCCGTGAGGTTCGCGCCAGAGGCAACGAGGGTGCGCTGCACAACCTTCTGTAAGCCTGCCGGGGTCTTATCGGTGACCTTCGTCCTGATCGGCGCGGCCATGCCGAAACGCGGATCTGGACCAAACACGACGCTATGCACCATCCCGTCCGAAAACTGAATGGACCTGGTGCCATCGCCCGGCAGCGTCAGCTTACTGCTGTAGCCGTTGTGGGCGACGCTCCGCGACTGCCCCGTCGTCAGCAAGTTCGTCCATTCATAGCTAGTCGAACGGCCAAGCGCGCTCTCGGTAGTCACGTCCCGCAATCCGTCGGCGCTCGATGCCCCGAAGGTCGTCGTGAACGTGTCTGGACTCATGTCTGCGGTGATGTGTCCCATGGCGTCGTAGGTGAACTGGTGCAGTCCGCCGCGCGCATCGGTCATGGTCTGCATTAACCCGTCCACGGACCAGGTGAACTGCGTGAGATCGCCGTTGGGCGCCTCGATAGAGGCCAAGTAACCCGTTGAGTCGAGAGTCAACGCCGTCGCCTGTCCAAACGGTGCAAGTATGCCCGTTGGCGTGCCGTCGGCTAGACGCTCGATAGTCGTTACGTTGCCGTCGGCATCACGCAGATCGGCGAGCGTGCCGTCCGCGGCGTAATCGAAAGTGAGCAACGTCCCTCCCGTCAGCGCGTCCCGCTGGAGGAGTGGCAGGCCGCTCGAAGAATATTCTGTGACGCTATTGCCCTGCTCTGACGGAATGAGGTAGTGCGACTCACTGAGCGTCGGATAAGGTGCCTCGACCACTGCGATCCCGTTCAAACTACTTGACCCTCCCAATCCGTTGAGAGCGAGCACGAGATTGCCTGTCGGCGTAACATCGATATAGTTCACTGCCAGATCGGCCCCCAAGGCCGCGCCGCCGATGGAATGCTGCACGGTAAGATCTCCGGGGCGACGACCGGCGACCGTACGAATGATGCCGTTCGCATCTACGAATCGCACGGAACCATCCCCCACCACGTAGAACGTATCGCCGACGCCCGGCAGGACCATTCCAGCGTTCACGTGCGCCGAGAGCGCTGGAATGCCGTCGCCGAAGTCACCGCAGTTTTGACAGCCATCGCCTGCGACGGTCTCAATCTTGCCGTTCGGAGTAACTTTTCGCACTTTGCGGATGCCATGGTCGGCAAAGAGAACACTGCCATCCTCGGCAACACCTAGACCAAATGGTTGGTTGAGCCCGGCGAGCACGGCAGGGATATCATCGGCCAACGATCCGCCGGGATTGCCGGCGATCACATGCACGATGCCATCCGGCCCCATCCGGCGAACCTTGCTCGCAGTGGCCGTGCCGATGCCGTCATAAGCGAAGTAGATCGTGCCGTCACCCGTCGCCGCAAGTCCATTGAGGTGCGTTGCGGGTCGCACAGCTGCGCCCTGAACCCCGTCGACGATATCGGCGGAACCGAAGCCGAGCACCGGAGTCGGGGCGACCACCCCGGAGTCAGTCGGTTGGAAGCGAACAATTTGGCCGCCGCGACCAAAAAAGACTGTTCCGTCAGCGCCGCGCGCCAGGGATCCCGCGTCGAGAATACCGGTGCTCCCGTTGCTGCCCACCGGCGTCGCATTGGAGCTGACGAACGTGGTCAAGCGACCATCGGTTCCCAGCCGCCTGAGCACCGCGCGGGTGGTATTGGTCGTGCCCACGGCACCGGGCAGGCTGGCTGCATAAAGGATAGTCGAATCGGGCATCGCAATGATGCCGCTGATCGCGCCGGTATCGACCTCATTCGCGAGACGTCCATCGTCAGCGCACGGAGATTCGACGCCGCTCGACGAAACGTTGCAACAGCCGGCACCGCACGCAGCGCCACCTCCGGCGAGCTTTCGCGTGCCGTGACCGTAGGAGTCGGTGTTCTTGCGCACGCGGCCGTTCGCCTCAATGACGGCCTTGGCGTTAGGATCGTATATCGTCATGACATCGGGCAGCCAACCGCCAAGCCCGATTCCCGTTACGTCAAGGGTCGAAGCGCCGGACGTGTGCGATCCGAGACCACTAGTCCACGTCTTGCTGCGACGGGCGTGCACGAACGCGTCCGTGAACTGCACCGGCCTGTTGAAATAGGTCAGCGTCGTGCCGGAGGCTAGCGCCCAGCTCTGCAGATCTGGACTCTCGAGGGAGACCCTGCCGAAGGGTATCGTGAAATAGCGAGGATACACGTAGGTGATCGTGAACGACGTTGGCGGAGCACCGTAAAATCTCCTGCCGTAGGGGTCCAGGCCATTCCATTGAATGGTATACGTTTGGTTCGGCGTCGGCGGGAAGACCAGATGATCCTTCACACCCCCAATGGTGGCGTCCAGTTCGACACGCTCGAGAGAAGCAGGGAGGCTCGCCCCGGTGAGTCGAATTCTGAAGCTATTGCGAGGCTGGTATCCGCGCTGAAGCTTCGATGCGTAGGTTAGCGAGTAAGGCGTGCCCGCAATTCGCACCGATTCGCCCAAGCCTTGGGCGCCCACGGCGAGCCTGGATCCCGTCTGCTCGCAGTCGGAATCGTCCGGATCATTGTCCTCATCGGGACCATCGTCGTCATCCGGGTCGTCCGCATCATCTGGATCGATGATACTGTGATTCATGTCCAGACTGGAGAAGTGACTGACCGGCACGCGCCAGAGGACTTTTCCCGGCGAATAGCGTTGAGCGAGCTGCTGGCGTTCCTCGAGGGTGACACCCAGTTGTCCGAGTTTCTCCGACGATGCGGGGACGCCCGTGCCGTCTATATCAAGACTTGCCGTGCCGGAATTTACCTCAAGGATACTCACCGTGAGTCCGTCGTGTTGGGCGACCCAAGCTCCCCGCTGGAAATCATAATACCCGGTTGGGATAGCCGTGCCGATGGGAAACCCGATGTAGTCGTCGACATAAAAAGCGACGGATCGATCGAACTGTACCGATGTTGCGCCCGCAGCAAGGGCCTCATCGGCGCTGAGCTCGATGGCATAGGTGTAGCCCGAGGTCTTCGGCAGATCGCCCGGCATCGCGTTCGGGCCGTTGGGGCCCACCGTATATTCTGTCAACCGCACGTGAATGGCATCGAGCGGCTGAGTGGTCCCGTCAGGCAACAACATCGTCGCGTTCGTGCCGCTGCTGAACATGAGTGTCGGCGTCCTGCTGCCATTGCCATCGCTGGTTGTGCCGCCGACGGCCGTGAGGGCAGTGGACGGCAGGCCGACCGTCGTCACGTTTGCATCTAGCGTAGTCAGTGCGACGGCGTCGAGCTCCAGAAAATCCTGCCGCGGAGCTTGTGCCGAGCGCTGCGCGGGCAGATAGCCAGGCTTTGTGAAGTCGACCACCAGCACGGTCCCACCGTTCACCGCGAGATCGTACGAGCCATCGGCTCGGCTGAAGGTGCGTCCGAATTCGGCTCGGCCCCGCACAGAGACCGCCACGCCTGACAGCGGCTCGCCGTCGCGCGTCATGACTTTCCCGCGGATCACGGCTGCGCGCTCGACGCGAATTGTGCCCTCCGCCACCCCAGTCTGGATCGGATCGTCGCCCGTATAGAGGAAACGGGTGGAGTCGAAGATGCTCGTGGCAACGCTGCGTCTCGTCGGTGGCGCTATGGTGACGGGGTCGGCGGGGAGAGGCTTGCACGTGCCTTGACCGTCGCACACAAGGCCTTGGCCACAATTTTTCCCCGGGGGGCTCGTCACATGGGCCACTTGACCCTGTACGTTGCAAATATCATCCGTGCACGGGTCTCCGTCGTCGAGGGCGAGCGGCGTCCCTGCGCTGCAGTTCCCCGCTCCGTCGCACGTCTCCACGCCATTGCAGGCATTACCGTCCGAACACGACGTGCCGGCATCGATCGGTACATGCACCACACCGATGTCCGGATTGCAGCTGTCGACTGTACAAGGGTTCCCATCGTCGATGACGGCGCCGACAGGCGGCAAGCAGGTGCCGGCACCGTCGCAGACCGGCGCGGCGTCGCAGCCGCTTTGCTCACCGCACGTCGCGCCGGCCCGCAAAGGTGTGTTCGTAAGTCCCGTGCTCGGATCGCAGCTGTCGGCCGTGCAGGGGTTGCCGTCGTCGGCATCGACGGGCGCTCCGGCTTCGCAGCTGCCACTCGCCGTGCACGTTCCGAAAACGCACGGATTGGCCGCGAAGTTGCAGAAGGCGCCAACCGTCGGCTCGTGCGTGATGCTGCCGTTCGCCTGGCACGTGTCCACCGTGCAGTCGTTCGCATCAGAAACGTCGATGGGCTCTTCGCCATTGCAGAAGCCGGACTCGTCACAAATGCCGGGGTGGAAGCACGGGTTGCCGTCGCCGCAGGCGCTTCCCACCGGTAAGGGGTCGTTGTGCACGCCGGTCTCGTCGCAAGAGTCGACTGTGCACGAGTTGCCGTCGTCGACGTCGCGCGGCATGTTGCAGCTGCCCATGCCGTCGCAGGCAAGGATGCCATCGCATAGAGTGGGCCCAATATGTCCACAAGGGACGCCCGAAAACTTGAACGAGTGAACTAAGCCGGATGACGTGCACCGGTCGTCAGTGCAAGGGTTGCCGTCGTCGAGGTCGGGCGTGCCGGGCACGCACTCGCCGTCCGCCGTGCAGATCGACGGGTTGTCGCAGTAGTCGCCTGCGCACAGTGCGCCGGGTGCGGTGGCGGGGTGACGCTCCTGGTTGTTGTCGCAATAGTCGTCAGTGCAGGGGTCCTGATCGTCGACCTGGAAGTCGGCCGAAGTCGTGACTTCGCAGCTACCAGAGCTCGAGCAGGTTCCGAAGCCAAAGCAGTGATCGCCGCACACCGTGCCAGAAGCGCGGGGGGCGTGATGAACTCCCGTGTTCGGGTCGCAGCTGTCGTCGGTGCACGGGTTGCCGTCGTCGACGACAGCCGGATCAGTCGCTACGCAGGCGCCTGACGCGTTACAGGTTTTGCCACCGTTGCATACGTTACCGCCGGGCTCACAGCTTGTACCGACAGGGGCGGGCGCATGGTGGACGCCCTGCCCGTCGCAGCTGTCGACTGTGCAAGGATCGCTATCGTCGATGGTCGGAGGTGTTCCCGGCATGCACCCGCCGCTGCCGTTGCAGGCTTCGAGGCCGTTGCAGGCATTGCCATCGGAGCAGATTGTCCCGGCGCTTACAGGCGCATGGCTCACGCCGCTCGTTGGGTTGCACGAGTCGGTTGTGCACGGATTACCGTCATCGACCGTGAGCGGAGTGCCGGGAGCGCAGATTCCAGCGGTGTTGCAGGCCTCGGCGCCGTTGCAAACATCGCCGTCGGAGCAACTCGTGCCGGTGGCAATCGGTATGTGCGTGACGCCCAGGGCGGGATCGCATGCGTCGCTCGTGCAGACGTTGCCGTCATCGACGCTGGGTGGCGTGCCTGCGACGCAAAGCCCCGAACCGTTGCAGCTTTCTGCGCCGTTACACGCGTTTGCGTCGGAGCAGCTCGTTCCGGAGGCTACCGGCGTGTGCGTGACGCCCGTTGATGCGTTGCACGCGTCACTTGTGCAGGCGTTGCCGTCGTCCGTGACCGGCGGCGTGCCTGCGACGCACGTTGCGGACGCGTTGCACGTCTCGGTTCCGTTGCAGGCGTTGCCATCGGAGCAGTTCGTGCCGGCTGCGACCGGGGTGTGCGTGACGCCGGTCGCCGGATTGCACGCATCGGTTGTGCAGGGGTTGCCGTCGTCCGTCGTGGGCGTCGTGCCGGAGGTGCAGGCGGCCGAGGCGTTGCACGTCTCGGCGCCGTTGCACGCGTTGCCGTCCGAGCAACTGGTGCCGGCGGCGACGGCGGTGTGCGTGACGCCAGTCGAGGCGTTGCACGCGTCACTCGTGCAGGGATTGGCGTCGTCTGTGGTGGGCGGCGTGCCGGAGGTGCAGACTGCCGAGGCGTTGCACGTCTCGGCGCCGTTGCACGCGTTGCCGTCCGAGCAGCTGGTTCCGGTGGCGACCGGCGTGTGGGTGATGCCGGAGGAGGTGCACGCGTCGTCCGTGCAGGGATTTCCGTCGTCGAGGGTTCCGGAACAGTCGCCCGCGGTGACGGGCGTGCCCATGTCGGTGACGATCTCGGCCGCGGACAGGGCGCGGTCGTAGATGCGGACATCGTCGATGGTGCCCTCGAACCACTCGCCCCACGGGCCGTCCCCGCCGATGCGTAGGGGAGAGCTGCTCGTCCGGAGCGGGTTGTCCGCCGTTTCGGTGGCTTCTAAGGTGCCGTTTACGTAGAGCTTTGCGGTCGAATCGTCGAAGGTGGCCGCGAGGTGCGTCCACTGGTCGAGGCGAAGCTGGTCCGGTGCGCTGCTGTTGGTCGTCCCGAACTCGCTCGCGAGCCAGGTGCCGGGCTGGTCGTTGTTGTCGTTCGCGTACAGGGAGTAGGCGAGGTCGCTGTCGAACTCCTTCATCAGGACGCATGACCAGCCGACGAGCGATGTCGGGCGTATCCACGCCTCGAGCGTCATGGCCGCCGTCAGGTCGAGTGCGGGGGAGTCCGCGATCGTCACCCAGTCGTCGATGCCGTCGAACGAGAGTGCCCCGCCGTGCTTGCCAGCGGATGTCCAGCTGGCGCCTGACACGTCGCCCGTGTTCATGCCGCCCGAAGCGTCGGCCGCGATGGCGCCCGAGCCTTCGTCAAAGCCGTAGGCGGCCACGGGCGAGCTCGGTTGGTTCGCGACCGTCACGGAGATCGTCGTGGTCGTCGCGTTGCCTGCGACATCGCGAGCGCGCGCGGAAATAGTGTGCGTCCCGTTGGCGACGGTCCGGGAGTTCCAGCCGATGCCGTACGGCGCGGTGGTGTCTTGGTTGTGAGGCTTTGGCCGTCGACGAGAAATCGCACGCCTGCGAGGGCTTGATTGTCCGAGGCGCTCGCCGTGATCGAGACGGTCTCACCGACGGTCGCACCATTCGTCGGAGATGTGATCGAGACGGCGGGCGGCGTGGAGTCGGCCGCCACGTCCGCGATGGGCGTGTCCATGTCGGTCTCGATCTCGGCCGCGGAGAGCGCGCGGTTGTAGACGCGGACGTCGTCCATGTTGCCCTCGAACCATTCGCCCCAGAAGCTGTCGCCACCCAGACGCAAGGGACCATGGCCCGTAGGCAGTGAGCTGCTGGCGCTCACGGAATCGCGAAGGACTCCGTTAATGTAGAGCTTGAGCGTGGAAGCGTCGTACGTCGCGGCGAGGTGGCTCCAGGCATTGAGAGGTAGCGACGGTCCCACGGTGGCGACATTTTCCGAACCGGTCGAAATCAAACCCGAGGGAAAGTCGTTGTTGTCGCCCGCAAACAACCCATAGACGAGGTCGTTGTCGCCGCCCCTCTTAACGAGGGCGACTTCCCAACCGTGCCGTGCTGTCGGGCGTACCCACGCCTCGAGCGTCATGGCGGTGCTGAGGTCGAGCGAGCTCGAATCGGGAACGACGACGGAGCTGCTGCTTCCGTCGAATGCCAGCGCGCCTCCATAGATCCCGGTGCCCCAAGTCGCGTCGAAGATGGTCCCTGCGTTCCCCTGACCAGACAGGTCCGTCACTGAACTGCCCGTCCCCTCGTTGAAATTGTAGGCGGCAACGAGGCCTGGAACCGTCAGTGGGTCCCTGGTTATCCCCACGGATTCCTTCGGCGTTCTCGAACATCCGAGCGTACCGAGCCCCGCCCACAACGTGCTCGTCGCGAGCACCACGCGCCAGAGCGCGCCCCCTCCAATGAACTTGGTCATGATTCCCCCTCCGGTGTGAGAAGTACGGTCTCCTTTTACATGAGTGAGGCGCGAAAATCCAGGTCATCAGTTGTCCTCAACTGTTCACGAGAAAATTGCTCTGCGATTCAAAACCATGGATCCGATCGTTGGCGCTGCTGGGTGGCGCCGCAGGCTCCGGATCTTCATTTGACGCGCAAACAACCGTCGCAGAGAAACGTGTAGATCTGCTGCGTCAGCACCTCGGCGCTCTCCTCCGCGAAGCCGAGCGTGACGGCTTGATACAAGAGCTCCTTCAACGCACCGAGCGCCATGTACGCGAGCACGCGTGGCTCGCCGTCCGCGACGATGCCGAGCTTTTGCCCGTCTTTGAGCGTCTCCACCAGGAGCAGCACCATATTCTCGTAAAAGCTCGCGAGCTTGCGATCGAAGAGCGGATCGATGCCGACGGCGTCCGTAAACAAGATCTTGGTCATCGCGCGCTCGGCGAGGCAGGTCCCGATGATGCGCCGGATGTTCTCGTGGATCTGTGAGCCGACCGTGCGCGTCGGATCGTCGGTCACGATGCGCACGATGGCGACCGCGAGCTGCGAGCCGAAGCGATCGATGAGATCACTGAAAATCGCGCGCTTGTCTTCGAAGTAGAGATAAAAGGTGCCGCGCGCCACGCCCGCTTGCGCGACGATGTCGTCGATCGTGGTCAGGTGATAGCCGCGCTTGGCGAAGAGGCCGCGCGCCGCCGCGAGGATTTGCTGTCGTCGTTCCGCCTTCGCGACGCTCGGCCGCCGTTCGGCGTTCGTGGCCGGCGTGGCGCGGGTGCGACGTTTCGGAACGCGGGGCATGCGCCGTTCACCCTTACCAAGCCGGCGCAGGGCGACCAACGCAACTCGGCCTCCGCTGGGCCGAATCAGAGCATGTGGTACTTTTCGGCTCCCGTGTCCGGCCCCGTCGCCCCTTCGCCTGCCGTGTCCGGCTCCGTCGTCCCGGCGCCGCGGGGCTACCGCTACTTGCGGGAGCCGCGCCCCTTACATTTCCCCTGCCAGGACCAAGTGCCTGAGAGTCCCGTGCACCTGCGGGTCAGGACCGCGCTTTTCCTGGTGCTCGACGGGAGGCTCCGGGGCAAAGCGTTCGTGGGCTCCGATCATTTCGTGTACTGGGACGCGTCGAACCCGCGAGCTTGCGTGGCGCCGGACGTCTTCGTACGCATGGGCGGGCCGCTCACGTTGCCGCCGAGCTTTCGCACGTGGGAGCACGGCGCGCCGCAGCTCGCGGTCGAGATTTTGAGCCGCCACGACGCACGCGATCGCGACCAGGCCGGCAAGCTCGAGCGCTACCGGAGCTGCGGAGTGAGCGAGATCGTGTTTTTCGACCCCGAGGACGGCGCGCTCAGGATATGGGATTGGGTGGAGGGAGATCTGGTGGAACGCGACCTCGCGGATGCGGAAGCGGCGCGGTGTCTCACGCTCGACGCGTACTGGCGCGTCGAAGCGGACCCCGAGCTCGGCTTCAGCCTGCGCCTCGCCGACGATGTCGACGGCAAACGGCTCTGGCTTACGCCGAGCGAACGCGTCGCCGAGCTCGAAGCCGAGCTCGCGAAACGGGCGTGAGTAGAGACCTCGAGGTTCGCGCGGCGCTCGCTACGCCCCGAGTAGCGCCCTCACTGCGCGTCTTTCGCCTCCTTCGCGTCGTCGGCAGCTTCGTCGGCTTTGTCCTCCGCGCGGTCGGCGCGGTCTTCGGGCTTGGCGGCAGCGTCGCCGCGCAGGAGTTACTCGGAGTCGGCCGCAGAACGGGGTTTTCAAGCTTGCTGCTCTCGGCTGTCCTTCTCGCGCCGGCCTGCGACAAGGGCCGCCATTCGCCGAGACCGCCGGAGGCGCCGGCTGCCTCTAGCCATCCAACCGTGACGTCCGTCCCGAGCGTCGCCGAGCGTGAAGGGCAGACGGGCCACATCGACAGCGACCGCGAGCCGCCGTGGGCCGAAGGATGCATGATTCATCGCCCCTGCGCGCCGTTGCCCGCGCTTGGGCGCTGCTCGCCGAACCTCGCCCCCGTCGACGCCAGCACCATTGATTCGGCTCCGCCTGGCCGACTCGGCGAGCCGCTGGCGGTGCGCGGTCCACTCACCCTCCTTCCGATCTGGACGACAGAGGTCCTTTGTAGGCCGCAGAATGGCGTTCGCGGCTGCTGCAACTCCAGAGGCGCCGAGGCGATGATTGGCGCCTTCCCACACGCTCTCGCACTCTCTGACTTGGGCTGCGGCGGCGACGACTCGCGGCTCTGCTGCAACGTGCCTGCATTCGGGCGGACGGTGGTGGCCGTGGGCAAGCTCACACGGTCCGGCGTCTACGCGAGCCAAGGCGTTTCGTGGACGCTCACGGGCGCGACCCTCTGCGAAGAAGAGACTTCGGGCGCGGCGCGCGGGCTTAGTTGCCAGGCGAGCCCGAGGCGATGACGCAAAACGCTCTCGGACTCGTTCGGTGAACGAGGACGACCGTTCCAGAGGCCGCCGGGCAGAGCCCGATGGTTTCACCATCACCATCGACAGCCGTAGTCGGCCACCGGGCCGCATCTCACGTGCGCGGCGATTCGCCTCGGCTGACACGCGTGTCAATTCATAAGTTTCCGCCCTTCTCTTGCGCACGACCGCGGTTTCGGTGCTTACTGACGCCCGTGTCACCCGGTCGCCTTTTCCCCGGGACATGAAGGGCAGCGCATGAGCGATCTCGTCATCGGCATGGACGTTGGCTCGACCACGGTGAAAGCCGTCGTCATCCAGCCGGATACCAAAGAGATCCTCTGGAGCGACTACCAACGGCATCACACCAAGCAGCCGGAGAAGGTGCTCGAGTTTTTGACGCGCATCCTGGCCGCGTTCCCCGACCACCCCGCCGACGCCTGGCGCATTTTCGTGACCGGCTCCGGCTCGGGCCCGCTCGCCGCGCCGACCGGCGGCAAGTTCGTGCAGGAGGTCAACGCCGTCACGCTCGCCGTCGAGCACAAGCACCCCGACGTGCTCAGCGTGATCGAGCTCGGCGGACAAGACGCCAAGATCATCATGTTCAAGCAGGACGAGTCGACGGGCCAGCGCACCGCGACCACGTCCATGAACGACAAGTGCGCCTCCGGCACGGGCGCGACGATCGACAAGTGCATGATCAAGGTCGGCGCCGAGCCCGGCTTCGCGACCTCATTGCACTTCAAGGACGAGGCTTTGCATCACGTCGCCGCCAAGTGCGGCGTGTTCGCCGAGACCGACATCGTGAACCTCGTGAAGGGCGGCATCCCGAAGGACGAGGTGCTCAATTCGCTCGCCGACGCGATCGTGCTGCAGAACCTGTCCGTGCTCACGCGCGGCAACACGCTCAAGCCGCGCGTGCTTTTGCTCGGCGGCCCGAACACGTACCTGCCGTTTTTGCGCGAATGCTGGCAAAAGCGCATCCCCGAGACGTGGCGTGACCGCGGTTATGATTTCCCGAAGGACGTGCCGGTCGAAGAGCTCATCTTCGTGCCGCAGAACGCGGATCTTTACGCGGCCTTCGGCGCGGCGGTGTACGGCATCGCCGACGGCGGTGACGCCGGGCGCTTCACCGGCATCGATACGCTGAAGGACTTCATTCAGAACGGCCGCCGCGCACGGCTCGGTGAGCAAGCGGGGCCGCCGCTCTCGGCGAACGCGGGCGAGACCGCGACGTTCGTCGACATGTACAAGATTCCGAAGTTCGTCGCGCCCGCGATCGCTCCAGGCACCACGGTGCGCGGCGTGATCGGCCTCGACGGCGGCTCGACCTCGTCGAAGGCCGTGGTGATGGGCGAGGACGGCGCGATCCTCGCGAAGGCCTACCAGCTCTCGAAGGGCAACCCGCTCCAGGACACGAAGGAGCTCGTGCAAAAGCTCGTCGATCACTTCGCGGCGCAGAGCGCGACGCTCGAGGTGGTCGGCTTCGGCGCGACCGGCTACGCCGCGGACGTGCTCGACGAAACCGTGCTCGCCGACGTGAACATCGTCGAAACCGTGGCGCACATGATGAGCGCGGTGCACTTCTTCGGCGACGTCGACGTGGTGTGCGACATCGGCGGACAGGACATCAAGGTCCTGTTCATGAAGAACGGCGACATCCAGAACTTCAAGCTCTCGAACTCGTGCAGCGCCGGCAACGGCATGCTCTTGCAGGCGATGGCCGATCAATTCGGCATCCCCGTGACCGAGTACGCGGAGACCGCCTTTCAGGCTCAGCTCGCGCCGAAGTTCTCCTACGGCTGCGCCGTCTTCCTCGACTCCGATCGCGTGAACTTCCAGAAAGAGGGCTACCAAAAAGAGGAGCTCTTGGCCGGGCTCGCGCAGGTGCTGCCGAAGAACGTGTGGCAGTACGTGGTGCAGATCCCGCGGCTCGCCTCGCTCGGACGCAAGTTCGTGCTGCAGGGCGGCACGCAGTACAACCTCGCAGCCCTCAAGGCGCAGGTCGATTACATCAAGCAGCGCGTGCCCGACGCGGAGGTGTTCGTGCATCCGCACACGGGCGAAGCCGGCGCGATCGGCGCCGCCATCGAGACGCTCCGCCGCTACAAGCGCACGGGCAAGACGCGCTTCATGGGCCTGCAGGGCGTGCTCGACCTCGAGTACACGGCGACGACCAACGATTCGACGACGTGCCACTTCTGTCCGAACGAGTGCAAGCGCACCTTCATCGACGCCAAGCGCCCCGACGGCTCGACCTCGCGCTACATCTCCGGGTTTTCGTGCGAGAAGGGCACCGTCGAGAGCAAGGAAGCAATGCTCGCGCTCATGGCCGAGCGCAAGAAGACGGCCGCCGAGTTCCCGAACGTCGTCGATTACGAGTCGAAGCGTGCGTTCGTGCACCTCTACGACGCGGCCCCGCTGCCGCCCGCCGGCACGCCGGTCGAAGACGTGAAGGTCGTCAAATCACTCTTCCGCGTGAAGCACGAGAAGGTGACGCGCCCCTTCCGGCGCTCGAGCGAGGAGGCCATGAAACGGCGCAAGAGCCTGCGCGTCGGCATCCCGCGCGTGCTCAACGTCTACTCGACGGCGCCGTTCTTCCGCACGTATTTCGAGACGCTCGGCTTCGGTCGCTCGAACATCGTCTTCTCCGACGCGACGAACGAGGAGATGTGGGTCGAGGGCGGCAAGTATGGCTCGATCGATCCGTGCTTCCCGAGCAAGGTCGCGCAAGCGCACGTCCACAACCTGCTCTTTCACCACCACGAGCCGGAGCGTAAGCGTCCGCTCAACTACATCTTCTTCCCGATCCTCACGCACGTGAACAACTTCGTCGCGGACACGCAGGACAACGCCTCGTGTCCGATCGTCGCCGGCACGCCGGACGTGATGAAGGCGGCCTTCACGAAAGAGGTCGACTTCTTCGCGCAGCGCGGCATCGAGTACCTCGCGCCCGCGCTCTCGTTCCAGGAACCGACGCTTCTCGCGCAGCGCATGTTCGAGACGTTCGGCGCGCGCCTCGACATCACGGCCGACGAGAACGATCACGCGTGTCGTGAAGCGTGGAACGCGCAGAAGGCGTTCGACCTCGATTTGCAGGACAAGGGCCGCGCCATTCTCGAGACCGTCGAGGCCGAGGACCGCATCGCGATTTTGGTCCTCAATCGGCCGTACCACTCGGACCCAGGCCTGAACCACGGCATTCCCGAGGAGTTCCAGGTGCTCGGCTATCCGATCCTTTCGATTCGTTCGATTCCGAAGGATCGCGAGTATCTCGACCGCTACTACAAAGAAGAGCTCGAGAACGGCACGATCAAGACGCCGCTCGAGCTGAACCACGTGTGGCCGGAGAACTACTCCGTGAACAGCGCGCAAAAGGTGTGGGGCGCCGCGTTCGCCGCACACCACCCGAACGTCGCCGTGCTCGACCTGTCGAGCTTCAAGTGCGGCCACGACGCGCCGACCTACGGCCTCATCGACGCGATCCTGCAAACGTCGAAGACACCGGCCGCCGCGCTACACGACCTCGACGCGAACAAGCCGGGCGGCTCGATCAAGATCCGCGTGAAGACGTATGCGCACTCGCTCCTTCTCCAGCAGGAGCGTCTCGAGGACTTGAGCTCGAAGAAGCGCCAGCTCGCGCGGCGCATCGACGAGAAGCGGCTCGAGCTCCTGCAGCTCCGTCAAACGCAGCTCGAGTCCATGCGCCAGAAGGATCCGGCGCTCGAGCGGAGCATCGCGGAATTGGCCGAAAAGGTCCGTGCCTACGAGGCGCCACCCGAATCGGTGGAGCTTCCGAAAGGCATCTTCCAACTCGGCCGCAAGACGGCTGACGGATCGATACAACGGATCAGCTCTAGCGGTCCACGCCCAGACCTCGACGTGAGTGCCGCAGAGTAGGGGCGAGCTGAGATGTTTGAAGCCCTGCGTCTTGTCCAACCAGCAGCGGGCCTGGCCCCGGGCTCGCCGGCTTGTCTTGGGGCGGTTGTTCACCTTGGACGATCGATCGTTCCTTCCAAGACCCGCAGCTCATTTCGGGCGGAGCTTTGCTCCGCCGGCACAGCGAATTCCCACCGAACGCTCGCACGCATGGAGCGCTTGTCCACCTCCGAGGTCGGCGCCACCGCCGCCGAATAGTTTTCAGCTCACGATCGCACCAGGAGACCTCCGATGACCCAATCTTTCATCTCCGAAGCTCACGCCAGCAAGCGCAGCCTGCCCATCGCCGGCAAAAAGAACGAGAGCATCGACGTCGATGCCGAGCTCGCCCGGTTCGAAGCCGAAGAGCGCGCGCGGCTCGGGCTAGAGCAAGAGCAGCAGTGGCTCGAGAAGATGGCCAACCTCACCTTCACGAAGAAGGAGAAGGGCAAGATCACGCTGCTCATCGGCGGGCTGACGATGGCGCACGACTACCTGATCTCGGGGGCGTTCCGGAGCCTCGGGTACAACGTCGTCCCGCTCGACGCGCCGGACTACGACGCGCTCCGCGTCGGCAAGGAGTTCGGCAATCGCGGCCAGTGCAACCCGACGTATTTCACCGTCGGAAACCTGGTCAAATACCTGATTCACATGCGCGATTCGCGCGGCCTCACGTCGCAAGAGGTCGTCGACCAGTTCGTGTTCCTCACGGCCGGCGCGTGCGGCCCGTGTCGCTTCGGCATGTACGTCACGGAGTACCGCAAGGCGCTCCGCGACGCCGGATTCGACGGCTTCCGCGTGATGCTGTTCCAGCAGCAGGGCGGCTTGAGCCA
>JAICTZ010000043.1 GCA_025936115.1 Polyangiaceae bacterium
C
Source organism: Polyangiaceae bacterium (assembly GCA_025936115.1). Taxonomy (GTDB): domain Bacteria; phylum Myxococcota_A; class Polyangia; order Polyangiales; family Polyangiaceae; genus PMG-095. Next base: position 2 of record JAICTZ010000043.1, read on the forward strand.
GACGAGGGTCGCCGAAACGATCGTGACGGCGCCCGTCGGCACGAGCGTCGTGACGACCGCTTTGCCGCGATAGATCGCGTAGCCGCGCCGCAGGATCCGCACGTCCTCGAGCACCTCGCTCAGCTGGACGATGGAATAGGGATTATATACCTCGATGGCCACGTGGTGGCGCGTGAGATGAAGAAGCGTTCCGCGCCCCGAAAGGCCGCTCGAGTTCCGGAACATGACCAAGCTATCGGGTGACGCTGCGTCGTCGGGCAATAAGGTGGCTCCGAGTACCGAGACAACCACGATTTTTCAGCCTCGTCGCCCCTTCGCTACGTGAAAAGTCGCCGACGTTACGGCGTCGCCGCGCGAATCAAGCTAACGTTCCAGTAGCGCGCGCTCGAGCGCGCTGGTTCGGACGCGGCGCGCGCGCCGGGACCGGCAGCGGCAAAGTCGGCGCCGTACTCGACACAGCCCGAGGCAGCAGGTGCGCCACAGGTGGGCAGCTTGGCGCTAGCAAAATGTGCTCGCCCGCGCGCCGGGAGAGCACCATTCCGTTCACTTCCGGCGGATGGCCCGCTGCTTGCGTCGAAACACTCGAGGCTATGGCCAACGCGCCCGCGAGCGAGGAGAGCATTCCGTCCCTTGCGCGGGTGCTCGCGGGCGCGGTCGCGACGGTGCTCGTCGTGGGCGAGATGGGTATCGGCGGCGTCTGGGATCTGCTTCGGATCCCGTACGCGCGCGAGACGGTGACGCGCCTCGGCTATCCGACTTACGTGCTCGTCATTCTCGGCGCGTGCAAGCTCCCCGCGGCCGTAGCCTTGATGGTGCCGGGATTTCGGCTCATAAAGGAATGGGCGTATGCGGGCGCGTTCATTGCGTACGCTGTCCCGGCGATTTCGCACCTCGCGGTGGGCGACGACCTCGGCACGGCGCTCGTGCCGTCCCTTTTCGCGGCGCTCGTGCTCGTCTCTCGCATGCTGCGCTCGCCGGCTTCGCACGCGAGCGCTCACTCCACGGCCCGCGGTGGTCGCGTGCTCGCCTATTGGACGACGACGAGCGTGGTCGTCGCGGCGTGCTTGTTCGGCGGTATCTCGTGGTGCTTGCAGGCGCAGCCGTTCATCGGAATCATGCTGCGGCTCGGCTATCCCGCGTATTTCATGCGCATCCTCGGCGCTCTGTACCTCGGGGCAGGCATCGTTCTCGTCGTGCCGCGCTCGCCGCAGCTCAAAGAGTGGGCGTACGCCGGGCTTGCCTTCAATTACGCGGGGGCCATCGCGTCGCACCTCGCGGTCGGCGACAACGTAGCGAGCTTGCTCGCGCCCTGCGTCTTGCTCGCGCTCGCGCTCGCTTCCTGGGCGCTCAGACCCCCGTCACGGCGCGCCCCGCGAGAGGTTTGGAGTCCGCAGCACGAACCCGTGTTCAGCCCGTGAGTTTCTGCGCGAGGCGGAGCTCGCTTTCGAGGTGCTCCGAGCGCTCGATTTCGCTTCGGAGCCGCTCGCTCAGCGCCCTGAGCTCGCTCGTGCGCTGCTCGACGACAGCTTCGAGATCGGCGGCGCGGAGCAGCGCGCGTCGCAGCTTGACCGTCGCTCGCACACGGCCCACGAGCTCGCGTGGAGTGATCGATTTTGCCAGGTGATCGTCGGCGCCGTCGGTGAGACTCGAGAGCTTGTCCGTGACGCTCTCGTGCGCCGTGAGCAGCAGGAACGGTACCGCAGCGAGCGCGGGCTTCGCCTTCGTGAGCCGGCAAAGCTGAATGCCGTTGAGCGGCACCATCTCGAGGTCGGCGAGGATCACGTCCGGCGGCTCGGACAGCGCGAGCTCGAAGAACTCCTGCACGCTGCCGGTCTCGCGACACTCGAACTCCGTCTCGAGGATGCCGCGCGCCCAGGCTCGCGCCATCGGTTGGTCGTCGATGATGAGCACGCGGGCTCGGCTGGCCGTGCTCGCGCGCGCGGCGTCTGGTGCGCTCACCGGCTCGAGCGCCGCGGACGCACTGGTGCCGAAGGACGACATACTCGCGTGCTCTCAGATACGGCCGCGCCCGCGCGAACGTAAGCTTCGGCGCCGGCGCAACGCTCGGCCGTTACTGAGCGCGGAGCCAGTCGCGCGCTTCGTCGAGCTCAGTGAAGCCCTGCGCCACGATGCCGAGCTTCGAGTAAGTCTCGATTTTGCGGCGCATGTTCATCTGTCCCAATACTTTTTCCGGCAGCACGACCGACCAGTACTTCCAGCCGGCGGCGATCACGCGGGGAGCCCACTGGTGCAGCGCCCATTCGGCGTCGGCCGTCGTGATCGGCCCGTTGCCGCGGTCGTCCGACAGCCACTTGCACGCGCCGCGCGCGCGGAAAAGATCGAGCCCCGCCTCGAGCACCTCGCGCAAGGCGTGGCCGTGGACGAAGCTCCGGAATTCGTGATGGACGATCTTGTAGCGCGCGTCGTAGCTCAGGCGGGCGATCTCGGTGTCGAGCACGACCTCCTCGAAGTCGGTGCGAAGATTCTTCGCCAAAACCCCTTCGTCCAAACCCGATCGCTCGACCATCTACATAACCCTCGACGCGAACTCGTCTTCCTCTCTAGACGGCCATGGTCGCACAAGCTTTAGTCTCGTCGGTCGCAGGTTCTGCGTGCGTGACGCACCAAGGGCGTGCATGTGCGCTGGCCTAGCAGTGCTCGCCGACGACGCGCATGAGCTCGGTCAAGTTGATGGGCTTGCGCAGGTAGGCCAGGGCCTGCATGTCGCGCATGCGCTCGGGGCTCTCGTCGTAGGCGGAGATCACGACGACCGGCACGGCCGAAACGTCCGGCTGCTTCAGCTGCTCGAGCCGAAATGATCGGCCGTCCATCACCGGCATCATCAGATCCAGCACGATCATGCAGGGGCGTGTGCGGAGTCGAGCGAGCTTTTCGAGCGCCTCGCGGCCGTGCTCGGCCCCAATCGCTTCGTAGCCATAGCTCTCGAGTAACTCGACCAGGGTCTCGCGCACGTCCTCGTTGTCTTCCACGACCAGGACGTAATGTTCTGGTGTCGGCTCGCGATCGGATTCGACTTGCATGGGACTCTACGGAGCCGGCGTGCCGGCGGGGATGCGTACGAGGAAGCGTGCCCCTCGGCCGGGAGTCGTGTCAACCGACGCCGAGCCGCCGTGCGCCCTCGCGATCTCGCGCACGACGTACAGACCGAGGCCGAGCCCGCTGTATTCGCTCGCGGCGCAGGCGCGCTCGAAGCGCTCGAAGACGCGCTCCGCGTCGGCGGGGTCGACCCCTGGGCCCTGATCGGACACCTCGATCAGGACGGCGTCGCCGTCGCGACTTGCCCCGACGCGCACCGGTGCCCCTGGGGCGTACGTGAGGGCGTTCCACACGAGATTCGTAACGAGTTGCTCGAGGCGGCGGCGGTCCCAGGTGCCGACGAGCGGGGCCTCGAAGGCCGTCGTGAGCTCACAGCCGGCGAGCTTCGCGGGCTTACGGAGGCCGTCGATACATGCCGCGAGCGCCTGCGCGAGATCGAAGGTCTCGCGGAACAGCGTGAAGCCATCGATGGCGATACGGGTGGCCGCGAGCAATGAGTTGACGAGCCGGGTGAGCTGGCTCGTGCCGCGGCGCGCGCGAGACAGCGTTCGAGCGAGCGAGGGGTCGAGCCCCGGCAGGTGCGTTTCGAGTGCGTCGAGCTGGAGCTCGACGATGGCGAGCGGCGTCCGGAGCTCGTGGGAGGCGACGGACAAGAATTCATCGCGCACGCGCACGGCCTCTTCCGCCTGCGCGCGCCGAATGCGTTCCTCCTCGAGCCGGCGGCGCTCGGTGAGATCACGCGTGACTTTTGCGAACCCCGTGAGCGTGCCGCGCTGGTCGTAGAGCGCCGTGAGCACGACATTGGCCCAGAAGGTGGTGCCGTCTTTACGCACGCGCAGCCCTTCGGTCTCGAGCCGGCCTTCGCTAGCCGCGAGGGCGAGCTCGCGTTCACACAGGCCGCTCGCGACCTCACCGGGCGCGTAAAAGACCGAGAAATGTTGGCCGATGATTTCGCGCGCATGATAGCCCTTGATGCGCTCGGCGCCCGCGTTCCAGGTCGCGACGCGCCCTCGCGTATCCAGCATGAAAATCGCGTAATCCTTCACGCTTTCCACGAGCAGGCGGAATTTTTCGCCCGTCTCGCCGAGCGCGATCGAGCGCTGCCAGGCGTCGATATCGTCGTCGGCGGCGGCGGCCAGGGAGGGATCGGGGCGCTTGCGGGGCGTGTCCAGAGCTGCCGTGCGCGGCAACGTCAGCGTGAAGGTCGTGCCCGCCTCCGAGCTGGATTGCGCCTCGAGCGAACCGCCGTGGGCGCGCGCGAGCTCGTGTGCGATGAACAGCCCGAGGCCGAGCCCGGAGCTGCCGTGCTTGCGCGAAGCGTTCGCCTCGAACGGCGCGAACAGATGTCGCAGCCGTTCGCTCGGAATCGAGCCGACGTTGTGCACCGTGAGCACGATGCTGTTCGCCGCGCTGCCGTCGAGCGCGATTCGGACTCCATGTTCGCGCGCGCCGTGCTGCACCGCGTTGCCTAGGAGGTTCGAGAGCACCTGGCAGAGCCGATCCTCGTCCCAGTTGCCGGTCGTGTCACCGGTCACGGCGAGCGAGAAGCGCACGCCGGGGTGGCTCTGTTCGAGCTCGTCGCTGACGCGGCGCACGAGCTCACGCAAATCGAGCGGTCGCGGCTCGAGTCGCATGCTCGTGCCGAAGCGAATGCGCGTGAAATCGAGCAGCTGCTCGATCATCCGCGACATGCGCCGGCCGCTGCCGGCGATGCGTGAGAACACTCTGGCGAGCTGTGCCTCGTCGCGCCCTGCGGCGGGCGTCCGGCTCGCGACGTCAGCCGAGCTCAGGATCGCGCCCAGCGGATTTCTGAGGTCATGCGCGAGCACGCCGGTGAACAGCTCGTTCAGCCGCACGGTCTCGCTGAGCTCGGCGACGAGTCGTCGTTGCGTCTCCTCCGCGTCCACGGTCGCTCGAAAGAGCCGCGCGTTGTCGATTGCCGCCGCCGCGCTCGCCGCGACGGCCTTAATCAGCCGTTCGTGTCGTTCGCTGAAGCGATCGGGTGCAGGATGGCCGAAGAACAAGCCGCCGAGCACCGCGCCCGTGCGCGAGATCACGGGCACGGCCAGGTAGCTCGTCACGGGAGGGTGGCCGGGAGGGGTACCGTGGTGCGGCGCCATGCTGCCGTAGCGCGGATCCTGCTTCACGTCGGCGACGCGCACGACGCCTTCCCCGGCGAACGTCGGCGCGAACAAAGGCGTGTTTCGCGGCAAGCCGAAGCGCGCAAATCCGTCGTGGGTCGCGCCGGAGAGCGTGTACAGCAGGTACGACTCACCCTGTTCGTTGACGACGTTGTAGAAGAATGCTCCAAAGCCTGCGCCCGCGAGCGCCGTGGCTTCGTCCGTGACCCGCTGAGCGAGCGTCTCGAGATCGAGTCGAGCGGCGTTCAGTGATTCGTTGATGCGAAACAGCGCCTCCGCTTCGGCCCGGGCTTGCTTTTCGGCCTCGTACAGGCGCGCGCGTTCGGCCGCGAGCGCCGCCTGCGCTGCGAAACCCGTGAGCCAGCCCTTGTCGGCTGCGCTGAACGATTGGGCCCGCTCGAAGCTCAGCGCGAGTCCGCCGATCAACCGCCCGAGATGAACGAGCGGCAAGGCCACGACCGATTCCACGCGCGGCCGTGAGGTCTCCACGGCGACGAGCGCGGGGTACGCCGCAACGAGCCCGGCGTGGCTCTCGATCCAGACGGGCTCGTGCTGCTTCATGGCAGTCGCGAGCGGAAACGGAAGGTCCGGCGTGAGCACAGCGGGGCGTTCCCACGGGGCCACGCCGCGCGAGCCTCGCAGCGTGAGCCGCTGCTCGTCGCCGTCGGTCAAGTACACGGCGCCGGCCGCGGCGCGGAGCACGCGTTCGCCGAAGCCGAGCAGCACCGCCGACACCTCGTCCGCGCTCAGCGCGCGCGCGAGCTCGGACATGGCTTGCTCGGACTGTCGGAGCCGCTGGATGGTCTCGAGCAGGGCCTCATCGCGCTGCTCGCGCGGCGTTTCTTTTGCCGGATCCATGGGGCCGGCAGGCTGCGAGCTTTCGATGTCGACGTCCACGTCGCACCCGACGCTGTCGTTCTTGCCGAATCGCGCGCTGCGAGCAAGAGCCGCCCCTCCGGGTCGACGGCCGGTGCGTCAGCGCCCAAAGGAATATCAGGTGATGAATAGCGGAGACGCGCGAGCAGGGACGAGGCGGTTTGCCCCGGTTGCTCAGCGCGAGGGCGGGTCGCTTCTGGGCGTGAAACGCGTGAGTGTCGTCACGACCGCCACGAGCTCGGCCGGCTCGATCGGCTTCGCCAGGTGGATCGAATACCCCGCGTTCAGCATGCGCCGGCGATCTTCGGGGCGCGCATAAGCCGTGAGCGCGGCGGCCGGGACGTCGCCGCCCTGCTCGCGCGGCAGTGCGCGTACCTGCTCGATGAGATCGTAGCCGTCGGCCTCCGGCATGCCGATGTCGGAGAGCAGCACGTCGGGCCGCGCCTCTCGCAGGCGGCGCATGGCGTCCTCGACGCTGCTCGCGAGCGTCACCTCGCACCCGCACTCCTCGAGAATGGCGCCGACGAGCCCGCGCGCGTCCTCCTCGTCGTCGACGACGAGCACGCGTAAGCCGCGCAGTTGTGGCGGCCGCTCGAAGGTGGCGTCCGTGCGGATCTGCCGGCCGGCGCGGTCCGGGACACTCTGCGCCTTCGGAGCCGTTGCGATGGGGAGGGAGACCCGGAACGTGCTTCCGCAACCTTCGCCTTCGCTCTCGGCGCTGATGTGCCCGCCGTGGAGCTCCACGAGCTGCTTGGTGATGGCAAGCCCCAAGCCGAGGCCCCCGCGCGTGCGTGACGCGCTCGCGTCCTCCTGGCGGAATGCCTCGAACACGAAGGGCAGGAACGCGCGACCGATGCCTTTGCCGCTGTCGCGCACCACGATCTCGATCGTCGACGGCGTGCGTTGTACCTCGAGCTCTGCGCGGCCGCCCTTGGGCGTGTACTTGACCGCGTTGCTCAAGAGATTCCAGACGATCTGCTGCAGGCGCGTGGCGTCCGCCGTGATGGCCGGCAGCGTGGGTTCGAGCGTCGCCGTGAGCTCGATGCTCTTGGCCGTCGCGGCGGGGCGCACGGTATCGAGCGCGCTTTCGACGACGCGGCGCACGTCGACTTGTTCGAGCTCGAGCCGCATTTTGCCGCTAATCACGCGCGACATGTCGAGCAGGTCTTCGATGAGCTGTGCCATCGCGACGGCGTTGCGTTCGATGGTCGCGAGCGCGCTTTGGCGCCGCCGCTCGTCGAATTCCGGCCGCGTGAGCAGCTTCGCCCAGCCCATGATCGCGTTGAGCGGCGTGCGCAGCTCGTGACTCACGACCGCCAAAAATTCGTCTTTGGCGCGATTGGCGACGTCGGCGAAGCGCCGCGCGCTTTGTTCGGAGGTGTAAAGTAGCGCGTTCTCGATCGCCGTCGCGCAGCGCCGCGCGAGCTCCTCGGCCACGGCGAGATCCTCGTCGGCATAGACGCGTCCCGACTCGGCGAACACGAAGGTCATCGCGCCGAGCACCCGGCCCTGGACGGCGAGCGGCACGATCACCGCTGACTTGAGCCCGAGCTCGCGTGCGAGCCGCAGGTGTTCGGGATCGACGCAGCTCTCGACCAACCGCTCGTCGGTGATTTCGCGATATAGCTCCGACCGCCCGCTGCGCAGCACGTTCGGTACGCCCGTCGGCGCATGGGGGTCCGGCGGGAATCTCGCGTCGAGCTCCCGTACGAGCGCGACCTTTTGCAGGTTCACGTGGGAGACCGCGAGCCGCTTCGTGCGCGTCTCACCGGCGACCACGAGATCGACGGCGCACCAATCGGCAAACCGAGGCACGGCGAGCTCTGCCACGCGCCCCACCGTGACCTCGTAGTCGAGTGAGCGGCTGAGCGCGGCCGAGGCTTCGGCGACAAATGCCCGCCGCGACTCGTCGCGCTTGCGCTCCGTCACGTCCCGGAACACGAGCACCACGCCTTCGATCGGGCCGTGCTCGGCGCGAATGGGCGCGCCGCTGTCGTCGATCGGGATCTCTTTGCCGTCGCGCCGGACGAGCAACGTGTGATTGCCGATCCCGACGACGCCGCCGCTCTCGAGCACCTTTTCGACCGGGTTCGTGACCTCGGCGCGAGTGTGCTCGTTGATGATGCGAAACACCTCCGGCAGCGGCTTCCCGCGCGCCTCGGCCTCCGAGTAACCGGTCAGCGCCTCCGCGACGCCGTTCATCAGCGTGATGGCGCCGGCGGCGTCGGTGGCGATCACGGCGTCGCCGATGCTGCGCATCGTGGTAGCGAGCGAGGCCCTGAGCCGCTCGGCGAGCGCGGCCGCCGCCTCCGCCGCCTCGAGCCGGCCGGCGCGAGCGAACGCCTGCGCCGCTTGCTGCGCGAACGTCCTGAGGAACTCGCGGTAGTCGGGGCTGAATTGGCGTGGCTCGCGGAAACCCAGCGTCAGAACTCCAATGGCGCGGCCCTCGGCCACGAGCGGCACCCCCGCGAAGGCTCCCGCACGCTCTCCCTGGGTGCCAAAGCGTGCGAGGTCCGGGAAGAACGCCTCGTATTCAGCCGGATTCTCGATCCATACGGCGTCGCGCGCGCCCGTCGCGATCGCGTAGAACGGATTTTCTTCGGGGGGGATGCGCGCGAGTTGCTCGATCAATTCACGGTTTGCGTTGCGCTCGGCCAGCAGCGTGAGCTGCCGCGTGCGCTCGTCGGCCAAGTAGAGCGTGCTGCCTTCACCGCCGACGAACTCTGCGCCCCGCTCCATCACGGCGCGGCCCACGTCCTCGCTCGAGCGGGCGCCCGCGAGCGCCTCCGAAAATTCGGTGAGCGCGTGCACGCGTTCACGCGCGATCTGCCCGAGCCGCAGGCGTTCCTCTTCGGCCGCACGGCGCTCCGTGAGGTCGCGCGTCACCTTCGCGAAGCCGACGAGCTTCCCCGAGGCGTCTCGGAGCGGCGTGATCACGACGTTGGCCCAGAAGCAGGTCCCGTCCTTACGAACGCGGTAGCCCTCGTCCTCGAAGCGGCCGTCGCGCTCGGCGGCCTCGAGCTCGCGTTCACACTTGCCGGCCCGTACTTCGGCTTCAGGATAAAACCGCGAAAAATGTTGGCCGATGATATCGTCGGCGGAGTAGCCCTTGATGCGTTCGGCGCCGACGTTCCAGGTCGCGACGCGGCCGCTCGGATCGAGCATGAAGATCGCGTAGTCTTTGACGCTCTCGACCAGCAGTCGGAAGCGCTCGTCGCTCTCGCGCAGCGCTTCCTCGGCACGCTTGCGCTCGGTCAGATCCCGCGTGACCTTGGCGAAGCCGACGATCTCGCCCTGTTCGCCGCGCAGACACGTGATGACGACGCTCGCCCAAAATAGCGTGCCGTCCTTGCGCACGCGCAAGCCTTCGTCCTCGGCGCGCCCGTGTCGGGTGGCGACGTCGAGCTCCATGGCGCACTTCCAGACGTCCTCCGGTCGATAGAACGTCGAGAAGTGCCGTCCGATGATCTCGTCCGGCCGGTAGCCCTTGATGCGCTCTGCACCCGCGTTCCACGTGAGCACGTGCCCGGTCGGATCGAGCATGAAGATCGCGTATTCCGTGACCTGCTCGACGAGCAACCGAAAGCGTTCGGGTGGCACGGGCGGCGGCAGCCGTCGGGCATCGGCCGGGTCGTCGGCAAGGGTCACGACACCACACCATAACTTGCCGGTGTGGAGTCGCGCCACGTTCACTCGCGGGGTCGGGCCGCGAGCAAAATTGCCCCAGGGCGAATAGCCCCCGGCTCAGAATCCAAGACAGGCGATCCCCCGCAGGCGTGCGCCGTCATCTACCGGCAAAACCCAGCAAAATCGACGGGCGCCGAGGCCAGACTCTCAGCGTAGGCCTGATTTCGGGTGAATCGAGTACGGGCAACGTGCCTCGAGCGCCGGGTCACAATTCGACCTCATCGTTGCGGGGTCGGGCGTACAGTCGAATACGTTCGGACAGTCCGTGCTCTGCTCGCAGCCGCAGCCGCAGTCGTTCGTGAACGGCGCGGTATTCTCGGGGCACATGAAATCGACCAGCTTACATTTGGTCGAATCCGTGGCGACGTAGCTCCGATACGTTTCGCTCGCTGGATCGCACTTGCACACGGCCGTCGTGCAAAAGATCGTCGGCTGCGATTGGGTGTCCAGCATACAGCCGCACGAATTGCAGCCGTCACGCGCGGGGAACGTCGGGCTAAACGTGTCGCTCGCCGCGTACTCGACGCCCCCATAGAAGCACGTCGGCTGCTCGGGCGTGATGCACTTGCCTTGGTCACACTTTCCCGTTCCGCCCACGGCCATGCAGACGCTGCCGCAAGCGCCGCAGTCGAGCGCCGAGGTCATGATGTTCGTCTCGCAGCCGTTCGCAGCGTCGCCGTCACAGTCGGCCATGCCGGTGGGGCACACGACCGGCTCGGGCGCACACGCCGGAGTCGGATACAGGTCCCACCCCGCCGGCGCCGCACACTTCGACGAGTAGCTGCAGCAGGCCTTCGTCATGGGGTTCTGCGCGTAAATCGTCTGCGGCGGGCACATGCCGCCGATGTCGAGCTCGGGCGGGCACTCGTCGCAGGCTTTCATCGTGCATGCGAGCGAGCCGTCGGGACCGCAGGTGCACGTGTTGCAGCCGTCGCCGCTCGGAGTCACGTCGCCCGGCGTGCACTTCGAGCCGTTACAGCCGTCGCCCATCGCGGGCATGCAATCCCATTGGGTGCCGTCGTCGCTGCACGTGCATGACTTACAGCCGGCGTCATCCAGCATCGTCTCGCCGGGTTTGCACACCTGCGATTCGCTACAGCTCGGATCGTTCGTGGGCACGGTACAGTCCCAAGCGCTGCCCGTCGCGTTGCAGGTGCAGCTCAGGCAGGTCGACATCGTCACCTCGCCGGGCGTGCACTTGGCGCAGGCGATGTCGGGGCATGCCCATTGGCCGCTCATGTCGCATTCGCAGCGCGCGCAGCCGTCGTCGCGGAGCTTCGTGTCACCGGGCTGACATTCGCCACCGGGGCTCGGGCACATCTGGTCGGTCGTGCAATTCCACTTGCCGTCCATGCCGCAGGAGCACGTGTTGCAGCCGTCGTCCGCCGTCTTCTTGTCGCCCGCGCTGCAGCCCGCCGTGCAGGCGTCGCTGTTACAGTCCCACGTCTTCCCATCGCAGACGCACTGAGTGCAGCCGTCGGCCGCCGTCTTGGACTGCATCGGCACGTCGCACTTCCCGCCGTCGGTCGGGTCCATCGACCCGATGGTCGAGAGCGAACAACCGAGCAGAAGCCCCGCAGCCAAGCCGGACAATAGAGATGAACCCACCAAGTGCCGCATGCGCTGTGCTCCTTCTGCTCCGAGGCAGCAGCCTCGGGCTCTACTAGGTGTAAGGGCAGGTCCGGCCTCGACCCATCACGAAAAAAACCTTGGCTCCTCGGCGGTGCAGTTTGCTAACCCCCGAGTCGGCTCTCGTTCATGATTTTGCGTCGCGTGCTGCTTTTTTCCGCGCTGGCTGCGTCTCCGGTGCTGGCCGAACGGGTGCCCGGTGGCGACGTCCGCGTCGAACGCGCCGAGCATGCGCTCGACTGTCCGGCACAAACCGAGCTCGTCGCAGCAGCTCTGGCGCTCGGCAGCACTCCGGGTGCCGCGCCGGCAGGCTCGAACATCGTCGTCCGTTTCGAGCGCGACGGCAGCGCGTACCGCGCGCTCATCAGGTCGAGCGGCCAAAAGACGGGTGAGCGCGAGCTTCGCACCGACGACGCCGATTGCCGTCGCCTCGCCGACGCCGTGAGCGTCGTGGTCGCCGTCCTCCTCGATATCGTGCCGGCCGATGCCGTCGCCTCCTTCGAGGCCGCCCCCCCGGCCATGCCGCAAATCGCGCGGCCCCCCGCGCCCGCTCCCGAAAAAACGGTCACGGCGCCGCCCGGGCCCGCGCGACTCGAGCCGCCCGACGTGCACACCCCGTTTGCCCTTTCACTCCGCGCAGAGGTCGCGCTTTCCGTCGGCTTGCTCGGCGCTGCCGTATCCCCGACGTTCGGCGGCTCCGCCGCCGTGACGCGCGGTCCCTGGCAAGCCGCGCTCGGCGGCTTCTGGGTCGTCCCGCGCGACGTCCCCTTCGACCCACTGTCCGGCACCGCCGTTCACGTCTCCCTCGCGCTCGGCACCGCGGACGGCTGTTATCGCTTCGCGGGCGGCACCACTCGCGCGTGGGAAACCTGGATTTGCGCGCGTTTTCTCGCGGGCGTCATCGGCGGCGACGGCCGCGGCTTCGACCACCACTACCCGACGCACGAGCCCTGGTTCGGCGCGGGCCCCGTCTTCACTTTGCGTTTACCGCTCAGCCGCGCCTTTGCGCTCCGTTTCGGCGCCTCCGGCGTCGTGACCCTCGGCGACCACACCTTCCGCGTGGAAGACTACGGCGACGCTTTCGAGAGCCCGCCGCTCTCGGCTGCGCTTTCCATCGGCCCCGAGCTCACGATTTGGTGATGGACGAACGCAGCGCTTGCCCTTGATCCAATGTAGTCCGAGCCCGCCCGGGCAGCTCCGAGCCTCCGTGGCCAGGCACGGTATGACCTTCGAAGACTTGTATGAGCAAAACTTCGAGTTCGTGTGGCGAACGCTGCGGCGCTTGGGCGTTCCTGCGGCCGATTTGCCCGACGTCGCGCAGGAGGTCTTTCTCGTGGTTCACCGCCGGCTCGCCGACTTCGAGGAGCGCGGCAAGATGACGGCTTGGCTCTTCCGCATCGCTGCCCGGGCCGCACGTGACCGGCGCCGCCGCGCGCACGTCAGGCGGGAAATCGCAGGCGAAGCCTCGCTCGCCGAAGCGCCCGATCCCGGCCCCGATCCGAGCGCTTCACTCGAACGCGCCGGCGATCGCGCCCTGCTCGAACAAGCTCTCGCTGCGCTCGACCAGGACCAACGCGAGGTCTTCACCGCGTTCGAGCTCGAAGGACTCAGCGGCCAGGCCATCGCCACGGCGCTCGAAATCCCGCTCGGCACCGTTTACTCGCGCCTGCGACTCGGCCGCGAGCGCTTCCGGCAAGGCATCGCGCGCGTCCTTGCTCGTCATAGCGGGACGCGCTTTCGCTTGGAGGGCGCATGAACACCGATCCGGTCCGCCTGCTCGACGGCGGCGAGCTCACGCGCGACGAGCGCCGAGCGCTCGATGCCGATCACGCGTCGGCGTCGCCGGTCGGTGCCAAACGAGCCATTTGGGCGGCGCTATCGCTCAAACTCGCGGCACCGGCGACGGCAGCCGCCGCGGCCTTGTCGAGCGGCGCGCCTGCGACGGCGAGCGCGGCCTCGACCGTGGCGACGGCGAGCTCGCTCACGGCCGTCGCGCTGGTGAAATCGGCGACGCTCGGCGTGGCACTCGGCGCGGCGGTCGGCACGGGGCTCTACTTCGGCGCGCCGAGCGAAGCGCCGCGTCCGGCGCCGGCCGTCGTGGGGAGTAGGGGAGTAGGGAATTTAGGGGCGACCAGCGTGCGCGTGCCGTTCCACGCCGCGGCACACCCGAGCAGCGCGCCGCCTGCGGCGGCCGCGAGCGACAGCGCGCCGCCCGTCCCCGTCACGACCCCGCCCGTCCCCGTCACGACCCCGCCCGTCGAACGTCCCACGCCGCACGTCGAAGCTTCGGCGCCCGCGCCCGCGCCCACGCCGCCGCTCGTCGAAGGCGAAAGTCGGCGCGTCGCCAGAGCCCACGCGCTGCTTCGCTCGGGCGACGCCGGCGCGGCGCTCACGCTACTCGACGCGCTCGCGCGTGACGAACCGAACGGCTTGCTCGTCCAAGAGCGCGAAGCGCTCCTCGTCGAAACCCTCGCCGCGCTCGGTCGTCGGGACAGCGCGCGCGCCCACGCCGACGCCTTCCTCGCGCGCTACCCGCGGAGTCCGCACACGGCGGCGGTACGGCGCGCGGTGGGTTACGCGCCGTAAGCCGCGCCCCTTCCGCTCGGGCCACGTGACCCACGTCCAGAGCAGATCGACGATGCCGAGCAGCACGTCCATGAATCAGCGACGACCCCGCTTCGTCTTGGTGACCACGCGCACGAGCGGCACGAAGGCCAACGCAACGACCGCCATCACCACGCCGAAGGCAAGAACGGGCGACGTGGCGGCCGAGACGAAGTCCACGCCGGCAGCATAGCCCCGGGCCAAGCAGCGGGCTTGCCCACGGCAGAGCGACAAGCTGAAGGCGCCTTGGAATTTTTCCCAGCATCAGGTCTGCGGTACGTGCCGCAGCACGACGAAGCCGCGGGCCGGCACCTTCACGTTGAGCTTCCCCTCGACGACATCGAGCGTCTCCTCGTTCGTCACGCCCGACCCGCCGTAAACGTCCGCGTCGCTCGTGAAGATCTCGCGCCATTTGCCCTGCGCGTCGTTCGGCACCGGCACGACGTAGCCCTCCGGCCAGCCGTCGTCGCGCAGCGTCGACACGACGATGTAATGCTCCGGCCCCTTCCAGCGATGAAACGCGAGCACCCGATCGGCGTCGTGCACGAGCATGATCTCGATGTTTGCAGTCGCGAACGTGTGATGGCGGCGCCGCAAGCGGATTAGTTCGCGATAGAAGCGGAACAGGAAGCGCCCGTTACCCTGGCGTTCCCCCAGCAAATCCTCGCGCTTTTCGAGGAAGCCGTCGTAGGTGAAATCCTTCGTCGCTCCGATCTCTTCGCCCATGAGAAACATGGGCGTGCCCGCCGAGAGCAGCGTCATCCCCGCGACGAAGCGAACGCGTGCCTCGGCGATGCGCCGGAGATCACCCGTGGGCGGGGGCGCGCTGCCGTCGGCGTTGATGGCGACCATGAGCGTCCGCGCCGAGTGCTCCGAGTTGCCCGCCTCGTCGTGCGACTCGTGGTAGACGACGGCTTTGCGCTTGGTGGTAGCCAGAATCTCGGCGAAGCGGCTGAAGGCGAGCTCGCCGTTGCCGCCCATGCCGGCGGTCTTGAGCAGGTTCGCGCATTCGGGGCCGCGCCCCGTGTCGCCGATGAGGTTGTGATAAAAATTCGAGTACCACGTCGCGTCGAAGCCGAGCCCGGCGCCGTCCGGATGCTCCGTCACGAGCACCCAGTCCGAATGGTCCTCGCACGTGAGCAGCGTCGCGGGACGCAGGAGCCTCAGCGTGCGGCTGAGCTCGCGCAGAAACTTCGCTCCCGCGAGGTTCGCGCCGCCCGCGGGCCGGCCGTCCGCGTGAACGACGTTGTACGCGTGAATCGATGTCGTCTGGTCGACGCGGAAGCCGTCGACGTGAAAGTCCATCACGAGGGCAGCCGCGCTGCTGATGAACAGCTTTCGCACCATTTCGTCGTGAAATCGCGGCGCAAATCCGGTCGACAGGTTGTCGAGGTAGCCCCCGTCGGGTGAGGGGTAGTCGGACGGCTTGCCTTCGTACCAGTAGTAAACGTTGTTCTCTTCGCGCTCGGAGTCGTAGTGCCACTGGGCGCGTTCGCCGTTCGGGACGTAGTGGTTGTAGACCACGTCGACGATCACGGCGATGCCGCGCTGATGGCAGGCGCGCACGAAGTGCCGGAACAAGTCGCGCCCGCCGGCGCTCGACTCGATCGCGAAGTGGTGCGAGTTGCCGTAGCCCCAAGTGCGCGTGCCGTTCGCTTCGGCGATCGGCAAGAGCTCGACGGCGTTGACGCCGAGCTCGGTCAAGTAGTCGACGAGCGCGATCGCGTCGTGAAAATTGCCGGGGCGATCGCTGCCGAACCCGAGTGAGCCCACGTGCAGCTCGTAAATCACGAGATCGTCGATGCGATGCGGGAAGGGCGTGAGGTGATTGAACTCGTCACGCCAAAATTCGTCTTCCGAGACGACCGCCTTCGGATCGGCGCCGGGAGACACGTCTGCTTGCACGAGCTCCGTATCGACGACGACGGAGCAGCTGACGACGCCGTTCAGCTCCGCGGGCGTACCCTGGTACGGCTTGCCCTCCGGGTTCTTGTCGCCCGTTCCGACTTGCGCACGTGAATACAAATCGGTGCGATAGACGACGCGCCCGTCCTCGTTCTTGATGCGGTACATGTAGGGCGCGCCAGCGAAGTCGCGAAAACGCCGGAGCGCCGCTTCCTTCTCCGGGCCGGTCGACCACACGCCTTCCTCGCGCTTCTCGAGCACGAAGACCGGCCGCCCTGGATCGATGCCCGTCCCGTCGTCGGCGATGTAGCCGTGTTTCGGATCACCGAACACGACTTCGACGCCCTGGGCGTTCGGCGCCCACACCGCAAAGCGTAGTCCCGGCTCGTCGCTACCCGCTACCCGCACCTTGCGCGCGCCGAGTCGGCGCACGTGCGTCAGATAGTAGCGCTCCTCTTGGCGCGGGTCGTCCGTCAGCCAGAACTTACGGTGTAAGGCGTCGTGCCCCATGCCGTCTTGCTCGTTGACGATGCCCTCCCGGTCGAGCCCGAGCGGCCCGTCGTGGAGTACCGTCCAGAAGAACTCCTTGCCCACCTCGGACGGCTGGAGCTCGAGGTCGGCCTCGAACACGACTGCGCCGTCCGACGCGATGGCTTCGCGCATCGGCCGCTCACTCCATTTCTCGCTATGCCGGCCGTTCGCGTCCCAACTGCCGCAGAGCCGAACGTTCGAGAAGAGCTTCCTTCGAATCCCCGTATCGTAGGTGAATTTCATCGTCGTCAGCGGGCCGAGCGGAGTCGGCGCCTCGCGGTTATCGCTTATTGCAAGTGCAGTGCCGCTCTCGTTTCGCGCGTGCGGACGTTCGGCGGTGCGCGTGCCGGCGCTTGCTCGCTCGGCGATTCGCGGCCCCTTTGCGCGTCGGTTTCCGGTGCCCGCTGCTGGCAACGCGTGGGGCGAGCGGAGTGTCATCCGGCCGCACCGGGTAACAATTTGCCTCGCTGATGCGGTGGCGGCCAGTCTACGCTCGCGCGCGATGACGTTACCGCCGCCTCCGTTTTACCGCTTTCGTCCTCATCCTTGGCACGGCCTCGAAGCCGGCGACGACGTGCCGCGCATCGTCAACGCGTACATCGAGCTCACGCCTTTCGACACCGTCAAATACGAGGTCGACAAGACGACCGGCTACATGCGGGTCGATCGGCCGCATCGCGGCTCGGCGCAATCGCCGACCCTCTACGGCTTCATCCCCCGCACCTACGGCGCGGCGCGCGTCGCGGCCCTCTCGCCGACCGCGACCAACGCGGACGCCGACCCGCTCGACATCTGCGTCATCAGCGAACGACCCATCACCCGCACTGAAATCCTGCTCAAGGTGCGGGTCGTCGGCGGGATCCAAATGATCGACGACGGCGAAGCCGACGATAAAATCGTGGGAGTCTTACACAACGATCCCTATTTCGACGCCACGCACGACCTGTCAGAAGTGCCGAAAGCGCTGGTCGATCGTTTGATTCACTACTTCATGACCTACAAGCTGATGCCGAATGAAGCCCCGCGAGTGACGGTCGCCGGCGTCTACGACCGTCCCCACGCCTGGCGCGTGATCGAGGCCGCGATCGCCGATTACCTCGATTCCTACGACCTCGCTCCTCCATCACTCCGTTTTTGAAGCCGGGCTCTCCTACACTGTCCTACAAAAAGCCGGCGGCTCGGCGCCGTGGGGATGGATCCACGAGATGGGCGGCCTAGGCTAGTGTCATGGGGCTCGGCCACGCGGAACAGGACGAGGATCCCGCTCGTGGGCGTGGCGGGGGATCAGTCGGACGTGTCTTGTTCGTCGACGACAGCGATGAGGTTCGCAAGAGCTTCCGGCGCATGCTCGTGTCCGCCGGCTACAGCGTGCGCGAGGCTTCGAACGGCATCGAGGCGACGGCTCTCGTGGGCACGGAGGAGCTCGATCTCGTCATCAGTGACGTGCACATGCCCGACATGGACGGCGTCGAGCTCCTGAAGCGCGTGCACGAGACCGACCCCGACTTGCCCGTGCTCCTGCTCTCGGGCGATCCGGATCTGCAATCGGCGATGCGCGCGGTCGAGTACGGCGCCGTCGAGTACCTCGAGAAGCCGGTCGAGCTCGAGAAATTCCAGGCGAGCGTGCGGCGGGCGCTCGACGTTCGGCGGCAGCGCTTGGAGGCGCGCGAAGCGGTCGCGCTGCGCTCCGGCAGGCAGACGCAGCGGGCCACGATGGACACGAACGCGCTCGAGGGCGCGCTGCTCGCCGGTCGCTACCGGGTCGGTGCGCTGCTCGGTTCGGGCGGCATGGGCTCGGTCTACGAGGGCACGCGCGAGGACCTCGGCGGGACGCCCGTGGCGCTCAAGGTGCTGCATCCCGGCATCAGTCAGGACGTCGACGTTCTCCGGCGTTTTCGCCGCGAAGCGCATGTAGTCGGGGCCATCAATCACCCGAACATCGTGCGCGTCCTCGATTTTCAGATGCCGACGGACGAGCCGGCATTCATCGTGATGGAGCGACTCGAGGGCGCCTCCCTCGGTGACGCCATCCGCAGGGCTCGCCAGTTCTCGGTCGACGACATCGCCTGGATCGCCGTGCAGGTGCTCGCAGGGCTCGCCGCGGCCCACGGCGCGAACGTGATTCACCGCGATTTGAAGCCGGACAACGTCTTTCTCACCGCGCTCCCCCAGGTCGCCGACGTCGTGAAGCTGCTCGACTTCGGCGTCGCCAAGCTCACCGAGTCGCCCTGGGACGAGCGCCTGACGCAAACGGGCGTGGTGATGGGCACGCCAGCCTACATGGCCCCCGAGCAGGCGCGAGGCGAGAGCGCCGACGCGCGGAGTGATCTCTACGCTGTCGGCTGTTTGATCTTCGAGGCGCTCACCGGACGGCCGCCGTTCGTCGCCGCCAACTACAACGCCGTCATGTTCCAGATCAACCAGAGCACGCCGCCGTCGCTCGACGAGCTCCGGCCCGACCTGGACCCGCAGTTTTGCGCCGTCGTCAAACAGTCGATGGAAAAGGAGCTGGACGCGCGCTTTCAGACCGCGAGAATCTTCGCCGAAGCGCTGGCGCCGTGGGTCGCGCACGCGCCCGCTTCCGGCGAGCGCTGCACGGAAAGCTCACTCGCCGTCAATTCCACGATTCGTCCGCCGGTCGCGGCGCGACCGACCCCCAATCGACGCACCAAAGCGCACTGAAAGCGCGCCCGGGCGAAGTTTAGAGCTTCATTCCGACGAAGCTTCTTGCCGCCGCGCATCGAGCGCGAGGCTCGCGACGAGCTTCAAGAGCTCCTCCGGCACGACCGGCTTGGCGACGTGCGCGGTGAAACCGGCGGCGATCGCCTGCGTGCGATCGCCGTGTCGCGTGTAGCCGGTGAGTGCAATCGACGGCACGTCGCCGCCTTGGCGCGCCCCGAGCTCGCGCACGTGACGCATGAAGGCATAGCCGTCTTGCTCGGGCATCCCGACATCGCTCAAAATGATGTTCGGCCGAAAGCTGCGGACGAGCTCGAGGCCGCGCGCAGCCGAATCGGCGGTTTTGACGCTCGAGCCCGCCGAGCTGAGGGCGTCCTCGAGGACTTCGCGCGCGTCGAGGTCGTCGTCGACGATGAGTACGCGTAAACCCGAAAGCTCGGCTTGGCGGGCCGAGGTGCTCGAGCGCACCGGCTCGCTCGGAGTCACGCGGTCGGCGCCTTCCACTATGGTCGGACGGATGGGCAGCTTCACGCGAAATAGGGCGCCCTTGCCGATTCCAGCGCTCTCGACCGCAACCTCACCGCCGTGGAGCTCGGTGATGTGGCGGACGATCGCGAGACCGAGCCCGAGTCCGCCGAAGCGTCGCGTCGTCGTGCTGTCCTCCTGCCGGAAGCGGTCGAAGACGTGCGGCAAGAAATTCGCTTCGATACCGCGCCCGTTGTCACGCACGACGAGCTCGAGGTTCGAGCCGGCGCGCTCCACCGAGATGACGATCTCGCCCCCCGGGTCCGTGAATTTGACGGCATTCGACAGGAGGTTCCACGCGATCTGCCGCAAGCGGTCGACATCGGCGAAAACGACGATCGGCTCCTCCGGTGGCGAAAACTGCAGGTGGAGGTGTTTGGCGTCGGCGGAAGGACGAATCACGTCCATCGCTTCGTTGATGACGGTGACCGGGTCCGCGTTCGTGAGATGGAGCCGGAGCTTGCCGGTGATGATGCGCGACACGTCGAGGATGTCCTCGATCAGGTGTGACTGCGCGAGCGCGTTTTGATGAATCGAAGCGAGACCTTTGGAGAGCGCGGGTTCGTCGGTGCGCGCGCGCAAGAGCGACGACCAGCCGACGATGGCGTTCAGCGGCGTGCGGAGCTCGTGCGAGACCGTGGCGAGGAATTCGTCTTTGAGACGATTGGCGGCGTCGGCGCGCGCCACGGCTTCCTTGAGTCGCGCTTCGCTCTCCTGCGACGCCGAGCGAGCCACCTGCTCGGCGAGCAGCCGGCGCTCGGTCTCCTCGGCCGCGCGTCGTGCCGTCAGATCACGAATGACCTTGGCGAAACCGATGAGCTCGCCGTGCCCGCCACGCATCGGCGTGAGCGTCACGTTGGCCCAAAACTGGGTGCCGTCGCGTTTGACGCGCACGGCTTCGTCCTCGAAACGCCCCGTGCGCTCCGCGGCCGCGAGCTCGGCGAGGGGCCGTCCGAGGCGTGCGTCTTCCGCCGTGAAGAAGCGGCTGAAATGCTGGCCGATGACGTCTTCGGCCCGGTAGCCGGTCATGCGCTCGGCGCCTGAGTTCCAGGTGGTGACATGGCCCTCGGGATCGAGCATGTAGATCGCGTAGTCGGTGACGCTGTCCACGAGCAGCCGAAAGCGCTCCTCCGAGCGGCGCAGCTCCTCGTCGGCGAGCTTCTGCACCGTGAGATCACGCGTTACCTTCGCGAAACCGATGATCTCGCCGTTTGGCTCCTTGAGAGCGCTGAGCACGATGTTGCCCCAGAAACGCGTGCCGTCCTTACGCACGCGCCAGGCCTCGTGTTCGACGTGACCATTTTGACGCACCGTCTCGAGGATGTGCTCCGGCTTGCCACTCGCGATGTCCTCGGGCGTATAGAACACGGAGAAGTCGCGGCCGATGATCTCGGTCGGCTCGTAGCCCTTGAGGCGCTTCGCGCCGACGTTCCAGCTTACGACGTGGCCCGTGGGATCCAGGATAACGATGGCGTAGTCGGGGATCGAATCGACGAGTTGGTGGAAGACTCGCTCCGCCTTCAACTCGTTCCCGGCGTTCGAGCGATTCTCATCCGACATGAGCCTACACCATGCATTCCGCGTGCCTGGAAACGTGGCGACATTCTTGCCTCGGTCGATCGCAAATCCGTGAGGTTCCGCGCTTGCCCCCCGCTGGCGTGCCAGGCGTGTACAGCCGAGCCACTACCGCGGCCGGTTCTCCGTACTAGTGAGCTGAAGCAGAAGGCACCATGACTATCCCCGCTTCGAACGAGCGCTCGGCCGCCCCCAGCCGCGAACAGCTCGTGCATCTCCTGTACGAGGCTGCCGAGCTCGAACATAACCTGATGTGCACGTACCTCTACGCGGCGTTCAGCCTACGTGAGGGCGAGGCGGAAGGGCTCAGCGCGGAGGAGGCCCGTGCCGTCGGCTCGTGGCGGCGGGCCATCGTGAAGGTCGCCGTCGAAGAGATGGGACACCTCGCTGCGGTTTGGAACATCACCGCGGCGCTCGGCGCAGCTCCCCGCTTCGGGCGCGGCAACTTTCCGCTGGACCCTGGCGCGCTGCCGGCGGGCATCGTCGTCAAGCTCGCGCCGTTCGGTGAGGGCGTCCTGCAGCACTTCATCTACCTCGAGCGTCCCTCGACCTCGAAGGAACCGGAGGGCCCCGGATTCGAATCGTCGCTCGCGTTCAAGCGCACCGACCAGCGCATCCGGCTCGTGCCGATGCCGCTCGACTACGACACCGTGGGTGCATTCTACGAGACGCTCGACGAGCGGTTGCGGGCGTTCGTCGAGCGCGTCGGAGAACGCGCCGCTTTTTGCGGAGACCCCGCGCTTCAGCTGTCGCCCGTCGAGACGGGCCTCGGCGCCGTACAGCCCGTGGTCTGCAGGAAGACGGCGAGCCAGGCGTTTGCCGCCATCGTCGCTCAAGGCGAGGGCGCGCCGGAGCATGCCGATGATTCGCACTTTCGGCGCTTCGCGGCGATCCGCGAGGAGCTGCACGCCTTACGCGCAAAAAACGCCGATTTTGCCCCGGCGTTCCCGGCCGCGGTCAACCCCGTGCTGCGGCCGCCTCTGCGCGCGGCGGGCCGCGTCTGGCTCGAGGACGAACGCGCCGCCGCGACCGTCGACCTGGCGAACAGCGCGTACGCGCTCATGCTGCGTTTGCTCGCGTATTCCTACGTCGTGCCGCGGCCCGCGCCCGAGAAGGCGCTGGCGGTCGAGCTCTCGCTCGGCTTGATGCGCGCCGTGACGGCGCTCGGTGAACGCGCCGCGCGTCTGCCGGCGGGGCCGTCCAATCCCGGCTGCCACGCGGGCATGTCGTTCACGAGCCTGCGCGACGCCGCGGCGTTGCCGCACGGTCCGAGCTCTGCGCGCTTTTTCTGCGAGCGGCTGCGCGAGATGGCGAGCGCTGCCGTGGAGCTCGACGTGCAGGGTGACGCGCGCACCACGACGGCGCGCCGCGTGCTCGCCGAGCTCGCCGAACGCGCCGAGCGGCGCTTCGAAGCCGCCGGGCGCGTGACTGCCGTCGTACCGAAATCCTTGCCCCTGCTGCCGTCCGACGCGCCAGCGTCGCCGCCGCCCTCTAGCGCGCCGCCCGTGCCCCGCCGCGTGAACGGCGTGGACGAGATCGAAGGCGAGGCGCTCACGCTGCTCTACGAAGGCAAAAAGTGCATTCATTCGCGCTTTTGCGTCACGTGGGGACCGCGCGTCTTCCTCGCCAACGTCGAAGGTCCATGGATCCACCCGGACGCGATGGACGTGGAAGCGCTCGCCGAGATCGCGCACGTGTGTCCCTCGGGCGCGATTCGTTACCGTCGCAAAGACGGCAAACCCGAGGAAGGACCGCCGCCCGTGAACCTCGTCACGCTACGAGAGGGCGGGCCCTATGCCGTGCGCGCGGACATGCTGCTCGACGGTGAGCGCGCGGCCGGCTATCGCGCGACGCTCTGTCGCTGCGGCGGCTCGAAGAACAAGCCGTTCTGCGACGGCACACACAAGACGATCGAGTTTACGGCGACCGGCGAGCCGCCCACGGGCGCGGCCGACATGCTCCCGGTGCGCGACGGCGAGCTCGCCGTCGATCCCCTCACGGACGGACCGCTCCAGGTGCGCGGTAACCTCGAGATCACGAGCGGCACGGGGCGCGTGGTTGCGCGCGTGACGAGCGCCAAGCTGTGCCGCTGCGGGGGCAGCGCGAACAAGCCGTTCTGCGACGGCACGCACGCGCGCATCGGATTTCGCTCGAGCTAGCCCCGCGTCGACGCCGTTAGGCCGGTGGCGGCCAGGTGCGGGTATTCGAGCGGAAAAGCGTGCGTACCTCGTGGGCGCCCTGGGGCCTGCCCACGAGGAACCCCTGGATTTGGTCGCACTTGACGAGCTTGAGCAGCCGGGCTTGCTCACTCGATTCGACGCCCTCGGCGATGACCTTCATGTCCAATGAATGCGCGAGCGAGATGATGGTCGTGATGATCGTCATGTTCTGCGGGTCGTCCGACATGCGCAGGATGAAGGACTGGTCGATTTTGAGCGCGTCGATCGGCAGGCGGCTCAGGTAGCCGAGCGACGAGTAACCGGTGCCGAAATCGTCGATGGCGATGCACACGCCTTGCTCCTTGAGCTGGCGGAGCTTTTCGATGTTGCCGACCAAATCCTCGATCAGGACGCTCTCGGTGAGCTCGAGATCGAGGCCGCCGCGTGCCGCCGGCCAGAGCTCGAACGCGCGTTCGAGCGAGCGCACG
Source organism: Polyangiaceae bacterium (assembly GCA_025936115.1). GTDB lineage: Bacteria > Myxococcota_A > Polyangia > Polyangiales > Polyangiaceae > PMG-095. Next base: position 23,858 of record JAICTZ010000043.1, read on the forward strand.
AACGAGCGCTGCGACAGCTGCATGGCGGAGACGTTGGCGGCGATGCGCGGCGGCAAGAGCCCTTCGTCGAGCCAAGCCGCGCATTGCGCCGCGACGGTGCGAAGCACCCACTCGCCGACCTCGACGATGAGGCCCGTCTCCTCGAGGATCGGAATGAACTCGGCGGGCGCAATCAGCCCGCGTTCGGGATCGTCCCAGCGGATGAGCGCCTCGAGCCCGACGACCATGCCCGATTTCAGGTCGATTTTGGGCTGATAATAGAGCAGGAACTGTTCTTGTTCGAGCGCGCGCCGGAGCCGCGTCTCGAGCGTGAGCTTGTCGCTGACGCGCTCGTTCATGTGCGGAGCGTGAAAGAGATAGCGCTGCCCGCTCGCGCGCGCGTTGGCGAGCGCCGCCTCGGCGCTCTGAATCATGCGATCGGCGTCGCGGCTTTCGGCGGGGAGCACGGCGAGTCCGATGCACGCCGAGATGCGGAGCTCGGTGCTGCGCACGTTGAAGGGCGCTTCGAACGCAGCGAAGACGCTTTGCTCGACCCAAGCTGCGAGCTCGGCGTCGTCGCCGGCGTCGGTGAGCAGGATCGCAAAGGTGCTGCTCTCGAAGCGCGCCAAGAGCTCGCCCTCGCCGACCAGCTTGGTGAGCCGGCGGCCGACCTGCACCAAGAGATCGTCGCCCGCGCCGCGACCGAGCGTGGCGTTGACCTGCCGAAAGCGGCTGATCTCGACGAGTAGCAGCGCCACGCGCCCGCTCGCCTCCGGCGGCGGTACGGCCTCGAGCAAGCGGTTCATCAGGAGATTGCGCTTCGGCAGGCCGGTGAGCTCGTCGTAGTAGGCGAGAAAGTCGAGACGCGCGCTCTTTTCGAGGTGATCGAGCGCGAAGGCGACGTTGTCGGCGAGCTCGCTCAGGAGCCGCATCTCCTCGCCGTCGAAGAAGTCGGACTGATCGGACACCAGCACGAGCACGCCGACCGCGCGGCCGTCGGCGCTCAAGGGAAATGCGCCGACCGCCTGCCCGCCACGGCGCGCCACGTCACGTGCGAGCCGGGGGTCGAGATCGGCTTTCGGATCGCTCGTGAGGTGCGGCTGGCGATCCGCGAGGGCCGCTGCGAGCAGCGACGGAGTTGCTTCGTCGACTACGGCGTGCGTCAAGCGTTCGACGAAGCGGTCGTCAGCACCGTGCGACACGGCGGTCTCGACGGCGCCGTCGTGGTCCAGGAGCACGAGCGCGGCGAGCAGGAGCCCTCCGTCCTCCACCGCGATGCGGCAGCACTCTTGCAACAGGAGGTCGCGCTCCTTGACGCGCAGGATCGCGCCGTTTACGGCGCCGAGCATCGTGCGCACGTGGTTCGAGCGCTGTAGCGCGAGCTCGACTTCTACGCGCGCCGTCACGTCGCGCGAAATGCCGACGAGACCTTGCACGGCGCCGCCACGGGCGCGCACCGGCGCGATCGTGGTCGAGTAAAAGCGCCGGCCTTCGCGCGCCTCGTGCTCACGGATGAGATCGATGCGCGCGTGCCCGCGCGTGAGGATTTGCGTCTCTTCTTGCTCGAACGCCGACGCGAGGTCCGGCGGGATGCCGAGCTCGACGAGGCGCTTGCCGACGGCATCGCTCGAGTCGCGCAAAGCGACACGGTCGGCGCAAGCGCGGTTCATGCGCGTGAAGCGGAGCTCGCGATCCTTGAAGTAGATGGCATCCGGGATGTTGTCCATGAGATCGTCGAGGAGCTGCCGCTCGTGTGCGAGCTCGCGCGAGAGCTCGAAGTGCTCCACGCCCTTCTGGATCGTCATCCTGAGCTCCGAGCTGTCCCAGGGCTTGGTGACGTACGCGAAAATTCGGCCGCGATTGACGGCGCGAATCACGGCGGGCAGCTCGGCGTAGCCCGTCACCATGACGCGCGTCGCGTCGGAAGAGGCGCTGATTTTCGAGAACAGCTCGTCCCCCGTCATCCCGGGCATGCGCTGGTCGGAAATCACGACCGCGACGTCCCGCACCTCCTCGAGCACACGCAGCGCCGTTTCCGGCGAGGCGGCCTTCAAGACCTCGAAGTCCCGCATTAATACGTCTTCGAGCGCGACCAGCACCTGCGGCTCGTCGTCGACGACCAATACCCGGCTACGGCGGCCCGTTGCGGGCGCCCACTCCTCTGCTGCCTGCATCCGATGTCCCTTTCGGTTTGCGTACGCAGCATACACGGAGTTCTGCAGAGCTGGACTCATTTGAGGGGTTTCGCGAAACGCCCCACTCGTGGACGTGTCACTGCGCCAAGCGGGGACCGTCAAGGACGACGTGAGGGTGACTTGCGAAATAGCCATGGCGGCTTGGCCTCGGTCGTGCTGACGCCGACGAGCCCCGGCCTCGTGCGGCGATTGCCGCTCGCCGGAGCGCCCGGCGCGCACTCTCAGCGCGAAGTCGCCGCGGGCGCGCAGTTCTTGCGGGTCGAGCGCCCGAAATGCTTAAAGATCGCGGTTTTTCGTGCGGCGCGAATGTTGCTGAAGCTCACGGAATGAACGACGTTGCCCCTGCATCCGCCGAGCTCCTCGTGGTGGGTGCGGGACCGGTCGGGCTGTTCGCAGGGCTCTCGGCAGCCCGCGCCGGCATCGACACGACCATCATCGATCATCGTTACCGGGGGTTCGGACGCGGTTACGCGGCGTTGCTGCACCCGAGTACGATTCGCTTGCTGATCGAGGCCGGCGTGTCGGAGCGCGCGCTTGCGGCGGGACGCAAGGTCTCTCGTGTCGGCCTGCGTGTGGACGGCAGCGAGCGTGTCGTACTGGAGCTTCCGGCGCCGGCCGTCGCGCTTTCGCAGAGCGCCCTCGAGCAGGCGTTGCTGGCCGCGCTGCGCGGCACGGACGTCCGGGTCCTCTCGCCGTGTGAGGGCGGGGTGCTGCGCGAAGACGGCTCCGGCGTCGAGGTGCGCGTGGTCCGGCGCGAGCTCGTGACGTTCGGTTCTCCCGCGGAATACAGCGACTGGCAGCCCGTCGAATCGTTTCCGCTCCGCGCCGCCTTCGTGATCGGCGCGGACGGCTACGAATCGCGTGTGCGGAGCGCACTCGGCATCGACGTGATGAAGCTCGGCGAGACCGAGAGTTTCGCCATGTTCGAGGTGCCCGCCGATCCGGCGCCCAGTCCCGACATCGAGCTGTCGTTTACGGATTCGCTTTCCGCCGTCATGCTGCCGCTCGCCGAGGGGCGCGCGCGGTTCGGGTTTCAGCTGGCGGAGGGCCTCGCCGAAGATCCGACGCCCGCGCGGCTCTCCGCGCTCATGCACGAGCGGACGCCGTGGTTCGAAGACGGCCTCCGTACCGTCGATTGGAGCTCCACGATCCATTTCGAGCGCCAGCTGGCGCGCCGCTTCGGCAACGGCCGGATCTGGCTCGCAGGCGACGCCGCGCACGTGACGAGCCCCCTCGGCGCCCACAGCATGAACCTCGGCCTCGCGGAGGCGCAGGATTTGGTGCGCCGCGTCGCCGCCTGTCTCCACGCCGGAGTGCCGCTCGCATCGCTGCGCGAGTACGGCAGCGAGCGGCAGCGCGAATGGCACAAGCTGCTCGGCTACAACGTGAAGTTCGAGCTCCTCAAGCACGCCCCCGCCTGGCTCAGGGCTTACGCGCCGCGCGTCGCGCCGATCCTGCCCGCGTCGGGCAGCGACCTCAAGCAACTGCTCGATCAGCTGGGACTCAAGGTCTCTTGAGCCGAGGCGGCTGCGCTGTCTAAGCTTTGGCCGCGAAGAGCTCTTCGAGGACGCCGAGTAGCTCGGCCACGCGCACGGGCTTGGTGAGGTAGCGGTAGAAGCCCGCGTCCGCCGCGCGTTTGCGATCGCCGAGCATCGCGGCGGCGGTGAGCGCGATCACGGGGATTTGCGCCGTTTCGGGCCATTCCCGCAGCTTCTGCGCAGCGTCGTAGCCGCTCATGCCCGGCAAGTTGATGTCCATGATCACGGCGTCGGGCAGGCGCGCGCGCACGAGCTCGATGCCGACCTCGGCCGTTGGCGCCGTGACGAGATTCACGCGCTCGAGCTCGGCGATGAGCTCCTGCATGAACGCGATGTTCGAAGGGTTGTCCTCGACGTAAACGATCGTGTAGTGCCGCCCCTCGGCGCTCGTGAGGAGAGACTCCGTGACGCGAGCAGCTCCGGTTTGGTCGAGCTCGCGCGTGCTTTCGTCGTGTTCGGGCAGCTCGACCCAGAACTCGGAGCCGACACCGGGCGTGCTCTTGAAGCCGACGCTGCCGTGCAGGAGCTCGGCCAGGCGCTTGGTAATGGCGAGGCCGATGCCCGTGCCCTGGATGGGCCCCGCTTCTTGGCCGGCGCGCTGGAAGGGCTGGAACAAGCGATCCTGCTTGTCGAGCGGGATGCCGAGGCCATCGTCGGCGACAGTCACGCGCACGCTGCCGGCCCGCGGACGCGTGACGCGCAGAACCGCGTGTCCGCTGGGTCTTCCGTATTTGATCGCGTTCGAGCCGAAGTTGATGAGGATCTGAGCGAAACGCGTGCGATCGGCCACGACGCGCGCGCTCGTCTCTTCGTAGCGGAGCGTGATGCCCGCACGTTCGGCCATGGGATCGAGCGCGTTCTTCACTTCCGCGAGCACGTCGGACACGCCGACCGGTTCGGGCGAGACCATGATGCGACCGGCCTCGATGTGCGACAAGTCGAGGATGTCGTCGATCAGGCGCAAGAGGTGCTCGCCGCCCTTCAGCACGTGCTCGAGCTTTTCTTTCTGCCGCTCGTTGAGCGGCGCCTTCTTGTCGATCTGTAGTAGCTGCGCAAAGCCCAAGATCGAGTTGAGCGGTGTGCGGAGCTCGTGGCTCATCGACGACAAAAACTCGGACTTGGCGGCGCTCGCATCCTCGGCAAGCTTCTGAGCGCGCTCGCGTTCCGCGACGAGCTTCATGTCTTCGGTCACGTCCCAGAGCGTGCTCACGATGCCGCCCTCGAGCGTGCGGCGGTCGGTCATGCGCAGCACGTGACCGTCGCGCGTCTTGAAATCCAGGTTGCCGATCGGGTTTCGGTGATACTCGGCGACGCGCTCGCGAAACGCCGCCGGAGACTCGTCCCCGAGATCGAACAGCGAGCCCTCGACGATCGCCGCCACGAGCTCCGCGTGCTTCTTGCCCACGATCGGCCCTGGCACGACGCTCGCGAACAGCTGCCGGCAAGTGCTGTTGCAGAGCACGATTTCGTCGCGCGCGTCGTAGAGCGCGACTCCGTCCTGGATACTCTCGACGGCGGAGAGCAGCCGGTCGGTCGCTAGCCGCGCGCTCGCTTCCGCTTGCTTGCGATCGCTGATGTCGCGAATCGAGCTCGAGATCCAGCCGCGCTCCTCCGACTCGAGCGGGCTCAGGCTGATCTCGACGGGGAACTCAGAGCCGTCCTTGCGCAAGCCGTAGAGCTCGAGCCCCGAGCCCATATTGCGGGTCTTCGGCTCATGCATGTAGCCGTGGCGATGCGCGACGTGAGCGCCGCGCAGCCGCTTCGGGACCAGCTTTTCCACCGCTTCGCCCAGGAGCTCGGCGCGCGGATAGCCGAACAGTCGCTCGGTTTGCGCGTTGACGAGCACGATGCGGCCCTCACGATCGACGATCACCATCGCGTCGGGAGCAGACTCGAGCAGCGCGCGAAAGCGTTGTTCGGCGCGTTTGCGCAGGCCCACGTCGCGAATGGCGGCCGCGACGAGCGTGCCTTCGGATGCGGCGATGGGGCTCAAGCTGATCTCGACGGGGAATTGGCTGCCGTCCTTGCGCCGCCCGAAGAGTTCGAGCTCCGAGCCCATGGGCCGGCGTTTCGGCGCGTGGACGTAGCCCTGACGATGGCCGGCGTGCGCCGGACGAAAGTGTTCGGGCACGAGCAGCTCGATGGGCTGCCCGACTAGCTCGCTCCGCTCGTAGCCGAAGAGCTCCTCCGCGCGCCGGTTGACGAGCCGAATCACGCCGTCCTGACCTACCAGGATCAGTGCGTCGGGCGCCGAGTCGACGAGCTGCCCGAATAGATCGCTGTCGCTAGTGGGCATGCGGCAAACTCAAGCAAAACACGGCACCGGGGTTTCCGTCCTCGACGCGAATCCGACCGCCGTGCGCCTCGACGGCGAGGCGGCAAAAGGCCAGCCCGAGCCCGCGTCCCGAGCGTGTGACCGAACGATCGTTGCTCTCGACCTGCACGAAGGGATCGAAGACGCGCTCGCGCATCGACTCGGGCACGCCGGCGCCCTGGTCTGCGACTCGGAGCTCGACGCTGCCGTCGCAGAGCCGGCTCGTCATTCGGATGCTCGAGTCTTCGGGAGCGTGGCGGAGCGCGTTATCGAGCAGATTCTCGAGCACCCGGCGCAAGAGGTCCGCGTCCGCGGAGAGGTGCGTCACGTCGAGCTGCTGCTCGAGCGTGATGTTCTTGGCCTTGGCCGCGACCGCCATCGCCTCGAATGCCTCGGCGGCGAGGGCCGCGAGGTCGAGCTCGGCGGTGGCCGGTGTGAGCCGTCCCTCTTCGCTCTTGCTGATGTCGAGCAAGTTCATGATGAGCCGCATCAGCGAGCGGACTTCCTGCCGGATGCCTTCGACCGGGGCGCGAAGGCGCTCGGGCAGGTCTTTGCTGCGGAGCACGAGCTGCGCCTGCAGGTCGACGTTACTCACGGGGTTTTTGAGGTCGTGCACGACGAAGGCCGTCAGCCGCTCCTTTTGCAAGGTGAGGCGCATGAGGTCGTCGCGCTGACGGCGCGCGAGCGCGAAGTATTCTCGGTTCTCGGCGTTGAGGCGGCGGAGCCGCAGCGCGGCCTGCACGCGGAGCACGAGCTCGGTCGGGCGCACCGGCTTGGTGAGGAAGTCATCGCCGCCCGCGCGCAAGGCTGCGTCGAACGTGTCAACGTCGCGCTGGGCCGTGAGAAATACGATGGGCGTGTCGGCGCCGCCCGGCATCGTTCGGAGCTTCGTGCAGACCTCGAACCCGTTCATGCCGGGCATGCGGACGTCGAGGAGCACACAGTCGGCGGCCCGCGTGGCGAAGGACGCGAGCGCTTCTTCGCCGCCCGCGGCGACCGCCACGTCGTAATCCTCGTTCTCGAGCGAAGCCTGCGCGAGCGCCCGGTTCTGCTCGTTGTCATCCACGATCAGGATCAGCGGGCGCTGCTCGGCCGGGTTGGCCATGGGGGGGTTCGGAGCCGCCACGAGTGGTGAGCACATTAGCGTTAGAGGCGCCGCTCGCAAAGACACCGGCCGTACGACCCGCCTAGGTTTCGCCCGTTCGCGCGGGCCTGAGCCGCGCTGAGGCGAACCGTGGAGCCGTGGTTTGGGGTAGACTCGCCGTCGATGTGTCTCGCGTGCGTGCCGAAAGCGATGCCCCGCGCATGAGCGTGGAAGACGAAGCAAGCGGTATCATTTGCGCGCCGCCGTTCCGGCATTCGACGATTCAGCTGGCGCACGGCGGTGGCGGGCGCGCCATGCGCGAGCTCGTCGACAGCGTCTTTTTGCCTGCCTTCGCCGGCGGCGTCCCCGCCCCGCGTCACGACAGCGCCGTCTTGCCGGCGGCGCACGGGCGCCTGGCCTTCACGAGCGACGCGTTCGTCGTGCGACCCCTGTTCTTCCCCGGGGGTGACATCGGCGCGCTTGCGGTGAACGGTACCGTGAACGATCTGGCCATGGCCGGCGCGCTGCCGGAGTACTTGAGCGCGAGCTTCGTGCTCGAAGAAGGACTCGAGCTCGCGACGCTCGAGCGCGTGGTGCGCTCGATGGCCGACGCCGCGCGTGCTGCCGGGGTCACCATCGTCACGGGCGACACCAAGGTCGTCGATCGCGGGCACGGCGACGGCATCTTCATCGCCACGTCGGGCGTGGGGCGCATCGAGGACGGGGTGGACATCGCGCCGAGCAAGATCCGACCCGGCGACGCCATCGTCGTGAGCGGCGACGTGGGACGCCACGGCGTGGCCGTGCTCTCCGTGCGCGAGGGCCTCGGCTTCGAAAACGCGCTCGACAGCGACTGCGCCGAGCTCGGCTCGCTCGTGCGCGCGCTCTTCCGCGCCGGCGTCGTGCCCCACTGTCTGCGCGACCTCACGCGCGGTGGGCTTGCGGCGAGCCTCTGCGAGCTCGCGCTGGACGGCGGCTTCGATTTTCGCATCGACGCGCGAAAAGTCCCGATTTCGGCGGCCGTGCAGCGCGCGTGCGAGCCGATCGGGCTCGATCCGCTGTACGCCGCGTGCGCCGGGCGCTGCATCCTGTTCGTGCCGGACGACGAGCTCGGCGCCGCGCTCGGAGCCCTCGCCGCGGCTGGCGCGGAACCCGCGCCGATCGGCGTCGTCGAGGGCGTCGCACGCACGCGACCCGGCCGCGTCGAGCTCGAGACCGCGCTCGGCGCGTCGCGCTTGCTCGAGCTCTTTTACGGCGAGCAATTGCCCCGCGTCTGCTGAGCCCTCGCGAGAGGGCTCAACTGTGGACGACGAGCGGCATGTTCGTGTCGGCGCCCGCACGATCGCTCTGGTGATACGTGTGACGCTGGCCGTGGTGTTCACTGTGTTGCGCGCACCAGAACTGCTTGCCGCCGCTCGCTTCTCGTGCCGCGACGCAGGCCGGGCAGGGGGGCTGAATCGCCGGAACGGGCGCCGGCAGGGATTTCGGTCGGACCACGAGTACGGGACACGGCGCGAGGCGCATGGTGGTTTCAGCGACGGAGCCGAGCACCAGCCGAGACATGCCACGGCGGCCGTGCGTGCCGACCACGACGAGGTCCGCTTCGAGATCCGCCGCGAGCTGCGCAATCTGCTCGGCCGGCACCTCGACACGTTGGTGCGCGCGCACTCGCTCGAGGAAGGTCAGATCGCCGTCCGGATGCGACGCGCGAAATGCCGCGAGCCGTTGCTCGAGATAGGCGCGAAGCTCCTCGGAGGCGTCGGCGATCGTCGGCAGCGAGCCTGCCCATGTAGTCGATGACGCGTCGGGCGCGGCCCCGACTTGGTAGACCGGGAGCACGTTGATGACGTGCACGGTCGTCTCTGGCTTGTCGAGACCCATTTCGAGCGCGCGTTCGAGCGCGAGGTTACCGCTGTCCGAATAGTCCACGGCAACGACGACCACATTTGACTTGCTGGGCTTGGGCATGTGCGCCTCCTTGCGCGGAAGGAAGTGCATGGCGCATGCCAGGCGCCGGATGCGCGAGCGGCGCAGGGATTTCGCGCTGAGCGGCGAGTGCGCTGCATGCGAAATGACGCAGGGCTTGAAATTGCTGCGTGCTTCGGCGGCGCACGCGCAAGGATTGCGCGCGCGACCTACTCCGCGGGCTCGGCGTGCCAACGCTTGGAGGTGGGGCCCGCCGAACGCAGGGCTCGCGCGACGAGCTCGCCGCTGAGCAGCGTCAACGCGGCTGCGACGGCGAGCGGAGCGAGGGAGCGCGCTTCGAGCGGCGCGAGCCCGAGTGTCCTCTGGAACGGCTCGACGGTCGCGCCGAGTGCGCCGAGAGCGATGCCCGCGCCCACGGAGTAGTGCAGCCAGCGATTGCGTGCTGCATTTCCGCCCACGCGCCGGGCGGGGTAGGCGCTGACGAGCTTCGCGATCGATTCGTACAGGAATACGGCCGTCGCCGTACCGGCGAGGCTCACGCCGAGCCGCGGTAATTGGACGAGCATGCCGAGCCCGACCGCGCCTTTGAAGCCGCCGTCCGTCAAGATGAAGCGTAGGGTGCGTCCGTCGAGCAACCGCTCGTTCGGCCGCCGCGGGCCGCGCTTCATGACGCCGAGACTGCGATCGGCCGCGAGGGCAAGCGCGGGCGGACCGTCGCCGAGGAAGTTGATCCACAAGACTTGCAAGGCCGTCAGCGGCAAAATCAGACCGCCGCTCGCGTTGCGCAAATCGAGGAAGATTGAACCGAAGACGCCGCCGAGCACGAGCAACATGAGCGCGACGTTGCTCGAGAACGTGAAACGGATGAAGTTCAGGATGTTGTCGTAGATGATGCGGCCTTCCTCGATGGCCGCCACGATCGTGGAAAACTGATCGTCGAGCAGCACGACATCGGCCACCTCGCGCGCGACCTCACTGCCGCGCCCGCCCATGGCGACGCCCACGTCGGCTTGCTTGAGCGCGGGCGCGTCGTTCAAGCCGTCGCCCGTCATGGCGACGATCTCGCCGCGCGCTTGCAGGGCCTCGACGATGCGGAGCTTGTTCTCCGGTAAGAGCCGCGAATAGACGCGGACGCTCGCGAGCGCCTCGGCCAGCGCCGCGTCGTCGAGCGCGTCGAGCTCGACGCCCGTGAGGGTGCGCTCCGACACGATGCCCACGCGCTCGCCGATGGCGCGCGCCGTCGCGGGATGATCGCCCGTCAGCATCAGGACGACGATGCCCGCCGCTTGCGCGGTGCGCACCGCCGCGCGCGCCTCGGGCCGCGGCGCATCCCACAGCGTGACGAGGCCGAGAAACTCGAGGCCGCTCTCGGCGTCGGCGGGGCCCGTCGCGAGCCCGAGCACTTTGAAGCCGTTCTTGGCGTGCTCTTCGGCGCGGAGGAGCCAGCGGGCGCGTTCGGAGTCGCTCAAGCTCGAGCGTTCGAGCACGACCTCGGCGGCGCCCTTCACGTAGCTCCGGAGCGCTCCCGAGGGTGACTCGACGGTGACGCGCATGTAGCGCACGCGGCCGTCGAAGGGCCGGCTCGACACGCGTGGATGCGCCGCGCGCAGCGCGCTCACGTCCGCGCCGCGTGAAGTCGCGTGCTCGACGAGCGCGCGTTCGAGCGGATCGCCGGCGTCGCGCGTGGGGTCGGCGTCGTTGGCGAGCGCGAGCGCGAGCAGCGCCTCGTCGTCCTCGACGCTGTCGAGCTGGTCCACGACCAGACGATTGCACGTGAGCGTGCCGGTCTTGTCCGAGGCGATGACGGTGACGGCCCCGAGCGCCTCGACGGCTGCCAGACGCCGAATGACGGCGTTCTTTTTCGCCATGCGCTCGACTCCGAACGCGAGCGACAACGTCATCATCGCCGGCATGCTCTCGGGCACGACGGCCACTGCGAAGGCGACACCGAACATGACCACGGCCGATAGATGCGCGGCGCCCTCCACTGCGACGCCGAGCGCGACGAGTAAGAGGCTCAGCGCGCCGACGTAGCGCGAAAGCTGGCGCCCGAGCTGGTCGATGCGTCCCTCGAGCGGCGTCTTGCCCGTGCGGATCGCTGCGAGCGACCCGGCGAGGCGCCCCATCGTGCTCGCTGGGCCCGTGCGCGTGACGAGGAGCTCGCCGCGCCCGCTCATGACGAGCGTCCCGCTCCAGAGCTCGGCCTGGTCGAGCTTGTCCACGGGCAGCGACTCGCCCGTGAGCAGGGACTCGTCCGTGCGGAACGCTTCCGGGAGGAGGGCGGTGCCGTCGGCGGGAATACGGTCGCCTGCTTCGAGCCGGACCACGTCCCCTGGGACGAGCGCGCTCGCGGGAAGGCGCTCGAGCGCGCCGTCGCGCCGCACCCACACTTGGGGCGTGCCGAGCCGTTCGAGCTCGTCGAGCGCGTTCTCGGAGCGATACTCCTGAAGTACGCCGAGCCCGGCGTTGAGCGCGAGTACGGCCAGAATAGCGAGCGCTTCGACGGGGAACCCGTGCGCTCCTTCGTAGAGCCAGCCGCTCAGATCGAGGGCGAGCGCGAAGAGCAAGAGGTAGATGAGCGCGCTCCGAAACTGCCGCAAGAGGCGGGTGATGAAACGTGGGCGTTCGGGGGCGGGCAGCGCGTTGTCGCCGAAGCTGCGCCGCCGCGCCGCCGCTTCGGCGTGCGTCAAACCCAGCGACAAGAGGCGAGCTTCGCTCACACTTGGCTCGATGCAGCGCACATGCCACGCGCTCGTGCTGCGGGTTCCTCGCGCGGCTCCGGCGATTCGTGCGCGCAGATCGCGGCGTGACGCACGTTTTGCGCGCAGCTCCTGCGCGAGCGCCGGCAAATCACGAAGAGAGGAGCGGCACGGCTCTTGCGAAGCCGCGGCCCATGTCGGACCGCGTCGAAACTTTCAAGTACGACGATGCCACCGTGAGGAAGTTCGCGTTCGCGACGATTCTCTGGGGTCTCGTCGCAACGCTCGTTGGCTTCTACCTCGCGCTCATGCTCGTCAAGCCGGGCCTGAGCTTCGGGCGGCCCGAGCTCAGCTTCGGTCGCCTGCGGCCGCTGCACACGAACGCGGCGATCTTCGCCTTCGCGGGGAACGCGATTTTTGCGGCCATCTACTACTCGAGCCAACGCCTCTTGAAAGCGCGGATGTGGAGCGACGCGCTCAGCAAGTTCCACTTCTGGGGCTGGCAGGCCATCATCGTTTCGGCCGCGCTGACGCTGCCTTTCGGCATCACGCAAAGTAAGGAGTACGCGGAGCTCGAGTGGCCGATCGACGTCGCGATTGCGGTCGTTTGGGTGGCTTTCGCGGTGAACTTCTTCGGCACGATCGCCAAGCGCCGCGAACGGCATCTGTACGTCGCGATTTGGTTTTACATCGCGACCATCGTCACCGTCGCGATCCTGCACATCTTCAACAACCTCGTCATTCCGGTGAACGCCTTCAAGAGCTACGGGCTCTATGCCGGCGTTCAAGACGCGTTCATGCAGTGGTGGTACGGGCACAACGCGGTCGCCTTCTTCCTCACGACGCCCTTCCTCGGGCTCATGTATTACTTCCTGCCGAAGGCTGCGAATCGGCCGGTATTCTCCTATCGGCTCTCGATTCTCCACTTCTGGTCGCTCGTCTTCCTCTACATCTGGGCCGGACCGCATCACCTGCACTACACCGCGCTGCCCGAGTGGGCGTCGACGCTCGGCATGCTCTTCAGCGTGATGCTGTGGATGCCCTCCTGGGGCGGCATGCTGAACGGCTTGCTCACGCTGCGCGGGGCCTGGAACCGGGTTTCCGAAGATCCCGTGCTCAAGTTCTTCGTCGTCGGCATCACCTTCTACGGTATGGCGACGTTCGAGGGGCCGCTCTTGTCGATCAAGAGCGTCAACGCGCTCTCGCACTACACGGATTGGACGATCGCCCACGTGCACAGCGGCGCGCTCGGCTGGAACGGCTTCATGACGTTCGGCATGCTGTACTGGCTCGCTCCGCGCATCTTCCAGACCAAGCTTTGGTCGAAGAAGCTCGCCGAAGTCCACTTCTGGCTCGGGACGATCGGCATCCTGCTCTACATCGTCGCGATTTACGCGGCGGGCGTCACGCAGGGCCTGATGTGGCGCGCGTTCGACGAAACCGGACGTCTGGCGTATCCCGACTTCGTCGAGACGGTCGTGCGCATCATCCCGATGTACTGGGTGCGGGCGCTCGGCGGGTTGCTCTTCGTGACGGGCATCGTGCTCGCTGTCGTGAACCTGGTCATGACCTGGCGCCAGCGTCCCGAGACCTACGCGGAACCGGAGCAAGAAGCGCCTGCGCTCGGCCCGGACACGCTGCCCGAGCCGCAGCTCGTGATCCCGCGCTACACGACGATGGCGGACACGGGCCACCGCCTGCGTTACTTCGCCGCGGCCGCGTGGCACCGCTTCTGGGAGCGCCGTCCGCTGCTCTTCACGGTTTGGGTCGTGGTGGCGGTGCTCGTCGCGTCGTTGTTCGAGATGATCCCGACGTTCTTGATTCGCTCGAACGTGCCGAGCATCGCGTCGGTCAAGCCCTATACGCCGCTCGAGCTCACCGGACGCGACATCTACGTGAGCGAGGGTTGTTACAACTGCCACTCGCAGATGGTGCGACCCATCCGCGCAGAAACGGAACGCTACGGCGAGTACTCGAAGCCGGGAGAGTTCGTCTACGACCACCCGTTTCAGTGGGGCTCGCGCCGCATCGGTCCGGATCTGCACCGCGTCGGCGGCAAGTACCCGCACCTCTGGCACGTGCGCCACATGGAAGATCCGCGGGCCATCACGCCGCAATCGATCATGCCCGCGTACGCCTGGCTGCTCAGAGACGACATCGCGTTCGACGAGATCCAGCGCAAGGTCGACGTGATGGCGATGCTCGGCGTCCCTTACGGCGACGCGGTGCTGCACGCCGAGAGCATGGCGCGCGCGCAATCCAGCCAGATCGCCGCCGAGATTGCCAAACAGGGCGGCCCCAAAAATCTCGACGGCAAGAAAATCATCGCGCTCATCGCCTACCTCCAGCGACTCGGCACGGACATCAAGCATGCCCCGCCGAGCGAAGGCGGTGGCCCGTTGCGCGCCTCCGAACCGAACCCAGAGAACCCCAAAGGACCGTTCGCCCAAGCGGCGCAAGGAACGACCCATGAAGCTCAGTGATGTGATGTCGGCTGCACACGGCCTTTCCAGCTACGCGGAGGTCGCGCTCGTGATCTTCTTCGGTGTGTTCTTGGGCGTCATGCTCGACGTGGTCTACGCCGGTCGCCGGCACGAAACGCTCGGCCTGTTGCCGCTCGCCGACGACGATCCGCGCAGCGAAACGCTGAAGCGTGGAGGTCGCCCGTGACGGTCAGCGCGCTGCCGAGTGACGCCCCGCCCGCGGTGGCATCGACGCCCGCCCAGCCGGTCAAGGGCAGCGCCGAGATGCTCGCCCACGAGTACGACGGCATTCGTGAATACGACAACCCGCTGCCGGGCTGGTGGGTGAAGATTTTCTGGGGCTCGTTCTTCTTCGCGATCGGCTACGGCTTTCATTATCACTTCTCGGGCAACGGCGTTTCGGTGCACGACGCGTACGAGGCCGAGATGGCAGACGTTCGCGCCGAGCAGGCGCGCCGCGCGCTCGGCGAGAACGTGACCGAGGAAGGCTTGCAGAAGCTCACGCTCGACGCGAAGCTGATGGCGGACGCGAAGGGGATCTTCGCGCTGCGCTGCACGCCCTGCCACGGCGAGCACGCCCAGGGCGTCATCGGTCCGAACCTCACCGACGGCTATTGGCTGCACGGTCAGGGCACGCTGATGGACATCCACCACACGGTGAGTGAGGGCGTGCCCGCCAAGGGCATGCCGTCCTGGAAGATGCAGCTCAGTCCGGTGCAGGTGCGCCAGGTCGCGGCCTACATCGGCTCGCTGCGCAACACGAACGCGCCCGGCAAGGCGCCCGAAGGCGTGCTCGCCGCCCCTGCTCCCTGACCCCACCGAACGATGTCTGCTCCACTCGCGCATGGTCGCGTCCTGCCGACGCTCAACTCAGACGGAACCCGCCGGCGCATCCGGCCGCGGCTGTACCAAGGTCCGCACCACTCGCGCCGCCGCGTGACGGCTTGGCTCCTGATCGCGCTCTTCGCCGGCATTCCGTGGATCGAGGTCGGAGGCAAGCCGCTCGTCTTGCTCGACGTGCCGCGGCGGGAGTTCACGCTCGTCGGGCGCACGTTCCTACCGACCGACGGCGTGCTGCTCATGCTGCTCATGCTCTCGATTTTCGTCGCCGTGATTTGGGCGACGGCGCTCGTCGGACGCGCGTGGTGCGGTTGGGCTTGCCCGCAGACCGTCTACATGGAGTTCCTGTTCCGGCCCATCGAGCGCCTGTTCGAGGGCCGGCGCGAAGACCAGCTCCGCCTCGATCGCGAGGGCGGCGGCGTGCGACGTCTCGCCAAAAACGTCGCATTTTTCCTGGTCTCGGCGCTGCTCGCCAACATCTTCCTGTCCTACTTCGTCGGCATCAAGACGCTGCTCGCTTGGACGCGGCTCTCGCCCCTCCAAAACTGGACACCGTTTTTGGTCGTCGCGGCGACGACCGGCCTCGTGTTCTTCGACTTCGCGTTCTTTCGCGAGCAGATGTGCACGGTCATCTGCCCGTACGCGCGCATTCAATCCGTGCTGCTCGACAAGAGCTCGCTCATCGTGGGCTACGACAAGCTCCGTGGCGAGCCGCGCGCCAAAGGCAAGCCGCGCTCGGATCGTGGTGACTGCATCGACTGCAACGCGTGCGTCGCGGCGTGTCCGACCGGCATCGACATTCGCGACGGCCTGCAGCTCGAATGCATCGCCTGCGCCCAATGCGCCGACGCCTGCGACGGCATCATGGCGAAGATCAAGAAGCCGCTCGGCCTCATCCGCTACGGCGCGCAGACCACGCTCGAAACGCAGAAACCGACGCGTATGCTGCGGCCGCGCGTCGTGATTTATCCGGTAATGCTCGCCGTCTTGCTGGGCGCGCTCTTCGCCTTCGGCTCCCAGCGCGTCCCGGCGGACGTGACGGTGCTCCGCGGCATCGGGGCGCCGTTCACTTTCGACGGGCGAGCCGTGACGGGCGAGCTTCGCATCAAGGTGCAGAACCGCACCGGCGAGAACGCGCGCTATCGCATCGAGCTCGTGGGGACGCCTGCCGTGCGCTTGATCGCGCCCGAAAATCCGCTCGAGGTCGCCGCGGGTGCCCAGCGCACGACCGCCGTGTTCGCCGTCGCGCCGCGCAGCGAATTCAAGGCCGGCCGGCGCGAGATCGTCGTGCGCGTCTCGGGCGCGCAGGGTTTCGAAACCAGCGTTCCCTATCGCTTGCTCGGTCCCTCGGAGGAGACGAACCCGTGACGGAAATCAGCGACACCGGTCCCGCCTCGCGAGGCCATGGCACGTTCTGGATGCTCGTCCCCGTGGTGCTGCTCGCCGCGAGCGTCATCGGCGTGGGCTCGCTCGCCGCGGTCGCGGCGCGTGATCCCGGCTTTGCGCTCGAGCAAAACTACTACGAACGTGCCGTGCGCTGGGATCGACAGCAGGCGCAATGGGCGGAAAATGTGCGCCTCGGCTATCGCCTGACGCTCACGCTCGTACCGAGCTCGACGGGCGCCGAGCTCACGCTTCACGTGGCGGATCGGGCGGGCGTCGGGCTTCACGGCGCGAACGTCACGATCGAGGCGTTCGCCAACGCCCGCTCGGGAGACCGGCGGCGATTGACGCTCGTCGAGGCTCCGGACGGCAGCTACCGAGCGGAGCTAAAGGACGCGCGCCCGGGCCTGTGGGAATTGCGCTGCGTCGTGTCCCACGGCGGCGAGCGGTACAGCGAGATTTTGCGCGCGGACGTACCACGGAGCCGAGCGCCGTGAATACGGCGGCGTTCGTCTCCGTTTTCGCCGCCAGCGTCGCGGGCAGCGTGCACTGCGCGGCCATGTGCGGCGGCTTCGTAGCAGCGTACGCGGGAGCCGAGGAGCGCACGGCTTCGCGTGCCGCCGCGCACGCCGCGTACAACGCGGGTCGGCTCGCGACCTACCTCGCGCTCGGCGCCGCTGCGGGCACACTCGGGCGCGCGCTCGATCTCGCCGGCGGCGCGCTCGGGCTGGCGCACGTCGCGGCCGTGGTGACGGGCGCGCTCCTCGTCGCGAGCGGCCTCGTTTCGCTGGTTCCTCGTGCCCGCCTCGTCCAGCTCGGCAAGGGGCCCGCGCGGGGTCCGGCTGCGGTGCTCGCGGCCTTGCTCGGCCGCTTTCGGCAGCAGCCGGCCGTGGTGCGGGCGCTCGTGCTCGGGCTATCGACGACACTCTTACCGTGCGGCTGGCTTTACGCCTTCGTGGCTTTTGCCGCGACGACGGGCAGCGCGGCCGCGGGAGCATGGCTCATGAGCGCGTTCTGGCTCGGCTCGCTGCCGATGCTGCTCGGGCTCGGTGTTTCGGTGCAGGTGTTCACGCGCCGATTCACGCGCTACCTGCCGCGCGTCCGCTCGGTCGTGATCCTCGGCGCCGGCGTCGCGGCGCTGCTCACGCGCCTGCAACTGCCCGCCTTTGCGGCCGTGGCAGGGCGAGCGGACACCGCCGGTCAAGCTCTCCCGAAGCCGGCCGATTGCCCGTGCCATCGCGGCAAGCACCGCGCGGATCCACTGGCGTTCGGCGCGAGCTCGGGAGCGCGGCCGTGACACAGAGCTTGAGCCCCGCTCTCTCGCGCTTGCCCGTCTCGCCGGCAGCCACGGCTCCGAGCTCCGAGCCGGCCTGCGCCCATTGCGGACTACCGGTGCCGGCGGCCGACGTGACGGCAGACCGCGGGGCGGAGGCTCGCTTCTGCTGCACCGCCTGCGCCGTCGCGCACTCCATCATCCAAGGCGCGGGCCTCGGCGCCTACTACGAGCGTCGAAGCGAGCTCGACGGCGCTCCGGCGCGTCCGAGCGGCAAGAGCTACGCGGAATACGACGACCCCGCGTTCGCGTCGCGCCACGTCACGTCCGCTGCAGGCGGCGGGGCGTGCCTCGAGCTCTTCGTGTCGGGCATTCACTGCACCGCCTGCGTTTGGCTCCTCGAGCGCCTGCCGCGCGTTCAAGACGGCGTGCGCTCGGCGCGTTTCGACCTTGGTCGCGGCGCGCTCGAAGTCATCTTCGAGCCGGCGAGCGTGCGACCGAGTGAAATCGCGCGTGCGCTCGATCGCCTCGGTTATGCGCCGCACCCGAGCCTGGCCGCGCAGCGCGACGGGGAGCGCCGGAGCGACCGCGCGCTCTGGCTCCGGCTCGGTCTCGCCGGAGCGCTCGCGGGCAACGTCATGCTGATGGCGCTCGCGCTGTACAGCGGCGCGGCGGCTGATCCGGCTTACGCTAGTCTATTTCGTTGGGGCAGTTGCTTGCTCACGCTGCCCGCGGTGTTCTTTTGCGGCAGCGTCTTTCTGCGTGGCGCTCTGGCGTCGCTCCGCACCCGCACGCCTCATATGGACCTGCCGATTAGCATCGGCATCGTCGCGGGCTTCGCGCGCAGCGCTTGGAACACCGCGCTCGGCAGCGGGGAAGTGTACTTCGACTCGCTCGCCGTGCTGATCTTCCTCCTGCTCGTCGGGCGCTGGCTGCAGGCGCGCCATCATCGCGGCGCGACGCAAACACTCGATCTGATTGCGGCGCTCGCGCCGGCGACGGCCGTGCGTGTCGACGGCGAGCCGCGCGAGGTACCGGCCGACGCCCTACCCGTGGGCGCGATCGTCGAAGTGGCACGCGATGACCGCATCCCGGCCGACGGCATCGTCGTCACGGGCGAGAGCTGCGTCGATACGGCGTGGCTCACGGGCGAGGCGCTGCCGGAAGCCGTGAAACCGGGCGATCGTGTGTATGCGGGCACCGTGAATCTCGCGGCGCCGCTCCACCTGCGTGTCGAAGTCGCCGGCCGTGAAACCCGGCTCGGTCGCTTGATGCGAAGCGTCGAGGAGGCCCAGGCGCACCGCGCGCCGATCGTGCGACTCGCCGATCGCGTAGCGGGCTACTTCGTCGTGGCGGCGCTCGGCCTCGCGCTCGTCACGTTCGTGCTGTGGCGTTTCCTCGACCCGTCGCGGGCCGTCGACCACGCGGTCGCGCTCTTGGTCGTGACCTGCCCGTGCGCGCTCGGCATGGCGACGCCGCTCGCGGTGAGCGTCGCGCTCAAACGTGCGGCAGCCGCGGGGATCTTCTTCAAGGGCGGCGAATTCCTCGAAGCGCTCGCGCGCCCCGGCACGCTCGTGTTCGACAAGACGGGCACGCTCACCGAGGGCCGGCTCGCGCTCGCGTCTTTCACCGGTGACTCTCAGATCCTGCCGTTGCTGCGCGCCGCCGAAGAACGCTCGGGCCATCCGATTGCGCGCGCCGTCGTGGCTTCGGTGCCGGCGGGCCCAGAGCTCGTTGTCGAAGGAGTGACGGAGTTTCCGGGCGCCGGCGTCGAAGCGCGCGTCGCCGGGCACTGCGTTCGGGTCGGCTCGGGCGCGTTCCTCGCCCAAGAGCTCTCGGGCAGCGACGCGGAATTCGCGCTCGAGCTCGGCGCGCAGGCGGCGCTCGGCCGGCCGGCGATTGTCGTTGCCGTCGATGGCAAGGTGAAAGGAGTGCTCTCGTTCACCGATCCGCTCCGCGCTGACGCCCGGGCGAGTCTCGACGCTCTCCGCGCCGCCGGCTACCGCATCGCGGTGCTCTCGGGCGACCAGCCGCTCGTCGTCGGGCGCGTGGCGTGCGAGCTCGGGCCGCTCGTCGCGGCCGAGGGTGGCAAGAGCCCGGAACAAAAGCTCGCCTGGATCGAGCGTGCGCGCCAAAGCGGTCCGGTCGTGATGATCGGCGACGGCATCAACGACGCGGCGGCAATGTCGGCGGCCGATGTGGCGATTGCCGTGCACGGCGGCGCCGAAGCCGCGCTCGTCGCCGCCGACGCGTTCACGACCGTCGCGGGCGTCGGCAAAGTACTCGAGGCAGTACGGGGAGCACGCCGGACGCTCACCGTGATCCGGCGCGGCATTGCCTTCTCGCTCGCCTATAACCTCGTCGGCGTGGGCCTCTGCATGGCGGGACTCGTTTCCCCGCTCCTCGCGGCCGTGCTGATGCCGCTGTCTTCGCTCACCGTCGTCACGTCCGCCCTGAAAGCGCGCACTTTTCAGCAGTCTGCGCGCAAGGAAATGAAGTCATGACCGTGCTCTTCGTCGTCCTGCCCCTCGCCGTTCTCTTATCGGGGCTCGCCGCTCTCGCGTTCGTCTGGGCCACGCGTCGCGGTCAGTTCGACGACCTCGAGACACCAGCCCTGCGGCTGCTCACGGACGAGCTCGATGAACGGCGTCCCGCCGCTCCGAAGCTCAGCCCTCCGCGACGAGCTTGACGAAGTCACCCTCGGTGAGGATGCCGGCGATTTTGTCGCCGTCCATCACCACCAGGCAGCCGATCTTGCGCTCGAGCATGAGCTTGGCCGCTTGCACGAGCGGAGTCGTGGGCGCCGTCGTGACGACCTCGTCCCGCATCGCCTCTTTGACGGCGAGCATGTCGAGGACGTTGTGCTGTGCATGACTGCCGTAGCCGAGGGCCTTCATGAGTCCGCTGTGAAACAGGTCGCGCTGGCTCACGATGCCGGCCAGTTTGCCTTGCTCGTCGACGATCGGCAGGTGACGGATCCGTCCGAGCCGCATGACGTCGTCGGCGACGACGAGCTTCTCATTGCGGTCCAGCGTCACCACGTCGGAAGTCATGACGTCACGGACCAGTCTCGGACCAGAGTTGATTGCCACTGTTGTGCCGAAGCATGCCCTTGCGTGCGCGGCCTTCCTAGGACCTTTGCAGGCCTAGCGGCGCAATTGGTGCGCGTCGGATCGACGGCGGAAGAATCGCCCGCAAGCTCTGCGCCGAGAGCACGCGGGACGAGCGCGCGGGCTTCGTTAAAATTGTAAACTATTTCAAATGGTTAGGTCACGCGACTCGCGCGGGCATGCTTTTGGCAATGCAGCAGTGTAGCGCGTCGCATTTTGACGCAAGAGTCGAGAGGACAGCATGAGTAAGGGACGAATCCTTGTCGTCGACGACGAGGCCGCGGCGCGCTCGGCCTTGGCGGAACTACTACGCGCTGAAGGATACGAGGTCGAAACGGCAGGCGACGCCTTCAAGGCCTTCGGTCGTCTTGGGGAGTTCACACCCGAGCTCGTACTTTCGGATCTGAACATGCCGGGCATGGACGGCGTGGAGCTCTTGCGCAAGCTGAGGGAGTACTCGGCCGAGCTGCCTGTCGTCCTCATGACCGCTTTCGCTGGAGTCGAGACGGCCGTGACCGCCATGCACGAAGGCGCGACCGATTACCTCACGAAGCCGCTCAACACCGACGAGCTTTTGATCGTGCTCGCTCGCTGCCTGGAGAGCGGCAAGCTTCGTCGCGAGGCTTCCGAGCTCAGCCGCCGCCTCGAGCGCTACTCCTTCGAGAGCATCGTTGGCTCGTCGCCGGAGATGCAGCGCGTGTTCAAGACCGTCGCGCAGATCGCGCCGAGCCGAGCGACGGTGCTCATCACGGGGGAGTCGGGTACCGGTAAGGAGCTCGTCGCCGCGGCGATTCACCAGCACTCGCCGCGCGCCGGCGGGCCGTTCGTGAAGCTCCATTGCGCGGCGCTCGCCGAAAGCCTGCTCGAAAGCGAGCTCTTCGGTCACGAGCGCGGCGCGTACACGGGCGCGGATCGTAAACGAGAAGGCCGCTTCGAGCTCGCTCATGGCGGCACGCTGTTTTTGGATGAAATCGGCGAAATCTCGCCGAGTACGCAGGTGAAGCTCTTGCGCGTGCTCCAAGAGCGCGAGTTCGAGCGCGTCGGCGGCGATCAGACGCTGCGCGTCGACGTGCGCGTCGTCGCGGCGACCAACCGGGATCTCGAGGAGAGAGTCTCGGCCGGCAAGTTTCGGGAGGACCTGTTCTTTCGCCTCAACGTGATAAGTCTCACCTTGCCGTCGCTGCGCGAGCGCCCGACGGACGTGCCGGCGCTCGCCATGCACTTTCTCGAGCGCTACGCGAGGGAGAACCGGAAAGCGGTCACCCGCATCAGCGACGACGTCCTGAACCTGCTCGCGAGTTACACCTGGCCCGGCAACGTGCGGGAGCTCGAAAACGTGATCGAGCGCGCGGTCGTCCTCGCGGGCGGCGAGAGCCTCGAGCTTTCGCACCTGCCGTCCGAGCTCGGCGTGGTGACCCGTCGGAGCGGCGCGCCCGCGATACCGGGTGCAACGATGGACGAGCTCGAACGCTACGCGATCCTGAAGACGATGGAGTCCGTGGGCGGCTCGACGAGCCGGGCAGCGGAGATGCTCGGCGTCAGCGTGCGCAAGATTCAATACAAGCTTCAGGAATACGGCGCCGCACCCAAGGGCAGGGCGCCGTTGCTCGCGCAACCGAGCGAACGCAAAGCCGACAACTGAGCGTCGCCCAGCGTCGATGCGCCGCTCGTCGCATCGCGCAGCGCGTCCGCTCAGTCGAGCGACATACGCACCTGGTAGACGCCGGAGTCGAGCTTGCTTTCGACACGCAAGCCGCTCTTGTTGAAGATGCCGAGCATATGACCGTTCGTGCTCAGCACGTCGGCCGTGAAGCCTTTGACGCCGCGTGCGCGCGCAAGCCCGATCAATTGCCGAAAGAGCGCCGTACCGAGCCCTTTGCCCTGGTAAGCGTCGAGCACGACGAAGGCTACGTCGGCGAGCTCCGTCGCCGGATCGATATCGTAACGAGCCATGGCGACGATCTCGCTCGACTCGCCGCGCGCGACCTCGGCGACGAGCGCCGCGCTCTGCTCGTAATCGACGTCGGCGAGCGCCATCATTTCCTCGCGCGGGTGGCACTTCTTGTAATTCAGGAAGCGCTGGTAAACGCTGTCGTCCGAGAGCCGATAGAAGAGATCCTGTAAAATCTCTTGATCTGCCATGCGCAGCGGGCGGATCCGAATCGGCTCGCCCGAGCGCAACGTGACGCTCGTCGGCAAGAGCGAAGGCGCGCGTCGTGGCACGATTTGGTCGGGGAACACGTAGTGCCGCGCCTTGGCCGAGTCGAGCAGCTCGCGGCGGTAGTCGGGGTGGGCGATCTCGACGAGGGCCATGCTGCGGTCGCGAATACTCTTGCCCCAGAGATCGGCCACACCATACTCCGTCACGACGTAGTGCACGTCGCCGCGGCTCGTGACGACACCGGCTCCGGCTTCGAGCGCCGCTTGAATGCGGCTCACGCTCCCCTGCTTGGCGGTCGAAGGCAGCGCGATGATGGGCTTACCGCCGCGGCTGCGCGCGGCTCCGCGGATGAAATCGACCTGCCCGCCGATGCCCGAGAAGAAGCGTCCGCCCAGCGTATCGGAGGCCACCTGGCCCGTGAGATCGACCGCGAGCGCGGAGTTTACCGCGATCATGTCGTCGTTCCTTGCAATCACGAGCGGGTCGTTCGTGAAATCGCTCGGGCGAAGCTCGACGCTCGGGTTGTCGTCGACCCAGTCGTAGAGCTTCTGCGTGCCCATCACGAACGAGGTGACGATCTTACCCGGCAAGAGCGTCTTCTTGCGGCCGGTCACGACCCCGCTCTCGACCAGGTCCATGATGCTGTCCGAGAGCATCTCGGTGTGCACGCCGAGATCGTGGCGGCCCGCGAGCGCCGTGACGACGGCGTGCGGGATCTTGCCGATGCCGGTTTGCAGCGTAGCGCCGTCGGGAACGAGGCTTGCGACGTGGCGGCCGATGGCGAGGCTCGTCTCGTCGAGCGGCTCGCACGCGAGCTCCTGAATCGGCGTCGCCACGGGCACGAGCCAGTCGATGTCGTCCACGCGCACGATCGAATCGCCGAAGGTGCGAGGCATGGCCGGATTCACCTCCGCGATCACGAGATCGGCCGAGTCCACGGCGGCGCGCACCACGTCGACCGAGACGCCGAGGCTCACCTGGCCGTGTCGGTCGGGCGGTGTCACCTGCAAGAGCGCCACGTCGATGCGCACGCGGCCCGAGCGAATCAGGCGCGGGATCTCGGAAAGAAAGACCGGCATGAAATCGGCGCGACCGGCTTGCACGGCCTCGCGCGTATTCGGCCCGATGAAGAACGCGGTGTGCCGAAAGCGCTGCGCGAACTCGGGCCGCACGTAGGGCGCGGGACCCAACGTAAGGAGATGGACGATGTCGTTGTCGGTGAGATGCTCACCGTACTCGGCGAGCGCGCCGACGAGCGTCGTCGGCTCGGCCGCTCCGGAGCCGACCAGGATGCGCCGGCCCGGCGCGATTCGTCGAATGGCGTGGGCAGCCGTCGTGATGCGGCTGCGATAGCGCTCCTGCCAATGCGGGTCGTGCATGAAGTTGCTCTAGGCGACGCTGCGAGAGCAACTCCCGGACCAGCGAAATAGGGCAGGGAAGTCGGCGATCCCATGCGCACGAATCGCGCGCGGGCGCCTGCGTCGCGCATACTTTGCGTGCGCCACGAACGCCGGGCGGCGTAGGCGAAGGCTGAGCGCGACGTCGCGGCTCGTTTCGACTGAATGACGCCCAATGCCGAGCCGGCACGCTGCGTGCACCTGAGAAGACGACCGCTGGCGCGGAGAGGAGCCGCCGCATGTCGATCGCAACGCCATTTCCCGACTTCTTTGGACGCCTCACCACCGTCCGCAGTCAGCACGAACATCTCGGTGTCACGCTTCGATGCCTGGACTCGACGTGCGATGCGCTCGAAATCGGTCGTACTTCGCTCCCGGTCGAATTCAGGCCAAAGGTCCTGCTCACGGCCTTGCGCCACGACCTCGGCGAACACTTCGACGCCGAGGAATCGGACGGGCACTTCGGTACCATCGCGAAGGAGGAGCCGCGACTCTTGCCCGGGATCGTCGATTTGAAAGGCGATCACGCCGCCATGCTGGATGCGATTGACGGCCTCTTGCTCGTGGCTTCCGACGAATCACGCTGGCTCGAATTGGTCGTGCCCGTCCGGCGGCTCATCCGCGCGTTGAAGGCGCACGAGAGGGCGGAAGCGCTGCTCTTGCAGGAGTACTTCGGCCGCGGCGAGGTGTCGCTGCGAGCAGCCGGCTCTTAGCGCGGAGACGCGTCAGTGCCGCGTTGCCAGCGGAAACTCACGACCACGGGCTCGTGATCCGAGAGTAGGGCTCCGTGCGCGTCGACGAAGCCGGGCGCGATGCGCCACGAAGTGGGCACGAGCCTTAGGTTCGACGCGGCGCGGTAAAGCACGCGGTCGATCCGCTTCATGTCGCTGCACCGCAGCGCCGAGCACGCGTCCGCGAGGCCCGTCGCGTGCTCGAGGCGCTCGAGCTTGGCGAGCTCGCCGGGCTCGAGGTTGAAATCGCCGCCGACGAGCACGGCGCGCTCGGCCGAGTGAGCGATGACCGCGGCGGCGAGTTGCTCGAGCTGCGAGCTGCGTGCGCTCCGGTCGCCCTCCGAATAGCCGGCGTCGAGGTGCACGTCGTAAACGTCGAGCAGGGCGCCGTCGGCGAGCTCGAGCGTCGTGACGCTGAAGCCCTTTGGCGTGAGGCAGTCGAAATAGTCGCTGGTCAGGCCGTGGCAGCTCGACCACGCCGTCCGGACGAGCTCGCCGAAGCGGAAGCGCGAGAAGACGCTCAGGCCGTCACCGAAGTCGTAACGTGCGCCGCGGACGAACGGAGGAGATTGGAACGGCAACTTCAGCTTCAGGCGCAGGGAGTCGCCGTAAGCGAAGTCTTCCTGCACGAGCGCGAGATCGTACTGGCTCAGCCGCTCGCCGATCAGCGGCAGATTCGTCGCCGGATGTGACTCGGAGATCCCCTCCGGCAGCCCCGCGACATTGTAGGTAACGACGCTGAAACGGCCGCCTTTCGGGAGCGCAGCGGAGCTCCAGGCGACCGACAGGCTTGCTGCGCAAAAGGCCAAAGCGCGAAACGGTCGCACCTTGATGCTGTACTAGCAGAACGACAGGAACGGACCAGCACGCCTCGGTTGACCGCCCGGCGGCTCGCAGCGTTTCGCGAGTTCGCGCAGCCCCTGCGCGGCCGGAGGCTCAGTACGCAAGACATGCGAGCCCAGCGAACGATGCCCCTCCCAACGCGCCATAAACGCCGCCGTTCACGCCCGGCGCGATGGCACTCGGTTTGCTCTTCTGAAGGCAAGGAGGACACCATGCGCATCCTGGTTGCCTACGCCACGAGACACGGCCAAACGGAAAAGGTCGCACGACGCGTCGCGGCCGAGCTCGGGCAAGAAGGCCACACCGCCGAGCTCTGTGATCTCGACAGCGCCGGCAAGGACGTCGAGCTGCCATTTTATCGGGCGGTCATCGTTGCGGCGCCGATTCACGCCGGCGGCTACCCGCCCTCGGTCGTGAGCTTTCTCCGGCGCGAGCACGCGCGCTTGAACGAGCTGCCCTCGGCCTTCCTCTCCGTCGGGCTCGCCGTCGCGAGCAAGACGAGCGACGGTCGGGCGCAGACGCTGCCGCTCGTGGAGAAGCTCTGCGCGCGCACGGGGTTCCGGCCGGCGCACGTCGAGCTCGTCGCGGGCGCGCTGAAGTACAGCCAGTACGGCTTTCTGCTGCGCTACGTGATGCGTCGCATTGCCGCTCACGAGGGCGGCGACACCGACACGAGCCGCGACTACGAATACACGGATTGGGCGGCTCTCACCGAGTTCACGCGCGCCTTCGTCACGCGGAGCTCCGCCGCGCTCGCCGCGCGCGCTCCCGCGGCGTGAACCCCAAAAAAAACAATCCGCGGGCGGGGCTTGCCGACGAGCGCGGCGACGGGACCTGCCAAACTCGAGACTACGCCGCGCTCGCGCGAGCAATCGCGACGAGCGCGACCAGCCGATCCTGATTCATGGCGCCGGCTTGCTGGCTCACGCGACGGCCGCCCGAGAACACCGCAAAACTCGGGATGCTCTGTACGCAGAAACGCGCCGAGAGGCCCGGGTGCTGGTCGGTATCGACCTTGAGCACGACGGCCTTGCCCGCGAGGCGTGCCGCCGCTTTCTTGAGCTCGGGCGCGACCATGCGACACGGCCCGCACCAGGGCGCCCAAAAATCGACCAACACGGGGACCGCGGCCTGCGTGACGATCTCATCGAAGGTTTGCTCGTCGACGTCGAGCGGCTCGGAGAGGGGAGCCAGGGGAGCCTTGCAAGCGCCGCAGCGGCCCGCGTGGGCCAGATGCCGCGCCGGCACCCGATTCTCTTGGCCGCAGGCCGCGCAACGCCGATTCATGCCCCCAATCTGATCACGTGTGCTCGGGCGTCAAGGTGCCGAGTCGGGACCGAACGCCACGTCAGAGCTCGGCTTCGAGCCGGCGACAGATCGTCTCGAGCACGTGCAGTCGCGCGCCCCGCTTGTCGTCGGCGGGGACGAGCTCGAAGGGCGCATACTCCGTGCTCGTACGCTCGAACATCTCGCTCGCCGCCGCCTCGTACAGCTGCGCGTGCCGTCGATTCCGATAGTCTTCGGCGGAAATCTTGTGCTGCTTCCAGGGCTCGCGCTCGCGATCCTCGAAGCGACGCAGCTGCTCGGCGGAGGTGACGTGCAGCCAGAACTTCACGAGCAGCGTGCCGTCATCGACGAGCTCGCGCTCGAACTCGTTGATTTCGCGGTACGCGCGTGACCATTCGTCCCGCGTCGCGAGGCCTTCGACGCGCTCGACGAGCACGCGGCCGTACCAGCTGCGGTCGTAAATGGTGATCCGCCCGCGGCGCGGTAGATGCCGCCAGAAGCGCCAAAGGTAATGGTGCGCGCGCTCCTCCTCGCTGGGCGCGGCCACGGGGATGACGCGGTATTGCTGCGCGTCGAGCGCCCAGATCACGCGGCGGATCGCGCCGCCCTTGCCGGCCGCGTCGGGCCCTTCGAACAGGAAAATGGCGCTGCGCCGCTTGCGTTCGAGTCTGTTCGCGAGCCGATTCAGTCGCGCCTGCAGCTCGGGCGTGCGACGTTCGTACTCCTCCTTCTCGACGCGCGTCGCGAAGTCGAGCGTATCGAGGATGGTGCGGGCCGGGGGCGTTGCCGCTTCCGCGTCGACGTGTCGGTCGGGCCGCGGCGCTGCCAGGCGTCGTTCGAGCGCCGCGAGCAACGTTCGAGCCGCTTCGACGTCTCGGTAGCGAGCGTCGGTGGCCTCGATCACCGTCCAGGGCGCGAGGGCCGTGCTCGTTTCGCGCACGGCGCGCTCGGAAGCGCGCCTAAAATCGTCGTACTGCTCGAGCCGCCGCCATTCGTGCCTGCCCATACGAAACCGCGTCGTCGCCTTGGCGTCGAGCGTGCGCAGCCGGCGCCGTTGGTCGTGCTTGGAGAGGTGCAGCCAGAGCTTCACGATCAGCACGCCGTCATCGGCCAAGGTGCGCTCGAAGGCGCTGATACGTGCGAGCTCCCGGCCGAAGCGCGCCTGTCCGGCGGCGCCTTCCGCGCGCTCCACGATGGGCCGCGTGTACCAGTTGCCCAGAAAGACACCGATACGGCCCGTGGGCGGCAGCCAGCGCCAGTAGCGCCAAAACTCGGGACGCTCGCGTTCCTCCTCGTTCGGTCGCGACCAGGCTTCGGTCGCGAGGTAGCGTGCGTCGAGCCACTCGTAGAGGCGATTGGTGGTGTCGGCCATGCCTCCGACGCCGTTGAGCAGCACGATCACCGAAAAGTCGGCCTTTTCGAGCGCCGCTTGGGCTTTTAGCAGGCGTGTTCGGAGCTCGGGCAACAGCGCCTCGTAGGCGTCCTTCGCGAGCTCGCGCCCCAGTTCCGCCGTCTCGAACATGGACGTCTCTTTACCTCAATCCGAACACGACGAGCATCGCGCCGCCGACCGCAGCCGTCGCGAGCAAGGCAGGCACGACTTTTTGTCCCAAACTGCGCGAGCAGCGGAAACGTGCGCACGCCGCTGAAATCGCGACGCTATCGCTCCCGCTGAAGGAGCGTCACGAGCCGCGCGAGCGCGGCAGCGTCGAGACCGCCGTGCGCCACGACCTCGGGCTCGAGCGGTGGTTCGTAGGTTTCGTTCGCTCCCGGCACGTCGTGCGCCGCACCGGAGCGCGCCGCCGCGTAGAGCCCCTTGGTATCGCGGAGCGCGCATTCCTCGAGCGGCGTATCCACCCAGACTTCGACGAACGCTGGCGCGACCGCGCGAGCGCGCTCCCGAAAAGCGCGTTCGTGGGCCGTGGCGGCGACGAGCACGACGAGCCCCTGCCGAGCGAGCAGCGCGGAGAGATTGCCGAGCGTCTCGTAGAAATGCGCCCGCTCCCCATGCGAAAATCCGAGCTTCGGAACGAGGCAGGCGCGCACGGCGTCCCCGTCGAGCAAACACGCGCCGACGTGCCGCGCCTGAAGCGCCGCGAGCGCTTGCTCCGCGAACGTCGACTTGCCCGCCGACGGCAGCCCGCTCACCCACACGACCGTCCCGAGCGTCACGTGTCGAAAAACTCCGTCGCCATCTCCGGCGCGAAACGCGGCGCGGCGAGCACGTGTTCGACGAACGAAAGAATGCGATCGCGGTCGGCCGCGGCAAGCTCCGGATACCAGGCGGGATTGGCGAGCACGAGGCCGCGCCACGCGAGCAGCGGAGCGACGACCTCGACGAGCGCGTCGTCGTGCGTCGCCTCGACGTAGCGCTGCCAGAAGCCGTACCAAAGGGGCGCGAACGCGCCGCGCCACGCGCCCGCGTGCCCGAGCGCGAAGAACGCGTAGTTCACGGCCATGCACGTCACGTCGTCCGCCGGATCGCCGACCGCGCCGCGACTGGCGTCGAGCAGCGAAAGCCGGGACGCGTCGTCGAAGAGCACGTTGAACGGATGAAAGTCGCCGTGCGTGCGGCGCAGGCGAGCGCTCCGGCGGCGCAAACGAAAGCGCCAATTCGAGCAAGCTTCCTCGATGCGTTCGAGTCGCGCGCGCGGCGCGCTCTGAACGTCGTCGGCGTAGCCGTCGGCGATGCCGAAAATGCCTTCCCCGCTACCGAGCGTGTCGCGCCAGAAGCGTTCGTACGCGGGCTTCGCGCGGGGAGGGTGTTCGGCGTGCAGCTCGGCCAGGTAGTGCACGAGGCTAAGGCTCCGCGTCGTGTCGGTCGCGCTGACTTGGCCGCGTTCGGCGATCCGTCGCAAGTCTTCGGCGTAGATTCGACCTTCGGCGTGCGCCGTCAACAGGTAAAACTCGCCGGTGCCGGCGAGCGACACGAAGTCGTCCGCGCCGCGGTAGGCGCCCACGTCGATGACGGCGACGTGCTCGGCGACGAGGCCGAACGTGTCCGCAGCAAGGATGGCGGCGGCGGCGCGATCGGCGCGCCGGTCGTGTCCGAAATCGTTCGCGGTCGCAGTGTGCAGCACGAGCGCGCGGCGCACCCCCTCGTGCATGAGCTCGACGCGCAGCGGTGCCCCGTAGCCCGTGCCCTTCGCCGTCTCGTCCTTGCTGGCCGAGTCGGCAGCGTCAGCCTTCAAGGGCGTGACACGCAAAATCTGCGCACCCGGCAGCGCCACGTCGACGATTTTGCGCAATCGCCCCTGACCGTCCGCTGGCGCGCAGCCGTTTTTGCCACGGACGTCGCCTGAAACAATCATGAGTGCGCTGCATTCACGAGCCGTGCCACAGCTGCGCTCGGTTGCTGTGGCACGCGGCCTGCACCGCCTGCACGGATGGCCCGAATTCGGAAAATCCTGGTCCCGGTCGATTTTTCGGAGTCCTCGCGCGCTGCCCTCGCTTACGCGGCGGAGCTCGCGCAAAGGTTCGGAGCGACGATCGATCTAGTGCACGTCTGGCAGGCCCCGACGTTCATCCCCACGGCGACTTTGCCCGAAGTGCCGAACGTCGATGCGAACATCGTCAACCTCGTGCGAAAGAACGCCGAGGAAGCGACGGCGCACGCTCTCGCCGATGCCAAAGCGCAGGGCTTACCCGTCGAGAGAGCGCGCTGCGAACCCGGAGTGCCGGCGCGTGGTATCGTCGAGCTCGCGAAGGCCGACGGCTACGATCTGATCGTGATTGGCACGCACGGCCGCACGGGCCTGTCTCACGCGATGATGGGTAGCGTCGCGGAAAAGGTCGTGCGACTCGCGCCCTGTCCCGTGCTGACGGTGCGAAGCGAGGCAGAGCAGGGCTGACCGCGACGCCGCTCAGTTCATGACGTGGAGCATGCCCATCATGCCGGCTTCGGCGTGATCGAGGATGTGGCAGTGGAACATCCACATGCCGGGCCGATCGTCGTAGTGAACGCCGAGCTTGATTTCGGTGACCGGCGGGACGTTGATCGTGTCCTTCTGCTCGAGCGGAGCCTGGGGGGCGCCGGACGCGTCGAGCGGTTGAAAGAAGAATCCGTGCAAATGGAAGGGATGCGCGTAGGGCGTCATGTTCTGCACGACGAGCACCTGGGTCGAGCCGACGAGCGCATGGATTGGCTGCGCTGCGGAGCCGGGTACGCCGTTGATCCCCATGCTCACGGAGGCCGCGCCTTCGTCGACCGTGAGGGCGATCGTGACTTGCTCGGCGCCCGACGTGTCGATCGGCGTGATGGTTCGCGACAGCGTAGGCAGAGGAGCCGACGGTGCGGACTCGGCCGGCACGACTCGGAGCGTCACGAGTGGGACTTGCGCCGAAAGCGGCAACGACAAACCGCGCGCGATCGGCAAGGCGACGAGCTCGAGCGAAGTGCCCGCGTCTCCCAACGGATCCAGCAAGAGATCGACGCGTTCGGCAGGGGCGAGCACCGGGTTCTCGACGCTCACGGGGCGCTCCAAGCGGCCGCCGTCGCTGCCGATTTGCAGGAAGCTGCGGCCGGCGAGGCCGAGTGAAAAGTAGCGAGCGCGCGCGGCGTTGACGATGCGGAGCCGCTGCCGGCGGCCGCTCTGTACGTCGAGGGTCGGGTGAACGCGCCCGTTCACGAGCACGACGTTGCCGTCGCTGCCCGCGATCACCGCGGCGGGATCGCTCGACGGCGGGAGGAGCGCACCCTGGGCGTCGACGCTCACGTCCGAGAGCACGAGCACGCTCTCGTCGCCGAGGTCCGACGGTTCTTCCGGGTCTTCGACCAGGATGGCGCCGTAGAGGCCACTGCCGAGCTCCGCGAGCGTGTCGTAGTGCGGGTGGTACCAGTAAAGTCCCGCGTCGGGCAGCGTGAACGAGTAGTCGAACGTGGCGCCCGGCTGCACCGCCGACTGCGTCATGTCGGGGACGCCGTCCATCGCGTTCGGCAGGCGGATGCCGTGAAAATGAATGGTGGTCGGTTCGGCGAGACCGTTCTCGAAGTGCACGTCGAGCCGATCGCCGCGTTTGGCGACGATGAGCGGTCCGGGCAGCGTGCCCGCATAGGTCGCGAGCGGCGTCGTCTTGCCCGGTACAATTTCGAGCGCCGAGGGCGTGGCTCGGAGGGCGATCGAGACCACGTCGGGGCTCGCATCGAGATCGCGCGCTTCGGTCAGGCCAAAGTCACGGCGCGAGCGCGCGTCCGTGTCCGCGCCGGATAGCGCAGGCGACGCGCAGCCGAGCGCCAGGAGAGAGAATAGCGCGAAGCGCGGTACGTGTGAGTCCGTCACCCACGCGGGTAGAGCAAACCACGTACCCGCGCGAAAACACCGCGAAACACGCCACTCGCTCGCGACGAAGCGCGCGAAGCTTGCGCCGACTGCTCACGAGTCCGGCAAAGCTTGCGCGAATCGACGCACCGGTCAGGGTGGCGGCATCTCGGCGGCGGTCACGATGGACCCGCCGCCGTGGCAGCCGCAGTTGGTGATGAACGTCGTGTACGTGACCGTGTCTGCCGGCGCGCCCGAGAAGCAACGATCACTCTCGCTCGAGATGCAGAACATGATCCAGCTCTTGTCGGTCCTCAGCATGGCGGCGTGACCGACGACGCTCTCGCCGGTGTAGATCTCTTTGACGACCATGCTGCCGGTCGCGGAGCTCGTCCCCGTGTGGCCTTCGCTGTTCGACTGACGGAGCGTGTGATTATACCAAATGTACTCGTGGCCATGCGGCGAGAGCGTCCCCATGGGCGGGTCCTCGGGACCCGTCATGCCGGAGGCCCAGGTCGCACTCCGATAGTTGGCGGCGTCGATGAAGGCTTGAATCCCCGTGGCCGTCGTGTCGGTCGGGTAGTCGAGCGTCGGAGCCTGGCCTGCGGTCGACGGCGTGCCGCCTGCCGCGAGTCCGGCGCTGCCACCCATGGCCTGCCCGCTGCTACCGCCTGCGCCTCCCGTCGTCTGCCCGGTGCCGCTAGCGCCCCCCGTCGTCTGCCCGGTGCCGCTAGCGCCCCCCGTCGTCTGCCCGGTGCCGCTAGCGCCCCCCGTCGTTTGCCCGCTGCCGGCGCTACCGCCGTTCGCAGCTTGTCCACCTCCCGCGCCGGGGGACGCGTCGTCGTCACCGCTGCACGAGGTGGTGAGTAGAAGAATACAGGCTCCGAACAAGAGGTGAGAGGGCATGCAAAGGGTGGTGTAGAGCGCGACGCGCAGTCCGTCGAGGAAAACCGCGCGTCAAAAAATGCGCGTCGTGGCAGTTCGGCACGGGCAGAGTCGCAGAATTTGCCGGATGCGCTGGCACCTGGTTTGCAGCACGTCGTTTCATGACTCGAGAAAGCTCGCAGCCGGGCGGCTTGCGCGCCGTTTGGGCCCTGATCAAAGCCACCGGCAGCGATTTCATGGACGATAACGCGCTGAGGCTGGCGGCGGCACTCGCGTATTACGCCTTGCTCTCGCTCGCCCCCCTCATCGTGCTCGCGATCGCCATCGCGGGCTTCGCGGTCGACGAACAGTCGGCGCGGGGCGCGATCGCACACGAGCTCGGCGGGGTCGTCGGGCGCGAAGGCGGCGAAGCCGTGCAGAGCATCGTGCGGAGCGCTCAAGCGCCGACGGCGGGTCTCATCAGTAGCATTGCGGGCATCGTCGTTCTGTTCTTTGGCGCTTCGGGTGTCTTCAGCGAGCTCCAGTCGGCGCTCGACACGATTTGGGAAGTCCAGCCGAAGCCGGGCCGCGGCATCAAAGGCCTGATCAAAGATCGCTTGTTCTCGTTCGCCATGGTCATGGGCGTTGCGTTCTTGTTGCTCGTGTCCCTGATCCTGACCGCAGGGCTCGGCGCGATCGGTCACTTCCTCGGCAACGCGCTGCCCGGCGGCGAGGCCGTGTGGCAGGTGATCAATTTCCTGATCTCGCTCGGTGTCGTTGCCGCGCTCTTCGCCGTGATGTTCAAGACGGTGCCGGATGCCAAGATCGCCTGGCGCGATACGTGGGTCGGCGGCACCGTGACCTCGGTGCTGTTCACCATCGGCAAGTTCTTGATTGCGCTGTATCTCGGCAAGTCCAGCATGTCGTCGGCGTACGGAGCCGCCGGCTCGCTCGTGTTGCTCGTGGTGTGGGTCTACTATTCGGCGTGTATCCTGCTCGTCGGCGCCGAATTCACGCAAGCCTACGCGAGCCGTTTCGGTCACCACATCGAGCCGAGCGACAACGCCCAGCGCCTCACGGCTCCGCGGCCAGCCCCTGCACCGTCTCAATAGTGTCCGCGTCCTCCGCCCGCTTGTCGGGGCGGTAACGGCGGACGCGCGCAAAGCGCAAGGCGACGCCGCCCGGATACTGACTGCTCCGCTGCACTCCGTCGAAGGCAATCTCGACCACGACTTCGGGCCGCACGTGCACGACGTGCCCGTCGCGTCCGACCTCGAGCTCGAGAAATCGCTCGGTCTGCCAGGCGAGGAGCTCGTCCGTCATGCCCTTGAACGTCTTGCCGAGCATGACGTAGCCCCCCGTCGTCGGGTCGCGTGCGCCGAGATGAATATTGCTCAAGAACTTCGTGCGCCGCCCGCTGCCCCACTCGACGGCGAGCACGACGAGATCGAGCGTGTGGGCCGGCTTCACCTTGAGCCAGCCCGCGCCGCGGCGTCCGGCTTCGTAGGGCGCGCTCTCTGCCTTCGCCATCAAGCCCTCGTGACCGGCAGCGAGGGCAGCTTCGAGAAACCGCGACGCGACCTCCGGATCCGCGCTGACGATGGACGGAATGCGAAACCGCTCGGGAACCAGCGCTGCGAGCGCCTCCCGTCGCGCGAGCGCCGGACGATCGATGAAATCTTGTCCGCCATGCTGCAAGAGATCGAAGAAGAAGGGCGTGAGCGGGAGCTCGCTTTTCAGTGCCGCGTCTTGGCTCTTGCTGCCGAAGCGGCGCATGGTGTTTTGAAAGCTGCGCGGCCGGCCGTCCTCGCGCAGGCTCAGGACTTCGCCGTCGAGGATCGCCGAATCGACGGGGAGCGCGCGCGTGACTTCGACGAGCTCGGGCGCGCGCGCCGTCACGTCGTGCAAGCTCCGCGTGTAGATGCGTACGTCGTCGCCGCGCTTGTGGACTTGCACGCGCGCGCCGTCGAGCTTGTACTCGAGGATGGCCGTGCCGAGTCGCTCGAGCGCTTCGTTCGGTCCCGCCGCCGACTGCGCGAGCATGGGTCCGAGCGGGCGGAACAGCTCGAGCCCATAGGCCCGGAGCCCGGCTTCGCCCGCCGTGCGCGCCGCCGCAGCGACGATCGACGGGTTGCCCGTGAGCATCGCCGCGCGCCGACCGAGCTCGGACGGCACGCGGAACGCCTCGGCAACGGCGTCGAGCATGACGCCCTCGAGTGCTCCTTGGCGGAGCTCGCCGACGAGCAGACGTTTCAAGAACGCTTGTTCGCGGAGCGTCGCGCGCGCATAGAGCGAGCCGACGAGCTCCGTGCGACGCCGGCTCGACCCCGAGCCGCGCGCGTTCGCTATCTCGTCGAGACGAGCGTCGACCTCGCGCAAGAGGAGCGATGCGCGCTCCGCGGGCGGCGCTTCGACGCCGAACACCGTCGCGTAGCCGAGCCCCACGCGGCCTTGTGGCAATTCCCCCGACAGGTACGCGACGGCCAGCGCGACTTCAGCCGCATCGAGCGCGCGAAGTAGCTCGGCGAGCCGCGCCACCTTCGCCGAACGAGACCGTGTCGCACCCACGGCCTCGGAGGCCTCCACCAAGCGCTCGAAGAGCGCTGCTGAACTCTGCTGCTCGAGGTCGCTCGTCACTGCATGAAGCGTCTAGCATCTGTGTTCCCGGGCCATGTGGCATTCTGCCGCAGCGGCGCCGCCGCATTACGAGACACGCTGGCGGTATTGCCCCCTCCTGCGGGGAGCCGACGGAGCACCTACTGCGCGCCGTGTGTGGGTCTAGCGGCGGAGGCGACGGAATTCAGAAGCGGCCCTGTGATCGCCCGCGAAATGCTGCTATGGGCTAGGTTCGCGCCGGAGCGGGCTCGTGCCACTCCTCGCGCGACCGCGAGCGTTACGATGCAGCCATTGCCCGTGCGCACTCATGTTCTCGTCGTCGAAGACGATCGAGACCTCAGGGACTCGCTTTTGGAGGTGCTCGAAGAGGCCGGCTACTCCAGCACCGGCGCCGAGGACGGCCTGGCTGCGCTCGCGAGTCTGCAAGCCGACTCGCGACGCCCCGATCTGATCCTGCTCGACCTCCAAATGCCGAGGATGGACGGGCCTAGCTTTCGCGCCGAACAGCTGAAGCTTCCGGCGCTGGCGGACATTCCCGTCGTGGTCGTCACCGCGAACGCCGATGCCGCCCAGCAAGGGCGTTTGATCGGCGCGCGTGCAGTCTTAAGGAAACCGGTGAAGTTGCCCCAGCTACTCGAGCTGATCCCGCAAGTGGTCGGCGCGGGGAGCGTGGGGGAGGGAAGCGAATGAACTTAGAAATGCCGAGAGCGGAGTCGCAGAGCGAGACTGAGCGGGAGCCCGCGCCGAGCAGTGAGGTAGAGACGGACCCGGAGCGTCTGCGCGAACGCATCGAGCGCCTCGAGGACGCGGTGCGGGCCCGTGACAGCGTGCTCTCCGTCGTCGCGCACGACCTTAGAAATCCGTTGGGTGTGATTTCGATTGCCGCCAACACGCTGCTCCAGCGGCTCCCCGGGCCCTCGGCGCGCCGGCCGGTGGAGCGCATCATTCGGAGCGCGCAGCGCGCGGACCGCATGGTGCGCGATCTGCTCGCCATCAGCGCCATCGAGACCGGCCAGCTGTCGGTCGACACGAAGCCCGTCGACACCGCGGCGTTGATCTTCGCAGCCGTGGAGTCGCAGCAGAACATGGCGGCCGAAGCGTCGATCATCATCGGCACCGACTTGTCGCCCGAGTTGCCGCCTATCTGCGCGGACGAAGAGCGCCTGCTCGAGGTGCTCGAGAACTTGATGGGCAACGCGCTCAAGTTCACGAGTGAGCGCGGCACCATCACGGTGGGCGCGGGGCGTCGTGACGACAAAGTCGTGATTTGGGTGAAAGACAGCGGTAGCGGCATAGCACCCGAGCAGATGCCGCACATTTTCGACCGCTTCTGGCAGGCGCGAAAGAAAGAGCGCCGAGGCCTCGGCCTGGGGCTCTCGATCTCGAAGGCGATCGTCGAGGCGCATCACGGCGAGATTTGGGCGGAGAGCACGCTCGGCGCCGGCACCACCGTCCACTTTACCGTGCCGACCGCCCCCGAGCGGCCGATCAAGCAGCGCGCCGAGGTCGCCAACATCCTGCTCGTCGACGACCGCCCCGAAAACCTGCTGTCGCTCAAGGCCATCCTCGAGCGGCCGGATTATCGCCTCGTGACCGCGCGGTCCGGCGAAGAAGCGCTCGCGCTCGTCTTGCGCGAACGCTTCTCGGTCGCCCTCATCGACATCGCGATGCCGACGATGAACGGCCTCGAGGTCGCGCAGCACCTGAAGGAGCTCGAGCGCACCTCGAGCATCCCGATCATTTTCGTGACCGCCTTCGGCAACGATCCCGAGGAGATCCATCGCGCGTATTCCGCGGGCGGCGCCGATTACCTCGTCAAGCCGCTCGATCCCGAGATCGTGCGCAAAAAAGTCGCTGTTTTCGTCGAGCTCAGCCGCCGTCGCTGAGCCGCCGGGCCTCGCCAGTCCGGTCTGCTTGTTTTTTGGAGAGCACATGGCCGAGATGCAAACCACCGGGGAAAATGGAAATGGTCACGACGCGCCGCCGCCGCCGGCGACGAGCGGGTCGGAGGACGAGCTGCGCGAGCTCTTGCGCGTGTTCGTCGCCGTCCGGCGCGGCGACTTTTCGGTGCGCTTGCCCGGGCACTGGACCGGGCTCGTCGGCAAGATCGCCGACGCCGTCAACGACGTCGTCGAGGCGAATCAAAAGATGGCGGAGCAGCTCGAGCGTGTCGGCCAAAGCGTCGGCAAGCAGGGCAAGACGCGCCAGCGCGTGCGTTTCCCGGCGCAGACGGGAGCGTGGGTCGAGATGGAAACCTCGATTAATACGCTGATCGACGATCTGCTCTGGCCCACGACGGAAGTGACGCGCGCGCTCGCCGCCGTCGCGCAAGGCGATCTGTCGCAAAACGTGCGGCTCGACGTCGACGGCCGCCCGCTGCAAGGCGAATTTTTGCGCTCGGCGACGATCGTCAACTCGATGATCAAGCAGCTCGGCGTGTTCACCTCGGAGGTGACGCGCGTCGCGCGTGAAGTCGGCACCGACGGCAAGCTCGGCGGCCAAGCGCAGGTGCCCGACGTGAGCGGCGTGTGGCGCGATCTCACCGACAGCGTCAACTCGATGGCGAGCAACCTGACCGGTCAGGTGCGAAACATCTCCGAGGTCACCGTCGCCGTCGCGAGCGGCGACCTCTCGAAGAAGATCACCGTCGA
>JAICTZ010000040.1 GCA_025936115.1 Polyangiaceae bacterium
CGACACGGTCAACGGCACTAGTGGCAAGGGTGGCTCGGGAGCGAAGGGTGGGTCCGCCGGAAAGGGTGGCTCGGCCGGTAAGGGCGGCACGGGCGGCGCGTCCGCTGGGACGGGCGGCACGGGTACGGGTGGGACTGGCACGGGCGGCACGGGTACGGGCGGCACGGGCACCGGCGGCACGGGCACCGGTGGTTCAGCGACGGGCGGTACCGGCACGGGCGGCACGGGCACCGGCGGCACGGGAGCCGAAGCCGGCATGGGCGGCGAAGGCGGCATGGGCGGCGAAGGCGGCATGGGTGGCGAAGCGCCTGCGACCGGCGGCACGGCTGGCTCGGGTGCAGGTGCGGGCGGCACGGCTGGCAGCGGCGGCACGGCGGGCACGTCGGCGGGCACGGCCGGCACGTCGGCTGGCACGGCCGGCACGGCAGGTGCCTTGGCTGGTGCTGGCGGCACGGCGGGCGCGGCAGCCGGCGGCGGCGGCATCGGCGGCATCGGCGGCGTTGCGGGTATCGGGGGAGCGGCGGCGGGGACGAGCGGCGTGGGTGGCGCAGCCGCAGGTGCGGCCGGCAGCGCGGGCTCGCCGTGTGGTGGGTGCGCGGTACTGACCTCCCCGGCGACGGCAAGCGCTACTCAGCAAGCATTCACGATCTTCTTCGGCGCCGCATATGACCTCACTGGAGCCACCATCACCTTGCACGCCCACACCTTGAGCGGTGCAGCAACTGATTCGCTGCAGCTCTACGCACAAGATACGAGCTTCCAGGGCGACTACGGGAGTTTCTACCATCCGCTGACTACGTACAGCTCCGGAATGCAGGACATCAGTTACGTCGTCGGCCCGGCCGTGTCCTCCGGTTTCAATCCGGCCATAGTCGGCTCGTTCAGCGTCGTGCTCATCGCAGGAGGCGCGTCGACGATGTCCTTTGCCATCGACTCGATCACGATTGCGGGTGCTTCGGCCACACCGCCTGGCCCCTACACGTTCGACGCGAGCACGTCGCCGATGATCGTGAACAACTACAATCCGAGTACGATCACGGGCTCGACCATCGCCTGGGCTCCGTAACTTCCTAGGCTGATCTCGCGACTACTCAGCGGAAAAGCAGAGCTCGGTGCGACCAGCGTCGCGCCGAGCTCTCTTGTTTTGTGGGCTCGCGGAGGTCAGCTCGAGCGCGAGGACTCTGGTGCTACTTCGCTCTCTCAGTGGCCGTGCGTGAGTTCGCGACGGCAATCCGGACGCGAAGCTCAGGCGCGCCGGGCCACGCGGGCTGCTCGCGAGCGGCGCCGCCCCGCGAGTACACCGACGAGCGCGACGACCGGCAGCGCTTCAGCGCCGTGGCCGCGATCACCACCTGGCAATCGACACAAGCACGCGTAGTATTTCCCCGGAACGTGTCGCGCGCCGCCGTCGTCGACGCCCCCGTCGAGCGAATCCGTCGCGCCACCTTCGCTCGTCGTGCCGCCAGTACCGCCGCTGCCGCCGCGCGCCGTGGACGTGGTGCCGCCGTGCCCGGGGCGCGTCGAGCCCGTGCCGCCGGAGGCTTGCGTGCTGCTGCCGCCCGAGCCCATCGGGATGGCGACTTCGCCCGCCGCGCCGCTGGCGCCGCTCGCGCTCATGCCGCCGTTGTCGTCTGGCTGGTTCGCCTGGCCGCCTTCACCCGAGTCGCTCGGGGCAAGATCGTCGCTCGTGACGAGCGTCGTGATGCTTTGAGGGGGCAGCGAATACGCGAGCGGGTCCGTGAAGGCGACCGTCGCTTGGGCCTTGAGCGAAACGTCGGCGGTCGTGAGCCAAGGCACGAGCGCGGCGGGTGATCGACCTGCGAAGTGCAGGCTCAAATCGATCGCGCTCGTGTTCTCGTTGACGGCGACGATCACGACGCGTCCGCTGTCGGGGTCGGCGAACGCCGACGTCGAGACGCCGCTCGCGGGCTGTGGTGCGACGTCGAGACGCACGTAGCCCGGTCGCACGAACTTGCTGTAGTGACCGAGCCCGTAGGCTTGCGGCACGAGCGCGCCCTTGACGAGTAAGCCGCCGCCGCTCGTGTCGTCACCGACCAGCCACCAGTAGTGGAAGGCGTTGACGCCGCCGGTCGTGAGGTGCCGATGAACTTGGCGCGCCGTCTCGAGCGCGGCGAGGACTCCGACCTGGTCGTCGTAGCTGACTTCGGTCTCCCAGAATTCCTTACCGTTGTCGGCGGGAGCCGTGTACGCGTACGGCACACCGCCGTAATCGTGGACGGCGACGATGTCGACGGCTGCAGCGGCGCCCGGATCGGCGAGGAGCGGAGTCACAAAGCCGGAGAGCGTGTTCCAATCGATCGTTTCGGGCGTGAGTAGCTTCACGCCCGGGCAGTCGCGCGCGATGGTGGGCGCGAGATAGTCGCGAACGAAGGTCGTGAGTTCGGCGGCGTCGTAAACGCAGCTCTCCCAGGTCGCCTTCCAGTTCGGCTCGTTCTGCGCCGAAAGCGCCATCAGCGGGACACCGGCCGCGGCCTGTGCGTTGACGAACGCCGTCAGCCGATCGGCCCAATCCTGATAGTGCTCGGGTAAGAGCGAGCCGCCGTCCGTGTCCGTGCCACTCGTCTTCCACTCCCCCGGTGGTGACCAAGGCGCCGCCCACACCTTCACCCCGCGGGCGACCGCAAGTTTAGCCGTGTTCGTCTCCGACGTCGTGCCGTCGGGCGCGATGTGCATGCGCAACAGCGACAAGCCGA
Organism: Polyangiaceae bacterium; assembly: GCA_025936115.1. Classification (GTDB taxonomy): domain Bacteria; phylum Myxococcota_A; class Polyangia; order Polyangiales; family Polyangiaceae; genus PMG-095. The sequence continues at coordinate 2,715 of JAICTZ010000040.1, forward strand.
GGCCCTGCTCGGGATCGAAGAACAGATCCGCCGTGTCGGACGAAATGTTCCCCGCCGTCCACGCCGACGAAGCGCCGAAGCCCGAGATGTGCTGCTTCTGCAGCGCCCTGTCGATGACCAGCGCGGGCGCGCTCGTTGCGCGATCCGCCGTCACCGCAAGCGGCGATTCGAAGTGGCTCGGCTGTGCGCACGCTGTCGCGGCGAGGAAGAGCGCGACAGCGCGCCTTCTCAAAATCTAGTCCTCAGACGTGCCATGGCGCCACCTTCGAGGGGCTCGACACGCGCTTCGGTGCTCGGGTGCTCGCCCGTGCGGCTGAGCACGAACACGAGCGCCGAGCCGGCCACGCCTGCCAAACCCACGCCGAGCGCGATGTACGACGCCGTAAACTTCGTCCGTACCTTGTCGATGTCGTTCGGGTTGCACTCGGGGCTGCACGTCGAGTTGTAGTGGTTGTAGTCGCCCACGCCGCTCACGCGGAAATACGCGAACGAAGCCAGCCCCGCGACGCCGATGCCGCCGAGCACGAACGTCATCGGGGGGATGCCGCGCTTTTGCGGCTTCACGGGCGCCTGCTCGGGCGTGACGACGCCGGGCGCGCCCGGTGCGTTCTTCGCGTTCGGATCGGGGAAGGTAACTTCGATCACGCGCGCGTGATCGCCGACGCGCGCGCTCTCCGTGGTCTCGATGCGGCCACGCGTCGGCTCGATGAACGCGAACTGGTGCGGCCCGGGATCGACGGGCATGGGGCGGCCCGTGATGCGCTCGGCGACCTGCTTGCCGTCCATCTCGACCTGCACGTCGATGAGCTCGCCGCCTTCGGCCTTGCGCGCCGCGAAGACGAGCGTCGGCGTGTCCTGCTGCAGCGACTCGTACAGGCGCATGCACTCACGCACGATGGCTTGGTTACACTGGATCTGCGAGCACGCGAGCGCCGCTGACGAAGCCGAAATGTAGTGGCCGGCGACGCGGTCGGTTTGTGCTTTTTCGTACGACGTTTCGCACGAAGCCGCGGTGGAGGCGGTGGGCTGCGCGGGGGTTGCTTCCTGAGCGAGCGCGCAGCGGGCGCCCGTGAAGGAGCCCAGCGTCAGCGCGGTCTGAAAAATCCAGCGGCACTTGGTGTTCATGATCATTGGGGCCTCACGAAGGCAACGTCATCCACCCAGAAGTCGAAGGTCGCGCCAGGAACGACCCGGAACTGGATCGACACGAGGCGAGTGGGATCGAACGGCCCCGGCGCAGGAACGGTGCCGGACTCGAGCGAGAGAGCGCTGAACAACACCGTGTAGCGTTTCCACTCCGTACCGAGGGAAACGGCCGTCAGGTAGTGGTGATCGCACGCACAACCATTGAGCATGCCGCACGCAGTCTCACTGGTTTGGGTACAAATCCCACCTGCCGGGTCGGTGTCGCCGTCGGGAAAGACGACTCCCAAGCTCAGCGTTTCGCTCGAGCGCGCCCAGAACGTGATGCCCGCGTACGGGGTCAGCGTGCCGCCGTTGTCGAAGCTGGCGTTGTAAGGCTTTTTGCTGTTCTGTCCGCCGCCGGTATTCAAGAGATCGGCGCCAATGCCATAGCCCCAGACCGTGTAGGCGCTGCCCGTCGTGTGCTGCCCCACGAGGCTCGACGGACCGCGCTGACCGTCGATGGGCGCCATCGCCCACGTGCTCACCCCGGTCGTGCTGGTGTCGTGGAACATGTACCAGTTACCGACGCGCCCGTTCACCGCCGGCAGGGTGAAGTTGCTGTCTTCGAAGTCGTCGATCATGTCGCCGGCGGCGATGGTGATATCGGCCGCGCATTTGCCCGACGTACACACGTAGGACGCGCAGTCGGCTGCCGAGTTGCACGACTGGCTGAGCGCGCAGTACTTGAGCGGCGTGCAGACGCCGCCGCAATCGGTATCGCTCTCGGTCTGATTGACGACCTCGTCGCTGCACGTGGCCGGCACACACAATTTGTTGGTGCAAATCTTACTCGCGCAGTCGCCGGCAACGGTGCACTTCTTGTCATCGCCGCAGGGCGCGCATTGCTTGCCGCCGCAGTCGACGTCCGTCTCGTCCGCCTCGCGCTTGTTGCTCGTGCAGTGGTCGGTGCAAACCTCATCCGCGCAGAACTCGCCGGTGCAATCCCGGCTCACGGTGCAACCGATCCCGTCGTCACAGGTGATCCCGTCGAGCGCGCACGCCCCACCGCAATCGACGCCGGTCTCGTCGCCGTTCTGCAGGTTGTCCGAGCAGCTCGGTGCCTGACACCGTCCGCTCTTGCAAAATAGCGTGTCCAAACAATCGGTGTTGGAACCACAATGCTGACGCAGGTCGCAGCGCGGGCACTTGCTCGCGCCGCCGCAGTCGATGTCGGTCTCGTTGGAGTCGGCTTCGCCGTTGGTGCAGCTCGACGGCGGCGAGCCGCCGGTCCCACCGGTGCTCGAGCCGCCCGTGGCGCTCGAGCCCCCAGTTCCGCCCGAGCCGCCCGTGCCGCCCGTCGCGCCCTCCCCGGCCTGTCCTGCGGCGCCGGCTTCGGTGCCGCCCGTCCCGTCACCGCCGGTTCCGCCGACGGCGCTCGTGCCGCCGGTTTCCGGTGTGTCGCCGCCCGTGCCGGACACGCTGCCCCCGGTGCCTCCACTGCCGGCCGTCGTACCGCCCGTTCCGGCGGCATTCGGATTGTACTTGGAGGAGAGCGCGTCGAGATCGGGGGCGCAGGCCCAGAACGCCGATCCAAACACGGCCAACGTCGAGAGGAGGCGAAAGCTTATCGACATGCGAAGCGCCAGAGTGAGAGTTCCATCCGAGTTCGCTCGGACCGAAGCAGGCACGCGTCAGCGACGCGGTCCCGACGACCTCCGAGGGTAGCAGGACAAGTATCCATCGCAATACTCAACTTTGCGAGCGAAGCGACGCGCGTCAGCCGCGCAACTCGACTTCATCTCGCAGGCGCGATCACTCACGCCTACATCGCCGAACACGTCCGCGCGCTCACCTACATCAGCGCTGTCAGCGGACGCTGCGCACTCACGCCTACACCACGCGCGTGATCGGCGCGCGATCACAGAGCGTCGCGTCGTTTGAGTTCGTGGCTGCATACGTTCGTGCTGACGGGCGTTCGGCTGCTTCGTCGATCGAGGGATCGACCGAGGGTCACTACGGCGCGCCGAGCCCGCGAATGAAGCCCTGATCCGGACGTCATGCTGACCCGCCAAGTTGGGGCAAAGTGACGCGACTTCGCTAAGTCGACCGGCCGTCCGAGACGCCGTCAGCGCAAGCGATGACGTGGGTCGCTACTCCGAAACGTACGCCTTGCCGTCCCACTTATAACGGCGCGCGCTCGTCGCGCTCCACGGCAAGAGCAGCGGCTCGAGCCCGCCGGCCGTCGTCGTGTCCTCGGGGAACGGGTACGTCTTTTCCGTCCAACCGAACGCGCGCCCCGGACGCAGCTCGATGCGCGTCGCTCCGCGCTCGCCCCGCGTGAAGGCGACGTCGCCGAGCACGCGGTCTTTCTCGACGGCGCGGCCGGTCTCGGCGGCGAACACGCGCACGAGCGCGTCGCCTTGCACGCCGTAAACGAAGAGCGCGTAGCGGTCGACCGAAGAGCCACCGAGCGCCTTGCTCGCCTTGGCGTGCAAGACGCCGCGCACGATGATTTCGGCTTTGCCGTCACCCGTGAGATCGCGCGCCGTTGCGTCGAGGACGTCCTTGCCGTCGGCGACGCCGATCGTGATGAACGCGTAGCTCGTCCCGTTGCGGAAGCCTTTACCGAAAACGACGAGATCGCGATCATGGACGAGCACGCGCTCGGGGCCGCCGTCGCCCGCGACGTCGGTCACGAAATCGAAGCGCGGGCGTGCGTTGCCCGTGCCGCGGTCGCGCTTGTAGAGCGCGTACACGCGATCGAGCAGCTCGTCCGACGTGGGCGGGCGCGGAGCAGGCGGCGCAGCAGGACCCTCGGGCGCGCGCACTTTCGGTGCCGGTCCGCCTTTCGGAGCCGTCAGCTTGGGCGTCCAAGTCGTCTCGCCGGCGGGCTTGATTCCGTCCCCCTGCCACTTGAACGACTTGGACTTCACCGACTCCCACGGCAGGATCGTGCCGCCCATGTCCGAGGGGGTCGGCTCGTCGTAGCTGCCGGGGTCGAACCCCTCGGAGTCGCCTTGCGCGATCTCGATCGTGCCGCCGTGGAGCGTCACCTTGTTCGCGATGTAGCCGTCCTTCGTCTTGAGGCCGACTTCGTGAGCGAAAACTTGAAACGGCTGATCGTCGCGCCCGACCTTCGTCACGCTGAGGATCTCGCGATAGTGATCCTTCGCGCCGAAGCGCTTTTGAACCACGACTTCGTCGTGACCGTCGCCGTCGAAGTCCATGAGCTCGAGGCGCGTCACCATCGACGCGTCCTCGATCCCGAGCTCCCCGACGTAGAACTCTTTCCCACCGCGGAACCCGGGCCCCACGATCGAGAGAAACGGCCCGAACACGGCGACGCGCTCGAGCATCGCGTCGCCGCTCACGTTGCCGTAAACTTCACGCTGCGGATTGGACGAGAGCCCCTTCTCTTTCGTCAAATATTCGTCGAGCCCCGCCTCGGCGGACGTGAGTAACGGCGGCAGCGCGCGCCCCGCTGTCGCACCCGACGTCGCGATCACGGCCTTGACGGAGCCGCCCGCGTCCGCGTCCGTCAGCCGCACCGCCGCACGCAGGCCCACGCGCTGGCGCGCCGCCTCGGGAAACGCGCTCCACGGAATCGAGGCCTCGATGTCGTAGCCCTTCTCCGTCGGAGCTTCGACGAGCTTGGCGCCGGGAGCAACGCTGCCGCGGAGCTTGACGAGGCCGGGACTCTTGCCCGGATCACCCGGATACAGACCGAGCTCGTAGGTCTGGCCCTTGGGAAAGGCGAGAAAGAGCGTCGCGTGATCTTCATTCGCACCGGCGGCGCTCGTGCGGAAGAGCTTTTTGTCACTCACGCGCAGCACGCAGTAGAGCGCGCCGTCGTCGTAGCCGAGCACGACGCCCGCCTTGGGATCGCCGCCGCTCGCCGAACCCTGCACCGTCTCGCCGAGCTCGGTCATCTTCGCCGGCCACTCGCGCAGATCGCCGTCGATGCGGATCTTTTCGCCCGCCATCGGCTCGACGTGAATCATGCGGCCGGAGGCGCGCGCAGCCGGCGCGGCGACGAAGACCATGGCGCCCAGGAGGGCACCGGTCCACGACGCGGACGAAGCGGACCGGAAACGAAGCCAGCGCGAGCACGGAGCGGACATGGGGCGCGCACGGTATCACGAACTCCCGGTTCGAGGAGGCGACTCGGCGAGTTAGAGCTAAGGGACGAGATAGTCGAGCGTCAATCTGATCGTGGTGCAATCGTCCCACACCCAACTCGCGCCCGGTGTGTCGTCGGTCCACTTTTCGAAGTGCAAGACATACTCGGAGACGTTTCCCCGCGCGTCGCGGTGGGCGTAGTCGTCGGCGACCGCGGACTTCACGTCGAGGCTCATCGTGTCTCCCGTCGTGTAGTCGCCGATGACGCCGAGGTCGTTCATCGGCGAATCCAAGCCGAACGTATTCGGATCGATCGCAGTGCTGAACAGGTGCAGGTTGCCCAAGTGGTCGGCTAGGTACGGATTGATCACAGGGACCGAGTGCGAGCCGGAGAACACCGCGCTTTGCCACGCGACGATGGCGACCGGCAACGTCGACAGATCAAACTGAAAGAGCGGCAGCGTCACGGTATCCACCGAGTCTTTGCCGATCATCACAGTGCTTCCGTCGCGGCAGGTGCCGCCGGTCCGGACAGTTTCTGCACCGGTGGTCGGATGCGAGCAGGTGGTCAGGCCGCCTGATTTCACCCCCAGTGCCTGCGTGACGTGTCGCAGCGTCGTGAACCCCAGCTCGACGTCGACGTTCGCCGCGTTCGTCGGGAGGTGATTGCCGGCCAAGTCTTTGCCCGAGCTCGCGATCTTGTAAGCATAGCGTTTGGCAGCGGCCGCAAGATCCGTCACGTTCGCATAGCCGAGCGGAACCTTCGGATGGATGACGAGCATCGTGCTCTCGTTCTTCCAAGAAAAGTCGACGGCCGCGGGCGGCAGATCGCTCGACTGGTACGCTGCCTGAACGGAGAGCGTGTCCATGGGCTCGCTGAAGGTGAGGACGATGTCTACGTCGCTCTGCACGCCGCTGGTACCGTTGGGCGGTGAGATCGACGTGAGTTGCGGGGGCGTCGTATCACCAGGCGGCACACTGCTCGATCCGGCGAGACCGGCCATGCCCGAGCCTGCCGACATGCCTGGCGCGCCGGCACGACCGCCTGCGCCGCCCACGCTCTCCGCGCCGCCACTCGAACGAGGCTTGTCCGACTCCCCGCCCTGCCCGTGAGTGTCCGAATCGGAGCCATCACCTGCTTCGCCCGCATGTCCATGGCCGCTCGTGCCACCGAGCCCGTCCGTGTCGTCAGCGCGGCCGCCTTGAGCCACCGCTCCACCTTGGCCGGCCCCCGCGCCGCCACCGCCACCGGCCCCCTTGCCGCTCGAGGTCCCATGCTCATCCTGATCGGCAGCCCCCGCTTCCGATTTGCTGCCGCCCGAGCCGTTCGAGGGCGGCGCCGCGCAGGTTCGGCTCGCCTCGCAATCCAAATTCTTGGTGCCGCAGGCGACGCTGGCCGTGGCGGCGCTCAAGGCGAGGCCGCTGCCGAACAGGAGTGTGAACGTTGAATACTGATGAAGACGCATGGCTTTTTCCCTTTCGTGGGCTCTGGGACCCACGGGTCCGAGCCGAACCCCCGCGTATCGGGACGCGCCGGGCGCCGGTTGCGCGAAGCCGTGCGAATTTTTTTGGGTTAGACGCTCGCCGGGACAACACCGAGAGCGGACCAGGTTTGCAAAGTCCCGTTTTCGGGGCTGGGGCCCCGAAAAACAAACGTGACCAAACAAGAGTCCCGTTTTCGGGGCTGGGGCCCCGAAAAACAAACGTGACCAAACAAGGAGTCCCGTTTTCGGGGCTGGGGCCCCGAAAAACAAACGTGACCAAGCAAAGTCCCGTTTTCGGGCTACGCGTCCGTTCCAGATCGTCGCACGGCGGGCGCCGGCTCGCCGGCAAGGCGCGTGGCCTGTTCCGACTCGCGACGATCGCGATCTATTCTCCCAAGACTCACATGTCTTGTCGGGCTCAGCGCGCGGGGCCGAGGGCGCGACCGTCGCGGCTCGAGCGCACGGCGACGACGGAATCGGGCGGCGGCGCTTCGGGCTGGATGGTGACGTGGGTCAAGCCGTGGACGTCGCACAGCGCGTCGGCGACGCGACGGCAGACTTCGGTGCCGTGCTCGCCGCGCGCGAGCACGACGTGCGCCGTCAGCGAATCGAAGCGCTCGGAGATGCGCCAGACGTGCAGGTCGTGCACGTCCGCCACACCGGGCGTCTGGCGGATGGTGCGCTCGACCTCGCCCACGTCGACGTGCGGGGGCGCCGATTCGAGCAAGATCCCCGCCGTCTCTTTGAGCACGCGGAAGCCGCTCCACGCGACGATCGCCGCGATGAAGACGGCGAGCACCGAGTCGGCGCGCGTCCAGCCGAGCGTGACGATCGCGACGCCCGCGAGGATGGCGGCAACGGAGCCGAGCGCGTCGGACATCACGTGCGCGAACGCCGCGCGCACGTTGATGCTGTCGCGTTGTCCGCGCATGAGCAGCGCCGCAACGACGAGGTTCAGCACGAGACCGGTGACGGCGGTGCCGAGCATGGGGCCGCCGCGAATCGCGACGGGCGAGAAGTAGCGCTCGCTCGCTTCTTTGAGCACGAGCACGGCGACACCGGCGAGCACCATGCCGTTGGCGAAGGCGGCGAGCACTTCCGCGCGGCGGTAGCCGTACGTCGAGCGCTCGGTGCGGGGGCGCGTGGCGATGCGTTGCGCGATGAGCGCGAGCGCGAGCGCACCGGAGTCCGCCAGCATGTGCCCGGCGTCCGCCACCAGCGCGAGGCTGCGCGTCCAAAAGCCGACGCCCGCTTCGACGAGCATGAACGCCGTCGTGAGCACCATGGCGGGCACGAGCGAGCTCGTAGCGCCGTGAGCGCCGTGAGCCCCGTGGCCGTGCGCACCGTGACCACCGTGCGCACCGTGACCGCCGTGCGAACCGTGGCCGGGAGTGCCGCCGGGATCGCCGTGTGCGCCACCGCCGCGGGCGCCGTGCCCACCGTGAGCGCCGTGAGCTGCGTGCGCGGCCACGAGGCGAACTTAGCGCCTTTTCTGCGGGTCAGTCCCGCGCCCCGGGGCACCCGCGGCGTGGCACGGCGGCGTGCCCAACCAAAATAACCAACAAAAACGGAGCCTTGCGCGCATCGGCCGTCGTCGCAACTTGCACCACGCAAGGGCGCGCGGAAACATGGGCCATGTTTGACAAGACATTGCGCGAATGCCTGACGTTCGACGACGTCATGCTCGTGCCCGCTTACAGCGAGGTGTTGCCGGCTGACGTCGAGGTACGCACGCGCTTGTCGCGCAACATCGACCTCAATGTGCCGATCGTGAGCGCCGCGATGGACTCGGTGACCGAATCGCGTGCCGCCATCGCCATGGCCCGCGCAGGCGGCCTCGGCATCATTCACAAGAACCTGACCGTCGCGCAGCAAGCGGAAGAAGTCGACCGCGTGAAGCGCGCGGAGAGCGGCATCATCTTGAATCCGATCACGGTGCGCCCGTCGCAGTCGCTGCGCGAAGCGGTGTCCGTGATGCGCGAGCACGACGTGTCGGGCGTGCCCGTCGTCGAGGGCGACACGCCGGTCGGAATCCTGACGGCGCGCGACATTCGCTTCGAGAAGAACCTCGATCAGCCGGTGAGCGCGCTCATGACGACGAAGCTCGTGTCGGTGACGAGCGGCGTGAAACCCGAGGAGGCGCGCGAGCTCCTGCACAAGCACCGCATCGAGAAGCTGCTCGTCGTCGAGAACAAGAAGCTCGTGGGGCTCATCACGATCAAGGATCTCCTGCAAGCCGAGCGAAACCCGCTCGCCGTCAAGGACGATCGCGGGCGTTTGCGCGTGGGCGCGGCCGTCGGGCCCGGGCCCGATCGCGTGGCGCGCACGGAGGCGCTGATCGAAGTGGGCGCCGACGTGATCGTCGTCGACACGGCGCACGGGCATTCACGCGGCGTGCTCGAAGCCGTCGCCGACACGAAGAAGCGCTTTCCGAATATCGAGCTCGTCGCAGGTAACATCGCCACGGCGGAAGCCGCGCGCGCCCTCATCGACTCGGGCGTCGACGCCATCAAGGTCGGCATCGGCCCGGGCAGCATCTGCACGACGCGCATCGTCGCGGGCATCGGCGTGCCGCAGATCACGGCCATCGCCGACTGCGCCGAGGTCGCCGAACCGCGCGGCATCCCGGTCATCGCCGACGGCGGCATCAAGTATTCGGGCGAGGTCACGAAGGCGCTCGCCGCGGGCGCCTCGTGCGTCATGATCGGCTCGCTCTTCGCCGGCACCGATGAAGCGCCGGGTGAGCTCGTGCTCTACCAAGGCCGAAGTTACAAGGTGTACCGCGGCATGGGCTCGCTCGGCGCGATGAAGCGCGGCAGCAAGGATCGCTACGGCCAAGCGGGCGCCGCGGACGAAAAGCTCGTCCCCGAAGGGATCGAAGGGCGCGTGCCGCACCGCGGGTCGCTCGCGAGCATCGTGCAGCAGCTCGTCGGCGGACTGCGTTCCGGCATGGGCTACACGGGGTCGCGCACCATCGCGGATTTGCGCAAAAACGGGCAATTCATCCGCATCACGAGCCAGGGGCTACGCGAGAGCCACGTGCACGACGTGATGATTTCGGAAGAGGCGCCGAATTATCACTTGTAGGTGCGGTGCGAGGGACCGGGCGCCGCACACCTGCGGGAAATGCAGGCCAAAACTTGCGGCGAAAATAAGAATCCTTTCGTTTAGCCGAAGGTGATCCTTTCGTTTAGCCGAGGGACATCCTTTCGTTTAGCCGAGCGTAACCTTGCGATTGGACGAGGCATAAGGTTACGATTGGCCGGTGCCCGAGGCTGCTCTCTATCCGCGCTTCGCTGAGCCTCGGCTGAGAGAAGCGCTGCTCGATTCGCCGGTGGTGCTCGTCCACGGGCCTCGTCAGTGCGGAAAAACCACGCTCGCTCGAGTGGTGGGTGACCACCTCTCCTACGCCTACGTCACCTTCGATGACGACGTCGCGCGCGCCGCCGCCACGGCTGACCCCGTGGGCTTCGTCGCCGATCTACCCCCGAGAGTGATTCTCGATGAGGTGCAGCGCGTGCCGGCTCTGTTCGGAGCGTTGAAGGCGGCCATCGATCGCAAACGCGTGCCCGGTCGCTTCATGCTGACCGGCTCGACCAATGTGCTGCTGGTGCCGAAGCTCGCGGACTCGTTAGCGGGTCGCATGCAGACGAGAGACGCGCGTCGCCTGTGAGTGCGAATGGGCCACCGGCCTTGAGCCTCACCGGCGCAGATCGACGCCGCGCGGCCGCTTCAAGGCAGACGCGCGATTGCCTTCTTGGTGAGCGGGATGAGCGCGCTCTTCGGGGGTGGGGGATCGAGTAGCGCAGTGAATGTGACGAGATAGCCCTTGGCCTTCGCCGTCACGCCCGTCTCCACGCCGTCATCCCAGAAGATCGCTTCGTCGCCGACGCCATCGACGCTCTCCTTCGTCCCGTCGACTCCGACCGCATTAAAAAACTCCTTCAGAATATTGCCGCCGTCGCCGTCGGACGCGCCGTCCACCGCCAAGCTCGCGTAATGGAAATCCGGCGTCGTGTAGTCGCAACTGCGAACCCAAAAGTCCGGCATCGTCTCCTCCCCCGCTGCCTTCCCGCCGTCATTGCCAGGAGCGATGGTCGCTACTTCGTCGCCCTTGAGGAGTGAACAGACGTTCGCTAGGGGCTCTTGGGGCGGAAATTCCGCGCTGCACGCGGTCGCCCCGAAGGCGACGAGCACAATGATTGCCAACGACGCCACGCGCCCCCTGTCACTCCACCATTTCAAGCGCATCGTCGAGAATCTGAACGGATAAGGGCTCGCCGTCAAACGCCCGTCGTCCGAGCGCGGTGCGCGCGAGGTCAGAAGCGAGGAAGGAGCCGCGTCACTTGAGCAGCTGGAAGAGGTTACTGTAGCTGTCGGTCCAGAGCACGGCGGGCTTCGGCTTCGGTAGCTCGGGCGGGAGGATGGGGGGCGTGGCGGCGAGGAACCGAGCGTTGCGCGTGAGGAGGATCCAGTCGGCGTGGTAGAGCAAGCCGCGCGGATCGTCGCGGCTGTAGATGCGGACGCTGCGGAAGTCGCCGTGTTCCGCGAGGCCGGCGAGCACGGGCGCGAGATCGAGCTGGCGGTTCGTGATGTTGACGGCGATGATGCCGTCGGGGTCGAGGTGACGGAGGTAGAGGTCGAGCGCTTCGCGCGTGAGTAGGTGCGCGGGCACGGCGTCGCCGCTGAAGGCGTCGAGCACGAGGACTTGGAAATTTTGGGGGGATTCGCGTTCGAGCGAGAGGCGCGCGTCCCCTAGGACGATGTCGCACGCGCTGCCGCAGCGCGACAGGTAACTGAAGTGCTTTTGCGCGAGCCGAATGACGGCAGGGTTGATTTCGTAGAAGCTCAGGTGTTGGCCCGCGTGCACGTAGTGCGCGAGCGTGCCGACGCCGAGTCCGACGGCGCCGACGCGGAGCGCGGGCTCGGCGGCGAAGAAGCGTAGGGCGCGCCCGACGCCTGAGTTTTCGCTGTAGTACGCGAGCGGACGGTCTTGTTCGTCCGGCGCTCGAAATTGGCGACCGTGCACGACGACGCCGTGCGTGAGGGAGTAGTGGTGAGCCGCAGGGTCGTCCTGGTCGACGTCGTAAACGGCCACGGTGCCGTAGAAGTTTCGCGCGATTTCGAGCGGCCGTTCGTCGTCGAGCTCGTTCGTGACGATCGCGGCGCAGCCGAGCAGCGCGAGCACGCCGCCCGCGAGCCGCGCCGCCGGGCGCCGCCATGCCGCATGCTTCGCGGACGCGAACAGCACCACGCCCGCGAGCACCAGCGCCGCGAGCAGACCGAGCGTCCACTCGAGGAACGTCGAGAAAATGGCAGGAGCGACGATGCTGACGGACACGCCGCCGAGCGCGCCGCCGAACGCAACCCACAGGTAAAACTCCGTGAGCCGGCGCGAGCTCGGACGCAGGCGCACGAGCTCACCGTGACAGAGCATGCAGACGACGAACAGGAATGCGAAGTCGAGCGTGAGCTCGCTGCGGAAACCGAGCTCGACGCCGGCGGTGCTGAAGAGATCGCTCAGTGGGTCGAAGCAGCCCACGGCGAGCGCGAGGCTCACGCCTGCGAGCGCGAAGGCAGGGCGCACGTACCAGCGTGGTCCGTCGAACGCGACGATGAACGAGAGCAGGTACAGCGCGAGCGGCGCGACCCAGAGGAAGGGGATGACTGCGACGTTTTCGCAGACGTGATTGGTCGTCGCGAGCAACAACACCGACGCGAAGGCCGGCAGCGCCACCCACGACGCGCGTTTCAAGACGCTCGGCGCGGCTTCGTGCGTCGACGGGACCTCGACGGCGCTCGGTTCGCTCACGACGACGGTGCTCGCGCCGTTCCGCGCCGCACGAACGCGTGAAAACGTGCCCACGCCGATGAGCGCCGCGAAAACCACGAACGCCCCCGACCACAGCCGCGCTTGCGTTCCCGTCGCGAACGCCGGCTCGAAAATCACGGGGTAACTGAGGAGCGCGAGGAGCGAGCCCACGTTGGAAAGCGCGTACAGCCGATACGGCGAGCGTCCCGGGTACGCCTCCGCGAACCAGCCTTGAACGAGCGGCCCCGTCGCCGAGAGCACGAAGTACGGCAAGCCGACGCTCCGCGCGAGCAGCATGAGCACGCCGAACGTCGGATCGTCGTGACCGGTCGGCTTCGCGTTCGCGCTCGGCATGATCGGCAGCGTGACGAGCGCGAGCACCACGAGCGCGAGGTGGAACCAAGCTTGCCGCGACACCGAACAGAAGCGCGTCGTCAGGTGCGCGTACGTGTAACCGAGAAACAGCAGCGTCTGGAAAAAGAGCAGGCACGTGGTCCAGACGGCCGGGCTGCCTCCGAACCACGGCAGGATCACCTTGCTGATGAGCGGCTCGACCTGGAAGAGTAAGAACGCGCTCGTGAAGATCGTGAGCGCGAAGCTCAGCGCGAGGCCTTCGCGCGCGCCGGGCCGCGAGATTTCAGGGACGTCGGCGCCTGACCAGCTCGTCATGGCTCAAAAACGCGCCCGCGACGGCGCCGACGCGACGCGCGCTTCACGGCCGAGGTCGAAGGCATAGAGCAGCCCGACACCGACGGAGATGGACGTGACGGAGCCGAGCCCATTCACGCAGTCGCCGATCTTTTCGCTCGTGAGCTGGTAGCCGTCGCCGGCCACGTTGCCGACGAACCAGAAGGCGCGCGCGAGGCGGACCTCGGCGCCGAGCTCGGCACCGAGCGCGAAACCGGGCCCCGCCGAGTCCGAACACTCGAACACCGTCGCCGGCTCGAGGTTCACGGACGGCCGCAGACCGTTGGCGTCCACGTCCTGCCACGCGAGGCCCGTGTGGATGCCGAGGTAGAGGTCCGCGCTGTTCCAGCGAAACGGATAGACGCGTGCGCCGAGCTCGAGCGCGGTCGAGGCGTAGCCGGCGTTCACGGTGCTCTGCCCGCTCGTGAACGAGATGTTACCGAGATCGGTCCGCCGGAGCTCGAGGCCGAGACTGAACGCGCGCGCGATGCGAAACCAAGCGCCGAGATCGAAGCCGATGCCCGCCTTTTCTTCGGTGTCCGACGCGACGCTTGGCGAGCCCACGCGACTGCCGCCGCGAAAGAGCGCTTCGACGGCGAGCGCGTGACCGTCGAGCCACGGGTCCGGAGCGCGCTCGGGTTTACGCGGCTCGGCGTCGACTGTCTGCTTCGGCACGCTCACGCCGAGCGTCGCGGGCGCGCTCGGTGACGTCGTCGTGGCGCCCGGAGTTTGCACCGTGTCCGTCACCGGCGGCTCTTGTGGGGGCGGTTCGGGCGGTGGTGTGGACGTGGCGGGCGGCGTGGGAACGTCGGGGGTCGGTTGCGCACTGGGCGACATCGGTTGCGCGGCGGGCGTCGGTTGCGCGGCGGGCGGCGTCCCCGTTTGCGCCAGCGCGCTGGACGCCAATGCGACGCTGAAGATGAGCGACGTGGGTGCGGAGAGCGCTCTCACGCGGCCGACTATTGCGCGGAAGACGGCCGCCTCGCAAACCCGCGAAATTTTCCAGGCCGCCGGCCGGCGGATGTGGCAAGCGCCTCCAACCTACCGTTTTCGCTCTACATTCGGCTCGTTGACAGAACGAACACTCGCGGCCATAGTCCGCGGCGGAGAGATGACCGAGCGGCCGAAGGTGCCTGATTCGAAATCAGGTGTGCGCGTAAGCGTACCGTGGGTTCGAATCCCACTCTCTCCGCCAGCAAGCGCAGCATCGAGCCACCTCACCGTGATCTCTATGTTCTGCTCTCGCTCTTCCCGCTGACATAACGACGGCCCCGCCTCCCGCGCGGCCGTCGGGCCCGCCAGGAGAGGTGACCGAGTGGCCGAAGGTGCATGATTGGAAATCATGTGTGCGGGCAACCGTACCGAGGGTTCGAATCCCTCCCTCTCCGCAAAATCCGAAGACAGCCCGCAACGCTGAGTCCGTGTCCGACAACGTGACGCGGGAGGGATTCGAACCGTCTTGGCCGAGCGACGAACCACGTTGCGCAGCGAGCTGCATGGTGGAGGGTTCGCACCGGCGTCCCATCGACGGAACACGACGCGCGGCGAGCCGCGGATCCGCACGGCTCCGCACGTAAGGTCCGAGCCGCCGCAGGCGGCGAGGCATCCCTCCCTCCGCGCGCAGCGCGGTGACGAACCACGCGCAAGCCGTCCGGCGCAAACGCTCCGATCGTCAGAAGGGATTCGAACCGTCTTGGCCAGACGACGAAGCACGTTGCACGCCGAGCTCATCGTGGAGGGTTCGCAGCGGCGTCACTTCGACGGAACACGACGGACGGTGACCCGCGGATGCGCACGACTCCGAACGTAAGGTCCGAGCCGCCCCGGCGGCGAGGCATCCCTCCCTCCGCGCGCAGCGCGGTGACGAACCAGCGTACGTCCCTCCAGCACGTACGCGCCGATCGTGTCCGGAGCGGCGGTGGGCAGCGGTGGCGGCGGCGCGTCCGCTCAGTCCCGGCGGATGCGCGCAAGTTACGTCCACACGCGCGGACTCGAATGCGGAGTCAGGCCCACCGTGGACGAGGCCGCGGCATTCCCTCCTCAGTGCGTGTCTGGGCCTCAGCCGACCTGCAACACCTCGGCGTCAGCCACCGTGCGACGGCTCTTTCTCAATCCAATCGTAAATCTGACGCATCGGATCGCCAGCCCACGTTGTCGCTTCCTGCCACCACCGGTCGAATGCTGCCGCGCGAACGCGGACCATGATTCCACGCCCCGCCTGCAGGATCTCGAGATCAGGCCACGCAGCAAGTCGCCGGGCACTCGTGTCATCGGCTTTGAGGGGCGCTCCTTTCCAGCGTTTTGCTTCCTCAGCCAGCGCAGCGAATTTGCGAACCGCTGCGGCTTCGTCCGGCATCGGGAGCTCACGCCGGTGGAACCCACGCACGACTTCGTTCTTTTCAAAGCCGTCGATGAGTATGTCCACAAGCGTTGCGTCTTGTCGTCGTTCGCGATCGGCCATGCATGAATCGTAGCTGTTTGAGCGACGTGCGCGCTGTATGTTCATGTGGGCGTTGGTGTCCGCAGCATTGATGCGTTTTAGCCTTGACACCTCGAACTGCGACAGAGACGCTTAGGACTCTGGGCGGACCAGATCAACTGCGGGGCAAATATGACGCAACCATTGTTGGAAGTGGTTCCTGATCCAGCACCGTCTCCTCTCGTGAGCGCGTCGACGCCGCCAGATCCGGTGCACTGGGCAACGTCGCTCGAAGTGCTGCGCGCAATGCTTTGTCGCGACGGCTGTGTGAGCAGCAAAGCGCTACGAGCCGCGCTCGAACAACGGGGGATCCCGAACGCCAGAGCGATGGTCGTACGTCTGAGGTTCTTCGATTTTGAAGCTCCAGACGATGACCATTTTCCGAAGCCGGACTTCAGGTGGTACGGAAAGGCAAAGAGCATCTACTCGCCCGAACGGTACCAAACACTTCAGCGAGCGGAGGACGCAAGAGCCACAGTAGCGGAGCGCGAGGAAACCCCTGCCGCCGATGCCGAAGACGAAGAGTATGAAGTGGCTCCCGCGCGAGAAAAACCGAAGAACCGTCAAGAGGAGCGCCGTCTAGGAACGTATGCGGTCACGACCCTTGAAAGCATTTATCAGTCGGAACATGCGCCGGATGATTCAGACTATGTCTTCGATGTCCACAGTGATCGACCGGGAACGGAATTCGAGAATATCGACTTGCTAGCGGTCCACTGGCGGTCCTCGAAAGCCGTGGAGCTAGTGGCCGTCGAGGTCAAGCTCGACTTTACAGCTCGCCTGGTTCAGCAGGCACGTAACTACATGCGATTCGCCGATCGGGTCTGGCTTGCAGTGCCGATACTCGCGGAACTGTCCTAAGCATCGAGTGCGCTACGTGAGTACGATCCCTTGCTGTTCGAGCACGTTATCGATTCGGGACTCGGGATTCTGGCCTGTAGACGTCGCCCCGGTCGCAGCTACGAGGTCGTTCCTGTTCATTGGCCGCGACGAATGCGTCCAGATCCGGTAGAGCGCGAGATATTCCTCGAGCGCTACCGCACACGGTTCGAGGCTGCCGGCGTCCTTCCGCCACGCGGTGGAAAGCGGTATCCGAGTTTGGGCTAGCGGGATCCGGTTCGGCAAACGATGCGTCGACGCGCGACCGCTGTCGAGAACCTTCGCATTGATACTGAAATCCGCCGCTACGGCTCTAGTGCCGCGCAACTAAGCCGCAGCGCCTCGTCAAGCTGGCGGTCAACGAGCGAAGCTTGCAACCGCAGCACGCGGTAACCCTGCCGGGCAAGCGCGCGGTCACGCCGCGCATCAGCTACGCGCCGCCGTGCGTGATACTTGCCATCCACTTCAACGACGAGCCGCACCGACGCGCGGCGAAGTCCGCGATGAAGCGTCCAAGCGGCACCTGCCGCCGAAAGCAGACCCCGAGCCGAGAACCGCGGATGGCTTCCCAGAGCTTCTGCTCCGATGGCGTGAGCGCCGAGCGCATTTGCCGAGCGCGAAGCTCGATGACGGGTGAACCTGAGGACGAGAAGGGATGCGATGCATGAGTGACTCCGTGGCCCGAGCGGCGCCCGGGCTTCACCCACCCGGGCGCAGGAAGCGTGACGCGCCCCCGGACCCGGCGGTTTCAGTCGGCGCGCAGCGCGTGCGTCGAGCTCAGCATCGGGCGCGGCGCGCTTCGTGCGCCTCTCGTGAAGCCCGGGCGCTGCTCGGGCCATGCCACGACGCGCGTGTTCCAGCCGACAGCGTCAACACTGCGTGCAGGAGCCGGCCTCCTCCGCGGCGCGCGCAGGCGGCCGCGCGCAAGCTCGCGCGCAGGCCGCAACTCCTAGGGTTCATCAGCTACACCCCTCCCCTGCAGGCGGCCGAGCACGTGCGAGCACGGCGCCGAGCCCGACGCTTGGGGGAGGCAAGCCGCGCGCAGCCCGAAGGGCGAGCACGGCGGGTGGGGGCAACAAGAGGCGGCGAGGCATCCCTCCCTCCGCGCGAAGCGCGGTGACGCACCAACGCGTACGTCCGTCCGGCGCGTACGAGCGGATCCTCAGAAGGGATTCGAACCGTCGTGGCCAGACGACGAACCCCGAAGCACCACGAGCTGCATCGTGGAGGGTTCGCACCGGCGTCACTTCGACGGAACACGACGCACGGCGACCCGCGGATCCGCAAGGCTCCGCGCATGACCCCGCTGCCGGTGCGCACACTGCGCCACATCTCCGAGAACGGGCGGCGTTGCGGCCGCTCGAGGTCTCCCCCGAATGCGTTAGACTGCAACAATGAACCCCCGAAGAACCCTCTGCCGCGTGATCCTGGTTGCGCTTTCCGCCGTCGGCTGCGGTGGTGGCGACGACGAGTCGCCCGCTCCATCTTCGGCTCTTGCGGGCATGTATCAGCTGATCTCCTCGACGCTCGCCCGACCGTGCGATGCCGCCCCCGTGGACCAACCGCTCGACTCACCTTATTTCCAGATCGTCTATTACGCAGGCGAACTCGGGCTCGTCGGCTACAAGTGCAGTGCCCCCGACAAAACGAGTTGCGACACCACAGGCTTTACGCTCTTTCTTGCCGCGAAACCAATCGGCACTGACGCCTATCGCGAACAACAAGCGCTCACGACCGGCAACCTGGTCGACGGCTGTGGCGTCGATTACTACGGCACCGACATCCAACAGTCCGCGGTAGGCGTGACGATTACGAGTTTGCAAACGCACGGCTCGACCACTGGACAAGCCTGCGGCGGCGATACAATCCCGGACGCGACGCTCACCAAATTTCGCGACTTCGAATGCTGGAGCATCGGTGTGCGGGAAGGCACACGCCTCTAATGGATGAAGGCGTTTCCGTCGCGGGCAGCTCGTAGGTGTTGGACACGCAGTAGGACGACTCTCCTTTGGATAGCACGAAGCCTACCGCCCAAAGCACACGCCGAGCCGAGAACCGCAGATGGCTCGGCGAGCCGGGTACCGCGCGCGGCGTTTCGTGCGCCTCTCGTGAAGCCCGGGCGTTGCTCGGGCCAAGCCACGACTCGAGCCTCATCTCCGGCAGCCGCCAACGCTGCGTGGAGAGGACGGCCTCCTCCGCGGCGCGCGCAGGCGGCGGCGCGCAAGCTCGCGCGCAGGCCGCACTCCTAGGGTTTATCAGCTACAGCCCTACCCCGCAGGCGGCCGAGCAGGTGCGAGCACGGCGCCGAGCCCGACGCTTGGGGGAGGCGCGCGCAGCCCGCGCGTCGCGTGAATTCCGCGCTAGCTACCGATGGTGACCGATTCGGCGTTGGATCCCCTCCTCTGGGGCCGGGCAGCTCGCGTGGCACTCGATGATGCAGTCGAGTTGTTCCGCATCGGCGCAGATCCCGGGACGGTCCACGTGGAGATGGAGGACGCCGTCTGGCGACTGGGTCCCGAGCTGGCCGAACTGCGCGAGTCGTGGCACGCGCGCCACGCCGGTGAGCGCAGTGATCGCCGCGTGGGTCTGGAGCGTGCCGAGCGAGCGGTAGACGGCAGCTTGCACTTTCGTCTTCGCGTTACGGAATGGGCGGAGGTGCGCGCGTGGCAAGCGACGCTTCCGGAAAGTCACGCCGCGCTCGCCCACCACCTGCGCGTCCAGCCCGGCCAATCCGTGACGTTCGCAGTGCCGAATTTCCTCGTCGTCCACGCCGTGCTCGAGACGGCCGACGCTGCCGTGATCGCGGCCCAGCGCGCGACATCGCTGCACTACTATCCCGGCGCGTGGAGCGTCTCGTTCGAGGAAGGGCTCGAGCCCGTAGACGGCTCGGGCGACGACTGCTTCGCCGTCTGCGCGCTGCGCGGACTGCGCGAGGAATTTCGTCTACCCGAGGGCGTGGTGGCGGCGTGCTCGGTGGAGCTCCGCGCCCTCGTGCTCGAGTCCGCTTGGCTCTCGCCGGCGCTCGTGGTCATCGTACGGGCGCCGCTGTCCGCTCGCGAGCTATTGGCGGTCCTCCCCGACCCCGATGAAGTGGCGGCAATACGCGCCGTGCCGCTCGACGCCGACGCGCTCCGAAAGTTCGGGCACGGACTGGGAGACGCGCGTTGTCATCCCACGGCGCGCTATCGACTCTTCACGCTCGCCGCCTCACGTCATCGCGAGGAGGAGGCGCTGCTCATCGCGCAGGCCCTCGAATCGTAATCGGCGTCAGCGCGCACCTCGCGCGCAGGTCGCAACACCTCGGAATTATCAGCTCCACCTAGGGCCTTACGGCGGCCGAGCACGTGCGAGCACGGCGCCGAACCCGACGCTTGGGGGCCGCAAGCCGCGCGCAGCCCAACGGGCGAGCACGGCGGGTGGGGCACCTGCGTTGCGTGACGTTGCCCCCGATATCGGGCGCGGCTGCAGGGGCAACTCGTACCGAGGTCGGCACCCGCGTCCCATCGACGCACCACGACGACCCGGATAGCTCCGAATGCGCACGGCCCCGCCACGCAAGGTCCGAGCCGCCGCACGCCCTGAGCATCCCTCCCTCCGGCCCAAGGAGGATGACGCTCCGAGCGCGGCGAGCGTCAGTCGTGTGCGGGCCGGACCTTCACGGCTCTAAACCGTGCTCGCTATCGAAGCACCGAAGCACCGCGACGACGCGAGCGACTGCAGCCGATAGGTGCTTCGACGAAGGCTGGCGGCACACCAAGACTGTGCCGCGGCGCAACGGCCGTGCGGCACGCGCAACCGGCCGCGCGCAATCTCGGTCGGCAACATTCGAAGGCGTGACCGTGGTGCTCTCACTCGAATCCTTCACTAATGCCCGCAGTGGAGGCAGTCGCGGGATTCCGAGGAGGTTTCGAGGCCGACCCATCTTCGTGCTGAACTGCGGGCTCGATACCGGCGGACTTTTCGTACACAATGGTCACGCACGATGACGGCAGGGACGTTTTCGGAACCGGGATTTGCGGCAAGTGCCTGGGAACCGGGAACGAGCCCCCTGCTTGCAAGGGTACGCGACCGATATCGGGAGGGCGACCTCGTCCTCTTCGTCGGTGCCGGCGCCTCCGTAGCGGCTGGCTTACCCGCCTGGCGAACGCTTGCCGCGGAACTCATCGAGCGCGCTCGGCAGCGAGGCGACAGAGAACACATTGCGGAAATGGAGGTGCTCGCCAAGCAAGAGCGCTTCATGGAGGCGTCCACGGCAGCTGCGACCGTCCTGGGCGATGCCGAATTCAGGTGCTTGATCAAGGAGATGCTCGACGATCGACGCATCGTCGACGTGCCTCCGATCATGCAGGCCATCGCGCAACTCGAGCCCCGCCTTCGCGCCGTGATCACCACCAACTTGGACCACCTGCTCGAGCGCGCGTTTCAGGGCCGCTGGCCCGCCAGGTTGCCTGCCGCCGACGTCGGTCAAGACAAAGCGTACATTTTAAAGCTTCACGGCACGCTGCATGAGCCGGGCACTTGGGTGCTGACCCAACGGAGCTATGAAGAAGCCGTCCATCACAAACTTCGCTTCGAGGAAACCCTGACAGGCATCTTCCGGGCTCAAACTATTCTTTTCGTCGGCTACAGCCTTTCGGACTACCACCTGGAGCCGATTTTCGCAAAGCTCCGCAGCTCTCCCGAAAACACGCCACCAACACACTACGCTCTGATGCCGCAGAGTGAGATCAAGCCGCATCAGAGGGCAAGTCTCGAGGAAGCGGGTGTGCTCGTAATTCCATACGAGAATCACGAGTCATTACCAAAGACTCTAACCTGGTTGACCGAGGATGATTCGGATGCTCCGCCACCCCCATCGCGCCCGGGTTGGGACCGCCGCTCGCGACGAGACACCGGAACACGCTTGCGAGCGGGCGGAACTGCGGCAACCCGTCCCGCGACGAACGCGCCTCGTCGGTCGAGCCGGCCCCCCCGACGCCAACCAGACGCGTCATCGAACCAAGAAGACACGAACCAAGAGGGCACGTCGAGGTACCTCCGATCTTGGGCCGCCTCGGGACTCGTGCTCCTCCTCCTCGCTGCGGCGGTCGCTGCAGTTCGAATGTGGGCGAGCGGACCGTGGCAGAAGCCGGCGCGTGACGTCGCTGACTACATCCAGTTCGTCGGCGTTGTCGTGCTCTGCGCTCGTGTGCTCCGAGGTCATCTGCGACGTCCCGCTGCTCTCGACTCAGCGTTCGAGCAGGCGAACCGGAATGTCGAGCAGTTCACGAAGTACTGGAGGTTCCTCTGGGTAGCGTGGGTAGTGTTCTATGCGGGGCACTCCTCACGCCATTACCTGGATTTCATCGGCAGACCGACTTGGGGAGCGGCGTGGGAGGCGGGCTTTGTCATCCTGCAGCTTTTTCAGGCCTGGATGCTACTCGTTCTATTCTGGACGATGATGCGGCCCAAAAGCGCCCAGCCGAAGCGGCAGCACTGGCACTACTTGCACGAAATCTTTGTAGCTTGCGTCGTGCTCGCGATGCTTCAATTCATCCTGCTGCTCGGCGCGGGCTCCGTTTTTTGGCCATCCGTCGTCGTCGGAGTCTTCGGCGCTGCCACGATGGGCATGTTCATCGGACGCCTGGCAAGCCGATTCCTTCGCGTTCATCCGCTGGAATTATTCGCGCTTTTTGTATATGCCAGCCTTCAACCCCTATTTCGGATCAACGGCTGGCTCGAAGGCGAATCGCAGTTCTTGGATAGCCACGGCGCGAGCATCTACACCGCCGATCTGATCATTAGAGCGCTCGCCTTCGCTGGCAAAATCGGACTCTTTGCCGTGGTAACGCGTCAACTCGAAAGCGGACGTCTAGCCTTCTACATGTGGTCGACGCGCGAGCTCGACGAAAAGGCTATCGTAGAATGGAACGAATTCGGCAGCCGCTACCTCGCCGAAGCCGAGCGGCGCTAAGGCTTCGCGGGTGAGTCATCAAGCTGGCGCTCAACGAGCGAACTCTGCAACCACAGCATGCGGTAAACCCTGGCGCGTGACCACGCAGTTACGCCGCGCATCAGCGACGCGCCGCCGTGCGTGATACTTGCGATCCACTTCAACGACGAGCCGTACTGACGGCGCGACGAAGTCCGCGATGAAGCGCCCGAGCGGCACCTGCCGCCGGAAGCAGAGCCCGAGCCGAGATCCGCGGATGGCTTCCCAGAGCTTCTGCTCCGATGATGTGAGGGCCGAGCGCATCTGCCGAGCGCGAAGCTCGATGAGGGGGTCATTGAGCGAGCAGCGCTCGAACCGCCGGTTTCACTTACGACCATGCGGTGAGAGTGCAGCCACGCTGTGCAACATGCCCGGTGGACGCGGCTCGGTGCCTCCGGCCATGGTCGGCGGCACGCCTTTTCGCAGTTCCGCTTAACCATTCCGAGCGGGCGACATTTTTCGCATTCGTCGTCCGCTACTCAGAAATCTAAGGGGTGGTGTCCACACACCTTCGGACCAAGCAGGTGATTGTGGACAAAACGCCCGGATACACGCTGGCAGTCGTACAAAGCGGCCAGCGTCCACGCGCGCGCTACTGGGGCGCGGTCGTGCTCCTCGCCCTGCTCCAGGCTTGCTCCTCGGGCACCTCGGACGACGACAGGAAGCTCACTGGCGAGCGGACCGGCGGCTCGGGCGGTAGTACCGCAACGCATACCATCGACGTCAGCGGGGGAACCGGCCCAGGAGCCGTCGGCAGCGGAGGGGGTGCCACGGTGAGCGGCGGTGGCGCGACGGGCTGCACCATTCAGGACGACGGCTCCGGCTGCGTGGGCGAATCGCACGAAGGCGAGAACATCCCCCTCGATATCTACGTCATGTTCGATCAGTCCGGGTCGATGTGCAGCTGCATCGATCCGCCTGGCGGGCAGCTGTGTCCCGACCCGAACTGCGCCTCGACGCGCCTCGATGCCGTACGTCAGGCGGCGGCGGCGTTCCTCGCCGATCCGAAGAGCGCGGGCATCGGTGTGGGGATCGGCTACTTCGGCAGCCAGCCCATCGGCCAAGCGAGCTGCAACGTAGACGATTACACCTCTGCCGCGGTCGGCATCGGCGAGCTGCCCGACCACGCGAGCGCGATCATGGATTCGCTCTCGAGTATCCAGCCGACCGGCGAAACGCCGACGGCCGCCGCGATCCAAGGGGCGTGCGACTACGCAACGTCGTGGAAGCACGCCCACGCGGGCCGGGAGGTCGTCATCTTACTGCTCACCGACGGGAAGCCGGAAGCGCCCGTCACCTGCATGAACGGCACGGGGAGTTGCTGTCCGACTCTGTCGGATGCGGTCGATGCCGCCAAGCGCTGCCACGACTCGAACGGCTACATTCGAACGTTCGTGCTCGGCGTCGGGCCACTCCTCGAGAACCTGCACGACATCGCGGTAGCAGGCGGGACCAACGACGCCTATCTCGTCGAAGGCGGAGACGTGAGCACGGAGGTGCTCAACGCCCTGAACCGCATTCGAGGTGACGCGGCGATCCCGTGCGAGTTCGCGCTACCCAAAGCCCCGCCGGGGCAGACGCTCGCCTACGACCAAGTGAACATCACGTACGCGAGCGCGGCGTGCGAGCCCACGGCGTACGTCTACGTGGAAACCGAAGACCAGTGCGGCACCGACGGGGGCTGGTACTACGACGACCCCACCGCACCGCAGCGCATCCTGCTCTGCCCGAGCAGCTGCGATCAAGTCTCCGCGCCCGGCGGACAGCTCTTGTTCACCGTCGGTTGCGCAACACGGGCAGTTCAACCCCGCTGAATGACTGGAACGGAGATTCCCAATGATCACGCGAAATAGCCGCCGCTCAACGCCGTCCTGGTGGACTCTCAGCCTGCTTTTGGGAAGCGTCTATGCTTGCGGAAGCTCCCAATCGGGCTCCGGCGCGGGCGGCCCCGGGCCCCAAGCGGGGAGCTCGGGTAGCGGTACCGGAGGCGCGAGCTCCGCGACGGGAGGCAGCGGACCGAGCAGCGGCGGATCGAGCGATTCGAGCGCAGGTGCGCCGAGCGACTCGAGCAGCGGCAGAGGGGGCGGCTCGAGCAACGCCGGGTCGAGCGGCTCGAATACCAGCGGAACGACCGGCTCGAGCACCGGTGGGTCGAGTGGCGGCGCTTCGGGCACGACCACGACGCCGGGGCCGCACTTCAACGGCAGCGGTCAAAGCTTCCGCCCACTCACGACCGGTTGCGGTCCGGATACGGCCGACTCGTGCACGGGTAGCTGTGAGCAAGGTGGTGGCGACCCGAACGTGACCGTGATTCGTCCGCCGGCGACGCTCTGCTTCAAAGGGGACGGCGACGCTACACCGGACGATCCGTCGGCGGTCATCGAGCAGGTCATCGAGCGGGCCGGTGACGTGTCGTACGTGCACATCCGGATCACGTTCGATCCCTCTTTCACGGACAACACCTACGGCGACGGCGCGTGCTGCGGCTGGCCGACGAAACGCGGCCACAACTTCGGCGACCTCTTGAAGAGCGACCACACCGAGCTCCAGCTGACGAATACGCAAGGCGAGACGGTGATGAACTTCAAGCTCGACCTCGTCTCCGCCGATTCGACCGCCGACTGCGGCTACGGGACGCTCGGCGTGCGCGGCGGCGACGGCTCCATCATTCTGGGCAACGCCGACGACGTCCTCGCCGTTTCCACCTCCACCTCTCGCAACCTGAACGGCTGCGGCTACTGCAAAAACGTCGCGTGCGCGAGCAGCGGTGACTGCACGATCGACTCGCCGCCGACCGACGAGAACTACACGCCGGATCCGGCGACGCCGAACTGGGACTATCGCATCGTCTACGAGGCGTGGATCGCGCTCAGCGCGTTCGGTGACAGCGGGTTCGGGCAGGCGTTCATCACGTACACGCACTCGTCGCCCTCGAAATCCACCGACACCATCTACGTCATGCCCACTCCTTGCCCGCCCGAGTGGGATACGCCGTACTGCCCGCCGAGCGTGATTCAGGAAGGCGGCAATTGCTTCGGCAGCGGCGGCTCGGGCGGGATGGGCGGCACCGGCGGGACGAGCAGCGGCACGGGCGGATCCGGGACGGGCGGTTCGAGCGGTTCGAGCGGTTCGAGCGGTTCGAGCGGCATGGGGGGTACGGGTGGCACCGGCCCGTGCCCGCCGAACTACCAGACGTACATCACGACCGAAGGCGCGAGTCTCTGCACGCCGATTCCGTTCGCCAACTGGGACGGCATGAAGCCGTGCCCGAGCGGTTACGTGCTCGACATCGCGAGCGAAGGTCAATATTGCGTTCCCGCACAATGAGCAGCGCGTCCGGCGACGCACGAGAGGAGCGACAGCGGATGACTCGATTCGGTGTCCGGCCCAGAGCGCGTTCCGCGACTCGTCTCGTCATGGCGGCGAGCCTGCTCTTTCCCACCTTGACCGCACCGGCCTGCGGCAGCGGCTCCGGTCCCGAAGGTACGGGCGCAGTCGGCGCGGGCGGCAACACGACAGGCGGCACGGGCGGGACACTCGCCGTTCACGCTGGCTCCGGCGGCACGGGGACGGCTGGCCGCTTGGTCGCGGCGGGCAGCGGCGGAAGTGACGCGTCCACGGCGGGTAAGCGCGGCGTCGCCGGTGCGGCGACCGGCAGTGGCGGTGTCGCCGGCCGCTCGACGGGTGGGACGGGGACCGGCGGCGCTACAGCGGCGGGAGGCGCGAGCGCTCGGGGTGGGACGAGCTCGGGCGCGACGGGCGGCTCCGCGGGCACGGCCGGCGCAGGCGATGAGACGAGTGGACCCCCCGGACCCACCGACGACGGCTTGTCGCCGTACACGGTCCAATGTGACGAAAGCACGCCGTGCAGCGAGCCGAGCGTCACCTGTCTCGGCGTCAAGCTCGAAGACGGTGGCGGGCGCTTCACGTGCTCGAATCATTGCGAGACGACCGGAGACTGCTCCGACGCGCCTTCGGGCGCGGACGCCAAGGCAGGCTGCGTGCAGTTCACGGCGGCGAAGCATTGCGTCCTCGTCTGCTACGACTCGGGCGTCGAAGCCAGCTGCCCCGACGGGATGGGCTGCTACCGCTATACGAACTCGCCGATCGGCTATTGCCTCTGGCTATGAGGTGAGCAGCTGGAGCGCCGTGAGGCGGCCGTCGGTTGCAAGCGAGCGCCGCCGCGCTCCGGAAAATGCCGGCCAGCGGCCTACTTTCCGAAGCGGTAGAAGCTGTCTTCGTAACGAATGTAGACGCCGTCCTTGTCGACGAGGAGTTCGTCGAACCGGAGGTCGTCCGTGCAGTCGACGTACGTGGTGGTGACGCCGCTCGGAGAGATGCGGACGATTCGTCGGTCGCCGACCATGGCGTAGGCATATTGGTCGTCGACGCCGACGCCGCGGACGAGCTCCAGATTGGTTTCGCTGATCTTCGTGGGCGCAGCGCTGGCGCTCGTGACCTTATAGGTGCCTTGACGCGAGGCCCACTCGCTGGTGGTGGCGAGGTCGGGACCGTCCAGCACCGTGAGGGAGTCGAAGAGAAGGGTGTCGCCGAGCATCACGAGCGCGTCCGGCACGAGGCCCGCGAGCATGGCGCCGTATTCGGTCGGGGTGCCGCCGCTGAGCGGGAGAGCGAGGATGGGGCTCAAATGACGAGCATCGTCGAAGGGGCCGTTGACGAAGAGTTGGTTGCTCGAGACCGCGAAGGCGTCGATCCTCGTGCCGTCAGGAGCGGTGTAGACCGCGGTGGCATTGCCGTTGCCGGCGCGGTCCATGCGGAAGAGCCGGCCCTGACGGCAGGTGTAGAGAGCGCCGGGGGCGAGGACGCTGCGCGCGAAGTTGCAGGTGGCAGGGCCGAGCTCGTTCAGGCCAGCTCCGCTCACGGCTTGGACTGGCTCACTCCCGTCTTTTTTCACGCGCCAGATCTGGGTGTCGCCGCTGAAGTAGACGTAGTCGTCGGCGTCGTCGGCGACGGTGTCGTCCATGTAGAATTGGGAGTCACCGGAGACGGCTAGGTCCGTGTCCCCCAGGATGAACGAGAAGTAACCTGGAAACTCGGTGATCTTGAGCGTATCGCCACCGCTCTTCGGTTTCTTGAACACCGCGATGCCAGCATCACCTACGCCGAGCCAATAGTAATTTTTCGAGTCCGTTGCGAGGTCGTGCACGGCGTCGTCCTCGGCGATGAGGGTGCGATCGCTACAATCGAGGACGGGCTTCGTGTCGCCGCTCGCGCCACCGCCCCCGCCCCCACCCGAGCCCGCGGTGCCTCCAGCCCCGGCCATCGGGTCGTCATTCGCCTGGTCGTCTCCACCGCCGCATGCTGCAACACTCACTGAAAACAAAACGCACGCTGCCCACCGCATGATGACCTCCTATACCATCCCACATGGGAACGTGGGGTACTACGCGCGGTGCCGACCGGACCTTCCCCGAGGTGCGTGCGTCTACGGCCACGGCTCGCGGCGACATCGTCGGCATCGGGGTCATGAGCTCCGGCGCGACCTGCCGCGAGAGCGGACGCTACTTGGTCGTGGTGACACAGCATCCGAAGGGGTATTGATAAGCGCACGCCTACCCGGGCGTAGCTACCGATGGTGACCGATTCGGCGTCGGATCCGCTCCTCTGGGGGCGGGCAGCTCGCGTGGCACTCGACGATGCAGTCGAGTTGTTCCGTATCGGCGCCGGCCCCGGGAGCGTCCGCGTCGAGGTGGAGGACGCCTTCTGGCGACTCGGTCCCGAGTTGGCCGAACTGCGCGAGGCGTGGCACGCGCGCCACCCCGGCGAGCGCAGTGATCGCCGCATGGGTCTGGAGCGTGCCGAGCGAACGGCAGACGGCAGCTTGCACCTTCGTCTTCGCGTTACGGAATGGGCGGAGGTGCGCGCGTGGCAAGCGACGCTTCCGCAAAGTCACAGCGCGCTCGCCAGCCACCTCCGCGTCCAGCCCGGCCAATCCGTGGCGTTCGCGGTGCCGAATTTGCTCGTCGTCCACGCCGTGCTCGAGACGGCCGACGGCGCCGTGATCGCGGCCCAGCGCGCTCGTGCTCGAGTCCGCTTGGCTCTCGCCGGCGCTCGTGGTCATCGTACCAGCGCCGCTGTCCGCTCGCGAGCTCTTGGCGGTCGTCCCCGACCCCGATGAAGTGGCGGCAGTACGCGCCGTGCCGCTCGACGCCGACGCGCTCCGAAAGTTCGGGCGCGGGCTGGGAGACGCGCGTTGTCATCCCACGGCGCGCTATCGGATCTTCACGCTCGCCGCCTCACGTCACCGCGAGGAGAAGGCGCTCCTCATCGCGCAGGCCCTCGACCTTGCGCCGGCCGAGCGCTGAAACGCAGGCTGCAGCTGCTCAGCGTTATCGGTCACGCGTTGGCTCGACGCTGCGTGTTCCTCGCGACCGCGTTCGGCGAGAACGCCTCGCTCGATGACTTGGGGCGCGCCGTCCACGCTTCGCCGTTTCATCTGGCGCGGCTGTTTCGGCGCGAGGCCGGGCTGACCATCCACCAGTATCGTCACCGCCTGCGCTTGCGCGCGGCGCTCGCGCGCATTGCGGACGGCGAATCGAATCTGAGCGATCTCGCGTTCCAGCTCGGCTTCTCGAGCCACAGTCACCTCACCGATGCGTTTCGTCTCAGCTTCGGCATGTCCCCCACGACATGTCGCAAATCGCTCGACCTCAGGCAGTTCCACGAATTGAGCAGGAATCTGGAAGTGCCTCCTTGTGCCGTGCGTATGGCTCGGGTGGGAGCCGAATGTTTGACGGGACTTCCGGTCCCGCCCACTCCAAACTAAGCTTCGTCGCGCGTGTTCTGTCCTAAACGCAACTCACTGCTGCTCGGCCTCGCGGTTTCGATCGGTTGCCAGGGGTCGAGCGCGCCGCCTCCGCCGGAACGCGTCGGGAGCTCGGGAGCGGTCGCAGGTGCGGCGGGCGCAGGCGGGCAAACACAGGTGAGCGATGGCGGCTCTGCAACGGCTGGCCACAATGGGGGGCAGGCCCCGGGCGGCCGCGGGTCTGGTGCGGCCGCTGGCTTGGGTGGCTTCGGTGCTACGGCCGGAGTGCCGGCCGTGGAGACTGGGGGCGGCACGACATCGGGCGGCGGTTCGTCATTGGGCGGAAGTCCCGCAACGGGCGGAGCCCAAGTTGCTGCTGGCAACGCCGCTGGCGGCAGACAACCAATGGGCGGTACCAGCAACGCCGGCACGGGCGGCCGAAGCGCGACAGGTGGAGCTCCGTCAAATGCTGGCGCACCTGCCACGGGAGGCGCGGAACAAGGGGGACGGGCGGGCCGTGGTGGCTCGCCGTCGGACGGGGGCAGCAGTGGTTACGCGCCGTGCGCCGCGGGAACTGCTTGTGTGATCTTGCCGCTAGGGGATTCGATCACGGAGGGTTGCTGCACTTCGCCTGAGGGCGGTTACCGGATCGAGCTGTTTACGCGGGCGGTAAACGACGGGCGGAATATCACGTTCGTGGGCGGCACGCTCGGCATCGGCGACGCAGCACCGAACGGGCCTGCGACGGTCGCGGGGCAACCGTTTCCCAAGGGCAACGAAGGCAATGGCGGCTACACGATCGCCAATCCTTCGAGCAAGGGCGGCATTGCGGGCGCGATTACGGATCAGTCGTGCTCGACGTACAAGCCGAACATCGTGCTCCTCATGATCGGCACCAACGATATCCTTCAAAACATCGATCTTGGAAGCGCACCGGCACGGCTCGCCAGTCTTCTAGACGAGATCATTACGGATGCACCGAACGCGCTCCTCGTGGTGTCGTCGATTCCGCCTTGTTGCAACGATGCGACGGTCCAGGCCTATAACGCCACCATTCCGGACCTCGTGAGGAGCCGCGCACAGGCCGGTAAGCACGTGCTCTTCGTCGACGCTCACGCGGCGTTCGTCAAGAATACGAACTACAAAGCCGAGTACATTTCGAGCGACGGGCTTCACCCGAGCAGCAACGGGTACGCCGTCATCGGCGACCTCTTTTACGGTGCCGTCAGCAATGTGCTGCCGTAGGTAACCGGCCCGAGCAGTTCAGTAGGTCGGCGCTTGCCCCTGGTGCGCGATTACCGCGCCCGCTCGACGGCCTCCTCCGCGGCGCGCGTAGGCGGCCGCGCGCAAGCTCGCGCGCAGGCCGCGACGCCTAGCTGTTGTCAGCTCCACCTACACCTGTCAGGCGGCCGAGCACGTGCGAGCACGGCGCCGAGCCCGACGCTTGGGGGAGGCAAGCCGCGCGCAGCCCAACGGGCGAGCACGGCGGGTGGGGGCAACAAGAGGGCGGCGTCGCATCCCGCCGGTTTATTTCCAGGCTCGCGAGAGGACATCGGACCGTACCTGGTGATGGAGCTGCTCGAAGGGCGCACCCTCCAGGGCATCCTCGCGGTGCGGCAGCGCATCGGCGTGTACGAGACGATCCAGGTCGGCAAACAGCTGTGCGATGCGCTCGCGGCGGCGCACGCGCACGCGGTGATGCACCGCGATGTCCGAGCGAGGTCCAAGCCGCCGTCGAGGCCTACGTCCGCGAAATGGGCGGCACGTGAGCCCCACGGTTTGCCGCCTTTTCTGAGCTCGGCGAGCTCGTCGAGGTTCGCCTCGGGCGCGCTCCCCCCGCCGGTTGCGTCCACCTATGGCAGTACGGGCCACTTCGAGCGCGCGTACGTGCGGTAGTTGGTGACTTCGGTGTCGGAGAGGTAACGCGGAACGATGACGAGCTCCGCGAGATCGACGGACGCCCCAGTCGCGGACAGCGAAGCTTTGCCTAACAGAAATAGTTCCGGCGTGATCGAGCTGAGGACGGCGGGTTGCGCCGCGACCGGGGGTGATTGAGTCGCGTCCACCCGTATCGACAAGGTGTCCGGGTTCTTCTTGAACCGCCACGCGACCACGTGGGGCTGCGTCGTGCCTATGCCGGCGCCTTGGAAGACGTACGACTGGACGCTGCTGCCCGATTGCCGGGACAGCGTTGGAAGTAATCCCGCCGAGCCGTCGAGTCCGACCTGCGCCTGCTGGGTCGTCATTTGGCTGTTCCACCAGCCGGCAATCGACGCTTGCACGGAAGTGGTCGCGCGAAACACTGCGAGCACGCTGAATTCCGAATCGTTGCCGCCCGGCGCTCCGATCCAGCCGTCGCGCCGGAGAAAGGTTCCCGCGCCAAATGAAACCACTTGTCGATTCGAATTCCAATCGTTTAGAGCACTGGGTTGACTCCTGGCATTCGTGTTCTGCAGGTCGCGCTCGTTCAGGCTGTGATCGGGCCATAGTGGGACGTAGCCCATCGAGGTCGGCGACACGTCCGTCGCGTCGTACCAGGCACTCGGATTCAGGAGAGCTGGTGTCCAGCCGATGCCGCCCCACTTTTTGTAGGCGTACAGCTTGAACTGCTCGACTTCAGCGTCCGTGAGCTCTCTCGGCACGACGACGATCTCGGAAATGTTGCCCGTGAACCGTCCGGTGCCCGACGTGTCTCCGGAGCCGACGAGGAACGTGTCTGGATTGATGTTGCCGATGTCGGTCGTGAGATTGTATCTCTTGTTGCTGTAGTCGAAGCTTGTCTGAAAACGTCTAGGATGCGTCAGATGGCCGAAGTTCACAGCTGGTGAGAAGCGAAAGGCCATCATCTGAGGCACGGAGGGGTTGAGGTCCAGGTTGTTGACGGCGTAGGTCTCTACGTTGCCTCCCGCGTCGGTCCGCGACATGTCCGGAGAACAGACAGTCGTGAGAGCAAGCTTCTCGCCGACTTGGATGCCTTCATGCACGGTGCTCTGGCTGTTCGAGAAGCCCGCGAACGACGCGGTCTGACGGCCCGAAGGCTGCACCATAGCGAGCACCGTGAACGGTTTGCCGTCCCCAGCCGGTAGTCCGGACCAGCTGGTTTTAAGATAGCCGGGCACACCAGTTGCCGTGAAGCTAACGGTGGGTTTGCCGTTCCAGCCGGTCGCCGAATAAGTGGGCCCGCTCGTGCTCGACGTGTTCGTGAGTGTATGCCCCTTCATGCTGGCGTCGCTCCAAGACGTCACGAGTCCGCCATTGGTCTGGACACCGTTGGAAGCATCGAACCACACGCTGGGGTTCAAAGTCGCGGGCGTCCAGCCATCGAGCGCGGGGTTGCTCGTCGGCGTCCAGCGGAAGACGAGGGTTCGCGCTTCGTTCACCGAATCGTGGAGCGACAGCAGGTATTCACCGTTCGAGCGCTGAAACGCTTCGAGCGTTTGGTGAAAGTCGCTGTTGTATTGGTACGTATCGACTTCCGGGCCGGCAAAAAGATGCATCGTCTGCTGACCCGTGTGCGTATCGATGGCCCGCACTTGGCCTTGGAGCTCCTCGACGAAGTACGTCTCCCCTGCGAGCGCGAGTCCTAGGTACTCATCGTTCTGTGCCGAGCAGACCGGGTCCCAGATTCGCATCCTATAATCGTCCGTAGTCGTCGCGGTCGGCGGGGGGACTTCGACGACATAACGTGAAGCGGGCGGGGTCACGCTCGCTCGGGTGCCGATCGGCTGAAAGCCGTCGTACCGGCCGATGCGCTGAGATGGGTACGAACACCACCAAGGGCCGGGGCAGCCGGGATCGGTGCGCGCGCCCGCGTAAACACCCGTCACGTACATGGCGTTATTTTGCGAGTCGAACAACGGGAAAAGATAATCCTTCGGATTCGCCATCTCGTTAAGCCCACCGCCGCTGTATATGATTTTGCCACTGGTCAGCGAGTACGAGGGATAGAACGGCCCCTGTGTCCAGCCGGGTCGAAGCTCCCAAATCTCGGCGTTCCAGCCGAGCCAGATCGATCCGGCTTGGTCGATGCTCGGGCTAAAGCCGCCGTAGGCAGCGCCGGGCACGACCGTGACCTCTGCAGCTTCCTCCACGCCGTTTCCCGGGGCACCAGTCGGGGCCGCATCGACCCATAGGCGCACGCAGCTCGGTGCAGTTGGCAAAAGATCGTGACACTTTTGATCGAAAAAGGGCGAGCCCACGGTCGGAGAGACCCACCGCACGCTGGCGAAGGCGGTCGCCAACTCGCCAGCGGCGTTGTTCCGGTAGGCGTACACATCTTCCGGATTCCCGTGGATGTGAAAGGTGTAAAGGTTCTTGGTGGCAAGCGCCGCGTACGGGTCAAGCGAGAGCCTGCGTGGATGAACGGCGAAAGTGTTGGCCAGCCCGCCGTGGCGGAACGTACTCAGGAACGGATTGGAGGTCACGGACACCGGCGACCATTCCGAACCGGGCGTTGTATTGCTGGTGTTGAAAGCGTGATGGCGATTGACCGTATAAAAATCGGAGCCGTCGGTCTTGGGATCCCAGCCTCCCGGCACGGGCCCGAGCCCATAGCGCGCCCACTGGAGCGTCTTGCTGGCGTCGTACTTTTTGATATCGACATATCCCTCGCCCGACGCAACCCAGAGGTTTCCGGACGAGTCGCCATACGCCGCCAGGGGCGAAAAGAACCTGGGGGGAGAGCCCGTGGGGCTCGTGAGAGAGCCCGGGGATGACCCGCCAAAGACACCGCCGGACATACCCCATGGCGTACAGCTCACCGCCGTCGTCACGTCGCAAACGAAGATGTTCTGCTGGGGTCCGTCGTCCGCGACGAGCAGCATCGAGTGCCCGTTCGGTGCCGTGTACATCGACAAGCCGACAGGACTGAACTGCAATGCTCCTTCGCTCACGTCCGCCGCGACAATGCTCTTGATCGTGGCGCCGGAGGGACTCAGCAGCCGAATCGTCGCCTCGTACTTCCGGACGTAATTTTGGGGGTAGGGAAGCGATTCCCAGCAGTTCGGGCATCCCTGCACGTTCGGGTAATCCGTCGCGCTATCGACGACCCAAACGTTCCCACTCGCGTCGGCTGCGAGAGCTCCCGGATGCGTGATGACACCGCCGCCGATGGACGGGAGCTCGGCGCCCGTGGCCGTGTCGGCAACGCGTACGCGCGGTTGTCCCGGCGGAGCCCATGCACCAGAACGGCACGCCCCGAAATAGGCCGGCATCTCACTCACATAGACCTTCCCGTTGCGCGCGGTCATGCCGGCCACGATCCCGAGCGGACCGTTGAACGCGACGTCCGCTTGGGTGTAGTTCGTATCTTGGTCGAGGATCTGTATCCGTGTCTGTGGGTTGCAGACGTCGGTGGTGGGACGCGTGGCCAGATAGATGCGCTGGGCGCCCCCTACGACGTCGCCCGCGATGCCGCCCTTGTAAAACCCATACACGTCGTAGGTCTTCGGCCGTAACAGGTAGCCGTTGGAGGCAAAAATGTTTAATTCATGACCAGTTTCACTATCGAACGAAACCTTGTAACTCGTGCCGGTCGGACTCACATAGAAGGCACTGGTCCAGGTCGAGATGAAGTCCGTAGAAAGCTGGGCGGCACTTGACCCAATCCAGGTCGTCGCCCAGACTGGCTTCGCCTGAGAGCCGAGCTCGACTTTGATGCTGTCGAAGCTAGCGCTCTTCAGCTGTTGATTACCGCTCGAGACGTAGAAGCCCACTCTTTCATTGCCGGCCTGTCGTGCAATGCCCCCGCCGAGCGTGATCCAGTTAATGCCATCCGTGGAACGGAACGTGGCAAAATCGTTTCCGATGCGCTCGAGCTTCAAGTAGAATGGCGGGGAGAGTCGCTCTCCACTGCCGCCGTAGGAGTAGTGGACATCGCTCGGCAGTTGATACGGCGGATTCACGTTTGCACGGCTTGCCGCTTCAATCATTCCGAAACCAGGCGGCGCACTCGAGCAATACTCAGGGTCGTATCTTGCGGGCGAGAAGCCGCCGGCGCCCATGAGCCCAAGACCACCGAGATCGGTGACGTCCGAGCGAATCATGACCCCCGCGCGCACGGTCTGGACCACGTCCATAGCGGTCACGCGGACGGTGATCCGCACGTCTTGATACAGAGGCTGATCGAGGTAGACGAACGTGAGGCCGTCCTTCTCCGGGCCGCCAAACTGGCTCGTTCGGCGCACTATTGTCTGCGGGTGCTTTTTTGTTCCATCACCGCAGCTGCGCTGCGGTGCAGTCCCGTCCCGTCCGAAGAACGTCGTCCTCCGCGCACGATCTGCGCGCCGGATAATCAACGTAAACGACGGCAAATGCAAGCGACAACGGCGCTGATTAGGATCGCAACCGCCTGCGTCGGAACGCCACGGCAATGCTTTTCAGCCTGTGACGCGCGGAGACGCGCGTAGGCGCCAAAACTAAAGGCTAGGCGTCAACATATTGACGCGCATCTTCATCTCCTACGCGCCCGCTGAAGCAGAGTGGGCGGAGGCGATCGACCGCGGCTTACAGGGGCACGGATTTGACGTCTTCCGTGACGTGCGCGGCATACGCGGAGGACACGACTTCACGAGCGAGATCGAGGACAATCGAAGCGTGCACGCACATCGTCGTATGCTTGAGTGCGAGCTGCCGGGGTGAAACGAGCTTTTGCCCGTGTTGTTTCCCGGCGAAGTGGCGTAAATTCAGCGTCGTCGATGCACTCGCGACTCGGCCTTCTCCTCACGCTGTCGGCGCTGGCGCTCCACTGCAACACGGGCGGCGGCGGGAACGAGGGTGGCCAAGCCGGCGCGAGTTCGGGCGCCGGCGGCGCAGGGCATCCCCCGACGGGATCCGCGGGTGCGGGGCAGAGCTCTGCTACGGCTGGGCGCGGTGGATCGACGGCGGCGGCCGGCATGGGTGGCAGCATCGCTCGCGCGGCTAGCGGTGCCTCGGCTTCAGGCGCGGGAGGCACGAAGGCGAGCGCGGGCCGCGGCGGCTCCGGCGCGATCTCGGGCGGCGGCAGCGCTGGTGTCACGGCGGAAAACGGCGGCGCCGGCACAGCTGGTTTCCCGGCGGAAAACGGCGGCGCCGACACCGGGACGAGCGGCGCCGCCGGAGCGGCCGGTGCGGGCGGGAGCGATGACGACGGCCCGAAAGAAGTCGTGAACGATGACGCGACGCCCGGTCATGGAGCGTGCGAAGGCGTCACGCTCGGTGACGTCATCGACGCGATCCACCAGGGCTGGCCGAACCTCGCGAGCATCATCTGGTTCTATGACCCGACGACGAGTGGCGAAGGCGATTCGATTCGAGCGTTCCGCACCGATCGGGGCTTCGAGCTCGCGTTCTTTCATGGGAGCGGCGATTGCCCCGGCGGCTGCATTAATCGGGAGTACTGGTACTTCGAAACGGACGGCAGCTGCGTTCCGCACCTGGTGGGCCATTACTCGAAGACGTTCGACGACGCGCACAACTGCTCGCGCTACGACGGTGAGCCGCTTTGGGAAGTGCCCGTAGGCGCCCAAGGCGGCGCGTGCCCCTAATTCGGGAGCGAGCGGTCAAGCACGCCGCCCGGACGTGTTTCTCCAGGCCTGCGAGATAAATCCAAGCGCCGGGCGCGAAAACGATCCCGAGACACGCCGATCGCCGTACCCGCAAGCGGCTGCGGGGATTGCATGAACGAGCGCGGGCACCACGCACCCCGAACGAGGTGAGAGCGATGAACAGTTGGAGGCTAGTTTTGGCAGCGACGGTCGTGACCGGCTGCACCGCGACGGTCGAAGGGCCGCCCGGGGGCAACGGGGCGACATCGGGCGTCGGAGCCCCCATGGGAACCGGAGCCTCGTCCGGACAGCACGCGTCGGGATCCGGAGCCAGCACCGGTAGCGGCGCAACGAACGGCAGCGGCGCGATGAACGGCAGCGGCGCGACGAACGGCAGCGGCGCAACGAACGGTACCGGCGCGGCGAACGGCAGCGGCGGTAGCAGCAGCACGAGTGGCGGCGCCGGAGGCACCGCACCCGCGCCGACCTGCACGCCCGGTATCCCCGGCACGTCGCAGATCCGCCGTCTCACGAACGCCCAGTACGACAACACCGTCCGTGACCTCTTGGGCGTCACCGGGCTCACGTCGTCGAGCAACGCAGCCCCTTCGACACTGCTCGCCGCCGACCAGACGGGTAGCCTGTCCCAGCTCGGGTGGAGCTCCTACTCGACGGTGGCTCAGGCGGTCGCCGCACAGGTGATGGCCGATCCGGCGCTCAAGGGACACTTCCTCACGTGCACGCCGACCGGCGACGGGAGCCAGTGCCTGCACGATACAATCGTGGCCTTCGGCCGTCGGGCTTACCGGCGGCCGCTCACCGACGCCGAAGTCTCCAGCTACACGGCGATCGTGAGCAAGGGCGCGCAGGTCACCGCCGACGGCACGCCGGACGAGGTCGCCGAGGTGCTGCTGAACGCGTTCCTCGTTTCGCCGTCGTTCATCCAGCGCTCGGAGATTTCGGGAACCGCGGACGCGAACGGCAACTACGCGCTTTCGAGCTACGAGGTCGCGTCGCGGCTTTCTTACATGCTCTGGGGCTCGATGCCGGACGACACGCTCGCGACGGCAGCCGATCAAAACCAGCTCTCGACGCCGGCGCAGATCCTGTCTCAAGCCCAGCGCATGCTGCAGGACTCGAAGGCCCACAACATGATTGCGGCTTTCCACCGCTTCTACTTGCTCATGGGCACCAACACCCGCTGGGATTCCGAGCAGCGGGACGCGAGCCTCTTCCCGCAGTTCAATAACGCGCTCATCCCAATGATGGCGGCGGAGACCGAACGGTTTTTCGACAACGTCGTCTACGCGCAGAACGGCACGTTTCAAGACCTCTTCACGAGCACCGCCGGGTACGTCAACGCGCAGACCGCACCCCTTTACGGACTCGATCCGTCGGGCTTCGGCACGGATCTGAAGCCGGTCACGCTCGACGCCACGCAGCGTCCCGGTTTCTTGACGCGCGTCGGCTTCCTGAACGCGTACTCGTCCTTCAATCGCACCTCGCCGATTCTGCGAGGCGCCTTCATCATGAAGCAGATCCTCGGCTACGATCCGGGCGCGCCGCCCGCTGGGGCGACGAACACGGCACTGCCGGCTCAGACGGCCGACCTCGACACGAACCGCAAGCAGGTCGACGCCCAGACCTCCCCGGCGGCGTGCGTGGGCTGCCACCAGACCTTCATCAACCCGCCTGGCTTCGCGATGGAGGCGTACAACGCCGTCGGCACGTGGCAGACGAAGGAAGCCGGGACGGGCGCGCCCATCGACACGACCGCCGACATCGCCATCGGCGATGACTCGGTCCACGTCTCGGGCCCGGCCGGTTTGATGCAGGCGCTCGCCGCGTCCGCTGAAGCGCAGCGGCGCTATGCGGATCTGTGGGTCAACTTCGCCTACGCGCGAGCCGACGACCCGCTCGACTCCTGCACGGTCAACGACGTGACCGCCAAGATCACGGCAGGTGGCTACACCGTTCTCAACTTGATCGCCGATCTCACCCAGACGGACTCGTTCCGGGTCCGCGCCCTCGAGGTAAGCCAATGAATCGCCGAGTATTCCTGCGAGGTATCGGAGGCGCAGCGCTTGCGGCGCCGTTCTTGAGCTCCCTCCACGAACGATCTGCCAGTGGCCAGGCCACCGCGTCGCCCAAGCGCTTGGTTATTTTCTTCACGCACAACGGCTGCCTCACGGACCGTTGGTTCCCCAAGGTCGAGAACGGCGCCCTCACGCCGGACGCGCTCGCCGGCACCACGCTCGAGAAGCTGACGCCGTACATCCCGAAGCTGCTCGTGCCCCGCGGCTACAAGTCGCTCAACCAGTACGGCTCGACGCAGACCATCGACCCGCACGATCAAGCGATGGGGTCGAAGCTCACGTGCGCGCTCGTCAACGACGACACCACCCGCTACGCGACGGCCGAGTCGCTCGACCACACCATCGCCAAGCAGATCAATCCAGGGGGCGTCGATCCCTGGGTGCTGACGGTCGGCTCCGCCAGCTCCAGCATCAAAGAAGTGCTCTCGTTCTCGGGCCCGGGCACGGCGTTCCCAGCGACGTCGAATCCGACGACGCTCTACAACCAGCTCACGGGCTTGTTCGGCAAGGCGTCAGCGTCGGGCACTCCGACCACGCCGGTCGCCGACTATCACGTGATGCGCGGCCAGAGCATCATCGATCTCGTGAAGGACGAGCTCGGCCGTTATCAGAAGCTCAAGATGAGCTCAGGGGACCAAAAGCGACTCTCCGACTGGCTCGATCTGCTGCGCACCACCGAAACCGGCGGCGCAACGCCCGCCACGTGCAACTCGGACGCCGCGACGACACTCGGCGTCACCGCCGACACCGTGAAAGCCGCTAGCGCCGGCGGTGGCTTCGGTCAGGGCCTCGGCACCGCATTCACGCTAGGCGGGGACATGATGATGAACCTGATGGCGCTCGGCATGATGTGCGACGCGCAGCGGGTCATGATCCTCACCTATCCCGGCTACGTGACCTTCAATTGGGACGGCATCGTGCACGATACCGACCACCACGGGCTCTCTCACCGCAACGGCTCCATTGCCGTGGGCGGCACCTGCAAAGCCGGCGTGCTCGACATGATCGCGCAGATCGACGCCTGGTACGCCGGCAAATACGCGCGGCTCGTCG
Source organism: Polyangiaceae bacterium (assembly GCA_025936115.1). GTDB lineage: Bacteria > Myxococcota_A > Polyangia > Polyangiales > Polyangiaceae > PMG-095. Next base: position 42,709 of record JAICTZ010000040.1, read on the forward strand.
GGCTCCTCGACAGCATTCAGGAAAGCGACGGCACGCTGCTCGACAATACGGCCACCATGTGGCTCCAGGAACTGTCGGACGGTAACGCACACAACCTGAACAATCTCCCGATCATCATCGCGGGCGGCGCCGGCGGCTATCTCAAGACCGGCTACTCGGTGAGCGTTGAAACCAAGACCGTCGGCGTCGGCAGCAGCGAGGCGGATTGCTCGGGGACGGACACGAGCGTCGGCTTCGGCACGGGCTCGAACACGGGCAACGTGGCGATCAACAGCCTCTACGTGACGCTGATGAACGCCGTCGGCTGCAAGGGCGCGGACGGTGGCAAGGTCACCCAATTCGGCGTCTTCGACGGCAGCAGCGCGACGGGCGGCATCACGAAGCCCGGTGAGATGGCCTCGCTCACGACGGCCGGCTGAGCCACGCTGTGGTCTTCCCAGACTGCTCGATTCGAGTCTAGCTTCGCGTCGAGTTCGGGCGGCGGGAGCGCTCGATTCGTGCAGGCGATGCTGCGATCGCTTGAATAGATACGGCGCGTGCGTAGGGCGGCCGGCGAACGCCACGGCGCGCTCCTGACGGCGTCGTCGTTTGGCACACCATGAGTTGACGCGAGGCGTACGGGAGCGCGGCTGTATGTCACAAGCCGCGATGCGTCCTAGTGAGAAGGCGTACGGCGGCCCTCGAGCGTGAAGGAGGGGCATTCTGCCCTCGGGAACTGCCAGAGGTGCCGGCATGCGCCTTGCTGTCGAGGATGGCTGCACCTGGGTGCGGAAAGCCAAGGAGAACGTATGAAAGTCTATCTCGCTCCGTTGCTATGCGCGTTGAGCGCGGCCGCGTGTGCCAGCAACAAGTCAGCGGACATGCCGCCGGAGTCGGCACGTAACGAAGCCGTGCCGCCGCTCGTCGCTTCATCTTCCGATACGACGACTCCCGTTTCTAACAACGCCGGCGCGTCCGTGGACACGGCGCAGACAAGGAGCGGCACCGACACGACGACTCCTGCCTCCGCAACGTCTTCGCCCGGAGCGCCAGCGGCGCCGACCGCGACCGACTACAAGACGATGGACGCGAGCGCGGCGCCCGACAACAGCAAGGTCAACAAGCGAGACGCGAAGGGCTCGACCCCGACTCCGATCGATCAGGGCGAAAGCCAAACGGATCTCGATATCACGAAGAAGATCCGGCAAGCCGTGATGGGAGACAGCACGCTCTCCTTCAGCGCGAAGAACGTCAAGATCATCACGCGCGACGGCAAGGTCACGCTGCGGGGACCCGTGAGCACGAACCAAGAACGCAGCGCCATTCAAGCCGCCGCGCAAAAAGTCGCCGGCGCGAGCAACGTCGATAATCAACTCGAAGTAAAGAAGTGAGCGTATCCCAATGAGCAAAAATACGACCGTGATTGGCATCGTGGACAGCGAAGCTCAGGCCGAGCAACTCGTCAGCGCGCTTCAAAGCGGCGGGATCGGGCCCGGGGACATTTCGGTGCTCTTGCCCGATAGGCGCGGCACCAAGGACTTCGCGCACGAGCACAATACCAAAGCGCCGGAAGGCGCCGTTGCAGGCGTCGCCGGGGGCGGTCTCCTGGGCGGGACCCTGGGCCTCTTGGCGGGCATTGGCGCCCTCGCGATTCCGGGACTCGGCCCGTTCATCGCCGCGGGACCGCTCATGGGCGCGCTGAGTGGCGCTGCAGCCGGCGCCGCGGTCGGAGGTGTCGCTGGTGCTCTGATCGGCATGGGCATTCCGGAGCTCGAAGCCAAGAAATACGAAGGCAAGCTGAGGAGCGGCAACATCTTGGTCGCCGTGCACGTGGACGACGGAGACGAGCGCAAGCGCGTCGAAGAGATCCTGAAACGCGGTCAAGCCCACGACATCAGCACCACGAGCGAAGCGTCGGTTCCGAAGGAGAAGTCAGCACTCCGCTGACCCTGCAGAAAGCTTGCGCGCTCTCCCGGGGGGGGGAGGCGCCCACCGTCGGCGGAGCGTATGCCTTGAAGATGAGCGAGGCGAACAGCTGGAACGGCGTCCACCTCTGGACGGTGGGTCATTCGACGCGCTCACTCGAAGAGCTCGTAGCGCTGCTCGCCTCGTTCGAGATCAACGTGCTTGCCGACGTCCGCACGGTGCCACGCTCGCGGAAAAATCCGCAATTCAACCGGGATACCCTGCCGAGCTCGCTCGCTCCTCACGCCGTCGAGTACGCACATCTCGGACGGCTCGGCGGCTTGCGTCACGCGCGCAAGGACTCGAAGAACACCGGCTTACGGAACGACAGCTTTCGTGGCTACGCGGATCACATGCTGACGCCCGACTTCGAGCTGGGTCTCACGGAGCTGCGCGCACTCACCGAGCGAGGTCGTGTCGCGATCATGTGCGCCGAAGCGGTGCCGTGGCGCTGTCATCGTTCCCTGATTGCCGACGTCCTCAGCGTGCGTGGCGCCGAGATCGCTCACATCATGGCCGTAGGGCGCTCGAACCGGCACGTGCTCAGGTCCTTCGCCAGAGTGGACGGCGAGCGCGTGACCTACCCTGGAGACGGCTGAGCAAGGAGGGCGCGCGCGGCGCTATGCTTGCGCCATGTTCGCCGCCAAGCCGCCCGTCGCCGCTGCCAAAGCCGAACGCTACCGCGAGCTCAACGAGCAGCTCGTCGCGCTGCTCGCGGACGAATCCGACGGTTTGGCCAACGCCGCGAACATGGCGGCGTTTTTCTACGGAGCGCTGCCGGATCTCAACTGGGGCTCGGCTTCTATTTTCTGCGCGGCACCGAGCTCGTGCTCGGCCCCTTTCAGGGAAAAATTGCGTGCGTCCGCATCGCGCTCGGCCGCGGGGTGTGCGGCGCGGCAGCGCGTCAGCGCAAGACGGTCGTGGTGCCCGACGTGCGTGCCTTCCCGGACCACATTGCCTGCGACGCCGCCTCACGCTCGGAAATCGTGGTGCCGCTCCTGCGTGGTGAGCGCCTGCTCGGCGTGCTCGACGTGGACAGCCCGCACGAGAATCGCTTCGATGCCGACGACGCCGCGGGGCTCGAAACGGCGGTCAAGCGCCTGCTCGCCGGCTCCGATCTCTCGCGGCTGACGGATTGAGGCTCGTGACGCGGGCGTCAGGCTCGGGCGTCCGATGGAGAACGCCCGAGCCGCGAGGCAAGTTACTTCTTCAAATACAGGCAGGTCGCTGTCGCCAGGATCCTGTTCGGATCGTTGGCTGACGAAGGTGACACCTTCAAATGATAGCCGGTCGTCGCATCGATGTAGATCTGCGCGTACGGCTGGATGGAACCTCCGTTCCCGTCAGACACTACCTTCCCCCAGTCGCCCGCAATGCCGTCGATGTAGCAAATCGTATTGGCCACATCGGCGGTCAGCACCACGTCGTCGTAGGACGTTACCGAGTGAACGGCGTAGTGCGCACTTGCCTGCCAGTTCGCGCAGCTGTTGCCCCAACTCTCGGCGGTGAACCACTGATTGATGACTCCGTCCGGGGCGTTGTCGTGCGTTTGGGCGAGCGTGGTCGCGCCCCCGTCGTCCGAGACGAGCAAGTACGAGTGGGCGTACGGCTCGCCCTCTCCGTTCACGACGGACCCGCGCGTCACGTTACCGATGAGGCCCGACAGGAACGCTGCACTCGTGCCGGCCGTGGCGTCTACGGTCGCGCTCGTCGTGGCTTGGCTCCCGTCGTGATCGGTGATGCTGTAGTAGCTGCTGCCGCAAGCCTTGGGATCGGGCACCGAGTCGATTTGCTCGAACGCAACCGCGTCGACCGCGCCGCCCGGGCCGCCGGGGGGTGGCGGATTATTGCTACCGTTCTGAATGTCGGTGGCGTCGAGCCCCCAAGCCAGCATCCATTGTCCAGACGGTTCGATGTAGATGCGCAGGTAGCTTCCGCGGAACGTCGGAGCCTGGGTCGGCGGATCCCAGGGGGGATTCGCGACGGCAGGCGGCGTGTTCATGTACGGATCCCAGGGTGAGTTTTGGTAAAACGGCCCGTGGATGCTGGTGAAGAAGTAGAAGCCGGGTCTGCCGCCGGGTTGCCCGAGCGGTTGCTTGCCACTGTTTTTCCAGCTCGTCGGGTCGGCGGAGCTGGTGGTGCCGTTGACGACCGTGGGCGGCGGCGGACAAGTGTCGCCGCGAGCGAAGCGCGCCGCACTGCAGCCTGACGGAAGAGCCGTCCCGTCGGTAATCGCCTTCGCGCAGGTTTGAAACGAGACCGCATTCGCCTTCGTCGTGTCGCTGGCGGTGAAGTCGCCGGGCATCATCCAGATGGGCGAGCTCGTCTTGTCGACCAACTTGCCGTGAGGGAGCTTGTTCGGCTGGCCCCCGCTGTCCAGATCCTCCGTGGCTTCTTTGCCGAAGTTCAGGCTCGTGCCGCTCCCGTCGTTCCAGTGCCCGTCCTTCTTACTGATGCCCATGCGGTGGCAATTGGTGCACGTCGCGTCAGCGGTATTGGTGACCGAATAGGCCTCCCACGACTGGAAGTTCAGACCGACGAAGCTGTAGGGCTGACTCCGGTTCCAGACGCCTACTAGGTCGCTCAGCAGCGTTCCCGGCAGGTAGTTCTTGTCTTCGGCCGGAGGATTCGGGCGATTCGGGTTCGCGGTGTTGCCGAAGTCCTTGTAAAAGGGCCAAACTTGCCCGAGCTGCGCGAGGTACGGCGAGCGAACGAGCGGGCCGTTGTCATGGCACCGAACACAATTGGTGTTCGCGGCCACCTGCGGCGTCTCCCAATAGCTCGTGTCACCGGAGCTCGGCGCGGGGGCATTGTGAGGGAGCTTCGCGTGCAGCGCTTGGTAGAAGCAGGTGGCGCCGCTGTTGGCGTTGTATTGGATCACGGCGACATCGCCGTATTCGCCGGGGCCGTTCCCTTCTGCGGCGGCCTTGTGTCGGCAGTGCGCGACGACGTAGACGCCGTCGTTGCTCACGTTGCGATGGAGCACGTGAAAATGGCTGCCGGGATCGCACTGGCTGTTGAGCACGTTCGGTGCCTCGCACGGTCCCGAACCGCTCGTGCCCTGCCGTGGGGGTTCGGTGGCGTCCAGATCGTCGCAGTCGAACGGGGGCACGGTGATGCCGTTCATCGCCTTGTCGCAGCGAGCAGCGAATTCAGGCAGGGTTTCGTCCCCGGAGCGGCACGGGCGAGTGAGCGCGTCCAGATTCAGACGATCCGGCCGGTCCGGGATGGGCGCGTCGAGTACGTGAATTGGAACGCGTGAGGTCCCCGTGCGACCCGACGGATCCGTCATCGCGATCGTGACCGTGAAATCACCCGGATCCAGGGGCGTGAAGTTCGCGGTGCTGCCGAGTCGATCGATGGTGTAGTGCAGGCCCGGCGGCGTCGTCGTTACCGTCCACGTGTACGTGAGCGGCGCGCCGAACCCGGGTGGTCTCGAGCGCACCGTGAGGTAAACGGGCTGGGTCACCTTCACCGTTTCACCCGGTACGACCTCGACGTTGGGCACGAACGAAGACGCCTGCGCCATCACCGTCGCACCCGGATAAATCTCGAGCCCTTTGGCGAAGAACGCTCCCCGATGCGAAAGCGAACCGACCGTCACGCGCGCGGACGGAGCAACGAAGGTTCCGAGGAACGACGCTTCGATCGCTACCGGCGCGGTCCCGGCGAACCCCATCAGGATGTTGGCCGGTGTGTTCGCGGTGTCCGAGACGGTTCCGCGATAAATGACGGAATTAGCGACGTAAATCGTGATCGGGCCGTTCCGGTCGTCGAGTGAGACGCTGGCCCGAGATTCGAAGTCGAGGGACTGGAAGAAGTATGTCCCTGGCGTCAGCGTGAGCTTGGCGGTGGGCTGGACGGTCACTGCGCCGTACGAGCCCGGCGACAGAGTGCGCGTCGCGTTTGGTTGTAAAATGACGTCGCCAGTCGGGCTCGGAAACGTGACGGTCCAGCTGACCGTATCGAGCGTGAACGGCGTATTCGCGACGGTCGGGCCCGGGTTGACAGACGCCGTCGGTGCGACGGTCACGGCGTGCTGGCCGTGAATGGAACCAGCGACGCGCGCGCGGTCACGCACGACGATGGGGCCGACGCTCCAGATATTACCGACTTGCGTGTCGGTGCCGACGTTCGTCTGAGCGGCGCCGAGATTCACTATCGTCGCGGGAGTGCCGCCGGGCGTTCTGACGACCGTCCTGTCGTCGATGAGGAGCGTGTCATTTGCCCCTGCACCGATGGATTGCATCGGCACCTGCGACGGAAGGTTAATCGTAAAAGTGGTCGGGCCAACCAGCGCCCCGCTCGCTATCCCTGTTTGTTCTGCCGATTTGTCGCGTGTCGCCGAGCAATCCGTCAGCGCGAACGCAAAGAACGCCAGACACAAAATTCCGTATGATCTCTTCATGATTGACCCCAGGCCGCGGCCACCAATCTCCGCGACCGACCCCGATCGCACGTTCGGTCTATCACGCGTCAGGTTCACGGTGTTGATCAAACGCCGCCGCGGGTGATCATTTCTTCCATACACGGGCCGGACGGCGTGCACTCACCCCCGCGGATGACGAGCTTGCAGCACGCCGTCCGGTCACACATGCCGAACGGACGCTGCTCGCGGCCGTAACCCAGCTGGGAGATCAGCGTGCGGGGCGTTTAGGGGCAGAACGTGACGACGACATCGTCTGTTGGATCGCCGCTCGACACGCCGGTCCCTTCGCAGCCCGGCCGCGAGCAACAGTCCGTTGATGCGTCACAGAGGTCGCTGCATGCGATCACCCGTCCGCATGCGTTTTTCACGACGGACGCATCGTCGCAGCTGCTGAGGTCGGCGGAGCACTCGTGAGTCCCGCACGAGCCGCCTTCAACGCGGAGGCTCAAGTTGTACGCCGTACCAAACCCACTCTCGAGCGCGAAGGTCGTCGCGTTCTGCCCGAGACGACCGACGAAAACGGGGCAAACGAAGCCGCCGCAATCGCCGGTCTGACAAGTGCCGTTGCCGTCCAGATCGAAGCTGCAGCCCGTGCGGCCCCAGAACGCGATCTCCCGCACGCCGCCGTAAACGGTGATGGATCGATCACTCGTGGGCGCCATCGGGAACCAGAGTTGCGTATCGATCACGCTATTATCGAGCCCGCCGGTGGATCCGTACGCCGGCCACACCGTTTCGGTGCAGCGATTGTGCAGCGTTACCTGGAACGATCCGAGCGCGTCGAGCGGCGGTGGCTCGAAGGGCTTCACATCCGGCACCGCGGACCTAGGCTCCGCGCACATTCCCGCTGCGTTCGCGCCGGCCGCCGACCCTGCCGCGCCGCTCGCTGATCCCCCGGCGCCGCTCGCCGATCCCCCGGCGCCGCTCGCTGTCCCTCTCGTGCCGCCCGACTGGCCGCCTGACCCTCGGTGCGTCGATTCGCCCCCGCAGCCGGCAAGGGACAAGGCAATCAGAAGCGCGATCCTTTGCGTCAAGCCCACCGCCGCCAGTGTAACCGATTCCGAGCGCGATGCAGCGACGTGTCTTCGCGCCTCGAAAGGTGCGCGACGTTTACGGCGACCTTGGCGTGGAGGCGCGTTGAACGCCGCGTGAGAGTATTTTTGCAACGCTCAGCGGCGGGCTACCCATGTACTTCCCGGCGTTAGCGACGGCGATTCGCTCGGTCTAAATTCGCGGGCGGGTTGGACACTACGGTCGAGCGGGCGACGCGCGGAGCAACAGCGATCGGTGGGCGAGTGCAGGCGTTCGGCACGGCCTATCGTTTGAGTCCGCGTGAACGTCAGATCCTCGAGCTGGTCTGTTGCGGCCAGCATCCGAAAGCAGTCGGAAACCTGGTCGGTTGCGGCTACGCGAGCGTGCGGACGCACCTGCGCCGAACCTACAAGAAAGTCGGCTGTTCCGGCGTGCGCGAGCTGATGATCCGCTTCTTCTCGGAAGCGCACGGCTAGGCCGCGTCGGTCATCAGGTACAAAACGTACGATGCTTTCCCCTGCGGCTCGGCGACGTGATCGGCAACGATCTTCGGGAACACGCGGCCACAGGCGCGCACGAAGCGGTGCAATTCCGAGCTCGTCGCGTCGTCGTCGCTCAGCTGCACGCGACACGTTTTCGAGCGGCAATCCAGCGCGCGCAATGCGCCGCCGAGCGCTCCTAAGCCCGCGACCGTTTCTCGCAGCGTCGACGTCTTCTCGGATGACCACGCGACGTTGCGCGTCTCGGCCTGAAAGTTCGCCGCTGTCGTCGCGAGCATGGCACTGCGCGCCGCGACCCAGGCGGCGCGTTCAGGGGAGTCGAGGTCTCGTCCTGACCGCGGCCGTTCTCTGCTTTCCGCCGGGGGGACCTCCTTCACCGGCTCAGCCGAAGCCGCCGCGACGGCTGCCGCTAGCCGGCCGGTCTCCGCTTGCAACGCGTTGACACCAGCTATGTTGGTGTGAAGTTCCTGGCGGAGCGCATCCACCTCCGCCCGCAAGGCGGTGATCGTGGCTGCCGCCACGAGGCCGATTGCGCCCGCAGCCAGGATGAGCGCGATGATTGGCTTGTACAAGTTCACTCCTCGCGGCCGCGACGCCAGGCCAGTGACTATTGAGCGATATCGAGCCCAAAGAGCCTACAGCTCGAGCCTGCGCTCGAAACCGGAAACGCGCATTGGATCTCGGCGAATCCCCAGTAGCTCATCGGAATCGTGACGGCCTGATCCATCGTGCCCGACAGGAGCAACGAGTTGCCACCTAGCCAAGTACCGTCGTAATCGAAGGACTCGAGGTCGCAGGTGATGTATCCAGTCGAGCAGTATCCTTCGCCGTAAATCGTCACCGAGTCGCCGCCCGCGGGCGTGTAGATGATCGGCGCGATGAGAGCTAAAGCATCCTCGACGTCGGCGCACGCCCCCGTCGTCGAGCTCCGAAAGACGCCGTTGTCCCAATAGGTAAAACACGCGTCATGCCCATCGACGCTGTGAAATATACTCGCGTGGACGTTGGTCGTCGTCGCGCCCGCGCTCGGAACGAACGCCACCAGGCTCAAGAGGCCCACCCCGAAACCCCGCGTCATCCTCAGTGCCATTTTTGTCTCACCGTCTCTTGGTCCTGATCGAGCAGCCGAAACGGCTTCTCACCGGCCCGACGCGCACCCTACGGCGCGGCTCTCACTCCGCAGAGTCGCCATTTTGGGTACACGACCCAGGGAGATCCGGCGACGCACGAGTGCCGAGGCTCAACTTGCGCCGCGGTGGCGCAGTTCCCGACGCGTTCGTGGCGCTATTCGCGCCCTCGGAGGGCGTTACGAACGCTGAGTTGACCGCGGCGAGTGGCACGTAGCGTGCACAGCGGGTCGGCGTTACGGAGCGGTTTCGGGATCGCCGCGTCGAGCTCGTTCCGAATTGAATTGGGTCGCGGCTGGAGGAGTGTGTCGCATGAAAAATGTCTTGATTACGGGAGGCCTATTGCTCCTGGCCGGGTGCGCCGTCGCACCAGCGTCGTCGGAGGATCAGTCAGCGGACAATGTCGCAACGACGACCGAAGCCTTGAACGTCAACAAGATCACGGCGTGGCAGGCGCTTCCCCAGGCAAACCTGGCGCTGTGGCCCGCGATCATCAGCTCCTACAGCAGCAGCTACCGCTATTGGAACGTTTGCAGCGTGACCACGGTCCAGACCATCGTCTGCAACATGCGTCAGGTCATCTTCGGCACGGACTACGGCTGGAGCGGCTGGACGCCGCTGAACCCGGCGCCCCCCGCCGGCGTGACGTTCGGGCCGAACGGGAGCCCTCCCGCACTCGCGCAGTGGTTGGACAACTACGGCGTGTCGAACGGCGCAGTCGCCGCACGACAGGCGACGGGCAGCTCACCGGGCTCGATTTGGATGCTCGTCCAGCAGCACGCCGGGCCCAGCACTTGGTATCTCGTCCCGGATAGCGGACAAGACGCGGGTTTCACCGCGACGAGCAACTTCAGCTTGGCTGCTGCTTCCGGCTACCTCTACATCGTCGCTTCGAAATGCTCCGGGTCCACCTGCACGGCGTTCTTCACACGCAATTACGTCGCGGCCGGCTACTCGAACACGGGTTGGTCCCCCTGGGTCGCAGACAGCGGCTACGGCGTCTTCAACGCGCCCGTGTATGCGAGCGCTGCCCCGAACGCCGGAAGCCTGATCGTCTCTGGCATCGGAACGGACAATAACGCTTACATTTCGGAGATCGTGAACAGTAACTGGCAAGGCGGCTGGTCGTGGGACGGCGGCGTCTTTTACGACTCCCCGACCCCCACCACTTTCTCGAGCTACGCGGGCGACGTAGAGCTCTTTGGCCTCGGCACGAACTACCAACAATGGGAAGGCAGCCTCAACTCAGACCGCACCCAATTCGACGGCTACTATCAAATGAGTAGTGGTGGCTTCTTCACCCGGAGCCCCGCCGCCTACGCGCCAGCGCCCAACATCATCACGCTCGCGACGTCGGGTTGGGACTTCGAGACCGGGGCAGTGACCGACTACGTCGCCGACTACACGGGCCCTTAACCGCCAAGCCCGGGAAGGCCGCGCCCGAAAGCCGCAGCCGTACCGCGCAGCCCGAGCCCCGTAATGACTTGACGGTCGTTACGGGGCCGAGCCGCGCGCGGACGCGAGTCGGAACGCGCGCGGGGTGAGCCCCATACCGCGCCGAAACGCCTGCGTGAACGCGCTCTGCGAGTGAAAGCCTACCTCGAGCGCCACCTCCACGATGGGCGCGTCGCTCGCCGACAGCAGCTCCACCGCGCGTTGGACACGCGCTTGATTGACGAACGCCCGGAACGACACGCCGGTCTCGGCCGAGAAGCGGCGGCGCAGCGTCCGCGTCGAGGTCCCGGCCCGGCGCGCGGCGCCCGCGAGCGTCGCTTCGTTCAGGTTCGCGAGCACCCACTCGGTCGCGCGGAGGGTGAGCTCGGAGCGCGCTCGCGGCAACGCGTAGACGCTCGGCTGCTTCACCGCTTCCCCGAGCACGAGAAGCAGCGCGCGGAAGAACGTCGCGGCCTCACGATCGCGCGCGCGGCCCCGGGCGAGCGGCCAGCGACGAGCGTAGAGCAACATTTCGCGTACGAGCGCGGGAACGTCGAAGACGCGCACGTCGTCCCGGGGCAGCGTCGCGTGCTCGAAGTAGATCGAGAGGACCTTCGCGCCGTTCAGGTCGGTCGCATGCCGGACGCGCGCGGGGATCCATGCGGCGCGCTGCGGCGGCAGCAGGAACTCCGCCGACTCGGTTTGCAGGTGCGCGACGCCGCTCATCGCGTAGAGCAGTTGATGCTGGCGGTGCGCATGAAAATCATAGCCAATGCGATCCGCGTCGTCCTCGAAGGCGAAGGCCAGACCGCGCCGGCGTGCGATGCCGATCGCGACCAGGCGCGCCCTCGTCTCGCGGGCTGAGAGTCGACGCGTCGCGGGCATGGCCTGAACTCGACAAATATTGTCCTATTGGCGGTAGAAGGCCAGCAGGCGCGGCGCGTATATTGGCTCGCATGTCGCACGCGGAGCTGATTCAGGAACAGTTTTCTCGACAAGCCGGCACCTTCGGGGAAGTCGCCTCGCACTCGGCCGAGGGATCCCTGGCCGTCCTCCTCGAGCTCTGCGCGCCGAAGCCGAGCGACGAAGCGCTCGACCTCGCGTGTGGACCCGGCATCGTGACGTGCAGCGTGGCGCCGCACGTAAAGAGCATCCGGGGGCAAGACATCGTGCCCGCCATGCTCGAGCGCGCCGAGGCACGCCGCGCTTCCCTCGGCCTCGGCAACGTGAGCTTCGACAGCGGCGACTCGAACGCCCTACCCTACTCCGACGCGAGCTTCGATCTCGTCCTCACGCGCTTCAGCTTCCACCACTTGCTCGACCCGCTGCGGACGCTGCTCGAAATGCGCCGCGTCTGCAAGGACGGCGGCCGCGTCGTGGTCGCCGACGTCGCGCCCTCGGTCGCGACCAACGAACGCTACGACCACTTCGAGCGCATCCGCGACCCTTCCCACACCCACGCGCTGAACGAGCCCGAGCTGCTCGCGCTCTTCGCCGCGGCGGGCCTCCAGGTGATCGCGAGCGCGCGGCACGGGCTCGCCATGGCGCTCGAAACGCAGCTTGCCGCGTCCTTCCCGGGACCGGGCGGCACCGACGAGCTGCGCCGGCTGTTTCGCGCGGATCTCGGCGTCAACGCGCTCGGCGTGGACGCACGGCTCGCCGGCGACGAAATCGTCTTTTCGTATCCGGTCCTGGTGGTCGCCGGCGAAAAGCGCTGAGAAGGACGGGCGGTCCGGCACTATGGCTATCCGCCGAGCTTCGACTGACTCGCCGGGGCGGGCTCGGGTGGGTGCATGAGGTTGTGCCACCCCGTCACGACCGACAAATTGCCGAGGAGCAGCAGCGGCCACAGACGAGCGCTCCTCGGCAAGGCGAGATTGAACGCGAAGAGCAACGGCAGAAGGACGCGCGGCGCCGAGCCCGGATAGCCGCCCCAGATCGCGTCGTTCGTGAACAGGAACAGGATGACGTACGCGAAGCCGAGTCGAACGCGCGCCTCGGTGAGACGCGGCCGCACGACGAAGAAACCGGCCTGCACGACAATCGAAGCCATCGTCGCGACGACTCCTGCCGATTTCACCAAGCCATCGTCTGCGACCTGCGCGAACCGCCGCAACATTCCCATGAGCGGCAGCCCGAAGTTGTTGGACGCCGCGTGTGAGGTCCCCCTGACGACGAGGCGGAGCACGAGCATGAGCGCGAGCGCAGGCAGGACGGCCGCCGTTGCACGCCCGAGGGTCGCGAGCGCGCGCTGACGGTCACTCGGCTTTTCGACGACGAGCGCCGCCGCCAGAACCGAGGTTTCACGCACGAACCCAGCGAGACCGAGCACGCCGGCCGCCGCGTTCCGGCGCCCGCACTCCCAGAGCCGGAGTCCCGCGACGATCAATACGAAAGCCGAAAAGTCGGGTAGCGCGCGGCACACGCACATCATCGTCCCGGCCGAGAACAGGATGCCGGCCCAGCCGACGAAATCCCAAGCTGTCCCCGCTGGAAACCAGTACAGAAGGAGCCAGGCGAGGCCGCACCAAATCACGACGTTCATCGCCGCAAACACGTGCATCGCGCGCACCGGGTTGCCGCCGGCGAGCGCGTAGGCGACGAGTGACGGCACGATGCGGCCTGAACGGTAAAGCGGGTCGTCGAGGGCGCGTTGGACGTCGGGGTCCCAAGGCACGGGCTTGGCGGCAAGCTGCGCGTAGAATTGCCCGTCGTATCCGGTCTTCGCCACGACGAAGCGCGGAGCGTGCCGGAGCTCGGGAATGACGCGGGACTCGAAGTCGCGTCCGAAGCGCAGCATGCTCGTCAAGCCGAGCCCGGGCCGGTAGAAGCGCGCAACGCCGAACAGGAACACCAGCACGCACGCGAGGTAGAGAGCCGCAAAAGAGCGCCGCGCGCGCCGCGAAACGAGGGCCCTCTGCATGTTCACACCGGGTTCTGCGGCTTCCAGTCGGGGTTCGACTTTTCCGGAAAGACGATGAAGCGCCGGCCCGCGAAGTTCAGGACCAGACCGATCCCCGTCGAAAAGATCTTTGCGAGCGCGGGCGGCAGGCCGAGCGCGACGAACTCGCGCGTGCACGCGAGATCGACGAGGCTCACCACGCCGACCACGAGCAAGAACACGAGGATCTCCGTGAGGGTGCGCCAGCGCGCCTTGTGGCGGAACAAGAGCAGGACGGAGAGGTAATAATTGACGAACGCCGCGAGGAAAAACGCGGTCAGAGTCGCGACGGAGAGCGCCGCTCCGAGCTCGATCAGGGCAATGAAGAGCAGCAGATTGACGATCGCCGAGAAGCCGCCGATGACGGCGTAGAACAAGAACTGAATCGCGATCGGAACGCGGGGCAGGTTGTATTTGAGGATGCAATAGAGCGCGCGCCAACCGTCGCGAATTCCGATCTTCTTGCCCTCGGCGTAGGTGCGACCGCGATAGGAGATGCCGAGCTCGTAGATGCGCAGGCGCATCTGCGCGATTTTTGCGACGACCTCGGGCTCGAAACCGAAGCGGTTCTCTTCGATCTCGATGCTCTGGATCACCTCACGACGAAAGACCTTGTAGCAGCTCTCCATGTCCGAGAGGTTCAGATCGGTGAGCATATTCGAGAGCGTCGTCAAAAAGCGGTTGCCGAGCGAGTGCCAGAAGTAGAGCACGCGATGCAGACCCGCCGAGAGGAAGCGCGAGCCGATGACCACGTCGGCGTCGCCGCTGCGGAGCGGCTCGAGCAAGCGCTTCAGGTCTTTCGGATCGTATTCGCGATCGGCGTCTTGAATCGCGACGAAGTCGCCGGTCGCTCGCGCGATGCCGGTGCGGACCGCCGCGCCCTTGCCGCGATTCACCTCGTGACTCAGCACGACGAGCTCCGGGAATTCGCTCGCGAGCTCTAGCGCGACCTCGAGGCTCGCGTCCGTCGAGCAGTCGTTCACGACGATGAGCTCGAGCTCGAGGGTTGCGTCCGCAATGGCGCGAACCGCGTCGACGCAGGCCCTCAGCGTACGCTCTTCGTTGTAACAAGGAATGACGACGCTGAGCTTCACGCGTTCGGTCGGGCTCCGCGGCGCGGCGGTGGCAGCGATCTCGAGGTTCATCCGGCGATGCGGGTGCAGTCGACTGCCTGCCCCCGATTTTGGCAAGCCCATGCGCAGATCCCGCACGAAACAAGAGGGATTGGAGTGATTTTCAGTATCGGCCGTCGCCGCAGCTCGGCCCGCTCACGCACTAGGGCCCGCTGCAGACGCACGTTCCCACGCCGAACGCCGCGATGAAGCCTGGCAGCAGCTCTCGCACGCGGACTCGGATCGCGCCGAGGCCGCGCACACCGTCGAGTCCTGAAGGTTACTGCACCCGCACTGCGCCGCGGTCGTCGCGTCGGCGCCGACCCAACCGGAAAGCACGTAGTCGTGGTCGCCGCAGCAGGCGGCGCACGCGTTTCCGTCCGCCGTTGCGCTCGCGCAGATCGTCTTGCCCTCGTCGTCGCGAGGCGCGGCGCAGGTGCACTGGCTCTTGTAGATGAACGAGCTTGCCATGTTGCCCGGTTGCGCCTTGCAGCAGGTCCAGCAGGCATAGGAGGAGCTTGGGTAGGGGTCGGACGCACGGATCGCGGCGCACGTCGTCACGTCGATGTTCGACGCGGGCGTGAGATCGGTCCCGCCATCGCCGCCGCTGCCGGGCGACCCACCCGGCCCGGTCGAGCCCATGTCCGAGCTAGCTCCGCAGGCCGGAACCGCACCGACGCACGCGAGCATCAAGAACCAAGCGCTCCGCATTTTGCCCATCGTACGCGCGAGCGCGACGAAGCGTCCGGCCAAGCTCAATGACCGACTGAACGGCCCGAGCAGTAGCCGTCTCAGTACGTCAGGCCGAAGCCGTACGCGAAGAGCGGGTCGTAGTTGGCGTCGCCTTGGTTGATCGGGATTTGGCTCATGTCGCGCGGCCAACTGTGGGGAAGCTTGCCGGACGGGTGAACGTCGCCGAAAAGAACGTCCGTGATGCCGCTCGCCTCGGTGCCGGGGAGCCAGGCCACGACGATGGCGTCCGCGATCGGCAGCAGCTGATCGATGATGAGCGGCCGCCCCGTCACGAGGATAGCCACCGTCTTCAGCCCGGCAGTCTTCATCGTTTGCACTACCGCGATGTCGGCACTGTCGACGGACAGCGTCGTCGGCCGGTTCGCGCACGAGGTTCCGCCCTGCGGGGACGGTATGTCACCGCAGCCTTCCGAGTACGGCGTTTCGCCGATCACGGCGATGCCCACGGTCGAACCGTTTCCCGTCGCCGAGCCGTCGAGCGCGTAATTGACGTGCTCCGGCGTCAACACGGCTTCGAGCGCCTGACGAACCGTCGTGCCCATCGTGACGGCGCCGGTCTTGCCCTGCCACGAGATGGTCCAGCCGCCACACTGGTTGCCGATGTTCTCGGCGGTCTTGCCGCCGAGCGCGACGCCCGGCACGCTCTTGGAGAGCGGCAGTACCCCGCCGTCGTTCTTGAGCACGACGACGGACGCCGCCACCGCGCGCCGGGCGATCGCGCGGTGCGCGTCCGAACCGACCTGCGACGTCAGGCTGCGATCGACGAGCCGCTGGCTGTCGAGCAAGCCCATCTCGCATTTTACGACCAGGATCCGACGTGCGGCGTCGTCGATGCGGCTCTGCGGCACCGTGCTCGGCACCAGAGCCTGCACCGAGGACAGGAACGCCGACGCGGTCTGACCGAAGGTCATGATCATGTCGACGCCGGCGTTGAGGCAGCTGGCGACGGTCACGCCGTTTTGATAGCAGCCGTTGTAATCCGAGCCGATGAAGCCGGCGAAGCCGAGATCGCCCTTCAGCACGCCGTTGAGCATCGGGCCGTTCGCGTGCATGCGCGTGCCTTGCCAGCTGCTGTACGAGGCCATGATCGAGCCGACCCCGGCATTGACCACCGCCTGATACGGCGTGAGGTGCAGCGCGCGCAGCGCCGTCTCGTCGCCGGCGGTGTTGCCGGCGTTCACGCCGTTCGCGGTACCGCCGTCGCCCAAGAAATGCTTGGCGTTCGCGAGCACCGTGAAGCCGCCGCTGCGCTTCTGGAAGCCGTTCGTGTAGGCGAGACCCATCTGCGACGCGAGCTCGGTCGTCTCGCCGAACGCCTCGTACGTGCGCCCCCAGCGCTCGTCGCGAGCGACCGCCACCACCGGCGCGAACGGGAAGTCCGCACCGACTCCCGCCGCTTCGTCCGCGACGGCGCTCGCCACCTCCTCGACGAGCGCCGCGTCGCGCGTGGCGCCGAGCCCGACGTTGTGCGGGAAGACGGTGGCACCGGACACGGGTCCTACGCCGTGGACGACGTCGAGCCCGTAGATGATCGGGATCTTGAGGCGGCTCGCGAACGACGCCTTTCTGAAGTCGTCAATCATGTCCGCCCAGCTGCTCGGGTTGTTCGTGCTCGGCGCGGAGCCGCCCTGGCTGTAGACGGAGCCGGTCCCGTATTGGGTAATTTCGGCGGCCGTCACGTTGGCGCGTTCGATTTGATGGAGCTGCGCGATCTTTTCGTCGCCGGTCATCATCGACAAGAGCGCGCTCGCCTTGTCGAGACACGCTTGCGTCGGGAACTTGCGGCCGACGCTCGTCGCGCCGGTGCCGGCAGCGCCGGTGCCATCGCCAGCAACGCCGGCGCTGCCGCCAGTTGTCGACGAGCCACCGGTCGCGGAGGAACCGCCCGTTGCGGACAAGCCACCGGTCGCGGACGAACCGCCCGTGGTGGACGAGCCGCCGGTCGCGGACGAACCGCCCGTGGTGGACGAGCCGCCGGTCGCGGACGAACCGCCCGTTGCGGATGAGCCGCCGATCGCGGACGAGCCGCCGGTCGTGGACGAACCGCCGGTCGCGGGCGAGCCGCCAGCCGAGAGGGATCCGCCGTCGGCGTTCGTACCTCCCGTCGCGTTCGCCCCTGCCATGCCGCCGCCTCCGCTCGGCCGCGCACCAGGCGACGAGCAGGCGACCACGAAGAGAAGTAGACCTGCCGTGTCTAGGGCGGCGCGGAGGGAACGAAGCGACATCCGAGCACTTTACTATCGATTCCCGCCGTATACCCGGCTCGTTCGTTTCTTTTTACGAACGCGTCGCGACGGGCGCTCGCGTGCGTACCGGGTATGACTGCGCGAGAGATCGAGCGAGACCGAGGTGCAGTCGCGGAGGAGCTCGAGCCGCCCGTCCGCGAGCCGTTCGAGCCGTTGGGGTCGAATCCCTTGCGTTCCGCTGATTTCCCTAGTCGAACCTACTCGCTCGAGTCGCAATGCTCAAAGGCAAGCCTGCCCGACACATGGCACAGTTGGCCCGCGCCCGACGTCCCAGCAATGCCTGACAAGCTGTCGACTCTCACGAAAACTGGGCAATCGATGTCGGCGAGTATCTCCCCGGGCGCCAGTCGGAGCGGGGGACCGAGGCTGCAAGATCCGTCAGGTGCCGCCATGCGTATATCACCATCGTCGAAGGAGAGCATCGCCGAGGACGAGCTGGAGACGGACGCGACGCTCGAAAACGAGAACGAGTATGACCCATTTCCAACGTCGAGCTGGGTGAACACACCGTGCATCTGGAAGTCCCCGCCATCGAGCGGCGCGACGGTGCAGGAGATGACGGCCCCGTTGGTGCCGCTCGCTACCATCCTTCCGGTGCTCGGATCACCATAGCCGCGGCCCAAAATATATGGGACGGCAGTCGGGCTGCACGACTGCACGGTATAACCAAATGCCGCCGCGGGGCGCTCGTCTTCGCCCCCCGCGCCGCCTTCGCCGGTCACCGTGGATCCTGCTTCACCACTGGCTGATTCACCGGCATTTCCGCCGAGCGCAACGGAACCCGCCATCCCACCCGCCCCGGCTCGCTCGCTCGTGCGCCCGCCGAGCGCAACGGAACCGGCATTGCCTCCACGACTGCTCGATCCGCCGGTGCTTCCGCCTCGTCCTCCGTTCCCCGAGTCGCCCCCGCGCGAAACGCTCCTGACCCCTGCGTCGCCGCCATGCGCCGTTTTCCCACCGAGATCGCCCGCCCTACCAGCACCGGTCGCGCCGTCATGGGTGGTCCCGCCGTTACCGGCCGTCACGCCGCTACCACTCATACCAGTCCCCGCAACGTAGTCGCCTCCGCACCCGTCAAGCGAGCCCGCGCACAGCGCCAATCCGACCGCGAGCCACCGTGCGTCCTTCATAGCCTGATCAACATAGCCTGATGAGCCTCCGACGGCGAACGGTGACCGAGGCCTCCGACTCCGAGCGCCGAAAGGGCGGCGTACCGAGCTCTAGGACGACGCTGGTCACGTCGCTTCCCGAATGACTTCACGCGTCCGGCGACGGCCGCCTCCGATCGCTTCGCGATGCGCGGCTACGCGGTGAGCGTGCTCAAGGCCAACGCCAAGACGAAGGTGTACCTCGACGGGACCAAGGCTGGCTTGGGGCCGGTGACAGCGCTGACCGCCTGCTGCAAGCGGGCGTCGCCAACGCGGACGGCTTCTTCCTGAACGCATCGAACTACCAAGCGGACGAGCGTCTCGAGAAGTACGGCGCGTGGGTCTCGAAATGCATCTGGTTCGCCGATGCGACCTCGGGCTCCTGGGGCGCCGGGCACTCGGAGTGGTGCGGGAGCCAGGGTCCCTATCCCGGCGACGCTGGGCTAAAGCACTTCGTTACCGACACGAGCCGCAATGGCGTCGGGCCGTGGCTCGCGACGCCGGAGCAGCTCTTGTCTCGGCAGACGTGCGGCCGATGCCCGGATCTCGCCTGTCGGATCGGGGCGCGCGCGGCAGCATCGGACGCCGCCGCCCGGTCCCGTGAGGAGCGGATCTGGCCGTACGCTCCGCCTGCTCGCCGCGCGTGACGCGGGCTCAGTCGCGTGGCCTTCTCGGAGGTGGCGGCGGCGGGGGCGGTTTCGCTGGCTCGGGTAGACTTTCGACGTGCCGAGCTTCCGGCAGCGTGTCTTCGCGCACGCGGAGCTCGGTGACGCTGAGCTCGATGGTCCGCTCGGCGGGCACGCCGACCTCGTGGGCTTCGCGCGCGACGCGCGTCTGGAGGTCGAGTGTTCTCTCGAGGGTGCGTCCGTCAGCCGAGGCGACGTTCACGTCCGCGGCGCTAAGCTCGATGGTTTTTTCGCGAGCCGGCAGCTCGATGGTCGCGTCCGAATCGTCGACGGGCATGACACTGCGCGCGAGCGCCGCGCTCGTAAAGGACGGCTCCGCGGGGCTGGACACGGGAGAAAGTGGAGGCGCCGTGTCGGCTGCGCCGGCCCATTTCTTCATCACGTCTCGCGCGCTCGACCAAAACGAAGGTCGTTTGAGCGCTTCGATCTGGAACGTCGCCGAGAACGCGGTCCACAACGCGCGCACGTTGCGAAAGCGCTGCTCGCGGTCGATCGCCAGCGCGGCGGCGACCCAATCATCGGCTTCGCGCGGAAGATCAGGCCGCTTCGCGACGAGACTCGGTCTCGTGCCCGTCGTCGCGCCGAGAAACTTCTCCTGCAAGGACGCGCCCGCGAAGGGCAGCTCGCCCGCGAGAACGCGGAACAGGATCACGCCGAGCGAGTACACGTCCGCGCGCTGATCGACGAGCTCGGATCGGCCGCTCCACGCTTCGGGGGCCATGAAGCTCGGCGAGCCCATCACCGTACCGGCGGCCGTGAGCGGAGCGGCTTTGCGCAGGCGCGCCATACCGAAATCCAAGAGCCGCACGCCGCCCGCCTCGAGCAAGAACACGTTCGCCGGTTTCAAGTCACGGTGCAGGATACCGGCGTGGTGCGCCACCTCCAGCGTGTCCACGATAGGGTCGAACAGCTCGACGATGCGCGGCAAAGGCATGCGTTCGTGCCGCTCGTCGAGGCGGTACAGGTGCTCGTCGAGGTCGCTGCCGACCAAGAGCTCCATCACGAGGCAAAGTTCGTTGTCTTTGCCTCGGAAAATGTCGAGCACCTCCACGGCCGCCGTGCCCTTCAGCGCGCTCAGCGCCTGCTGCTCGCGCATGAGCCGTTCCGCGACGGCGGGCTGGCGCGCAAGCTTCGAGCTCAGCACCTTGATTGCGACGGGGCGCTTCAACCAGCGATCGAACGCGCGGTACACGATGCCTTGGCCGCCGCGCCCGAGGATGCCGAGGCGTTCGTACCGCTGACTGAGAGGCCCGCTGTCGTCCGTCGGATCAGCCAAGGCTGAACGCTAACACGCGAGCGGCGCCGTTCCAGCGCGGGTCGAGCGCCAGGCATTCAATCGCTGCGCGTTTTCGCGGCGGCTCCGAGCATGGTACTTTCTCGCCGCGCCGCGCGGACTGCGCGGGCGCCTCCGCACACGGTGCCACCGTGTGCAGCGATGCGACGCTACTATCCGCGCCGGTCGCGGCTGCGATCTCGGCGCCGCCACACTAGGCTCAGTGCCATCACGGCCCAGAAAAACTCGTGGTGGCTCGGACGCGGCGAGCCGACGCGGCAGCCGCAACCGGCGTTGTCGGCCGTGGCGCCCTGATCGGCACCGCGCGGTGTATTCCCGCCGCTCGCGCCAGCGCTGCCTCCCGCTGCCTTGCGTCCGCTCGCACCCGCGATGCCGCCGCTCGTGCTTGCGCCGGCGTCGCTGTGACCGGTGCCGCCGATGTTCGTGCCCATACCACTGCTGCCCGAGCCGCCACCCGTGGAGTCGCCCACGCCGGCATTGCTCGAGCCCGCCGTCGGGCCGCCGCTCCTATCGCCCGCCGAGCCGCCCGCGTTGACGGGGCCGCCGGTCGCGACCTCCCCCGCCGCGCCGGCTTCAGCGGTACCGCCGCTCGCCCCACCCTCGGACGCGCCGGCGTCGCCTGTCAATTCCGTGCCACCGCTGCCGAGCACCGCGGTGCCGCCGGCGCCAATGCCGCTGCCGAGGCCGGCTGTACCACCCGTATTGAAAACGGCACCAGTACCGGCGTTCCCACCGACACCGCTGCTCGAGCCGGCGATACCGCCGCTCCCACCGACACCGTTGCTCGAGCCGCCGACACCGCCGTTCCCACCGACACCGCTGCTCGCGCCGGCGATACCGCCGCTCCCACCGACACCGTTGCTCGAGCCCGCGGCACCGCCGGCGCCACCCACCCCTGGCGCTCCAGCGTATTCGAACGCGCCGAGGTCCCAGCGCGCGACGCCGCTGTCGCTACCAGCAAGCGGCCTGGGCGTGCCGTCGAGATCGTGGTTCGGCGCGCTCGTGTCTGTACCCGCGTCGATGCACGCGCTCCCGGGTAGCAAGTGCCAATCGCCGGGCGAAGCAACGAAACCTGGATCAAGGGACAGGTTGTTCGTCCCGTCCGCAGTGAGCGGCTGCGAGAAGTCCCACACGTCGCAGTATTGCACCGTGCCACTTCCGTAGAGCGCAGCGGTGCCATGAGCGAGGATGGAGTTCTCGACCGTGACTCCACCGCTTAGGGCGTACACTGCCATCGCGTCATCGGAGAACGTCGCGTTCGCGACGAACACGGGCCCGGTCGTTACTTCGAGCGCGTGCGTGTTCGAGTAGGCGAGTAGATTGGTAACCGTGCCGGTCGTGAGCGCCACAGCGGCAGACGTGTCGTGTGCGACCACGGAGTCGAGCGTCATGTTCGATGCGCTGAGCCCCGTTGCCGAATCATGCACGCTGCCGTGGTCGAATAGCGCGAGGGCGGAGCCGTCCACCTGCACGGCTTTGACGGCACCCGCGAGCTCGAAGTGCGAAAGCGTGAGCGGCGCTGCGTCGGAGAGCAGGTGCACGCCAGCCCAGGCGCCATTCGTCAGCGCGCCGGCCGGCATCAACGTGATCGGCGCGACGGAGGTGCCAATGGCGTCGAGCGTGCCGTGCACGCGGAGCTCGCTCCGCGCCAGATCGTCGCCACAATGCATGAGGTCGGCAGCGTTCGCGAAGCCGAGCGTCGCGCCGGGTTCGAGCGTGAGCGTGACGCCGGGGGCAACCTCGAGATCACCCGGAATCGCATGAGGAGAACCGGCCGCAGGTATCGTCGTGTCCGAGCGGATCACACCGTAGAGACCGGGCGTCAAATCCCCTTGGTACGGCAGTGCGCCGAACGGCTGTCCGCCGGGGGCAGCCGTCAGGAACGGAGAATTCGACGTGAGGTGCAGATCGTTCGCCGACAAGTAGAGCGGGTTGCAGTAGCTCGCGGCTCCAGTGGCTCCGCCGGGAACGTTCACGTCCACGGTGTTCCCATAGAGGTCCACGCCGTCAAAAAGAACCCCGCCGCGTGCCGTCGAATAGACGCCGACCGTCGTGTTATTGGTGATGAGCGAATTCGCGATCTGCAACGACGCGGGCCCGAGGGAGGGGATTAGCTCTAGACCGTCACCGTTGTGATCCACGGTGCAGCTCTGGACCCACATCATCGCGAGGCTTCGCGCGCCGACGCCGTTCCCGCGCAGCACCGACGAGGTGAGCATCACGCTGGCGTCCGTGGCGTACACTCCGTAGCTCGAGTTCGTGACTACGAGCCCGGTGAGTACCATCGTGCCGCCGCTGAGGTAGACACCGTAAGTGTCCGAGTCGAAGCTCGAACCCGTCAGCGTGAGCGCGCTCGTCGAAGCACGGACGCCGTAGGTCGCGTGTGCAAAGCTTGCGTTGCCGATGGTCGCGCCGCCCGCGACGACGACGCCATACCAATCGTCCCGCCCCGCCGCGCTCACGGACGTGAACGACACGGGATTGTCCGTGGTGCCGTTGACCGACAGCGTGCCGTTGACGTTGAGCTCGACGAGCGACGGCGACGCTCCTGCAGCGAGAGCGTCCGCGCCGGCCGCCTGCACCGAAACGCCGGCCTGCACCGTCAGCGTCACTCCAGCAGCAACGGTGACGTCGCCCGTCATCACGTAGGGACTGCCCGCGAGCGTCCACGTTTGATCGCTGGCGATGGTTCCGCTCACGCTCGTAGCCCGAGCAACTCCCTCCCCCGCGAACATGCCGCAGACCACCAAGACAACACCACCAATCGTTCGCACGTGAATCGAGCCCGCACCCATGCATGAAGGATAGCTTCACGCGCACGCAAAGTCACGTAGATGTGCGCGCTCAGTCCGCATGAATGTGCGCGCCGCGTCCGGCAACCAACGGAGACGAGCGCGAGCGCCTGGGCAGCGCCTGGACGGCTCACGTCCGCGCACGTCCGCCTACGTCGCGCTTGCACCCGGAGACCGGTCATTCCGCTCGGCGGTACGCGCAAGCGATCACCGTGTCGGCACCGATGTCGATGGCGGAGCCGTTCACCCGGGCCGCGCCGTCGATGTCAGTGGCGCCGGACACCCATTGACCCTGCGCGTCGAGGCCGAGATTCGAGCCGGCGTCGACGGCGGGCGAGCCGCTCTGGAGGTGCAGGTCCGCCGGCGCGCTCACGAGCAGCGGATTGACGAAGTGAGCGTGGGCGTCCGAAAACTCGCCGGGAGTGCTGGTGGAGGCGCCGAAATACAGATTGTTGTCGACGCTCACGTTGCCGTTGCCACTGCTGTCGTTCAAGAGGTAGTCGTGCCCCGCGCTCGCGTAACAGATGTTGTTCTTGATCGTCACGCCGCTCGCGTTGTACTGGAGCTCGACCTCGCCGGAGCCGTTTTGGCCCCCTTGATAGGTAGTGTTGTCGACGACGGTCACGCCCTGCACGTTGCCTTGGTCCGGGGCATAGCCGCCCATCAAAACGTTGGCCTGATAACTGCGAGAAACGAAGTTGTTTCGCACGCTCACGTTGCTCGTGATCGTGCCGGCGTGCTCGTTGCCGATCTCGATACCGATGTGCCCTCGGGCGTCGCGCCCGTGCCCGCAAAATCTCGGATATCGAGGCTGATCACCTTGATGTAGCTCAGAGCTCGTGGCAGAGGTTGCGAAAGAGCTCGCAAGCACGCCGGCTCAAGTTGCGTTGGCCTGGCTGCTGCCGCGCGACGTCCCCCTCGCCGCGATCCCGGGGACCCGACGGATCGAACGGTTGGAAGAAAACTGGGCGTCGCAAGCCATCACCTTGCGACCGGAGCACTTGCAGCGACTCGAGTCCCTGGTCGCGGAGGGCGTGTCGGGCGCCCGTTACTAGACTTGACGCGCCCGTGTTTACACCCGAAACGCCTGCATCGGTCGCCAATTTTCGCGGCCTGCAGGTGTGGAGGCCGCGAAAATTGGCTGTTTCGGCGCACTATTGTCTGCGGGTGCTTCCTTTGTTCCATCACCGCAGCTGAGCTGCGGTGTAGTCTCCAGAGAGTGGCGGCTCGGGCCGCAGGTCACGTCGCCTCCCGAACGACTTCACGCGCCCGCTTGTCTTCGCGAACTCCGACGAGACGCGGGTGCCGAAGCTTGCCGTGGGAAGTCCATTCCATGAAAGCGACCTGCACGACGATCTCCGGCTTCGTCCAGTGCGCCCCCACGCGTGGCAGCCCCTCCGCCCGAGTGAACGGCGGACGCTCGATGCTCAGGCCATCGAGGCGCGCCCGAAGCTCACGTAGGCGCTTTCCGTCGAAGCCCGTCCCTACTTTGCCCGCAAAAACGAGGTCGTCACCTGCGTAGTACCCGACGAGCAACGCGCCGAGCCCGACTCGCTTACCTCGAGGATCGGTGAAGCCCCCGACGACGAGCTCTTGGCTCGCTTCGCACTTCATCTTCAGCCAATGCGGCGAGCGACGGTGCTCGTACACGGAATCACGCCGCTTCGCGATGACGCCCTCCCAGCCCTCACGACAGGCGCGCTCCCACGGAGTCGCTTCATCGAGGCGAAGAACCCGATGGAGCGGAGGCGAAAGCTGCAAACGGCCGAGCTCCTCGTGTCGCTGATCCAGCGTGAGGCCCGTAAGATCGCGGCCATCACGCCAGAGCAGATCGAATACGTGATAGCCCAGCGCGCCGCGCGAATCCCAAACGCCGAGCGCTTCGCCATCCAAAATCAACTCCGTCGCCGGCAAATCAGCCACCGCTTCGACTAGCTCGGGATACGCCGCATTCTGCGAGCGTCGATTCCGCGAAAGCAGTTCCACGGCCCTCCCGCGCTTGAAAGCGAGCATTCGAATGCCGTCGAGCTTTCGCTCGAAGATCCAGTCAGAGCTCTGAAAGCGCTCCCGCGTCAGCGTCGCCGCCATCGGCTCGAGCCAGTTCGGAAACGATGCCTGCTGCACGTGCCCATTCTAAGCCCGATTCCCGAGACATCGAACAGCTGTCGGCCGCGCGTGATATCGCTGCAGCCGTGATCGGCACCTGAGCCGGCGCGAGCGGCGCGCTCGAGCGGCGCGCGGAACGAGCGTGACGTTAGCGCGCGGACTCAATACATCGACCACATGCCGTACAGGAACTTGGCGGCGAAGTGCGGCCAGCCGTGGTGAGTGCCGCTGTACTCCGGGTCGTGGTGCTGGCACCAGTAGACGGGGTAGCCGTCGTCGCAGCCCTGGTATTCGACGCAGTTCGACATCGTATCGGTGTAGCCGTCGACTGGCGTCGACATCGTGCCGCAGTGGTTCAGGGCTACGTAGAAATCCTTGGTCTTCGGGCCGTTCGTGAACCCGACGACGCTGTCGTCGGGGCTTTGAATCACGACCGACGTCACTTGGCCCGTGCACTTGCGCTTGGTCGCGTCGAGCGGATACTGGCTCACGTCTTTGGTCGCACAGGGAGCGACGCCGCGCAGCTTGTCGGCGTGCTCGCAGCCGAGAATGCTGACGAAGTCGCCCCCCGAGCTCTCGCCGCCAGCGAAGACGCGCGCCTTGTCCACGCAGTAGGCAGCGGTGACGGCGTCATAGAGCGGCTGGAAGAACGAGACGTCGCTTGCGACCCAGCCGCTCGACTCGCTCGCGGGATCCGGATACACGCGGATCCAGTTATCCTTCGCCGCGATCTGCTCGAAGCCGGCGTTCTGCTCGGCCCAGGTGATCGGATTGCCCGTCGGATTGAACATGAAGAAGAGCACGTACGGCTTGCTCGCGTCGTAGCTGGTCGGCAGCTTCACGTAGTACTTGTGACTACCGGCCATGAGCGGCTGGCTCGAGGTGCCGGTCGGCGGGTTCGCCTTGCCGCAACCGCTGCTCGGATCCACGGGCCCGGCGAGGCCGCCCGTGCCGCCCTTGCCCGCGCTGCCCGCCGTGCTCATTCCGCCGGATGCCATGCCGGCGCCGCCACCGGCCGTGCCGCTCGTGCCGCCCGTGGACATGCCTCCCATCCCTGCGCCACCCTTGCCGCTGCCCGCACCGCCGCCGGTGCCGCCCGATCCTGCCGTGCCGCCCGTTGCCGGTGCGCCGCTCGTCCCCTGTCCGGCGCCACTGCTCGATCCGCTGCTGCCACCCGTGCTGCTGCCACCCGTGCCGCTGCCTCCCATGCCGCTGCCTCCCATGCCGCTACCTCCCGTGCCGCTGCCTCCCGCGCCGATCGTGCCGGCGTGACCGGCGCCCATCGTCATGGCCGAACCTGCGGAACCGCCCGCGGCGCCCGTGCCGCCAGTCGCTGGCAACTCCGGAGTGGTCGGCTCGGTGCCGCTACAGGCTAAGGCCGTGAGGAGCCCACCGCTCAGGGCAACCGAGAGGGAGCGGAACGTCAACACCCGCGGCGAAGGAAAAATCATGGCCATAATCTCGATTGTATTCCCGTTGGCTCGCAATGCGATCGAAGTGCGGCGCAGGCTGAACTGAAGCGGTACTATCTCAGCCCGAGCGGATCCGCTCGCTCACAATCGCCACTCCTTCGAGCGCGGATCGGCGCACGCGCGCCGACTCACGTTCGCGCGCGCCGCCTGCACCAGTGCTGCGCTCAAGATGGCGATACTTCACGCGTCGCGCCGCGGAGGGGGCGTCGCCGCGACGGAGCGGCCCGAGCAAAATCGTGGAGAGAAGACAGCGATGAATACGCCGGCATCGAAAGGTTTTGCTCGAATCGCACGGGGCTAGCGGCGACCCGCAGACGGACCTGCCTCGCGTCATTTGCCGACGGCCGCGCTCGCGCCGGCGCAGGGCACGTTCGGCGCAATCACGCCGACGCGCTCGTTCTGCGGGCTGAGCACGACGATACGTGGCAAGAACTCGTCGCCGTTGAAAGTCGCCGTAACCCAGTACTTCATCCCGGGCTTTGCGAGCACGTGGAATGCAATCGGCGTCTGGGTCTTGTAATGATGCGTTTCGCTCGTGCCGGCCGTGACGGCTGCGCCGGCCAACGCGCTCGTCACCGGCATCAACGGGATGAACCAGTGCTGCTCCCGAACGATCACATACTCCTCGTCGTAGGTCGCGGTGAGCTCGTGACACTCCGTGCTCACACTAAAGTATCTGATCGGCGCGTGGAAATCGTCAACGACGGGGTGTCCCTCCACGGTCACGCTCGCCCGGTCGTCCACCGTCACGGCCGCGGCTTGATTCGGCGCCAGATCCGGCGCGGAATAAGGACCCGGACTACACTGGCAGGTGAGCAACAGCGCCCAAGCCCGCAGCGCCGCCGAGACGAGTCCTCGCATGATCCGAAGGCGACATCGTCACACATCCGTCGCACGGCGTCGACGGCACGACGGCACGACGGCGATGCCAGGGCAACACACACGCTTGAAACCGTCCTCTAGGCCGCCGAGCCTTCCGACTCGGCGACCTGCGAGAAAACCGCACGCTCAATAGCGGGGGCTATCGTACAAGAACTCGGGGAGATAGCCGGGGCCGGTCTTCGTCGCGCAGAAGCTCACGACGAGATTCGAGCTCGGATAGATGACGTTACCCCAAGGTGAGATGGGCGTCAGGCGCTGAACGCCGTTGCCGACGGAGGTGAACACGGCGCCGTCCGTGCTCGTCAGCGTCGAATCG
>JAICTZ010000049.1 GCA_025936115.1 Polyangiaceae bacterium
CCGCTGAAAAGAAGCTCGCCGACAAGAAGGCCGCTGAAAAGAAGCTCGCCGACAAGAAGGCCGCTGAAAAGAAGCTCGCCGAGCAGGCGCGCCGCGAGCGCGAGCGCGAAAAGGTCGTCCGCGCGAAAGAGAAGGAGCGCGAGCTCAAAGAGCGCGAACGCCAGAAGGCGCTCAAAGAGAAGGAAAAGCAGCGCGAGCAGGCGCTCAGGGAACGCGAGCGCGAAAAAGCACTCAAAGAGAAGGAACGCGAGAAGGCTCAGCGCGAAAAAGAGAAGCAGCGCGAGCTCAAGGAGCGCGAGCGCGAGAAGGCACTCAAAGAGAAGGAGCGCCTGAAGCTCCTCGCGGAAAAGGAAGCCGAGCGCGCGCGGGCCAAGAAGGAAGTCGACGAGCGCCGAGCGCGCGAGAAGGCGGAGAAGGAAGCCGAGCGCAAGCGCATCGCCGCCGAGAAGGAAGCCGAACGCAAACGTCAAATCGCCGAGCGCGAGGCCGCCAAAGAAGCCGCCCGCAAGGCGAAGGAAGAGGAGCGCGCCCGCCGCGAAGCCGAACGCGAGGCGTACCGCAAGGCGACGGAAGCGGAACGCGAGCGGCTACGCGCCGAGCGCGAAGCCGCCCGGCGCGTGCGGGAAGCCAAGGTCGCGCGCGCGACGCGCGCCGCACAAAAGATGGACGGCCTGCGGATGGGCACGACGCGCGCCTACGATCCTGCAGCGATCCCGAACCAATCCGGCACGACGCGCCACACGGGCGCAAGCTCGCTGATCGTGCATCGGCTCGTCGGCGTCCGACATGCGGACTCGTCGCCACGCCATCCCGTACCGACGCCGCTACCGATCGAACCGCGCCGCCCGACGCCGCCCCCGGCGCCGCCGCCCGTGCCCGTCAGCGAAAGTATCGAGGAACGCTACCGCCGCATTCTCGAGCGGCTCGCGACGGCGCCCGAGTCATTGAAGAAAGAATACGAAGAGACGCTCGAGATGTCGTGGATCCACCACGACAGCGCGCTCGAAGGCGTCGTCTACACGTTCCAGGAGCTCCAGGCCGCGATGGATCCGAGCGCGAGCGCGACGCCGGATTCGAGCATGCAGCCCGTCTGCGAAGAGATCCGGCGTCATCGCCAGGCCATCGCGTACGTGCGCGACCTCGGCGAGCGCAAACGCGTCCCGCTCAACGTCGACGTCGTCAAACGTATCTACGTCATCCTTCATCCCGAAGAAGGCGACGTGAAGACGGTGAAGTACCGGAAGGACATTCCGCAGCACCGGCTTTACTTCCACGAGTACGCCGCTCCCGACAAAATCGCTTACCGCGTGCGGCAGATCATGGACTGGCTCAACGGGCCGGAAGCCAAGAAGATGAAGAGCCCGCTCCGCGTCGCGGCGCGCGTGCACTACGACCTCTTGCGCGTGTTCCCCTTCCCGCTCGACAGCGGGAAAGTGTCCCGCCTGCTCATGAACATCGTGCTGCTACGCGGCGGCTATCCGCCCGCGATCGTGCACTCGACGGAGCGTCAGCGGTACTACGAGGCACTCAAGGGTTCTTTGCCGGTGATCATTTCGCTCGTGAACGAGTCGATCATGAACGCCCTCGCGAGCATCGAGAAGCGACTCGACGACGAGGCGCGCGCGGGCGGTGCTCCAGCGCCGTCGTCGTCGAATGCGCAGTCCGGCTCGACCTCCTCCTCGCCAGATCACGAGACTTCGACGCTACCCCCGGCCGAATCGGAGCCCTTCGAGGCGTCGAGCGACGAGACACCCTCCGACGACGCTGACTCGGACGACGTCGACTCGGACGAACTACCGCCCGAGTCCGAGCCGGCGCCTGAGTCGGAACCGTCGTCGGAGCCGCCTCCCTCGTCTCCTTCGGCCTCCTGATCGCCCGCGCGTCAGCTCTCGCGGGCGCCGTCAACGTCAGGGCGTGTTCGCGGGGCTCAGATCGAGTACGGCACGCGCGCGCTCGAGACGTGCCGTCAACACCTCGAGCCGGGCGCGCTCGGCTTGCATGCGCGCTTGCACGACCGCATCGAAGGTGACGCCGCCGAGCTCGTGCTGATCCTCGGCGTGTTTGACCTGCTCGTCGGCTGCGGCGACGAGCGCCTGGGCGAGCTCGAGCCTGTGCGACGCGCGTTCGAGGGCGGCGCGGGAACGCTGCTCTTGGATGCTCACCCTTCGCTTGGCTTCGCGCGCTTGCGCGGCGAAATCGTTCGCTTGTGATGTCGCCTGCGCGGCGTTCGCCGATTCGAGGCCGCCGTCGAGGAGCGGCACGCTGAGCGTGAGACCCACGTCGTACAGCGGAAAGGGCGTGTAGCCCTGGCCCTTGAGCCCCGCGTCGAGGCCGACGCCGAGCACCGGCGCGAAGGGATGGCCGTGAGCGCTCGCGGCCGCGGCGGCGGCGTCCCGTCGGCGTTCGAGCAACGCTACGTCCGCACGGTTGGAAACTGGAGCGGGCGGCGGCTGCCGGTCGAGCAGCGATTCGTCGGGCTCCGCGTTCTTCGCGAGCGGGGCGCCCGTGGCCTGCTCGATATCGAGCCGCGCCGAATCCAGATCGCTTTCACTGCGTTCGAGATCGAGCGCCGCGCGCGCCTCTTCGAAGCGCGCGGCGGCGAGCTCGGCGCCCGGCCGCGAGCCTTCCGCGATGTTCGCTTCGGTGCGCGCGCGGAGCGCGGCGGCGTCGTTGGCGTTTTTCGCCAAAATCGCGCGCATGCCGTACGCGGAGAGCCAGCCGAGGTAGGCGCCGCGCACTTCGAGCGCGATCGACTGCCGTTCGGAGCGAACGCCCGCCATGGCCGCTTCACGATCGGCGCGCGCCGCGCTCACGGCCGACGACGTACGCCCGAAGTCGTAGATGCGGCTCGCGAACGTGAGCAACGCCTCGTAGTGGAAGTTCGGGTTGAAGGCGCCTTGGTCACCGATCGATCGGGAGGCGAACACGGAGTACGGCGCGCCATTGGCGTCATTGAGGTCATGGACGTGAATCACCTGCCCGCCCGGCGCGACCAGCGCCGACGCCTTCGCCTCGAGCGTCGGATAATACGGCACCTTCGCGAGCGCGATGCGCGCCTCCGCGCCCGCGACGCGCGCCTGCGCTCCAGCGACGGACCCGCGGTTCTGCAAGGCGAGCGCCTCGAGCTCTTCGAGCTTCACGACGTCGGCTTTGGCGACGCGTGGAGCCAACGCGAGTGCGGCCGGCAACGCAAAGAGCGCGAATCTACTGGCGACGCAAGGCATGAATCGGATCCAAGAGTGCGGCGCGGCGCGCGGGCAAATAGCCGAACAGCACGCCGACGGCGATGCCGAAACCAGCCGACAAAAGTACGCCCGAGGGCGAGATCACGCGCGGCCAACCCATGTTGCTCGCGACCACGCTCGCGACGACGATACCGAGCGTGACGCCCACGATCGTGCCGATGATGGTGAGGATCAGCGCCTCGATCAAGAACTGCGCGAGGATCTGCGACGGCGCGGCGCCGATCGCTGCGCGCACGCCGATTTCCTCGGTGCGCTCCGCCACCGAGACGAGCTGAATGTTCATGATGCCGATGCCGCCCACGAGCAGTGAGACTGCGGCGATGGCCGCGAGCAAGGTGCCGAGGATGCGCGCCGTGCGATCGGCGGCGCGAATCACCTCGAGCGGGCTCGAGACGCTGAAATCGTTGGGATCACCGGTATCGAGCCCGTGCGCGCGGTGCAGGATGTCCGTGATTTCGGCGCGCGCGGCGTCCAGCAGATCCTTGTTGAGCGGCTCGATCTCGACGTAAGCGTAAGCGATGCGATCGGTCAGGTGCGTGTTGTACGTCGTGTACGGCAAGAGCACGATGTCGTCGATGTCGTTGCCGTTCGTCGAGAAGCCCTTCTCCGAAAGCACCCCGATGACACGACAGGGCAAGACGCCCGCGAGCGTCACCGTCTGACCAAGCGGATCCCGATCGCCAAAGAGCTCCCGCGCGGGCGTTTTGCCGATCACGCACACTTTCGCGCGCTCGTTCACGTCCGATTGGTCGAAGATGCCGCCCGCGGCGACATCCCAGGCGTGGATCGCGAAGTAGCCCGGAGCGACGCCGTTGATGAAGCTCGGTCGCTGCTCGCCCCCGTAAGCGACGCCGGCGTTCTTGCGCGCGACGGGCAGCACGTGCGCAAACGTCGTCCCTTCCCGTACGAGCATCGCCACGTCGCTGTCGCTGAGGTGCATCGGCGGGCGCATCTTCGGGTTCACGCCGGGCGTCGAGGTCTGCACCTTGATCAGATTCGTACCGAGCACCTCGAACTGAGCGACGACCGAGCGGCGTGCCCCTTCGCCGAAGCTCACCATCGCGATGAACGCGCCTACGCCGATGGCCAGGCCGAGCATCGTGAGCGCGCTCCGTCCCGGCTGGCGCACGACGAGCTTGAGCGCGAGCCGCCAGGTTTCAGGACCGAGCGCCAAGCGAAGCCTCCGGCGTGGAAACGACTTTGCCGTCGCGTAGGAAAATCTGCCGATCCGCGTATTCGGCCACGCTCGGATCGTGCGTGACGAGGATGATGCTCGTGCCGCGCTCGCGGTGGAGCTCGAGCAAGAGCCGCATGATTTCCGTACCGGTTCGCGTGTCGAGCGCGCCGGTCGGTTCGTCGGCGAGTAGCACGGGCGGTCGGCTCATGAGCGCGCGCGCGATCGCGACGCGCTGGCGTTCGCCGCCCGAGAGCTGAGCCGGAAAGTGACTACCACGGTGGTTGAGGCCCACGCGCGAGAGCAGCTCGCGCGCGGTCTGTTCGGCCTTGGAGCGCGGGACACCGGCGTAGTGCAGCGGCAGCGAGACGTTCTCGAGCGCGGTCGCGTGCGAGAGCAAATGGAACGACTGGAAGACGAAGCCGATGTAGTGGAGCCGCACCCACGCTTGCTCTTCGCGCGTGAGCCCCGAAACGTCCGAGCCGCCGAGCACGTAGCGTCCGCGCGACGGGCGATCGAGGCAACCGAGAATGTTGAGGAGCGTCGACTTGCCCGAGCCGGAGGGACCGCGCAGAGCCACCACTTCGCCGTATTCGATCGTGAGATCGACGCCGGAAAGTACGGGCACACCGCCGACTGCGCCCTCGTACGTCTTCGACAGCTCGACGGTCTCGATCACGGGCGTCGGCACGTGGCCTCGACTTTGGCGATCTTGGAATGAACCTTGCCGGAGGCCCTGCGTCCGTCGCGTACAGTAACGGCCCGAGCACCGGCCTCGCCGGTTCCTTTGCGTGTCATGTGCCCGCTCGCGCCGATCGAGATCTGGTCGTTCAAGACTTCACCTCGACTATCGTCCCCCGAGCTTGATCCCCGGCCCTTGCGACTTTTGCGCGTCGCTGCCGGCGGTCAAGACGCCGAGGGCCACGCGTGTCCCGACGGGCAGCTGCGCGGGCGGCTCGGGCTCGATGGCGGTGAACGCGCCGTCCGAGAGTCCGGCCTTTACGGCGACGGACTCGAGCCCGTGCGACGTGACGAGCCATACCTGACGTCGAGCCGGCGCGTCGGGCGCATTCTCGGGCCGAAACCGGAGCGCCGCCTCGCGCACCGCGAGCGCGTTTTCCACGCGGCTCACTTCCATCGTCACCGTCGCCGTCATGCCCGGCAAGAGCGTCCGCTCGGGGTTTTGCGCGCTGAGCACGACGGGGTAGCGCACCGCGGCGCTCGTCCGCTGCGCGTCGATACCGATGCGTTCGACGCGCGCGTCGAACGTCTTTCCGGGGTACGCCGGCACGGTAAAGTGCGCGAGTTGTCCCGGTTTGAGCTCGCCGACTTCGGACTCGGCGACGTCGGCGTCGATGCGCAGCGTGTCGAGCGCGGAGCCGACGACGAAGAGCGAGCGGTGGTCGGGCCCGACCGCCGGACCGAGCGTGGTCGGCGCCTGCAGCACGACGCCGTCGATCGGCGAAACGAGCGTCGTGAGCGTCTGGGAGAGCTCGGCCGATTTGAGGCTCGCCGAGGTCGCCGAGCGTTCGGCGCGCGCCGTCGCGAGCATCGCGCGCGCCTTGGCTTCGTTCGAACGCGCGGCTTCGAGCTCGGCCGGACTCGCGAGCTCCTTTTGCAACAACCGCTCGGTGCGGGTGCGCGCTTCGGTCGCGGCGGCGAGCGCGGCCTCGGCTTCTCCGATACGACTGCCGGCGGCTGCGACGCTCGCTTGGGCGCCACGCAGCGCGATCGCCGACGCACGCGGATCGAGGCGGGCGAGCGGTTGGTTCGCTTTCACGGCGTCGCCCGATTTAACGAGCAGCTCGACGAGCCGTCCCTCCTCCGGCGCGCTCACGTCGACGCGCGTCTTTACGTCGAGGTGCCCCGTCGCTTCGACCACGCGCACGATCGTTCGGCGTTCGACGGTCGTCGCGCGGTACTGTGTCGGTACGGGGCGGTTGCGAGCGAAGGCGTAGGCCGTCGCCGCAGCGGCGAGCACGCCCGCGACGGCGAGCGTCGTCCTGCGCCGACGCCGAACGCCGCGCCGGACCTCCGGCGGAATCACGAGCGACTGCTCCAAAGTGTCGACCTGCACGCGTGCGAGCTTAGCTGCTCGGGGCTCACCATGAACAAATCCGAGGCGGCCCGCCAGGGCAAATTTCGGTGTGAATACCGTGCCTCAGCTGTGCCGTCCGGGCCCAGCAGCGCCGGAAATCAGCCGTCGTCGCGCATTTTGACGCCCGCGCGCCGGGCGGCGCGCCGGAAGTTCGAGCGATCCAGACCCGAAAGCCGTGCGGCCTCCGAGACATTGCCGCCCGCGCGGTCGAGTACGCTCTGAAAGTAAGCGGCCTCGAAGGCCGCGAGGGCGCGCGCCTTGGCCACGGGGAACGGCAGGTCACCGTGCGGCGCCACCGAGCCGCCGTTGCCCGACGGCGTCGAAGACTCCCGCTTCGGCTGCTCGGTGTCGGGCAAATCTTTGGGCTCGATGCTTTCGCCCACGCAGAAGACGACGGCGTGCTCGATCGCGTTTTCGAGCTCGCGCACGTTGCCTTTCCAGAGCGCGCCCTTGAGCAGCTCCATCGCGGGCGGGCTAATCGTGCGCACGGGACGATTCGCGCGGTCGGCGTATTTGCCGACGAAGTGCTGCGCGAGCAGCGGGATGTCCTCGGGCCTGTCGCGCAGCGGTGGCAGCGAAATGGCGACGACGTTCAGCCGGTAATAGAGATCCTCGCGGAAGCGCCCTTCGGCGATACGCGTCTTCAGATCGACGTTGGTCGCGGCGATCACGCGCACGTCGACGGTCTTCGTGTCGTTCGAGCCGACGCGTTTGATCTCCGCTTCCTGCAGCGCGCGCAGGAGCTTCACCTGCGCGAGCGGCGGCAGATCCCCCACCTCGTCGAGAAAGAGCGTGCCGCCGTCCGCCACCTCGAAGAGGCCCGGCCGCGACGTGGTCGCGCCCGTGAACGCGCCCTTGACGTGGCCGAAGAGCTCACTTTCGACGAGGTCGACCGGGATTGCCGAGCAATTGACGGGAACGAACGCCTTTTCCGAGCGCGCCGAGTGCTGATGGATCGCGCGCGCCGTGAGCTCCTTGCCCGTGCCGCTCTCGCCGAGAATCAGCACCGTCGAGGCCGTGGTGGCCACGCCGAGCGCGAGCCGATACACCTCTTGCATCTTCGGCGAATTGCCGATGAGCCCGCCGAACTTCTGCATCTGCTCGAGCCGTCGCTCGAGCATCACGGCGTGGTCGACGAGCCGGCGGTGCTCGGCGGCCTTGGTGACGGCGAGCACGACTTCGTCGTTCGAGCGGAACGGCTTCGTGAGAAAGTGATGCGCGCCCGCACGGACGGCTTGCACGGCCGTCTCGACGTCGCCGAACGCGGTCATCAAGACGACCTGCGTGCCGGCGTGGCGCTTGCGAATGTGCTGCAAGAGCTCGAGGCCGTTCATGCGCGGCATCATCAAATCGACGAGCGCCACGTCGAACGACTCCTCGGCGAGCACGTCGAGCGCCATCGCGCCGTCGTCGGCCGTGCTCACGTTGATGCCGCTCGCTTGCAGCAGCCGTGAAAGCGCGCGCCGTAGCCCCGGCTCGTCATCGACCACGAGCACGCGCGGCGGCGCCGCTTCGATGCTCGGTCCGCCGAGTTCGCCGGGCCGAATACTCGCCTCCATCAACTCTGGCCTCGTCCTTCGGAACCCTCGCCGGCGAGACCGACTAGCGGCGTATAGATTTGGCCCTCCTGCTGGTAGACGCAAACGCGCGCGCCCCCCTCGCGCTTGGCCATGCCGAGCGCGAGATCGGCCGAGCGGAGCAACGAGTCGCGCGTGCGGACGTCGCGCGACGGGAACAGCGCGACGCCGGCCGAAACGGTGATGGGATGAGTCTTGCTCACGTCCGACACGAGCGGTCGCTCGCGCAGATCGCGGAACACGCGCTCGGCCACCGATACCGCGCCCGAGAAGTGTAGTCCGGGAAGCACCATCAGGAATTCATCGCCGCCGAAGCGCGCGAGCACGTCGCCGTCACGGATGGTACGGCGAATGGTGTCGGCGACGTGCCGGAGCACGCGATCGCCGTGCGCGCGCCCGCCCGCCTCGTTTTGGAGCTGCAGCCGATCGATGTCGATCGCCATGCAAGCGAGCGATTCTCGGTGGCGTTCGGCGCGCTTGTACTCCTCGCCCAGGCGTACCTGCAGGTGCCGGTAGTTGTAGAGCCCGGTGAGATCGTCGTGAATACTGAGCTGTTCGAGCCGCTGGCGCGCGTCGGCGACGTGATCGTGGAGCCGCTTGATGCGCAGCATGGCCTCGACGCGCGCCATGAGCTCGCTTTCGTCGAAAGGCTTGCAGACGTAGTCGTCGGCGCCGATCTTGAGCCCTTCGACGCGGCTCTGACTGTCGGTCTTCACCGTGACGAGCACGACGGGCAGAAACGCTCCGCTCGTCATGCTCTTCAGGAGGCGACATGCCTCGAGCCCCCCGAGCCGCGGCATGAGCACGTCGAGCAGCACGAGGTGCACGCCGCCGCGCGCCACACGTTCGACCGCGGCTTGACCGTCCGCGACGGTGTCTACTTCGTGGCCGCGCGCGCGCAGCATGCCGGCCAAGAGCTCGCGGGTGATGCGATCATCGTCGGCGACTACGATCACTCCCCCGCGCGCGGTTGGCGGCGGATCGCTCGGCGACGCAGGCACGAAACGAGCTTACCTCGCCTCGACTCGATTTTGGCATTCTCGTCTTTACCCTCGACAATGACCGAGCCGTGCGGCGTTCATGCTATGAACGGCCCGAAATCGAGGTAAGGCGACATGGAAGCAACCGCGGACATCGGACTCATCGGACTCGCCGTCATGGGCCAGAACCTGGCGCTCAACATCGCCGACCACGGGTTCAAAGTGGCCGTTTACAACCGCACGACGGCGACGATGAAGGACTTCGTCGCACATCATGCGAGCACGCCAGGCGGCCTCGTCGGCTGCGCGACCACGCAAGAGCTCGTGCGCGCGGTCAAACGGCCCCGCAAATTCATCATCCTCGTCAAGGCGGGACCTGCGGTCGATGCCGTAGTCGAGGAGCTCATCGCAGCGGGCGTCGAGCAGGACGACATCGTGGTCGACTGCGGCAACAGCCTCTGGACCGACACCATCCGCCGTGAAAAAGGCTACTCCGCGCGTTGCAAGTTCTTCGGCTCGGGCGTGTCAGGCGGCGAGGTCGGCGCGCGCTTCGGTCCCTCGCTCATGCCCGGCGGTGATCCGAACTCGTGGCAGCACTTGAAGCCCATTTGGGAAGCCGTCGCCGCCAAGGTCGACGAGCAAACGGGCAAGCCCATCGAGACGGGCGCGCCCGGCAAACCCGTCGTGGGCGGCGTTCCATGCACCGCGTACCTCGGCCCGAACGGCGCCGGCCACTACGTGAAAATGGTGCACAACGGCATCGAGTACATCGACATGCAGCTCATCGCGGAAGCGTACACGCTGCTCCGCGATCTCTTGGGCATGCGCGCCGACGAGCTCGGGCGCGTGTTCGCGCGCTGGAACGACGGCGACCTCGACTCGTACCTGATTCAAATCACGGCGGACATCCTCGGCCAGCGCGATCCACACGACCCGAACGCGTTCCTCGTCGATCGCGTGCTCGACGCCGCGGGGCAGAAGGGCACCGGCAAGTGGACGAGCGTCAACGCGCTCGACATGGGCATCCCCGCCAACGCCATCGCCGAAGCCGTCTTCGCGCGCTGCTTGAGCGCACTCAAAGAGGAGCGCGTCGCGGCGAGCGGCCAGCTTCAGGGGCCGAACACGCCGCCCTTCGCGGGTGACCGTGCGGCGCTGACCGACGCCGTGCGCGACGCGCTCTACTGCTCGAAGATCTGCGCTTACGCCCAGGGCTTTCAGCTCATGCGCGAAGCGCAAAAAGAGTACGCGTGGAAGCTGGATTTCGGCACGATCGCGGCGATCTTCCGGGGCGGTTGCATCATCCGCGCGCGCTTCCTCCAAAAGATCACGGACGCGTACCGGCGAAACCCCGAGCTCGTGAATCTGCTGCTCGATCCCTACTTCAAGGAACAAATCACGCGCGCGCAAGGCAACTGGCGGCACGTCATCGGGCTCGCTTCGGCACACGGCATCGCGGCGCCGGCTTTCATGAGCGCCCTCGCCTACTACGACGGCTATCGCAGCCAGCACCTGCCGGCGAACCTGATCCAGGCGCAGCGCGACTACTTCGGCGCGCACACCTACGAACGCGTCGATCGCCCGCGCGGTGAGTTTTTCCACACCGCTTGGCCCGAGTCGGGCCGCCCCGAGCAAGCCGTGCGCGGCTCGGGCGGGCACTGAGCGTACTCAGCGTGCGCTCGCGACGTTCGTGAGCGGGCGCGCGCGCGTGTACCTCGGCGTAGCAGGCGGCTCGAACAACAGGTCCGGCTGAAATTCGAAACCGAGGTACAGGCGCGCGTCCGGGCTCCAGAGGGCGTTCCTGTGCTGACCGTCCGGCCCGTTTTGCAGCGTGATGTTCTGGTAGCCGATCGAGGTCGTGAGCGAGCCGCTGAACGCGCGAAAATCCAGGTGCGTGTCGAAGGTCGTGACGACCCCGTAGGTCTGCGGATTCGAGGGTTCGGTAGGCAGGGTGCAACCCGTGAGCACGCTGCCGCAAATCGGCTGAGTGGGAGGCAACCTGAATTTCCAAGCAGGATCGAGCCCGAACTCGCCCTCGAGCGAGACGATGTCGCGCCACAAATCCGCGCCGATCACTCCGTGCAAAATCCCGACGTGCTCAGCGAGCGCCGCGCCGGCGACCTGGTGGCTGTTGACGACGACGCCTTCCCAGTCCGTGACGCCCTGGTTCAGGTTCGGATTCTCCGGGACGATGGAACGGGCGAACTGGTACGAGTAACCCGCGCGCAGTCCGGCGTGCCCTCTCGGCAAAAAGGACTCTCCCTGACGCAGCGGAAACTCTTGGAGCAAGTAAGCGCGCACACCGAGCTGCGCAATTTCTCCGCTGTCGTAGCTCGCCTTGGAGGTCGGTAGGACGAGGCGCGGCAGGCTGAGCTCGAGCTCCGTGAGATATTCGTCGTGCTTGACGAAAGCGTGCGCCGCCACGAGCGAGAGCAGCGTGTCGCCGAAGATGAGCTCGTTCTTTTGAGTCGTGACGTCGCTGTTCGTGAACTCGTAAATGGTCCAAACCTGCGCGCGCAGGCTCACGGAAGAGCGCTCGTTTTCCCAAAAGTAGAGGCGCGGCCTCAGATAAAAGACCCAGTCGTAGTACGGGTCGCTGCTCTGGTAATCGGATCCGACGTGAAGGGTCTGGCTGCCCGCGCGCTGCTGCCAGATGACCGTCGAATCGTGCCACAAGAGCGGCTTTTTCCCGGCTGCGGCAGCCGCGGGCGGGAGCTCGCCCTCGTGATCGGCGACCGCGGTCTCCGCAGGGGCTCGGCCCGACACCCCGAACAGTAGAAGCCCGAGCAGGGGCGCGAGCGGGACGCGGAGCACGAGCGAAGGGTATCTCACGCCCCCCTGGCCGCGCTAGGATGCCACCCGCGTATGGCTTCCGCGCTTCCGGCTACCGAGCTCACTGCCCTCCTCGGCCGCGGCACGCACTTCGAAGGCAAGCTGCACTTCGAGGGGCGTGTGCGCATCGATGGAACTTTCCGCGGCGAGATCCGCGGCGACGACGCGCTCGTCATCGGCGAAGGCGCGGAGGTCGAAGCCGAGATCGAAGCTGGCGTGGTCATCGTCAAGGGTGGGATCCTCACGGGCAACGTGCGCGCGGCCCACTCGATCGAGCTCTACGTGCCGGCCCGCGCCTCCGGCACGCTCCACGCCCCCGAAGTGCACATCGAAAAGGGCGTGCAGTTCGCCGGCACGTGCACGATAGGACCGCTCGAAGGGCCGCCCGCGGCAGCAGCTGCGGAGACCGACGCCACCGGTCCGGCGAAGCCGCCGGAGCGGGGTGTTACTTAGCGGCCCGCAGGTTTCGCGTAACGGTGTGCCGCTGGTGCGTCACCCGGCCCGTCGGCCGTTACGTTTTGAGCCCTAACCGTGCGAAATCGGTCAGTTGACCGTCTGCGTCGAGTCGGCATAGACCGTGCAGTTCCCTCCCCCATGGTCCGTTTCCTCGCACGCTCGAACCCGTTGGTCGCCGCCGCTGTGGTTGCGGCTTGCATCGCCGCTGCGCCCGCGACGAGCAGTGCGGCCGATAGCCGTGAAATCCAAGGGTACGACGTGCGCGTCCCGAACGCGGCGCTCAACGCCGGCGCCGCGCGCGCTCGTGTGCAGTCGAACCAAAACACGCTGCGCGGTGTGCTCCTGGACTACCCCCACTACTCGCAGATCATCACCCGCTTCGAGAAGGCACGCGTCGTCGGCCGCGTCGGGCAGCAAACGGACGTGTACCTCGAGGTGCCGATCCTCCATGGCGCCACTAAAATCTGGGCGATCGTGCGCTTCGACGCGCCGAAGACCGAGGGTGCCGACGAAGTGATCCGCGGTCGCATGGTGCGCGGCAACGTCAAACGCCTGGACGCCGCCTGGCGCGTCCGAAAAGTAGACGAAACTTCCGCCGACCTCGCGCTCGAGCTCCTCATCGTGCCGGACCTACCGGCGCCGCATTCGCTGATCCTGAGCGAAGTCCGCCGCGCCGCCGCCCGAGCCGTCTCCGGCGCCCGCGCCGAAGCCGAGCGCCGCGCCCGCCACTGACCCAATCCGAGACCCCGCGACAGCGGGGTCACCCAAACGAAACGTTCGCGGACCGCCAACGTTCGAGGCGAATCATCGACGTCCGGCAACGGTCAACGTCCGGCAACCGCCGTTGGGGCCGGGGCCCCAACGGCCAACGCAACCACGGCCCCAACGGCCAACGCAACCACGGCCCCAACGGCCAACGCAACCACGGCCCCAACGGCCAACGCGACCACGGCCCCAACGGCCCACGGTACAGCGACAGCGGACGAAATCAAAAGCGCGCCTGACCTTCGCGCGCTTACGGCATATAATCGCGGCACACTCGCCTCTCTAACCCTCAGGCGGTGTTTTTCCCACATGCCCCTACCTCCCCGCCGTGGCCTCTATGATCCCCAATTCGAGCACGACGCCTGTGGCGTCGGCTTCGTCGCCCAAACGAACGGCCAAGCGAGCCACGACATCGTCAAGAAGGGCATCGATATTCTCTTGAACCTCGTGCATCGCGGCGCTTGCGGCTGCGATCCACTCACGGGCGACGGCGCCGGCATTCTGATTCAACTGCCGGATCCGTTCTTCCGTCGCGAGTGCGAAGCGAGCGAGGTCGAGCTACCCGAGCCTGGAAAATACGCGGTTGGCTGCGTGTTCTTGCCGCGCGACAAACACGACCGGCGCCGCTGCATGCACATCCTCGAAGACAAGATCTTCGGGACGGGCCAGCGTCTGATCGGCTGGCGTGACGTGCGCGTGAACGAGAGCGCGCTCGGTCCCATGGCGCGCGCGAGCGCGCCCGTGATCAAGCAGGTCTTCATCGGTTCGACGTCGGAAGACGAAGCCGAATTCGAACGCAAGCTGTTCGTGATCCGCAAGTGGGCCGAGCGCACCGTGCGCGAGAGCAACATGGCGGGACGCGGCTCGTTTTACATTCCGAGCCTCTCGTCGCGCACCATCGTCTACAAAGGCCTCCTGCTCGCCGAGCAGCTCGCGGGCTTCTACACCGAGCTCACCGATCCGGCGATGGTGAGCGCGCTCGCGATGGTGCACCAGCGCTTCAGCACCAACACCTTCCCGACCTGGGAGCTCGCGCAGCCGTTCCGCAACCTCGCGCACAACGGCGAGATCAACACCGTGCGCGGCAACGCCGCGTGGATGAGCGCGCGCGAGCAGCTCTTCGACGAAGAGGTCTTCGGCGAGGACATCAAGCAGATCCTGCCGATCATCTCGCCCGGCGGCTCCGACTCGGCCCAGCTCGACAACGTCGCCGAGCTGCTCGTTCACGGCGGACGCTCGCTGCCGCACGTGATGATGA
Organism: Polyangiaceae bacterium; assembly: GCA_025936115.1. GTDB lineage: Bacteria > Myxococcota_A > Polyangia > Polyangiales > Polyangiaceae > PMG-095. The sequence goes on from JAICTZ010000049.1 coordinate 14,383, forward strand.
TGCTCGTGCCCGAGGCGTGGCAGAACGACGACCAGATGTCGCAGCGCAAGCGCGACTTCTACGAGTACCACTCGTGTCTGATCGAGCCCTGGGACGGACCGGCCGCGCTCACCTTCACCGACGGCAAGCGCATCGGCGGCATCTTGGATCGCAACGGCCTGCGCCCCGCGCGCTGGACCGTGACCAAGGACGGGCTCGTCGTGCTCGCTTCCGAGACCGGCGTGCTCGACATTCCTCCCGAGAACGTCGAACGCAAAGGGCGGCTCGAGCCGGGACGCATGTTCCTCGTCGACACCGAAGCGGGTCGCATCGTCGAAGACGAAGAGCTCAAGGACGAGATCGCGCGGCGAAAGCCCTACGGGCGCTGGCTCAGGGAAAACAAGATCGCGCTCAGCGAGATCGAGGTGTCGCCGCCGACGGCGACGCGCCGCGAGCACGCGTCGCTCAAACAGCGTCAAAAAGCGTTCGGTTACACCGAGGAGGACGTGCGCCTCTTGATGGCGCCGATGGCCGAGAAGGGGGAAGAGGCGACGGGCTCGATGGGCACCGACACGCCGCTCGCCGTGCTGAGCGATCAGCCGCAGCTGCTCTTCAACTACTTCAAGCAGCATTTCGCCCAGGTCACGAACCCCGCGATCGATCCGATCCGCGAGGAGCTCGTGATGAGCTTGAAGCAGTACATCGGCGGCGAAGCGCAGCTCCTGGTCGAGCTGCCGGACCACGCGCAGATGCTCGAGCTCGAGCGTCCGGTACTCACGAATCAGGATCTCGCCAAGCTCCGCGAGACGCACCTGCAGCAAGTGCGGCAGCCGCCGACGCTCAAGATGCTCTACCCGGTGGCGGAGGGCGGCGCGGGGCTCAAGGCGGCGCTCGACGAGCTCTGCCGGCAAGCGTCCCAAGCCGTTCACGAGGGGCAGAGCCTCGTGATCCTGTCGGACCGCGGCTCGAACGCCGATTACGCCCCCGTGCCGAGCTTGCTCGGCCTGGGCGCCGTGCATCACCACCTGATGCGCAACGGCACGCGCATGCGTATCGGAATCATCGTGGAGACGGGTGAAGCGCGCGAGGTGCATCACTTCGCTCTGCTCGTCGGCTACGGCGCGGGCGCGGTCAACCCCTACCTCGCGTTCGAAACCATCGAGGACCTGGTGTCTTCGGGCGCCTACCCGGGGCTCAAAGACGTCGAGACGGCTCGCAAGAAGTACGTCAAGGCCATCGACAAGGGCTTGCTCAAGGTGATGAGCAAGATGGGCATCAGCACGATCCAGAGCTACCACGGCGCTCAGATCTTCGAGGCCATCGGGCTTTCGCCCGAGCTCGTCGACCGCTACTTCACGGGCACGGCCTCGCGCATTTCCGGCATCGATCTCGACGTCGTCGCCGAGGAGTCGCGCCGCAGGCACGAAAAGGCGTACCCACAGACCACACCGCTGAACAACCTGCTCGATCTCGGCGGGCAGTATCACTTCCGCGCGCAGGGCGAGCGGCATCTCTGGAATCCGACCACGGTCGCGAAGCTGCAACACGCCGTACGCGCCGAGGACGCCAAGAGCTACGAGGGGTACGCCGCAGCCATCAACGACGCGCCGAACGGCGCGATCACGCTGCGTGGCCTGTGGGAGCTCGTGCCGTCAGAGACTCCGGTACCGCTCGAGGAAGTTGAATCGGCGAGCTCGCTCGTCCGGCGCTTCGCGACCGGCGCGATGAGCTTCGGCTCGATCAGCGCCGAAGCCCACGAAAACCTCGCGATCGCGATGAACCGCATCGGCGGCAGGAGCAACACCGGCGAAGGCGGCGAGCGCGAGGAGCGCTTCCTGCACGACGCCAACGGCGACTGGCGCCGCAGCGCCATCAAACAGGTCGCGTCGGCGCGCTTCGGCGTGACGACGTACTACCTCGTCAACGCCGACGAGCTGCAGATCAAGGTCGCGCAGGGCGCCAAGCCGGGCGAAGGCGGGCAGCTCCCCGGTCACAAGGTGGACGCAATCATCGCGAAGACGCGCCACTCGACGCCGGGCGTGACGCTCATCTCTCCCCCGCCCCACCACGACATCTACTCGATCGAGGATCTCGCACAGCTCATCTTCGACTTGAAGATGACGAACCCGAAGGCGCGCATCAGCGTCAAGCTCGTCGCCGAGGCAGGCGTGGGGACGGTCGCCGCGGGCGTCGCCAAGGCGCACGCCGACGTGATCCTCATCGCCGGTCACGACGGCGGCACGGGCGCCTCGCCGCTCACGTCGATCAAGCACGCGGGCGTGCCGTGGGAGCTCGGCGTCGCCGAGACGCACCAGGTGCTCGTGAACAACGACCTCAGGAGTCGCGTGATCCTGCAGGCGGACGGCCAGATGCGCACCGGGCGCGACGTCGTGATCGCGGCGCTGCTCGGCGCCGAAGAGTTCGGCTTCGCGACGGCCCCGCTCGTCGCGAGCGGCTGCATCATGATGCGCAAGTGCCACTTGAACACGTGCCCGGTCGGCATCGCGACGCAGGATCCCGTCCTGCGCGCGAAGTTCGAGGGCAAGCCCGAGCACGTGATCCGTTTCATGTTCTACGTGGCGGAGGAGGCGCGCCAGCTCATGGCGTCGCTCGGTTTCCGCACCGTCGACGAGATGGTCGGTCGCTCCGACCGGCTGCGTCCGCGCACCGGCACGGGCAATTGGAAGACCGAGCGGCTCGACTTCTCCGACGTGCTGATGCGCGCCGAGGCTCGGCCCGGCGTCGGTCTCTTCAAGTGCGTGCCGCAAGACCACGGACTCGAAAAGGCGCTCGACAACAAACTCATCGAGCTTTGCGCGCCCGCGCTCGAACGTAAGGAGCCGGTGCAGCACACGCTCGAGATCAGAAACGTCGATCGCACGGTGGGCGCGATGCTCGCGGGCGAGGTCGCGCGGCGTCACGGCCAGGCGGGGCTCCCCGAAGGCACGATCGAGCTCGCGTTCACGGGCTCGGCCGGGCAGAGCTTCGGCGCTTTCATCATGAACGGCATCGAGCTCTCGCTCGAAGGCGACGCCAACGACTATGTCGGTAAAGGCATGGCGGGCGGCAGCGTCGTCGTTCGTGCGCCGTCGAAAGCCGCCTTCCGGCCCGAGGAGAACATCCTGATCGGCAACGTCGCGCTCTACGGCGCGACGAGCGGCAAGGCGTTCTTCGCGGGACGCGCGGGCGAGCGTTTCTCCGTGCGCAACAGCGGCGCGACCGCCGTCGTCGAAGGCGTCGGCGACCACTGCTGCGAGTACATGACCGGCGGGCGCGTCCTCGTGCTCGGCAAGACGGGGCGAAATTTCGCAGCCGGCATGAGCGGCGGATTCGCCTACGTGCTCGACGAGACGGGCGACTTCGAGAAGCGCTGTAACCTCGGCATGGTCGAGCTCGAAGCGCTGAGCCCCGAAGACGCGGCGTTCGTAGCCGCGCTGATCGAGGAACATCGCGAGCGAACCGGCAGCCGCCGAGCAGAAGCACTGCTCGCGCAGTGGGAGAGCACGCTCGCGCGCCTGATCAAGGTGGTGCCCCTCGAGTACCGCCGCGTGCTCGAGGAGCAGTCGCGGGCTCGTGAAAAGTCGGCGGCGAGTCACAGCCAGCCCGTGCTACAGACGGTCGGAGCGAAATAGTCGTGGGAAAAATCACTGGATTTCTCGAGTTCGAACGCTTCGATCCGTCCAAACGGGCGGTGGGCGAGCGCCTGCACGACTACCGAGAGTTCGAGCTCCCGGTCGTGCAGGAGACACTCGTGCAGCAAGGCGCGCGCTGCATGGACTGCGGCATCCCCTTCTGCAACACCGGCTGTCCCCTCGGAAACTTGATCCCCGACTGGAACGATCACGTCTTCAAGAACCTGCCGGAGCTCGCGAGCCAGTCGCTGCATGCGACGAACAACTTCCCCGAGATCACGGGCCGCGTGTGTCCCGCGCCGTGCGAAGCCGCGTGCGTGCTGGGCATCAACGACGATCCAGTGAGCATCAAGCTCATCGAGCGAGCGATCGCCGATCGCGCCTTCGAGGAGGGCTTCATACAGCCCGTCCTGCCCAAGACGAAGACCGGCAAGACCGTGGCCGTCGTCGGCTCCGGCCCTGCGGGACTCGCCGCCGCCCAACAGCTCGCGCGCGCGGGCCACAGCGTGACCGTCTACGAGCGTGACGACCGCATCGGGGGCCTCCTCACGTACGGCATCCCTGATTTCAAGCTGGAAAAGACGATCATCGCGCGCCGCGTCGAGCAGATGCGCGCCGAAGGCGTCGTGTTCGAGACTTCGGCCGACGTAGGCGGGCGCATCACGGGCGACGATCTGCGGGTCCGGCACGACGCGGTCGTGCTCGCGATTGGTTCGCGCAAGCCGCGCGATCTGATGGTGCCGGGGCGCGAGCTAACGGGCGTGCATTACGCGATGGACTTCTTGACGCAGCAGAACCGGCGCGTCGCAGGCGAGCGCGTGCCGGACGAAGGCGCGATCCTCGCAACCGGCAAGCACGTGGTCGTCATCGGCGGCGGTGACACGGGCAGCGACTGCATCGGCACCTCGCACCGTCAGGGCGCCAAGAGCGTCACGAGCTTCGAGATCATGCCGCGACCGCCCGAGGAGCGCGCCATGACCACGCCTTGGCCGCAATGGCCGCTCATACTTCGCACCTCGAGCTCCCACGAAGAAGGCGGCACGCGCGACTGGAGCGTCTCGACCGAGCGCATCACGGGCAACGGCCGCGTCGAAGAGCTGCACTGCGTGCGCGTCGAGTTCCGCTCCGGCAAATTCGAGCGCATCGCCGGTAGCGAGTTCGTCTTGCCCGCCGATCTGGTGCTCTTGGCGATGGGTTTCGTTCACCCCGAGCGCGAAGGCGTCGTCGAGCAGCTCGGCGTGGATCTGGACACGCGCGGCAACGTCCGCATCGACAAGAGCTGCATGGCCAGCGTGCCGGGCGTATTCGCCGCGGGTGATTGCCAGCGCGGACAATCGCTCGTCGTGTGGGCCATCGCCGACGGCCGCCGCGCGGCGCGCGGCGTCGATCAGTATTTGATGGGACGCACGGAGCTCTGACACCTCCGCGGGTGTACGCCGGGATCGGCGTCCCTCAACGTCCCGCCTCGTTTGTCCGTCCGCGGGTACTGTTTCAGTATGACGGCACTGCGTTGCCAGCAAGCACGCGCCGTGCATAGGCTTTTCGGTATGCGACGCGCGCAGAACGTCCGCTGGATTTTTCCATTGACACTCGCTGTTATGGCGGGGTGTGGCGGAACTAACGGCGAGGATTTCTTCGACGGTCCTGCGGGACACCACGGCGGGACTGCGGGCGGTGCGCCCGCCGGAAGCTCGGGCTCCGGCACGCACGCCGGAACCACCTCGACGGGCGGCGCTGGCGGGAGCGGTGGTAACGGAGCGACCGGCACCGACGGAGGGACCGGCGCAAGCGGAGGCACCGGCGCCGACGGAGGGACCGACGCAAGCGGAGGCACCGGCGCCGACGGAGGGGCCAACGCGTCTGGTGGAACAGGCGCAGGTCCAACCACTGCCGGCAGCGGCGGCAGCGCGAACGCCAGCGGCGGCAGCGCCAATGGTAGCGGCGGAACGGCGACCGCGGCCGGCGCGGGCGGCAACGCAGGGACGCTTGGCGCGGCCGGCTCGGGAATCGGGGGAGTGGAGATCGGTGGCGGCGGCATGACGAGCAGCGCTGGCATGGGCGGCCACGCCTCGGGCATGGGCGGGCGCGCGGACAGTACCGGCGGTCGCGCCAGCGGCGGGCGGAGCGGCTCGGGGTCAGGCGCTAGCTGCGACGACTTGCTCACGAAGGCCGAGGACGCGCTCGACGCGGCGCAGGCTTGTAACCTCGCGATGAACGCGCCGTCATGCCGCGACATGGTCGATGATCCGTGCGGCTGCAAACAGCCAGTAGCCCGCGCCGACTCGACCGAGACCAAAGCGTACCTGAAGGCGCTCGAGGCGCTGAAAGGCTGCCCCATCGCTTGCACGGCGCTCGTGTGCCGCACACCACGGAGTACGACGTGCGCATCGACCCACGACGGAAGCGCCGACGGCCGTTGTACGGCCTCGGACGGTCCCGTCACGGCATTCTGAGAGTCGCTGCTCGGCTCGTGCGATAATCACGAGGTGAAAAAGCCGCCGCAGGTGCCCGCGCGACCCGAGGGGTCGCAGCCCGAAATCGTCGTGGCTTACAAGCCGGCCGGGCGCGCGACGCTCGACGCCATCGCGGACGAGCTCGTGCCGCTGCCGATCGAGCGCCAGAGCTCGAGTCCGGAAATCATCGTGCACGAGGGCATGGCTCCGCGCGACGCGTTCGGCGCGATCGTGGTCGAAGCGCGGTCGAGCTCGGCGCCGCTTCCCGCGTCCGACGCCCCGACACCTGCGGCGCCCACGGCGCAAGCTGCGGTCGTGCCAGCCGCAGTCGTTTCGGTGGGAGTGACGCCGAACATCGCGCCGAGCGCGGAGCGACCGGCCGCGCAGGCGCTCGAGATTTTCGAAATGACGACGTACGTGGTGCGCGGCGGCGACGTCGCGCGGCTGTCGAGCGAAAGCGCGCGGCGTGCGTTCGTCGAGGAGCATTTGCTCGCGCGTTTGCCCGTGGTTTCGATGGCCGAGGTCGAGCGCGTCGACGTGACCCCGTGGACCGTGCAAGGCACGCTCGTCGTGCGCGTGTGGTGCCGGACCGGCGGCGCCGGCTGACTCGATTCACCCTTCGAGCACACGCGCTGGGACTCGACGGAGCTGCCGCGCTCAGAGCCCCGCGACGATGCGCTCGCGGACAGCGGCCATGAGCAGTTTCAAATCGCGTTTGGCATAGTCCCGCGGGTCGAGCGGCGCGGCAACCTTGACCGTCACGCGCTCGCCGTCGGTCACGTGCGTGCCGCGCGCGGGCAAGACGCGCTCGGTGCCGACCACGCTGATGGGCAGGATTCGCGCCTCGGCGCCCACGGCCAGGTGAAAGCCGCCCTTCTTGAAGGCACCGAGCTCGGCGCCGCTGCCGCGCGTGCCCTCGGGAGCGATCCAGATGCTCGTCCCGGCACGAATGGCATCACGCGCACGTTCGAGACTCCGCATGGCGGCGATGCGGTTCGAGCGATTGACCTCGACGAATCCCGCGGCCCGCATCGCCCCCGCCCAAATCGGCACGCGAAAGAGCTCCGATTTGGCCACCATGCGCAAACGCCGCGGGCGTAGCGCTTGGAAGAGCACGGGGATGTCGTAGTGCGAGCGGTGGTTCGACATCACGACGAAAGCCTCCCCCTCCGGCACCTGTTCGAGACCGCTCACGTCGATCTCGATCTTGGCGTAGCGCACGAGCGCCGCTGACCAGCTGTCGAGGCGCGCGTCGCACACGGGCGTCGTGAGCGTCCCGAGCGCGCTCTGGATCACGGTCGGAATGCAGATGCGCAGCGTGTGATACGTGGCGTTCGCCAGGTGGCGGACCGTCATGCTCGGGCCTCGGGTGAAGGGCTCAGCGCCGCTGCCGAGTGTGGGGCCCGGGGCGCGCGCTCGGATCGGCGTTCCACGACAAGATGTGCCGGCGTTCGGGCGCGTCGCGTGGTTGCCCGGGCGGGGGAATGCGCTCGCTCACGAACCACATCTCGAACGAGACGAGCTCGTCTGCTTTCTTTCCCGTGATCTGATGATAATTCTTGAGCATCTCGCGCACGCCGTCGAGGTACGGCTCGAAACGCGACTCGCCGATGCGACGATGGAAGTCGCCCCAGATCTGATTCATGCGAAAGCCGTCCTTCGGCTGCACGTCGAAGCTCGGCGCCTGCTGCGTCAAGGGATCGAAGTGACGGCCGTCCCTGGTGATGCCGTCCACGACCACGCGCCCGTCGTCGCTCGGCGGCGACGGCGCGAACATGCTCCAGCCTTGAAACAGCCGCGGGTAGACGACAATCGAGGTCATCCACTCCGGCCGCGACTCGGGCTTGAGCCACTTGGGCACGGCGCGGTTCTCGATCAGGACCTGACTGCCGCAGCTGAGGACGAGCAAGAACACGGCGAATTCTCGCAGCCCGGCGAGAGTCCGCCGCACGAACAGGCGCGCCCCGCTCGGCGCGACCGGCGGCGTTTCGGCTCGGCCGGACAAATTTTCGAGCTCGAAGTAGGCGTCTGCGTCCGCGCTGCTCCTCGCCGCGCGCTCGAGCCGGCGCTCGATCGCCATGTCGAGCCCGGGGAGCCGCGCCGGTAACGTCAGGAGCCTGCCGAACGGAATCGCATCGCCGAGCCGCACGAGGCCGCTCACACCGCGAAAGCGCTGTCCGCTCGCGGGATCCACCACGACGAGCGTCTCGGCGACGTCGCGTCCGAGTGGCACCGCTTCGTCGTTCGGCGCCGCGTCCTCGTCGTCGTCGTCGCCATCGTCGTCGGGCGCTTCGAGCGGCGTCACCGGTACGAACTGCACGTGGCCGAGCACGTCGAAACGCTTCACGACGCGACAGAACGAAAGCCAAAAGCCACTGCGCGGATCGAAGCAGAGCTCGCGCCGCGGAAAGCGTTCCGCAAACTTCGGGCCCAAGTGCTCCCAAGCCTCGCTCGGGATCAGCACCCAGAACATCGTGACCATGGCCCAGGAAAACGGGCCGAGCTGCACGACGGAGTCGATCGACAGGTGGAGGGCGCAACAGATCCCCCAGGCCACCATGCGAAAAAACGGCGTGCGAAAGGGTGACGCCAACAAAATCGCGATACTCGACTCCATCGCGAGCGCCGAATACGTCATCAGCTTGAACGCAAAGATCGGCAGGATCTCGCGCAGCCGCGCGCCGAGCAGCGTCACCATGCGATCTTGCTGGAAGAAGTAGTAAACGGCCGTCCCGTCGCGCCACTCGTGCCCCGTCTTGTGGACGACGTTGAAGTAGTAGATGACGACCCACTGAAAAATCAGGGCGGCGACGGCGAGCGACACGACGGGCTCGGTGTCGCGCGCAGGATTGTCGCGGTCGTTGAGCGCCGCGGGCGTGGTCTCCTGACGTGCGCGGAACGAAGCGCGCACTGCATCGATGCTGAAGCGACGCCCGAGCGGGAGGAACAGCGACCAAACGGTGAGCAGCGTGAGCACGACCCAGCCGCCGTTCTCGAGCATGATGTTGCGGCTGTTGATGCTCACGAGCAAAAGCACGGCCAAAAAATGCATCAGGCGCGTGTGCCAACCGACCGCGAGCAAGACGCACACCGCGAGGTGCAGGGCCATCAGGGTCTTGACCTCGCCCGGCGTGCTGCACGCGAGGTAGATCGAGAACAGGTGGTCGCTCATCGGGCGGAAGAGCATGAAGTGGTTGGTGAGCCAACCGGTGTTCGCGTAGTGGGCGTCGACGTCGGGCCAGCGACGCGCCACGTCCACGAAGAGCAACGTGCCGAGCGCGATGCGGAACAGCCCGAGCGAACGCGGATCGGCCGTCGCGTAGGTGCTGCGCAAGAAAGCGAACAGCCCGGGCGTGCTCTGCTTTTGGGGGCGCGCGCCGCGCGCTGACGACGGGGGTTCCGAGTCGGGGTCGGAGGACTCGTCGGGCTCCGCAGCGGGAGCGGGAGCTTCGACCTCGAGCGGCAACTCGCCGGCCGGGGCTTCGTCTGCTTTCCGACTTTCCACGGGCTCGGAAGGTTCGCTCACCGTGTCCTCGTTGTCTGCTGCTGGTCAGGATTGAGCCAGGGCGTCGCGAGCGAATCCGAGACGTAGCCGAAACTCACGAGCTTCTGCGGTGGCTGGGGTATCGGACGCTGCTCACCCGGTGGCGGCGACTTGTCGTTCACCCACCACACGTCGAAGGCGACGAGCTCGTCTTGCGGGCGTCCGGCGTACTCGTGCCAGTGACGCAGGTAATCGCGCAGGTGTTGGCGATTGGGCACGTGGAATTCGAAACGAATGCGGTTGTTGTAGTCGCACCAAAACTGCTCGTGTCCCCAGCCGGTCCGAGTGTAAGGGTCGAAATCGGGCAGCGCGAGCGTGAACGGATCGAGCTTTCGCCCATCCTTGGTGCGCGCGTCGACCACCACGTGACCGTCGTCGTACGGAGGCTCGGGCGCGAACATGCCCCAGCCCTCGAGCAGGCGGAACGTGTTGACGGTCCGCACGACCCAGTCGGGGCGTCTGACGTGCACGCGGCGATTGAGCCACTGATTGTCGTTGGCCGCCTGAATCACGAACATGACGAGCAGAATCGCGACGAGCGTCTCGCGCGCGAAGGCGTAAAGACCGCTACGAGCGGCGCGAAATGTTGCTGGTTTTTCCGGCTCGAGCACGGAGTCGGGCAACTCGGCGCGCGGGGCCAGGCCGCACGCCCCCAGGCCGAACCAGCTCGAGATCTGCATGCGGCGGCGCGCCACCGCCCGATACCCCGCGCGTCCGAGCTCGGCGAGCCCGGGCAGCCGCAGCCAGAAGAACAAGCAGACCCCGAACGGTAGCGCTCGCGCGATCTCGAACACGGCGCGCTCCTCGAGGTGAATGCGCCCTCGGGCGTCGACGACGACCACGCTGCGCTCGGCCGTCGCGAGCTCGACGCCCGGCGGCAGCGCCTCGGCCCGATCGTTGCCGACGAACGTGAGACGCTCACAGGGATCGAGCCGCTTCAGGAGGCGGCACAGAAAGAGGCAGATGCCGCAGTCGACGTCGAAGACGACCGTGCGCTTGCGCGACGCGCGGCCGAACCAGCGACTCGCGAGCCGCGCGTCCTCCGCACCGAGGAACAGCACGTAAAAGAGCATCATCGCGTACGAGAACGGCCCGAGACGCGACGTGAGCGCGATCCCGCCGTGGAGCCCGACGCCCAGCAACAGGGCGAGCCGCACCATCCAGGTGCGGAAGAAAGGAAACAGCAAAATCCACGGCAGCGAAAACTCGATGCCGAGCGCATTGTAACAAAGCGCGCGAATCACCGGGTACGGCACGTGCTCGCGGATGAAGATCCCGAGGTGCGTGACGATGCGGTCCTGTTGCAGAAACCACCAGATCGCCGACCCGTTCCGCCAACCGACGCCGCTCTTGTGCACGGCGTTGAAGAAGTAAATCGTCGCGAGCTGCAAGAACGACAGCAGCACGATGAGCGAGACGAAGATGTTGTCGGGCGGCGGCGGCCGCGTGCGATCGTTCAGCGCTTCCGGGCTCGTCTCCTTGCGCGCGCGCAGCGACAGAACGACCGCGTCGATGCTGAAGCGGCGACCGAGCGGGAAGAACATGGTGATCGCCGCCATGACGTTCACGAGTACGTCGCCGCCGTTTTCGACGAACAGATCGCGAGCGTCGAGGCTCGTGATCGAGAGGAAAGCGAGGATCTGCGCGAGTCGCGTGCGGAAGCCGAGCGTGTAGCAGACGAAAACGGCGAGCATCACCGCCATCACGCTGCGCACCTCGGCGAGCGACGAGAACGCGTGCAGCAGCGAGAACACCCCGTCCCCCATGGGACGAAAGAGCGAGAAGTGATTCGGCAGAAAGCCGTCGTTCGTGTAGTACTCGCGAGCTCCCTCGAAGCGCCGCAAGCAGTCCCAGGTGAGGAGCGCCCCGAACCCGATGCGGAACACGCCGAGAAAGCGGGCATCGGCCGTGAAATAACGCGCTTGGATGAAGTCCCCCAAGCTCTGCTTCGGCCTCACATCGCTGCTCTCTTTTTCCACGATTGGGCAGGTCTCGAGTTTGCTACGCTGGGATGGCTCCCGCACGCCGGGTGCGTGAGATCGAGCCGAGGCGGCGAACCTCCGCGATGAGGTCCTTGCCGCGGCGCGGCACTCTAGCAGCGGCCGGGCCGTCTGGGGTAGGCTCTCCCGCCTTCGGCCCCCATGAACATCGCCTGCACCGCATGCTCCGCGCGCTATGGCGTTGCCGACGACAAGCTCATCGGTAAGCGCGTCCGCATCACGTGCAAGCGGTGCGGCACCGTCCTCATCGTCGACGGCAATACGAACCCGCCGACCGTGAGCGCTTCGACGAGTATCGCGCCGGCCAAGCCTGCTTCCTCGCGGCCGCCCACGGTCGAGGTGCGCTCACCGCTGCCGGTCGCCCCTCCTCCGTTCACCGTCCTCTTCGCCGACGGACGCCAAGAACAAGCGGACATTGCGCAAATCGTGCGCTTCCATCGCTCGGGCCAACTCGGATCCGACAGCTTGGTCTGGCGCGAAGGCATGGCCGAGTGGCTCGATCCCTGGAACGTCGAGGAGATCGCAGCCGCCTTTCGGCGCATGGGTTACGCGCGGCCGTCACCCGCGCCCGCTGCGCCGGCAGCCGGCCAGCCACTCGACGACGCCATCGACGAAGAGGCGACGCAGATCGTCGACAGTAACCCCCGAAACGCTCCGCCGGCCTACGACGACGCCGAACCTGCGACGAACGTCGTCGATTCCCCCCAGCTCACGCCGAGTTCGAGAGCGACCGCCTCACGGGCGGCCGCCTTCGACGACGATGATCCGACGTACGTCGCTCGCGCCTCGACGAGCCCCTCGGCGGCGGCGCGGGAAGCTCAACGCATTCGCCGGGCGAGCTCACTGCCGCCGCGCGAGACGGCCAGCCGCTGGAGCGAGCCAGGGCAGCCGACGCGCGAAGGCCCGACGCGCGCGCAAAAGGTGTCCTCGCCGCCGCCTTCTTCGCGACCCTCGGCGCGGACCGGGACGGCTCGTGCACGTTCGACGCGACCCCGTGAGCAGGCGCGCGAGGACCTGTTCGCGCGACAGTCGCGTGCCGGCAGCGAAGAGGAACAACAGGCCGATGCGGCCGTCACCAGCTACGATCCGGACGCTCCGCGGCTCACGGGCGCGCGCAACGAGTCGTCCGTCCTGTTCTCGCTCGACTCCTTGCTCAAAAAGGAGCAGCCCGCGGCGCGCTACGCGCCCCCGCCGCGGCGCGACGAATCGATGCTCGTCGATTCGGGGGCATCGATGCCCGTCGGCATGGGAGCTGGCATGGCGCCGGCGCTTTCGGCACCGGATTTCACCGCACCGGTGAGCATCCCGCCGCCGGCCCCTGCCCTGCCGAGCGGGTCGTTCGACTACGAGGGCAACGCCGCTCGCTCGTCACGCGCCTGGCTCTACGTGTTGGTCGTGATCGCCGTAGGCTTGGGCGGTGTGCTTGCGTGGCGTTCGGGCGCGCTCGACCCGTTGCTGATCAAAGCGGGAGTCGTCTCTCGGCGCCCCGCCCCGATCCCCGTACCGACCGTCGCCCCCCCAAAGCCCGCGGCGACGGAAACGGCGACCGCCCTGGCCACGGAATCGGCCGTCGCGAGCGCGTCCGCGGCGCCGAGTGCCGCGCCGAGCGCCAGCGCGACCGCAGCCAAGGCGTCCCCCACGAACGCGGGAACAGCCCCCGCTCCGGCGACGGCTGCGCACGCAGCGAGCACGGTGCCCACGCACGCGACCGCCACGGCGCCACGCGAGAGCGCGCCGAAAGAGAGCGCCGCCAAGGAAAGCCCGAGCAAAGAGAGCTCGGACAAGGACACGGCGAGCAAAGAGACGACGGCCGCGCCGGCGACCGGCGGCGCGTCGACGCCCTTCGATACGGCCGCCGCGAAAGAAGTGCTCACGTCCACGGCAAGTAACGCGGCGAGCTGCAAGGAGATGGGCGGCCCGACCGGCAACGGCAAGGTCTCGATCACGTTCGCGCCGAGCGGACGACCGACTTCCGTTGCCGTGACGGGCGATCTTGCAGGTACGACGGTCGGCTCGTGCGTGGCGCGGCTCTTCCGCGCCGCACGGGTACCGGCCTTCGCCGGCGATCCCGTGACGGTCGCAAAGAGCTTCTCGATCGAGTGAGACGGACGGGGCGGCGCGGAGCCGCCCGTCGATCACTCTGCGGCGGCTTGGCTCGGCGCGAACGACGCGCGATCGCCGAGCACGGTGGTCCGCTTTTCGACCCAGCGCGTGCGCTTGTACGCGTCGAGGTTCTTGTTGAGCACCACCTGGAAGCAGGCGGCGTTGCCCTGCTCGGCGATGATGACGGACCACGCGAGGAAGAAGTTCCAGATGCGGAACCAGCGATCGCCGTAGGCGGCCGTGACCGCTTCCCGGTTCGCGAGCCAGTTGTCGTGCCAGCGCTGGATGGTGAAAGCGTAGTGGATGCTGATGTTCTCGACGCTGTGAGTCTCCCAGCCGGCCTTCTCCATCGCCTTCAACATGGCGGAGGGGCAGAGGCTCGCGTCAGCGCCCGGGAACACGTACTTGTTCATGAAGAGGCCCCAAATCAGGTCCTCGGGGCGGAAGCCGCGGCGCAGGCCCGTCCACTGCAAGAGGAACAAGCCGTCGTCCTCGAGCAGGTCCTTCACGAGCTCGTAGAACGCGACGAGGTTCTTCACCCCGACGTGCTCGACCATCTCGAGGCTCGAGATCTTATTGAAGCGTTGCTTCGGGATGTCGCGGTAGTCGCAGCACAGGATGCGCGCGTGGTCGGCGACGCCGGCTTGCTGGATGCGGGCGTTGCCGAACTCGGTCTGGCGCTGGGCGATCGTCACGCCCGTAGCGTCGGCGCCGAAATTCACCGCCGCGTGGCGCGTGAGCGTGCCCCAGCCGCAACCGATGTCGAGCAAGCGCTCGCCCTTCTCGAGCTGCAGCTTGCGGCAGACGAGGTTCATCTTGTTGTCCTGCGCCTGCTCGAGGGAATCAGCGCGGGACTCGAAGAATCCGCTCGTGTAGACCATGCGCTCGCCGAGAAACCAGCCGAAGAAATCGTTACCGCGGTCGTAGTGCTCGCGAACGATGCGTTGATCCTGGCTCTTCGAGTGGATGGCCACTTCGGGGATGAAGTTGGTCACCGCCCAGCGCAGGTGCTCACGCGTAAACGACCACGTGACGAAGTCATGGCGGTTGCGGAGCAGCGCATAAATGTCGCCGGGGATGTCCAGGGCGCCGTCGAAGTACGCCTCGTACAGCGTCGCCATCGGCATCGGTTTGTTCGCATAGCGACGAGCGAGGTTCGAATCTTTGAAAACGACGTGATCGGTGAGACGCGCCATGAGCTCCTGCATCGTTGGCCCCGAGGTGGGGCGAAACACGGCAGCGAGAGGAGCACGAGGATCGCAACTTGCAAAGCACAAGTTCAGGCGCGGCCGAATCTCGACGACCGGCCACGAGGCCGGTCTGGCGCTTGCGGCCGGTCATTCGGCTTGAAAACGGTCGCCTGCGCTCGACATGCTAGTGGAAACGGCATTCGGAGCTTCGAGTGACCGAGCGCCGCTCATCCGACCTTCTGGTAGCTCTCGGCGCAGCTCTCGGGGTCCTCCTCCTCCCGACAGTCGCCGCGGCGAACGGCGCCTTCCCTGCCGTGAGCCAGCTCGTGAGCGACCCGGCCGACCCCGATCATCTGGTCCTGCGCTCGACGTTCGGGCTGCTCGTCACGCGTGATCGCGGGCAGAGCTGGGATTGGTTGTGCGAAGCGGCGCTCGGTTACAAGGACGTGCAGCCGCCCATGGCAGTGCTGCCGGGGGGCGTGATCTTGCTGGCGGTGCCGAACGGGATTTCGCGCAGTGACGCGAGCGGATGCGACTTCACGCTCGCGACGGGGCCCGATGCGGCGGTGCTCGATCTCGCTCGCGTGCCGGCCGAGGCCGACGGCGCCGTCGCGGTGAGTCTCTCGGGCACGACCGCGCAGCTCTGGCGCACTCATGACGCAGGCGTGACCTTCACCGCAGTCGGCGAGGCGATCAGCGGTTTCATTCCCGCGACCGTCGACGTGGCACCGTCGAACGCGAACGTCATCTACCTGAGCGGCTTGCTCGGCACGCAAGGCTCGCTCTTGCGTTCGAGCGACGGCGGCGTTTCGTACGCTACTTTTCCGATACCGAATACGACCACGGCGCACCGCCCGTACATCGCCGCGGTCGCCCCGAACGATCCCGACGTCGTGTACGTCCGACTCGACGGAGAACCCTCCGAGCTCGAAGTGACACGCGACGGCGGCCAAACGTTCACGGCTCCGCTCACGACCGAAGTGCCGGCGCTCGGTCTCGCGCTCTCACCCGACGGAGAGACCATCATCGCGAGCAACTCGTTCGACGGCACCTTCCGTGCTGACACAAGCACGCTCGCATTCGAAAAGGTCGCATGCCAGGGCCCCTCGTGCTTGAGCTTCACCGAGTCGGGGCTCTTCGGCTGCGGCGATCAGCGGGTCGACGGCTTCGTGGTCGGTCAGTCGCAGGATCTCGGCAGGAGCTTTCAGCGCGTGGTCGACCTCACGTGCATTCGCGGCGCGGCCGCGTGCGGCTCGGACACGAGCGTCGGGCAACTCTGCCCCGACGCGTGGCCTCCCATCCAAGCTCAGATTGGCGCGACGGAGTGCTCGCCCCCCGAGGTCAGGCCATACACGGGGTGCTTCGACGGTATTGCCGGGGAAGCCGGCTCCGACGCGACAGGCGGCGCGACGGCGAGCGGCGGCACGACGAGCTCGTCCGGGCAGACGGCGGGTGCCGGGCAAGCCGGTAGCGGTGGTCAGCACGCCGGGGGTCGTGGGGGGTGCGCCGTCGCGCGCGGTCGCACGTCGGGAGCGAGCAGCTGGCTGTTCGGCGCGGCGCTCGGTTGGTCCCGTTTGCGGCGTCGACGCGCGCGGGCAAGGAGTCGCTGACCGTGCGCTCGGCGTCTCGGCTCGCGCGTCGGCGCATGGTTGGGCTCCTCGCGCTCTTGGCAACGGCGTGTGGCTCGCCCGAAAAACCGGCCGCTACGACGTGCGTCGAAGGCCTGCGCACCGACTGCAGCCCGCTCTACGCCCCAGCGACTTACTCGACCATCTTCGAAAAAATTCTGCACCCGACGTGCGCGCAGGGCATGGGCACGTGTCACACCACGGACGCGGGTATGGGCGGGCTCGTGTTCGAGGACGCCGACGACGCTTACGCGCGACTGCTCGGCGACGCGGACGGGCGCGCGCGCGTCGCGGCGGGCGATCCGGCGTGTAGCTTGCTCGTCGAGCGACTCGAGGCCAAAGACCAGCAGGTGCGCATGCCGCCTGGTCCGACGCCGCTCTCCGAAGCCGCACGCTGTGACATCGTGCAGTGGATCAGCGAGGGCGCCGCGCGATGAAGAAGCGGCGCCCTGCTGCCGGGCGGCGGATTGCAGCCGTCGCGGCGAGCGCCCTGCTCGCGGCGTGCACCGAAGCCGCGCCGTCAGCGCCGGCGACGACGCCGACCCATCTCGATCGCGACGCGTTGATGGATCCGGAAACGTGCTCGACCTGCCATCCGAACCAGTACGCCGAATGGGCGGGCAGCATGCACGCCTACGCGTCCGACGATCCGCTGTTCTTGGCGATGAACGCGCGCGGTCAGCGCGAGGCCGGCATCGGCAAGTTCTGCGTGAACTGCCACGCGCCGATGGCGGTGCGCACGGGTGCGACGGACGACGGCCTGAACCTTGCCGAGCTCCCGCCAAAGCTCAAGGGCGTCACCTGCTTTTTCTGTCACAGCGTGAAGGAAGTCACGGGCACGCACGACAATCCGCTCGTGCTCGCGAACGACGAGACCATGCGCGGCGAATACACCGACCCGGTGCCGAACAGCGCGCACCGCTCGACCGGTTCGCACCTGCACGACCGCGATCTGCGCGAGTCGGCGACGCTCTGCGGCGCGTGCCACGATATCGTGAACCAGCACGGCGCGCAGATCGAACGCACGTTCGCTGAATGGCAAGCGTCCGTGTTTTCCGAGCCGAGCGTCGGCACGACGTGCGGCCAATGCCACATGGATCAGAGCACGAACCTCGAGCCCGCCGCGGACGCGCCGGGCGTCTTCGCTCGGCGCACGCACGATCACCGCTTCCCCGCCGTCGACGTGCCGTTCACCGGCGACACCAGGGAGCTCGACGCGCGCGTACAGAGCTTCCTCGACACGACGCTACAGAGCGCGATCTGCGTGCGCGGCGCGGGCGCCCTCACCGACGTGCGCGTGATTCTGGACAATGTCGCCGCAGGTCACGCCTTCCCGAGCGGCGCGGCGCAAGATCGACGGCTCTGGGTCGAGGTCTCGGCCTACGCGGGCAAAGAGCTCGTTTATCGGAGCGGACACGTGCCGGCGGGCACGTCCGTGACCGACCTCGATGATCCGGACGTGTGGTCCGTGCGCGACTGCCTGCTGGATGCCGACGACGAGCCCGTGCACATGTTCTGGCAAGCGTCGTCCTTCGAGTCGAACCTCCTGCCCGGCCAAGCGACCTTCGATCAAATGGATCCTCGCTTTTATCAGACGCACGTCGAGCAGAAGTATCCGCGCGGCGACGCCTACCTCTCCGCCTTCCCCGATCGCGTTAGCGTCAATATCTGGCTCGCGCCCGTCGGGCTCGACGTCGTGGACGATTTGGTCGCGAGCGGCGATCTCGCCGACGGTGACGAGCTGACGGTCGCCGAGCTCAAAGCTCGCTTGGCACCACGCGCGCTCGGCGCCGAGCTCACGTGGACGCCGGATACCGCAGCCCCGTCGTTCGTCTCCGACGGCCTGCCCATGTCGTGCATTACGACGAACGCGCTCAACTTCCGCGCCGACACCGTGCCAGCCGTCAATCACGAGCGCTGCGTGCCCTAGCCGTCACGCGGCGCCTTCGGGCGGCGACGCGAGCCCTAGCCCTCGATGCAAAAGAAGAACGTCGCGCGATCGACGGGCTCGGCATCGACCGGCGCGTCACCGTAGTAGTCGAACTCGATGCGCCAAACTCCCGGCATGAACAGGTAAACGGGGCTCACGTCGTAAGCGTTCGAGTCGGCGTCGAACGTGACGACGGGCGGGACTTGGGTACCGTGGCCGTGATCGGGCATGAGCAGATCGACGCCGAGATTGCCCGAGAGCGGCGTGCCGTCGAGGTCCGTGACCAGCACCTCGAACGTGTTCGACCCTTTGGCGGGCGGCGCGGGTTCGCTCGAAACGAGCTCGAACGTGAGGACACCGCGCGCGCCCGATTTGTCGAGCTGTGCCGTGTAGGTGTCGATACGTGGGTCGTCGAGACACGAGACGCTCTCACCGCCGGAGGAAGTGTCGGCGGCACTCGACCCGCCGCTCCCCGCGGGCGCGGCAGTGTCCGACGAGCAGCCGGCGCTCGCGAGAGCCGCGCTGACGACGCCGAATGCAGCAAAAATAGCGAGCCCAAAGCGCATGTCGAACCGGGTAAGCCTACACCGCCGCGCCGAGCGCGCCACGGCCGGAGCTTGCGCCATGCCGCTGGAGGGAACACGTTTTGGGGACATGGCGTGGCCTCGCCCGCACTGCGTCACGCTGTTTCTTTGCATGTGTCCGCTAGCGTGTGCAGGGGCAGGCGACCCGGCAGGTGATGCTCCTGCGTGTAGGGCGACGCTACCGACCGGCACCGATTGCGACATGGCTACACCGAGTTATGCGACGGAGATCGCGTCGCTCGTCGAGGCGCACTGCCTCGACTGCCATTTCGCCGGAAATCACAACTCGTCGGTCGTGCTGGAGACACAGAGCGAGTTGAACCGCCAGCGCGGGCTCGTTGAAACGCAGGTGTACCGCTGTCAAATGCCGCCGAGCGACGGCGGACCGTTGAGCACGAGCGACCGGGCTCGACTCCTCAAATGGCTCGTCTGCGGCGCTCCGGATAATTAGGGGCCAGCCCCGGCTGGTGGAGTTGACAGCGCTCGCTGACGGTACAAGAGCCTCTGGCCGTGAAGCACTCATCCTCGTTCGCCCGTGTCGGCGCGGCAGTCGTGACCCTGTTTCTCGCGAGCGTCCCGGGCTGCAAAGGCGACGACGACACGATGGACGGGCAGGCCGGCGCCACGATGTGCACCAGCTCGGGCGGGCCTGTCGAAGACGGGACCATGGACCTGCACTGCACTGACCCGGCGGGAGGTCCCATCGTCCAGAGCGTGGGTGCTTGCCAGACCGACGCGCCCGAAGGTACGGCCGGCGCCGCGGGTGCCGGCGGCGCAGCTGGCGCGGGAGCTGACGACGAGGAATTCAGCGTTCTCACCTCGCACCAAGGCGCCGACGACGACTGCAAGTACGACGTGAGCTTCACGAACACTTGCGTCGAGCTCAACCGGCCCGTGACCTTCACGCTGAAGCTCACGACGCGCGCCACCGGCAAGCCAGCAACGGGAGCGCGACCGTACTTCCCCGAAATTTATCTCGCCGAGGACCCTTCGCACATCTCGCCGAGTTTCGAGATCAAGGCGCCGGAAAAGCCGTCGGGGTCGTATGCGATCGGCCCTATCGTGTTCGACCGTTCCGGGCGTTGGGTCGTGCGCTTTCACTTTTACGAAACGTGCAGCGACGTACCCCCGGATTCTCCTCACGCGCACGTCGCCTTCTATATCGACGTGCCCTGAGGTTTTTGGGCCGCGGCACGCAACTGAGTGCGGCGACCGGCCGAACTCCGTCGAGCATGCCCATCAGCCTCGACGGCGTTCGTTTCAGCGAACCGAGCCTTGCTCCCGCGAACGGAGCAGAGGCGGCGACGCATCATAGCGAATCGGCCCATTTTCAGCGCCTCTTCGCGCGACTCGCCCATGAAGTCGATCGGGGAGAGACCCTGGTCGCATCCGGCGTGCACGCCGGATACGAGCAGCGCGACGCAGCGCAGTTGATTGCGCTACAGGCCGGCATTTACCGCTACAGCGAAGCCGTGGATCTGACGGTCAAGCTGGTCGATCGGACGGCCGCGACCGCAAAGACGATCCTGGAGAGCGGCCGGTGACACGGCAAACGACGAGAGCGTCGCTTGCCGCACGATTTGGTTTGTGTTTGAGTCGAGCCGTTCCGATGTCTTCGAGGCCGCGCTCCGACAATCGCGTCGCCGCACCATGGCGCGCGCTGCTCGCGCTCGCGACGACGGCCGCGGCCTGGCTCGTCGTGCTCTCGCACCTGACGACGGCCCTGCATTTTGCGCTGATTTCCCATGAAATCTGCTCCGCTCACGGCGAGCTCGTGCACGGCTCGAACGCCGCGCACGCCCGCGTGAGCGCCGGCGCGAGCACGCGTGAGAAGGCCGCTGTCCTGCCGGCCGGTGACGAGGAAGGGCACGATCATTGTCCGCTGCTGAGCCGCCGGTACGAGCACACGGCCGTACTCGCGGCACCGAACGTTCGGATGGCATCCGCGCCGCTCGAGCGTGTGGCGGTGATCACTCAGCGCGACGGCATCGCCCCGTCGCGCTGCGCACTGTTGCTCGCAGCGCCAAAACAGTCCCCGCCCGCCTGAGCGCGTTCGTCATACGGAACGCCCGGGTTCGCTCCCGGCACGCACGCGCGGTCATCCTCGTCGGTTAGCTCCCGGCGTCGCCGCGTCGTGTTCTCAGTCGCGCTCCCTTGAGCCAAGCGCGTCCGCTCGAGGCGGCCGTGCTCGCCGGCTTCGCCGGCGATGCGCTCGACCATGTTCCTCTCGAGTCGCCTCGGCAGTTGCCGCTTGGCGAACCTTCCCGATTTCATGCCTTCCGCCGCTAAGTTGCGCCGTATCATCGCTAGTTTATCGTTCGCGCTCGCGGCGACCGGGTCGTGCATTACCAGTCGCGCCGCGGCCGCCGACGTGACACCGCCGACGCTCGTGCGCGAGGTCGCTCCCGAGTGGCCAGGCGGCACGTCCGCCGAGCGCGACGTGCTCGTGCCGGTCGTTCTCACCGTCCGCGCTGACGGTACGGTTTCGAACGTCGCCGTGAGCGAGAGTCGCGGCGCCGATTTCGACGCGGCGGCCGTGAACGCCGCGCTCGATTGGCGCTTCGAGCCGGCGCGGCGCGACGGCGTAGCGGTCGCTGCACGCATTCGCGCTGTCGTTCGCTTCGCCGCCCCGGCCGCAGCCGAGCCCCCGCCGGCAGCTCTGCCGGCACCCACTCCGGCGCCTCCTCCACCCGAATCGGCCCCAAAACCCCGCACCACGACTCCAGCAGCTCCTCCGGCTCCCCCACCCGGCGGCGCGCCTCCGCAGACCACCGAGCCCGAAGCCGAAGTGATCGTGGAAGGTCGCGCAGCGACGCCTCCGCGCGGCGCCTCGGATTACGCCGTCAACGTCGGTGAGCTTGCGCGCGTGCCCCGCAAAAACGCCAGCGAGCTCTTGAAGCTCGCCCCCGGCGTCTACCTCACGAACGAAGGCGGCGAGGGTCATGCAGAGCGCATCTACCTCCGCGGCTTCGACGCGCGCGAAGGCCAAGACATCGAGGCGAGCGTCGATCACATTCCCGTCAACGAGAGCGGCAACCTACACGGCAACGGCTTCGCCGACCTGCACTTCATCATCCCCGAGCTCGTGCTGTCACTGCGCGTGCTCGAAGGACCCTTCGATCCGCGTCAGGGCAACTACGCCGTCGCGGGCAGCGCCGACTACGAAACGGGACTCACCCAGCGCGGAGTGACCGCAAAATACACGTTCGGATCCTACGGCACGCAGCGTGCGCTCGTCCTCTGGGGTCCGCCCGGCGAGAGCACGCACACCTACGGCGGCGCCGAGATCTTCCACACGGACGGCTACGGTCAGAACCGCGACGCAACACGTGGTCGCGCCATGGCGCAATACGAAGGCCGGCTCGGGGCGCACACGCTCTTTTGGCTCAGCGGCGCCGCCTACTCCGACTCGTACCACAGCGCCGGACTCCTGCGCGAAGACGAGGTCACGAGCGGCCGCAAAGGATTTTACGACACCGAGGATGCACACCAGGGCGGCGACGGGACGCGCTTTCAGCTCGCGGCCGATATCGAGACCAAGGCCGGCGACTTCGTGCTCTATCAGCAACTCTTCGCGATTCGTCGCGCCATGCGCTTGCGTGAAAACTTCACGGGCTTCCTGCTCGACGGTCAGGAAGCGATTCAGGAGCCGCATCTGCAGCGCGGCGATCTGATCGACATGCACGTCGACGAATCGACGTTCGGGGGGCGCGGCTGGGCTCGTACGCAAGGCACGGCGCTCGGGCAAACCCAGGAGCTCGAGCTCGGCTACTTCGCGCGCGGCGACAGCGTGGACGCGACGCAGCAGCGCATCGCAGCGGCCACGGACGTCCCGTATCACACCGACACGGCTCTTCACTCCAATCTCGCCGACATCGGCCTTTACGGCGACGTGGCCCTCCGGCCGCTCGATTGGGTCACGCTGCGCGGCGGCGCGCGCATCGATCTCTTCAGCTACGACGTGCTCGATGCCTGCGCCGTGCAAGACGTTTCGGCGCCGAACCCGAGCAATCCGCCGGGCGACGTGAGCTGCCTCGATCAACAGCGCGGCGGCGCGCATCGCGAGCCGAACCAGCGTTCGTCGACGGCCAGCACGAAGCTCATGCCGCGCGCGGCGCTGTTGCTCGGCCCGTTTTCGCATGTTTCGTTCTCGCTCGCGTGGGGCCAAGGCGTGCGGTCGATCGACCCGTCGTACGTCACGCAAGACGTGAAGACGCCGTTCGCGAGCGTCGTGTCCGAAGAAGCCGGCGTGCTGTACGCGCACAGCTTTTCGGACCTTTCCGTCGTGGCGCGCTCCGTTTTCTTCCGTACCCACGTCGATCGCGATCTCGTGTTCAGTGAAACCGAGGGTCGCTCGGTGCTCGGCGGCGGCACGACGCGCACGGGCTGGACGGGCGCGTTGCGGCTCACGAACGCGCTCTTGGACGAAAACGCCAACGTCACGCTCGTGCGCTCGACCTATGACGACACGCACCTGCTCGTCCCCTACGTGCCAGACCTGGTGGTGCGCTCCGACACCGCGCTCGGCACGGACCTGCCGCTCACCTTGCTCGGCCGCACGCCCCGCGGCTCACTCGGACTCGGCGTGGGCTACATCGGCCGGCGCGCGCTACCGTACGGCGAGCGCAGCGACACCATCGTCACGCTCGACGGCTCGGCGGCCCTGCGCTGTGGTCCCTTCGAGCTCGAGCTCGAAGTCACGAACCTGCTCGACACTCGCTACAAGCTCGCCCAGTACGATTTCCCCTCGAACTTTCCGGCCTCGCCGGGCGCGCCACCGACACTCGTGCCGGCGCGGTCGTTCGCGGCGGGGGCGCCGCGCATGGTGTTTCTCACGCTGGGCGCGACGATCGGGGGTTCTTGATGACGGCTGGCACTACTGCCGGAGTCTTGGAGGGCCAGATCACGATCGGCGAGAGAGGCCAAGAGCCACGTGCATGCTCTGGCGAAGCCAGTGCGAGGGTTTTTCTGAACGCATCGGTCGCGGGGCGGCTCGGCAAAGCCGCTCCAAAAGCAGAGCGCCCGCTAAAACCAAAACCGCGGAGAGAAATGCGGACTCCCAACAAGAGTACTCGGTGTCTCCTCGCGTTCGTCGCCGTCGCGCTGACGGGTTGCGTCGGAACGACGGGCGGCGAGGAGTTTTCGTTCCAAGCGTTCGCGCGTGGGCCGGAGGGCGTGTCCGCGCCGTACGGCTTCGTGAACGGCAAGGGCTACAGCGTGAGCCTCGAGCGCGCGCGCGTCCACGTGGGCGCGCTGTACCTCAATCGTTCGGTACCGACGTCCGTGTCCGCGAGCACGTCGTGCACACTCGCCGGCATCTACTCGGCCGAGGTGCCGGGAGCGCTCGACGTCGATGCGCTCTCGGACGTGCCGCAGCCGTTTCCGATCACGGGTGACGCGACGTCGGACCGCGCGCGCACGGGCGAAGTGTGGCTGACGGGCGGCGACGTGAACGACCCGTCCGATACAACGGTGATCCTCGACGTAGCCGGCACCGCGGCGCGCGAGGGTGAGAGCCACGCTTTCGAGGGCAAGCTCACGATCGGGGAAAATCGGGTACAGCCGACGCCTCCCGCCGAACCGGGCCTAAAACCCATTTGCAAGGAACGCATCGTCTCGCCGATTGCCGTCGACGTGACCCCCGCGCGCGGCGATCACCTGACGCTCGCGGTCGAACCCGCGAAGATGTTCGCGAACGTGGATTTTTCGGAGCTCACGCCCAACGCCGACGGGACGCTCGAGTTCGACGACGATCCGGCCACGGCAACGCCCGCGAGCACGAATCTGTATATTGGGCTCCGCGCGAGCAGCGGCGTCTATTCGTTCACTTTCGAGCCATGACGTACGCCGACCGCCTCCCCGTGCATTTTCGCCATCGCGTGGGCCTCCGCGCGCGCACGCTCCCACTCGCCCTGGTGTGCGCCGCGTTCGGTTGTAGCAGCGCAGCGCAGACGGGCGGCAGCATCGCCGTGCAAATCTCGGGCGAAGCCGCCGCCACAGAAGGGTTCTCGTTTCCGCAGGGCAGCGACGTGACTTTCGCCGACGGCTGGGAGCTTCACTTCTCCCACGTGCTCGTCACGGTCGCCGACGTGACTCTCTCGGAGAACCCCGACAAAGCGCCTGCCGATCAGGCCCAAACGGATGCTGCCGTCGCGCGTGCAGCGGGGCCGTGGGCGGTGGATCTCGCCGTGGCAGGCAGCGTGCCTGCCGCCGGCGGAGCAGGCACGGCAACACCGCTCACGACGATCGCGGCCGAGAATCTCGAGGGCGACGAGCCGTTCGCCGCCGATCGTCGCTACGCGTTCGGCTACGGCGTCGTGCCGGCACGAGCGGCCGCGGCGCGCGTGAACTTCGCCGGCGACGCCGCGACGGAAGCGCTCTACGCCCGGATGATCAGTGAAGGCTTCACCGTCCTCTACGTCGGTACCGCGACCTTCGCCGGCAAAGACTGCAGCACGAGCGACCCAGCTTACGACGTGACGGGGTTGCCGACGGAGCTGCCGTTCGAGCTCGGCTTCCGAACGCCGACCACTTACGTCAACTGTCAGAATCAAGAAAATCAGGGCACGGCGTTCGAGGGCGAAGAGTACCAGCGTGGCATTGCGATCCTGCCGAACCAGCCCGCGCTCGCGCAGATCACGCTGCACCTCGAGCACCCGTTCTTCTCCGACACGGTGCACGATTCGAGCATCTATTTCGACCAACTCGCCGCGCGCTTCGACGGCGCCCCCCTCACGACGGACGAGCTCATCGACGTCGACCCGACGGCGTTCACCGACTTAAAGGGCGCGGCGCTCCCGTGGCGGGTGTGTCCGAGTGACGCCGCTCCGGAGCTGCCGCTTGGCCGCCAGCGGAGCTTCGGGGTCGGGCACACGCTCGTGGACCCCGTCGGCGACCCCCACGGCGCTTTCCGCGATTATCGCGATTTCATCGCGTACGTGCAAAGCACGCAGGGTCACCTGAACGGCGGTGAAGGGCTTTGCTACGTCGCGCGCGGCTACCCGTCGCCCCCGTAAACGCAGGCTCGATTGTCCACTCCGCGCACGGCGCTATGGCGCTCGTCGCCCCGTCGTGCAAAAAACTGCGCCTATGCCGAAGGTCTTGCGCGCGTTTTTCGCGCTGCTCGGAGTGTGCTTGGTGCTCGTGAGCTCGCGAGCCATCGCCGACAGTGATGACGCACCGCCCAGCACCGCCAACGGGAACTTGCTCTTTCGCTTGCGCCCCATCCACAGCGACGCACACCGGCGCATCGACCAACTCACCGACGGACGCCGCGGTCGCGAAGGAGACTCGTGGAAGAGCTTGGCGACCGTGCCGCTTGCCGGACGCGACAGCTACGTCGTCTATGACTTGGGCAAGCCGACACCCATCGTGGGCGCGTGGCTCCAGGGCGACAACAACGACACCTACGAGGTCGAGGGCTCGTCGGACGGCGAGCACTTCGAGACGCTGTGGATCGCGCCCGTGGTGCACCAGTCGGGGCTCCGAACCCGCAGCACCACGGATCTGCACGCGACCGCGCGCTACGTGCGCTTGCATCCCAAATCGGGCGACGGCTTCTTCGGCGTGACCGAGCTCGAGCTCTTCTCGAGCGTTCCGGCGGACTTTCCAGGAAATGTGCCGGAGGTGCGTTCGGGCTCGCTCGACGCGCATTTTCGCGACGCGACCGTGCTCTTCGGGTTGGCTCTGATGGCGCCGCTTCTGCTCTACCGCGGTGCGAAGCCGTCTCTCGTCGTGTTCGCGCTGCTCGTGGCCGGCATCGGGATCGTCAACTTCGCGCTCGCGTACCTCGACGCGCTGCCGATCGACCCGCGCGAGGTGTCGCTCGTGCGCGGCACGGTCGGGCTCGCGGCCGCGCTCACCGTCGCGCGCGAGGTGTTCGCGCCCAGGCGCTTTCCCGCCGTGCGCGCCGTCATTCTCGCGACGCTCGGGCTCACGGGCGTCCTCGGCGTCGTCTGCTTTTACAACCTCGCCCAGCCGCAGTTTTACAGCCGCGGCCGCGACGAATGGACCTTCGCGCATTACCTCGATCTGCGGCAGTACTACACGACGGCGAAATACTTCCGCGAGCTCGGCTACCGCGGCATCTACGAGGCCGACGTCGCGACCTTTCTGGAGGATCACCCGGAGCGCAAGGAGTCGATCGCCAACATCCCCATGCGTGACCTGCACTCGCACCGGATGAGCACGCCGGAACGTCAGGAAGCGCGCATCCAGGCGATCAAGTCGCGGTTTACTCCCGAACGCTGGCAGGAGCTCAAAGAGGACGAGCGCTGGTTCCGCGACGCGATGGGCAACTCGCACTGGCTCGAGATGCTGTGCGATTTCGGCGGGAACGCGACGCCCGTATGGATGACGATCGCGCATTTTCTTTTCTCGGCCACGCCGCCGAGCAACCTCGGCTTCACGCTGCTCGGCTTCATCGACCTCGCGCTGCTCGGCGGCATGTTCTTCGCCGTGTGGCGCTGTTACGGACCACGCACGGCGCTGATCGTGATGACGGTGTTCGGCGCGAACGACTTCATCATGTACGGGACGAACTGGGGCGGCGCGACGCTACGGCACGACTGGCTCGCCTACATCGGCTACGGCGCGTGCGCGCTCCGCAAGGAGCGCTGGGCGCTCGGGGGCGCGCTCCTCGCGCTCTCGACCATGATCCGCGTTTTCCCGGCGCTCTCGATCGCGGGCGCCGCGCTGCCGGCAGCCATGCGCGTGAGCGAGAGCTTCGTGCGCGAACGGCGCATGCCCGGCCTGCGCGAGCTCATCGAGCGGGAGCGCGGCACCGTGCGCATGCTACTCGGGGCCGCGGCGACAGCCGTCATCACCTTCGCGATCTCGGCGGCCGTGCTCTCCCCGGGTGCGTGGCCCGACTGCCTGAAGAAGATTTCGCAGCTCGCCGCCGACAATCACCCGGCCTCGATCGCGCTCCGCTCGCTCATCGGAGGCTGGGAGGACAACCAGGCGAGCGTGATCCGCAACCGCCTGCCGCTCTTCATCGTGGCGACGCTGCTCTACGTCGGACTCGTCGTGCTCGCGGCGCGCCGGCGGCGCGCCGACCAAGGGGCCTTACTGGGAATGATCCTCGTGCCGGTCCTCACCTACCCGGCCAACTACTATATTCACTTCGTGTTCCTCTTACCGATGCTCGCGACCGAGCTCCGGCCGACGGACGCGGAGCCGCTCCCCGCATCGCGCATCGATGCCGGCGTTTGGCTGACGCTGCTCTTCATGTGCGCGGGACAGTATTTCACCGTGATGATCGCGGACCTCGGCCTCCACTTCTATTTCGAGACCGTCGTCCTCTTCACGGTGTTCACGGTGCTGCTCGGGCTGCTCGTCAAAGACGACGTCGTCGCCTGGGCGACCACGGACCCCGCTGGCCTCGGGCCAACGGAGCGTCCCGCGAGTTGAGCCGGGCCCGAGCGTCAGCCGGTTCTTAGGTCCGGCGGCACTACGAGCGGCCGCCGGATGAAGGACGGGACTTCCTGCCGGCCGATGGATTCCCAAACTTCCGGGTTGAAGTATGCGCGCGCCCGCCCGCCGACCATGAGGTTTGCGACGTTGAGTGCCATCTCCAGCATGCGCGACTTGATCAGCATGTGCACGACCGCCGAATCGTGCTCGGCGAACCACTTGGTCATCACTTCGCGAAATTCGGTCGTGTGCATGCGCGTCTCGGCGCCGTCGACCATCAGCACGTAGCGGCCGCTCGTGCGCAGGTGCCGCTCGCCGTCTTCGATCACGTGCTTGGCGAAGTCGAGCGTCATGATCCCGCGCCGGACGTGGAGCGACACGCCGCGCCCGAAGTCGTGGATTTGCATGATCCCCTGCCCATCGAAGTGAAGAACGCTGCCGTCGTCGAGATTTCGCGAGTTCATCGTGGAGCCCCCCTCGCGCCGTCGAGGAAGCTTACACCGCAGCGCAGCGCCGGTGCTGAAACAAAACCTCCGCCGGGACGAGCGTGCGTCACGAGAGCCAATTTCTTTTCCGCCTCCCGGAGCGCTGGGCCGCGGAATTGCCCGCCGCACCGACCCGTCGCCGAACTTCCGGAGGCTCCGGCGGGCTAGGGATGGATATTGACGATGGTGCCGTTCTCGAAGGGTTCGCCGGCATAGGCGGCATGCCAATGGTCGGGCACGTCGGGCGTCGTCCAGAGGAAGACGTAACGCGCGTCGATCGGCGACAAGTTCACGCAGCCGTGCGAGCGCGTGCGACCGAAGTCGTCGTGCCAGTACGCAGCATGCAGGGCATAGCCACCCTTGAAGTATTCGACCCAGGGCACGTCTCGTAGCTCGAATTCGTGATCGGCCACGGCCGAGTCCATCGTGGTCGTGACGTGCTTTTGGTAGATCCGGAACATCCCCGTGGGCGTGCTGTGCGTGGTGGCGGGATCGCCGAGGCCGTCGCGACCGGTGGAGACGAGCGTCGCGTACACGGGGCGGTCACCCTCCCAAAGCACGAGCGTCTGATTCAAGATCGAGATGTCGATCCACTTCGTGCCTTTGCGCGCGTAGGGCGGGAGCGTGCTGGTCTTGGGCACGGTGCGAATCTCACTGCTCTTGAGCCAACGCCCGTCGCGCGTTTCGACCATGCGCGCGTCGCCCGTGCCGCGCACGTTACCGTTCAACGCAACGAGCGCGCGGAACGGGGCGGCTTCGCCTGGGTTCGCGTCGCCGCCCGACACCGACCAGAAATGCGCCGACTCGTCGTGCACGAAGGCGACGGGCAGTCCGACCGAGCGGATGTCGTTGCCGTGGAAGGGCGAGCCGCTGTCCGGCTTGAGTTTGTCGGCGGGCAAGAGCCGCGCGTCCGTCGTGATGGCGAAGCGCCGCCCCTGCGCTTCGGGGCCGGCGACGAACGAGCCGATGAGCGCAAACCCTGCGTGACGGCGACTGCGATCGGCGATCACCGCGTACGGCGGCGCCTTGAACGACGACAGGTTCGGGATTCGGCGCCCGCCGTCGAGCCACCAAGGCAAACGGTCGTCACCGCGGCCACCGAAGCGCACGCTTTCGTCCATCGGAATCGCCTTGTCCGGGACGCCCCCTTTTGCGAGACCCTGGGAGTCGAGCGGCACGTCGTTCGCGCCCACGTCGAGCTTGTCCCACTCGGCGTGAAGCTTCTTCCAATTTTTGAGGTGGCGCTCGAGGCGCATCTCGTACGTCTCCTGCTCGTCGGCGTTCGGCACGCGCAGGTAGTTCGGCGCGATCGCACGCAGGAACGCGTACTTGTAAGGCATCGGCCGTTGGCGATCCGGCTCGACGTCGAGCGCGCGAGCAATCGGGTGGTCGAGCTTGATGGTCGCGGCCGGTCCCGCGCACACGAAGCCGAGCGGGCGCACCGCGTACCAGCCGCCGGGACACTCGCGCACGGTGACTGGCCGTTCGGAGCGAGCGACGCGCGCTCCGACCCGCAGGTAGCCGATCACCTCGGCCGACGGCAGCGGGCGCTTGCGGACGGGCACGACCATGGCGACCGGCGCAAGCTTCGGGCCATTTTCTGGCGGCACGGGCACCTTGGCCCATTCGTCCGCCTCGAGCGAGGGGCCGCCGTTCGCGGGAGCAAGCTGGAGCGCCGGTGGATCGGCCGCCGCCGACTCGCGCCCCGCACAACCGAAGCTCGCGAGGCAGCCCAAGAGAGCGGCGGCGAAACACGTGGGTGAAGGAGAGCGCACCCCGGTGAGATGCCAAAGCAGGCCCCGCCTGGCCCAGTTTTCGGCCAGAACCGCCGGCCGAGCGGGGGCGCGGCGTCTTTACGCTTTCCAACGCTGGCACAAAGCCACGCGCGATGGTTCTATGCGCCGTGGCCTTCAAACGCGGGGCCACCCAAGCAAAGACGGGCACCCAGGATGGCCAAGGACACGCTCTCGATCACCGACAACCGCACGGGCAAGACCTACGAGGTCGCCATCACCGACGATACGATCCGAGCCAACGATCTGCGTCAGATCAAAGTCCAGGAATCCGACTTCGGGCTCATGACTTACGACGCGGGCTTCTTGAACACGGCGTCGTGCCGCTCGTCGATCACCTACATCGACGGCGACAAGGGCATCCTGCGCTACCGCGGTTACCCGGTCGATCAGCTCGCCGAGAACGCGACGTACCTCGAAGTCGCCTACCTGCTCATCAACGGCGAATTGCCGACCAAGAGCGAGCTCGACCAATTCGTGTCGAACGTGACGCATCACACCTTCGTGCACGAGAACGTGCGCACGTTCATCGACGGATTCCGGTACGACGCGCACCCGATGGGCATGCTCGTCGCCACGGTCGGCGCGCTCAGCACGTTCTATCCCGAGGCGAAGCACGTGCTCGACGGCGACATCCGGCGCGCGCAGATGGTGCGGCTCATCGCCAAGATGCCCACGCTCGCTGCGTGGAGCTACCGCCACAGCATGGGCATGCCGTTCGTCTATCCGAACAACGAGATGAGCTACAGCGAGAACTTCCTCTACATGATGAAGCGCATCGCGGAGCCCAAGTTCGAGGTGCATCCCGAGATCGTGCGCGCCCTCGACGTCCTCTTCATCCTGCACGCCGATCACGAGCAGAATTGCTCGACCAACGTGATGCGCGGCATCGGCAGCTCGCGCGCCGATCCGTACGTGGCCGTGGCCGGTGCGGCGGCCGCGCTCTACGGTCCGCTGCACGGCGGCGCGAACGAGGCCGTTCTGCGTATGCTGCGCGAAATCGGCAGCGTCACGAACATCCCCGCCTTCGTGAAAGAAGTGAAGGGCGGCGGCGGGCGGCTCATGGGCTTCGGCCACCGCGTCTACAAGAACTACGACCCGCGCGCGAAGGTCATCAAGCGCCTGGCCGATCAGGTGATGGACCTCGTCGGTAAGAAGAGCCCGCTCCTGCCCGTCGCCATGGAGCTCGAGCGGATCGCGCTCAGCGACGATTATTTCGTCTCGCGCAAGCTCTACCCGAACGTCGATTTCTACTCGGGCCTGATTTACGAAGCGCTGCAGATCCCGGCCGACATGTTCCCCGTGCTGTTCGCGATTCCGCGGACGTCGGGCTGGCTCGCGCAATGGGAAGAAATGCTGCTCGACAAAGACCAGAAGATCGCGCGCCCGCGTCAAATCTACACGGGCTACGACGAGCGCAAATTCGTGCCCATCTCCGACCGCCGGCCACCCGCGGCGCCCGCTTCGCACAGCAAGCCGCGCGCCGAAACCGACTGAGCCACCGGGCAGGCAGGGTCCGGTTCGCGCGTGATTGCCTCGTCACCGGGCCCCGACTACGCTGCTCGGCTCGTCCGGCGCAGTGCTCGCGGTTCGAGTACCCGCGCCGGGAAAGGTGCTCGGCGATGCGAACGAAACTCCTTATCGGCTACGGCATACTCTCGGCCTCCCTGCTTTTCGTCAGCTGTGTAGCGACCTCGGAGCGGCCAGCGGATTCGGCTCCCCCCGCGCCCCCGGTCACGGCGGCTGCTCCGACGCCCGCGCCCACTCCCGAACCT
Organism: Polyangiaceae bacterium; assembly: GCA_025936115.1. Classification (GTDB taxonomy): domain Bacteria; phylum Myxococcota_A; class Polyangia; order Polyangiales; family Polyangiaceae; genus PMG-095. The sequence goes on from JAICTZ010000049.1 coordinate 46,893, forward strand.
GCGCCTGCTCCGCCGGCTCCGGAACCGACGGCCACCGAAACCGCGGCCGTCGATGCCGGCCCGCCCCCACTTCCGCCCAAGCCCCCCATTCGCGCCAAGGGCAAAGCCACATCGAGCGCGACCGACGGCGGCAGCTGATGACCACGGCAAACGAGCTCATCGCGCGCATCCAGCAAAAGCTCGGTGCGCAGAAGGACCTACTGACGACGGTCGGCGCCGTTTACAAGTTCGTGCTCGAGGGCGCGGACGGCGGCACTTACCTGCTCGATCTCAAGCAGTCGCTCACGGTCGCGACGGGCGACGGCCCCGCGGGCTGCACCATCACCATGTCGACGTCGGACTTCGTCGACTTGTTCGAGGGCCGCGCGAACGGCCAAGCCCTCTTCTTCAACGGCAAGCTCAAGGTCGACGGCGACATGGGCCTTGCACTGAAATTGCAGCAGCTCACGGACCTCTTGCAATGACGGTGCGCAAGTCCGAGCGGCCGGCTGCAGGACGACTCGGCAAGTCGGCGCCCGGGCTCGGTAGGACGCCCGGCGCCGGCCGCACCACACCCTTCGCGAAGAGCCCCACGCGCACGAGCAAGCGGCCCCCGAGCCCCGATCCGGCGGCAGCTCGGAATTTTGCCGCTACTTGGCCGCTCTTCGGCGACGTGGCCGCGCCGGCGTTCCCTGCGCACCCGGCGACCACCGTGCATCAACTCGCGCCACCGAGCGCGGATTTGGCCGCCCTCGCCGGCCGCGCTCCGCTTTCGGAAACCGGCAAACACAGCGAACGCCAGCAGCAAAAGCTCAGCGGCGCGCTCGGCGCCGAGGCGCCCGAGTGGGTGCGCGCGGCAAGCTCACTCGCGGCTTGGCTCGAGGAGCGCATTGCGCGCGGCAGCGTCGAGCCCGTGGAGCAGGCAGCCATCGCGCGCGCCTGGGCGGCCTTCTGTCTCGGGGGAGCGACCGAGCCGCAAATCCTGCGTGTCGCGCACATCGTGCAACGCGCCCACGCCGCGATTCGCGAGAGCCCGCGCGGGCAGCAAGATTTGCAGGCGGCATTTCATGCCGCCGCCGGCGTGCTGCACGCGGCCTTGCCGAGCGTCATTCGCCAGCGCATGCCGCTCGAGCGCGTGGTGTACGTCGTCCGGCGGCTGCGCGAAGAAGCCGACGCGTGGACGGCCATCGTCCAAGGCACGACCGAGCTGCTCGGCTGGACCGACTACGCGCGCGTTCACGCCGCGACGGCGATTCGCGCCGTGCTCGAGCGGAGCCGCGCCCGATGAGTGAGCGTCCGACGGGACCCGTCGCGTTCATGGGTCCGCGCGGGACGTTCTCCGACCTGGCCGTTCAGGCCGCGTTCCCGAACCACCCGACGCTCGAAGTCTCCACGATCCCCGCCGTGATCGACAGCGTCGAGCGGCACGCCGCCGAATACGGCATCGTTCCCATCGAGAACTCGACCGAGGGCGGCGTGAGCGCGACGCTCGCCGCGTTGCTCGAAAGCTCGCTCTTGATTCGAGGCGAGCTCGTGCTGTCGGTGCCGCTTTGCCTCGCCGCCCGGCACTTCGACAAGGCGCGCATTCGACGCGTTGCGTCGCACCCGCAGCCGCTCGGCCAGTGCAGACGCTGGCTCGGACGCGAGCTACCGAACGCCGAGCTCGTCTCGATGTCGTCGACGACGGCTGCCGCGCGTGAGGCCGCGCGCGACGACGCCACGGCGGCCGTGACGAGCCGTCTCGGCGCCGAGCTCTATCAACTCGCGCTGATCGCCGAGAACATCGAAGACCATCCGGACAACGCGACGCGTTTCGTGATCGTCGGTCATGCCGACGCGCCGCCGAGCGGCTATGACAAGACGAGCGTCGTGTTCTCGACCGCGCACGAACGGGGTGCCCTCAGGCGCGTCCTCGCGGTGTTCGACGACGAAGGCATCAATCTGACGCGCATCGAGTCACGCCCCGCGCCCGGCCGGCGCTGGGAGTACGTTTTCTTCACCGACCTCGAGGGACATCGCGAGGATCCGCCGGTCGAGCGCGCGCTGTCCCGTCTCGCACTCGAATGCGGCACGGTTCGCGTGCTCGGCAGCTACCCGCGCGCGACCGAGCCGGTAAACTAAGATCAGCAGTTTCGGTAGGTTACATTTCCCCACCTGCGCGTCCGCGCCGGGGAGGCTGGACGGACGGGGGTCCGTAGGTTTAGACGTGTAGGCAAACGTGGGCACCAAGCACGCGGAAGAGAGAGTGGCCGAGCCTCGCTCGGGAGAGAGCGGGCTCCGCGCCAAGCGCCGGCTGGTCCCGGTGCTGCGCCAGGGCGTCGTCGAGATCCGTCTCGACCGTCCGGTGCTCGTCCTCGGGCGCAGCGCCACGTGCGAAGTGCAGCTCACGAGCGGGCTCGTGTCACGACGCCACGCGCGGCTCACGCTGAGCAGCCTGGGCGTCAGCGTCGAGGATCTCGGAAGCCGTAACGGCGTGTACGTCAACTCGGTGCGCGTCGTCGGCTCGGTGCGGCTCAAGCCGGGTGATCGCCTCTCCGTCGGGGACGAAGCGCTCTATTTCGGTGAAATCGAGGACGCGAGCGAGCCCGCCGACAGCGTGACGGGGCTCGTCACGCGAGCGCGGCAGGGTGGCTCACCCGACGACGAGATCGCCGTCGCGACGCGAACGGCCGACGTGTTCCAACTGCTCGCAAACGTGGTCGACAAGGCGCTCGCGCTCGGCCGCGGTGAAGAAGCCGAGCGCGTCATCGGTTCCCACCTGCAAGCGACCCTCGCCCACGTCACGGCCGGCAACAATATTTCACCCGATCTGGCGCGCACGGCCGCGGGCTACGCGGTGAAGCTCGCGGGCGCGACGGGCAAGGCCGTTTGGATGGACAACGCCGTCAAGCTTTACGCAGCGCTCGGCCTCGTCCTGCCGCTCGCGCTCGTCGACGAGATGTACGTCCTGCTCCGGCGCGTGCGCGGCCTCGACACGGCCGTACTCCGCGCTTACACGGAGGCGCTCAGGGCACGTGCAAGTGAGCTCGCGCCCGGCGAACGCTTCGTCTTGCAGCGGATGCTCGGACTCGAGCGGCTCGCGAGCTGGCAGACACACACGAGCACTTGAGCGACCGAGCGGTGGCCGTCACGTCCCGGGCGTGATCTCGAGCAGCTCGATGTCGAAGACGAGCGGTGAATCAGGCGGGATCACCGGCGGATGGCCGCTCTTGCCGTACGCCATGTCGGAAGGGATCGTGAGCTTGCGGCGCCCGCCCGGTTTCATGCCGACGACTCCCTCGTCCCAGCCTTTGATCACCATGCCCGCGCCGAGCTTGAACTCGAACGGCTCGTTACGATCGCGGGAGCTGTCGAACTTGGACCCGTCGAGCAGCGTTCCCGTGTAGTGCACCTTGACGGTGTCGCCCGTCTTGGCGGCAGTACCCTTGCCGACCTTGAGATCCTCCTTGAGGAGCTTGGTGACCGCGGCCGCGCTCGCGGTCGGAGCGGCTCCGCTCCCCGTGGCAGTTTCCGCTGGTGCCGACGTGGTTGCCGCCGACTGCGCCGGCTCCGCTTTGGCCGTCTCCGTCGATTCCGGCTCGGGTACGCGCTTCTGACAGGCCGCGCAGAGGAGGAGGAGCAGGACTGGTTTCGAAAGACGCATGCCGCGTTCTACCCACGCGCCGAGCTCGCAGGCGAGCAAAAATGCCGGCGCGCGACGCTTGCGTCGGCCGAAGCCCGGAGCGCTACCCTTCCGGCATGAATTTCAAACGCCTGGTGCGCTACTTCCTGCGCGGCCTGCTCGTGATCGCGCCACTCGGCCTCACGGTCTACATCGTGTGGCTCGTCCTCAGCACGGTCGACCGCATCTTGCCGTTCCCCATCCCAGGCTTGGGTCTCGTCGTCACGGTGGTCTTGATCACGTTGGTCGGTATCGCTACGTCGAACGTCGTCGGTCGAACCGCGGTCGAGCTCGCCGACGCGCTCTTCGGGCGATTACCCCTCGTGAAGCTCGTCTACACGTCGATCAAGGACTTGGTCGACGCGTTCGTCGGCGACAAGCGCCGCTTCGATGTGCCGGTCGCGGTGGCGCTCGCCCCGGACAGCGGCGCGCGGGCGCTCGGCTTCGTCACGCGTGACGGGCTCGTGCGCATCGGAATGCCCGACTACGTCGCGGTCTACTTCCCGCAGTCCTATAACTTCGCCGGTTATCTCTTGCTCGTGCCGAGGAGCCGCGTTGAACCACTCGACGTGCCCGCCGCCGAAGTCATGACGTTCATCATTTCGGGCGGCGTGTCCGGCTTCGGTGTCGGCGAGAGCATGCTCCCACCCGAACCGCGCAGCACGGCCGCGGCCTAGGGCTCAGCGTGGGCGCTGCGTTTTCAGTCCGGCTCGAGCGCGCGCGCGCCCAAAGCGAGCGCGCCGTCGTCCGCTTCCGCGAGAATTGCGTGCGCCTCGGCGTCGGAAAAACCCAAAATCTCGATCAGGCGCGCGAGCACTTCCGTTTCGGCGTCGCTCTGCTCGCCGTCGGCGTGCGTGAGGAGCGCGGCGTTGGCGAGCAAGAGCTCGCGTTCGTCGCGCGAGAGCGCCGCGACGGGCACGTCCGCCTCGAGCGTCCGGCGCGTGCGCGCGTATTCGAGCAGCTCTCGTTCTTCGGCTTCGGTCGCGTCGAAACCCGTGAGCAGCCCTTCGATCACGCTCGCTTCACCGGATTCGAGGCGTCCGTCCGCCCAGGCGACGGCGACGAGCGAGCGCACGATGTTTTTCTCACCGGGCGTCATCGCTCGTCCTGCTCGCTTCTCCGTGGCTCAGTAACGGTAGAGTTCCGGCTTGTAGGGGCCTTCGACCGCTACACCGAGGTATTCGGCCTGCTTCGCGCTCAGCTTGTCGAGCTTCACGCCGAGCTTGCCCAGGTGCAGGCGCGCCACCTTTTCGTCGAGCTTCTTCGGCAGGACGTGCACGCCGAGCGGGAACTTTTCCGTAAAGAGCGCGATCTGCGCGAGCACCTGGTTCGTGAAGCTCGAGCTCATCACGAAGCTCGGGTGACCCGTCGCGCAACCGAGGTTCACGAGCCGGCCGCGCGCGAGCAGGATGAGCTTCTTGCCGTCGGGGAAGATGAAGTGATCGACCTGCGGCTTGATGTTCTCCTCGCGGGCGCCGGACTGCGTCTCGAGCCAGGCCACGTCGATCTCGCTGTCGAAATGGCCGATGTTGCAGAGGATGGCCTCGTTCTTCATCACCTTCAGGTGCTCGGCGCGCACGACGTCGCAGCAGCCCGTAGCGGTAACGAGGATGTCGGCACGCGGGGCAGCCTCCTCCATCGTCGTGACTTCGTAGCCTTCCATCGCGGCCTGCAGGGCGCAGATGGGGTCGATCTCCGTGATGAGAACCCGCGCGCCGAGCCCGCGCATGGCCTGCGCGCACCCCTTACCCACGTCGCCGTAACCGGCGACGACGCAGATTTTGCCGGCGAACATCACGTCCGTCGCGCGCTTGATGCCGTCGGTCAGCGACTCGCGACAGCCGTAGAGGTTGTCGAACTTGCTCTTGGTCACCGAGTCGTTGACGTTCATCGCCGGGCACTTGAGCTCGCCCGCCTTGAACATCTCGTAGAGACGGTGCACGCCCGTCGTCGTCTCCTCGCTCAGGCCGCGAATCGGGTCCGCGCCGGAGAAGAGCTGCGGGTGCTTCTTGTGGAGGTGGATCGTGAGGTCCCCGCCGTCATCGAGGATCATGTTCGGGCCTTTGCCGCCCTCGAAGGCGAAGATCTGCCGCTCGAGGCACTCGTCGTACTCCTCCTCCGTCTCGCCTTTCCAGGCAAAGACCGGAACGCCCGCCTTGGCGATGGCGGCGGCCGCGTGATCCTGGGTCGAGTAGATGTTGCAGGACGTCCAGGTGACCTCCGCCCCGAGCTCCTTCAATGTCTCGATCAGGACGGCCGTCTGAATGGTCATGTGCAGGCAGCCGGCGACGCGCGCTCCTTTGAGCGGCTTCTGCGCGCCGTATTCGGCCCTGAGCGCCATCAAGCCGGGCATCTCCGTCTCGGCGATCGCGATTTCCTTGCGGCCCCACTCGGCGAGCGACATGTCGCGGACGCGGTAGTTCTTCCCCTCTTGCGTCGGAACGCCCTGCTGCTTCTTGCGGCTCGGCGCCGTCTCCACTTTTCCCGCACCTTCGACGACTGCACTCTGGGCCATGACTGCGTTCTCTCCTTGGAAGCGGCTCTTTTTAGTCGACAGTCACTACCAAGACCAGGGCCGGCGCCCCGAATTCGCGAAATCCGCGTGCTTGGGTCGCCCCGACCCGCTCGTTTGGTGAGCTCGGGCCGGGCCAACGGCCGAAGGTCCCCGCCCTTAGCCGCGTGGAGCTATCGCGAGCGAGGCATCAGCGACTAGACTCTCACGCTATGGATCGGTTTCGCCGGTTCGACGAAGCCTACTACCACCGCTTCTACGACTCGCCGCAGACCCGCGTCATCTCTGTAGAAGAGCACGCGAATCTCGCGGAGTTCGTCTTTGCCTTTGCCCGCTACAACAAAGTCGAGGTCAAGAGCGTCCTCGATGTCGGTGCTGGCACCGGGCTCTGGAAGTACTGGATCGAAAAGCACCAAAAGGGTGTGCAGTACACCGGCACCGAGGTGAGCCAGGTCATGTGCAAGAAGCACGGCTACTTGCATCGCGACATCGCGCGCTGGCGGGACCGGAAAAAGCACGACCTCATCGTCTGTCAGGGTGTGCTCCAGTACTTGCCGGATCCCGACGTGGCACCCGCCGTAGCCAACATCGCGGCGATGTCGCGCGGCCTCGTCTACGTCGAGGTAACGACGCGGCAAGATCTACGCGAGCGTTGCGACACCACGCGCACGGACACGGACATCTTCGTGCGCAACGGCTCGTACTACCGCGGCATCCTGAGCAAGCACTTGGTGAGCGTCGGCGCCGGGCTCTGGTGGGTGAAGGATCGCCCGCCGCCCTTCTTCGAGCTCGAGATGGCCGGCTGATGGCCGAGCGGAGCGGCGTCTCACGCGCGGCGGTCGTCGCCGTTTGCTTGGGCGTGACGGCGCTCGGCCTCGCGAACACATACGGCGACAACGCCGACGTGATCGCGCTCGCCGAGCGCACGGCCTGCGGCGCGGGCCACTGCGCGTACGAGAAGCTCCGCGAGGAGCGCTCGCCCTTCTCACAATCTTTCACGTTTCAAGTGCGGCTCACGGAGAAGGGGCGCGAGCGCGCGGCGACGGCGGACGTCGAATGCCGCCGCGCGTACCTGCTCGCGGGCGAATACGCGTGCCGGCTCACGAGCGGCGGGGTTCCCGCGTCCGCGAAGCCCTAACGGCGTCGGCTTGCCGCGTCGCTCAGTTCTGGCCGACCGTGGCGGCGCGGGCGCCGAGTTGCTCGATGAAACGCCGAACCTCGGCCGCGTCGTCCGCGTGAGGAAACGCCGACAAGTACTGCGCGAGATCCTCGGCCGCGGCCGCCGGCGCCCCGAGGCGCGCCAGTAGGAGTCCGCGTTCGCGCAGCTCGTCCGTCGAGCCGGGCATGAGATCGATCATGCGATCGATGATGAGCAAGAGCCGCCGGTGGTCTCCGCGTGACGCGTAGATGCCACGCAGGTTCATCAACATGCGCGCGACCACCTGCCGCACCGGCGTGGGCGCGATCAGCTCCGAGCTATAGCGAAGTTTGGACCCCGAGCGCCGCAAGAGATCGGCGAGCGCGACCTCGTCGAGGGCGCTCCCGCCGTGAAACGGATCCACGACCAAACGCCGTTCGGCGTCGTCGATGCGTGCGAGAAAATGTCCTGGAAACCCGACTGGGCTCGCCATGACACCCGCCCGACGCGCCACCTCGACGTACAGCACCGACAGGGAAATCGGAATCCCCGTACGCCGCGCGATGACCTCGTCCAGAAACGAATTGCGCGGATCGTAGTAGTCGGAGTCATTCCCGTGAAATCCGATGCTGACGAACAGATGGTCGGCGAGCACGCGTGCCTGCACCGGCGCGGGCAGCGCGGCGAGGCCGCGTCTTTTCAGCGGTTCGGCGAGCGCGTCGAGCTCGCCTGCCACGGCGCGCGGATCGAGCCCGGGCCGCGCGTCGCTGGCGATGAGCAGCGCGCCCTCGAGCAAATCGAGCTCGTCGTCCGGTTGCTCGGCGTACGCGCGGAAGTCCACGCCTCGGAGTATAGCGGACTCGGGCGCCCCGCTCGGCCGCTCGAAAGTACGGGGCCGCCTTTCGGAAACCGCCCGAGTCGGTCAACTCGAGCCTAGGGTCTCACGTGTCCGGGATGCTAGGCTCGCCCCGCTACAGGTAAGGAGACCACTCGTGAAGATCGAGGACATCATGACGCGCGACGTTCGAGCCTGTCTCGCGGACGACAGCTTGGCCACGGCCGCGCAGATCATGTGGGAGAACGACTGCGGTTCGGTGCCGGTCACGGACCCCGACGGCCGAGTGCTCGGCATCATCACCGATCGCGATCTGGCCATGGCCGCGCACCTCCAAGGCGTCGCCCTGCGCGCCTCGCGCGTGTCGAGCGCGATGGCGCGCGACGTGAAGACCTGCTCGCCGCGCGACACGCCGGCGACCGTCCAAGCGCTCATGCAGCAGCACAAGATCCGGCGTGTGCCCGTGGTCGACGATCAGAAGCGGCTGCTCGGTATCGTGAGCCTCGGCGATCTCGCCTACGCCATGGCCGCGGAACAGACGCTCGGGGGCGACGGCATGACGTGGACCGCCATAGCGCACACGCTCGCGCGCGTGAGCGAGCCGCGCGTGCCACGCTGGGGCCGCCTCGGCGAGCGGATGTAGCGGGGCGGCAGCCGGAATACGTCAGGCGCCGGAGCTGCCCGTTTCGTCGAGCAGGGCGGCGCCGATCACGCCCGCGGAATCGCCGAGCTCGTGCCTGAGGATCGGCGTTTGGAGCTCGCCGTTACAGACGTAGGTTTCGACACGCGAGCGCCCTTCCGTGTAAATCAAGTCGAGGTTCGAGACGCCGCCGCCGAGGACGATGGCGCTCGGGTCCAGGATGTCGATCACGTTGGCGAGGCCGCGGCCGTACGCCTCGACGAGCTCGTCGACGAGCA
>JAICTZ010000055.1 GCA_025936115.1 Polyangiaceae bacterium
AATGATCAACGGTGTACGCGCCTCGTCGATCAAGATGGAATCGCACTCGTCGACGATCGCGAAGTTGAGCTCGCGCTGGACGTACTCGTCGAGCGAAAACTTCATGTTGTCGCGCAGGTAGTCGAAGCCGAACTCGTTGTTCTGCCCGTAGCAGATGTCGGCCTTGTACGAGGCCTTCTTCTCCTCGTCGTACTGGCCGTTGACGATCGTGCCGACGCTCATGCCGAGCCACTTGTAGATGCGCCCCATCCACTCGGCGTCGCGCTTGGCGAGGTAGTCGTTCACCGTGATGACGTGGACGCCCTTGCCCTCGAGCGCGTTCAGGTACACGGGCAGGGTCGCGACCAGCGTCTTGCCTTCACCGGTGCGCATCTCGGCGATGGCGCCCTTGTGCAGCACCGCGCCGCCGATGAGCTGCACGTCGTAGTGACGCATGCGCAGCACGCGGCGTCCCGCTTCGCGACAGACAGCGAACGCCTCGACCAGGATGTCGTCGAGCGTCGCGCCGTTGTCGAGCTTCTCCTTGAAGTAAGGCGTCTTCGCCTGGAGCTCGGCGTCGCTCAGTTCCTTCAGCGCGGGCTCGAGGGCGTTGATGGCCGCCACCATGGGCTGCAGCCGGCGCATCGCGCGCTCGTTGGAGGTTCCGAAGACTTTCTTCGCTATCCAGGTGAACATGGGGACGTCCGCGGCAACGTAGTCCCTAGCGGGGGGCCACGCCAGCCTTTCAGCTTAGCGCGCGGACGGCATGAGCGAGGCTTCTATCCGCGCTTTTTCGCGCTTTTCCAAGCTTTTTCTCGCCTCGAGCGTTCGCCGCGAGGGGCGGGGGCTCTCGAATGAGCGCGGGGACGGCTTGAGACGGACATCGACGTTCCCGTGCCCGCACGAGTCCCGCCTGCACGCACCGTACGGCGCGCTCGAGGGCCGAGGGGCACGAGCGGGCGGAATTGGACATGCTAACTTCGGGGCATGGTCGGGTTCACGGCGTGGGACGCGGTGCGGCGTGCGAGTGCGCGAGCGGGCGCGCTCTTGGTTCTCGGCGTTTTGCTGACCGGCGCCTGTGCCGGCAAGAGCAGCGGCGACGACGCGCAGTCCGATCCCTGTCCCGACGTCTGCACCAAAGGCATGAAGTGTCCGAGTGCCCCGGCGATCCAGGGCACCTGCGACGACTTCTGTCTCGGACAAGACTACGTCGCCGAAAACACCGGCTGCCACGACCTTTACCTGAAATCGACGGCGTGCACGGCAAAATTGAGCGACGTGTGCACGGCGCAGACCGATTGCAGAACCGAGATCCTCGCGGCGTACACGTGCGAGCACAACTACTGCGCGGCGCACCCGAGTAGCGATGCGTGCGTCAACGTGATGTAGCGGCAGTGCGGCCGAGATTCTCGAAAAATCCGAGGCCGTTCGGGCCGTGAACTCGAGCGGGGCGTGGTTCGAGAGCCGAAGGGGGTCACCTGAGCTCGAGCGTGACGCGAGCGTGTAGGCTCGCGAGCGGCTGGCCTTGCACGCTGCCCGGTTCCGGATCGAATGACAGCGCCGTCCGCACGCGAGCGAGTCCGCCGAGCACGCGTTCGAGCGGCGAGCCCGGCACCGGGAGCGCGGGATACACGGGCGCGTACGCAGTGCCATGGTCGGGGTCCTTTACGCCTTCCGGCGCCAGCACATAGTTCTTACCTTCCGGCGTAACGACGACCGTCCCGAGGTAGGCGCGCATCAGCTCACTCGTGGCTTTGGCGTCGTCCGCGAGCTCGGGCGCTCCGAGCAGCACCGCGCTCGCGAGCGCCCGCGATTCGTCGGCTTGCCGATAGTTCTCCCCAGCTGCAGCCCAAGCGATGGCTTGATACAGGGCGTCGCCCTTGTCGGTGCTGAGCTCGACCACGAGCTGCGCCGAGTCCAAAGGCTCCGGCTTCACGCCGGACAGCGTTCGCGGCGGATGCGTCGCGACGAGATCGAGCGCGTCGTGCAGCACGGTCTCGTTGAGCGAGAGCACCAGCGCGTGCTCGGTGAGCGCGTAGTAGAGCGCGCCGTGCACGTCGCGCTCCTTGAAGCGCACCGCGACGACCTCGGTGCCGCGATAGCTTGCCGCGCGGCTCCACTCGGCGCTGCCCGGCGCCGCTTCGGAGGCAAGGCCGTGCAGCGCCGTCAAAAACAGCCCCGCGCCGACGCGACTCTTCACGCCGATTGCCACGTAGACCGGCAGCCCCGCCAGCGTGCTCATGGGATCCGCGTTCCGCGCCGCGTCCGTGGCACCCCGTGGCAGCTCGATCTGGTTACGGTTCGCGTAGCGCGCGGCGTTCGCGATGCCGCTCTTCGCGGTCACGCCTACCAGCGCGTAGTCGCCGAGCCAGTCGAAGGCGAAGGGCTTCCGGCCGCCGAGAACAGCGCTCATTTGGGTCAGCTCGCGCCTTAGCTCCGCGTTCTCGCCGATACCGACCACGCCGGAAAGCCCGGCGAGCAGCCCCGACACCGAGAGGCGCGTACTGCCGACGGTGCCGATCATGTTTTGGTACTCGCGCCGGAGCGCGGGCAAGACGCGGACGTCCGCCGACACGTTGCGCACGCCGCCCCGCGAGGACGTCTCCGTCAGCCGAACGGCGATCGGATCGATGTGATCCGACCACAGCGACTCGTATGAGCGCGCGAAGCGGTCGTAGGCCCGGCGCTCGGCGTCACTCACGCGCGTCACCGCGGGGCGATCGATCAGCGGCTCGAGCAGCGCGGGCGAGCCCCACGCCGAGTGCGGCGCGCGCCCCGGCTCCCAATCGATGCGGCTCCCGTCCGTGTGCGCGAGTTCGCTCCGTGAAAGGAGGCCCGACGCGAGGACTTGCGCGCTCGTTTGCGGGCTTCGTCCGTCGATCATCCCGAGCGCCAGCGCCGCATAGCCGGGCGCGAGTAGCTCGCCGAGCGCCAGCTGACGGCGCGCTTCGCCGATCTTCTGCGCCGGCCCCACCACGGCACCCACGAAGCGATCCCCGAGGTAGGCGAGCACGTCATCCGGCGCGCTCGCGTCGCGCGCGAGCATGTACGAGAAATCGGGCTCTGCCGCGAGACTCGGGTGCTTGCCGTGCAGCGTGGCAATGACGCGGCCGAGCGCTCCGGGGCTGTTCGCCCCGGCGGCTGCGCTTTCGCCCTTGCATTCGCGTCCGCATAGCGCGTGGCAAGCCGGATCATGGCCGACTGCCCGGCGGCGTCCGGTCTGCGCGTGAGGATGTCGGTGAGTACGGTCGCCCAGGTGTGCAAAAGCTTGGGGTCGGACTTCGGGTGCGCGGGCAACGGCGCGTGAAAGTGCTGGCTGTGGCCCGGCGAGCCCCAGTACTCGCCGATGTACAGGGTTCCGTCGACGGGAGCGGGCGACTTCTTGCGCCGTACCCAAACGCGAAAGACGGGCGCCACCTCCTTGCCGACGACCTCCGAGCCGTACTCGAAGAAGGCGAAAGCATCGAGCGCCGGCTCGAGACGCACGAACGCGGCGCGCCAATTGGAGCCAAGCACCACGCCGCTGTTCGACGATGTGCCGTCGGGCGACGGAGGAGTCGGCAGGTGAAGCTCGAGGATTTCGAACGCCCCGTCGTCGGTGCGTGCGTGCAGGGTGAGCTCGACCGGCGGGTCCTCGATCGGCGCCAGGGGGCCGGTCAGGAGCGGCACGAGCGCGGGCTCGGTCTCAGCCACGACGAGCGGCTCGCGAACGGGCGCGGACGGTGCCGGCTTTGCCTTCGCAACGGCGGGGGGCGGGGACGCGGGGGTGCACCCGCCCGCGAGCCCCAACACGAGGGCCGCGGCGAGGCCGTGCCGCAGGTGGTCACCCGTCGAGGCATTCGCCATGCGCGCACGATAACGCGAGATTTGCTCCGAAACTGACGTTTTCGCGGCGTCGTCACGGTCCCGCGACGACGCGCAGCGGTTCGACCGTCCCGATGGGACCGAGGCCGAGCTTGCCGCCGTCGTTGTCGCCCAGCAGTAGAGCTCGCCGCCGCGCACTCCGCAGGAGTCGTCGTAGCCGAGCGCGATCTCCGACCAGTCGCTGGCGGTTCCGATGCGCACCGGTGCTGTGGCGCCGTTTCATGCTGCCGTCGCCGAGGAAGCCCAAGTGATTGTCGCCCCAACAATGAAGCTCGCCCTCGTGAATCCCGCAGCTGCGATCGCCCGCCGACGCGATCGCCGTGTGCTAAGTTCGTGAGGTGAGCCGTTCGGCACTACGTACTGGCGTTTCGGCCGCTGATTTCCTGGCTTGGGAAAAGAGTCAGGCAAGTCGCCACGAGTTCTTCCGTGGCGAAATTTTCGCGATGGCCGGCGGAAGTCCCCGGCATGCGGCGCTCTCCGCCCGCATTGCGCGAGCGCTCGGCGTGGCGCTCGGTCGCGAGTGTGAAGTGTTCTCGAGCGATCTACAGCTCGGCGTTGGCGACGCACACTACGTGTACGCCGATGCCACGGTCGTCTGCGGTCCCTTGAAGATTCAGCCGGGCACCTCCGGTGTCGTCGAAAACCCCAGCATCGTTGTCGAGGTCCTCTCGGAATCGACCGAGCAATACGATCGCGGTCTCAAGTGGGAGGGCTATCGGAAAATGGATTCACTGACGGACTACCTGCTCGTCTCTCAACGATCGGCGACCATTGAGCACTACCGCCGCGATCGCGACGGCTCCTGGCACTACAGCGCCCTCGATGCTCGAGCGCGGGTGAAGCTTACCGGTGGGGGCGAGCTCGAGGTGGCCGCCGTTTTCGACGGCGTGTTCGCGCTAGCCGGTGATTGAAGGGGTCTGCGCGAGCGCCACGCTCCGCCGACGCAATCAGAGGCCGCGTCACCAGCGCGTCTCCCTCGCGGACTTTCGCGGGGCTCTGGACGCGGGTCGGCATCGCGACACACCTGTGGTTCACGCACGCGCGAGAACGTCACGCACGTGAACTACTGCTCGGTGACGCTCATGAGCGTCATGTCGAACGTAGCGACGGTCGCGGCGCCCGGGATCGAAATCCGGATCGAGGCGATCGGCTGCTTCGCGTACGCGGCGCCAGGCCTGTTGTAGCACTCCTGGGTAAAGGCGGTGTACGCGATCGCGGTGCCGCTCGTGAGATCGGCGCACCAAGTCGTGGAACCGGCGCCGAGCTGAGCGCGCATTTTGGGCGTCGCGCAACCGGTACACGTGATGGTGAGTGAAGTACCCGTCGGCGTCACCATGCCGGCAGTCGACGAGCCGGCTGTCTGCCCGACGTTGAAGCCGAAATAGACGTTACCCGCGTACATGTTGTCGGCGGTCGCCGAACCGACGGTGCCCGAGATTTCGAGCTTGCCCATCGATTTACTGAAATCCATGCCGCCGCCCGGGAACGTGACCGTGCTGCTCTTGTCGCCGCCCGCGAAGGCGTACCCCGACCAGCACGCGCCGCCCTTGGCCGGCATGCGCACGAAGCCGTCATTGGTGACCATCCTCCACCCGCTCCCACGCGACCAGCGCTCCCAGATTTGCCGCCTGCGCCCCCGGACCCCAGCGGCGACGCCTTGAACGCCTCAGTTGCACATCCCACCCCAACGAGCAAAACGATAAGTCCGAGTTGCGAACGCATTTTGTCGCCGGCCATGAAACCGGAGTGCCGGCGGCTCGTCAACGTCGCACAGCCAGAGCGCGTCCTACGCGGAAACCTTTCACTATCGCGGGGATTGCATGCGACTCGTCGATTGTTACGGCGTCGCCGCGCTCTTGAGCGCGCGCGCCGACGGACACGTGCTCGTGGACAGCAGGGCCACATCGGCGACCCGTGCTTCCTCCCCGGCCACTGCGCGTACCTCGACTGCGCGAACGGCGTGTGCACGGACGCGACCGCGTGCGTGCCCCAATCCGACTAACACTCTGCCGCCGATAGCTGCTGCAGGCGACGGCCCGTGACTTGGGAGTGCACGAGGCGTGCGTTCAACGTTCGGCGAGTCTCCGCGCGTGCCTTGCGGCGCCTGCCGCGAAGCTCGCGCGCTCCTCGTCGGTCGTGAGCGCGAGCGGCGGAGCAGGCGTCGGACGGCCGTCGGGGCCGAGCGCGACGTAGACGACGAAGGCCGAGTTGGTGTGGCTGCTCGCGCCCGTGATCGGGTGCTCGGCGTGCACGTCGACGTGGACTTCGATCGAGCTCCTGCCGACCCACGTGACGTTGGCGGTGCAAATCAAGAGCTCACCCAGGTGCACCGGCTGCCGGAAGGTCATCGAGTCGATCGCGAGCGTGACGCAAGGCTTGCGCGCGTGGCGCATGGCGCAGATGGCGCCCGCCTCGTCCACCATGCGCAGGATCACGCCGCCGTGGACGTTTCCGTGAGGGTTCGCGTGCTCGGGCACCATCAGGGTGTTCAAGACGATGCGCGACGCGGCGGACGGTTTGGCGTAATTTTCGGCCTGATTCATGGCTGAGACGGGCCAGACTACCACGGCGGCTGGCGGTCGCTTGCGTTCGGCCGCCGCATGCTAGGCTCCGCCCCGCGCTCGCGCCCGCCCGCCGAGCGCTGTCCGCATGGACTTCGTCTACTTCATCGTGCTCGTGAGTTCCCTGATCCTCGTGCACGAGTTCGGCCATTTTCTGTTCGCCAAGGCCTTCGGCGTGAAGGTCTTGACCTTCAGCGTCGGCTTCGGGCCGAAGATCATCAAGCTCCACGGGCGGGAGACCGAGTACTGCGTGTCGCTGCTGCCCCTCGGCGGCTACGTGCGCATGCTCGAGGAGTCGAAGAACGATCTCGTCTTGCCCGAGGACCGGCGCCGTACCTTCGAGTCCATCGCGGCGTACAAGCGCGTGCTGATCGTGTTGGCCGGTCCGCTCATGAACATCGTGTTCCCGGTGCTGCTCTACTTCTCGGTGTTCGTGGGCGACGGTCCGTTCTTACCCGCGACGATCGGCGTCGTGCTCCCGAACCACCCCGCCGAGGGCAAGCTCTTCCCCGGGGATCGCGTGATGAGCGTCAACGGCGAGGACATCGCGACGTTCGACGACTTGAAGCGCGCCGTGAGCAAGAACGCCGGCAAGACGCTCAAGCTCGTCGTCTTTCGCGACAAGCGCGACGTCGACGTAGAGGTTACGGTCGAAGACACGACCGAGCGCCGCGAGCTCGACCTGATCGAGCACGTGGGGACAATCGGCATCCAGCCGAGCGCGCCCGCGCCGGTGATCGGCGTTTCTAGCCCGGAATCGCCCGCGTACCGCGCGGGACTGCGCACCTTCGATCTCATCACGAGCGTCGGCGGACAGCCGCTGCGCCGGTTCATGGACCTCGACGACGCCTTCGACGCCGATATCGGCGGCACGCTCCCCGTCACCTACTTGCGTCCCGTGCCAGTTCCCGACGCGCTCGGCGGTCTCGCCGACATGGCCGTGTTCGAGGCAGGCGTCGTCGCGCTCACCCCCGATCCCAACGGCACGACGCTGCTGGAACGCACGGGCATCGAGACGGCTGACCTCTACGTCGCGATCGTGCCGGCCGACTCGTACCTCTCCAAAGCGGGCCTGCACGCCGGTGACAAGCTGCTCCGACTCGACGGCGACGCCGTGCCCGCCTGGTCCACGTTCCGCGAGAAGGTGTTCGCGGCGCCCGATCGGCAGCACCGCTTCGAGTACTTCTCCGCGCGCGACGGGCGCGTGCGCTCGGGCGAGTTCCAGATGCGGCGTGAGGAATTCAGCGATCCTCGCGGCCAGACCTTCCGCCGCCAATACGTCTTGCCGATCCAACATTGGACGCCGGTCGCACCGGAAGAGCGCGTGGCGCATCCTTCGCCGGTCCGCTACGCGCTCGTGAAGGCGGTCGAGGAGACGGCGGACGTGACGCGGCTCGTCGTCGTGGGCCTCGTGCGGCTTGCGCAAGGCCGGGTCAGTCTGCGGAGCCTGTCCGGCCCCATCACGATCTATCAAGTCGCGGGCGAAGAGGGCAGGAAAGGGCCCGATTATTTCATCTGGGCCATGGCCGTCATCAGCATCAACTTGGGTCTCTTCAATCTCTTGCCCATCCCCGTGCTCGACGGCGGTCACCTCATGTTTTTGATGCTCGAGGGTGTGCTCCGGCGCCGGGTCCCACTGCGCGTGCGCGAGCTTTCGCACCTCGTCGGCATGGCGATCCTGTTCGCGCTGATGGTGCTCGCTTTCAAGAACGACATCGAGAAGCGCTGGGACGCGATGCTCGGCGAACGTTCGGGTTTTTCGGGCTGAGCGCGCATGACCGCAGAAGACAAGCGCCAGCTCGTCACGGCGCGTTCGCTCGCCGTGCGCGTGCTCGACCGCGTCGAGCGCGACGGGGCGTATGCCGCCGCGGCGCTCGACGCCGAGCTCGACCGTCACCCTCAGCTCAAGCCGCGCGACCGCGCGCTTTTGTCCGAGCTCGTCTACGGCGTGCTCCGGACACGCGGCGCCCTCGAGCGCCGCTTGCTCGAGCATGCGCCGCGCGGCGTGAGCGACAAAGCGGTGCGTTTGCACCTGCTCGTCGCCGCCTACCAACTGCTCTTGCTCGATCGCGTGCCGGCCTGGGCTGCCGTGGACGAAGCGATCGGCGAGATCAAGCGCGCGCGCGGCGGTCGTGTCGCCGGCTTCGGGAACGCGGTCTTGCGTAAAATTGCGGCCGGTCCTCGGCCAGGGCTCGCAGAGGCCCTGCGGGAAAGCGCGCCGGCGTGGCTCACGGACAAGCTCGATCGCTTGCTTTCCGCCGACGAAACCGACGCGCTGCTCGGCGCGGGCGTGCCGCTCGGTCGCGTCTGGGGTCGTGCCGTCACGGGTCGTCCGGAGCCCGGCTGGCTCGCGGCCGCGGAGCAGCACCGAGTGTCGCCGCTCGCGCGGCTCTTACCGAGCGGTGACCCCGAGAAACTCGAGGGTTACGCCGAGGGAGCCTTCGTCGTGCAGGAGCCTGGGGCACAGCTCATCGCGCTCGCGCTCGCAGTGAAAGCGGGCGAACGCGTGCTCGATGCGTGCGCGGGGCGCGGCCAGAAAACGACGCTGCTCGTCGAAGCCGCCGGTTCGGGCGGCGAAGTTTGGGCGGCCGACGCGCACCCGAAGAAGCTCGCCGCGCTCGAGCGCGAATGCGAGCGGCTCGGGCTGCCCGCGCCGCACGGCGCCGCCGTCGACTGGACGCTCGGTAGCGGTGACGTGCCGGAAGGCTTCGATTGCGTCCTCGTCGACGCCCCGTGTACGGGCACCGGCACGCTGCGGCGCCGCCCGGAAATCGCGAGGCGTCTCGTGCCCGAGGATCCCGCGCGCCTCGCCGAGCTCCAGACGGCGATCCTGCGCGCGGCGGCGTCACGCGTGCGCCCCGGCGGCCGCGTCGTCTTCGCCGTGTGCAGCGTGCTCGAGGAAGAGGCCGAAGGCGTGCTCGCGCGTGTCGCGGGCGAGCTTACGCCCGCGCCGTTCGAGGCGCCCGCGCTGCAAGCGCTCGCGGGTCCTGGCGAGCACACCTTGCGCCTCACGCCGCTCCGGCACGAGACCGACGGCTACTTCGTCGCGAGTCTCGTGCGGACTTAGCGCGGCATTCGGAGCGCGCCCGTCACTTCGGCACGCACTGCGGGTACTGATTGGCGTTGTCTTCGGCGAGCTTCGTGCAAGCGTTGGCGAGCGTCGTCTGTGTACCCGACTGAACGCACGTGTCGGTACTTTCGAACGCGACCTTCAGGTAGTCGAGGCACATGGCGCAATCCATGTGCGAGGTTCTACAGTCCGCGAGCCCCACGCACAGGAAGACGTCCTGGCACGTGGGATTGGTGAGCTCGCTCACGGCGCCCGTGTCGCACGTGACTTCAGGGAATTCGAAACCGCTCGTGTCGCACGTGCTGCTCACGCCGCCCGTCCCCGCTTCAGCGCTGGGCTCCCCGGCGCCGCCGCCTTCGCTCGAACCCGCGGCACCGCCCGTGTCGGACGCGCCCGACGCGCCCGATGCACCGCCCGTCTCCGCGGCACCGGAGCTCCCACCCGTGCCGCCCTGACCGGCGCTCGCGTTCTTGCCGGCGCTGCCGCTCATTCCGGCGTTGCCGCCCGTACCGGCGTCACTGCCGCCACTGCCGGCTTCGCCGTCCGTGATGTTTGCTTCGACTTTACAAGCAGGCGCCGCGAACACGACGCCGAGAAGAAAGACGTACCCGAAATTGGAAGAGCGCATCGTCACCTTTGTCGGCTAAGCCGCGAAAAAGCCCCCGAACCAAGGAGTATCGGAGGCGTCCCAGGGCTGTCAAGGCGCGCTCGGCCTACACCGTCCGCGCGCGCTCAGTAACTCACGCGATTGCGGCCGTTGTGTTTCGACTGATAGAGCAGCGCGTCCGTTCGCTCGTAGAGCTTCGCGGGTGGCTCGGCCGCCGCGGCTTCCGCGACGCCGAGGCTGATCGTCACCGGGATCTCTTTCTGCTCGACGACGAACTTGTGCGCTTCGATCGTGGTGCGCAGGCGCTCGGCCGTGTAGCGCGCGCCGTCGATGCCGATCGCGAGCAGCACGGCGAACTCCTCGCCGCCGACGCGCGCCAGTAGCGCTCCGCTCGGGAGACACGCGGTCGCAATGCGCGTGACCTCGCGCAGGACGGCGTCGCCCGCGGGATGCCCGAAGCCGTCGTTGATGCGCTTGAAGAAGTCGATGTCGAGGAGCACGAGCGAAAGCGCCGTGCCGAGCTGCCCGGCGCGCGCGACCTCGGCCGGAAACGCCTCGTCGAAGCGGCGCTTGTTGAACGCGCCCGTGAGCGCGTCGTGCGTCGCAAGCTCCATCACGCGCTCGAGGTAACCGATCTCGAGCGGGCTGCGTGTGTACTTGATGACGGTGCGGCCGATGCGGATCTGGTCGCCGTCGTTCAGCGCTTCGCTGCCGGTCACACGGCGGTCGTTCACGAACGTGCCGTTGGTGCTGCCCTCGTCACGCAAGGCGTGGCCGTCCTCGACCCGCACCACCGTTGCGTGATGGCGGCTCACGAGGTCGCTATTGATCCAGAGGCCGCTCTGTTCCGAGCGACCGATCGTCACCTCGTCGGCGAGCAGCTCCACGCGGCGGCCGAGCTCGGCGCCAGCAATCACGACCAGACACGGGCGATCGGGCCCCCGCGGCACGATGGAGGCCATCGAGACTCGGGTGAGGCGCTCGGGGAAGAGCGTATCCGACCCCATGGGCTCCCCCAACATGGCCTTTGTCGCCCCCTGGGTCAATCGCGAGCCCTCTTTCGGCCCCGTCACGGGGGCTCTCAACCTTGCGTATTGAGCCAGAAAGGGACATACGTGCTCGTCCCAATGGCCGACCTCGATCTCAGCGGCACATTCACGGCGCTCGTGACGCCGCTCTCCGCCTCGGGCTCCGACATCGACTTCGCTTCCTACGAGAAGCTCCTCGCGCTCCAACTGTCGGGCCGAGTGAGTGGGCTCGTCCCGTGTGGCACCACGGGCGAGGCCCCCACGCTCTCCGTCGCCGAGCAGCGCGAGCTCATCTCGCTCACCGTGCGCGCCGCCCGCGGCAAGGCGCGCGTCATCGTGGGAACCGGCAGCAACGACACGAAAAAGAGCATCGAAGCGACCAAGTCCGCCTTCGAGGCCGGCGCGGACGCCGCCATGTTGGCCATGCCCTATTACAACAAGCCCTCGCAGGAAGGGCTGCTCCGGCACGTGACGCTGATCGCCCAGGCCGCGCCCGGGCCGCTCGTCCTTTACAACATCCCGGGACGCAGCAGCGTCAATCTCGAGGTCGAGACCCTGCTCAGGATCCTGGATCTGTGTCCGAGCGTCGTCGGGCTCAAGGATGCTTCCGGCGGCGTTCTTTACTGCCAGGAGTTACTCGCGCGCGCCAAGGACCGCATCACGGTGCTCTCGGGCGACGATCCACTCACGCTGCCGCTCATGAGCGTCGGGGCGCGTGGCGTCATCAGCGTGACGAGCAACGTGCTGCCGCGCGCCGTCTCCGAAGTGGTCGAAGAAGCGCTCGCCGGACACTACGACCGCGCCCGTGACAAACACGCCGCTCTGTTTCCGCTCCATCGCGAGCTCTTCAGCGAGCCGAGCCCGTCACCGATCAAGGCGGCGCTCGCGCAGCGCGGCGTCATCGCCTCGCCCGAGGTGCGACCTCCTCTCGTTGCCGCGAGCACGACTTGTACGCGCCGCGTCGCGGAGGCGCTCAGCGCGTTCGAGGGCCGCGCGTGAAGCTTGCGATCCACGGCGTCACGGGTCGCATGGGGCTCTCGATCGTGCGCGCCGCGCAGGCGGCGGGGCACCAGATCGTCGGCGGAGCTTGCGCGCCGGGCGATGCGGCCGTCGGGCGGGACGTAGGTGAGCTCGCGGGGCTCGGATCGCTCGGTGTCGTCGTGTCGCCGGACGTGGCGTCGGCGCTCCTCGGTGCCGAGGTCGTCGTCGATTTTTCGACCGCGAGCGCCGTGCCCGGGCTCGTGAGCGTCGCGGCGCGTGCGGGCGTGGCAGTGATGTCTGGCACGACCGGGCTCGATACCGCGGGTGAGGCGGCGCTCGACCGCGCCGCCGGGTCCGTCCCGGTGCTGTGGGCGCCGAACACGAGCCTCGGCGTGCAGGTGCTCGCTGAGCTCGTGGAGCAAGCCGTGCGACGACTCGGCCAAGCCTTCGACGTCGAAATCCTCGAAGTGCATCATCGTCGAAAGATCGACGCGCCGAGCGGAACGGCGCTTCGCCTCGCGCGCGCGGCCAAGGCGGGTCGCGCGGGCCTCGAGGAAGTACACGCGCGCGACGGCAACGTGGGCGCGCGCAAAGAGAGCGAGCTCGGCGTCGTCGCGGTGCGCGGCGGTGACGTGGTCGGCGATCACACGGTGTTCCTGCTCGGCACGGGCGAGCGGCTCGAGCTCACGCACCGCGCCTCGAGTCGCGAGCTTTTCGCGCAAGGCGCGCTCGCCGCCGCGCGTTTCGTGTGCGGCAAGCCTCCGGGACGTTACGGATTCAAAGACGTCCTCGCGTAG
Organism: Polyangiaceae bacterium; assembly: GCA_025936115.1. GTDB lineage: Bacteria > Myxococcota_A > Polyangia > Polyangiales > Polyangiaceae > PMG-095. The sequence goes on from JAICTZ010000055.1 coordinate 12,888, forward strand.
CTCAGCTTGGACCGAACTTGGGCGTGACGCCGAGGAACAAGCCGGCGCGGTCGCCGCCCCTCACGAAGCCGTAAAAGCCGACGAGAGACAGATCGAGGCGTGAAGTTGCGTTCCAATCGAGGCCGAGCGTCGTGTGCACGTCGTGCGGATCGGGCCCGAAGGAGTAGCCCGCCCCAAGCTCGGCGAGCAGCGACCAACGGTTTTCGACGTCCAAATCGTAGTCGAGGTCGACCCCTCCCACGACCGCGAACGAACGCAGCGTCTCGGTGCGATCCGTGGGCTCGAGCACACTGCCGAGGTTCAGGATGAAGTGCCACGGCGGCGCCATGCGCGCCGCCAGCAGCACGGCTCCGAACCCGCTGCCGACCGAGTGAGGCGCAGTCGGGAGCCGGGGACCGAGTTGCGCGCCGAGCGCCCAGGCGCGCTCCGGGTCGGACGGCTCGACGTCGGCGTAGAAGCCGAGCTTGGTGCTGACCCAGAGGTTATCGCCCGCGAAGGTGAAGCGGCCCGACTGGCGATCGAGCGAGAGCGCGCCGTCGACGTCGAGCTCGACACGGGACGTGAGCCCGAAATCGAGCTCGAAATCGGGCACGAAGACGCGGAGATCCGGTTCGCCGTCGCGCTTGAGTACGCCGAATTGCAGGTCGAGCTCGAGCGTCAACGGGTCTTCCAGATCGAGATCGGTGGGTTCGAACGCCGGCACCCGATGACGCAAGCGCGCCTGCGCCGGCGCCGCAGCCAAGAGCGCGAACAGCACGATCGGGACGCGTTCGCGCAGGCGCACGCGCGCGAGCCTACTCGGCCCGCGCTAATACTTCACGACGTTCTGGCAACTCGCGGGCAAATCGCTCGCGTCGCTCACCGTATCGATGTCCTCGCAATCGGCGGCTTTGAGGTCCGCAATGCAGGTATCGACGGCACGCTCCGAGCTCGTCGCCTGTTTCGCGCAGGCGCGGCCGCAACACTGATCGACGCCGGGATTCACGCAGGTTTCGGGATCTTGCCCGTAACATTCCTGCGTGCGCGCGCAAAACTCCGTGACGATGCGGGTGCACTGCCCCTCGACCGTCGAGTCAGTGGGCTCGCCCGCGTCGGCCCCTGCGCTGCCGTCGTTCGCATCGGGTCCGATTTGGATACAGCTCGACGAGCCCAGCGTCCCGAGGCAGATGCCGAAAGGCACCACGAACCAAGACCAACGCGGGGGCGTTACCAGACGGCGAGCCACGTCGCGAGCATACCTCCACTCAGCGGAATGGCGACGAGCGTCCCATGCTCGAGGCCCACGCGCGGCGCGTCGCCGCTGCGAGCGAAACTCTGCCCGACGCTCGACCCGATCGCCTCGCCGAGGAGCGCACCTGACAGAATGTCGGACGCCCAATGCCGATCGCCAAGCCACATGCCCGCGGCGACGCCCGCGGCAAGCGGATAGCCCAAAAACCTCGGCCAGCCGAGCTGGTCTTCGGCAGCGCGGAAGGCGGCGGCGGCCGCGAACATCGAGAGCGTGTGCCCGCTCGGCCAAGCGCCGATCAGTTGGAAGGGGTGAAACGTGTAGGCATCCTCGGGATGGGCCAGCCGATCGGGCGCGTTCGGATCGCGTCCGCCGTTCGGCCACTGCCTCCCGACGCTCCCCTTGAGGACGCCCGTGAGGATGAATCCGCCCGCCATACTCTGAAGAATGGCCGACAACGGCCGCTCGACCTCACAAGCGCCGAGCGCGGCGCTCACGCCGAAGGCGACGAGGGCACTGCCGGCAAGGACGTAGGGCGTGAAATAGCTCACCGGTTCGAGTCGATACCGGCCGCCGAGCTCCTCTTGAGCGACGAGTCGCAGCTGATGGTCGACGCCGGTCGGCGCCATCGCCATCAACGGCAGCGGTGAAAGCGCCGCGAGCGTGGCCGGTAACGGCTCGGTGAAATGCGTGAGCGAAGCGCCGACCCGATTCCACGGCGCCAGACGCTGGCACTCGCCTTCCGCGTGCGCGGGACGCGTGAGTCCGAGCCATAGGAACGCGACGAGTGCGCCGAGGTTTAGCGGAGTCACCGAGGAATGCATCAAACCTGGACCGTCTCGTCGCGAGACGCCGATCGAAACGTTCGAGATGGCCCTTAACTCGTACTTCGGGTGCCCGTCTAGGAGGGCGGGGGACGTTCCCATACACGCAACGCCCCCCGGGGGTTGTTCTCAGGACAAGACAATCATGCTCAAAGCCAGACGGCCCACTCTCGGCCCGTTCGCCCGACGCTCCGCACCTCCGAGCTTCGGTCCGGAGCACGCGCTCGGCGATCCAGCTCGTCGCGAGAGCATGATCGCCCCGCTCGGGAGCACCCCGTCCTCGTGGCCGGCGTCCCTCCCCCGAGTCACCGTCTCCCAGGCGCTCGTGAACGCGCTCGTCGGGCTCGGCGTCGAGCACGCGTTCGGCGTGTTCGGCGGCGGGATCGCGCCGTTCTGCCAAGCCGTCTCGCACAGCCCCATCCGGTTGATTCATTGTCGGCACGAAGCGAGCGCCGGCTTCGCGGCCATCGAGTCTTCGCTCGCGACGGGCCGTCCCGCGCTCGTCATCGCCACGACGGGTCCGGGCATCACGAACCTATACACCGCGATGGTGGCGGCCCGCGGCGAAGGCGCGAAGGTGCTCTTCGTCTCGGGCTCGACCGTCGCCGCGCACCGCGGTCGCAGTGCGTTTCAAGAGACGGGCGGCGCGTTCTCGGCGCTTTCGCCGATGTTCGCCGCGGGGGGAACGTTCCACCACGCGGGTGTGATCGAGGATCCGGCCGAGCTCGACAGTCTCCTCTCGCGCCTCGCGAGCGGCTTTTCGCGCCCGCAGGGCTTCGTCGCGCACATCGGACTGCCGCTCGCCCTGCAGGCGGCGCGGCGCGCGCCGTCACGCGCGTCCGTCACGACTTCGCCGCCGCCGGTTTGCGACAGCTTGCTCGTCGCCGAATGCGCCGAGCTGCTCGCCCACGAGGACTTCGTGATCTGGGCGGGCCACGGCGCGCGTCACGCGGCGGAGGAAGTGCGCGCGCTCGCCGAACGCACGGGCGCACACGTCATGTGCACGCCGCGCGGCAAGGGCATCTTGCCCGAACGCCATCCGCTCTACCTCGGCGTCACTGGTCTCGGCGGACACGCGGCCGTGAGCGAGTACATGAGCCGGGCCCGTCCCGCGCGCGTGCTCGTGCTCGGCAGCCGACTCGGTGAAATGTCCTCGTTTTGGGCGCCGGAGCTCGCGCCCGCGGGTGGCTTCGTCCACGTCGATCTCGACAGCGAGGCGTTCGGTACGGCGTACCCGGAGGTGCCGACGCTCGCCGTGCAGGCGGAGATTCGTGGGTTCTTGCGCGATCTCCTGGTGGCGCTCCCACCGCGCGTCGCTAACGACGCCGTCCGCAGCGAAGACGCCGTGCCCGAAGCAGCGCTCGAGCCGCGCGACCACGCCGCCGTGCGCCCGAGCTACCTGATGCAGGCCATTCAACGCAAGATCGTCGAGGGCAGCTCGGCGATCGTGATGACGGAGGCGGGTAACTCGTTCTCGCTCGGCAGCCATCACCTGCGCTTCCCCGACGCGCGGCGCTATCGTGTGAGCACGGGCTTCGGCTCGATGGGCCAGGCTGCCGCCGGCGTGCTCGGCGCAGCCATGGCGCGCGGCAACAAGGCGTTCGCCATCGTCGGCGACGGCGCCATGCTGATGCTGAACGAGATCAACACCGCGGCCAACTACGGCATCGGCGCCGTGTGGATCGTCCTCAACGACGCGCGCTACGGCATGATCGAGCAAGGCATGCAGTCCGTGGGTTGGGAGCCCTTCGAAACGGATTTCCCGCGCACGGACTTCGTTGCCGTGGCCCGCGCCATGGGCGGTGACGGCATCCGCGTGGATCGCGAAGCGGAGGTCGCCGCGGCGCTCGAGGCCGGCCTCGCATCGCTCGGCCCCTTCGTCATCGACGTGATCATCGATCCGACGGAGGTTGCGCCGAGCGTCCAGCGCAACAAGAGCCTGGCGCGGCAAGGCCTCAGCGGCGCACCAGGCCCCTTCGGGGACGTTGGACGCTAGCGGCCGGCTTGCTGGCCTGGCCCCCATTTTCGGGGACGCACTCACGCTTCCTCATGCAATTACCCCAAGACCCCAGACATTCTGGGCACAAACTGGCGCCGCGTGAATTCGACGCCACCTTACGGCTCCCCGTGGCAGCAAAAACACCCCCCAATCCCCCCGCGCCGACGACCACTGGCAACTCCGCCGACGCAGCTCCCGAGCACGCGCCCTCGCCGTTCAACCGACATTTTCAAGCGCCGCGCCGCCCCAAAGCGGCGCGCGAGCCGAGCGGCCGCGTGCTGCCCCCTGCTCCCGCTTGGATGGCCAAGCCGCTGAAGCCGCCGCGCGCTCCATCGCGCGACTAGCTCGCGCTACGGAGCGCCGACCGGCTCGCGAGGTGAGCGAGCCGCTGGGCTCGTACTTGCCGTGCGGTTCGCTGCTCGTGCGAGCTCGACCGTGGCCGTAGAGTTCGTGTCCGTCGCTAGCGATCGATCTGTGCCATCTGCGCCGCAAAGTAGCGCGGCCCCGTCGGCGGCATCAGCTCGTCGAGCTCCTTCTGTGCGGCGTGCGTGAGCTCGACGTCGGCCGCCGCCAGGTTCTCTTCCAAATACGTGCGCCGCTTCGTGCCCGGAATCGGCACGATGTCGTCTCCACGCGCCAGCAGCCATGCGAGCGCGACTTGGCTCGGCGTCGCGCCGACCGTCTCGGCGATCTCACGCACGCGCGCGGCGATGCGCATGTTCGCGTCGAACGCCTCGCCCTGCAAGCGTGGGTCGCCCGTACGCCGGTAGTCGCCTTCGGGATATTCGTCGGCGCGCTTGGCGGTGCCCGTGAGAAAACCGCGCCCGAGCGGGGAAAACGGCACCAAGCCGATGCCGAGCTCGCGCAGCAGCGGGATGATCTCGCCCTCGAGATTGCGCTCCCACAGCGAATATTCGCTTTGGAGCGCCGTGATCGGGTGGACGCGGTGCGCGCGCCGAATGGTGTCGGCTCCCGCTTCCGAGAGGCCCAAGTAGCGTACCTTGCCGGCTTTCACGAGCTCGGCCATCGCGCCCACCGTGTCTTCGATCGGCACCTGCTTGTCGACGCGGTGTTGGTAGAGCAAATCGATGTGATCGGTGCGCAGGCGACGGAGCGAGCCTTCGACTGCTTTGCGCACGCTGTCGGGACGGCTGTCGGTGCCGCTCATCTTGCCGTTGTCGAAACGGAAGCCGAACTTCGTGGCGATGATCGCGCCGTGGCGCCTGCCTTCGAGCGCGCGGCCGACGAGCTCCTCGTTCTTGAAGGGGCCGTAGATCTCCGCGGTATCGAAGAACGTGACACCGAGCTCGAGCGCGCGGTGGATGGTCACGATGGATTCGGCGTCGTCCGGCGTGCCGTACGCATGGCTCATTCCCATGCAACCGAGTCCGAGCGCGGAAACCTCCAGTCCTTGTCGTCCGAGTTTGCGGGTGTAGAGCATCGTTTGCCTCTGTTCGTGCCTTAGCGGCGGTTCTTGGTGGGGCCCAGGCGCCTACGCCCGAGCGCTCACGGCGCGAGGGGCAGGTGCCGCTCGCGACGGTCATGCAAGTCATGAGCCCGATGGGCGACGTGCACCACTTGAGGGTGCTCTCGCAGTCGGTATCGACGAAGCAGTCGGCCGTTCCCATTTGACCAGTGGCACCATTGCCCCGGGTCGCACATTTTGGCATCAAGAACGGCCCCGCCATGAAGACCTGCGAATACGCGGGTGCGCCGTTCGAGGACGCGCGTTCCCACCCTTGGTACGACACGCCGGGGCCGAACGGCTCGCGCTACTACGACTTGCTCGAGAGCCCCGCGCACATTCGAAGCTCGATGGAAGACTTCAAGCCGTGGGCTCATTACCCGGCGATCGAAACCTTCTACGCGCTCCTCGAGCGACTCAACCACAAAAACTCCGCCTTGGAGTCGAACGATTGCGCTTTCGACGGCCCGCACGCGAACGAAAGCGCCGCGAGCGACGCCTCGCTCGAATGCTCGGGCCGCGTGATGGTGCTTTTTCGTATCCTCACGCGCAACACCGACGGCACGGGCGTTCTTTGGTTGAAGCAAGAGCTTCACCACGCGCTCGGCGCGCTCGATCCCGATTTCGTGAGCGGCGTGGTGGGCACGACGCTCGTCCCCGTGCGCTATTTGCGCTTGCCCGAGGCGAACGACCAGCAGCTCGGCCGAGAGCTCATGATTTCGTTTTGGGCCTGGGGGAATACCGAGGCCGACACCATGCGAAATCTCGGACGCTTGCTCAAGAATCTGACGCAAGCACTGCGCCAAGTCGTGTCGTCCGCGCACGCCCGGGGCTGAGCGCGCCGGGGTCGGTTGCATCGCGGCGCGCCGCGGAGGACGCTTCGGGCATGATCGATCACAAGGAGTTCGAACGCCGCGTCAAGGTGCGCAGGCTCGGGAGCTCGGATTACGAGCGCGTGGTGGAGCTCCAAAACCTGTGCTTTCCGCGCATGAAGGCCTGGGACCTCGAGCAATTCTCGAGCATGCTGCGTATTTTCGGCGAGGGGCAAATCGGCGTGGAGCTCGACGGCGTTCTCGTGGCCTCGAGCTCGAGCCTCATCCTCGATTTCGATCTCTACAGCGAGTGGCACGATTGGACGAAGATCTCGGACAACGGCTACATCAGAAATCACGATCCCCGCGGCAACACGCTATACGGCATCGAAATCATGGTGCATCCGGAGCAGCGCGGGCTCAGGCTCGCGAGCCGCATTTACGACGCGCGCAAAGAGCTCTGCCGCGAGAAGAACCTCGAGCGGCTCGTGATCGGCGGCAGAATTCCGGGCTATGCGCGTCACGCCGCGCAGATGACCGCCGAGGAGTACGTCGCGCGCGTCGAAGCCAAGGAGCTCTACGATCCGGTGCTGACGACTCAGCTCGCCAACGGTCTCGTCGTGCTGCGCTTGATCCCGGACTACTTGCCGTCGGACGAGGACTCGGCGGGCTGGGCCACGCACATGGAGTGGGTGAACCTCTCGTTCGTGCCGGACGACAAGCGCGGTTTGCGGCCCACGCGCAACGTGCGCGTCGCGGCCGTGCAATACGAGATGCGGCGCATCGCGAGCTTCGAGGAGTTCGAGCGCCAGGTCGAGTTCTTCGTCGACTCGAGCGCCGACTATCGCGCTGATTTCGTGCTCTTCCCCGAGCTTTTCACGTTGCAGCTTTTGTCACTCGCGCCGGCGTTGCGGCCGGGAGAAGCGGCGCGCAGCCTCGCCGAGCACACGCCGCGCTACCTCGAGCTGTTCGGGCGCCTGGCCATCAAATACAACGTGAACATCATCGGCGGCAGCCAGTTCGCCGTCGAGGGCGGCAAGCTCTTCAACGTCTCGTACCTGTTTCGGCGCAACGGGACGATCGAGCGCCAGTTCAAGATCCACGTGACGCCCTCGGAGCGCCGCTGGTGGGGCGTCGAGGGCGGCTCGCGTCTCGAGGTATTCGAAACCGACCGCGGCCGAATCGCGATCCTCGTCTGCTACGACATCGAATTCCCCGAGCTCGCGCGCCTGGCCGCCAAACAAGGCGCGCAAATCCTGTTCTGCCCCTTCAACACCAACGAACGTTCGGCGTACTTGCGTGTCCGCCATTGCGCGCACGCCCGCTGCATCGAAAATCACGTCTACGTCGTGCTCGCCGGTTGCACCGGCAATCTGCCGCAAGTCGAGAACGCCGACATTCACTACGCGCAGTCCGCGGTGCTCACGCCGTGCGACCTGTTTTTTGCGCGTGACGGCATCGCGGGCGAATGCCAAGCCAACGTCGAAACGCTCGTGATCCACGACGTGGACCTCGAACTCTTGCGCCGCGCCCGCTACACCGGCGCCACGCTCAACTGGAACGACCGCCGTACCGACCTTTACCGCATCAACTACCGCTCGACCGACGGTGCCAAGGACATATGAACGCGGGCCCCGTGACGTGACTTCGGCATAGACTCCCTTTACCCATGGATCGCGCTGCCGTATTCGTCGACGCGGGCTACTTGTTCGCCGAAGGCTCGCGCCTGCTCGCGGGCGAGAAACTCCGGCGCAGCGCGCTCAGGCTCGATCACGACAAGATCCTGAAGCTGTTCGACGAGCTCACGCTCGAGCTCACCGGACTGCCGCTCCTCCGCATCTACTGGTACGACGGCGCCACGTCGACGCCGAATCCCGCGCAGGTGGCGCTCGCGTATCGGCCCACGGTGAAGCTGCGGCTCGGGCTCGTGGACGCGCAGGGTCAACACGGCGTCGATTCCCTGCTGGTCAGCGACTTGGTCACGCTCGCGAAAAATCGCGCGATCTGTGACGCGCTGGTGCTCTCGGGCGACGACGACTTGCGAGCGGGTGTCGAAGAAGCGCAAGCCTTCGGCGTGCGCGTCCAGCTGCTCGGCATCCCGCCCGCTCGTCAAAATCAAGCCGGCGCGCTCGTGCAGAGCGCGGACGGCGTACGCGAGCTCGCCGAAGCGGAGGTCAGGGATTTCTTGGCCCTAGCAGGAGCGCACCCGCCGCCTTGAGGGTGCCAACCGGGAACTCACTCACGAGGCTCAGGAAATCGCCATTGCTCCGGCTCAGCGTAACCAGTACCGGCGCTCCGCCGTGTACGGCCTGCACGCCCACGAGCCCGTGCCGCATGTCGATATCGAACATCGACTCGCCGACCAGGCTCGCGGCGGCGCTCGTGTAGCTTTCGAACCCGTTCGGGCCCACGTGACCGCAGGACACCGTCATGCTGCCCGGGTTACTCACGCACGCTTCGTCGTCCTCGTTGGAGGTCCAACAGGCCGCCACCTCTTTGGTCGGTACCACTTGCACGCGAGCGAGCCCGCTGACGACCGATATCTCCGCCTGCGCCGGGTTACTCGCGAGATGGGCGATCGGCGCTACCACCGCCTCAGCGTGGCCCGAAATACCGACGATCACCCCCGCCGAGAGGCCCGCGACCGACGCGCCGGGACCGGCGAGATTGCCGTCGCGCGCGAGCGGAAAAGCCTCGAGCGAGCCGTTCTTCTCCGAGACGTACGCAAAGTGATTGGTGAGCGTCACCTCGGCGGCCGAGCCGTCTCCGAGTAGCAGCGACTGTTTGCTGCTCGCCGCATTCTGGCCGTTCGCAAAGAATCTGAGCGTCGTGCCGCTCAGCACGTAGGCGCCGTGCGTGTTCAGCGCGCCGGACAGCGAGTTGTCGCCGCCGGTCTGAAGCTGTACGGGTAATTCGAGCAAACCGTCGATCGCGCGGAAGAGCAGCGCGCCGCCGACTTGATTGGTGACGAGCACGCGATCGCCGGCGCTGATCAAGCTGCCGCCGATGCCGCCCGCGTCGGAAGCGGTCACGCCGAGCGGGATCGACTGCGTGGTCGCGCCGCTCAGAACATTCTTGCAGATCAAGGTGCCCGGCGTGCCGGCACCCGACGAGCCAAGGGTGCAAATTTGGGCTCCCGCGGGACTTTTCGCTCGAGACGTTGCAGGGACCGCGGCCACTGCAGCAAAAGTGAGCGCACCAAGGGCAAATGAGGGCTTGAAATACATATTCGTTCTCCGAATCTGAGCGCGTTGCGACCGGAACCGACCGGTCGTCGCCCTGGGTACGCAGCTCGGAGCCAACGGTTACCGACTGGCGTCTTGTCTACGGCGCGGTCGTCGACGAATACGTCGGCTTCGAGCAGTGACGTCTTGACGGTCAAGTGCGCCGGCACGCGTAGTGCGGCCTGGCGCGCCGGTTCGTCCTCGGCACGCGCGAGGCGCTCGGCGTCGAGGCCGTGACGAGACGAACGTGACGGACGCGACTCGCCCTCATGCAGCGGCGCTCGTGGAGTGCGCGTCGCCTGCGGGGCCGTCCTTTTCACGCCGACGACACGAGTCCGTCGAGTCCGGCCGAGCCGTGGCGAGGGAACGGCGTGCGTGCATGTGGGCGGCAATCGCTCGCGTGCGCGCGAGTGCCCTGTTGTCTCGTATAGCGAGGCTCGCGTCCGGCGCTCCACTGCCGTGGCGGCCTTTCGACAGGGTTCGCGCGGCGCATTGGCAGCCTGCGTCAAACGCTGTGAGCGCAGGATTACGACGTCGCTCTTCGACTTCGACGACGCGGGCGCCCATCTTCGCGCACGAACAACTACATCGCGAAAGGCAGCGTTCCGTGTGAGCATGGCAATCGGACGTCAGGTTGCAGGGTCTTCGTTCGTTTTTCGGTGGGACATCGCGATCGCGCGCGCTCGGCGCCGTAGCTGCTCTCATGTTGAGCGAGCTCTGGCCGCGCGGACCGCAGTGGCCCGCGCCGAACTCGGCGTCGCACGGAGCGCGCGCGTCGTTGTTCTCGCACGCGTCGCGCCGTGCGCCCGCGCCGGGCGCTGCGCTGACGCTCGAAGACGAGCTGATCCAAAACGAGCCGCTGTGCGTCGCTTCGAGCGTGGACTCGTCGGGCGCACTCGGTGACACCGTGCTTTACCGTTATCACCGCGACGGCGACACGCTGTTCGTCGGCTATTTCGTCTACTTCTCGACCGAGCGGCCCTGGGGCGACAACGCGCTCACCCGTAACGTCTTGCCGGCGCTCGCCATCGACGCCGTTTACAGCCATTTTCTCTTCGTCTGGCCCGGCGTGCAGCGCTTGCTCTACGGTCCCGCCGACATCGAAGGTGCCCTCGTGCGCTACCGTGTCGTCGGCGACAGTCTCGTTGCCGAAGCGGCGCGCGCCGACGACGAAGGGCATCATTCCGTACGGCTCGCCGAATCCGAGTTGCGCGCGCCGGACGGTCACGTCGTCCTGCTCACGGAGACGTGGAGCCACCAACTCGGCGCGCACGGCGCCGTGCAGCGCGCGAGCGCCGCACCGAGCGTTCGCTGCTTCAGCGGTGCGCGCCTCTTGCCGCTGTCGGAAAGCGTCGCCGAAGCGTTCCGTCTCGGCAGCGCGAGCGCTCCGCGTCGCGCCAAGCCCGCCTGGCGCACCAGCCTCGATTGACGCCCGCGGAGTGAGCGGCAGGCCTTCACTCCGCGTCGAGTAAGCGCTTGAGCGAGCGCAAATCGGCGACGAATTCGGCGAATGCCCGCTCGCGTTCCGCGTCGTCCGCTGCGCGCAAAATCGACGCCGGGTGCACGGTCGCCATCACGATCGGCGCAAGCTCGCTCGGCACCGGACGCCCGCGGTCACGCGTGACACGAAACTCCGCGCCCAGAACGGCTTGAGCCGCGGTCGCACCGAGCAGCACGAGCGCGCGCGGCTGAACCGTCTGAAGCTCGGCCATGAGCCACGGCCGGCACGCTCGGATTTCTCCTGGGCGCGGACGCTTGTGCAGCCGCGCCTTGCCCCGCTCCTCGAACTTGAAGTGCTTGACGGCGTTCGTCACGTACGCATCGCTGCGGTCTAGGCCGACCGCCTCGAGCGCTTTGTCGAACACGTGTCCAGCGGGGCCGACGAAAGGTCGCCCTGCCCGATCTTCCTTGTCCCCCGGCTGCTCGCCGACGAAGACAACGCGCGCTTTGACCGTGCCCTCGCCGAAGACGGTTTGCGTCGCGTGCACGTAAAGTGAGCAACCCTGACACTCCGCTGAGGCACGGCGCAACGACGCGAGGTCGTGTTTCTCGGGGAGGAATGCCTCGGCTCCCGGCTCCTGCTGGCGAGCGGCCATGGCCGCGCCGTTGCAAGAGCTCGGCCAGCCGCTTAGTACTACTGCCGAAGTTTTGGAGCTGCTGGCTAAATTTGGCTGCGCTGATTAGTTCGGCCCGAAGTTGGTCCGGCTGGGGACCGCCGCTCGTCTCGGGCGAGCAGGAAACAGCAATGCGCCGGCCTCGCCGGTGCTTTCGTGGCTCGTGGCGACTCGGGGCGATCGTGATCTGCTCGTGCCAAAGACTTCGGCAGTAGTGTCAGCGGCGCTACGCGGCGAGCGCCGGATCCGTCATGCTGTGTTTGCCGGTTTCGATGTGACCGGCGAGCCGTTGCTCGAAGTTTGCGTCAGCGTCGACGCGTACGGTGAGATCGTACCAATCGAACGAGCTCTCGAGCGGCCAGTGCCAGAGCATCGAGCGATGCGGCGCGAGGAGCTGCGTGATGGTCCGCTTTCCGTACGCGTCGTAGACACTCATCTTGGCGTGCCTGCTCCGCGCGGGGCGCGGTTCGCGGGCTCAGGCCGGCGCGGAGCCCACTTCGCGCACTTCGAGCGGGATGTAGAGCGGCTTGCCGCCGGGACCGGGCGCGAGCGAGGCGCGCGCCGCAATCGCATACGCCTCTTCGGGCGTCTTCACCTCGACGATCCAAAAGCCCGCCAAAAACTCCTTGGCTTCGGCAAACGGGCCGTCAGTCACCTCGGGCTTGCCGTCGGGACGTCCACGCACGACCCGCGCCTCGCTCGGCATCGCCAGGCCCTCCGCGCTCACGAATGACCCTTCCTGGCGTAGCGCGAGGTTCAGGTTCTTCATGAACACGACGTGCGCCTTGAGGTCGGCTTCCGACCAATTCATCACCGCCCAGTCGCCCGTTCCACGCGGGGCGTGCATCATCAACATGAACTTCATCGCCATTACTCCTTCGTTTCGCCGATCGCCCAGGTAGGCTGGCGTCTCGTCGGGACGTCGGAGCTGGTGCGCCGTTCTCGACACGGCGGCGAGCAATTTTTCGATCGGCCTATTTTTCCATGGTGTGACAGGCGCCGCAGCCGAAGCCGGTCTTCGTGGCCGGGTCGTACTCGGGCTCGTTCAAGAGCTTCGCCATCTCGGGCTTGACGTGCTTGAGCATGAACTCGGTCATCTGGGGCTTCTTGGCCGCCCATTGCTTGAACTTCGACATGTCGCTCGGGAGCTTCGGGAGCTCGGGATTCGGCATGGTGAAGGAGCCGTTGACAGCGCCACTGCCGTGGCACGTGTTGCACTTCATGTCGCCGTACTTCTTGGCGTCGAAGGCGACGAAGACCTCCTTCATCTTCGGCATCACGACCTGCTTCATGTACGCGCCGCGCTGCTCCTTGCTCATGGCGTCCCAGTTGATGGGGCCCGTCGGCGCTGGGGCAACGGCGGCGCTCTCGGAGGCTGTCGGAGCGGCAGGCGCCGCGCTCTGCGTCGGGGCCGCGGGCGCGGGAGTCTCTGCCGGGTTTTGATGGCTGGCGCAGGCAACCACGCACGCGAAAGCGGGTGCCAGGAGCCAAGCCGCACGGGTGACGAGCGTCGGAATTCGGCGGAGCACGGAGGGTGTGGCGATAAGGTTCATGGTCGCGGCCATCTGTAGAGCTTCGCGGCGACTTAGCCAAGATCTCTGCCGACAGGCAGCAAATGACCGGGGCGGCAGTGCGCTCGTGGGGCGGATTTGCCGTCGCTCGCATCTAGGCACCTCCCGCACATGGTCGAGCCAGCGGCGGAAGCGCTGAAAGTTCGCAGGGGTATGTTTGTTGCTTATAGGCGCCTGCTCACGCGAGAGCCGAAAGGAAACCGTCCACGTCCCGTGTCTGAAAACCACCACGAAAATCAGCCTGTTGTGGGCTCAGGGGGCGAAGGCTTTCGAATCGTTGGCATTGGGGCTTCGGCAGGCGGCCTCGAGTCGTTAGAGCAATTCTTCGGCGCCATGCCGCCTGACACGGGCATGGCCTTCGTGGTGGTTCAGCACCTGTCACCCGACTTCAAGACGTTGATGGCCGAGCTGCTCGCTCGCTATTCCGACATGGCGATCTCGCTCGCCGTCCAGGGTGAGCGCGTCGAGCCGAACCACGTGTACCTGCTGCCGCCCGGCAAGGAGCTCGAGATCCACGGCGGCAAGCTCGTGCTTTCGGCGAAGGAGCCGCGCGCGCTGCCGCAGCCCATCGACGTATTTTTCCGCTCGCTCGCCGCTGACGCCGGTAAGCGCGCCGTCGCGGTCGTGCTCTCCGGCAGCGGCAGCGACGGCTCGCACGGTATCCTCGCGGTGAAGGGCGCGGGCGGCATCGTGCTCGCCGAGAGCCCCGACACGGCGCACTTCGACGGGATGCCGACGAGCGCCGCCGCCACGGGGGTCGTCGATTTCGTGGGCGCCCCTCATGAGCTCGCCTCCCACCTGTGCGGCGCCGTGATCGTCCCGCGCGCCCCGACGGAGGAAGATGATCAGGAGCAGCTCGACCCGAACGATCCGCTCGCGCTCGTGCTCGGCTTGCTCGACCAGCAGTTCGGCATCGACTTCTCGCGCTACAAGCTCACGACCGTCAGCCGCCGCCTCGAACGCCGGGTGGCCCTCAAGGGCATGCCCGACATGGCGGCCTACCTCGAGGAGCTGCGCGCGAATCCCGTCGAGCTCGGCGCGCTCTATCAAGACCTGCTCATCGGCGTGACCCGCTTCTTCCGTGATCCGGAAGCCTTCGGCGTCATCGAAGAGACCGTGATCCCGGAAATCCTCTCCAAGGTGCCGGCGTCCGAGCAGATCCGTGTCTGGGTCGCGGGCTGTGCCACGGGTGAAGAAGCGTATTCGATCGCGCTGCTCTTTCACGAGCAGATGGCGCGGCTCGGTCGCCCCATCAACCTCAAGGTGCTCGCGACGGACATGCATCGGATGTCGCTCGACGCCGCCTCGACGGGCATCTACGGACGCGACCAGCTCGCGCACGTCGATCCGGACCGGCGCTCGCGCTACTTCGTCGAGACGAACGCGGGGTACCAGGTCTCGTCCGACCTGCGACAGCTCGTCGTATTCGCTCCGCACAACGTGATGAAGGACGCGCCGTTCACGCGCATGCACCTCATCACGTGCCGCAACCTGCTCATCTACCTGCGCCCCGACGCGCAGCGCAGCGTGCTCTCGCTCTTCCACTTCGGTCTCGCTTCGGGCGGCATCCTCGTGCTCGGCGCGAGCGAAACCATGGGGGCGCTCAGCCACGAGTTTACGACGCTGAACGAGCGCTGGAAGGTGTTTCGCAAGCGCCGCGACATCCGGCTCGTCGAGCCGCTCAGCCTCTCTCCGACCCGCGTCATGCCGGTCGATCGCAGCGCCTCGCTCGACGGCGGGCGTTCGCATCGCGTCGATCCTTCGCTGCTCCAGAGCTACGACCGGCTGCTCGATCGCTTCATGCCGCCCGCTTTCCTGGTGGACGAAAGCGGCAAGCTGCTCGACACCTTTGCCGGCGCCGAGCGCTACCTCAGACCGAAATCACGTCGACCGAGCTCGAACCTGATCGACTTACTCGACGGCGACCTCCGGACGGTCGTCTCGGGCACGCTCGCGCGCGTCATGCGCGAGCGCGCCGCCGTGTGTTGTCCGAGCGTGACCGTGACGGACGGCACGGGTGCGACGCAGGAGCTCCGCGTGCGTATCGAGCTCGTGATGCAGCCGCGCGCCGACCAGAGCCACATCCTGATCGTGCTCGAATCGGCGTCGCATCCGGCGGAGCCCGCCCGGACGGAGGCTACGTTTCCCGCCGCGCCCGTCGGGCAACTCAGCGTCGCGCAGGCGTCGAACGAGCGCATGCAGACGCTCGAGGGCGATCTCTCGTATGCGCGCGAGATCCTGCAGTCGACGGTCGAGGAGCTCGAAACTAGCAACGAGGAGTTGCAGGCGACGAACGAGGAGCTCGTCGCGTCCAACGAAGAGCTCCAGAGCACGAACGAGGAGCTCCATTCGGTGAACGAGGAGCTCTACACGGTCAACGCCGAATATCAGACCAAGATCGAGGAGCTGCAGCAGCTCAACGCCGACGTCGCGCACCTGCTCGAGGGGACCGAGGTCGGCACGATCTTCCTCGATCGCGACTTGCGCATCCGTCGCTACACCGAGCGCGTCGCGCGCGTGTTTCGCATTCAGGAGCGTGACATCGGGCGTGAGATCCGCGACTTCACGCACACCCTGCAGCGCCCGAGCTTGCTCGACGAAATCGGGCGCGCGCTCCACCAGGGTATCGTCACGGAGGACGAAGTGCGCGACGCGAACGGCACGCCGCACTTCTTGCGCATCCTGCCGTATCGCACGGGCGGGCGCGGCGCGGACGGCCCCGATACCGCTACGCGTCCCATCTCGGGCGTCGTCCTCACCATCACGGACATCTCGGCCCTCAAGGCGGCGCAGACCGAAATCGACCGGCGCCAGGATCAAATCCAGCAGCTGCTCGAGTCGACGGCCGAGGCCATCTACGGCGTCGACACGGACGGCAAGTGCACCTTTTGCAATCCGGCGTGCGTGCGCCTGCTCGGCTACCGCTCCGCCACCGAGCTCATCGGTCGCGACATGCACGACGTGATTCACCGCGTCGGCGCCGCGGGCCAAAACGGACACGGATGCGGACTCCAAAACGCCTTCAGCGGCGCCGGTCCGGCCCACTCGAGCGAAGAGACGTTTTGGCGCGCCGACGGCACGACGTTTCCCGCCGAATACTGGAGCCATCCCGTCGAACACGACGGGCAAGTCTCCGGCGCCGTCGTCACCTTCCTCGACATCACCGAACGGCGCCAAGCCGAAGACGAGGTGCGCGCCGCGGCCCGCCGCCGCGAGCGCTTCCTCGCCATGCTCTCGCACGAGCTCAGGAATCCGCTCGCCGCCGTGCTGAACGCCGTTCGGCTCGTGAGCGCGGGCGGCGGCTCGCCGGAAGTGCAAGCCAAAGCGCGCAGCGTCATCGATCGTCAGGGACATCACATGGCGCGTCTGCTCGACGACCTGCTCGACGTGTCGCGCATCACGAGCGGCAAATTCGAGCTCAGAAAGGAGCTCGTTCGCGTCGACGACTCGGTGAAGGCTGCGATCGAGGCGATCGAGCCGTTGATCCGCGAAAATGGGCTGACGCTCGTGACGAAGCTGCCCCAGACGCCCGTCACCGTCGAGGGCGACGGCGCGCGCCTGCAGCAGGTCGCAGCGAACCTCTTGTCGAACGCGGCGCGGCACTCGCCCCCGGGCTCGCGCATCGAGCTCACGCTGCGCGCCGAGGGCGATCAAGCGGTGCTCAGCGTGCGTGACTTCGGCGCCGGCATCGACGCGCAGCTGCTGCCGAAAATCTTCGAGCTCTTCGTGCAATCCGAGCAGGCGTCGCGCCGCGCGAACGGCGGGCTCGGCATTGGACTTGCTCTCGTGCGGCGCATCGTCGACTTGCACGAAGGTACCGTCGAGGCCAAGAGCCAGGGCCGCGGCTGCGGCAGCGAGTTCATCGTGAAAATACCTACTTCCACTACGAGCCCCGATCATTCGAGCAAAGCGCCGATCGCCGACGAGGCATGCCGCATCGTCCTCGTCGAGGATCAGCCCGACGCGCGCGAGATGATGCGAGCGCTGCTCGAGCTGCGCGGTCACACGGTGATCGACGTCGGTAACGCCTACGAAGCGATCGACACCATCCGCAACGAGCGACCCGACGCCGCCGTGGTCGATATCGGGCTGCCCGAGCTCAGCGGCTACGACGTAGCGCGCGCCGTGCGCAAGAGTCCCGGCTGCGGAGACATGCTGCTCGTGGCGCTCACCGGCTACGGGTCGCAATCCGACGTGCGCCAGGCCGAGGAAGCCGGCTTCGACGCGCACCTCACGAAGCCAGCGGAACCCGAACGGCTGTTCCGCCTGATCGCGAACCGCGCGGCCGTGCACCGACGCCGGAGCGACACGTGGAACGAGGTCGGACCTCGCGAAAACTGACGGGCGCGAGCGAGCTCAGGGCGCGGGACCGAAGCGAATCTCCCGTTCGGCGAGCGCCGCGGCGCTCATGCCCGCCGCGGGCGCGAACCCCGCCGCGAAGCGCTCGGCGAGGGCCGTGATCGTGAGGCTCGGGTTCACGCCCAGGTTGCCCGGGATCACGCTGCCGTCGCACACGTAAAGCCCGGGGTGACCGAACACTTCGTGCCGGGCGTCGATGACGCCGGTTGCCGGCGCGTCCGCGATGCCGCACCCACCCAAAATGTGAGCCGTGGCGGGGGTTCGCAAAAGCACCTCGGAGACCACGTTCTGCGCTTCACCGTGCAGCTCTTCGGCCAAGATCTCGGCCGCGGCCTGGGCGACCGGCAGGTAGCTCGGCACCGGCTTGTCCGTCGCGTGTCCCTCGAGCCTGCGCTTGCCGAGCAGCGAGCGGCCGAGCCGCAGGCGCAGGTGCTGATCGAGCGTTTGCATCACGAGCAGAATGACGGTGCTCCGCGCCCAATCCATGACGGCCCACAGCCGTAAGATCTGCGGCAAGCGCCGTACGATGCGGCCGAACATTTTGAGCGGTCGCGTGAGCGCGCTGCCGTCCGGGGTGAGGGGCACACCGAGCAAGCGCATCGCGCCCGAGCCGCGGGAGTAGCGGACGTTTTCGATCTTGGTCAGCGAGTTCGGGTGAAAGGCGGCGCCGATCGCGATGCCGCGCGCGAGATCGCGATGGGCCTCGAAGCTCGTCGCGCCGAGTAAGCTCTCGCCGTTCGTTCGCACGAATTGACCGAGCGCTCCGGAGACGTTCGGCAGCGTGCCGAATTCGTCCCGATTCTTGAGCAGGAGCTCGACCGTGCCGAGCACGCCCGCCGCGAGCACGACGCGAGCGGCGCGAAACCGGCGACGTCCCGCGCCGAACCACGCCGTCGTCCGCTCCGTTTCGAGCTCGTAGCCGCCCTCGACCGGCACGATACGTACGGCTTTGGTTTCGGGTACGACCTGCGCGCCAAAGCGTTCTGCAAAGTAGAGGTAGTTTTGATCGAGCGTATTTTTCGCGCGGAAGCGGCAGCCGACCATGCAACCGCCACAGAGCACGCAGCCAGTGCGTTCGGGGCCTGCGCCCGAGAAGTAGGGGTCGGGTACGCTGACGCCCGCTTGCCCGAAGTACACGCCGACTTCGGTCGGGTGAAAGGTCGCGCCCGCGCCCATGCGTGCGCTCACGCGCCGGAGCGTCTCTTCGCCTTCTTCGAGCGCGGGGTTCGTCGTGACGCCGAGCATGCGGCGTGCGGTCTCATAGTGCGGCTCGAGCTCGCTCCGCCACGCCACGGCGCCGCCCCACGACGGATCGGCGAAGACCTCGTCGTGCGGACGCATCAGCGTGTTGGCGTAGACGAGGCTGCCGCCGCCCACGCCCGCGCCGTGGAGCACCATCACCCCCTTGAGCAGGGTGATGTTCTGGATGCCGAAGCAGCGGAGCTTGGGCGCCCACAGGTATTTGAAGGCGTTCCAATTCGTCTTGGGAAAGTCCGTGGGGCGCCAGCGTTTCCCTGCCTCGAGCACCGCGACTCGGTAACCCTTTTGCGCGAGCCGCATCGCCGCGACGCTGCCGCCGAAGCCGCTGCCGACCACGATGAAGTCGAACGGTTCCTCGGCGGACGCGCTCGGGTCCATGGACACCGAGTCTAGCTCTCGGGCCGTGACACCGCGCCGTTCGTGACGTAGGCGAAGGTAGGATGCCGCGCCCGAACTGGTTTTTCGCCTTTCCGCTCGACGGCGCTTTTCTCGGTGCGCTGCCGCCGCCGCCGGCGTCCGTCCGCTGCTTTCATCCCGAGGATTTGCACCTGACACTCGCGTTCCTCGGTGGCTGCGGGGAAGCGGCCGCCGAGCGTGCGCTCGCGACGCTCGACGCCGAGCTCGTGCGCGCGCCGCTCGCGGCCTTGCCGATCTCGCTCGGCCAGGTGCAGCCGTTCGGCGGTTCGCGACGCGACTACACGGCGCTCTCGGCGCTGCTCGTCGAAGGACGCGTCGCAGTCGCGCGCTGCCTGACGGAGCTCGGTGGCCTCTTGTGTGAAATCGCCCTCTCGCGCCGGCCGAGCCGCCGGGCGCTGCCCCACGTCACCCTCGCGCGCCCTCGACGCCGCGCGACGGACGCCGACCGCGCGAGCGGCCTTTCGTGGGCGAGCTCGCTCGAGCTTGGCGGCGTGCGTCAAACGCTCGGCCGTATTGCGCTCTACACGTGGGCGGAGATGCGCCGCGAACGGCTTTTCCGCATCGTCGCGGAACGAAAACTCTCGGTGCGAGGTTGACGAGGCGAGCTAAAACCCGCAACGTTGAGGTGATTGTCCCGCAACGCGACGCGCGGTCTCATGGCGCGTCGCTGTCGCGGGCCTGTTCTCGTGTCGGTGGAAGTGAGCCGTGAGGAAGCTTCGGTACATCTTAGAACGTATGAGCTTTTGGAGGATTGGATGACACGCCTCGTCGGGCTCGCATTGCCCGCTCTTGCTTCTTTGCTCCTCGCGATGAGCACCCCCGCCTACGGTGAGGGCGCGCTTCCCCACAACGAGGTGCGACTCGAGGTATCGGTGGGGAGCGGTCGCGGTCGCGTGCTCTGCGGTGTGTACGAGCGTTCCGGCTGGCTCAAGCGTCCGGTGCATGCCTCCACGGCCTCCATTCGGGGTAACCTCGCCGTTTGCCAGTTTGCCGATCTGCACCCCGGCACGTACGCCGTCGGCGCGTTCCAGGACGAGAACTCGAATGGCCGGCTCGATCGGAGCTGGACGGGCGGCGCCGCTGAGCCTTGGTGCGTCTCGCATGAAACGCGGGGTACCATCGGTCCGCCCTCCTTCTCGTCGGCGAGCTTCCCGGTGAACGCGGGTACGGTGACGTTCCGCTGCCGCGCCCGCTAGGCACTTCGCTCGCCCGGTTCCGCTGCACGCCGCCGCTGGCGCGGTCCCTTCCCGCCCAGGGGGAAACCCTGTGTTTGCGCTCTGCCGGAGTCACCCTCGCCGGTGATGGCCGAGCGGGCTATGGTCGGCCGCATGAACGCCCGGGAGCGCGACCGCTTTCGCCGGGGCGCCCTCGCGTGCACCTGGGCGACCGTGCTCGCGGGTGCGTCGCTCGCTGCAGCCTGCGCGGACTCGCCGCCGCCGCCGCCCGTCGAGCCCGCAGCGCCCGCTCCTTCAGCCGCCGCCGACTCGCCGTCGGACTCGGCCAACGATTGGCTGCGCCGTGGTGAAGCCCTGGTGAGACTCGGCGAAACCGGCAACCATGACGCCTTCGTCCAGGCGCGGGAAGTGCTCGAGCGCTGCGTGGCGCGCGAACCGGGCTCGGCGACGTGCCAATACCTCTTGGGGGAGTCGTGCGAGTACACGGACGACGAAGCCTGCGCGGCGCGCGCGTACACGGCCGCGATCGTCGAAGCGCCCGCGACGGCCGAGTACTACGCGCCGCTCGCGGAAACGTACCTGCGTTTCAAGCTGTACACCCAAGCCGAGCAGGTCCTGTACGAGGGCATTCGCCGCGTTCCACGTGAGCTAGAGAACGCGCCCGCCGTCCTCGGTCTGTTCCGGCTGCTCGCCGCTTCAGCGCAGCGCCGCGGCGACGAGCAGGCTCGCGTGGAGGCGCTCGAATCCGGCGCGCGGGAAATCGGCAGCGATCCCGAGCTCGACTTCGAGCTCGGCACGGCCTACGCAAACCTCGAGCCGCCGCGCATGGCCGACGCTGCGCGCACGCTCCGCCGTTTTCAGCAACGTGCCTGCCACGACGAGCCGCTTCCCCGCTACAAGGAGCCGTGCGAGCGGGCGGGCACGCTGCTCGAGGCGCTCGGCGACGTTCCGGCGAACGTACTGCCGCCCGCAGTGGCGCCCCGCTCGACGTCGGAGGCGGCAGCGACGCCCGTGCGCTTGCCGGCGGTGCCGAACTTTCCCGAGCGTCCTCGCGTCGACGGCGACGCGTTCACGGTGTGGGGCGCAAGTTACGCGTTGCGCAGCCGTGCGCACCGTCGCGACGTCGTGCGCGAGGGTCCAGATCGCTTCATCGCGATCACCGGCTACGTCACGAAGACGAACCTGCCCGATGCCCCGAAGTGCGCCGTGCACCGGCCGGGACGCGCCGATCCGCCTGGCTGCCCGCGCCCGCTGCCGACCTTTTGGCTCGGTGACAGCAAGGACGCACCGCCGAGCGAGTGCATTCGCGTCGTCGGCTGGGCCTCGAACTACGCGCAGATCTTCGAGGCCATCCGCGCCTTCGATCGCCACGTGCCGAGTCAGTACATCGACGGCTTTTGGGGCGTCTCCGTGCCGGACCCGCTGCCCATGGCAGGCGCGAAGCTGACGGTCCGCGGCACCTACGACACCGCGTTTGCGCTCGCCGGCGCGAGTCGCGAGCTCGATACGGAGATGGGCTTTTTGAGTTATCAGAGCCAAAAAGTGCTCGAGCCGGCGGCCGAGCTCGGGACACTGCCGGGCGTGACGCGCAGGACGCCGGTTTCTCACTGACGTTCGCCGTCAGACCTTCACTGACGTTCGCGCTGAAACCCTCGCGCACTCAGTGGATGCTGGTCCCGCCCGCGCTGATCCCGCCTGTTCCTGCGCCTGGCCCGATGCCGCCCGTGCCCGTGCCGCCGGTCCCTAGCGTGCCGCCGGTTCCCAGCGTGCCGCCGCTGCCGTGAGGTGGGACCGGCTGCGCGATCCCGTCCGGGCCCTCGTGCGAGCACGCGAACGGCGTCGCGAGGAGCAGTGCAATCATTAGAGGTCGTGCGTCGCGCATGGCTTCGCCTCCGCCGTTGATGCTTGCAGCCGCCGTGCCTGCGGCATTCCGCGTACGGCGCCGGTCGCGGAGCACGACGCGAGCTCGCGAGGCAGCCTGCCTCGCGCGGGGCGGGCTAGCGCGCAACGTACGAGCGTGTTCGCCTCGCGAGCCGCGAGAGAACGCCTGAAGGAGCCTCGCTGTTCCCGCGCTGATTGCCGTCGATTTTCGCGACCTTCGCGCGCGCTCCTCGGCGAGCGTCGGCTCGTTGGTACGTCCCGTGCACAGCGCACTGCCGGACGCGCCGCAGCGCGACCCTTCAAAGGTATCGACGCATGCACTCCCGCACTTTGACCCTACTCGCAAGCTCCGCATTCGCGCTCTCGTTCGCGTCGCCGGCCGGCGCCGCGCTCGACGCCTGTGGCGGCATCTTCCTCACGAGTGACGCGCACTGCGCTTACGTTCCCAAACAAGAGTGTGAAACTCAATGCCAGACGACGGCCGTCGAGCAGAGCTGCATCGCGACCCTCGAAACCGATTGTGAGAGTAGCTGCACCGAGACGGCGACGAGCGAATGCACGCGCGACTGCCAGACGAGCTGCGTGCAGGACTGTCAGGCGAACGCGAAAACGTCGCGCGGTCTCTGTCGGGGCGAATGCGGCGCCGACTGCGAGGCGGACTGTCAGAATTCGGACGCCGACATCTGCCATGCGTCGTGCACCCACAACTGCGATTCACAGTGCGAGCACCACTGCCACGACGACGACCAGGACGTCGACTGCAGCACGAAGTGCGGCACCACCTGCGAGGGTCGCTGCACGGCGAGCGCCACCGTCAGCTGCCAACGCGACTGCCAGACGAGCCAGTACGAGAGCTGCACTACGACCACGGTCGAGCAGTGCCACACCGATTGTCACGATCAGGGCGGCGCGATCTTTTGTGACGGGCAGTTCGTCAATGCCTCGGACGTGCAAGCGTGCGCTGCGCAGATCGAAGCGACGATCGACCTGCACATCGATCTCGACGTGAACGTCGAAGCACCGAAGACGAGCGTCGACACGAACGGCGACGGCAAAGCCGACGTTGGCTGCTCGGTCTCACCGCGCATGAAGCTCGCACGCGCGGCCACGACGACCTCGATCATCACGACGACGTTCGCGGTGCTCGGCGCGCTCTTCTTGCTCCGCCGCCGCCGTCCCTGAGGCCGGACCCGGCCGCACACGCCCATTCGGGCCGCGCGACAAACCTGACAGAAGGCTGTCATCGGTCACCGATAGGCTCCTCTCATCGAACGGCGGCGTTCCCGTCGCCGAGAGGAGTCCGTCATGGAAAACAGAAGCGATATCGTTGAGTTGAATGCAAAGCCCAGTGTGAAGCGCACGGGCAGCTGTCATTGCGGTGCCGTCCGCTTCGAGGCCGAACTGCCGGCCGGTTTCCGAGGCAACCGTTGTAACTGCAGCATCTGCCAAAAGCTCGGCGCCGTCGGGTGCATCGTGAAGCCGGCGGCTTTCCGTTTGGTGGCGGGAGAAGCGAGCCTGGGCCGGTACCAATGGGGAATGCGCGTGTCGACGCGTCATTTCTGTACGCACTGCGGCGTGTACTGCTTCGGTGCGGGACACCTTCCGCAAATCGGCGGTGACTTCGTCTCGCTGAACCTGAACTGCCTCGACGATTTCGACGTGAACGCGCTCGACCTCGTCTACTGGGACGGCCGCCACGACAATTGGATGGCGGGACCCCGGGACACGCCCTGGCCCGTCAGCACGGACGCCCATCAGGCGGCGGTAGGCGCGTAGAGCCACCTGCCCGGGGTTTCACCATGTACACCGAACCCTTTCCGGACAGCGAGCTCGCGGCGCCCTGCGGCGAGCTCACCGAATCCGACCCGCGTGAGCTCTGGGCGAGCGAGCTCCTGGAGGCCGGCTTGATCGCGCTCATGGATGCCGAGCTCGGTCAGTCGATCCACGCCGCGTTACTTGCCGCGGAGCTCATGGACGCCGGTTGGGCGGCGCTCGGCGCGTCCGAGCGCTGCGAGGCCGAGCTCGCGCTGCTCACAGTTCCGGACGGGTGCCGACCGTCTCGAGCACCTCGGCGCGCGTGATGCGATCGAGCCGAAACGGGCGGCGCTCGTTGATCTCGAGGTCGAGCGCATCGAGGCGCGTCTCGTGACGATCCATGTGCACGCCGCGAATGCGGATGCGGCGCTGGCTCTCGACCGAGTTGCCGTCGACGTACGTGATGGCGAGCGGCTGTTGCTCGAACCAAGCGCGCTCGATCGCGCTGCGCACGCTGCGTGTGCATGGCAGCGCGGGAACGCCGAAGAATGCGAGCTCCTCGAGCCGCAGCAAGAGGTCACGCTGCGCGGACGTCGACAGCGCCGCGCGCACCTTGTCGAGCGCGCACTCGAGCGTGTCGTTGAAAGGCATCAAGCGCATGTCGATGGCGAAGCGGCCGAGCGCGATGAGGAGCGCCGCTTCGCGCGCGGTGAAATTGACCGGCGGCAGGCTATAGCTGCGATCGAGCGCGTACCCCCCGCCGCGACCACGCTCGGCCGCGACGGGCATCGCGGCCGCGCGCAGCGCGTCGAGGTCGCGATAGATCGTGCGCACCGTGACCTCGAAGCGTTCGGCGAGCGCCTCCGCCGTCACGCCGGTGCGCCGCCCGCGCAAGTACTCCGCCAGAGCAAACAGCCGCTCGGTGCGCTGCATGCCCAGAAACTGACATTAACCTGACTTCGCGTCGACTGGCGTGCCGGGGCGCCTGAACTCGGACAAAAGCCGGGGCTCGAGGCGCGGGGGACGCGAGTCGCAGCTCGTTCACGGTGCGTGGGGTCGCTTCACGTCTTCCGGCACGCCGTCGAAAAAGTCGACGGCGCCCGATTCGAGATCGTATTCGGCGCCGACGACCGCCAAGCGCCCGGCGAGCACGAGCTCCTCGAGAATTTGGCTGCCGTGGCGCAGGTGGTGCGCCGAGGCTCGTACGTTGGCGCGCACTGCTTCGCGCACGTCTGCTTTGCCATCATGGACGAGGTGCTGGACGTTCGGCGCAATGCGATCGGTGATGTCGCGGATGTTTTTGGACTCGGAGCCGAGGCCGCTTTGGATGGCCTTGACGGTGGCCGTTACCGCGCCGCAGCCCGTATGGCCCATGACGACGACGAGGCGCGTGCCAAATTGCGACGCCGCGAACTCGATTGAACCGACGACCGAAGGCGCGACGATGTTGCCGGCGATGCGCACCACGAACAAATCTCCAAAGCCCTCGTCGAACAGGATTTCGACGGGCGTGCGAGAGTCGGAGCACCCGAGCACGATGGCGAAGGGGCGCTGCGGCGCCGTCGCGTGGTGACGGCTGAACGAGCGTGCCGAGCTCGGCACGGATTCATCGAGAAATCGACGGTTTCCGGCCATCAAACGCATGACGCCGTCGGTCGGGCTGAGCGTGTCCGGATCGTAAAGGTGAGGCATGGGGCGCCTCATAGCACTGACCGGGACGAGCTTCTTTGCTTCCGTCACCTCAATTGCTGCCGTGGCGTCAGGCGACGCTTTCCTGTCCGCCAGGTTGCGTGCGTTGACGTCTTCGCACGCCTCGCTCAGAGTGCCCGCCATGACGATGACGACGACGGCAAGCGGGCTCTCTTACGAAGACACCCGGGTCGGCACCGGCCCCACGCCGACGAAGGGTCAGACCTGCGCGATGCACTACACGGGCTGGCTCTGGGAAAACGGCAAGAAGGGGGCGAAGTTCGATAGCTCCCACGATCGCGGCAAGCCATTTCTGTTTGCGCTCGGCATGAAGCGCGTCATCGGCGGCTGGGACGAGGGGGTTGCCAGCATGCAGGTCGGCGGTGCGCGCACGCTGCTCATTCCGCCCGCGCTCGGCTACGGAGAGCGCGGTGCCGGCGGCGTCATTCCCCCGAACGCCACGCTGCTCTTCGAGGTCGAGCTGCTCGAGATCAAGTAGCGGCGCCGGGGGGCGCTGGGTCTTCACGGATCGGCTCGTACGGGCTCGGGCATCCGACGTGTCGCCTCGAGCGTGGGCCGTTCACGGCAGCGGAGCACCTGACTTCCGCGCCGTGGACGGCGAAATGCCTACGGGTCTGCAGCGGCGGCAGCGCGAACGGACGTGAATGACCATCGCGTCTCCGTCTCGGTCGCCACGGTCGAGCTCTTCCGAGCGACGCCGACTCCACTGACGGCGTGGGAGTGCAACTTCCACTCAACGCCAGGCCGCGAGCTTCGCCCACTGACTTCCTCGTTGCTCACTGTTCGACGGTGCGGACTCGTTCAGCGCGCGCGGCTTTGGGCGTCCATATCGGGGTGCATCCTCAAGTCACCCCGCTCGCGAGGAGCCTCGCTCGCTCGGTCAAGTTTCCCGTAGGGGCCGGCACGTCCTTGGTGACGCGGCGATAAAAATCCACCACGGCCTCGTTCAGCGCAGATTCCCGGCGCCGGGAGCGCGTCGCCGCTACGGCAGGTCGGCGGCTAAGGCTCACGGCAGGTCAGCAGCCAAGCTTCACGACGAGACAGCGGCGGAGCCTCTCCCGGCTGGTCGGCTCAGCGTTCTCGCGCGGTGTCGCGCCGGCGAACCTTCGAGGCTGCTCGTTGATGCTCAACAGTGCATGCTGACGCCATCCGTGCGCTGCCAGCCAGGTACGCGGAGTGAAGGTGTCACCGACTGTCGCATAGTCAGCCATGTACGGTGCGGCTTCCGCCAACGGCGGCGGGACTCCCGCACTTGGCGACCATTCGTGCCAGCCATCGAACCAA
>JAICTZ010000050.1 GCA_025936115.1 Polyangiaceae bacterium
CGGACGACGCCGGCAACCTCGTGCGGCTCGGCCCGAAGGGCGTGAAGGCTCGCGCCAAGTTGCCCGAGGGACGCCTTCTATCGCTCGATCCGCGCAGCGACGGCATCATCGTCGCCGCCTATCGCGACGGCCGCGTGCTCGGACTGCGCTTGATCGATTGAGCATGGCCTTCAAAGACAAGCTCGACCGCCTCGGTCCGGCGCCGCCTCGCACGGCGCCGTCGAGCGTCGCCGCCGTCGAGCGAAGCGACGTGCTCGCCGCGTTGCGGCGTAAAATGGCCAAAATTCTCGATCAGCCCGCGCCGCAGCCGAGGCCGCCCGCGGACCCGAGCGACACGTCCTTACCCTTCGTGCGCGAAGTGACGCCCGCGGGCGTGCTCCATTGCCGCCGTCTCACGTTACCGCGCTCGCACCATGTCGGACGTGTTCCGGTGGACGCTGCCTTCTCGGCGGCTCCCGAGCTCCTCGCGCTCTTGGCGCTCGATCTTTCGCTCGGCTCGTGCCGCGTGCCGGGCGCGCTCTTTCTCGATACCGAGACGACGGGACTCGGTACGGGCGGAGGCATCTGGGCCTTCCTCGTGGGGATGGCGAGCTTCGACGAGCAAGGCCGGCTCGAGGTCGAACAGCTCCTACTGCAGAGTCCCGCCGACGAGCCCGCGCTCGTCGAGCGCGTCGCCGCGCGCATCGCCGCGAGCGACTTTCTCGTGACTTACAACGGCAAAACCTTCGATTTGCCGCTGATTTCGAGCCGCGCCGTCATGTGCCGGCTGCCTCCCGTCGTGCGGCGGCCGCACCTCGATCTCCTGCACGTCGCGCGGCGTTTGCACCGCAAGCGCTTGGGCGCCTGCCGGCTCGTCACCCTAGAGAGTGAAGTTCTCGGCTTCGTGCGCGGGCCGGACATCGAGGGCGGCGAAGTGCCGGCGCGCTACGCGCACTTTCTCCGCACGGGCGACGAGACCGCGCTGGCTGCCGTCGTCGAGCACAACGCCTGGGACGTGGCGAGCATGGCCGCGCTCGTGGGTCTCTACGGCGAGCCTTTCGACCTCCTGCACCCGGAAGACCTGGTCGGGATGGCGCGTACGCTGAAACGGGCCGGGGCCTTGAGCGAGGCCGAACGGGCGGCCGAAACGGCGCTCCAGCGCGGCGCGGGCCCCCAAGCGCTGCGGGTGCGGGGCTCGATCGCCAAGGCGCGCGGTGAACGCGCACGCGCCCTCGCTGATTTCGAGGCTTTCTCGGCGGAAGCCTCCGACCCGAGCGTGCGGCTCGAGCTCGTGAAGCTCTACGAGCATTTCCTGAAATTGCCGGGCCGCGCACTCGAGCTGCTCGACGAGGGTACCGGCGAGACGGTCGAAGCCACGGCACGTCGCCGCTCGCGTCTCACGCGCAAGACCCTGCGCGGACCCTCGTAGTTCGCTAACCTTCGCCTCCGACCATGGCCTACGACCACCGCGCGATCGAACAGCGCTGGCAACACTTCTGGGAAGCGAACCAAACCTTCAAAGCGGAGCGCCGCATCGGTCGACCGAAGGCCTACATCCTCGACATGTTCCCGTACCCGTCGGGTTCGGGCCTGCACGTCGGGCACCCGCTCGGATACCTCGCGACCGACATCGTGGCGCGCAAGAAGCGGATGCAGGGCTTCGACGTGCTGCACCCGATGGGCTGGGACGCTTTCGGGCTTCCCGCCGAGCAGCATGCCATCCGCACCGGCGCTCACCCGGCGAAGACCACCGCAGAAAATATCCACGTCTACAGGCGGCAGCTCAAACAGATCGGTTTTGCCTACGACTGGTCGCGGGAAATCAACACGACCGATCCCGGATACGTGCGCTGGACGCAGTGGATCTTCCTCAAGATGTACGAGCGGGGGCTCGCATTTCAGGCAGAAATCCCCGTCAACTGGTGTCCGGGCCTCGGCACGGTGCTCGCGAACGAAGAGATCATCGACGGTCGCAGCGAGGTCGGCGGCTTTCCCGTCGTGCGGCAGCCGCTCCGGCAGTGGCAGCTCCGTATCACGGCCTACGCCGATCGGCTGAGCGAAGAGCTCGAGCCGCTCGACTGGCCCGAAACCAAGCAAAAGCAACGCGATTGGATCGGCAAGAGCGAAGGCGCGGAGGTGGAGTTTCCGGTCGAAGGCCGAGAGGAAGCGCTCACCGTCTTCACGACGCGGCCCGACACGCTTTACGGCGCGACGTACATGGTGATCGCGCCCGACCATCCGCTGACGCTCGCGATCACGACGCCGAGCCAGCGCGCTCAAGTGAGCGCCTACGTCGACGCCGCGAGTCGCAAGAGCGACATGGAACGCACCGCCTTGAACCGCGAAAAGACCGGCGTTGCGACGGGCGCCTTCGCGAAGAACCCGCTGAGCGGCCGCCGCATCCCCATTTTCACGGCCGATTACGTGCTCGGCGCCTACGGCACCGGAGCCATCATGGCCGTGCCCGCGCACGACGAGCGTGATTTCGAGTTCGCGCGCCGTTTCGAGCTCCCGATCGTCGAGGTCGTGAGCCCCGACGGGTCCCTGCACGAAAACCTCGAGCGCGCGTACACCGCGGACGGCATCGCCGTGCGCTCCGGTGCCTTCGACGGCCAGCCCACGGCCGAGATGAAGCAGAATGTCTTGGCGCACCTCGAGCGGCAGGGCATCGGGCGCCGCCGCATCAACTACAAGCTCCGCGACTGGGTGTTCAGCCGCCAGCGCTATTGGGGCGAGCCAATTCCCATTTATTTCCCGGTCGACACAGCGGGGGATCCGCGTCAGGGCGCCGCTTACACCATCGACTACACGCAGCCCATCGCCGTGGCCGAAGCCGAGCTCCCCGTGCGGCTGCCCGAGCTCGACGATTATCGCCCGGGCGATCCGCAGGGCCCGCTGGCCCGGGCAACGAATTGGAGATTCTTCCAAAAGGATAGCAAGTGGTTCGCGCGCGAGACCAACACGATGCCGCAGTGGGCGGGCTCGTGCTGGTACTACCTGCGCTACCTCGACCCGAAGAACGAGCGCGAGCTGTGCTCGGCGGGCGCCTACGATGCCTGGATGCCCGTCGACCTCTACGTCGGGGGTTCCGAGCACGGCGTCCTGCACCTGCTCTACGCGCGCTTCTGGCACAAGGTGCTCTTCGACCTCGGGGTCGTCAAACACCCCGAACCCTTCCTCAAGCTCGTGCATCAGGGCCCGATCCTCGGCACGATTTATCGTTACTTTGGCGCCGTCGACGGCGAAAGCGGCGCTCTCTATGCCGGGGACGACGCCAACGTCATCCCGATCGATGGTCCGGGCGACGTGCGCTTCGCGCTCAAAACCGGCGAAAAACTCGAAGAGCGGTGGGCGAACGAGCCCGAAATCGAATGGCGCGACGGCACGCCGTTCTTGCGCGGACGTGACGTGCGCGTCGTGCCCGTCAGCGAGAAAATGAGCAAATCACGCGGCAACGTCGTCAATCCCGACAGCGTGATCGCCGAGCACGGCGCCGACGCGCTGCGCGTCTACGAGATGTTCATGGGTCCGCTCGAACAGATGAAGCCCTGGCAGACGAGCGGCATCTTCGGCGTGCGCCGCTTCCTCGATCGCGTCGACGGCCTCGTCGGTCGCGAGCTCGGGACGGAGATGGACCTCGAGACGGCCAAGCTCGTTCACCGCACCGTGAAAAAGGTGGGCGAGGACATCGACGCGCTGCGCCTGAACACCGCCGTGAGCGCGATGATGATTCTCACGAATCACCTGAACGGCCTCCCGCAAGTGCCGCGCGAAGCGGCCGAGAAGCTCACCTTGTGTCTCGCTCCTTTCGCGCCGCACCTCGGCGAGGAGCTCTGGCAGCGGCTCGGACACGAGCCGTCCGTGGCAGTCGCGCCGTGGCCGAGCTTCGATCCGGCGCTCTGCGTCGACGATACGGTCGAAATCGGGGTCCAGGTGAACGGCAAGGTCCGCGGTCGCGTCACCCTCGGCCTCACGGCGTCCGAAGAGGAAGCGAAAGGGGCGGGCCTCGCGGATTCGAACGTCGCGAAATTCGTCGAGGGCAAGCAGCTCACGAAGGTGATCTACGTGCCCGGCAAGATCCTCAATTTCATCGTTCGCTGACCCGAGCTCGCGCTGCCGACCTGAGCAAGAGCGCACGTGTCGTCTGCGCAGGGCTGATCAGGGATAGGGCGCAACAGGCGTTCCGGCTGAACGAGTTTAGGGCTGTGGGAAAGTTGTTGTTTCCCGTGAAACCGCTCGCCGGAAAATGGCCAAGTTTTCAGCGGATGCAAACTTTTCAGGTCGCGAGCACCCTTGTGGAGAAAGGGTCCGACGCCATCGGTGCCGAGCGTTCGGGAAGAATCACGTAGAACGCCGTACCGGTCAGTGGCACGCCTAGAATCTCTTCGTTGGCAGGCGAAGCAAAGCGCACGTCGCCGCCATGGCCGTGCGCAACACCACGCACGATCGCGAGGCCGATACCGGTGCCGCCATGCGAGCGGGTGGGGGAGCCGTCCACTTGGTAGAACGGCTCGAAGAGCCGCCGCGTCTTCTCGGTGCTGATGCCAGGGCCGGTATCGGCAATGCACACCTCGAGGTGACCGGAGGCGAGTCGGCGCGCCCGCACGCCGACCGTACCGCCCGCAGGCGTGAATTTCGTTGCATTATCGAGCAGTTGGTCGATGGCTCGCCCGAGCCGCTCGACGTCGCCCGAGCCGGTCAGCGTCCCTCGCTTCGGCAGATCGGCCACTAGACGCATGCGGCCGTCGTCGAAGGCCGGTTGGCGGCTGATCGCGCTTTGCACGACGTCCGTCAGGTCGTACTCGCGATACGCGAAGCGCATCTTGCCGGTCTCGAGCGCGGTCACGTCGAGCAGGCTGTCGATGAGGCGGCGTAGCCGTTGGACGCAGTCATCCATGGCGCGCAGGGCTTTGTGCTGCGGCGTCGTGAGCTCGCCGAGCTCGCCGTCGACCAGGAGCTTCAAGTACCCGACGATGGGAGTCATCGGCGTCGCAAGCTCGTGGGAGATGTTGCGGTAAAATTCCTTCTTGGCCTGGTCGAGCTCGAGCAGGCGCTTGTTCGCCGCAAGCAACTCCGCAACCTTCTGCTCGAGGTGCGAGACGATGCGTTGCGTCTGCAGGCGGAGCTGCTCGTTTGCAGCGTCCGGCTCGGCGCGCTCCCGACGTCCTTCGAGATAGCCGCGCACCGTGTCCGCGAACGAGCGCGCGTCGATCGGCTTTTGCAAAAAGCCGTCACAGCCGACGGCGAGACTTGCGTCCCGGTTCCCCTCGGCGGTGATCGCCACGATCGGCATGCCGCGCAGCGTGGGTTCGGCGCGCAAGCGCAGCGTCACTTCGTAGCCGTCCAAGCCGGGGATCGCGATGTCGACCAGCACGAGGTCCGGCCGGTCGGCGAGCGCCTTGCGGATGCCGTCGAGTCCGTCGACCGCGTCGATGACTTCGAAGCCCGCGGGCGTCAGCAGCTTGCGCACTAGCAAGCGATTGGCGGGGTCGTCTTCGATATGTAGGACGCGCGGCACCGGTCCCACTATGAGCCGTGATGTCGTCGGCCCGCAAGCCTTGTGGTACTTCTTCGTCCGTTGACCACGAGCAAACCCGATCCTCACCAGGAGAAGAAGCGCATCCTCGTCGCCGAGGACGATCCGGCGATCGCGGCCATGCTCGTGAAGATCCTCGACGTGCGTTACGAGGTCCATCACGCCGACAGCGGCACGGCCGCGCTCGCGCTCGCCGATCGCGTGAAACCTCACCTGGCGCTCCTCGACGTGATGATGCCGGGACTCGATGGCTACGCGACCGCGCAGCGCCTGCGCTTGCTGCCTGGATTGAAGAGCATCGCCATCGTGTTTTTGACCGCGAAGAGCGGCCCGATGGACGTCGTCAAAGGCATCCAGTCGGGTGCTCGATTCTATTTGGCGAAGCCGTTCAAGATTGACGAGCTCCTCGCCAAGGTGAAGAAGGCGCTCGGCGAGTGAAGCGTGGCAAAAAGGGCAAGAGCGTACGGCTCGGCCAAGGGAACTCGACTGCGCTCGGCATGAAGACCGCCACGGCTCTCGCGGTTGCTTCGGGAGTGCTCTACTTCCTCGCGTTTCCGGGCATCGGTCTCTGGCCGCTCAGCTTCGTCGCGCTTTCACCCCTATTCGTGGCGCTCGACGGCCAAAGCGTGCGCCGAGCGACCTGGCTCGGGTGGGCCGCCGGCTTCACGATGACGATGCTCGGCTTCTATTGGCTGCTCGACATGCTCGAGACGTTCAGCGGCTTCGGAGCGCCGCTGTGTTTTCTGTTCACGGCCATCCTGTGTGGCTATCAGGCGGGGCGCTTCGCGCTCTTGGGCTGGTTACACGGTCGCATCACTGCGCGGGGTTACCCGGGAGCCCTCGCGTTCGCGCTCGGCTTCGCCGCGAGTGAGCAGGCCTTCCCCCTCTTGTTCCCGTGGTCGTACTCGGCGACGGTCCATCAAGTTCCGGCGCTCACGCAGCTCGCCGAGCTTGGCGGGCCCATCCTCGTCGCGTTGCCGATCGTGGCCGCGAACATCGCACTCGCTCAGATCTGGCTGACACGGCGCAGCCGCGGGCGGCTGGCTTGGCGGCGGCTCGTCCCTTTGCTCGCGGCTCCTGGTGTTTCCGCGCTGTACGGCGCCGTGCGCATTCCCGCCGTGGACGCCACCGTCGCGGCCGCTCCCAAGGGCCGGGTCGGCCTCGTGCAGGCCAACATGAGTCTCTTCGGCAAGCGCCACAACAAGGGGGAGGGACTCCGGCGTCACGTCGAGCTCACGCGCAAGCTCACGGCGGCAGGCAAGCTCGACCTGGCGATTTGGAGCGAAACGAGCGTGATGAGCGCGATGCAGGAGGACGAGCTCGACTCCGTCGTGCCGGGGCTCTTCGCGGCGTCGCTCGGCGTTCCGACCCTCTTCGGCGGCGTCATCTACAAAGAGGTCGACGACGCGCGCAGGTACGTCCTCTATAACTCCGCGCTTCTCTCCGACGACCGCGGACACGTCGTGGGGCGCTTCGACAAGCAGCGACTGGTGATGTTCAGCGAGTCCATGCCGTTCGGTGAGACGTTTCCCGTCCTCTACGAGATCAGCCCGAACTCCGGTAAATTCGTGCCCGGGACACGCTTCGAGCCGCTGACGGAGGGCCAGCATCAGATCGCGACGATCATCTGTTACGAAGACATCATCCCCGGCTTCGTGAATCGGATCGTGAACAACGGCGATCCGGATCTGATCGCCAATCTCACGAACGACGCGTGGTTCGGCGATACGACCGAACCTTGGATCCACCTCGCGCTCGCGGAGCTACGCGCGGTCGAGCACCGGCGCTACTTCGTGCGCTCGACCAACAGCGGCGTGAGCGCCATCATCGATCCGGTAGGTCGCGTCGTCGCCCATACCCAGACGTTCCGCGAGGAGGCGCTCGCGGGAGAGGTGGCATGGCTGCACAGCCATACCGTGTACGAGGCGCTCGGCGACGTGCCCTGGTGGCTGCTCTCCTTGTTGACGCTCGTGCTGGCCGTCGCGCCGGCGCGCCCTAAGAAGCGACAGGGAGCCCCTGCGGCGTCCGGCCCGGCGACCAAAGACGCATCGGACACAATGTCGGAGCTTTGGCGCGCCAAGGCGCGCGCGTGGTTTGCTCGGGAAAGTGGCGGTTCCCGAACGAATGGCGAATAATCTTTCGAGCGCTCGCGTCTTTGCCCTGGAACGCGGAGTCAAATCGCTTGCTGCAGGGGAGGCCGACGAACCCGGCCGGCGTAAAATAAAACTACGGAGTTATTAAGAATCATGGCTCACACTTGGAAGTACGCATTGGGTCTTGGCTTGATGGGCGCGGCACTGAGCGTCGGCTGTACCGTCTCCTCGGGTGACGATGATTCGGGGTTTGCCGGCCAGTCGGGAGAGGGCGGCAGCAGCGGAACGGGCGGCAGCGGTGGAAAGGGTGGCACCACTTCTACGGGTGGCACGGGTGGGAGCACGGGCGGCACAGGCGGGAGCACCGGGGGCACGACGGGCGGCTCGGCGGGCGCCGGTACGGGTGGCTCAGCGAGCGGCAGCGCGGGCACTGGTGGTTCCGCGAGTGGTAGCGGTGGCTCGACCTCGGGTAGCGGAGGCAGCGGCGTCGATACGTCTCCGACCTGTGACGGCAATACGATGGGTACGCCGTACCCGGATTGCGACCCGGGCGAAGCAAACAAGGACGACCCCTGCGCGCTCTGCATCCAGCATAGCTGCTGTGAGGAGTCGAAAAACTGCTACGCGACGGACCCGTACAACGTCTGTGGTTGGGGTGGGCCGTCGATGGACGATCCGATGCTCGCCGACTACGCCGGAGCAGGCGAAATCGGCTGCATCACGACCTGTCTTGCCGAGTACGTCACGGAAAACGAGGTCTGCGACACCGACGGCATCGATGGTTGCACGAGCATGTGCCAGACCCCGATGTGTACCCTCGTCGGGAGCGCCACGAGCGATCTCTTCACCTGCATGCAGGACAAGTGCGCGCAGTCTTGCTTCGGCGCCGACACCTGCAACTGAGCGAATCCGTTCGGGCGGTGCGAACGAAGTCTCGCACCGGGACCCGGGAAAACACGTGTAGAACGCGGCGCCGCGCCGGTTCGTGTGTTAGCGTTGCGCCCACATGATGGTCGTCGGATGCGCGGGTTTTGCCGTACCCGCGACGCGCTATTTCAAAGAGTACTCCTTCGTCGAGGTCCAGGAGACGCACCTCGCCGTGCCCGGTCAGGGCACGCTTCGCCGCTGGCGGCGAGAGGCGCCGCGCGGGTTTGCGTTCGCGTTGCTCGGTCCGCGCGAAATCACCCAAGAGGGATTTCGTGGCGGCAAGGTCGTAGAGACCGCTCTCGACAAGCTCGCGGAGGTCGCGACCGAGCTCGCCGCGCGCACCGCTATCTTTCTCGCGCCGCCCGATTTTCCGTACACACGTGCCAATCGCACGGCGCTGCGGGATTTTTTGAAGGACGTGAAGTCACGCTTCGATCGCATCGTCTTCGACGCCGGGCCGGCGTGGAAGCCCGACGATGCCGACGACCTGGCGGAGGAGACGCAGTCCCTCGCCGCGCGCGATCCGCTGCACCAAGGGCTCTCCGGCCGGACCACCGCGTATTACCGCTTGCCCGGACCGGCCGGTCACAAGTCACGCTACGAGGACCCGGCCATCGAGCGTTTGGCGGAGATTGCACGGGAAGGTGGCGAGCAGACGGCGACCTACGTCTTCGCGAACGTAGACATGTTCGCCGACGCCAAGCGCTTCAAGCGCGCGTTCGGCGGCGCCTGAGCGCGGGCAGGTAGCCGCGGAAATGGCGGCCGCGCGCGAGCTCTATCTCGATTGGAACGCGACGACGCCGCCGCACCCGCTCGTGCTCGAAGCCATGCACGCAGCGCGCACGTTCGCCTGGGGTAACCCGGCGAGCGTCCATGCGGCCGGCCGCCGGGCGCGTGCGGCGCTCGATGACGCGCGTGCCGAGCTCGCGACGCTGCTCGAGCGGGATCCCCGCGACATCGTGTTCACCGGTGGCGGCACCGAAGCCAACAATTTAGCGCTCGCGGGCGCGACCGCGCTCGTCACGAGCCGTCTCGAGCACCCCTCGGTGACGCGCGTCGCCGAGGCCTACGTCGCGCGCGGTCTGGACGTGCGCTGGGTGGCCGCCCGCCCGAACGGGCAGCTGGATTTGGTCGCACTCGAGCGGGCGCTGGTGGCCGCACCAGCCGGCAGTGTCGTAGCCGTCGCGGCGGTCAACCACGAGACCGGAGTGATCCAGCCGCTTCGCGAAGTGAGCGAGCTCACTCGGTCCGCCGGCGCGCGGCTTCACGTGGACGCCGTGCAAGCCGTCGGACGCTTGCCCAAGGCTGCGTGGCTCTTCGGCGACACACTGGCGGTCGCAGCTCATAAGCTTCGGGGCCCGAAGGGTATCGGTGCTCTGGCGACCCGGCCGGCGCTCGTGCCCCAGCCCGTTTTGCTGGGCGGCAGTCAGGAGCGCGGACTTCGCCCAGGCACGGTCGACGCGGTGGCGGCGGTCGGGTTCGCGGCGGCCGTGCGGCGCGTGAACGAAAGCGTCGCGCGGTATGCATCGCTCGCGCCGTTACGCGACAGCATCGAGCGGGCGCTCGGTACCGTCGCCGGCGTCAACGGCCACGAAGCCTCGCGGGCGCACCACGTCTCCAGTCTCGTGTTCGAAGGCCGCCGCGGGGACGAGCTCGTCGCCGCGCTCGATCTCGAAGGGATACGCGTCTCGGCGGGCAGCGCTTGTACGGCCGGCACGAGCGAGCCTTCCGCCGTGATCACCGCCATGCACGACCGCGCGCGCGCGCTCGCGACCGTGCGCGTCTCGCTCGGCGAGGACACGACAGAGGCTGAAGTCACTGAATTCGTTGAGGGACTTGCTCGTATCCTCAGCCGCGGCGCGCAGCCCTCACGTGGCGCGTGAACTCGTCGTTCCATCCCGCGCTCAAGCCATGCGACATGCGACCGAACCCCGCGGAAGGAGGCCCGAATCCGTTCACGCGCCGCGCCGGAATGGGCGTTCGCTTGAATGGAAAAGGGGGCAGGTTGGGGCTCGCCGTGCGTTCAGTAGTTTGCTCGTATCAGGTCTTTCAAGAAAGGCGCTTCCTAACCCTTTGATTTCAAACGCTGTCTTAGCCCTTCATACAGCGCGATGCCCGCGGCAACCGATGCGTTGAGTGAGTCGATTGTAGCGAGGCCCCCGAGTGTCGCGAGCTCGGTGCAGGTCCGTCGCACGGCACGGCCGAGTCCCTCGCCCTCACCGCCGAGCACCAGCACGGTGCGGCCGGTGAGGTCGAGCGATCCGAGGTGCTTCGGCGCTGTCGGCTCGAGACCAATCACGGCCACGCCTTCGTCGCGCAGGCCAGCGAGCGCTTCGTGGAGGGAGGCGACACGGCACAAGCGAGCATGCTCGATCGCGCCCGCCGAGGCACGAAAAGTGGCAGGCGTGAGCGGTGCGGATGCGTGCTCGCCCCAGATGACGGTCGCAGCGCCGAGTGCCACGGCCGAACGGATGACGGCGCCGAAGTTCTGAGGATCCTGGAGGGAGTCGAGGGCGAGCCCGAGGGCGTCATCGGCGCCCATGGCGAGCTCGAGCGGTAAGAGCTCGAGCTCCGGGGCGTACGCTGCGGCGCCCTGGTGCGCGACCCCGTGCGAGAGACTGTCGAGCTCGCCGCGTGAAAGGCGGCTCACGCGCGCGACCTTCTGATCGGTGGCGAAGCGCGCGAGCGCCTCGAGCTTCGGCGAGGGGCGCGCGTCGATCAGCACCGCGCGCAGCGCCGAGCCGTGGCGCCGAATGGCTTCGCGGACGGGCTGGACACCGACGACGAGGCGGCCGAGCTCGGCCCGGGGCGGCGGCTCGCGCTCTGGGGCGCGCCCGAAGCGGCGGCGAGCGTCAAACGCCACTGGCCGCTACGATTTCGTCGAGGATCTTGCGCGCTGCGAGCGCTGGGTCCAGAGCGTCACGGATCGGCCGGCCGACGACGAGCACGCTCGAGCCGCTGCGAATCGCGCTGCCCGGCGTGCCGACGCGCTTCTGATCGTCGCCGCCCGCGGCGTCCGCGGGGCGAATGCCGGGCGTCACGAGGACGACGTCCGGCCCGACGGCCGCGCGTAGTTGCCCGACTTCGGCAGCCGAGCACACGAGGCCCCGGACGCCGGAATCGACCGCGAGCCTGCCGAGGCGCAGCGCCTGCGCGGCCGTGCCGTCAGTGCAGCCGGTGGCCCGCAAATCCGCGTCATCGAGCGAGGTGAGCACGGTGATGGCGAGCAAGGTGAGCTTGCTGCCCTCACGTTCGACGCGCTTTGCGGCGCCCTCGAGCATGCGCGGCCCGCCCGCGGCGTGCAGTGTGAGGTAACGGACCCCGAGGCCTGCGGCCGAAGCAACGGCTCGCTCGACCGTCTCCGGGATGTCGTGGAGCTTCAGATCGAGAAAAATTGCGGCGCCGAGCTCCTCGCCCAGGCGCACGGCCGCCGGTCCTTCCCGCACGAACAGCTCGAGGCCGACTTTGAGGACGCCGGCCGAGCCCACGACGCGCTCGGCGCCGCGCCTGGCTTCGGCGAGGTTCGGATAATCGAGGGGGAAGGCGAGGCGATCGCGCGCGCTCTGCATGGCGCGATGGATATACCCGAGGCGAGCGAAAACGTGCTCAGAGATCGCCGCACATCGGATCGCCGGGGGCGCAATTCGAGTTCGACTTGTGCGGCTTGTCGCCGCTCGAACGCGAACCGCCGCCGCGCGAACCGCCGCCCACGCTGGCCGCCTTTTTCGCGTCCGTATCCGCCTTGGCCTGAGCGAGCTGGGCTTCGAGTGCCTTCTTGGTCGCTTCGTCCTTGGCGTTCGAGAGCGCGTTTTGGAGCTCGTCTTGCTTCCTCTGCGCGGCGTCGATGTCGGCCTTGAGCTGCTTCATCTCCGCTTCGTGCTTCTGTATTTCGGCAAGTTGCGCGGCCTGGAGCTGACGCTCGCGTTCCGCCGATTTCATGGCGAGCGTCACGCCGACGCCGATGCCGATCACGAGCACGGCCGAGACGATCCCCACGATCAGTTTGAGGCGCTTCTTGCTTTGATCCTGATGGAGCGCCGCAAGCTGCTGCTCGTGTGCCTGCTGGGCCGCGAGCTGCTGCATCCGAGCCTGGTGCTCGGCTTCCGCTTTGGCTTTCTCGATCTCGCCGTGGCGAATCGCTTCGAGCCGCGCGGCTTCTTCACGCTTGCGTTGTTCCTCCGCTCGGCGAGTTTCCTCTTCCGCTCGCAGGCGCGCCTCTTCGGCCGCGCGGCGCTCGGCCTCCTCACGAGCGCGCCGCTCGGCTTCTGCCCGAGCCCGGCGGTCCCGCTCCTGTTCCTCCTCTTTGATCCGGTTCTCCTCCAGGCTCATGAGCTCTTTGAGCGAGAAGAGAACGGAGCTTTCTTTCTGTTCGGCCATAGGCGATTCCTCAATCTAGCGCGGCAGCGTGTCGGGCCCGCGCGAATCCGCGCACGCACATCGCGAATAGCAATCGCGAAAGCATGCCGTCAAGCGCTCGAGCCCTGAGTCTTTTCGGGGTCAAGGCACTCCGTGCACGAGATCGTTCGACCCGCATGCTAGCGCCGTCCTTGGAGGAGAATAGGTACCACTTCTCGGCACATCCGGCTACATCGCGTCATGGCTATAACCGTTTCGCGAGTCACGCGCTGAGACGCGACCTCCGTTCGGTGGCTCGAGGGCGGATGGTAGGCTCAGAGCATGTCGAAAGTGACCGCGCCGGTGACTGGAACCGTCTGGAAGATCCAGGTCGCGCCGGGAGACAACGTGGAAGAGGGCCAAACCCTCGTGATTCTCGAGTCGATGAAGATGGAGATGCCGGTGGAAGCGCCGGAGCGGGGAAAGGTGGCGGCCGTCGCCGTGACGGAGGGGCAGGCCATCGAAGAGGGCGACGTTCTGGTCTCGCTCGAGTAAGGGAGCTCAGCTAGAATCCGGTGCATGTGTTTCGGGCGCGGGCTCGTCGGTGTGGTCACCTTGCTCGCGCTTTACGGCTGTGCCGGCAAGCAGGACGCGGCCGGACCGGGGCAGGACTGCTATCGGGATGACGACTGCGAGGACGGGTTCGTCTGCGTGGCCAACGCCCAGGGCAATCGCGTCTGCAGCAAGGACGTGACGAGCCTCGCCTCCACGGTCGCTGGACCTCCTCCGCCGGCCGACGCCGATGCCGGCGCCCCGTAGCCCGCTTACTCCTTCCACATCAGCTTCCACGGATTGTGTTTGAGGTCGCGGACGAGCTCGCTGAGGTCGTCGTAGAGCGCCTCGTCGCGGAGCAGGGCGCCCGCCGTGCCCTGGCCTTGTTTCACGCGGCTGACGAGCGTCTGCGCGTCTGCCGCGGCTGATTTGGCGCTCTTTGCGGCGTCCCCGAGATCGCGGGTCATGCCCTCGACGCGGGCGAGCTCTTGTTCGCTCGCGAAGACGCGCGTGATTTTTTTGGCGTCACTCATGACCTCACGACTGTCGTTCACGAGCGGGCCGAGATCGCGCGAGGCGATGTCGGAGCCGTGCTCGACGTTGTCGAGGATGTGCTTGATTTGAGGGCCGTCGACGTAGCGCTCGCGCGCGGCCTTCAGGGTTTCCACGGCCGTGGTGGAGAGCGTTTCGGCGTTCGAGACGATGTGATCGAGCTTCGGCTCGTTTCGTTCGAGCGCATCGCCGGCAAGTCCCAGCGTGCGGTGGAGTCCGTCGAAGGTTTCCGCGATTTTACCTTCGTTTTCCGTGAGTCCGCGGTAAGCGCGGTGCAAAAGCTCGTAGCTTTCGCTGAGGAGCAGGTCGAGTTGGGGCGGACTCACGCCGTGCACCTGCGCGCCGTCGCGCAAGAGCGGACGGGCAGCGGAGCCCGGGTCCACCGCCAGGAACATCTCCCCGAGGACGCCTTGCGCCGTGACGAACCAGCGGGCGTCCTCGTGAATGGCGCTCGCGTAGCGAGTCTCGATCTTGGCGGTAACGCGAATCAGCGCGTCCGGTTGCGCCGCCCGTCCGGGCAGGGCGCCCAAAAAATCGATGTCGCTCACGCGCCCGACCTTGACGCCCGAGATGCGCACGGGCGCTCCGGTCGTCAGCCCGCCGGGATTATGGAAGGAGACGTACACCTTGTACGTCGGCTGAAAGGTGATGCCGGCCATGAGCACCGTAAAAACCGCGACGAGCCCCACCGCGACCAGGATGAGGGCGCCGACCCGCACTTCGATCGATCGCTGATTCATGGCCCGAGACTAACAGTGAACGCTCGGCCGGGGCCGGACGGGATGAGCCGTGTCCGCGCGACCCGAGCACGTGGGGATGTGAAGCGATGGTATACCGGGCGGCGGTGACGGGAGACGCAGGACCGAACAAGAGGTACTCATGGTGGCGGGGCGTGGGGCGGCGAGTCGTCGTGCGTGCGCTCTCCGGCAGCGTGCTCGGCTGGTGGCTCGTGAGCTGTGGCGGCACGACGCCCAAGCCGGCGGCGCCGCGAGAGGAAGTCTCGCTCGAGCCTCCCGCGTGCAAGGCCGACGAAGTACGGGAGTATCGCTGCGACGCGCTCCTGCCGCGGACGTCCGCGCTACCCGCACCCGCCCCCTACGAAACCTGTCCTTCGGCGCTCGAGGTGAACGACGCCGTGTTCCCGTCGCCTTCGGGCGCCGGTCGCTTCGATGCGAGCCGGACGGAGCGCGCTCGACGGCGCGCGCCGCCGGGCACGCAGTGCTGCTACAGCTGGTGCGGCAAAATCGCGGTGGTCGATCCCGCCAAGGTGGTCGATCGCTGCCGCGAGCCGCTTGCGTTTCACGAGTCGTATTGCATCGCGGAGCTCGAGTCCGGCACGCGCGGCGCCCTCGCGGGCGCGCCGTACGGCGCCTGTCCGGCCGCCATTCGCCCGCCCGAGGCCACCGCTTTCTCGGTGCCCAACGGCGCCTTGCTCGATACCCGGCTCACCACGGCGCGGCGGCGGGGCAACGAAGCGCTCTGCTGCTACGGCTGGTGTTCGATCGCACCCCCCGGCACCGCCCTCGAGCGTTCGGGCCCTTGAGAGCTGCTCCGCTACGCGGCCCCACGCCGCGGGCGCGCGGGGACATCCGTGGCTTCCGACGCTGCCGCCTCGCGCAAGGCTTGCTCGGTGCGCCGCAACCGCAGCAATAGGCCCACGACGCACGCGAGCAAAGCCGCGCTCACCAAGACCGCGACGCCGACCATGGTGCGCAGCGCGAAGAGCGAAGCGTGCGTCACGGTGAGCGGCCCGAGGCGCGCCAGTTGCCGCTCGGCCGTGCGCGGACGAGGGGGCACGGGCAGCATCACGACCGAAACCTGTTCGGCAGCGAGGCCTGGGACAG
The DNA here is from genome assembly GCA_025936115.1 of Polyangiaceae bacterium. Classification (GTDB taxonomy): domain Bacteria; phylum Myxococcota_A; class Polyangia; order Polyangiales; family Polyangiaceae; genus PMG-095. The sequence goes on from JAICTZ010000050.1 coordinate 15,819, forward strand.
CCCCTGCCACGAGCCGCTGCACCTCGCTCGCGCTGATGGGCGGCGTCGGTCCATGGTGGCGCAGCAGCACGGAAGCCGTCGCGATCGGCGCTTTCTCGTCGAAAGCGAGCGGATCTCGCCCTGGCACGCCGAGGTGCACGCGCGCCGAGACGACCCCGTCGAGACCGAGCAGCGACCGTTCGAGCTCGTCGCCGGTGCCGGCGACGACGCGGGCGTGCTCGGCCGCCCGGCTCGGCACGAGCGACCCTTTGCCGAGCGCTTCGAGCAAGCTCGGCGCCGCGCGCGGCGGCAACCCTTCGTCGGCGAGCACCGAGAGCGCAGTGCTCGCGTCGTCGCGCGCCACCATCACCCGGTAGGCGTTTTCTTGATCCGGATCGCGCTCTTTCTCCGACGCGACGCCGCTCTGCTCGAGGGCGACCACGACGCGATTCGCGTCGCCGCCGTCGACTCCCGCCACGACCGGGACGCTGCAAGCGGCCGCGAGCGCGCCAACGAGCCCAACGCCGACGAAACCCCGAAGCCTCATGCCCCCCGAATGAACCTCAGAAGTTCGTGCGTGTCACGTCGAGCTTCGGATTCGAGGGGAAGCTGAGTCCGCGCACGGAGGCGGCCACGCACGATTCGATCGTGTGGTTACGCGGTTTGGCGGTCACGGTCACGCCTACGGCGCGGCCGTTCTGGACCGCGGCGCAGATGCTGAGGCCGGTCGAGTCGGGCACCCCGCAATGCGCGAAGTAGCTGCCGCGGTTGAGGATGCTGCCGTACTGCTGGCCGGTGATGTCGGCTTGGCCGCGCGGCCCGCCGATGTTCATCTCCTCGACGTAAGCGTTTTGAGCCGATTCACAGCTCATTCCGCCGCCGAGGATCGGCACGCCGCCCGGGCCGTGACCCACGACGCGCTTGGCGCCACCCCCGCGCTTGCCGGACGCGCTGATACCGCCGTCCACTTCGATGTTGCTGAGCGTGTCGTCCTGCACGTCGACGTTGTCGTTCTTCGCGCCGCGCTTGGTGAGGATCCAGACGCCGCCCGCCGCGACGAGGGCGCCCACGAGCGCGAGACCGAGGATGGCTTTGCCGCGCGTGCTGCGACTCTCTTGCACGACCACACGCTCGATCGCAGCTTTTTCCGCCCGAATGTCGCGATGGAGCCGCGCATGTTCCGCAAAGGGCGCAAATTCGTCCCAGTCCTTGATGGTGCGTTCGTCGTTGCTGAGCGAATCGCGCAGCACGTCCGAATCCACGAACGTGTGGCTCGCGATCTGCTGCAAGAGCTCGACGGCGCTGAACGGTCCGTGATCCATGCCGTCCTTCACGACGACGTAGCGGGGTCGCGGATCGGACTCGAGGCGGGCCTTGAGCGAGGCGAGCTCGGTCGTCGCGTCCATGGGTCGCGACGGAGCGGGCTGACGGGCAGGGCGACCCGCCGGCACGTGCGAAGAGCGGAGCTCGATCGGCAGCTCTTCCGGGGGGAGCATCGACATCCGGAGGTCGACCTCGAAGTTCGAGTCATGATCGAGGTGCGAAACGTCGGCCGGGGGTGGGGGTGCAACGCTGCCGGGCGGCGCGAACTGGTGCAGTGCTTGCGCGAGGGCGTTGAGGTCGTCGGGTCGATGCGCCGGATCCGAGACCAGGGCCTTGGCGAGGACGCTCTCGAAATTCTGCGGTAGCGCCGAGATCACTTCACTCGGCCGGCGCATGCCGGGGCCGACTGAAAGGCCGGTCACGAGCTCGTAAAGGATCGCCCCGACGGCGAACACGCTCGCGCGAGCCGCGCCGGGCTGACCGTTGCGCTCCTCGGGTGCGAGGCATGCCTTGTCACGCGGCAAGACGGGGGGACGCGACGCGAGGTCGGGCGACACGCCGTAAAAGCCGTATTCGTTCTCGATCAACGAGGAAGGATGAACGAACAATCGCTGCCCGGAGCGATGGAGGTTCGCGACCTCGACACAGAGCGGGACCACGATGCCCACCGCCTGCTTCAGGTTCATCCGTTCGCCACGGGCCCGGACTTCCTCCAAGCGAGCTCGGAGAGTTCCCGGGATGACGGCGGTGCCGACGGGGAGTGGAGTGGCCAAGCGCTGGGAGGTCGTCACCATGGACTCGACGGCATAGTAACCTGCTCCGGCTCGATTTCCAGTGCGGGTTGAACGCCCACGCTGGAACCGCTTACAGAGCCGTTTCGTCGGCGCGCGGGGGGCCCCGCCAGGGATTTCTGCGGGTGCGGTAGGTGCCCCGGACGAAGTTGCCGAGGACCGGCGCGATGTTTTCGGGAATGTCGGCGTCCCACTCGCCGCCGTTCACGTAATCCGCGGGGGAGCCGTCGCCGCCGATCAAGGCGAAGCCGGGCATGACATCGACGGGCACGCCGAGCTTTGCGAGCTCCACGTGAAAATCCGCGGCGTCGACGCGCAGAAAGCGAACGCCAGCGAGCGCGTCCTGCATGCGCCGGTGGGCGAGAGCAACGGAGACACCGTTGCACGGCATGCAATCGGTCGCCGTGACCCAGAGCACGAGCTTTTGGTGTTCCGACGTCGCCAGCCGCTGCTGGGCGGCGACGAGCGGCGCGAGCGCGCTCACTTCGCCGCCCGGGTCGACCAGCGTGAGCTTGCCGAGCGCGGTCGTCTTCGTCACGGGTTCGCGGCTGGCGGCGCCGAGACGCTCGCCCGTCGGCGCGGCGCTCGCCATCGTCGGTAGTTTCGGCGGGAGGAACGTCGTGGCGCGCGGCGGACGGGCGGCGGGGCGGCCGAAGAACGCCGTCGGATGCGCCGAGAAGACGAAGACCGCCGCTAGTCCCAAGCTGAGGGCGAGCAGGTGCAACGCGCCGAGCGTGATGCCCGCGAGCGCGAAGCCGCGGCCGTGCTGCCGGCCTTCCGAGCGCTTGATCTCGTGCACGGCGACGAAGCCGAGCACGATCGCGCCGATGCCTGCGATGCCCCAGAATAGACAAATGGTGCCGAAGATGCCGACGAGCAGCGCGAGCAGCGCCGTCGCATTCAGGCGGGAGTCGGGCGCGCGCGGCGGCATCCCCCTAGTATAGACGGCTACTTGCGTGGGATCTCGAGCGTTGCCGCGAGCGGGCCGTCGAGCTTCTTGTCGCCCAGATCGATGCCGTTCGCCTGTAGGTCGAACGCCAGAATGGCAAAGTACTCATCGGCGCTCAGGCTGCCCGGCGCCTTCGGTGGCATGGTCTTGACGACGAAGTCCGCCACGTCGCCGACCGTCTTGAACTGGGTTTTGCGGAACTTGGCCGTCGGTGGAGGGTCGAGCGGCAACGCTCCCTTGTCGAGGCCCACCACGGGCGGCGCTTTGCCGTCGTTGCCGTGGGCGCCGTGGCAGCCCGCGCAATTTTTGGCGTACAGCTCCTGGCCGGCTTGGGCTTGGGCCGCGAAGGTGCCGAGTGAAGCGGGGCTCGCCGCGGTTTGCGCGGGCGCCGTTTCCGCGGCAGGCGTGGCCGGCGGCGGAGTGCTGCCGCCGCAAGCGAAGAGCACCAAAGACGGGGCGAACAGACGGATGGTTTTCAAGGAGTTTCCCTCGGGTTCTCGGGGCGGGAAGCGAGCGATTTCAGGCGCGCGAGCACGTTGGCGACGACACGATCGCAGCGAGGCCGATGAAACCCGAAGAGGTCGGGCAACGTTCCGCCGATGCGGCTCGTGAGGGCGTTTTGCAGGCGCTCGCGCGCACGGTGATGACGCGTCTTGACCGTCTCCTCGGGGATGCCCAAGACTTCCGCGGTCTCGGCGACACTGAGCTGCTCGATCGAGCGGAGCACGAACGTCGTGCGGAACGATTCAGGGAGCCCGTCGACCGCCTCTTCGAGCAAGGCCCGGAGCTCGCCGTCGCTCGCGTTGTTCTCGGGGCCATTGACGGGGGAGACCATGAGTGAATCCTGAGAGTCGCCGTCGTCGAGCGGTTCGACGCGTTTGCGCTTGCGCAGCCGGCCGAGCGCTTCGTGCACGGCGATGCGAGTGAGCCAGGTCGAGAAACGGGCGTGGCCGTTGAAGTCGCCAAGGTGTGTGAAGGCGTTGACGTACGCCTCCTGCATGGCATCCGTCGTCTCGTCCTCTTCGCGGAGAATGGCCCGGACGGTCCGATAGATGCGCTGGTTGTAACGGCGCATCAGGACTTCGAAGCAGTCGATATCGCCGCCGCGCACGCGTCCGATGATTTCCTCATCCGTCGGCTGCATGGCATCTTCGGGATTCGGTAGCGGCAGCACTTGCTCGGCCATCGGGATCGTCTTGCGCCGCCGAATGATGGAGTAAAGTAGCCTCGAAAAGGTTCCCGCCCACGCGGCGTTTCGCGGCGCGTGTCGCTTTCAGCCGCTGGCCACGGGGAGTGTCGGGGGTGGACAGCCGCCATGGGACGCCCAAAACGCGGTGAGATCGGGGGCAAGTGGCGAGGTGAGCTCGAGCCTCAGGCGAGTCAGCGGGTGGACGAAGGCGTAGCGGTGGGCGTGCAGGGCGTGGCGGGGCAGCTCGAGGAGCGCGAGATCCTCGGCCGAAAGCTCGCCGTCGGCCGCGCGGGCGAGCATGCGTTCGTCCGGACCGTAGAGTTTGTCGCCGACGACGGGACAGCCGCCGGCGGACAAGTGCACACGGATTTGATGTTGGCGTCCGGTGTGGAGTGCGCAGCGGACGAGCGCGTAGCCGCCGGTCGTGCCCACGACCGTCACGCCCGTCAGCGAGTCGAGTCCGCTGCCGGGCGGTGCGACGCGCATTTTCACGCGCAGCGGGTTGTCTTCGTCGAGCATGAGCGGCAACTCGATGTCGCCTGCCGCGGGCACGCCGTGCGTGATGGCCAAGTAGGTCTTCTCGAACGGCGCCGGGGCGCCACGGCCGAGGGTGCGATCCTCGAGCAGGCGTTTGAAAGCGCGATCGGCCTCGGGGGTGCGCGCGACGAGCAAGATGCCGCTGGTTTCGCGATCCAGCCGGTGCACGAGCGAGAGGTATTCGTCGGGGCGCTCCGCGCGCAGGCGCACGATGACGGTGTGCACGTGATGGCGCGCGGTCGGATGCACGGCGACGAGCGGCGGCTTGTCCACCACGAGCAGGTGCGGATCCTCGTACAAAATCGGGAGCGGCGGCTGCTCCTCGTCCGGTTCGAACGGCTCGCGCCAGAGCATGATCACGGCGCCCTCGCGCACGCGATCGTTCGAGCGCAGCCGCTTGCCCTGCAGATTGAAGGCGCTCTTTTCGACGATGCGCTGGGCGCGCGTGCGGCTCGTGTGGCGCAGCTGCGCCTGCACGAAGACGTCCAGGCGCTGGCCGGCAGCTTCCGGCGGGACGCGTAGGGCCCGCCGGATCGCGCCCTCGGGAACTTCCGCGGGTCGCACGACGGTGGTCTCGTCGACTTCGGCGGAGCGGGGCATGGGCGGTGAGCAGTCTAGCTCTTCGAGTCCGCCCCGTCGCGTCGCGCGCCGGGCCGGCGGATCTCGGTGCCGATGCCGCGATCGGTGAAGATCTCGAGCAGAAGCGCGTGCCGGCGGCGGCCGTCGATCACGTGCACTTGCTCGACGCCGGACTGCACCGCTTCGAGCGCGCAGCGCACCTTCGGAATCATGCCGCCGGTGATGACGCGATCAGCGATGAGCTTTTCGGCCGTGAGCGCATCGAGCGAGCTCAGGAGCTCGCCCGAGGCCGTCTTCACGCCGTCGACGTCGGTCATCAGGATGAGCTTGGCCGCCCGGAGCGCGCCACCGATGGCCCCCGCGGCCGTATCGGCGTTCACGTTGAGCGAACGCCCTTCGTCGTCCACGCCGATGGGCGCAATCACGGGGATGAAACCGTTGCTCGCGAGCTGCTCGACGACGCCGGTCTCGACGTGCACGACCTCACCCACGCGGCCGAGATCGACGAGCACCGTCTCGCCGTGCTCGTCCTTGGCGGCGACGCGGTCGAGCTTTTTGGCGATCAGGAAGCGATCGTCTTTGCCCGAGAGGCCGATGGCGCGCCCGCCGTGCTGGCAAATCATACCGACGATTTCCTGATTCACGCCGCCGCCGAGCACCATCTCGACGAGCTCCATCGTATCGTCGTCGGTCACGCGCAGGCCCGCCGAGAACGTCGACGAGATGCCGACGCGCTCGAGCATGCGATTGATTTGGGGGCCGCCGCCGTGCACCACCACCACGCGGATGCCGACGAGGCGGAGCAGACAGACGTCACGCGAAAAGCTCTCTTTCAGCTCCTCGTCGACCATGGCGTGGCCGCCGTACTTCACGACGAAAGTGCGGCCTTGAAAGCGCCGGATATAAGGCAGCGCTTCGTGCAGAACCTGAGCTTTGCTGATGAGGTCGTCCATCGGCTCGGGCGGCATACACCCGGTTGCGGCGAGCGGCCACCTCGAAGCTCCGGCCCCGGGCCGGTCGGCTCGAGCTTACGCCGCGCGTTTCGGCCCTTGGTTCCTGCGGCACTCGGGTGTAGGACCGCCCCGCCCATGGACGTGTTGATGGTGACTGCCGAGCTTGCGCCCTACGCGCGCGTGACCGAGGCCGGCGACGTGGTTTTCGCCCTTGCCAAAGGGCTGCGCCAGCTCGGGCACCGAGTCACGATTGCCCTGCCACGCTACGCCGCGTTCGAGGAGCACGGCTTACTGCTCGCGCGGCGTCTGACGCCTCTGGCCGCGGACGGCACCGACGTGACGGTCTTCGACGGGCAGCTCTCGACGGGCGTGGAACTCGTGCTGCTCGACATTCCCGGGCTCACGGCGCCGGGCGAGCTCAAGCAACGCGAGCCCGACGGGCGCACGCTCGAGGCGTTCACCGCGTTCGGGCGCGCCGCGGCGGCGCTCGTGCGCCAACGACGCGATCAGCAGCCCTTCGATATCGTGCACGGCCACGACTGGCCGGGCGGACTCGTGGGGCCGCACCTCGCCGCAGGCGCTCCGCCGCTCGTCCTGTCCGTCTACGATCCGCGCCGCGCTCCGCTCCAGACGGGACTCGCGACGGCGCGGATCGTCGTCACGCCGGCGCCGACGTACGGCGCGACGCTCACGGATCCCGCCGTCACGGGCTCGCTCGCGCAGGCGTTCTCGGCCTTGCCGGAGCCTCCCGTCGGCATCACGAGCGGCATCGACTACGCGATCTACAACCCTGCGACCGATCCGAGTCTCGAGGCGCGTTACGACGCGGAGGAGCCGTCGGCCAAGGCGCGGACGAAGGGCGTCATCTTGCGCGAGCTACGGCTCGAGCTCGAGATTTCGAGGCCGCTCGTGTCGTTTGTCGCGCCGCTCGAGCGCGCACACGGCGCGGACGTGGTGCTCGCGGCGCTGCCGGAGCTCACGCGGCTTCCAGCGACCTTCGTGGTGGCGGCCGTCGGGCAGCGCGGAATGCTCACGGAATTTCAGACGCTCGCCGCGGAGCGACCCGCCGAGCTCGCGTGCATCGCGGCCAAGGACGACGCCGCCGTGCGGAGACTCTACGCTGCGGCCGACATCTCGCTCGTCGTGCCGCGGGACACACCGTGCGAGACGGCGCAGCTCGTCGCGCAACGTTACGGAGCGCCGCCCGTCGCGTACGCAGCGGGCTCGGTCGTCGACAGTGTCGTCGACTGCGACGCGGCGCTCGAAACGGGGACGGGGTTCGTGTTCGATTCGCTCGAGCCGCGTGCGCTCGTCGGAGCTGTCGAGCGTGCGCTCGCCGCTCACGCCGACGAAGACGCCTGGCAGCGGCTGCGCCGCCGCGTGATGCGCCTCGATCTGGCGTGGGATCGTCCCGCGCGGCGTTACGCGCAGATTTACAGGCGCGCTTCGGAGCCCGCGCCGAGCTGACCTCGCACGACGCGCGCCGCCGCCGTGAACCAGCCGGCACGAAATACGGACAGCGCCAACACGACGCTCTGATGCAGGACGGCGACCGCCACGACGCGCAGCGACCCCGGCCGTCCGACGTCGATGATGCCGACGCCGCCCGCGACCGCAGCGACGACGGCGAGTCCCGCGACTGCTGCCGCTACCCAGCGCGTGAGGAGCGCGCGCGGCGCGCCCAAGAGGGCAGTAAGCGCTGCGCGTAAGCCGGAACGAGCGTTCGGCACGCCGCAGGCGACGGCCGCACTCGCCACGTCGCGCAGCACGCCGAAGGCGAGCGCCACGAGCCCCGCGCAGCCGAGCGGCACGAGCGCCCAGCGGTCGCCGGCCACGGGACTTTCGAGGGCGCTGCGGAAGAACCCCGCGCCGGCGACCCCCAAGCAAATGGCCAGGATTTGGCCGAGAAGCGCCAGCCCCGCGAGCGCGAGCAGCGAGGGAACGAGCGCAACGGCGCGGCCGAAGAGCGCCGGGGCGGTAGCCGGCGTGTCATCGGCGCTCGTCACCCAGAGCAATGAAGCGGGCAGGGTGAGCGCGACCGAGAGGACGGCGAACGTCACGAGCGACGCGTTCGCGAGCGGCGTGAGCCAGAGCCACGACGCGCGTGCTACCTCGACGAGTAACAAGCCGCCCGGCTCGAAGAGCAAGCGATCGCCCTCGGCAAACGCGCCGAGACCGCTCGCCGCGACCGCGGCAGTGAACGGGGCGGCGAGCACGAGGCCCGCCGCGCAGCGACAGGCGAACTCGAACAGCACGGCGAACGCTCGGCGCTTCACGGCAGCATCGAGGCGAGCAGGAGCTCGGAGATATACGTCGCGCGCTCGAACACGCGACGGGGCGGCTCGGGCTCGGCGGCGGCCGCATTGTCGAGTAGATCGTCGTCGAGGAGCACGCGGTGCTCGGGGTCGATGACCACGCGCGCGAGCGGCGCATCACCGCTGAAGTCCACGACGTAGAGCGCGCCGTGCCCATCCCAGTGCCGGCGCTCGCGACGACCTGCCGTGTCGAACACATCGATATCGACGGGGAACTCGAGCTCGCCGTGACGCAAAACCACGGCGCGCCCGCGATAGCGCCGGGCCTTTGCGCTCGGCGCCGCTACCGTCTCGCGGCCGCTCGCGCGATCGAAGACACCGGCCGGTGGCCGCTCGGGGGCGCTTTGAACTTCACGCACGAGGAAGTTCACGCGCCCGCGCTCCTCGAGCGCCTGCACGAGTGTGTGCTCGACGCTCGCTCCGAGCGCGTCGCCCATGGCGTGGAGGAAGTCGCTTTCCGTCGGGTGTGCGAAGCGATAGCGCCGCGCATAGGCGCCGAGCGCCCCCTCGACGCGGTCGCGGCCGTACACGCGTGCGAGCGTCTCGAGCAGCGTCGCAGTGCGCGAGTAAACGAGCGCCCCGAGCGTGCGAAAGCTCGGGAACGCGGCGGCGGGGCTCGCGACCGCTACGTCTTCAGCGCGCGCCGCGGCGAACGCGCGGCCGAGGCTCGTGACGGACAGCGTGAGACCGAAGCCGGAAAAGGCCGAACCCGCGCCGTAGGCGGCGTCCAGCGTGCGGAGCTCGGCGTAGCTCGTGAGGCCTTCGTCGAGGAACGGCGAGCGCGCCTCGTTCGACGCGACGAGCCCGTAAAACCACTGGTGCAAAAGCTCGTGGATCGTGACCGATTCGATGGCGCGATCACCGAAGAGTCCCGCGTACCAGGGCCCCCCCGTCGCGATGAGCGTCGGGTACTCCATGCCGCCCGCCTCGCCGGCGCGTTCCGGCGGGTGGACGACCGTGAGCGTCGGGTAGGGGTAGGCGCCGTACAGCGCGGACGCTCGAGGTAGCGCGATCGCTAGTGCGGCTTCGCTGCGCTCGGCGCTGCGCTCGTAGCCGGGTGGATACAAGAGACGCACGTCGACGCCGGCCAGCCGGGCCGTGCGCTCACGGAAGGCGGGCCACGCCGCCCACGCGAAGTCGTGCACGCTCTCGGCGCGGTAGTGTTCGACGCGCCGCTCGCCGTTCGTTTCGAGGGCGACGCGCCGTCCGACCGCGCCGACGACCTCGTTCGCCGGTACGTCGAGGCTCACGTCGTAGTCGCCGAAATCCGCATAAAACTCCGCCTGCGCATGGAAGGGGAAGTGCGCAAAGCTCCCGTCGTCCTCGAGCCGAGCGAGCTTCGGAAACCACTGCGCGACGAAATGAAAGTCGCCGGCGTGGCCCGTGCGCAAGACGACGCTCGGGAGCTTCGAGCTGAACTCGACTAGCAGATCGACTGCGCTTCCGGCCGCGAGGGGTGTCGGCAACGGCAGGCGCACGTCGGTCTCGTCGTCGGGCTCGTCGGGTGTCCCGGCCACGTGTAAAGGCCAGAGATCGCCCGGGCCGAGGCTCGGCGCCGTACAGCGCGTGACATCGATGTAGCCCCAATCGCTCGCCCGTAAAGTGCTTCTGGCTTCGCCGAACGGCGAGCGCAAGAACGTCGAGGCTTCGTTTTTGAACGCGTTCAAGTAAAGATGAAAATAGAGCTCGCCGAGCGCGCGGGTCGAGCGGTTGACGAAGTGGATGGTCTCCTTGCCGTCGACGCGGTGGCTCGTGGGGTCGAGCCGAGCACTGATGCGATAGGACGCGACACCGAGCGCGCGAGCGGCCGCAGGCGTGCTGTTCGGCGCGCCGCTGCTAGTCGCGGCCGCCGGGGCGTTGCTCGGCCCTGGTGCGGCGACCGCGACGCGAAAGCGGTCGAGCACGGCGCAAGCGAGCCCGAAAGCGAGCACTCCGACGAGCGCTTCGCGCGCGCGCGTGACGCTCGGGGCGACCATGCGCCACTTCTACTCGGCTCCTCGCCGAGCCGCCACTCGCGTTTCGGTGCGCGCGGCCGATAGCCCGCGGCGCGCGCAGGATCATTCGCCCTCGCTGAGCACGATCACGCGTTGATCGAGGAGCCCGAATAGGATCCGTAACGCCTCGAGTCGCGCCATGCCGCTGATGTCGAGCAACGTCTCGATGCTCGACTGTCCGTCGACGAGCGACAGCAAGAACCCGGCGCGATGATCGAGCGATAGCCAGCGGACCTGGTCGCTCGATAGCGCGACGCGCACGACCTGCGTGAGTGAGCCGAGGCGCGCAAGGTACATCTGCGAGAGGACGTCGGTGCAGCGCGTCTGGCAGCGCCGTGCTTCCTCGTGGCTCGGATCGGCGTCGAGGATGCCCTCGGCCACGACGAGCGCGCCGCTGAAGTCGCCGGTCGCGTAGCGATCCTTCATTTCGACGACCTCGGGTGCCTCGGCCTTGCGGCGCGTGCTCTCCGGCGCAGGTGGCCGCGAGGAAAAGCCGAGATCGGCTTCGAGCGCGTCTTCTTCGGGCGTAGGTGCGGGCTCCGGCTCGCGCGGCACTGGCTCGAGATCGAGCTCGATGGCCGGCTGGTTCGGGCTCGACGGCCGACGCGAGGTACGTTCGAGGCCGGGTCGTGACGGCGTGCGCATTGGACGCGACGCACGTCGGCTCGGGCGCTTGGCGGAAGAGGTCGGCGCCGAGAACACCGCGGGAGGGTCCGAGCTCGGATGATCGTCTGGCGGGCGCACCGTATCCGCCTGCATGCGTTCGAATAGTCCCGAAGGGCTCTCGTCACGGCCGATGGGCTCCGGTTCGGCCATGAGCGTCGCTACGTCCGGCAGCTCTCCCGGCACGGCGGTCACGCGTTCGAAAACATCGGGATCCTCAGTGTCTTCGCGCGTTTCCGGCGCGCGCGCGGCATCGAGCTCCTCGAGCTCGAGCGGCTCGAGAAAGGAGTTGGAGCGTCCGCCTCGGTCGGGCCCGGTCACGGTTACCTCGCGACTCGGGGTCAGCCCCGAGTGACGACCCCCTTGAACATGCGGAGCGTGCGTCCGAGCTGCTCGACCTGCTGCACGACTTCGTCGGTGGTCTTGTTACCGATGGCTTTGCGTGTGCGCTCGACGGCGCTGCGCGCCTTAGCGAGCGCGTCGCGCCCAAAGTCGGCGGAGCCGACGGCGCGTTCGATCTCGGGGAACAGGCGCTCGATTTCGGCGATGAGCGTCTCGGCTTCTTGCTTGCTCGCCTCGAAGCGTTCGTCCGTTCGGCGCTCGACCATGTAGTCCTGAGCGCTCGACATCATGTTCTTGATTTCGTCCTGCGTGAGGCCGCTCGTCGCCGTCACCTGGATCGACTGCGCTTGGCCCGTCTCGAGGTCCTTTGCTTGCACGCTCACGATGCCGTCGCTGTTGATCTCGAAAGTGACCTCGATCTCGACTTGCCCCTTGGCGGCGCGCCGGAGGCCCGTGAGGATGAACTCCCCGAGCAGCTCGTTTTCGTCGGCGCGCGTGCTCTCGCCCTGCAGAACCAGGATCTTTACGGCGGTTTGATCGTCGCGGCTCGTCGTGAACGTCTTCGTGCGCGCCGTCGGTACGGTCGTGTTTTGCGGGATCAGCTCCTCGAAGTGGCTGCCGAACGTCATGATGCCGAGCGCGTGCGGCGTCACGTCGAGCAGGATCATCTCTTGCTTTTCGCGCACGAGCGCCGCGCCTTGAATGCCCGCGCCGATGGCGACCACCTCGTCGGGGTGCACGCTCTTGTTCGGTTCGCGTTTGAAGAACGTCGCGACCGTGTGCTGCACCGCCGGCATGCGCGTCATGCCGCCGACCAGGATCACGTCCTCGATTTCCGTTACGCCGAGGCGCGCGTCGGCCAGCGCCTGGCGACAGATTTCGACGGTGCGCTCGACGAGATCGGCGGTGAGCTGTTCGAGCGTGGCGCGATCGAGCGCGCGCTGCAGGTGCAGGGCTTCATTTCTGCCCGTGGAGATGATGAAGGGCAGATTGATCTCGGTGTCGCGCGTCGCCGAAAGTTCGCACTTGGCTTTCTCGGCGGCGTCGCGCAGGCGCTGGAGCGCCATGCGATCCTGGCGCAGATCGATGCCGTGCTCTTGCTGGAAGCCGCTCACGAGCCAGTCGATGATGCGGGCGTCGAAATCTTCCCCGCCGAGGAAGGTGTCGCCCGTCGTGCTGATCACCTTGAAAACGCCGTGGGCGCCGATTTCGAGGATGCTGATGTCGAAGGTGCCGCCGCCGAGATCGTACACGGCAACGGTGCGATCGAGGTCCTTGCCGAAGCCGTACGCGAGCGCGGCCGCCGTCGGTTCGTTGATGATGCGGATCACGTCGAGCCCGGCGATGGCGCCTGCGTCTTTGGTCGCCTGCCGCTGGTTGTCGTTGAAGTAGGCGGGCACCGTGACCACGGCCTTCTTCACCGGCTCACCGAGGTAGTCCTCCGCGATGACCTTCATCTCCTGCAGCACCATCGAGCTTACTTCGGGGACCGAGTAGGTCTTGTCGCGCAGGCGAATGCGCACGTCGTTGTGCGGTCCCTCCACGATCGTGTAGCTCGAGGTCATGATCGAGTTTTTGACCTGCGGCGAGTTCCACTTGCGTCCGATCAAGCGCTTGGCGGCGTAGACGGTATTCTCCGCGTTCGTGATGGCCTGCCGCTTGGCGATGTGGCCGACCAGGCGCTTGCCCGCCTCGGTCACGGCGACGACGCTCGGTGTGGTCTTGTAGCCCCCGCGGTTGGTGATGACGATCGGCACATCGCCTTCCAGAATGGAGACGCAAGAGTTGGTCGTCCCCAAATCGATGCCGATGACTCGCTCCATCGCTTCTTCCTTCGTCTAACCTGGATCCGGCTTCCGCTTCACGCCTCGCCCTTGCGGGCACGCCGTAACCAGTCCTTGATGGTATCATCCTTGGGCGACAGTTGCTGCGCGTGCTCGAACTCGGCCGCCGCGCTCTGTTTCATGCCTGCCTCGAAGTAAATCTTGCCGAGCGTGAGGCGAAGATTGACGTCGTCCGGTGCGGCGTCACGGGCGCGCTTAGCGAAGTCCGCCGCCTCACGCAGGTCGCCTTTGCCGCTGTAGAGGCAATGGGCGATGCGCTCGAGCACGTGCGGCGTAGGCTTGCCGCGGCTCGCGCGCCGGTACGACACCGCGGCCTCGAGGAAGCGCCCTTCTCGCTCTTCGTACCGCCCCTGCTCGACGTAGCTGTCGGCGAGGCCCGCGACTGCGCGCGCCTCGAGGTCGCGCAGTCGGCTCGATAGTGCGGCGTCGTCGGGCGCAAGCGAGGTCGCGATGCGGAGCGCGTTCGTGGCGGACACGAAATCCCTGCGGCTCTCGGCCTCTTCCGAGGCCGAGACGTAGCGTTGCACCTGGCGCGATCTGAGCTCGACCACGCGCTCTTCGTAACGGCGTTTCAAATCCGCCGTCGCGGCTTCGCGCGCGGAGAAGTCCGCCTGCGGTAACGGCGAGCTCGGCACCCGCGCCGCGGGCGGCGGCAGCGACACGCCGAGCTTGCGAGCGAGCGCGCGGCGCCGTGCGTCGACGTCGGCGGGCCGGAACGAATGATTCGCGCTCACGGGCGGCGGCGTCGGCGTTGCGATGCTGCGCTGCGTGAACGGCGGCGCCGAGGGCACGTGCGCGGGCGGCGGGTACGAATGCCGCGCCTTTTGCTCGAGCTGAACTTGCTCCTGGATTTCGCGCTTGAGTCTCTCCGCCTCGCCCGCGGCGATATTCGCGTCGGTGAGCGAGCGATCGAGCGCCTGCGTCCTCTGCACGGAGGACAGGTATTTGTCGTACTCCTCGCGCGCCGCTTGACGCGTGAGCACGTCGTGAGCCTCGGTCACGCGCGCGAACAGCCGCTCGAGCTTCGGCTTGAAGGAACCGAGGTTCTTGCCGAAATAGCGATCCGGGTGGAAGTCGTTGACGAGCTCGAAGTACGCGGCCTTGACGGCCTTCTTGTCGGCGCTCGGCTCGATGCCCAAGAGCTCGTAGTGGGAGAGCGTGCTCAACCGATAGTAGGTGTCGAGCACCTTGCGGCGCCGATCCTTGTCGAGATCGACGGGCTCGTCGAGCTCGGCGGGATCGTAGAGCGCGGCTGCAGGATGATGAGCCTTCGGTGTTGCGGCCTGTTCGATCACCGCGCCCACGTGGATCTTGAAGGTGCCCGAAGGGGCGATCGAGTTCGAGCTCGGCGGGCGCGGACTGCGGGGCGCGGGGTTCGAGCTCGACACGGCGAGCGCGCCGAGTCCGTTCAGCTTTTCGAGCGAGCGGCGAATCACGCGCGCGTCGAGACCCGTGGCGAGCGCGATCTCGCTCTCGCTCGCAGTCCCGTCGAGGTGCGAGAGCACGAACGCGTCCTCGGGCGTGAGCGGCAATGCACGCAGATCGACGCCGTCTGCGAGCCGAAGCCTGCGATCTTTGTCGAGCAAGGCCACCCGTATGAAGTCTACCTGCCTCCGGTTGCCATCGCCAAGGAGCGCTTCTGCACCACATGCGGCTACATGCGGCGAGCGGTGCTCTACGGCTTCGACACGACCTGCTCGATGACCGCCGCCTGGATGCGCATCGCTTCTTGGAAAGCCGCGAGGGCGCGCTCCTCCGCGGCTCTCGCGCCCGCCGCATCCCCGGCTGCCGTCAGCGCTTTGCTCCGGCGTTCCTCGACCAGGCCGCGGACTTCCATCAAATGACCCCGAAAGTAGCTGCGCTCGGGGACCAAGGTAAGACCTTGGGCCACATCCGCCGCTGCGGCGTCGAACGCGGCGTGCCGGCTCCTGAGCTCGGCGAGCCGCGCGCGCGTGTCCGCCAGCACCTCGCGCACCTCCGCGGCGCTGGGGCATGGCGGCTTCGGCCCGTCGACTACGGCCGAGAGCTCCGCTTCGGCCGCCGGGAGATCCTTCTGTCCCTCGCGCGCGTCGGCGCGGTGGTGGGCCGCGCGCGAACGGCTGAGAAACGCGAGCAGCGCGGTGCCGACGGGCCGGCCGTGGTCGTCGGCGCAGACGTCCGAGGCGCGGCCGCCGCAAGCGACGAGCAGGAGCGCGAGCGCAAGCGAGCTCGAGCTCGTCCGCATCAGTGGACTCCCCAGAGCGCGTAACGATTTTCGCGTGCGTCGCGTTCGCGCGCTTCGGCGATGCGATCGATACGCTCGCTCGTACGGTTCGGATCGAAGGGTTCGCGAAAGAGATCCTGCGTCGTGCGCGAGCGCGCGAGCGCCGGCAGCGGTTCATGCGCGGGGCTGCCGGCTCGTACGACGAACAAGGCGAACGCCGCCGCGGCCGCGAGTCCGAGCGCGCCGAACGTCACGAACACGACGTTCGGCGTGCGTCGCGCCGCGCGTCGCACGAGCTCCTTGGACGCCCTGCCCGGGAGAGGTTCGGGGTTCACTGCGGCCGCGAGGGCGCGCGCGAGCGCGGCGTCAGGGTGACTCACGTCCCGATCCTCGAGCGCCTGACGCAACCGCGCGCTCTCTCGGAGCTCGTCCGCGCTCGCGGGGGCGAACGGATCGTCGAGCGCGGCGCGCAGGATTTCCGCGTGCCGTTCGGGCGCGAGCTCGGTCGGAACGTAAGCCGCGCGCAGCGCTCGCGCGAGCGCCGCTTCCTCGGCGGGCGCGAGCGGAGTCGCGCCGTCGTCCGGGAATTCGGGCGGTTTCGGCGTCGTCACGGTGCCTGCTCCTCGGCGTCGAGCACTTTGCGCAGGGCCGCCATCGCGCGATGGAGTACCACGTCGAACGTGCCCACGGAGACGCCGAGCTTCTCGGCGGCTTCGGCGCGCGGCCGTTCTTCGAGCACGCGGAGGCGAATGGCCTCGGCGTAGCGTGGGTGCAGCCGCCCTAGCAGCGCGCTCACGCGCGCCCTGGCCGCACCGAGGTCGTGTGCCTCGAGCGCGGCCGCGTCACGCGTCTCGCGCTCGGCCTGGTCCACTTCACGTTCGAGATCGGCCGCGTCGAAGAGCACCTCACGGCGTCGCGCTCGCAGCTGGTCGAGCGCGATGCGGAGCGCCACGACGCGCAGCCACGGGTAGATGCCGACGCTCTGCCACTCGAATTTTCCGATGCGCTCGACCACGCGCAGGTACGTGAGCGAGAGCGCCTCCTCGGCGAGCGCGGGGTTGCCGAGGCGTGGCAAGAGCACCGCGCGGTAGAGCCGGGGGCCATGGCGTTCGAGCAGACTCCCGAGCGCCGTACGGTCGCCGGCGCACGCTCGCGCGCAGAGCCCCCGTTCGGTCTCGAGCTCCTCGGGCGCCAGCACCGGCGGGACTCTACTCGGAGGGGCGGGTCCGACCCAACTCGCCCGCGCGCCGCGCCCCATGCGCCAAAACGCGTCGAGAAGGCCCTCGGCGCCGGCAAGGGGGGCTCGGGCCAGCTGCATAGCGAGAGAACGCGCGCCGGCGCGCCGGGCTTACAACCCGCACGCTTTCGGCCGGCACCGGTGCTAGACACGGCGCCCCTCATGGCTGCGAGACTCTGCCCGTACTGCAAAGAGCTCAACAGCGTCGGCGAACGACGCTGTTACCGCTGCGGGCGCCGCCTGCCGGGACCCGCCGCGGACGGCGCGCTGCGCCTCGTGCAACAGGTGCTCGGCGTCGAGGCGCCCGTGACGCGCATCCTGCTCTTTCTCGAGCTCGCCGTGTTCGCGCTCTGCGTCATCGTCGAGCACACGATCCCCGACGGTATCGGTTTTTTCGGTTTTCTCGGGCTCAAGCCGGCCTTCAGCGCATCGACGATGCTGCGCTTCGGCGCGCTCGGGGGCACGCTCGGGCACACCGAGCCGTGGCGCTATCTCTCGGCGGTGTTCGTGCACGCCGGCGCGCTCCACATCGGCATGAACCTCTGGATCTTCACGAGCCTCGGCTACGCCCTCGAACGCGAGCTCGGTGGCGCCCGCTTCGCGTTGCTCTTCTTACTCTCGGGCGCGCTCGGCTTCGTCGCGAGCAGCTACTGGTACGCGCCGGTGGAGCCGCTCACGATGGGCGCGAGCGGCGGTGTATTCGGACAGATCGGCGCGTGGGTCGGGATTCTCGGTGCGCGGCGCGATCCGGAGTGGAAGAACGTGTTCGTGCGTAATCTGATCTACGCGGTGCTCTTGTCGTTGGCGCTCGGGAATGTGAATACACCCGCCCACCTCGGCGGCTTCGCGGCCGGTATCGGGCTCGGCTTCGCTTTCGGCCGTGAAAAGCCGACGTGGCGACTCGAGTGGCCACTGCGCCTACTCGCGGCCGTGGGTCTCTGTTTGGTCGTCGCTTCGGTCGGACTTTCCATGCGCTCGCCGATCTGGCAGGTCGTCCACCTGCAAGAGTCCCGCTACGAGTAGTATCAAGGGGCGAGCATGCCCGTCGTTAACCCCTTATCCCGCGAGGTGGTGTTCAAGGTCGTGTATTACGGCCCTGGGCTCGGCGGGAAGACGACGAGCCTTCAACACATTCACGCAACGACGCGCGCCGAGCATCGCGGCAAGATGGTGAGTCTCGCCACGCCGGTCGATCGCACGCTCTACTTCGACTTCTTGCCGATACGCCTGCCGAGCGTGCACGGCATGGGCGTGCGCTTGCAGCTTTTCACGGTGCCGGGCCAAGTCTACTACAACGCGACGCGCAAGCTCGTGCTCACGGGTGCCGACGGCCTCGTGCTCGTGTTCGACTCGCAGAGCGACCGTCTCGACGCCAACTCCGAGAGCCTCGAGAACTTGAACGAGAATCTCACCGCGCACGGCCGCTCGCTCGGACAAGTGCCGCACGTCATCCAATACAACAAGCGCGATCTCGCGACGGCGCTCTCTCTCGACGAGCTCGAGCGACAATTCAACCGGCACCTCGCGCCGTCGTTCGGCTCCGTCGCCATGACTGGCGAGGGCGTCTACGAAGCGCTCGAAGCAGTGACGCGCGCCGTGCTCGAACACTTCGAGCAGCGGATGCCAGGCGAGCGTCCCGATTCGATGCCGGCGCTCGACATCCCCGAAGGCGGGCTCGCCGATGCGCTGCGCGGCGCGGGCTCGGACGCCGACGGCGCGCCCAAGTCGGCGCGGCTCGCGGCCGTGGAGCTCCGGCTCTCGCAGGTACCCGAGCACGATCCTGGCGAAGCCGCCGCACGCGCGGCCGTCGGCGAACCGCTGCAAGAGCCCGAGCTCGAAGAGGACGAGCCCGCGTCCGAGTCCGCGCCGCCCGTAGCCGCCGAACGGCCCGCGCCGCCGCCACCAGCGTTCTCGTCGCCACGCGGCCGAGCTAGCTTCGATCTGTTGTGGCCGCCGAACGAGCGCGGCCTCGTGCGCGAGCTCGAAGCGTCGTTGGCAGACGGTGACTACAGCCGCGCCGTCGCAGGCAGTGAGGCGCTCGTCGCCCGTTCACTCGCGGGAGCCGCCGCCGCGCTCGGTCCGAACGACGCACCACGAGACGCGGCGACGGTCGCCGTCGTGCTCGGGATCGACGGTAGACGTTACCTCGAGTTTCGGGGTCTTGCGCGAGAGGCACGCGCGGGTCGCGGCATCTCGGCCACCGAAGCGCTCGTCGCCTACGCGCTGGCGATCGAGATCCGCATCGCGCGCGCCGGTGTCGCCGGCTGAGCGGTCCCGAGCTTCGCCCGTGTTCGACGCGCCGAGCCGCTCAGGGGGTCGCGATTTCCGGTGCGGCGCCGCTCGCCGGGCCGCTCAGGTTCATGGTGCCCTCGGGCAGTGACCAATGGCCGAGCCAGGTGCAGTCGCCGCCACCGAAGCCCGTGAGCTGAGCATCCTCACCGACCCTGGCCGAGCCGGTGAGCGCGATGTCGAGCGTCGACGGACCCTCGTCGGACGCGGCTGCAGCGTCGACGAGGGTGTGCACCGCGTTGACGCAGAGTTGCTCCGTGCAGTCGGCGGCGCAGTCCTTGATCGAGTCGTTTTTGCTTTCGCCATGCGCGACGAGCGCGGCCGCTACGTCGGCGCACGAGACGACCGCGACGAGCGCGGCCGGAACGCTCTTTGCTCCCGGCACTTCGTCTAGGGCCGGCCCGCGTGCGGCGCCGAGTAGGAAGGTCGCCGGCGAGACCGACATGCTCATGCCGATGACGACGCGGTCGTCGGCGGACGCTTCCCAACTCCCGGTATCGCTCGGCGTAAAGCCCGCGCGTGACGGCGCGACGCCGAAGACGGAGCTCAACGTCACGCTCGGGGAGCCGCCTGGCGTGCCGCTCAGCGAGCCCGTGAGTCCGCTTGCGACGTGCTCCGTGTCGAGCCCGCTCGCGATCCAGCGCGCGAGCGGCGCGCGCACGGCGCTCGCGGCAGACGCGCCGAGTTTTTCACGCACGGCGGCGTCCCAGTCGAGACTCGTGCGCACGTCGTCGAAGTTCTCGGCCGAGCCGCTCGCGTTCCCCATCGCATCGAGCAAGGCCGCGACGTCGTCGTCGGCCTCGCCGAGCACGGCGGCGAGCATTGCTTGTTCGGAGTCCGCCAGCGCTGCGTCGAGGTCGTCGGCGGTGTCGAGGCCGAGCTTGAAGTCGACGACGCTCGCGTCGAGCTTCATCGGTACGTTCGTCATCACGACTTCGACGTCGTTCTGCGCGCCCTCGGTCGCCGAGTTCACGGTCGTGCAACCCCAGGCAAAACGCGAGGATCTCAGCGTCACGGCGAGCTTCGTGTCGGTGGGTACCAGCAAGGGAACCGGGAACTTGACGCTGCTCGCCATGAGCGGCCCGTCTTCGTCGGGGGGGTTACCCGGCAGATCGGCGCACGTCGTGCCTTCCCACGCGCTGGCGACGTAGACGGGGTCCGGGACCACGCGCTCGCCCGCGTACGACGGCTTGACGCCGAGCCATGCCATGCTCGTCTTCGGCACGGCGAGATCGATGAAGGCGGGCGCGGCGCCGCTCGCCGTTGCTTGCACGCGGAAGGTCGTGGGCGTGCTCGGCGCGACCAGGCGCACGTGCGCGTCGCCCGTCGTCGCGTCGGTCGTGCTCTCCGTGAGGCTCAAGACGGCGTCGAGCGGCGTACCGAGCAGCGCGAAGCGCACGTCGTGCGCCGCGGCTGGCATCGCGTGTGCGACCATGTCCACGACAGCGGAGGGCTTGACGTGCAGGGCGTCGATCTCCGTGCCGAGTCCATCCGTCGTGAGCGCGCGAATGCCGAGCGTGAAGGAGTTGCCCGCTGCGCCGCCCATTGGCCCCTTACCGCCAGCCCCTGTGGTCGAGTCATCGCCCGCAGGGAGTTGTCCGCTGCCGTTGGCGCAGGCGCCGAGCGCGAGCACGGCGAGGGCGAGCACGGGCCCAGCGGCGCATGAACGCGTTCTCGACGAGGTGACTCCCAATCCAAGCATGAGCTTGAAAAGTAGAGCGAACCGAGCGCGCCGCAAGCTCGGAAACGCGGGCAGGTGCTCCCTGATGCACCGCGAGGGACGTGATAGCGTCGAAAACTCCCCGTGACCTCGATTGTTCCGCCCTCGGTCAAAGTACTCATCGTCGAGGACGAGCCGGGCCTCCGCCAAATGCTCGAGATTCTCTTTCACCGCGAAGGCTATGCGGTCGTGAGCGCGCCCGGCTACCGCGCAGCGGTCGAAGCCATCACCCAGCACCCCCAGCCGTTTCCGCTCGTCCTGACGGATCTGGCGATGCCGGACGGCTCCGGGCTCGACGTGGTCTCGGTCGCCAAGGGTCGGAGCCCCGCGACGGAAATCATCCTGCTCACCGCGCACTCCAGCGTCGAAAACGCCATCTTGGCGATGCGTTCGGGTGCGTACGATTTCGTCGCCAAGCCCTTCAAGCCGGCCGAGCTTGCCGCGCTGGTCGCAAAAGCGCTCGAGAAGAGCGCGCTCGTCACCGAGAACTTGCGGCTCAAGGCGCGCGTGAGGGCCGAGGAGGAGGGACGCGATCTCCTCGGCAAGAGCGAAGCGATGCGCCGCGTACTCGACGTGATCGATCGCGTGGCCGCGACGCGCGCCACGGTGCTCATCACGGGTCAGAGCGGCACGGGCAAAGAACGCGTCGCGCGCGCGATTCATCAACGCTCCGATCGTGCGCAAGGTCCGTTTCTCGTCGTCAATTGCGGGGCCCTGCCGGAAAACTTGATGGAAAGTGAGCTCTTCGGCCACGAAAAGGGCGCCTTCACCGGCGCGCAGAGCAAGCGCCAGGGACTCTTTCGCGACGCGCACGGCGGCACCATTTTGCTCGACGAGATCGGCGAGTTGCCGCAGGCGTTGCAGGTGAAACTATTGCGCGCGCTCCAGGAGCGCAGCGTGCGTCCCGTCGGCGCGAGCGAAGAAGTGCCCGTCGACGTGCGCGTCCTCGCCGCGACCAACCGCGACGTCGAAGCCGACGTCGCCGCCGGCCGCTTCCGCCAGGATCTCTACTATCGCCTCAACGTCATCCGCCTGACGTTGCCGCCGCTCCGCGAACGGCGCGAAGACATCCCACTCCTCGCCGAACGTTTCCTCGACCGCTTCGCGCGCGAAATGGGCAAAGACGTGGCGGGCTTCACGCCCGACGCGCTGCGCGCCATCGAGCGCTACGCCTATCCCGGCAACGTACGCGAGCTCGAGAACGTGATCGAGCGTGCCGTGGCGCTCGCCGGTGCGCGCGTCATCGGTACGGGCGATTTACCGGAAGAAGTGAGCGGCCAGCTCGGCGCGCCCGAACAGGGCCTCTTGCAGCTCGGCCCCGACGGCTGCGACCTCGACGCCGTCCTCAACGAAGCCGAACGCCGCCTCCTCATCGCCGCCCTCGAACGCACGGGCGGCGTCCGCAAAGCCGCCGCCAAAGTGCTCGGCGTCACGTTTCGTTCGTTGCGCTATCGACTGCACAAGCACGGGCTCGGCGCGGACGGGGAGGGCACCGGCGGGGGAGGAACGGACAGCGGCACAGGTGAGGACGACGACGAGGAGTGATGCTAAGCTCCGAGCCTATGCATCGGCGCGCCGAGACGAGAGGGGAGCGCGTCGGTCGCGGGCGCGGCGTCGCCCGCGGCTTCACACTGGCAGAGTTGATGGCCGTCGTGGCAATCACTGGTATTCTGGCAGGCCTTGCGATTGCCTCTCTACGACAGCGCGCCTTCGCCTCCGATGCGGCGAGCGCCAAGGTAGTGGTGCGGTCGATTGCCGCGGCCGAGGAGCACTATCGCGCGGAAAATCAGGTGTATTTGGACGTTTCGGCTCCCGGGGCGGCGGGCTGGTATCCCAAAGCAGCGCCAACGCGCAACACCAAGATGAATTTTTGGCGTACCGAGGTTCCCGACAAGAGCGATGAAGAGACCAATCGCTGGCGCATTTTGGGACCCGACATCCGACAACCAGTGAGCTTCGGGTTCAAAGCCAACGCTGGCCTCCCCGACACGGCCCCCGTCTTCGACAATGAGCTCGCGGGCGGCGTTCAACCTACATTGACGGAGCCATGGTACCTGATCGAGGCGAGGGCGGATGCGAATGGTAACGGTGTCGGATGCATGGTGGGCGCCGCGAGCTGGACGCCCGTCACGTTCCTCGTCAACGAAGGGGAGTGATGCCGGCATGCGGGCTCATTTTGGGTCCGCTGCGGTCCGATCAGTGACGTTTTGCGGCAGGGGGTAAGCGTGTGTTCGAGTGCGAAAAGGTGCGACCGAAATAGCGGTCGCTAGCTGATTTCGGCCCAATTTACTCGGCTCTCCGCGCGCGTCCGTGAAAGAGTGCTGACGCGTGGACGACTTTTTCGGCCACAGCGAGGGTGACGTAGCATTGGCATGCGGCCTGCTAAGGCGAAGCGTGGTCTGTAGAACTCCGAAAAGGAGTGACGCGCGCGGCTTTACGCTCATCGAGCTGATGGTGACGGTCGCGATCGTCGCCGTCCTCGCGGTGGTCGGCGTCTACAGTGTGCGCAGGTACCTCCTTTCCGCGGCGACCTCGGAGCCCATGGAGATCATCAATTCGGTGCGCGCCGCCGAGGAGAGCTACAAGGACGAAACGTTCAGTTACCTCAACGTCGGCTCGATCGATTCCTATTATCCCTTTGGTGGCACGCTGCCCAAGAGTCAAAAGAGGCGCGCCTGGGAGGGCGGATCACCGAATACCGACGAACCGAACTGGAACGTGCTCGGCGTTCATCCGAGCACGGTGGTGCAATTTGGGTACGCCTGCGTTGCGGGCAAGGGAACGGGTGTCCCGGGGAAGTCGGCCCTAAAGACCAGCATCGACCTCAACTATCCGACTAGCGCCGGCGATTGGTACGTCGTGCGCGCAGCAAGCGACCGCGACGGCAACGGCACCGCGGCCCTCTTCGTCGGCTCGAGCTTCACCGATCAAATCTACGGAGAGGGCGAGACCGAGTGATTTCGATTCCGAGCCGGCAAATCACGCCGGCACCGAGCGACGGGTCGGGTGGACCATCGCGGGTCGAGTAGGCCACCCACCATGAAAGGAACACACAATGATTCGTAAACTCAGAAAAGCGCGCGGCTTCACGCTCGTCGAGCTCATGATCGTCGTTGCCATCATCGGCATTCTCGCGGCCCTCGCGATCTATGGCGTCAAGAAGTACCTCACGAACGCAAAGACGAGCGAAGCGAAGAACAACCTGGGACGGCTCGGCAAGGACGCGGTGATGGCGTTCGAGCGCGAGACGATGGCAGCCTCGCTTGCGACGGCCGGCGACGAGACCGCCGCAGTGCATCGGCTCTGCGGGTCGGCAGCCAATGCCGTTCCGAAGACGAAGGGCACCAACGGAGTGCCCAAGGGTTCCAAGATCCAGCCGGATCCCTCGGACTGGACTGGCGACTCGGTGACGGGATGGAAGTGTCTCAAGTACTCGGTCGACAGCCCCGTTTACTACCAGTACAACTATGTAGCGACGAACCCGACGGACCCGCAGACCGCTTCGTTCGACGCCACGGCGACCGGTGATCTCAATGGAGACGGCTCGAAGTTCAGCGTCTGGACCTACCAGGGAGGTATCGTCAAGGGTACGAATGGCGAGCTTGCGATGCGCCTCGCGACGACGATCGCGGAGCCGGCTGATCCGGAAGAATGATCTGAGCGCAAAGGTGAGCCGGCCCTGGCGTAGCGTGCGTCAGGGTTCGGCTCCGCCTCCTCACGAGAAACTGGCGCTTAGCCCCGAGCCCGGCGAGAGTCGCAGGCGTTGGCGGCGCTGATTGTCGTCCTGGCGGTGGCTCTGGCCTACGTCCAGGTCCTCGGAGGTCCATTTCTCTGGGACGACCGCCTGCTCATTTTGGGCGCGCCCCTCGTCGATCGCGATGCCTCGCTCGGCGAGTACCTGCGACAGCCGTTTTGGGCGGGAAGCAACGGGCCGGCGGTGGACAGCTACTACCGTCCGTTCGTCACGCTGAGCTTCGCGCTCGATCATTGGCTGCATGGCAGCAATGCCGGCGGCTATCACCTCACGAACCTTGGGTTACACGTCACGTGCGCGCTGCTCCTTTTTGTTTTGATTCGCAAGAGCGGCGTACGACCGATCACCGCGTCGCTCGTGGCATCGGGGTGGGCGCTCCAGCCGCGGCTCGCCGAAGCGGCCGCCTGGATTTCTGGGCGTACGGATCTGATAGCGAGCATGTTCGTGCTCGGAAGTCTGCTCTGCTGGGGTCGAAGCTCGCGGCGACGTGTCGGCGCGGGCGTGCTGATCGCGGCCGGTCTCTTTGCCAAAGAATCAGCGGTTGCCGCGGTGCCGGCCGTCGCGGTCATCGAGTGGATGAATCAGGATCACAATGTAGCGACTCGCACCAAATTGGTGGCCGTCGGACGCGCACTGCTTCCGGTGTTCGCTGCGGTTTGCGCAGCGCTGGCCGCGCGTTTTCGTGTCGTCGGCGTGCACGTCGAAGGCGAAGCCCTCGGCTTCGGGCGCCGTGCCGTGACGGTGCTCGACGCCGTCGGGACGTACGTCGCGATGGTGCTCGACCCATTTCGGCCGCGCGCCGTGATCGGGCGACCAGGCGCGCCTACGTGGTGGACAGTCGTGCTCGGCGGCTGTGTGCTCGTCGCGATCGCGGCGCTCGCCGTGCATCAGCGCCGGCACCGGTGGCGTCCGTCGACGGCAGTCGGGTTCACGCTTGCCGCGGCGGCGCTGCTCCCCGTGCTGCAGATCGTTCCGATCCCGTCGCGGACCCTGACGGCCGACCGGTTCCTCTACTTGCCCACTGCCGGCCTCGTGATCGCCCTTGCTCCCCGTCTCGACCGCGCGCTTGCCCTGCGCCGGACAGCGTGGCTTCTTGCTTCGGCGGCGCTCGTGTCGCTCGGCTGGTCTACGGCTCGCCGCGCCGCCGTCTGGTCCGATGAAGTCGCGTTTTGGGTGCAGACCTACCTCGAGACGCCCTCCAACAACAGCGCGGCGGCCACGGATTTGGTCGGTGTTCTTTATCGCGCGGGGCTGTATCGTGACGCGCTCGCCCTCTCCGAGCGGGAGCGGTGGTACGACGATCCGGCGAAGCGACAGGCACGTTTCAACTCCGCACTCTGCCTTGACCGACTCGGCCGTCCGGAAGAAGCACTGGCTCTGTTGCGGGCGACGCGGGCGCAACATCACCGGCCCGACACAGAAGCCGAAATTGCGGTCCTCGAGCTCAAGCTCGGACAATGGGACAGCGCGCGCAGCCGCCTGACGGCGCTCGTCAACGCGGGCTACGAGCCTGCGCGTCCGTTGCTCCAGCACCTGCCGGACTACGAGCGCGCGCGTGCCGAGCTCGCGCGTGTTCCCGAGACGGCCGTCGCAGAGCGGGCGAAGCTCGCCACCTTTCTCGGCGACGAGACGACGGCCGTAGCCGCCTGGCTCCGCGCGACGAGCGACCCAGGCACGAGCGATGCGACGCTGCGCGATGCATTGCGCTTCCTCGTGCAAACGGGTGATCCGGCGGCAATTGCAACGGTTGCGCGCCGCTACATCGCGCGCCATGCCGCCCTGCCGCCCGATCTCGGGGCAATGGTCTCTGAGCGCCTCGACGAAATTGACCGCGCGACGGCCGTGCTGCCGCGGCTCGGTCTAGCCGCGGATCCTGCGCGCTCTCAGCGGTGATCCGCGACGCAGCGGCTGAACAGCGACTCGCGCAGCGGCACTCCGAGTCGCTTGCCCTGCGTGAGCGCACAACAAAGCGGTATGCGCTCGCCGTGGTCGTCGCGCAGGTGTCCGCGACGGGCGGCTTCGAAGGGGTCGAAATCGGTCTTGAAGTACGCCGTAGGTCGAATCCAAAGCGGCCGCCCCTCGTCCGCGCCCAGGGTGCGGTCCATGAGCGTTCTGGCGTCTTCACACCGCCAGAGCTCCGCGCGTTCCGTGTCCGGATCGCGCCGGTAGTACCAACACGACCGCGCGGGGTACGCCGCGAGCACCTCGGCGCGGAGCGGTGCCGGCAGGTTCGGGAAGGTAACGACACGATCGCTTTTCCCGCGATTGCGCTCGGGAAAGCTGTCGAAAACCCAGCCGGTCGCGCGGCTCTCGCTCGCGCGGCGCTCGTGGAACACGATGGCGGGTGAACGGAGCTGTGCAAGCGCGCGGTCGCTGTCCGCGTGAATGGCGTCCACGAGCCGATTCATTCGCGCAGCTTGCTCGATGTCGAAGGCGAGGGTGCCGAGCACCAAGTGCACGGTGATCGCGGCGGCCGTGAAGTGGGACCAACGGGCGCGCGCGTACTCGAACACGCGTGCCGCGACGAGGGAGCCGGGTAATACGAGCTCATAGTGATAGAGCGAGCCCGTGTCGGACATACCGGGTGAATAGTAGAAGAACTCGAACGCGACGATAGCGAGACCGACGCCGTACCAGACGTTCCACGTTCGGTAGAGTGCAGGCAGGCCAAACCAAAAAACGAGGACGGCCAGCGAGCAAGGCGCCCCGAGCCACCAGGCGTTCATGCGAATCAGCACCACGCCCAGGTTCTCGAGTGCCGTCCACGGCGTGTGCTCGAAACGTTCCGTGGTCCAGACCCGGCCAAACCCGAAGTGCTCCTGGCCGCATTGGAGGAACCAGGGCAGCTTGAGCGGCGAGCCGCCGAGCGCCGTATTGTACGCGCCGAGCCCCACCCCGAAGACGGCCAGCGCGACCCCGAATGCGGCGAGCGCAAGCCGCTCACGCCGCCGTGCGAGCACGAGCAGCAGGGCCGGACCCAGCACGGCACCCACGGGCAGCAGTGTTTGCGGTCGCGTCGCCATGCCGAAGCCGATGCCGAGCGCTGCGAGCAGCGCGCCCGCGACAGGCGCCCGTGCGCGTGCCCATTCGTAGCCGAGCGCGGCGACAGCGACGCAACAGAGGCTCGTCGCCTCGCTGAGGCCCGTTGCCGACGTGAAGAGCACAGTGGGTGAGAGCGCGAGCGCGATGGTTGCGTGATCGGCGGTCTCCGTGCCGAATCGCAACGCGAGCGCTTTTCGCCAAGCGAACAGCGTGAGTGCGAGTAGCGGTAGATGTAAGAGTGCCGGGATGCCGAACGCGAGGCCGAGCATTTGCACGATCGGTTCGCCGGGCAGGTATTTCCCCGTGTAACCAAGCCGAGTAGCGATCGTGAAGACGTCGGGTGGTGTGATGTCGCCGAGACGCGCGGCCAAGTGCCCCTCGCGCAAGAACGTCGACTGCATGCGATACACGAGCTCGTCATCGACGATCGCGCGTCCGCGCAGGCTCAAGAGCATGCACGCCGCCGTCCCGAGGAGACAGAGCACGCTTGCCGCCACGAGTGCGCCCCTTCGGGCGAGTGTCGGCGTTGGCCAGCGCAGTCGGCTCCAGCCGACGCTCAAGAGCAACAGACCGGGCCCGAGCAGTAGGGCTCGCGCGAAGTGCCCCCAAAGCTGCTCGTACGTGAAGCCCCGCATCGGCGCGTACGGCAGCGGGTCGGGCCCGAACGGCGCGTAGCCGAATTCAAAAAGCCCGCGGGGTTGGCCCAGTAGCCATGCAAAATACGACAGCGTGAGCAGCGCCCCCGTGCTCAAAGCCAACGCCGCCTTTCGCTCGAATCGAGGCAAAGCGGCGCTCACGAATGGAAACTCGAGCCGCCGTCACGCCCGCGGCGGCAGCGTCGACCGCCTGAGCAAACGTGGAATCAAGCGACCCGTTTCGTCCGCGCCGCGGTCACCCGCTTCGTGATATTCGGCGTCTTGGTTCACGCGCCAAGGATCGAAGATTTCGCGGCCGGCAAGGATGTTCTTCGCGACGAGCATCGCCGTCATCATCGAATGATCCTGGTTATTGTATTTGTGCATGCCGTTGCGGCCGACGACGTAGAGGCCAGGGAATTTCGCCTTCAGCTCGTGTCGAATCGTGTCGACGTGGCGCTGATATTTGGAGTCGTAGACGGGGTAGGCTTTGGGTTGCCTGACGATGGCGCAATCGAAGACGGACTCCTGGCGGAGCAGGCCAATCGCGCCCATTTCTCTGCGCGCGAGCGCCTCGAGCTCGGCATCCGGCTTGGTCCAGAGTCCGTCGCCCGCGTGGCAGAAGTACTCGCAGCCGTAGGCGGCGAGCGTCGGGTCCGGCACCATGTCGGGTGACCATGATTTGAAGTTTTGAATGCGCCCGACGAGCACGCTCGGATCTTGGATGTAGAGCCAGTTGTCGGTGAAAGCGCCTTCGTCTTTGGCCATCAAAACGACGATCAGAAAGTCGCGATAGCGCAGCGAGGCGGCCGCCGTGAGGGTCTCGGGGCCGAGCGTCGGCGAAAGGGAGCGCACGAGCTCCGCGAGAGGCGCCGAGCTCACGACGTAGTCGACCTCGAGCTCGTCGCGTTCCCCGTTCATGCCGACGTGTTCGACCGTGTAGCGGCGGCGCTCGGCGTCGTAACTCACGCGCGCGACGCGGCGTCCGAGCAGCACGTGGCCGCCGTTTTCGCGCACTCGTTCGGCGCAGGCTTCCCACATCATGCCGGGACCGAGCCTCGGATAACGGAAGGTATCGATCAGCGTCTTGATGACGCCCGAACGATCGGCGCTCCGCTGCCCGGGCTTGAGCGCGGAAAGCACTGCCGTGCCGAGCGAAAGCCCCTTGATGCGCTGAGCCGCCCAGTCCGCCGAAATCTCCTTGCAAGGCATGCCCCACACCTTCTCCGTATAAGTCTTGAAGAAGATGCGGAACAGCCGCTCGCCGAATTGATTGGTGACCCAATCCTCGAAATTTTTGGGGTTCGAGACGGGGTGCAGTCGCGCTTTCGCGTACGACGCGACGCAGAGTCCTGCTTCGAGCGGGCCGAGCCGTGCCAAGGCTTCGAAGGGCTTGAGCGGGTAGGAGAAGAACTTGCCGTCGTAGTAGATGCGACTCGAGCGCGGCCGCTCGAGCATGTCGTGCGGTAATATCTCCGACCAGAAGTCTTCGACTTCGCGGGCCTTGGAGAAGAAGCGGTGACCGCCGATGTCGAAGCGGAAGCCGCGATGCACGACCGTGCGCGAAATGCCGCCGACGGTCGTCGCATCGGCTTCGAGCACCGTGACGTTCGCTCCGCCTTTGCAGAGAACGTGGGCCGCGGTGAGCCCCGCGGGCCCGGCTCCGATCACAGCGACTTCGGGACGCACGGCCGCGGAAACTAGCGCCCGCGCGCGACGGACGGAAGGGCCGTGATATCATCGCGCCGCGATGCGCATCAGCGGCCGGCCTCTCGTCGAATACGTGGCGGTGGGTGCGGCGCTTTTGTGTGTGCTCTTCAGCGTCGCGCCTGCGTTCTTCAAGAATCTTCGCGCGTCTCGCATGGTGGAGCCGATGGAGCGGCTGCGCTTCATCGCGGAGCGAGCGACGGCCATGGCAGCGGGTCGCCCGGTCGAGTCGGCGTACCCGGGCTCCGCGCCGCTCACGCCCGGGCTCGTGCCGCGCGGAGAGCTTGCCTCGGATCCGGCGGGCACCTGGGATCATCCGACGTGGCGGCTGCTCGGGTTCCACTTCGACGAGCCACACGCGTACAGCTACGCCTTCGAAAGCGACGACGGCCCCGAGCGCTCGACCTTTCGCGCGACAGCGCGCGGCGATCTCGACGGCGACGGCAACCTGAGCACGTTCATGATCACCGGTGTCTTCCCACGCGGCGGCGCGCCGACGACCGGCGCGATCGCGATGCACCGTGAGGTCGAATGAGCGGACGGCCGGGTCGCGCGTGGCTCGCGCGTCTTGCCGGCTTCGCGCTCGTCGCCGCTGCGGCCGTCGGCATCGGTGAGCTCAGGGCCGTACTGCTCGCTCGCACCGCCAAGCTGCGGGAAAAAACCGACGTGTACGGCTTGCCGAGCCCCGACCAAGTCGTCGTCGCCAGTCTCGGCTATCGCTCCGCACTCGCGGATTTCCTGTTCGCGCACGTGCTCGTCTGGCACGGAATTCATTTCCAGGAAAAGCGCCGGCTCGATTTCGCCGCCGACTACCTCGACACCGTGGCGGCGCTCGATCCGACGTTTCGCGAGACGTACTACTTCGGCGACACGCTGATCACGATGCAGCCGGTCAAACCCCGGCACGAGGATTACGTCCGCGCGCGCGCGCTGCTCGAGAAAGGACTCAAAGCCCGGCCCGGCGACACCGAGCTCTGGCTCAGCGCTGGCCAATTCATCGCCTACGTGGCCGCACCCTGGCTCGACGATCCGCAGGAACAGGCGGAGTGGCGACTCGCAGGCGCGAGAATTCTCGCGCGCGCCTGCGAGCTCGTCGGCTCGAACGAGAACATCCCGTACCAGTGCATCACGGCGGCCGGACTCTTCAGCAAGGCCGGCGAGCGTGACGCCCAGATCCAGTTCCTCGAGCGTGTGCTTGCAGTCTCGGACGACGAGGCGCTACGCGAACAGGCGCTCGGCTATCTCGAACGCGCGCTCGGCGAACGCTCGCGCGAAAGACTGCGCGCGCGCACCGACCGACTGCGCAGGGCGTGGCAAGCGGACTTGCCGTTCGTCGGCTTCACGACTGAGCTCGTGCTGGGCCCTCCGATCGACCCCGCGGCCTGCGCCGGAGTCACGCAGCCCACTCCTGGCTGCGCCGCGACGTGGTCCACGTGGCGCGCGCTCGAGCCGAACGACGAACCATAGGCGAGACCCGCGTGGAGGCGGCACGACGCGACCGTGTCGGCGGGGCAGGGGCCCCGCCGAACCACGTGACTACGGGAATTTGACGGTCAGCGTCGCCTTCTGATCCGGGTTGACGTTGATGCTCTTCGCCTTGCGACCCATCTCCGGGTGAACGAAGACGACGGTGTGCTGGCCGGGTGGGACGCTCGCGCTCTTCGGCGTCTTGCCGAGCGGTCTGCCATCGAAAATCACGTTCGAGGGCGGCGTCGAAGTGAACGTGAGTGTCGCGTTTCCGCCCTTGGGAGCTGGAGCGGGGGCGGCTGCAACGGGGGCGGCCGGGGCGCGGGGCGCGGCCGGCGCGGGAGCGGGACGCGACGGCGCGCGTTCGACGGGCGCCGGCAGGTCGCTCGAGCCCGTCGGCTGCATGTCGATGACGAACGTCTTTTCGGCCTGCCCGTCGTTGAAATCGATGCGCTTCTCGTAGCGCGTGTAGCCGCGCTTCTCGGCCACGATCGAGTAGCTCTTGTTCGCCTCGAGATCGACGGCGAGCGGGAAGCGTGGGATCGGTCGGCGTTCGTCGCCGTTCACGAGCATGACCTTGGCGCCGTCGGCGTTCGCGCCGAGCTTGATCGTCGCGAGGCCCTTCTTGACCTGGAGCTTCGGTGCGACGTCCGTCACGCGATCGGGCTCGACCGTGATCGTCTTCTCGAACGGTTCGTAACGCTCGCCGCCGTCGATTTTGACCTTGTGATCGCCCGGCGTGAGATCGCGGAGCTCCTGCGGCAGCGGGCCGATCTCCTTGTCGTCGACGAACAGCTTGAGCCCGCGGCCTTCGGCCGTGACCTTGACGCCCGTGCCCTCGCTCGGGCGCGCGAGCTCGACGTTTTGAACGGCTTCTTCGCCGGCCGGCACACGCACGCCCACGTCGGCCGTCGGCGGATAACCCGCGGCGCTCACCTTCAAGAGGTGCGTCCCCGGCTTGAGCTCCGAAACGCGGCAGGGCGAACCGCTGCACGACGCTTTCGCGCCGTCGACGTAGATTTCGACGCCGTCCACGGGCTTGTTGCCCGGCCCGGCGACCGTCACGACGAGCGAACCACGCTTGCCCTGACTCAAGAAGTACGCGCCGAGCCCAACACCGCCGATCACGGCGATGGCGAGCGCGATCATCAGATTGCGACTGCCGCTCGGCGCCTGACTTCCGTACATGTCCGGGAGCGACGGCGGTGGCAGCGAAGCAGTCGCCGGCTGTGTCATCGGCGGCGGCGGTAACGGACGCGCCGACGCGCCGGGCGGTGCGAGCGAACGCATCGGAGACGGCCCCGGCGGGGGCGGCGGTGGCCTCGACGGAACGGGCGGCGGAGGCGGCACACGCGAACCGAGCGGCGCACCGGCTGCGGGACGCGGTGAGGGCACGCCCGCGGCGGGCGGTGGCGCGCTGTGCAACAGCGCATGCGCTGGATCGTCCTGCGCCTTGTCGAAGACCGTGGTCGCCTCGTCGTCGTCGTCCCAATCGATGTCGACCGCGCCGGTTTTCGGACGCTCGGGACTCGGAGGAGGTGGCGGGACCCTGGAGACGAGCCGCGGCGGCGGAGTCGACGTCTCTTCACCCCGCGCGATGGCGGGATTCGAGGGCTCGCTCGGTGGCGGAAGGGGCGGCGGCGCCACGCTCGGTATTGGCGGAGGCGGCGGAGGTGCTGCCGAAACTCGACTCGGCGGCAAGGGAGGCGGCGGCGCGCCCGAGCCTTTCGTCGGCGGAGGCGGCGGTGGATTCGAAAGCTTCGGCGGGGCCGCCAAGCCAAGCAACGTCTTCTTCTGAACTGCCGAGGAGGAAGGAGGCGGAGGCGGCGGTGCCGATGCCCCGCGTGACGACTTCTTGGCTGCTAGGCCGTCGAACACGTCGAGGTCTGATCCCTTGTCACTCATGAAGGTGCTCGCGTCGGTCATACATACCCCGGGTTCGTAGGCTTGGCGAGAGGTTATACCCCCAATATTTGGGGCGGATCATCTGAAGAATGGGCGCGCCGCGCCGGGCACAGAACTTCTCGAGCGCTCACACTTCAAGGTTCGCCGAGCGCGTTTCTTCGCGTTTGGAGCGGTGCCCAGCGTTTGGGTCCGACGATGGGCGTTTCGGTGAAGATGCGCCGGACACTCGGGCCCTGTGCCCGCACGAGGACGACGCCGGAACCTGGCGTGCGCACGGGTGCCTCGGCGCCGGGTGGCGCGAGTTCCGCGCCTAGCGCCGCCGGCACGAACAAGGACGTTTCGCAGCCAAGCGAGGCGAGAAGGCTCCGAAGCAACGCTCCGTCGCTGCCGGGTCTTTCACCCTCGGTCACGCGCGCGTAAATCAGCATGCCCTGCGTATCCACACCGAGCGCGACGGTGGCGTCGCTCGACTGCTTCTCGTCCGGACCATAGCCGAACGTGACGCGGGTCGCGTGCGGTTCGGGCGGCTCGCGCGCGATTTGAAAGCCCGTGCGCGCGCCGTGCCACAGCGAAAAAGACATGTCTTTCGCCGCAGCGGGCGTCCGAAACTCGATGATGCGGTGCGCGC
Organism: Polyangiaceae bacterium; assembly: GCA_025936115.1. Taxonomy (GTDB): domain Bacteria; phylum Myxococcota_A; class Polyangia; order Polyangiales; family Polyangiaceae; genus PMG-095. The sequence goes on from JAICTZ010000050.1 coordinate 49,864, forward strand.
CGGTCTCACCGGCTTCGGGGGCGCGCAGAAGTCGCGGATCGAGCTTGATGAGTCCCACGGTCGTCTCTGGACGCGCTGCGTCGGGACGGAGGTGGGTGGTTGCAATCGCCGGCGGCCACCCGTGCTGCTCGAGCCCTTGCACGCGCCACGCGCCTTCGCCCGCTTGGGCGGGTAGCACCGCGCTCGCGACGGGCTCACCCGGCAGGATGGGACGCAGCGTGAGATAGAAAAAATCCCGCTGCTCCGTGCCGATGTAGCGAGGGAAGTTCATCAAGGCCATGAGCCTGAACATGCGCCGTCCGATGAATTCCCAGCCGTCCATGCCGGGCACGGGGCCGCGCGCTTCCCACATGTCGTCGAGCGGATGCTTGATTGGCGGCAGCTGTCCTTTCGGCGCGGCGCGGTAGAGTTCGAGACCGGTGTGGCCGGCGTTCATGTCGAGATGAATGCCGTAAACGCAACGGGTGCGCACCATCGCGAGCGCGAGCACGTCGGGATCGACGCTGGCTCCGTAGAAATATCCGATGAAGCCGTCGCGGGTCATGCAGATGCCACTGCGCACGGTGCGGGTCTCTTGCGTCCAGCCCGGAGGCACCCCCCCCCACCAGTAGCGCTTATACGGATTGGCCGTTTCGTCGACCACGAGCGGCGTCAGGTTTTGACGAAACGAAACCATGTCGCGAGGTACGGGCGACACCTCCGGCCAGGTGCCGAACCCGGTCGCGCCGTCCGCCATCAGAGCGACGGTCGCCGCGTAGGGCTTCGGCGGCAGATACGTGACGCGGTCGGCCATCATGCCGAACTCGCCGTGCATGGCTTGGAACCCGCCGTTCAGCGCGCCCACCAAGCGCCCCATGACCTCCGGCCGGCGTGGGATCTCGCCCGTGCCGGTCTCGCCCGTCGCGCTCTTCGGCTCGACGGTCCCGCTCACCGGGTGGAGCTCGACTTGCCGCGGATCCCAGAGCGTCACGAAGACTTGCGAGTAGATGCGCTTGCGATCGGTCCGAATGAACGAGAACACGAACGGAGCCGGAGCGCCCGGGTTCTTCCCGACGAACGGGTCGCCGTCGAGCCGGACCCACTTGCCTTCACCCTTGAGCGCAGGGCTCAGCATCGGCTCGAGCGGCGCCGGGGGCCAACCCGTCTCCGGATCGGTCGCGTCGCTCGTTGGCGCCGCGTAGAGCTCGCCGATCTCTTCGGCCACGGCCTGATTTGCATCTTCGCGCGAGACGGTGCTCACGATTTGATCGAGCTCGTCGCTCGCCTCGAACGCGACGGCTTTCAGGAGCTGCATGTTCCGATCACCGAACCAGGGCAGCGCGCGCACGCGATCGACCGCCCACGTGACGAGGTTGCCTGGGCGTGCCTTGCGAGGCGTCTGTTCGAGCGCGCGTCGGTCGCTCGGTGGTCCGCCCCCGACCGGGATCCGCACGCGATGCGCGTCGGAGTCGATGAGCAGGGCGTCCTTTACGAGGCCGAGTGCGACGTGCGAGGCGGGCGGCTCGAGCTTGAAGGAGCGGCGCCCGATGCCGACCCATTGCCCGGTCTCTTGGAGATTCGTGAGCGCGTTTTGGAAGCGGAGAGGGGCCGTCCATTCGCGTCCTGTCGGTCGGGGCTCGCCCGCGAAATCCGCGAGGTAGATGGCGTGGACCTTGCCGTCTTGCGTGACGGCCCATGCCGCACGATTGCCGCTCACGACCAGGCCCTGCTCATCGGCGGCCGACGTGTCGGTGAGATTGTGCGTGCTCGAGATCTCGAGCAGGTTCCCTTCCGGTGCGCGCCGCGCCGCTACGAGGTACACGTCGGCGAGCTCGCCCGGACGGCGCGCGAGCACGACGGCGCGCTCGTGGCGCGTCACGGCACCGCGTGGCGTTTGGTCGGGCAGGAGCAGGACCTGCGTCGGATCGGCGCTTAGCCCGAGCTGCGCCAGTGCGAGCACGAGCGAACGCGCAGGGTCGGCTTCCCGGCGCGCGGCGTCCGGCGCGCTCGCGTACTCGTGCAGCCAGCCGCAGAGCAGCGCAAAGAGCGGCAGCGGTCGTCCCATCGCCCAGAGCCGGCGCAGAACCCGCCCGAGCGGCGTGCGCACTGGCTTCGCGCGGATCTCGGGGCTCGACATGGACGATTCCGAGCCTTCGCTTAACACTGCCGCGGGTTTTTGGCCCATTTATCGCGGCGGAAGGCGAGCACTCGAGCCGATGACAACGGAGTTGACAGTCATTCGGCAACACAATTGCCTGAGGTCCGAGCCGTTACCCATGATCCTCTTGATCTTATTGAACTTTTTGCCGTCCGCACGTCGGCACGGCGCGTGCTACGCTGGGGGTCGCGATGCGCCTTCGTTTGCCGCGCCGATGGCTCCTGCTCGGGGCCGTAGCTGCGCTTGGCTGTTATTCGCCAACGTTGCCGCTGCCGCCGCCGGTCAATCCGGAGATCACGCTCACCGAAACCGGCGCGTACCGCGTGCACGGTGGCGCGCTGCCAAACTCACAGGTTTTCGCGTTGAACACACGCAGCCAACTCTTGGACGGCCAGCAGACGGGCAAAACGGGCATCTACGACTTCGAGCTTCACGACGCTCAAGTGGGTGACGTGATCAATCTCTGGTACCAGGCGGGCACCGACCTCAGCCCCGCAACGGCCTTCGAGCTGCCGCCGCTTTCGCCGTCCGCCACGGGTGGCGGTGGCGGGAGCGGCGCGGCAGGGGCTGGTGGCGGCGGAGCCGCGGGCAGCGGCGGTTAGCGGCTGCCGTTGCTGGGGGTGTCCGAGTGCTCGCGCCGGGCGGCCGTGACTACGAAACGGTACGCAGCACGCGACGGCCGTCACTTGCGCGATGCAGGAGCTCGGGTTCGGCGCGCTTGCGGCGACCGTGCGGTAGGCGCTCGCGTTCGAGCACTTCCGCAACCAAGTCGTAGTCGGACGCGCTCGTCACGCGGGCGCGACACAGGTCGCCCGGCGTGACGGGGCCTCCCGACAAGTAAACGGAGCCGTCGATCTCCGGGGCTTGTCCCGGGTGCCGCCCCGCCATCACGAGCTCGCTCTCTTCGCTCGGTCCTTCGACGAGCACCTCGAGCTCCTGGCCGATGAGCGCGCGGTTCTTCTTCTTGCTGATGCGCCGCTGCACGCTCATGAGCTGCTTCGCGCGCGCGGCGGCGACGCGCTTCGGTACTTTGCCTTCGAGCGTGAAGGCGCGCGCCGTTTCCTCGTCGGAGTAGCGAAACACGCCGACGCGCTCGAACTCCGCGAAACGCACGAACGTGAGGAGCTCCTCGAATTCAGCGTCGGTTTCCCCGGGGTGGCCCACGATGAACGCGGTACGGAACGTGAGCGCGGGGATGCGCTTGCGCAGCCGTTCGACGAGCTCATACAGGCGCTTGCCGCCGTGGCCGCGCCGCATGCGGCGGAGCATGCCGTCGGCCGCGTGCTGGAGCGGCATGTCGACGTAAGGCACGACGCGCGGGTGATCGGCGATCAGCGTGACGAGATCATCGCCGAGCCGCTCGGGATACAGATAAAAGAGCCGCACCCAGCGCAGGCCGCGCACCTCGGCGATGCGCTCGACGAGCGCGGCGAGCGACGGCGCGCCCGGCGTGTCGCGACCCCACGCCACCGTGTCTTGCGAGACCAGGTTGAGCTCGACGATGCCCGCGTCGGCGAGCTCCTGTGCTTCTCGCACGATGTCGTCGGCCGAGCGCGAGCGCTGCTTGCCCCGCAGGGACGGGATCACGCAAAACGAGCAGCTCCGGTTGCAGCCTTCCGCGAGCTTCAAGAACGCGCTGCGGCCGCGCGTCGAGACCCGCCGCGGATCGGTGGCGTTGACGAGCCAGCTCGCCGGGTCGCCCACGAGGATCCGGTCGGCTTTGCCGTCGAGGACCCCGGCGAGCTTCAGCATGTCGCTCGAGCCGAGCAGGTGATCGACTTCGGGCAACTCGCGCGCGAGCTCGTCGGGGTGGCGCTGGCTCAGGCAACCCGTGACGACGAGCTTCTCGCAGCGTCCCTCGGTTTTTTGCCGGGAAAGCTCGAGGATCGTCGTGATCGATTCTTCCTTCGCGGCGTCGATGAAGCCGCACGTGTTGACGACGATGACGCTCGCGTCGCTCGGATCGCTCACGTGGCGGAAGCCCTTCTGCTCGGCGAGCCCGAGCATGACTTCGCTGTCCACGCGGTTCTTCGGGCAACCGAGACTGACGAAATGAATCGTTCGCGCCATCTAGTCTCGAGTTGGGGGGTCTTGGCAGGAAAGATCACGATCGTCAAGGAAGCCGAAATGCATGCGAGAGACCGGCGACGTATGTGCTCGCTTCACGCGAGACATACAAGGCCGGCGCATTGTGGCTCGCAGGTCGGCCCCGTCGCCGCGCTCGTGTGAGGCCATGGTAAGCCCTCCCGCGGACTTCTTGGAGTTGATGGGAGCACGGCGACCCCGCTCAAAGTCCAGCGTCCGTTGCCGATCACTGACCCACAACGCGCCGGCCTTGTATGTCTCGCGTGAAGCGAGCACATACGTCGTCGTCGGGAGGAGGGGGGTCTGGGGGGAGACTGAAAAGATGTGGGGGTTGTGGAGAAGAGGGAGGAG
>JAICTZ010000015.1 GCA_025936115.1 Polyangiaceae bacterium
ACTTCGCGATCGTCGACGAGGTGGACTCGATCTTGATCGACGAGGCGCGCACGCCGCTCATCATCAGCGGCCCGGCCGAAGCGGCGAGCGACAGCTACCGCACGCTGAACGAGGTCGTGGCGCGCCTGCGCAAAGACGACCATTTCAGCGTCGACGAGAAGGGCTTCAGCGCCGCGCTGACGGACGAGGGCGTCGAGCACGTGCAGAAGGCGATCGGCGTTCGTAACCTGTACGATCCGGTCAACGTCCAGACGCTGCACATCGTCAACCAGCTCTTGCGCGCGCACGCGCTCTACAAGCGCGACCAGCACTACATGGTGAGCCCCGACGGCAAGGTGCTCATCATCGACGAGTTCACCGGCCGCGTGCTCGCCGGGCGCCGCTGGAGCGACGGCCTGCACCAAGCCGTCGAAGCCAAGGAGAACGTGCGGATCCAGGAAGAGAGTCGCACGATGGCGACCATCACCTTCCAGAACCTCTTCCGCATCTACAAGAAGCTCGGCGGGATGACGGGCACGGCGGAGACGGAGGCGCAGGAATTCAGCGCCACCTACAAGCTCGACGTCGTCGTCATCCCCACCAATCGAAAGAACATCCGCGCCGACGATCACGACGTCGTCTACAAGACCGAGCGCGAGAAGTTCAACGCGCTCGTGCGCGACATCGTCTCTCACCACGAGGCTGGGCGTCCCATCCTCGTCGGCACGACCAGCGTCGAAAAGAGCGGCGCCATCGCGCGTATTTTGGGCAAAAAGGGCATCGCCCACCACGTGCTCAACGCCAAGCACCACGAAAACGAAGCCTTCGTCGTCGCGCAAGCGGGCCGCAAGGGCGCCATCACGGTGTCCACCAACATGGCCGGCCGCGGTACCGACATCTTGCTCGGCGGCAACCCCGAGATGCTCGCGCGCCTCGAGCTCAAGCAGAAGGGCGCCACGGTCGCGGACGACAGCCCCGAGTTCAAGGAGCTCGTCGAGCGTCACGAACGCGAGTGCAAGATCGAGCACGACGAGGTAATCGAGCTCGGCGGCTTGCACATCATCGGCACCGAGCGTCACGAGTCACGCCGCATCGACAACCAGCTGCGCGGCCGCGCCGGCCGCCAGGGCGACCCGGGCTACAGCAAGTTCTACCTCTCGCTCGAGGACGACCTCATGCGCATCTTCGCGGGCGACCGCGTGAAGAGCCTGATGGATCGCATGGGCATGCCCGACGACGAGCCCATCGAGCACCCGCTCGTCACGCGCAGCATCGAAAACGCGCAGCGCAAGGTCGAAGAGCGCAACTTCGACGTGCGCAAGAACCTGCTCGAGTACGACGACGTGATGAACGCGCAGAGAAAGACCGTGTACTCTCTGCGACAGCAGCTGCTCGCCGGCCGCTACGTACCGGAGGAGCTCGACGAGGCCGGCAAGCCCACGGGCGAAGGCCGTGAAATTGCCGTCGATCCCGAGATTTTGGACAAGGTCTCCGGACCCATCGGCGCGCTCGTCGGCATGTTTTGCGACCCGCCCGTCGGCATCCTCAAAGAGGACGGGCAGACGAAGTACCCGACGCGCGAAAGCCTCGCCAAGGCCGAGAAGCTCGTCGAGCTCGAGGCGCTGCAGCACGAGGTGTATCAGCTCTGGGGCGTCCGGCTCGAGGTGGAGGAGCGCCGCCAGCGCACGCCCGCTTCGGTCTACGACGAGCTCATCGAAATGGTGCCGCGTGGCCTGTCCGAGCAGCGCGAACGCGTGCTCGATCTCACCGACCGCGTCGTCGCCGCCATGGTCGAAGAGAGCTGCGCCGAGGGCAAACCGCCGGAAGACTGGGACTTCAAGGGCCTGCACGAAGGCTTCCAGGAGCACTTTCAAGCCAAGCTTCCGGAAGGCATCGAAGAGCTCGGCGAGCAGGACTCGGTGATGAAGCGCGTCTACGAGCGAGCCGAGGAAGTGTACCGCGACAAGGAGAAGGAGCTCGGCGTCGAGATCGCCTTGCGCCTGTTCCGCCACATTTACGTCGAGGGCATCGACGAGGCGTGGGTCGACCACCTCTCGAACATGGAGCACTTGCGCGACGGCATCGGCCTGCGCGGCTACGGCCAACTCGACCCGAAAAACGAGTACAAAAAAGAGGGCTTCGACAACTTCCTCAACATGATGGCGAAGGTCTCGAGCAACGTGCTCGTGAAGTTCTTCGAGGCGCGTGTGCAGCGCACGGACGAAGTCGCCGCGCGCGAGCAAGAAGCCGAACGGCGCTACCAAGAGGAGCTCGCGCAGGTCGTCGCGCAGCACCCGAGCGCCGACGCCGAAGATCCCGCCGCGGCCCTCAATCAACTCCGCGAGCAAGCGGCCGCCGTGCCGCAACCCGCGCGCCGTCCCGCGACGGCGGCACCGCGCATCGGGCGCAACGATCCGTGCCCCTGCGGCTCCGGCAAGAAATTCAAGAAGTGCCACGGCGCGATCCTCGAAGAGGAAGGCGCCGTCGACGCCGACGAAACGCAGCCACCCGCGTGACGCGCTCTCGTGGTCGTGCCGCGCACGCACGTCGCGAGCGCGCCGCGATCGAAGGAGCCGGAAGATTTGGGCCTCGCCGAGCGTTGAGCTCGAGCGCGCGCTGACGAGCCCTGCTTTCGTCCGGGCGAGCTGTGGTAGGTAGACGCGGCCGGACAGCGGATGATCGAGGCACACGAGCTCACGAAGGATTACGGCAGCGTCGTCGCGGTGCGTGACGTGTCGTTTTCGGTGGGCGCGGGGGAAGTGGTGGGCTTTCTGGGGCCGAACGGCGCGGGGAAGACGACGACGCTCCGAATTTTGGCTGGTTTTTTGGGGGCTACGTCCGGCAGCGTGACCATCGCGGGGTTCGACGTGGCCCGGCAGTCGCTCGCGGCGCGGGCGCGGCTCGGTTACATGCCCGAGGCGGCGCCGCTCTACCCCGAGCTCCGCGTGCGCGAGTATCTGGCGTTTCGCGCGGCGCTCAAGCGCGTCGCGCGGCGCGAGCGCAAGGCTGCCGTCGGCCGCGCGCTCGAGCAAGCGGCGGTGACGGACGTCGCCGAGACGCCGATCGGCCAGCTTTCGAAGGGTTATCGGCAGCGCGTCGCGCTCGCGGACGCGCTCGTGGCCAATACTCCGCTCTTGATTTTGGACGAGCCGACCGCCGGGCTCGATCCGAATCAAATCATCGAGGTCAGAAAGCTGATTCGCGAGCTCGGCAAGAGCCACACGATTTTGCTGTCGACGCACATCTTGCCCGAGGTGGAGGCGGTGTGTGATCGGGCGCTCGTCATCGCGCGCGGGCGGCTCGTGGCCGAGGGCACGCTCGCCGAGCTCAAGGCGCGGCAAAAGAGCCGTCAGAGCGTGATCGGCGTGCACGGCGACGCCGCGCGGCTCGAAGCCGTGCTGCGTGACGTGCCCGGCGTTCGGAACGCACGCGCGCGCGCGGCCCGGGACGAGGGCGGCACGGTGGAGCTCGAGCTCGACATGGCGGATGACGCGGAGCCGGACAGAACGGTCGAGCGCGCCGTGGCGGCGCTCGTAGCGGCGGGCGCGGGCGTGCGCAGCGTGGGGCCCGTGCGCGCCTCGCTCGAAGCGGTGTTCGCCGACCTCACGCGCGACGAGGCGAGCGAGGCATGAGCGGCTTTCTCGCGGTCTACCGGCGCGAAATGCTGAGTTTGTGGGTGACTCCGCTCGCGTGGGTGCTGCTCGTCGTGTTTTTGCTGCTCCAGGGGACGATCTTTTATTCGATCGTCGTGCACTTCACGAGTCTCGCCGATCTCGCCGTCGAGACGGGACCGGTCGAGGCGTACTTCGGGCAGGAGTCGGTGTTCCTCTTGATGACGCTGCTCTTGATTTGCCCGGCGCTCACGATGCGCACCTTCGCCGAGGAGCGGCGGAGCGGCACGATCGAAGCGCTGCTCACGGCGCCCGTCACGCCGAACGCCGTCGTGCTCGGGAAATACGCGGCCGTGCTCACGACGTACGTCGTCATGTGGGCGCCGACGTTGCTCTACGTCGTCGTCTTGCGCCGCACGGGCGCGGTCGACTGGCACACGGTCGCTTCGAGCTACTTCGGGCTCTTCGGCATCGGCGCCGCGTACCTCGCGCTCGGCACGCTGATGAGCTCGCTGTCGAAGAGCCAGCTCATCGCGCTCTTGCTGGCGATATTCGCTGAATTCGGCCTGTTCGTGCTCGGCGTGGGCGAGTACGTGTTCGAGCCGGGCCTCATGCGCGACCTCTGCGCGCACGTCTCGATGGCGTCGCAAATGGAGGAGATGTCGCGCGGTATCGTGGATTTGCGGCGCGTCGTGTTCGACGGCTCGCTCGCGGCGGCGAGCCTCTTCGTCACGGGACGCGTCGTCGATTCGTGGAGGTGGGGATGAGCTCGGCCACCGCGCCGCCGTCCGCGAGCGCTCGCCCGCAACATACGCGCTCGGCGAAATTGTTTTCGGCGCTCGGCGTGCTTGCGGCCGTGGTGCTCGCCGTCAACGCCAACGTGCTCACGGCGCGCTTTTACAAACGCTGGGACGTGTCGAGCGGCGGGCTCTACACGCTGTCGCCTGCGACCGTGAGCATCCTGCGCGACCTCCATGACCCGGTCACGCTCACGATCCTGCTCGCGCGCACCGATCCGCTCTTGCCCCCCCTCCGGCAACTGCTCGTGGGCTACGGCGCCGAGACTTCGAAGCTCGAGGTGAAATACCTCGACCCAGAACAAAATCCTGCAGAATTTGCGGCCGTTCAGCAAAAGTACGGCGTGAGCGCCGGCAAGGCGGAGGACGGGCGCATCGTCACCGACGCCGTGATCCTCGTCGCGCGCGGCGACCGCACCTGGTTCGTCACGAGCGATCAGCTCGGACAGACCGACGAGGACGGGCGCGCCAAACCACGGCTCGAGCAAGCGCTCACCGAGGGCATCGCCGGCGTGCTCGCCAACGAAAAGGCGAAGCTCTGCTTTGCGACGGGCCGCGGCGAAGCGTCCCTCGACGACGTGGCGCCCGACGGGCTCGCCGAGCTCCGGCGTCACCTCGAAAAGAACAACTTCGAGACGGAGCCGCTCGATCTGACGCGCCCCGACGCGCAGAAGCTGCTCGAGGCTTGCCGCTTGCTCGCCATCGTCGCGCCCGAGCAGCCGTACGGCGCCGACGCCGTCGAACGCGTGAAGCGCTACGTCACGTCCGGCGGCAACCTCGTGGCGTTCGTGGGCCCCACGTTCGGCGACGATTCGCGCGTCGCGAGCTCGGGGCTCGAGCCGCTCTTCGAGCTCGGCGGCGCGCGTCTCGAACGCAACGTCGTGCTCGAGACCGAACCGAGCCGGCGCCTGCCGCGAGGCGCGGGCGAAGTATTCTTCGCGACCCCCGTCGAACACGCCGCGACGCGCGGCCTCGTGCTCGAAGGCGGCAAGGCCGAGCTCAGTCCACTCGTGAGCGAGAGCCGCAGTTTGACGCTAGCAAGCGGCGGACCCGCGCAGCCGCTGCTCAAATCCAGCCCCGAAGCACTTGCGATCGAGGACGTGAAGGCCGTGCTCGACGGTAAGGGTCCTCCGCCCGACGCGCCGCACGCCGAGCGAGTCGTCGCGGCCGCCGCCGAACTGCCGAAATCCAAGGACTCGCTCGCGAAACACGGTCCGCGCTTGGTCTTGGCCGGCTTCACCAACCTCGCGGCGTCGCGCAGCTTTCAGGACTCGGCGCTCGTCGGCGATCGCCTGCTGGTCGAAAACTCGATCGCCTGGGCCGCGGCTCGCCCGCCGATCGTCAGCGTTCCGGAGAAGCCTGCGCGCGCGCTCGGGCTCGCGCTCACCGAGGATTCGCTCGGTGAAGTGTTGCGTTACGTGCTGATGTACATGCCGGGCTCGGCGCTCGTGATCGGCGCGTTCGTGCTCTTGCGCCGACGTGCCCAGGAACGTGCCTCGCGCAAGGCGGCCCGCACGTCATGAAGCTCGGACGCACGGAGCTCTCCAGTTTGCTCCTCGCGCTCGCCGCGATCGCGAGCGTGCTCGTCGTGCTCGCCACCCGGAGCGCACCCACCACGACCGAACGCGACGCGCGCGCGAAGAACCTCGTGCCCGTCTGGCACGAAGACGAAATCAGTCGCGTCCGGCTCCAGCGTGGCGACTCCGTGGTCGAGCTCGAGCGCACGAGTGACGGCTTCGTCGTCAAAACGCCCACCCCCGAGCCAGCCGACGACGCCGCCGCACAAAAGCTCGTGAGCGGCATCGGCTTCTTGACGCCCGTGCGCCGGCTCGAGGGCGGAGACCTGCACGCCCACGGCCTCGACCGCCCGCGAGCGACGCTCGCGTTCGACATGGGCGGCAAGAAATACGTGCTCGCCCTCGGCGACGACGCACCCTCGCCCTCGGGCGCCGCGTACGTCGCGCTCGACGGCGCTGGAGCGAGCCGCGTCGCCGCCGTCATCCCGGCCGAAGCTGCGAAGCTCTTTGCGACGAGCACCGACGATCTGCGCCGCAGGGCGCTCGTCACGCTCGGCGAGCGCGACGTGAAAGAGCTCGTGCTCGAGCGGCCGGACGGCAAATTGACGCTCAGCCGCGCCGGTGCGCTCGGTTTTCGTCTCGACGGCGGCCCGCGCGCGAGCCGTGACGCCACGCAGCCGCTCTTCACCGCGCTCACCCGTCTCACGGCGACGCGCTTTCTCGACGTCAGAGCAGCCGAAGAGGCTCGCGGCAGCGCGCCGCTCACGCGCGTGACGCTCACGCCTCGCGACGGCAAGCTATCCAAAGCGATGCTCGAGCTCGGCGGCGCGTGCCCAGCCGCGCCGAGCGAGCTCGTCGTCATCGTGCGCTCTCCACTCGCACGCGCGGCGTGCGTCAGCGCCGACGTGCTCGGGCCGCTGTCGCTCGAAAAAGCGGCCCTCGACGACCGCTACCCGCTCGCCGCGCGCAAGGACGAAATCGAAGCGCTCACGCTCGAACGCGACGGCAAGAAGCTGACGCTGGAACGGCAGGGCACGAGCTTTCGCTTGCGTGCGCCGAGCGAAGCGAACGTCACGCTCGACGCCGGCAACCGCCGGCTCGAGGCGATGACGCGCGCTCCCGCCGAAACCGTCGAGCACCCCGACGCGAAAGCGCTCGGCTTCGAGCCGCCGCACGGCGCCGTCGTCGCGCGCGTCGTCGGCGACGACGATCAAGCGCACGAGGAACGGCTCGAGCTCGGCAAGACGGCGCCCGACGGCACGCTCTACGTCCGCCGCGACGACGGCCGTGTGCTCGCGCTCGGGCGCGAAGCGGCGCGCGCCTTCGCCGTGGACACCACGCTGCTCCGCAGCCTCAAGGTCCTCGACTTCGCGCTCTCCTCGCTCGTCGAGCTCGAGCTGTCCGCACCGGAGCACCAGCTCGTCCGTCGCGCGCCGAACGGCTTCGAGCTCGCCGAGCCGCCCGGCTTCAGCGACGACGGCGAGCTCACGACCGACGCCGTGCTCGCGCTCGGCTCGCTCACGGCAGTGCGCTTCGTGGCCGACGAGGACGACGGCACCTTCGGGCTCGCCACGCCGCTTTGCACGGCGCGCGTCCGGCTCGACGCGAACGACGCCGGGGCGCCCGAGCACACGCTGCGCGTCGGCCGCGCAACGCCGGGCGGCTATTTCGCAGCGCTCGCGGGCGCGCCGGGCGTCTTCGTCGTCGAGCGCGGCGTCGCCCTGCGGCTCTCGACGCTGCTCGTGAGCCGCGCGGCGTTCATGGTCGAGCCGAGCACGCTCGCCCGCGTGACCCTGCGCACGCCCCAGCGCGAACTCGTGCTCGAGCGCCGTGGAGGCGAGCTCGTCGCAAAGTCGGCGGACGTGCCGGTCGCAGCCGTCTCGAACGCGCTCGAGGCGCTCGCGAGCCTACGCGCCGAAGCGGCGCTCCACACCGGTCCTGCGCGAGCGAGCGAGGGCTTCGCCGCGCCGGCGCTCACGGTCGAGCTCGAGCCGAGCCCGGGACTCGGCAATCGTCGCGTCTACCGTTTCGGTGGCGCGGACTCGTACCGCGACGAGGTGGTGCGCACCGCGCGAGCGGAAGGCATCGACGCCACGTTCGCCGTCGCCGACACGAAGCTCCGGCCGCTGCTCGATCTGTTCTGACGGCACGTACGCTGCACGGGCGTACAAAAACCAACGGCCCCGCGAAAGTCTCGTACCTCCGTGGGGCCGTTGTTGCGGGGGGCGGGCAGACCGCCTGGCTTCACTTTTTCGGCGCCGGAGCGGTGCCCGCGGCGGGTGCCGTAGGTGCAGGCGCGCCGGGCTTCATCATGGGGACTTGCGGCTCGGCGGGGGCAACCGCGACGGGCTTCCTCGGCGGAGTTTGCGCCGCCGCGGGCGCAGGAGCGGCGGCCTTGGCGCTGCCAGCCGGAGCTGCGCCGGGCTTAGCCGCAGACGCGCCGGGCTTCGACCCGGACGCGCCGGCTTGCGCTGCCGGAGCCGGAGCCGCACCGGCGGGCTTCGCGGCGGGCGGCTGCACGAGCCCGAGCTGCATCGCGAAGGCCATGCCGTTGTCGAAGATCCACATGTCCTTCACTTTGCCGTTCACGAGCTTGTCGATCTCGAGGTAGCGCGAGCTCACCTTCTTACCGGTCGGCTTGTAGATGCCCATGCTCGGCATCGCGCCGTCGTTCGTGCCGACCATCGAGCCCTCCCACACGAGATAGTCGCCCGCGGGCCAAGCGCGCGTGACCTCGAGCTTGAGATCGCTGAACGCTTTGAACATATCCTTGTACGATTTCTCGACGGCCTTCTTGCCGACTCGATCGGCCGGCGCCGCCACGTCGCTGAACACCACGTCGTCGGCCAGCGTGGCGGCCAGCCCGGGTACGTCGTGCTTGTTGAACGCTTCGAGCGTCTTCGCGGCCGCCGCGAGATTCGCCTTCTCCGCGTCGCTGCCCGTCGCGACGACGACCGGCTTTTCCGCGGGGCCCTTCTCGAGCACCTTCCGGTGCGGCAGCTTGGCCAAGCCGAGCTGGCCCAGGAACGTTCCCCCGTCGAAATACTGGCGATCGTGCGCCACGGCGCGCCCGTCTTCCGTCAATTCGACGGCGTGTCCCATGAGCAAGCCGAACTTCTTCTTGGTCGCGGGGAGCTCACCCGAGGGCGACATGAGGGGACCCGTGTTGGTGCCCTTCACGAGCGCGACCGCCGCGACGTTGTTGCCGTTCACGAGCACGAGCTCGAGCTCGCCGGTCTGATCGGGCGCCGAGCTGTTCATCTTCGAGTTCTTGTCGATGATCTCGTTGCGACCGACCAGCGGCGGCATGCCGCTGTCGACCTGCTCCGAGGTCGCGTTCTCGGCGTAGCAGGCGCTGAACTTCGCCCAGTCCTTCGCGCTCCACGCGGCCCAACAATCCGAAAACCCCTTCGCGCGTTCGGCGCCGGTCGCGGGCGGCGGCTTCGGAGCCTCGGGGGCCGGAGCTGGCATCGACGCCACGGGCGCGGGCGCGGCCGGCGGCGGAGGGGGAGGAGGAGGCGGCGGGGCCGCGGCTGGTTGCTGACTGCAGCTCGCGAGCGCGAGCAATCCAAACGTGGTGAGCGTCTTCTTCATCATTCTCGTGTGCCTTTCCTGCCTCGGTTTCGGAAGTGCCCTGCCCCTCCGTGCGAGAAGCCCTGCCTTCATACCGATCCTCACCCGCGCGAACCATCAAAAAGCGTTACCGAGGCTCGCGTAGACACACAACGCGCCTCGGAACTCGCCCCCTCGGGAATGCCTCCCTCAACTCGCGCGCAGAGCGCCCGATGTCACGCGCGGAGGGCCCACGACGAGCCCTCCGTGCGCCTACCGCTCACCTCGGAACCTGGGTCTCCGTCTTACAAGCCGCGCTGCAGCCGTCGCCGTTCTTGTTGTTGTGATCGTCGCACTCTTCGTACGGCTTTTGGACCTTGCCGTCGCCGCAGTACGGACCGTAGACGCAACCGGCGGCGCATTTGCCGTAGCCGCCCATGTTGACGCCGTCGTCGCACTGCTCGTGGTCGCTCTGCACGACGCTGTCGCCGCAGCGCGGACCGTACACGCACTTCGGACCGCACTCGCCGTAGCCGCCGTCGTTCGTGCCGTCGTCGCACTCTTCGCCGCTTTGCACGAGGCCGTCGCCGCACTGCGCACCGAGCCGGCAATTGACGCAGTTTGCGTCGTTCTTGGCGTCGCACTCCTCGCCCCATTCAGGCTGCACGATGTTATCGCCACAGCGCGGGCCGAAGCCCAAGCAGTCGGGCGTGCAGCTACCGTAGAATTGGTCGTTGATGCCGTCGTCGCACTTTTCGCTGCCGTTCTTGACGCCGTCACCGCAGTACGGGCCGAGCTGGCACTGAGACGTGCAACCGTTGTAGCTGCCGTCGTTGTCGGTGCCGTCGTCGCACTGCTCTTGCGGCGCCTGCACCACGCCGTCGCCGCAGTGCGGGCCTTCTAGGCATTGCGGCCCGCATTCTCCGTAGCCGCCGTCGTTCGTGCCGTCGTCGCACTCCTCAGGCGGATTTTGCGTGATGCCGTCGCCACAGCTACCATTCAGGTGGCAGTTGGTGCATGTCGCGGGCGTGAGCGCGTCGTCGCATTCCTCGCCCCATTCGGCCTGGACGGCGGCGTCGCCGCAGCTCGGCGCGGGGGTGCAATCCGGGTTGCAGCCGGCGTAGTAGCCGTCGTTCTTGCCGTCGTCACAACCTTCCGTGCCGTTCTTCACCCCGTCGCCGCAGCGCGGCCCGAGCTTGCACGCCGTCGTGCAACCGCCGTAGACGCCGTTGGCGTTGGCGCCGCCGTTGTCGCATTGCTCGGGACCACTGCGCACGCCGTCGCCGCAGAACTCGGCGATGACGCAGCCCGCCGCGCAGCGGCCGTAGCCGCCCGCGAGCACGCCGTCGTCGCATTGCTCACCCGCGTCGAGGATGCCGTTGCCGCACTTGAGCTGGCAATTCGTGCCGCAGCCGGCGCCGCCGTCACAGACTTCGCCGAACGCCGTGTCCACGACGCCGTCGCCGCACTTGGGTCCGGGTGTGCACGCCGCCGTGCAACCGCCGTACGAGCCGTCGTTGACGCCGTCGTCGCACGTCTCGGGGCCGTTCTTGATGCCGTCGCCGCAGCGTCCGCCGACGGTGCAATCCGTCTTGCAGCCGCCATAACCGGTCGAGCTGTTGCCCGAACCGAGATCGCACTGCTCGAACGGCGTGTCGATCTTGCCGTCACCGCACTTGGCGGGCAGCACGCAACCGGGCGCGCAACCCGACTGGCCCCACTGCGACGTGTTGGAGCCGTTGTCACACGCCTCCGTGCCGTTCTGGATGCCATCACCGCAATACGGGCCAAGCGCGCACGTCCCGGCCGTGCACTTGCCGTACGTCGGCGTCGCCGTGTTGTTCGCGCCGTCGTCGCACTGTTCGGGCGGCGTGAGCGTGGAACCGCCGCCCTGGCTCGCGGGGTTCTGGCCGCAAATCGGGGTGCACGTCGAGCGCGGAGCGAGGAAGCCGTCGAGCGTGAGCTGGTAGTTCGAGCCGGTCGGGTGGCGTTCCGCCTGGAACACGACGATTTCGTAGACGCCGCCCTTGGTGAGGCCGAAGCGGGTGTCCGTCTTGTCCGCCGCCGCCGACTCGTTCGCGTCGAGCGTACACGCCGGCAACGAACCGCCTTCGTTGACGGTGCAGGTGCTGTCGTTCGCCGCCGTGCCCGCGCCGTCGTCGCCGAGGATGACACGACCGTACTGCTGGGCGTGAATACCGCCGATGTCGACCGCGAGGCGGCCGTTGATGAACACCCACACGTCGTCGTCGCCGTAGAACGTGAGGGTCTCGCCGCCTTGATACTGGAAGAAGTACCGAAGCTCGCTCGTGAATTGGAAATTGTGCGTCTGGCCCGGGGTGTTGCCGTAGCCACGACCATCGAGCGGGAAGAACGACCCGCTCGAGAATTGATACGACGCTTTCACCGTGGGCTGGCCGAGGCTCGCGGTCTTAGTGAGCGTGAGCGTGTCGCCGCCCGCGGGCACTGTCGTCGGGTTCGGCTCCAGAACAATCGGCACGTTCGTCGAACTATTGCCGTCGCTCTCCGAGGCAGGGTCGTTCACCGCGTTAGCGTTAGAATCGCGGTACCAGAGCTTGAACGCGCTCTGGTGATAGGCCGCGCTCAGGCCGTCGCCGCTCGTGTCGATAGTCGTGTGCGTGCCGGTCCCGACGTAGGTCGGCTTGCCTTCACTGTCCAAGACGCCGCAGGTCGGCGTCGCGGTGTTCGTAGCAGTCGTGCACACGGTGCCGACGATGCCCGGATCGTTGCCTTGACCGGGCGATCCGTTTTTGGTCGTCGTGTCGCCCGTGCCGTTCACCTTCATGTGCGGGTGACCGCCGGCCTCGTCCCGCTCGTTGAAGTCGCGGTAAGTCACCTTGAACGCGATCGAGTCCGGATAGCTCACGGAACCCGAGCAGCTCCAGCCCGTCTCGACCTGGCAAGTGTCGTCACAGCCGTCCTTGGCGGTCTTGTTGCCGTCGTCGCAAGTCTCGGTGCCGGTGATCATGCCGTCGCCGCACGTGACCGCCACGCTCGGATTCGGTCCGACCGTGACGACGGGCTCGAGCTGGCATGTCGGACCGCAGCCATCGCCCGCCACGACGTTGTGATCGTCGCAGCCCTCACCCGGCTCCTTCGTCCCGTTGCCGCACACGGTCTTCGCGCAGGGGCCGATGCCGTTCGCACCGCAGGTGTAGCCCGCGTTCAGCCGGCACTTCGTGCACGCCGCGATGTCCGTCGCCGCCGTCGACGTTCCGATGTCGCATTGCTCGGGCAGCTTCACCGCGCCGTCGCCGCAAATCGGCGTGCACGCGAGTCCCGCGCGCGCGCACTTGTAGCCGGTCTCGACGGTCATGCAGTTCGACGAGCAGCCGTCGCCGCTCACCTTGTTACCGTCGTCGCAGACTTCGCTTCCGCCGAGCTTGCCGTCGCCGCACGCCACCGTGTAGGTGCAGGTGCTCTTCGCGCCAACCGCGCCCGTGCAGTTCCAGTCGTTCTCGATTTTGCACTGCGCCGAACAGCCGTCGCCGCCCGTCGTGCCGCCGTCGTCGCATTGCTCGGAGGAGGCGCGCTTGCCGTCACCGCAAACGACGACGGGCGTGCAGAGCTGACCGGGCGTCGCGCACGCGTAACCCGCCTCGATCTGGCAGCTGGCGCTGCAGCCGTCGTTGCTGATCTTGTTGCCGTCGTCGCACGTCTCGCCGCCGCTCACGCGCTTGTCGCCGCAATCGACGAGCTTCTTGCACGTGCTCGTCGCACCGGCCGTGCCCGTGCAGCTCCAATTCGCTTCCACGCCGCACGCCGACGAACAGCCGTCGCCGTTCGTCATGTTGTGATCGTCGCAAGCTTCGCCCGGGTCGCGCTTGCCGTCGCCGCAGATGATGGTCGACGTGCAGGAGCCTCCCGTCGGCGGACAGGAGAAGTACGGCGCGATCGTGCAGTCGCCGTAGCAGCCGTCGGTGTAGTCGTTGTTGCCGTCGTCGCACTGCTCGCCGGCCTGCACCTTGCCGTCGCCGCAGTATTGGTCGAGCGTGCAGAGTTGGCCGGGGTGGATGCAGACGTAGCCCGCGTCCTTCTTGCACGCGGTACAGCCGTCGCCGTCGGCGGTGTTGCCGTCGTCGCACTCTTCGCTGCCGTTCAGGCGGCCGTCGCCGCATTGATAGAGCAGCGTGCAGAGCTGGCCGGGGGTCGTGCAGACGTAGGAGGGATCCTGCACGCACTTCGAGCTGCAGCCGTCGGCGTCGTCCGTGTTGCCGTCGTCGCAGGCTTCACCAGGGTCGCGCTTGCCGTCGCCGCACACGATGGTCGAGGTGCACTTCGTCGGCGTCGACTGATCGCACGTGTAATACGGGTCGATCTTGCACGAGCCCGAGCAGCCGTCGCCGAAGTCGTGGTTGCCGTCGTCGCACTCCTCGCCGATCGACGCCTGCACCTTGCCGTCACCGCAGTACTGATCGAGCTCGCACGCCTGCCCCGGGCGGCGGCAGACGTAGCCGTCCTCTTTCTTGCACTTCGAGCTGCAGCCGTCGCCGCTCTTCTTGTTACCGTCGTCGCACTCTTCGCTGCCGTTGACGCGACCGTCGCCGCAGTCGTAGAGCAGCTGACAGACTTCGCCGGGATTCGGACAGACGTAGCTCGGGTCTTGCGTCTCGCAGTCGGCGCTGCAGCCGTCGCCGTCGTCGGTGTTGCCGTCGTCGCAGAACTCGCCCGGATCGACCACGCCGTCACCGCACGCGATCGTGAGCTCACACGGTTCACCCTCGGTGTCGCATTTGAAATACGGCTCCACCTGACAGATGCCGGAGCAACCGTCACCGGGCAGGCTGTTGCCGTCGTCGCAATCTTCTTCCGCCTGATTGACCTCACCATCGCCGCACGCCGGACCGGACGGCTGGAGCTCGAAACAGCTCGGAGGCGGATCCGGCACCGCGCACGGATCGTTCGCCGCGCCGCCTTCGGAGCCGTCGTTGCCCACGCCGCCGAAGCTGATCCCGGTGTTACCCGTGGCGGCCGTGCCGTCGGTTCCACCGGTCGTCCCTCCGCCACCTGCGGTCGCTGTCGAGCCGCCGGAAGAGATCATCCCCTTGCCCGTCGGCGTCGTGACACTTGGAGTGCCACCGCAGGCAACGGCAAGAACCGACGCGCACGCGATGAGAGTGCGAACCAACGAAACACGAACGAACGAGGGCATGCGAAGCTCCGTGAGCGCGCAGGGCTGCGAGACCACCCGCGCGTCGATCTCACATACTAGGGCACACGCGGACAGCCGCTCGCAATTTCTTCCCCCTCACCAGAAGATTGGTCGCGTCTTATGCGACACGACGGCCGAGTGTGCGCGAAGGTGCGTTCGTGATGGCGCAAGCTGCTCGAGCTCGAACTGCTCGAGTGCCAGACCGCTCCACTTCGAGCGCTGCCTCTCTAACGAGTGTCCGCGGCGCGTGCGACGACGGCCCCTCACGCATGCGAGACGACCCCCTCACGCACGACGTCACCGTTCACGAGCGCGAATCAAGAGCACGAGCGCCAACCTACCGGTGCTCGCGACGACGCAGCAGCAGGGCGGCGAGCTCATGGCGAGTCGCCCCGCCGCGCGTGGACGCCTGAACGTCGTCCCGCGATCCCTTGCCCCGGGGCGGAAAGGAACCTCAACGTGGTCAACTAGGTTGGCTAGCGCGCGGAGCGGCTATAAAACGGCTCCTGCGCGCGCCGCACGCCGGACTTCCGGTGGCGTGCCGCCCTCGCGCGAGGCCGCGCTTGAGTCGCGCGGATGGACGAGCATAGTGTGCACACCGTGGCACACCTTTCGGGCTTTGGTGGGATTCGGTTCAGAGCGCTCGTTACCTTCTTCGCTCCGCTCCTCGCGCTTGTGGCGGCGTGCGGCGACGTACCGACGGTCAGCTCACCCGGTAAAGGCGGGCTGAATCCGTCGGCCGGCGGCTCGTCCGGCGCGGGTGCCGGCAGCGGTGGAACCGGTCTCGTCGGCACGGGCGGTACCATCAGCCCCGGCGACCAAGGCGGCCAAGGCAACGACTCGAGCGGCGGCGCTCCCGATAACGGCCCGGCTGTCTGCGGCAACGGGCACGTCGAAATCGGCGAGCTCTGCGACGACGGTAACACCGACGACGACGACGGCTGCAGCGGCGACTGCTCGACGGTCGATCCCGACTACTTCTGCGCCGACGGCGAACCCTGCATTCGCGTCGTCACTTGCGGCAACGGCGTCATCGAAGGCGACGAGGTCTGCGACGACGGCAACACCGACGACCACGACGGCTGCAGCTCGGGCTGCGACGCGATCGACGACGGCTACGTCTGCGTCAAGCCGGGCGAGCTCTGTGTGGCCCTGCCCGTGTGCGGCAACGGCGCGCGCGAGCACGGCGAAGCCTGCGACGACGGCAACAGCGACGACAAGGACGGCTGTAGCTCGAGCTGCGAGGTCGAGAAGGGCTACTTCTGCCCGCCCGACAAATCGTGCGTGAAGCTCGTGTGCGGCGACGGCAGCCGCACTCCCGACGAAGCCTGCGACGACGGCAACAGCGATGACGGCGACGGCTGTTCGTCCGCTTGCAACGTGGAGAGCGGCTGGCAATGCGGCTCGAGCGGCTGCCGCCCCATTTGCGGCGACGGCCGCATGCTCGGCGGCGAAGCCTGCGACGATCACAACACCGCGAGCGGCGACGGCTGCTCGTCCGCCTGCAAGGTCGAGCCCTTCTACCAGTGCACGAAGGCGGACCCGAGCGTGTGCACGTCGACCATCGTCTGCGGTGACGGCACGCTCTCGCCAGGCGAGGTGTGCGACCCCGGCATCGCCGGCGAACAAGCTTGCTACAGCCCGACGGAGAACGCCGCGCTCGCGTGCAAGGCGTTCGACACGGGCCTCGTGAATCCGCCCGTCTGCAACAACGGCGTCGTCGAGTACATGGAAGGCTGCGACGGCAACGTCACGGGTTGCACCAACTGCACGGTCGATCCCGGATACGTGTGTCCCGCGGCGGGCATTTGCTTCAAACTGCCGAAATGCGGCGACGGCGTGCTGCAAGCCGGCGAGGAGTGCGACGTCGGACTGACGAGCGGCCCGGGTTGTACCGACTGCACGATTGACGACGGTTACTTCTGCTCGGGCGAGCCGTCGCTTTGCGTCGCGTCCGTCTGCGGCGACGGCGTCCGCGCGCCGAACGAGCAGTGCGACGACGGCGCGAAAGCCAACGGCGACGGCTGCTCCTCGACGTGCACGATCGAGACTGGCTGGGCTTGTCCGCCGGACCTCGGCTGCTCACCGGTGTGCGGCGACGGCATCCGCACGGCGACGGAAGAATGCGATCCTACGCCGGCGAACACGACCGCCTGTACCAACTGCAAGCTCAACGCGGGCTACACCTGCGGCACGAACGGCCTCGGCCCCTGCGCGGCTACGGCTTGCGGCAACGGCACCAAGGAGCCGGGCGAAGGCTGCGACGACCATAACTTCGTCGCGGGTGACGGCTGCGGGCCGACGTGCCAGCTCGAGCCCCCTGTGACGGTCGGCCCCGATCCGGTCGTTGCCGTCACGTGTGGCGACGGCCTCATCACCGGATCGGAGGGCTGCGACGACGGGAACAAGACGAACGGCGACGGCTGCAGCTCCACCTGCCAAGTCGAAAAGGGTTGGACCTGCTCGGGCGCGGTGACTTACCCGGACTCGATCGCGTTCAAGGTGACGTACCGCGACTTCAAGCAGCGCAGCGAGACCGGTGGCCACCCTCACATGAAGGTGTCAGGCGCGACGCCACCCAACTCCGGGAATGACCCGGGCATCGTCGGTACGGTCTGCACGACGAGCAACGCGGGGAGCTGTGGCCGCCTCGACAGCGAAGGCAAGCCCACCTACGTCGGCACGGGCACGCACGCCACGATTGATTACACGGGGGACAATCTGAGCGCGACCTATCACCAGAATGCGTTCAAGCTCTGGTACCGCGACACCAACAGCGACAACGTCAACGACGCGCTGTCGGAGGCCGACGGCAATACGAGCACGAACACCCCGATCGTCATCAGCCCAAATCCCGCGACCGCCCCGGCCGGCGGCGACACGCTCACGCTCACCAAGACGGCAAACCTCAACCAACCGACGGTGAAGGCCTCGTACCAATACTCGGCCACGTCGTTCTTTCCGCTCGACAGCCGCGGCTACGGCACCACGCCGGGGCAGACGCACAACTTCCAGTTCACCAGCGAGCTCCGTTACTTCTTCCAGTATCAGGGCGGCGAGACGCTCACGTTCTACGGCGACGACGACGTCTGGGTCTTCATCAACGGCCGGCTGGCGGTCGACATCGGCGGGATCCATACACAGCTCGATGGGCGGGTCGTTCTTGGCGACGACGGCGCGGACGGAACGCAGACGGAGAGCAACTGTTCGATCAACGGCTCCGACAACATTGCGACCGCGACGCTCACCGCTTGCGCCCTCACGGGCAACGAGGCGACTGACGGGACCGACAAGCGCTTCGGCTTAACGAAGGGCGGCGTCTACGAGATCGTCGTGTTCCAGGCCGAGCGCCACCCGGTCGAGTCGCACTACCAACTCACGCTCGACGGCTTCCTCGCCCCCCGCTCCTTCTGCCAAACGACCTGCGGCGACGGCATCAAAGCGGGCACGGAGCAGTGCGACAGCGGCCCGAACATGCCGACGACCGGCTACGGCACCTGCTTGAAGACCTGCACGATCCAGTTCTGCGGGGACGGCACGGTCAACGGCACCGAGCAGTGCGACAATCGTACGAACGCGACGCTCTACGGCACGAGCGGCTGCGCGCCCGGCTGCGTCTTGCCAGCCAAATGCGGCGACGGCGTGCTGCAGGCCGGCTTCAACGAGGAGTGCGACAAGGGCAGCGCCAACGCCAACGGTGTCTACGGCGGCTGCACGACCAGCTGCAAGCTCGGCCCGTATTGCGGGGACGGCACCGTCAACGGCACCGAGCAGTGCGACACGCCCGGCGCGTTCACGACGTACGGCTCGAGCTCCGGCAAGTGCAATTACGACTGCAAGTTCGCGCCCTACTGCGGTGACGGCGTGCGCAACGGCACCGAGCTCTGCGACGGCAGCGCCGGCTGCAACGCTCAATGCGAGTTCGCCGAATTCTGCGGTGACGGGCTGAAGGAGGGCGACGAACAGTGCGACTATGGCCAATTCGGCTTCGACGGCTCGCCGAAAGACGCGCCCTACGGCGGCTGCACGACCGCGTGCGAGCTCGGCCCGTACTGCGGCGACGCCAAGGCGCAGGCGAGCGACGGCGAGGAATGCGACAAAGGCTCGAAGAACGTCGACGACACGTACGACGGCTGCACGACCGCGTGCCTGCTCGGACCGCGTTGCGGTGACGGCGTCGTCGAGCAGGGCGCCGGCGAGAGCTGCGACAACGGCTTCAACGAAGACGACTACGCCTATCCAGGCGACATGAACGCGTGCGGGCCCGATTGCAAGGCGGTGCCCTACTGCGGCGACGGCAAGGTCCAGAGCGCCTTCGAGCTCTGCGACGACGGCAAAGACAACGCCGACGACGCCTACAACGGCTGCACTACCACCTGCGAATGGGGTCCGTATTGCGGCGACTCGATCAAGAACGGCTCCGAAGCCTGCGACGACGGCCCGAACAACAAAGCCTACTCGGCTGACGGCAGCGGTTGCAGCTACGAGTGCACGAAGAATCTGCCGTACTGCGGCGACGGGGTGCGCAACGGCCCCGAGCAGTGCGACGACGGCAAGGCCAAGAACACCGGCGCCTACGGCGGCTGCAATGCCGACTGCACCAACGCGCCCTACTGCGGCGACAAGATCATCCAGAAGTCGGACCACGAGCAGTGCGACGACGGTCCGACCGGCAGCCTGAAGTGCACGCCGACCTGCAAGGTGCGGAACGAAGTGCCGCGCTGAGGGCGCGAAGGCTAGGCGGCGTCCGCTTCGAGCTTCTGAAACAGCGGCTGTAGCTCGGGACGGCGCCGCAGCGGCGCGCAAAAACCCGTGGCGACCTCGAGCAGCTTGGTCTCGAGGTCGTCGGCGGCCTTGCCGTGCTCGCCGACGAGCCTCTCGCGTGCCGCGGTTTCCCTTTCGAGGCTCTCCTCATGCTTGCGGAGGGCCGCGCGGAGCTCCTCGATCTGGTATTCGAGATCGGAGACTTCGCTCCTGCGCTTCTGCACGGCGGCTTCGGCGGCGATGACGTGCACCTTGGCGGCCGCCCAAGCGTCGAGCACGTCGGCGGCCGCGCGGTAAGCGACCGCGAGATCGGTGTACGGCTCGAGGAACGCCGAGCGCCCTTCCCAGCGCACGACCTCGCGATGCGCGGCGAGCAGGCGTGTCTTGTACTCGTCGAGACTCGCGGCGAGCGACGCGGCGTGTTGGCTTGCGGCCTTGGCTTCGTCGCGCGCTTTGCTGAGATCGACGCCGAGCGCGTCGACGGCGTGACCGAAGCGCTGGCGAGTCTCGCGCCCGCGCGCTTCGATCGATTCGAGCGAGCGCTGCTCCTCGACGGCACGGCCCCGGAGCTCGCCGATTTTTCGCACCAGTGTCTTCACGGCGCCGAGCTTATCGACCAAATCTTGCGGCCGCTGCTCGCCGAACGCGCGCGTGAGCATCTGCTCGAACACCGCCGTGCGGTTGACCCACTGATCGATGGCGACGGGCGGCAGCGTGCGTGCCCGACCACGCGAGCTCTCGTCCGCGTCGGCGATCTCGATCGGCACGCGCACGCCGAGCGCACCCGAGATGCGCAAGAGATCGGCGTGCACTCGGTGCGCGTCGACCGGGCGATCCTTCGCCTCCTTGGCCATCAGATCGAGCAGGAGCCGATCGAGCTCTTCGGGGATCGACGGGTCGCGGCTGCGCAGACTCGGCGGCGGCTCTTTCAGGTGTTTGATGAAAAAGGACGCGATGTCGGACGCCTCGAACGGCAGCCTGCCCGCGAGCATCTCGAACAGCATGATGCCCAACGCGTACAGATCCGCCGCCGGCCCCGCGTCGATCGAGGTGATGCGCTCGGGCGCCATGTACTGCGGCGTGCCGAAGACTTCACCCGCACCGGTGAGCCGCACGTCTTGCATCGAGCGCGCGATGCCGAAGTCGAGCAACTTGACGAAATCGCTCTGCTCGGGCCATTCGGCCAAAAATACGTTCTCGGGCTTGAGATCGCGATGGATCACCTCGAGGTCGTGAGCACGCGCGAGAGCCCGCGAGATCTGAATCGCGATCGGTAAGGTGCGCTCGAGCGGCATCGGGCCGCGGAACAAAAGGTCCGCGAGCGTCTCACCCTCGAGCAGCTCCATCACCAAGAACAAGCTGCCGTCGGGCAGCTCGCCCTGGTCGAAGATCTCGATGATGTTCGGGTGCGCGAGCTTCTGCGCGGCTTTCGCCTCTCGCCGGAAACGCTCGCGAATGACCTCGTTCTTCGCGAGGGCGGCGTTCATGATCTTCACGGCGCACGGCCGGTCGACGAGCCGGTGCCGCGCGGCGTACACCGTGGCCATCCCGCCTTCGCCGATCGCGTCTTCCAGCAGGTAGCGCCCGTTGACGATGCTGCCGATGCGCGGATCTTTGATCGGCGCGAGCGGCGAGCCGCAGATGAAGCACGCGACCGTGTCGTCGGGGAACTTCAGCTTGCACTTCTCGCAAGCCTTCATGGGCGGTCGCTCATCATCGCCACAAAGCGGCTCGGCTTCCATCCGCAGGCGCGCTCACCCCCATTTATGCCAATTGTTTCGGAGGCTTGGACGCTCAACATTGCTTCACAAATCCCCGAGCACGCTCTTCACACCCGGGCGCCAGGTTCCTCTGCACGGGCGCCCGCCGAGCGGGACGACCGAAAGGAGTGATGCGGAGATGTTCGGATTCGTGTTTGGAACGTTGTGCCTCATTGGTCTCGTCCGCTTGGTCGGGCGCGGGCGCTGGGGTCGTCGCTACGGTTACTACGGCCACCATGGGCACTGGCATGGACACTACCGCGGCTTCGGGCCGCGTGGCGCGCTGAACGCGGCGCTTGCGCGTCTCGATACGGCGCCGGGGCAAGAGAAGGTCATCACCCAAGCGGTCTCGGACTTCATCGACCAGGCGCGAGCCGAAGGTCGTGAAGTGCGCGACACCCGCCGCGTCGTGGCCGAAGCGCTCCGCGCGGAACGCCTGGACGAGGCGCGCTTGAACGAGGTGTTCGGCCGGCACGACGCCGCGCTCGAGCACGTACGCCGAGCGGGCGTCGACGCACTACGCAAAGTGCACGAAGCGCTCGACGAGCGTCAACGCCGCATCTTGGGCGACCTGGTCGAATCGGGCGTGCACGGCTTCGGCTACGGCCGCGGCGCTTGCTGCTGAGAAAGGAGTGAGGACCATGCGCAGAAGAATCGGCATCGTGCTACTCGCGCTCGGCACCGTCGCCGGCTTCCGCTTCGGTTTCGCGCGCCTCGGCGGGTACTGCCCGCACGGTTACGGCTGCGGCGGACCAGGCTTTTACGGCCACGGACGTTTCGGCGACGGCCGGCAAAACATCGAGGATCGCGCCGCGGACGCCTGTGTGCGCGCCGCCGAGCGGGTGCTCGCCGAACACCGGACGACGCCGGGCACGCCGGCGCCAGCAGCTGGAGCGCCCTCACCGGCGCCGCAGGCGGCCCCGTAACCGCGACGCGAATCCGCGAGTGATAGGCTCGAGGCAGCGATGACGACCCGCGTGCTCGTAGTGGACGACGACGTGCGGCTCTACGAACTCATCGCGAGCTACCTCGGCCAGAACGACGTGAGCCCGGCGCACGCCCCGAACGGGCGCCGGGCTCTCGAGCTGCTCGAACGGGAAGCGTACGACGCCGTGCTGCTCGACGTGATGATGCCCGAGCTCGACGGACTCGCCGTCTTGAAGAAGATCCGCGAACGCTGGCCGGCGCTGCCCGTGTTGATGCTCACGGCCAAGGGCGACGAGACCGATCGCGTCGTCGGCCTCGAGCTCGGCGCCGACGATTACCTCGCCAAGCCCTTTTCCCCGCGTGAGCTCTTGGCGCGCCTCCGCGCCGTGCTGCGCCGGGTCAATCCCGATCTCGGCCGGCAGCGCTTGTCCGCCGCGAACGTGGTCGCAGAGGTCGAGACGCGCACGGTGCACGTCGCCGGTAAGCCCGTCGAGCTCACGGGGCTCGAGTTCGATTTGCTCGTCTGCCTCTTGCGGCGCGCGGGGCAGGTCGTGCCGCGCGCGAGTCTGCTGACTCAGGCGGGACGCTCGGACGTGACGGTGAGCGATCGCACCGTGGACGTGCACATCTCACACCTGCGCAAGAAGCTCGGCGACGAGCGGGCGCGGCTGATTCGCACGGTGCGTGGCGTGGGCTACGTGTTGTCGAAGGACGCGACGTGAACGGAGACGCTCGCGACGTGAACGGAGCGCGTACGTGAGGCACTATCGTTCGTTTCGGCACGGGCCGCACGGCGCGCACGGCTGGCACGACGGCTACTGCGAGGTGCCGCGGCGCGCGCGCCTGCAGCGGCGTCTGTTCCGCTGGTTCGGCGTGACCATCGTCGTCACGTGCCTCGTCGCGGCGCTCGTCGTGAGCCTCTTCGGACCGGCGTCGCATTTCCGGGACGACTTCACGCGCGTCGAAGCGCTCGCCGGGGCCGAATTCGCGCGCGCTTGGCCGCATGGGAGCGATCGCCGCGCGCTCGCCGAAAACATCGCGCACGCCTTTCAGGCGGACGTGACGACGACGGATGCCGCGGGCCACGTGCTCGAAAATACGGGACGGCCGTGCCTCGATAGCCACTACTCGCTACGCGTCGAAGGCCCGCACGGTCTGCTCGGCTTCGTGCACGGCTGCCTGCCGCCGCGGCACTACTCGCCGCACGTGATGCTGCTCGCGCTCGTCACGGGCGCCGGGATGCTCTGGGCCGCCGCGGGCGCGATCGCACGCAGGCTCACACGACCCCTCGACCAGCTCGTGCGCGTGACGCGCGCCATCGGCGCGGGCGATCTCGGTGCCCGCGTGCGCCTCGGCCGGCATCAAGCCGGCGAAGTGGGCGCGCTCGCCGACTCCGTCAACGAGATGGCGGCGCGCATCGAGCGGCAGCTCAAGGAAGAACGCACGCTGCTCGCTGCCGTTTCGCACGAGCTCAGAAGCCCCCTCGCCCGCCTCAGGTTGCTCGTGGAGCTCGCGCGCAGTGAGGCGAGCTCCGAGCGGCTCGACGAGATCGAACAGGAGCTCGTCGGGCTCGATGCCCTCATCGGCAAGTTGCTCGCGAGCTCGCGGCTCGAATTCGGCGAGCTCAGACTCGAGACGCTCACGGCCCGGCAAGTCGCGGCGCGCGCGCTGGAGGTCGGCGGGTTTTCGCCCGCGCTGCTCCGCGACGACAGTGACGGCGCGCTCGTCGAGGTCGACCCGACGCTCATCGGGCGCGCGCTCGGCAACCTGCTCGAAAATGCCGCGCGCCATGGCGGCGCCGTGCAGCGGCTCGCGCTCGAAGTGACGAACGCGAGCGGCCGGGGTCGCGAGGTTCGCTTCAGCGTCGAGGACGCCGGACCCGGCTTCGAGCCCGAGGTGCTCGAGCACGCGTTCGAAGCCTTCTACGCGAGGCGTTCGAGCGAGAACGCCAAGGAAAGCGGGTCGCTAGGCCTTGGACTCGCGCTGGTGGCGCGCATCGCGCGCGCGCACGGGGGGCGCGCTTATGCGGAGAATCGCGGCGGCGAGGCGCGTGCCGAAGAGGGCGCGGGGGCGCGGGCGGTGCTCGCGCTACCCGTGGCCGGCACGCCGTGATAGGAAATCTGCGCATTTCCATGGCGACGTCGCGCCGGCAGCCCGCGCTCAAAGTAGCCATTCCTCGGCCGAGCAACGTGCCGTTGCGGCTCGGGCGCGTCGGTCTCATCGCGGCGGTGGGCTTCGCGGCGGGGATCCTCTGGCCGCGCCTCGCCGGGCTGCGGCTCGTCCCCCAGCTGCCCACCCCCGCGGCGTCAGCGCCGGATTTGAGCGGCGCCCCGGCCGACGATCAGGCCGCCGCATCCGCCGTCGCTTCGGCCGCGCCCATTGCTGCGCCGAAGCCCCCCGAGCCGCTCGCTCCGGGCGTGCAGCCGCCCGTCGTCGGGGAGGCGCAGGTGACGAGCTGTCGCGACGCTGGCGGCGCCAAGCTCGAGCACTGCGACCGCGTGGACTTCGATCGCGTCGCGCGCGACAGACTTTCGTCGTTCGACGATTGCCCGGCCGCCCAACGCGTCTCGGGAGTGGTCTCGCTCGGCTTCGAGCTCGACTTCACGAGCGAGCGCGTCACGCACATCTCGAGCGGCAAGGCGACCTCGCTCGAGGACGAGCCGCTCAAAGCCGTGCTCGACTGTTACCGGCAGAGCTTCTCGAACGTCTCGCTCGTGGCGATCCCTCACGAGCACCAGCACTACACGATCTTCTATCGCATCGAGCTCGCCGCCGCGCCACCGGAGGCCGCGCCCGCCGCGAGCTCCGCGCCGCTCGCCGTCACCCCTGCGAGTGGGAACGCGACCGTGAGTTGGGAGACGGCGCTCGTACACGCGACGCCGGAAAAGGACGGCAAAGTAGTCGCGCGCGTGCTCTCGGGCACGCGCGTCGCCGTCACGGGGCGAAGCGGGGATTGGTACCGCGTGAAGTACGACGCGCGCGGCCGCGAGGGCTGGGTGTTCCGGACGGCCGTGGGTATGTAGACGTGCTACGCTCGTGGGGTTGAAGGACGACGGATCCAAACGCGCCGACGACGCACCGAAGGTGGCTGATGTCGCGCTCATCCACGGCAAGACCGCCGACGGTGAGGGACTTCGCATCATCCGCCAGCGCGAGGATCGCCTCGAGATCGGCGCCGTGCGCCCGCTCAAGCAGGGCGCGCCGATCGTCGGTGAAGTCGTGAGCCTCACTCCGCGCCCGGAGTTCCCGTTGCTGTGCGACGTCAAAGTCGAGCTCGAGGCGCCCGCCGCGGCAAAGGATCGAGCGGAGTCCGGTCGTCACGGTCCCGCTCAGGTCGCGACTGAAGCGTACCGCGAAAATTGGGATCGCATCTGGCCGAGCAAGGGCGAGCCGGAGCTCGCGAACTAACGCGCGGGCCAAGCTGCGCGAGCGAGTCAGTTCGCGCCGATCGTGCAGAACCGACGGTTAGGAAGCCTTTATTTCTCAGTGCCGTGCGAAAAGTGCACGGGCACATGAGATATTTCTCGCCGACTGGAAGACGGGGCCGTGTGGCACAACGTGCGACATGCAAACGCCCTTGCTCAACCGGCTTGCCCCTCTTCTGATCGCGACCGGCATTCCACTTGCAATCATGAGCTGCTCGTCGGGCGACGACGATAGCGGCGCGGCTGGTGCGGGCGGCACCGGCACGTCCGCAACCGGCGGCACGGGCGCGAGCGGCGGCACGGGTGGTTCCACAGGCGGCACGGGCACCGGTGGCTCCGCGACAGGCGGCACGGGCACCGGCGGTTCCGCGACGGGCGGCACGGGCACCGGCGGTTCCGCGACGGGCGGCACGGGCACTGGCGGCACCGGCACCGGCGGCACGAGCGGCGGCATGGGCGGCACCAGTGCCGCGACCGGCGGTATGGGCGGCAAAGCGACGGCCGGCAGCGGCGGCACGGGCGGCAAAGGGACGGCCGGCGGCGCGAACGGCGGCGCCGCGAGCGGTGGCGCACCGGGCGGCGGCATGGGCGGCAAATCCTCGGGCGGTGCGCCCGCGGGCGGCGCAAACGGAGCCGGTGCCGGCGGCAGCGCAGGCACAGGCGGCGGCGGGACGTTCACGCTCGCAAGCACGGATCAGATGGACGGCGCCAAGTTCGACGGAAAGTTCACCTGCAACGGCGGGAGCCTCGGCAGCGGAATCAATCCGGAGCTGCATTGGAGCGGATCCCCTGCCGGCGCCATGTCGTTCGCCGTCACCTTCATCGATACGACCATCGGAGCCGACGACGCGAAGGGGCAGCATTACGCGATTTACAACATTCCGGCCTCCGTCATGGAAATCGCCCAAGGCGCGCTCAGCAAGACGCTGATGGGCGACATAGCGACCGCAAAGCAGGCGGCTCCCCTCAACAACGGCTTCCTCGCGCCATGCGCGCAATCCGTGACAAACGCGATGGACGACAACTACGAATTTACGATCTACGCGCTTTCGACGGCGACTCTCAGCGGCGCGGGCACCTCGGTGGCAAGCGTGCTCCAAGCCCTTGGCGTGCTGACCGGTAATAAACTCACCAATCCCCCCATGCTCAACGCGGCGGTCCTCGGCACCGCGGTGTTGCACGGGCATGCCGGACTAAACGGCAAGTAGTCAACGGGTTACGGGGGCCGCGGGGACGCTCAGCCT
Organism: Polyangiaceae bacterium; assembly: GCA_025936115.1. Lineage (GTDB taxonomy): Bacteria > Myxococcota_A > Polyangia > Polyangiales > Polyangiaceae > PMG-095. The sequence goes on from JAICTZ010000015.1 coordinate 26,750, forward strand.
GCGACCCGAGCTCATCGGTAGCTCGCTCCGGAACAGGCGATGCCAGCTCGCATCGCTAAAAAAACGCAACTGCTCTGCCCGGCGAGCCGATGGAGACGTGGTGTGACGGAAGTTCTGTCCGCCATATGGCTCCACGGACCATTTGTAAGGAGCAGGCCACCATGCCTTGTAGGACGATGCCGCCCGTGCTAGCCGCGCGGATGTTGGCGAAAAATCATCTAGGCCTTATCGCGATCGGCGCCATGAGCCTGGCTCATGTGTTTGGATGCGCAACGCATGTAACCTTCCGTAAACACGGTCGAGCAGCAGGGGCCGCCGGCATGGGGGATCCCGCGGGTGGCGGCAACAGTGCGAGCGAGGCCGGCGGGAACCGCGGAGGCTCCAACTCCTCTGGGACCGGCCACACTCAAGCTGGCGGCGCCGCGCTGGCAGCTAACGGCGGCGCAGGCGACACGCAGAACGGCGGCGGAGGCGACGAAAGCTCGGACGCTGGTGACGCCGGTGATGCGGGTGGGAAAACTCAGGCCGGACGCGGCGAGGAGACCACGGGCGGCGTTGGCGGACGCGCCATGAACACCGGTGGTGCGGATGCGCATGGCGGAACGGAATCTGCAGGCGGCGCTAGCGGGCGCGGCATCGCTGGTGGCGCCGGGAACAGCAGTACGTGCAGCGGCAGCAACGCCTGCACGCCAGGCCGCATGGAATGCGCGGACCATGGAGTCAAGTCGTGCCAAACCGGCAGCGACGGATGCGCGGCGTGGCAGGTTGTTTCGACGTGCTCCGCGCCATTGGTTTGTGAGCGCCAAACTGGCCCGACGTGCGCAGACGGCAACTGGGCGGAATGGCCAATGCCGAATAGTCCATCGGAAACCGCCGCACCGAACCTCGAATCTTACACCGACAACGGCGATGGAACGGTCACGGACAACGTCACGAAGTTGATGTGGGAACAGGCGGCATCTACTTCAACTTACAGTTGGACTGACGCCATGATTTACTGTTCCTCCCGAACGACGGCGGGCAATGGAGACTGGCGCGTACCATCGATGATCGAGTTGGCTTCACTCCTGGATCTCGGCAGAAGCTCGCCTGCCATCAATACGATCTACTTTCCGAGCACGCCCCCGACTCGCTTTTGGTCCTCATCAGGTAACGCCGGCATTTACGCTGGTTGGTTTGTCGACTTCTCTGGTGGCCCGCTCCAGGCGGACGAGGCCGATTTTACGACAGTGCTCTATAATGTTCGCTGTGTTAGATAAATGACATCGATTTCGGCGGGGCGTAATCGCACCATGCAATCCATGAAATTCAAGTTCATCACCAAACTTTTCGTGACTGCCGGCCTCGGCTCGTTGATTTTACATGCTCCGGATTTACGCGCCGAGGCGCCCCTCGGTCACTACACAGAGGCGAATGCGACCGTGCGGGACACCAGAACGGGACTCATTTGGCAGCAAACGACAACAGGCGGTTTGACCTACACGTGGGATGCTGCGAACAGCCTCTGCAGTGGGCTAGGCAGCGGCTGGCGACTTCCAACCGCCAAAGAGCTCCTCACGCTTGTTGACGTGCAGGCCTATCGTGCGGAAGCAACTACGGCGATGATCGACACAGCTGCGTTCCCCGCAACCTGGGTTGATGTAGGCTGGTGGTCGTCAACCCCGCTGGTTACCGCGAACTCTGAAGCCTGGGCCTTGGACTTCAGCGACGGTGAGCTGTACGTGTCCGACAAAGCTGGCGAGCTCCACGCGCGCTGCGTCAGATAGATTCCGCCCGGGCAGTGTAACTGTCCAACCATTCTCTGGTATTGCGGCCCCTCCCTGGATCTTCAGGCCGGCCGCCGTACCCGCCGGCACGAGTCCGCGTGGGACCCCGCGATCGGCTGCGCGTTCTCCGCAGCGCCAGTCGTGTTGTAAAGCGTTAACTAGAGGGCCTCCGTAGCATCCCCAATCCGTATCTGCAGCCGCTTGATCATCTTCTGCAACCCAAATCGCGAAACCCCGAGTAACTCCGCCGCGCGCGTTTGATTGCCCTGCATGCGGCGCAGGGCGGCGCGCACGAGCTCCGCTTCGAGCACGTCGAGGCGGTGGCGCAGGTTGAAGCCGTCGCTGCGCGTGACTTCGCCGCCTTCACGCTCGCGCACTTCGGGGCTCAGGTGCTCGAGGTCGATGACGTCGTCGCAAAGGACGAGGGCACGGCGCATTTCGTTCTCGAGCTGGCGCACGTTGCCGGGCCAGCCGAACGCGGAGAGCGCGTCGAGGGCACCGCGCGAGAGCCGAATGCGGCGGCTGCCGGCGTGCGCCTTGAGGAAGTGCTGAATCAAGAGCGGAACGTCGCCCGCGCGCTCGCGCAGCGCGGGCACTTGGACGCCGATCACGTTGAGGCGATAAAAGAGATCCTCGCGAAATTTGCCCTGCTTGACGAGGGCCGCGAGATCGCGATGCGTCGCGCCGATGACGCGCACGTCGACGTGCCGGACGTTCTCGGAGCCGACCGCGCGAATTTCCCCGCCTTGGAGCGCGCGCAGGAGCTTGGCTTGCATGCCGAGGCTCATCTCGGCGATTTCATCGAGGAAGAGCGTGCCTTGATGAGCGACTTCGAATAGGCCGGCGCGCGGCCGTACCGCGCCCGTGAAGGCGCCCCGTACATGGCCGAAGAGGGTGGATTCGAGCAGCCCCTCGGGGACGGCGCCGCAGTTTTCCGAGACGAAGGCGCCGCGCGCGCGGGGGCCGTTCGCGTGAATGGCGCGCGCGACGAGCTCCTTGCCGCTACCGGATTCACCGTTGACGAGCACGGGGACTTCCGAAGCGGTCACGCGGTCGACGACGCGCAGCATGTTGCGGATGGCCTCGCTCTCACCGACGATCGCGTCGTACGCGAAGCGGGTTTCCCGGCCACCGGTCGCGCGCGCAAGCTCCCGTTCGGCGACGTCGAGCTCGGCTTCGCGGCGCGCGAGCTCGCCGGACAGGCGCGCCTCGGCGCGTTCGGCGCGGCGCGCGGCGCGGCGGAGCAGGAGCTGCGCGCGCGCATCGGCGATCGCGACGGCCGCGAGCGTCGCGACGAGACGCACCCAACCGAGCTCCGACGGCCCGAAAGCGCCCCGCCGCACCCGGTCGTCGAGATAGACGACCCCGAGCGCTTCGCCGTGCGCGATGAGCGGCACGGCGAGCACGCTCCTGAGCTTCAAGGCGTGAACGCTCTCGTGCATGGCGGGCAAGTCGCCCGCCGCATCGACGGCGACGACCGGCTCACCCGCGGCGAGCGCCCGTTCGGCGAGCGAGCGGCTGAGCTCGAGCTGCCGCCCGTGGAGATCGGAGCGCTCGAGATTGCGCGCCGCACGCGGCAAGAGCCGATCACCCGGCGCGCGCAAGAGCAAGAGACCACGCTCGACGCCCGTCCAGAGCACGAGCGCGTCCACGACCTGGCGCAGGAGCGAACGCAGGTGATCGCGGCGGCCGAGCGCGCGCACGAGCGCTTCGACGTCGCCTACCTGCTGCGGAGACAGCTGATTGCCGACACCGGCCGCGTCGGCGACGCGCACCCACGGCAGGGTCGCGAGCGCGGCGCGCAGCTCGTCCGGGGCGCGCCGGAGGATTTCGCGCGCGGCGTCGCCGGCTGCGAGCGTCAGGCGCCGCGTCATTTCGCCGTCACCCGTGCGCGCCGCGAGCCGAGCGCCGGCCGCGAGCGCGGGACCGCGCGCGACGAGCGGCCCGGCCGCGAGCGTCACGAGCGCGGACAAGATCACCTCGGGGCGCCGGAGCTCGGGGCCGCGCACCTCGACGGCAGCGCGCGCGCCCCACCATTCGAGGCGCGCCTCGAGCGAGAGGTCGCTCGAGCTCGCGAGTTGATCGAGCCCGCCGAGGTCGAGCGACGCTTCGCCGTGAAACCAGAGCCGAGCAGCAGCGCGCAGCGCGTCTTCACCGGGGCCGAGCTGCGCCGCGGCGTAACGGGCGTGCTCGAGGCCGTCGCGGTCGGGGGCGTCGAAGAGATCGGCCAGCACGAGGTGCGCAAACCCGACGCAGCGGCGATCGCCCGCCGTTCGGGCGCGAGCGACCGCCTCGAGGGCAGCCTCGCGCGCTTCGGCGCGGGCGCCCGAGGCGGCGTGGCTCGCCGCGACCGAGAGCATGGCGCGCGCCGCCTCGACGCGCCGGCCGAGCGCTTCGAAGAGCAGTACGGCGCGCCGGGCGGCGGTGTTCGCTTCCCCGAGCTCGCCGAGCTGCGTGCCCGCGGCGGCGACTCCCGTGAGGTAGGTCGCTTCTTCGAGCACGGCGCCCGCGCGCGCGGCGTGCTCCGCCGCAGAACGAAACGCGCGCAGCGCGGCATCGGCGTCACCCGCCGCGTGCGCGAGGTTACCGCGCACGGCTTCGAGGCGGGCACGCGCGTCGTCGCTCACGGGCAGCGAACCGGCGCGCACGGCGAGCTCGAGCGCAGCGCGACGATCACCGCGGCTCATTTCGGCGAGCGCTCGCGTTTCGAGCACGGGCGCCGAATCCGGCTCGTTCACGAGCAGCGCGCGTGCCGACTCCACCTGGCCGCGATCGAGCGTCACGCGCGCGAGCGTCGCGAGCACCCGTGCGCGGGCGGCCCCGGTCGGTCCGCTCGCGAGCAGCGCCTTGGCACGCGCTTCCGCGCTCGCCCCGTCACCCGCGCGCCGCAAGAGCTCGGTGGCTTCGGCGGCGGCAGCGCTGCCGGGCACGCGCGCGAGCAGCGCGAGCGCGCGGCCGAGCTGACCGCGGCGTCCGAGCGCTCTGCCGAGCGCCAGCGCGAGCGCCGGAGCAACGTTGCCCGCTTCGACGCGCGACTCGGCGTCGTCGAAGAGCCCCGAGTCGGCCACGCCGCGCTCGAGCGCGAGCGCGAGCTCCACGGCGTCGAGCTCGCCGTAACTCGAGCTCGGACGCGACGCGCTCACTTCGAGATCGGCCCACACGAACGACCCCGGCTCCCGATCCGCGACCGCGGCGAGTAAGCGCGCCGCGAGCTCGGCGTCGTCGGCGACGGGCGGAGGCGGCCATGCCGCTGCCGAGGGCCCGACGAGCGTCACGAGCCAACGCGAGCGACCGTACGCCGCCAGATCCGCCAGCCGGCCCTCACCCGAGCTCGCGCCGTCGCTCGTGAGCTCGGCCATGCCGCGCGCAAGCTCGAGCGCGCCCTCGAGCCAGCCGCGCGGCTCGCCCTGGACCTCGAGCTCGACGTCGGTGAGGCGGGCGACCGCGAGCAATTCCTCCCGCCGCACACGCAAATAGGCGCGTCTCACCGCGCCACGCCGGCGCGCGAGCACCTCCGCCGGGCTCTCGCGTACGCCGAGCAACTGGCGCGCGCGCCGCTCAATCCACTCCGCTCCCGGGCGCGCCGCGGGCGCCGCCGAGAGCAACGCGCGCACACGCTGGCCGAGCTCGCCCGGCAAGAGCTCGACGAGCTCGGGCGTGACGCGAGCCGCCTGCCGCACGTCGGGCGACAGGATCTCGGCGAGCACGAGACCAAACGCATAGAGGTCGCGCAGTCGCGCGTCGCCCGTCGCGTCCTGGAGCTCGGGCGCGAGGTAGCGCCGTGTGCCGCCGCGCGGCAGCGTTTCGCTCGCGTCCGCCGCGAGCCCCAAGTCGACCAGGTGCGCGCGTGCCGGCACACCGTGCGCGTCCGCCGTCACCACGACGTTCGCGGGCTTTACGTCCCCGTGGGCGAGTCCCGCCGCATGGAGATCGACGAGCGCGCGACCCACGTCGCGTGCGACGAGCAGCGCGAGACTCACGGCCTCTTCCGTCGACCGCGCCGCCGCGACGTCGAGCGACGTCCCCTCGACGTAATCGAGTAACAAGAACGGCGCGCCGGCTTCGACGGTCGTGCCGCCCGGCAGCTCGATGGGTTCGTGCAGGATGCCGGCTGCGACCGCGGCGGCGAGCGCCGGCGAATCCACCCACGAGAGTCGCTCACACTCGTCCGCGAACCAGGGTCGTTGCGCCTTGCCGCGTCCGAGCTTGAGCGCAAAGACGCGCTCGCCGTCGCGTGCGAGCCATACCGTGCTCGTGGCCCCGCTCCCGAGCTCACGCTCGATGGTGAGGCTGCGGCCCCGCAGCGCCAACTGAGTTGTCCGCACGGTAACGCGCAGTTTACCTGAAAAGACCCGGTTCTCCACCACCGCTGTCAACCGTGATGTCAGTGGTGGTCACCCCCAAAAATAGCTCAGCCCCACGCGCTTTTCGCGCCGAGCGGAGAGTCACGTTCCGCTCCCCTCAGCATTCAGGGTGCGTCGGCGCAGGCATCTCCGCGACTGATGAACGACTGGATCCGTCGCGCTTCGTCGTGATGGATGAAGCGCTCCTCCGGAAGCAGCCACGGCATCGGCTCGCCGCGCACGAACCAACTCCGAAGCCGCTCGAGCTCGTCCGCGGCCGGCACCTCGCAGCGATCGTCCGGCGGGCAATCCTCACCGGCAAGCGGAATGTACGGCTCCGAGCCGATCAAGAGCTTGTACATGAGGTAGCTATTGTCCGGGCGCCCCGGATCGATGACCGGCATGTTCGCGCCGAAGCGAGCCGGACCTTGAGCCGCGACGCCCGTCGTGTCTCCGATTTCGGTCTGGTGAGCGGGTCGTCCGATGGCGGTCGTCCGAAGAGCTTCGGCGCTCTCGAGCTCGAGTCCCATCGCCGCCCCCTTCCCCCCATGCCCATGGCACGTGCCGCCTCCGCAGCCCGCCACCATGCTCAAGAAGTCTTCACAACTTGGAACGTCGACAGGCGGCGGCGGCGTGGTCGGACCTGCACCCGTGAAGAAGCTCAGCCGCACGGGTGCTGCAGGATCGAGGCCGGCGCCGTCGAAAGCTCGGAATCCCCAGGGCTGCTGCTCGGTGTAGGCCGGCAGCTCGACCGTGTAGAGGGCGTGGGGCTCGAGCGTCAGGCCGGGCGGCAGCGTGTAGCGCACCCTTCGGTTCAAAAGGTCATACACGGGGGTGAGCTCCGGCCGCATGTTGCTCGGCGGCGGCACTGAGTTCGCCGGTTCGCCCGTGTAAAAGCTGATGGACTGGCGGATCGCCGTGTCCGGCAAAAGAAACCGATCGAAGCTCAGCTCGAGCGTCACGTCGGTCGGGACGCCGCACGCCGGGTCGGTGCGGTCGCAGTCGAGCCCGGCGCCGTCCGGCGGTTCGGAGGCCACGAGGTGAAGCGGCGGGCCCTTCCCGTGCTCGGTCGCTCTCGGCCCTAAGTCACAGCCGAAAAGAGCGAGGCACGCGAGGGCCCCCCCGAGAAACTGCGTCAGCTCTCCGAGTAGGTGGAGAGCTGCTCGCGGATGATCTGCTCGCTGACGCCCGTGCGGATGTGATCCTTCAAGATGTCGGCCAGCGTGATGAGCAGGTCCTCCACGCCGTTCTCTTCGATGATCTTCGAGAGGAGCTGTCGCGCCTCGCGGCTGTCGTCTTCCCTCAGGAATTCGCGCACTTGCTCGACCGTGACTTCGCCTTGAAAGTCGAAGTACAAGTTTCCGAACAGGTACTTTACCAGTTCCTTCACTAAGGGCCTCCTTCGCCGGACGGCAGTCATACCCACGCGGTGTAACCCTGCGCAAGCGGATTCCCTCGATGGGCCTGGATTTTCGCGCGCTTGGCGAGCTCAACGGCACGAGGCGAGCTCCGGGTCGGCGGGATCGTGGCAGACGAGGCAAGGCCGGGGGTTCTGGCGGAGCGCACGGCCGCAGCGCGCGGCGAAGCCGGCGGGGTGAGGATCCGTGCGCCGGCCGGACGACGAGCCGCTCCCGTAGCCGCCCACGACGGCCGTGGCGTGGCAGCTCACGCAGTCGCGCTCCGTGTGGCAGCTGACGCAGGCGTTGAGGTTGCGTTCCGCCTCCCATGCGTGGTGGCCGGGCCCTCGTGGACCCTCGGTCCAAACGGCCGGCGGAGGGTGGAAGCGGCCTCGCTCGGCGATGTTGCCGAGCGGCCCCGACATGGTGACGCCGGCCCGCTGGTGACAGCCGAGGCAAAAGGACTGCTCATGGTGGCAGCTCGTGCAGGTCGGGCTGTTTTGACGCGCCGCAATGGCGTGCATGTTGAGAAAGTCGTTCGGATGCACCTGGCGGGGACGAAGGCGGCCGTCGTGGCAGTCCGTGCAGAAACGCTCGGCGTGACAGCTCGCGCAGAAGCGACTGTCGTCACCCGCGATGCGCTTGTGGCGTTCGATCCAATCGGGGCCGTGTTCCGCATCGTGAAGCCAGCGCGGCGGTTCGAGGCGGCCTTCGGCGAAGCTCGTGACGAGGAGCGTGTCGCGCTCGGTGAGGTGGCAGGTCGGGCAGGCACGTGACGGTTTGCCGGCGTTCGGCCGATCCGCCGTGTGACAGCCGAAGCAGGCGCGCATGCGCGGCAGTTGATCCACCGTGGCAAGCTCGAGCGAGCCGACGGCGCCGTGACACGCCGCGCAGTCGACACCGCGCTCGGCGTGAACGGCGTGGTCGAAACGCAAGTGGGGGCGCGGCAGCGACGTGCGCAAGACGAGCTGGCCGTCCTCGGGTCGATAACCGAGGTGGCACGTGGCGCACGCGCCGATGCTTTCGGTGCCGGCGGTGACGGTCTGGGTGCGGGGATTGGTGCCGTGACAGCCGTCGCAGCGCGTGCCCGCGGGCAAGAGTGAGTCGGCGCTCGAGCGGCTGGTTTTGGCTTTGTCGTGGCAGGTGGCGCACGTCGCACCGAGCGCGACGTGCCGGGCGTGATCGAAGCGGAGACCGAGACGCTGCGCCGGGAAAATCACCGGGCTCGGTCCCGCGTCACCTTGCGCGCCCGGGGGGCGCCATGCTTCCGGTACGGTGCGACCGCCCGGCAGCGGCGCGAGGCCGTGGACGAGCGTGGTGGCGCTCGGCGCGGGCGCGGGCATCGACGTGTCGGCGCGCACGGGCGCAAACCAGGCGACGAGTAGCGAGGCAACGCACGCTGCAAGCAGCAAATGAAGCCCGAAGTCCCGCTGCCGCTTCATCGGAGCACCGTGAGATCGAGCGTGGCGAGCAAGCGATAACGCTGTCCGACCAGGCGGTTCATCGTGTGTTCCCATTCGAGCCCGAGGCGCGCGCGATCGCCGAGACCGCCCGGCCGGAGGCCGCCCCCGAGCACGTACGAGAAGCTCGTCGCGTAACGATCGGGGCGGAGCTCGTCCTTGAAGTCGTAGAGCGAGAGCACGACGAGCCCGTCGTAGTAGCCGTTCGCGAACAGCTTGCGCGTCGTTACGTCTGCGCCCACGCGGTGGCCGCGCGCGCCGAGCTCCGCCTGGCTACGCAGCGACACGGAGCCGTCGTTGAAGCGATAGCGGCCGAAGAGGAGCGCGAACGGATCGAGCTCGCGCCGCACGGCGCTCTCGTTCGAGGTCGTCGCGTACGTCGCCGGATCGCCGAGCGTCTGGTACTCGCGCGCACCGAAGTCGAGCGCGGCGTCGAGCCGCCGTGAGAAGGTGTAGACGCTGCGCGCCGTGTAGCTCGTCATGGCGGAGTGCGCGAACCAGTTGAACACCGAGTCGGCGTCGAAGGTCGGCACGATGCGCTCGTAGTCGGCGCCGAGCGTGAGCCGCGCGCTCGCATACGCGTCGAGCGCGACGGCCTGTTGACTCACGAGTCCCGCATAAAAATCGTAGACGATGCTGCCCGAGAGCGCGCCGAACGAGAGCGGCTGCAGTCTGAGCGAGCCGCCCACGCGCTCGGTCGAGATGCGATCCTCCGTCACGGTGCGCAGCACGCCGTCCGCCGGCAAGAACGGTGAGACCACGACGCTGTCGCGGTTGGTCACGCGCCGGTACGTCACGCGCGCGTGCAGCCACCATAAATCCGAGGTTTCGAGCGCCACGCCGAGCGCGGGCGCCACCGCGGATTGATTCAGGTAGCTCGTCCATTGGTCGCTGCGGAGGTCATCGCGAGAACCGCGCGCGACGCCGTCTGCTTGGAAGCGCGGCGTCGTGAGCAGCGGCAAGCCCGAGCGCTGTTCGAGTCCGCCGTACGCCTCGAGCCGCAGGTGCGCAGGCGTGGCGAGCGCGACCTCGGCGCCGTCGAACGACCACCAACCGAGCACGTCGGCGACGTACTGGCGGCCGAGCTTGAACCCGAACCCTCCGCCGAAGTAGCGGTCACCTTCGAGGTAGGCGTACATGAGATCGAACGGCGCTTGCTCGAGTCCCGGCACGAAGCGCGCGGAGTTCGGATCGCGTTCGGCCGGATCCTGACCGAGGTCGGCGTCGAGGCGCACCCGTGAGCGGAACGAGAGCACGGGCCCCCGAGGACTGCGATCGCCCTGTAGGTCGTAGAGGGCGATGCCGAGCGTGTTCGTGTAGCGACGCCGCCTGAGCAGCGGCTCACCGTACGGGCTTTCGAGCGAGTAGAACTGCGCGGCCACGGAGGCGTCGACCTCGCTTTCGTACGCGCTCGCGCGACGTTCTCCGAAGCACCAAACGACGCAGGCGACGCAGGCCGCCGCGACGGGCACCGAGCGCCGCATGCCGGCGAGCATCGCCGGGGGACACGCGGGGCGTCAATCGGCGCAAGGAGGGGCACCCAGGATCGGTGGACGGGCCGCGCGAGCGCGCGGCCCAGGAGAGAGGACGAGGGTATTGGGCGAAGGTCTCAGGCCTTGGGCTCAGGGCAGCCGGACGCGGGCGGCGCTAGGACGCTTTTTCTTGTGCGCTCGGCTCAGCGCACGAGCGGATAGAACACCCCGCGAATGCGCCGCACCAGAGCGAGCACGGCCTCGACATCGGGAGCAGGGCAGGCGCCGAGCGCGCCGGCAATTTCGACGGCGGCGCAGCACTCACAGGCTTCACCACTGGCGATGCCGTACGAGCGACGTTTGTCCCCGGCGCTCTCTCTCGCGGCGCCTTCGGCCGCGTTGAGCGCGGCTGACGCCGCGCTCTTTCTGGCTTGCTGCCGAAGCTGTGACTCGCTGATGCGAGTGCGGGCGACGAGCCTGACCAGCTCCAGGCAGAGCTGGTAGGCGACCAGGGTGTGATGGGGAAGTGGGGGGTCCGGGGGAGGCTGCCTCGTCATGCCCTTCTTCGCGCAGGACCTGTGACGGGGACACACGTAGGGTGCCGTGTTCTACGGGCCCCGGGCCCCGGCGCAGCGCGTGCGCGCTCTCGCGTGACGAGGCAGCCTCCCCCGGACCTTCCGTCCCTGCGCCACCGTCCCGCGACCTTCGTCCTTTCCCCCAAAACCCAGTCCCCAGTCCCCAGTCCCCATCCAGCCCATCAATCAATCAACGCCGCGAGGCGGGGCCGCTCGCAGGGCGATCGAACGTCAAGCGGGCGTGCCGAACAAGAGCTGGCAACTGAGGCGCGTCGCTGCCACGGCGCCGACCGGCAAGAGCGCGACGGCGCAGCACGGCAGCGTGAAGGCGAGCGCGAAGGCGGCGCCGAACCCAGCGACGCACGCGAAATGCCGGCGTAGGAGCGCGAGCCGGGCGCGGAACCCGAAGCCGCGCAACGTGAGCGGGTAGTCGAAGAGACTCCAGGCGACGAGCAGCGCTCCGACGAAGGCCCCGAGCGGCAACGTCACGACCGTTGCGGGCGGGAAGACGAACCCGACGAGCCAAAGCAGCGCATAGACCGGCAGAGCGACCGAAAGGGCGCCCCCGACCGAGCGCAGCCCACACCCAAGCTCGCGCCAGAACCCGAGCGGCGCGCGCGGAGGAGCACCGGCGCGTCGCTCGACGACCTGCACCATGCGCTCGAGCGCGGGCGCGCTGAACACCGGAGCAAGCGCGAGCGCCAAATACCAGCCGAGCAACGCTAGCAGCGCCGCCAAGAGCCATCCGGCTGCGCTCTCACCGGCACGACCGAACGAGCTCGTCGTCTCGGGCAGGTGCTCGACGAACCACGGCCGTATCGCAAACACGGCGGCAGCCGAGATAACCCCCGTCAGAATCACGAGCACGAGCGCCGGCACGACCGCGAGCGCCCGGAGCTCCGGCGTGTGCATGACTTCGGCGAAACCCCGCGGCAAAGATGCCACACCCGCTACAAATCCAGGACGGACGCTCCCGGATCTTGCGTGAAGTTTAGCCGTCACGGGGAAGCTTCCTGCGTAGAGTCAAAGGCATGATACTTTTCGGTACACTTGGTTACAATTGCAAATCCTGAGGGCCGCGGCGCGCCGGTAGCGCGCGATCGACAGAGCCTCTCGCGCGCACTCTGCGCGCTGCTCCTCTCGTTGCTCGCACTGCTGTTCGCTGGCTGTCAGCTCGTCGCGGGCGACTTCAAAGTCGATCCGGCCGGCCCCGCGTCAGGCTCGACGGCGTGTCCCGGCGGCGGCAGCTATCGCTGTAACGGCGAGTACTTGCTCACGTGCGGCGGCAAGGACGCTGGCTGGGTCTTGAAGCAGACGTGCGGCAGCGCCGACCTCTGCGACTCGAAGGACAAGCAGTGTCGCGTGTGCAAGCCGGGCGACTTGCGCTGCGACGGGCAGTCACGCGAGGAGTGCAGTCAAGACGGCAAGTCCTGGCACGAGGTCGAAAAGTGCGAATCGGCCGCGATCTGCAATCCGACGTTCTGCGGCAACTGCAAGCCGGGCGAGTACTCGTGCCGCGGCGAACGCTCGAACGTGGGCAGCGTGCTCTCGAAGTGCGGCGCGGACGGCACGTGGTCGATCGAGCTCGGCGACTGTGGCAGCGACGGACTCTGCATGGCGAGCCTCGACGCCTCGCGAGCGAGCAGCACGTGGGACGAGAAGTGCATGACGGGCGCCTGCGACGCCGGCACCTACTCGTGCGACGGCACGACGCTCCGGCATTGCCTGCAGGATCAAACGGGCTGGGAGGTGGTCGATACCTGCGCGAGCAAGGAGCTTTGTGCGGTGGCGGTCGACAATTCGATGACGGCTACGGGCGTCATCGACATGTGCCCGACTGGTTGCGGCACGGCCGGCGCGTTTCGCTGCGACGGCATGACGCTTGGGAAATGCCGTGACGACCTGACCGGCTTCGAGCCCGTGATGACGTGCAGCGACGACACGGAGTGCAATCCAGAGCTCGGCGCGTGCGCGGACCTTTGCACCCCGGGCCAGTATCAGTGCAACGACAAGACGCTCAGGCGCTGCAACACGTCGCGACATTGGGAAGACGTCCAGGTGTGCGCGTCGGCGCCGCTCTGCCAGGCCACGAACGATCCCACGCCGAGCGGGCAGTGCTTGCCGCCCGGCTGCCCCGCCGTCGGTGCCTACGACTGCGACGGCGTGACGCTTTCGAAGTGCCGCGACGATCTGATGGGCTGGGAGATGGTCGACACCTGCGCGTCCGCCGCGCTCTGCAGCGCCGTCGACAAGCGCTGCAACGACGCGGCGTGCGACGCGGACGAGCTTCGCTGCTTCGACGCCGGCGGCGGTAAGTCCGAGCTCCGCAAGTGCAACCTGGACCGCACCGGCTGGGACGTGGTCGCGACCTGTGCGGCCGGTCAACTCTGCAGCAACGATCCGGCGGATTCCGGCTGCAAGATGAGCTGCCCGAGCCCGACGCGCTGCAACGGCAGCGAGCTCGAGCGCTGCACGGGCAACGGCTGGGTTCACCAGGCGACCTGCGCGACCAACGACCTCTGCAGCTGCACGCTCGACAACAGCTGCGAGCTCGGCCTGGGCACGGACGGCTGCGGCGTGGTCGTCTGCGGCGGCACGCTGGCGACGTATCAGTGTCAGGGCTCGGAGCTCGAAAAGTGCGCCGCCGGACGCAACGGCTGGATCGGGCAGAGCGATTGTGGCCAGGCGTCCTTGTGTTACCCGGGTACCGCGCCGAGTTATCAGGACGGGTACTGCGCCGTGTGTCCGACGGCGGGGGAGCTCCGCTGCGTGAGCGGCACGCCGAACTCGACGCTCACGAAGTGCTCACCCGACCGCACGATGTGGTCGACCGTGCAGACGTGCAACTCCAACGGCTGCATCGACAGCGGCACGGCGGACTACTGCGCCGCCTGCGCGCCGACGCAGGTGATGTGCAGCGGCCCCACGCTGCAGAAATGCGCGACTGATCAGCGCAATTACGTGAATACGACCTGTCAGAGCTCGGCGCTCTGCGACGCGGCGCACGGCCAGTGCGACGTGTGCACGCCCCCGAACTCGAACACGTGCTCGAGCAAGACGCTGCAACACTGCAGCAGCGACGGCCAGAGCATCCAGTCGCAGACGTGTCCGAATTACTGCGACGCGTCGGGCGGTCAATGCGACAGCTGCGTCGGGGGCACGTCGCGTTGCTCGGACAGCACGCTCTACAAGTGCGCAAGCGACGGCCAGAGTGAAACGCCGACCATGTGTGCGACGGCCGCGCTCTGCAACGCCGCAAAAAACCAGTGCGACAAGCCCGCCTGCAACCCCGGCGACCATCGCTGCCTCTCGACGCAGCCTCAGATCTGTAACGCCAATCAGAACGGCTGGGACAACACCGGCAACGCCTGCGCCACGGCCGCACTCTGCAACGCGACGACCGGCACCTGCACCGCGCCCGCTTGCGCCGTCGGCCAAATGCGCTGCAACGGCGCCCAGCCCCAGATCTGCAACGCCGACCGCACGGGCTTCACCAACAGCGGCAGCGCCTGCGCCACGGCCGGCCTCTGCAACGCGACGACCGGCGTCTGCGCGGCGCCGGCCTGCGCCGTCGGCGAAACACGGTGCAACGGCGCGCAGCCTCAGATCTGCAACGCCGACCGCACGGGCTTCACCAACACGGGCACGCTGTGCGCGAGCACTGCGCTCTGTAACGCGATCGATGGAACGTGCTCCGCCGCCCAGTGCCAACCGAACCAGGTCCGTTGCAACGGTGCGCAACCGGAGATCTGCAAAGGCGATCTCACCGGTTTTCAAGCTAACGGCATGGCTTGCGCGACCAAGGCCCTCTGCGACAAGACGACGGGCACCTGCAACATGCCTGCGTGCGCGGTGGGTGACACGCGCTGCAACGGCGCGCAGCCCCAGGTCTGTAACGCCGATCGTACGGGCTTCCAGGACAGCGGCATGGCCTGTGTGACGGCGGCACTGTGCACGGCCGGTACCTGCACGGCGCCCACGTGCATGCCCGATCAAACCCGCTGCAACGGCGCGCAGCCCCAGGTCTGCAACGCCAACCAGAACGGTTGGTCGAACGTCGGCACGGCGTGTGCCACCGCCGCGCTTTGCAACGCGGCCACCGGCAAGTGCAATACGGCGACGTGCGGCGCCGGCGAGACGCGCTGCAACGGCGCGCAGCCCCAGGTCTGCAACACCGATCAGACCAAATGGCTGGACATGGGCATGCCGTGCGTGACGGCCGCGCTCTGTGTTGCGGCGACCGGCACGTGCATGTCGCCGGCGTGCAATCCGACCGACCGTCGCTGCAACGGAGCCCAACCGCAGGTCTGCAACGCGGACCAAACCGGCTGGGACGACAGCGGCATGGCCTGCGCGACCGCCGGATTGTGCTCGATGGGCATGTGCAGCGCCGCTGCCTGCGCCAGGGGCGACATGCGCTGCAACGGCGCGCAGCCGCAAACGTGCAAGGCGGATCTCACGGGCTGGAGCAACACGGGAACGGCTTGCGCCAGCGCCGCCTTGTGCTCGATGGGTACGTGCACGGACCCGACCTGCAGCGCTACCGACGTCCGCTGCAGTGGCAATAAGCTGCAGACTTGCAAGGCCGACCTCACTGGGTGGCAAGACAGCGCGACCTGCGACTCCGCCAAGCTGTGCAACGCCATGGCGGGCAAGTGCGACAAAGCCGCCTGCGCCGCGGGCGACTATCGCTGCAGCGACGCCGTCCTTCAGCAGTGCAACACCGATCTCACGGGCTGGGACGACAAGGCGACGTGCAGCTCCGCCATGCTGTGCGACAGCGCGAATCACGAGTGCGACGAGTGCAAGGCGCCGCAGTATCAGTGCACGATGAACGTCCTCTACGACTGCGACACGACCGGCCACTTCGAAATGGTGACGGACTGCGGCATGGACGACACCTGCGACGCGGTCGCGGGTGTGTGCCAGCCGCCCTCACCGTAGAGGCACGTGCCGTTCAGCTCCGCCGCTTGAACAGCCGGCTCCAGGCCGACTGGGCGTGCTCCGGATCCTCGGGCGCGAGACTCGGGCGATCCTTGGGGCTGTTTCTCAAGCGCTGCTCGTAGAGGCGGACTTCGCGCGCGGCGTCGATGTGGCGCGGGTCCTTGTCGCAGATGAGCCGGAATTCGTGCAGCGCCGAGCCGTGTCGGCCGACGCGTTTGAAGAAGAGCCCGCGGTACCAGTGCACTTTGACGTTGCCGTCAGCAAACCGGGCAAGGCGCGCGAAATCCGCGGCGATGCGCCGGTCGTCGGCGTCGGGCTTGAGCGCCGCGAGCCAGGCAGCGAGGGCCACGTGCTCGGCGCGCTTGGGGTCGTAGACGAGCGCGAGCTTGGCCTCGCGCTCGGCGGCTTCGAGGTTGCCGCGCGCGAGCGCTGCTTCGGCTTTCTGAAAGGCGAGCTCGGCGCTGAAGGCACGCTCCACGACGGGCGTCGAGTCCGCGCGGGCTCCGCGCCGGAGCACGGCGTCGTAGCTCGCGCGCGCGGCCGGATCGGCGAGCACATGATGCGCTCGCAGGATGGTCTCGTACACGCGGGCCGCGCCGTCGCGCACGTCGGCGGCCTCGCTGCCGAGCCGATCGGGGTGCCAGCGCTTCGACAACAAAAAGAATGCCGACTGCACCCGCCGAGGCGGCGCGTTCTCCGGAATGCCGAGCACGTCGTAGTGCGTGCCTGGCTCCTGCTCGAGCCAGCGGCGGAGCTCCTCTTTGAGCGTGGCGCTCTGCAGGACGGACGGATGAATCGAGGGCGGCGAATCACGCCGCAGCGGAGGAGCGGACGCCGTCTCGGTGCGCGCCGCACCCGGCGGTTCGCTGGCGAAGCTCGGCACGCGCGCCGGCGTCGGCGCGACGAACGGCTCCGCGCCGATGCCGACCGGCGGCGCGCTCGGTAAACCGAGCTCGACCGAGCGCGTCAGCACCAGAAAATAGAGGACGCGCCGCAGCGACGACTCGAGCGTCGGCTCCGCCTGCAGGAGTTCGCTGAGCCGGCGTGGCCCGCGCTGAAGGAGCGCGAGGACCGCGCGGTCCTCACCGAGAAAGGAAAAGTAGCTCGGCGGCAGGTTCGGCCGAAGCTCGAGCTTGAGCCCTTCGAGCCGGCGTAGCCCTTGCTCGATCTCGCCAGGCTCTGCGTGGTCGCGCACGCCGCGCCAGAGCACCTCGAGCGTGCTCGGCGCAGGTCCGGGTGCGCCCCAGTTGGCCAGAAAATTCGTGCCCGCGAAGTAGCCGTAGTGCGTGCTCCGCGGACGAGCGAAGAGCCATACGAGCTGGCGCGACAGCTGTTCGCGCAAGCCGAGGGCGAGACGCTCCGCGTCGATGACGCCTTCGCCGAGCAAGAGCTGGCCGTGCAAGACGTGTTCACGGAGCGCGCGTTCGAGCGTGCGTTCGTGCACTTCCGCGCTGATGGCGCCCGTATCGACCAGCACTTCGCCGAGGTGCGGTGTCGGCGCCGCGAGCTTCGCCCGGCGCGGGGTGCCGGCTTCGAGATAGACGCCGTGGCGCATGCCGGGCCCCTCGTCGAGAATGAGCGTGCCCGTGAGACGGTTGTCGAGCGCCTGAATCAAGAGCTCCCCGAACGGAGTGCTCTCGAGGGTGCCGACTGCTTGCGGGACTGGTGCGCTCATGCTGAAGGTTCGGATTTTCGAACGTGGACCTAGCGCGTGCTCGCGATGACGTCACGCAAGCAACGACCAGGTTCGACTTTCATCCCTGGGTGTTACGAACGCGTGACCCCGATCACATACGACGGACGGAGCCGATCGGATCGCAGAGCTCCGTGCGAGTTCTTGAGTCCGCCCGTCGTTCCTACGGAGCGCGCGCCCCGGGCCGGGAAGCAAGAGTGTTCAATCGCCGAGCGGCGCGAACAAATCTTCGACTTCCAGCTCGGAAAGCGGCGCCTTGACGGGCGCGCCACCGAGGAGTGACCGGGCGAGCTCGGACTTTTTCTGCTGCAGCTGGAGCATGCGCTCTTCGACGCTGCCGGTTGCGATGAGGTTGTAGACGAAGACCGGCCGCGTCTGACCGATCCGGTAGGCTCGATCGGTCGCCTGCGCCTGCGAGGCGGCGTTCCACCAGGGGTCGTAGTGGACGACCGTGTCGGCGCTCGTGAGGTTCAGCCCGGTGCCGCCCGCCTTGAGGCTGATGAGGAAGACGTCGACCTCGCGGCCCTCGAAGCGATCGACGGCGCGCTGGCGATCCTGAGTCGCGCCCGTGAGCTCGACGAAGGCGATGCGGCGCTCGTCGAGGCCTTGCGCCAAAAGATCGAGCATGCGCGTGAACTGCGAAAAGACGAGCACGCGACGCCCCTGCCCGAGCTGCGTCGCGAGTAGCTCGAAGAACAGCTCGAACTTGGCTGACTCTTTGACGCGCCGGGCCGAGGGCACGCTCACGAGCCGCGGATCGCAGCAGACCTGCCGCAGCTTCATCAGTGCGTCGAGGATCGCGATGGTCGCCCCTTGCACGCCCTTCTCGCGAATCGCGCGCCGTACGTCGCCGTGCGCGGCCACGCGAATGCTCTCGTAGAGCTCGCGCTGGTCCCCGCCGAGATCGACCGGCCGCACGATTTCCGTCTTGGGCGGCAAGTCGCGCGCCACAGTCTCCTTCATGCGCCGGAGCACGAACGGTGTGACCGCGCTCCGCAGCGCCTCGAGCCGCAGCTGATTGCCCATGCGTTCGATGGGCACGCGAAACTGCGCGCGGAAGCTCTCCGCGTCGCCCAGGAAGCCGGGCATCAGGAAATCGAAGAGCGACCAGAGCTCCTCGAGGTTGTTTTCGATGGGCGTGCCGCTCAGACACAGCCGGTGGCGTGCCGTCAGCTCGCGCACGGCGCGTGCCGCGAGGCTGCGCGGGTTTTTGATCGCCTGCGCCTCGTCGAGGATCACGAGGTGATAGGCGTGGCTCTTGAGCGTTTCGAGGTCGCGCACGAGCAGCGGGTAGCTCGTGAGGATCACGTCGGCCCGCGCGAGGCCGCGGCTGTCGCGCTTCGGGCCGTGATAGGCCGTGACGTCGAGCTCGGGCGCGAATTTGCGAAATTCCCGGCGCCAGTTACCGACGAGGCTCGTGGGCATGACGATCAGCACCGGCCCGTTCGCGCGGCCCGACTGCTTCTCGCGCAGGACGTGCGTGATGGTCTGCAGCGTCTTGCCGAGACCCATGTCGTCGGCGAGCACGCCGCCGGCGTCGTTCTCGACGAGTCCAGCGAGCCAGGCGACGCCCTCTTCTTGGTAAGGCCTGAGCGTCGCGCACAGGCCGCGTGGCACGGCGGGAGCGGCGGCGGGACCGCTCGTTTTCTCCCCGAAGCCGCGGGCGCGCTCGATCGCCTGCGTCATCCCCGACCAGAGCAGCCGCGCGCTGTCGCCGAGCGCCTGATCGAGCTTGGCGACACTCGCGGCGCCCGTGCGCGGGAAGCGCAAGGTGCCGTCCTCGAGCGTGTCGCCGCGGTAGAGCTCGAGCAACACCTTGAGCAAGAACCGCAGCCGCGCCGGCGGGATCGTGAGGTAACGGTTGTCGCCCACGGGCACGGCGCGCAGGCGAGTCGTCACGTCGAGCAGCGACTCGAGGCTCTCGCTGTCGCCGCGCGTCTCGAGCATCTCGAGCAGCGCGGGCAAGAGATTCACGCGCTTGCCGTCGATCTCGATGCCGAGCTCGAGGCCGAACCAATCGGTGCGCTCCGCGTCCGGTTCGACGGCGGCGTACCAGGGCGTGTCGCTCTCGACGACTTGGTACGGATAGCTCGGATCCACCGTGATCACCCAACCGAGCGCGCGAAGTTGCGGCAGCGCGCAGGCTCCGAACGAGCAATACGTGTGCACGTCGCCGTCGAATTGGACGAGATAGTCCGCGTCGGGATCGGGTCCCGCGCTCACGTGCTCCGAGCAGTCGAGCTCGATGGCGCCGAAGCTCTCGAGCAAACATTGAGCGCGCGCTTCCCCCGCGAGATCTCGCCCCACGACGCCGACCCCGTCGCCCTCGGCCACGAAGAAGCGGGTGCGCCGGTCCGCGGCGCGCACCTTGGTCCCGCCGTAATCGAACCAGAGCGTGATGACGGGAACGAGCTCCTCGCGTCCTTCGTCGAAGAGCCCCTCGCCCGAGCTCACCCACATGCGCTCGGTGTGCAGGTGCAAGCAGGGCACGAAGGCGAGCGGTTTTTCCGCGGGGTTCGACGATCCGTCCAAGATGAAGCGCTAGAGTTTCCGCCAAAAAATCGCCTTGTCCATCCTTTCGCCATGGAGCCCTGCCCCTCCGACACGACAGGCCATGGACCCCAATCCATTGGGGTCCATCCGCTCGCTCGGAATGCGACGTTCGTGAATTTTGGGGGTGCGGTAGCCGCGCGGCCCGCGCTCAGCTGAAGCCCGGTACGAGCATGCGCATCATCTTGTTCGGTTCGACGACCTCTTCCGCTTCGAACGCGGCGAGCGCGCGCTCGACGTGCTCGGCGCCTTCGCTGCCGCCGACGAGCATACCGAGATGACCGCGTGCGGCGGCCGCGAACAGCGACATCTGGTGCTGCTCGAACAGCGACATGGCGCGCTCGAGGTCGCGCCGTGCGTGGACGGTGTCGCCCGCCGAGCGGGCGAGCGCCGCCTCGATCAGCGCGGCAAAGGCTTGGGAGCGGCCGAACGGTTGCGCGCGCAGACGCTTCGCTTGCACGCGGGCGTCGTGACGGAGCTCGCTCGCGCGCGTGGCTTCGCCGCGCGCTTGCAGCGCGTCGGCCGTCGTAAGAGCCGCCACGGCGCGAAGTTTCCCGAGCTGCGCGCGCAAGACGCCGATGCGCAGGTAATTCGACTCCGTGAGGCGCGGCCACTCTTCGAGCAAGCGCGCGTAAGCGCGTTCGTTCTCCCCCGCATAAAGATCGACGTACGAACGCGCGATCAAAATGTTGCAGTGCGACAGCTGATAACCGTTCGACCGCCACTCACTGCTCGCGAGTCGCGTCTGCTCGAGTGCCTCCTCGACGTCGCCGCTCGCGAGCCACGCGGCCCAGCTGTACGCCGTGCGAAAGCACATCGTGGCGTACAGATTTCCGGTGCCGTCCGCCTGCGCGAGCAGGGGCGGCACCACTTCGCGCAGCTGCTTGAAGCGGCCGAGCCAAAACAGCGAAGCGATCGTGAAGCGCTGGGCGGTCACCGTCTCCCAGACGGCGCCAGGGCACTTCTGCGTCAATAGCTCGAGCGCACCACCGAGCTCGCTGAGCGCCGTTTCGAGGCGACCCTCGAGGTAGGCGGCGACGCCGTGCACCACGCACAGCAGCGCTTGCGCGAGCGGATCGGTGGCGTCGCGCGCCAGTTCGTCGGCCAGCTCGAGCACGCGCGCCGTATGGCGTTCGGCGCCGATGCCCGCACTCGACGTGTACGACGCTTCGAGCGTGAGCGCGCGCAGCGTGCGCCGCGGCTCGCCCGCCCCGAGCGCGAGCCGGAGGTGCGTCGCCTGAAAATCGGCGCCGCGAATGGGATCGATCACTCCGAGCGAGCAGGCGAGCGTCCAGCACGCGTCGATGCGGGCCAGATCTGCGTGGGAAATCTCACTCTCGGCGTGCAACGTGTGACTGAAGCCTCGGAGCTTCAGACGAAAGCGTCCCACGAGCACGGAAGCGAGCGACGGCGGTCCCGTGAGGCGCTTGTGGATGCCCACCGCTCCGAGCACCTCCTGCATCACGGCGAGACCACGATCGACGTGACCCGAGAGCAGCAGCTGTTCGGCGGCGCGGCGCTGGAGATCGAGCGCCTCGCCGGGCGCCGCCGTGGCTGCGGCGGCGAGATAGGCCTGGGCTGCCGCCGGGCCGTTGCCGGCGTGACCCAGGGCTTCGGCGCGCCGGACCTCGAGCGCGCGGAGCTCGATGCTCGTGAGCGAGGCTTGGCGCATGCCGCGCGCGTAAAGCTCGGCGGCGTGATTGAAGGCGAGAGCACGCGCCGCTTGATCGGCGGCGACGAGCCAGTGACGACCGGCGCTTTCGAGCTCGCCGCCCGCCTCGTAATGGAGCGCGACGAGCTCGGGCTTGCCTTCTCGCCAAGTTTCGAGGGCGCGGGCGAGACTCAGGTGGCAGCGGCGCCGCACGGGCTCGTCCAGCGTTTGCACGACGATTTCCCGCACACGATCGTGATGGCTCTCGACCAAGTGATCGTCGCGCAGGCCCCAGCTCCGCGCCAGGCGGCTTGCCTTGAGCACGTCGATGGCCTGCTCGGTGGCGGTCGCGCTGAGTCCGAGCGCAAGCCGCAGGATGCGGCGCGGCAACGGCGTGCCGCCCACGGCGACGATGCCCATGAGCGCCAGCGCGTCACCCGGCAAGGCTTCGAGCCGGTGCGCGATGAGCTCGGCAAAACTGCGCGGAGCCGGCCCCGCCCCATTTTCGGTGTCCGTCGCCGCGTGCGCGAGCTCGGCGATGAAGAGCGGATGACCCCCTGCCTCACGGCCAATGGCGCGGGCGGCGTCCGGCGAGCCGTCCGGCGCGCGCGCCAAAATTTGGCGCGCGAGGGACTCGGCGTCCGCGTCTCCGAGGGGCCCGAGGCGCACGGCGACGGGCTCCGGCAGTACGACGCTGCGTTCGGCGCGGAGCGCGCTGAGGAGCGGCCCAGGCTCGTCCGGATTGCCACGCGAGGTGCCGATGAACAGCACGGGCACAGGCTCGCTCGCCGAAAATAGGGGGCCGAGCAGGAGTGCGCTCTCCGCGTCGCTCCATTGCAAGTCGTCGATGACGAGGATCAGCGGACGGAGCTTCCTGAGTCGCGCCAGGAGCTCACGAAAGGCTGCGATGGCGCGCAAGCGGAGCTGCCCCTGGTCGGTGCCGGTCGCCGGCGCGGCGACACTGGCCACGGCTTGGGCCGCACGCAGCGCCGGAAAGAGCACGGTGAGCTCGGCAATACCGGGCGGCAAGAGCGACTCGGCTTCGGCGCGCGGCAACCCGTCGAGCAGCGCGACGATGCCGTCTACCAGGCCGTCGACCGCCTTGTAACTCATCGACTCGCGCTCGCGGCAGGCGCCGGCGAGCACGAACGTGCGCCGGGTCTCGAGCTGCCGCAGGTAGTGGCGCACGAGCGCCGTCTTGCCGATACCCGACGGCCCCTCGATCAGGACCATGGCCGGTTCGCCGCGCAAAGACGCTTGCAGCGCCGCCTCGAGCTCGCCGAGCTCCGACTTGCGCCCGACGAGCGCGCGACCGCTCGTGGCCGGAATGCTCGACAAAACGCCACCCGAGCTCGATTCGCCGATGCGCCGCAACACTTCCTCGCCCGACGGCCGCGACTTGGGATCGAGCACGAGGATGTCGAGGCAGAGTCGCTTCAGGTCCTCGGGCGCGGAGCTCAGGCGCTCGGCGGCGGGGCGCCAGAGCGGCAATGACCCGGTGAGTGCCTCGTAGAGCACGACACCGAAGGAGTACCAATCCGCCGCTTCGGTGAGCGGCTCGCCGAGCGCCTGCTCGGGTGCCATGTACGCTGGCGTGCCGGCTCCGGCGCTGCCCTCGCTGAGCCCGATGGGTCGCGCCAGCCCGAAGTCGAGCAGCACGATGTCGTGGTTCGGTGCCGTGATCAAAAAGTTGGAAGGTTTGAGGTCGGCGTGCAGCGTGTCCGCTCGATGCAGCGCGCGCAGCCCGGCCGCGAGCTGGCGGAAGACGTGCCGCAAGAGCGACGGCGAGGAGCCGGCGGCGAGCAGCTCCGGCAGCTGCACGCCCTCGACGAGATCCATCGAGAAGTACCAGTCCGAGCCGTCCGAGCAGAGCTCGTGGAGCCGGACGAGGTTCGGGTGCACGAGCTCGGCCGCGGCCCGAAACTCGCGTTTGAGGTCACCGATGGAGCGCGGCGCCCACGCGCCGAGGAGCTTCACCGCGACTTCGGCCTGCCGAACGCGATCGAACGCGGCGAACACCTGGCCCATGCCGCCCGCGCCGAGCGACCGATTCAGGACGAAACGGCCGCCGAGCTCGTCGCCGGGCGCAAACTTACGGCGCGGTACCGCGTCCGAAGGCGGGTGATACCCGAAGGGCTGTTCGGTGGAGGCGTCGGCACGATTCGACACGGGACGGGATCACCGGTGAAGACGAGAAGGTTAGCGCGAAGAGTCGCCACGTGGGGGAAGAGTCGCCACGTGGGGAAGGAGGTGTCGCCCTTTCAGGGCGGCACCTCGAAAGCGAGGCGGCACCTCGAAAGCGAGGCGGCACCGCGAAAACGAGGCATCACACGAAAAAATGCCTACTTCTCTCGCGCGGGAAGAGCAGTATCTTGGAAAGAATCAGCGTGGCACGCGGGACCCAGCCTGAGGGTGCGCCGGAGGCGATCGTCATAGGCAGCGGCTTTGGCGGCGCCGTGGCGGCGTGCCGCCTCGCCCAGCACGGCTTCCGCGTGCTCGTGCTCGAGCGCGGACGGCGCTTCGAGCAAGGCGATTTTCCTGCGCTGCCGGCCGCGCCGGCCCTCTTGCCCGACATCAAGCGCTGGAGCTGGCCCATCGATCATGGCCTGTGGGACGTGGTCGATTTGAAGGAGCTCGTGAGCGTGCAGGCGGCCGGATACGGCGGCGGCTCGCTCGTGTACGCGAACGTCCATTTGCGCCCGCCGCCGAGCGTTTTCGACGACCGCTGGCCCGTCGCCTACCGCGACCGCAAAGGGCTCGACACTTACTTCGACCTCGCGGCCACGATGCTGGACGTGAAGCCGGCGACGAGCCACCCCGACTTCGACACCTTCACCAAATCCAGGACGCTCGAGGACGTGGCGTCGCGTCTCGGACGCGGACAGCAGTTCTTCTACCCTCCGCTCGCGATCACGTTCAAAGACGGACCGAACACCCACGGCGTGCAGCAAAACGCGTGCACCGCTTGCGGTCGCTGTTCCACGGGTTGCCCCGAAAAGGCGAAGAACACGCTCGACCACAACTACCTTGCTCTCGCCGAGCGCCATGGCGCCAAAGTGGTCACCGAGTGTGAAGTCACCGATTTCGCCGAGCTGCCGGACGGTCGCTTTCGCGTGCGCTGCATCGATCACCTCGAAGGGCACGAAGCCGTCTACGAGACGAAGTACCTCTTCGTCTGCGCCGGTTCGGTGCACTCGACGCGCCTACTCGCTCGTGCCGAGCTCGTGAAGAACAAGGACGTGCGGCAGCGCGTCGGCGTCGGCTTCTTCCCGGGTGGCGACGCGCTCGGCATGATCTTCGACACGGCAGAGCCGCTGCATCCCGAAATCGGACCCACGATCACGACGACGGTCGTGCACAACGAGTCCCGTGACGGGGAAGGTCATGGCCGCTTTTTCTTGGTCCAGGACGGAGGGTACTCGAACGAGCTTGCGCGCTTGCTCGGCACCGTGCGCGCTCCAGCCTGGGTCGGTCGCAACCGGCTCTCGAAGGCCAGGGCACGCCAGACCGCTGAGCCGCCGCCCGGCGACGACGAGTTTCATCTGCCGTCGCCGCTCGACGACATCCTGAGCGCCGTCGAGGGTGGGCTCGGCTCGAGCATGGCGTCGTCACAACTGCGAGCCGCTTGGCCGAAGCTCGTGAGTGAGCTCAAGGATCCGTTGCTGTTGCCGGCGATCGTGGAAAATACGATCGATGCTTCGATTCGCGCCCGATACGCGCGTTGGCCACTGACGCGTCGCATGAATCCGGACAAGCCCTTTTTGTCCACCCTGATTCAGTTGGAACGCAAGTTCATCGCTCGTTGGTTCGGCAATAGCGGCATGCTCGCCGAGCACGCCTTGAACGCGGTGCTCGACCAAGGCGGCCTCAAAGCCGCGGACGTCGCAAAGCAAATGTTCGGCTACGACGCGAGCGGCGCAGCCCATCGCACGATGCTGCTCGCGATGGGCCGCGACGCCGCGCCCGGTGTCCTCCAGTACGACAAGGGAACGGACACGCTCGTCGCCGATCTCGACCTCTATCATCTTGCGCAGGGCTACTCGAACGAGGAGCTCTTGATGACGGACATCGCGCAAGAGCTCGGCGGCGAGCTCCGCACGAACCCGGCGTGGGCGTTCCTCGGCAAGCCGATCACGGTGCACAACCAGGGCGGCTGCCGCATGACCGACGAGAGCAAGTACGGCGTGACCGACCCGAACGGCGCCGTCCACGGCTACGACACGCTCTTCGTCCTCGACGGCGCCGTGCTCTGCTCGTCGGTCGGCGTGAATCCGTCGGCGACCATCACCGCCATCGCCGAGCGCAACATCGAGCACTTCTTGCAAACGCACGCGCCCGAGCGCGTGAACGACGCCGGCCGCGCCGAGTACCATCGCCAGCGCGCGCTCGCCGCGGGGTTCCGCGAGCGGGCCCGCGACTTCCAGCTCGAGCCACCCGATCGTCCCTGCGTCCCGTTCAAAGCCAAGCCGCTCGGCTTGCGCTTCGACGAAAGCATGACGGGCTACTACTCGCCGGGCCCACACCGACCGCCAACGGACGAGGCATTTCGCGCGCGCGAACGCGAGGGCCGTCCGGAGCACCCGCTGCGCGTCGATCTGCGCCTGAGCTCGGAAAACCTCGCGAAATTCTGGGACGACGAGACGCACGCCCTACGCGCGACCGGACGCATCACGCTCGTTTTGCCGGGCGAACGAGAGAAGCGCGAGCTCCCGCTCACGGCGGGCCGCGTCGAGCTCATGGTGCCGCGCTACAAACCGCACGGCGTGCCTCCGAACGAACGCGAGCGCCTGATCGCGCAGGAGTACGCGCTACTCGGACAAGCTGCGTTCGAGCTGCTGAGCGAAAAGGAGCTCGCCGAGCTCGGTACGCCCGATTTTCCGGGCCGCCGGCACAAGACCATCGCCGGCTCGCCGCCTCCGCACGCCGAGCGATTTCTCAAGTATTGGCTCTCGTTCACGCACGACGGCCAATACTTCCTCGTCTACGGCTACAAGCGCGTGAGGGACGACCCCGCCTTCGACGCGTGGCGCGATACGTCGTCGCTCTACGTCTCGCTGTATCGAACCCAAAAAGATCCGGATCTCTCGGCCGTGCCGAGCTCGGGGCTGCTCGGCGCGGGAGTCATCCACGTGGACATGAACGAGTTCATGTTCAAGCAGCTGCCGTCGATGTTCGTGGCCGAAGGCATCGACCCCGAGCGACCGCCGCCCGGCGTGCCGTCCAAAGACCATCCGGAAACGGTCGATCCGGCGCGTGCGACCTGGGCGATCGCCAAATTCGGCTGGTTTTTCTTCGGTTCGCTCCAGCGTGTCTATGCGCCGGAGATGGGCAAAGTGTTCGAGACGTTCTTCCGCCTGTCGGAGGGGAGCCGGCCACAGTGACGCCGAGCGAAACCATTCCCCTTACGGTCGATGAGGAGCACGGAGGGCTCACGCTCACGTTGCGTCGCTATCAACCCGCGAACGGCAGCGCTCCGCGCGGCGCCGTCTTGCTCCTCCACGGCGGTAACAGCGCGGGCGACACGTTTCTGCTGCCGAACGGCGGGCTCACGGCGTTCCTTACGCAAGACGGGTTCGACGTGTGGATCCTCGATTGGCGCACGAGCCCCCACGTCGTCAATCCGTTCATCGAGGGCCCGAGGTGGCTCGGCGGTTCCCCGCAAAGGGAGCGCGAGCTCTTCGCGCTCGACCACGCCGCCGAAACCGACATTCCGAGAGCCGTCGAGGAAATCCGCCGCCACGTCCCGGACGCGGAGCTCGGCGTCGTCGGACATTGCATGGGCGGCGGCGCCGCGAGCATTGCGATCGCCACTGGGAAATTCTCCGGCCTCGGCGTCAAGAACGTCGTGCTCTCGACCCTCGGGCTCTTCTACGAAGTGCCCTGGAACGGCTGGTTCAAAGCCGAAGACTTCATCGTCGAGCGCATTCCGCAAGAAGACCCCGAGTGCCGCGGCGTCGATCCCCGTACACCCGCGCGCTGGCCGCGCGCGATGACCGAAGCCTTCGGCTACTGGCCGCGCGGCTGGCTACCCGGAGGCACGAGCCCGGCCGCGCTCATGCTCCAGCGCCTCACGTTCATGTTCGGACAGCCGTACAACGCGCGGCGGCTCGATCCGGCGATCAGCGAACGCGAGCTCTTGGCGCAATTCGGAGCGATGCACGTCGGCTTGTTCCTGCACGCCGCCGAGCTCGTCCGGCGCGGCTACGCCGCCAAGCTCGGCGCGCCCGACGTGGTCGACCGCCCGCGGCGCGCTGGAGAAGGTCCCGTAACCGACCACTACCTCATCCCGCAGCACTTTCATGAGCATCGCATCACGCTGCTCAACGCCACCGATAACCAGCTCTGGCACCGCGACGCCGTAGACCTCATGCACGACTGGCTCCGCGATCACGGCGTGCACTCGGAAAAACGCAACTACGCCGGCTACCGCATTCAAGAGCTCTTCTGGGGCGCGCGCGCCAAACGCGACGTCTACCCGGATATTCGGAACGCGCTGCTTTAGTCGCGAGTTGGGCAGTCTTGGCAGGAAAGATCACGATCGGCAAGGAAGCCGAAATGCACGCGAGAACCGGCGAGGCCGGCACGTTGTGGCTCGCAGGTCGACACCGTCGCCGCGCTCGTGTGAGGCGATGGAAAGCCCTCCTACGGACTTTTTTTGGATTGATGGGGGCACGGCGACCTCGCTCAGAGTCCAGCGTCCGTGCCGATCACTGACCCACGACGCGCCGGCCTCGCCGGTTTTTCGCGTGACTCTTGGTCTTTCTTGCCGATCGCGATCTGGTCTTCCAAGATCGCCCAACTCGAGTCTAGCGCCCGAGCGCTTCGGCGCGATTCACGATGCGCGGTGTGAGGAAGATCACGAGCTC
Source organism: Polyangiaceae bacterium (assembly GCA_025936115.1). GTDB lineage: Bacteria > Myxococcota_A > Polyangia > Polyangiales > Polyangiaceae > PMG-095. Next base: position 55,467 of record JAICTZ010000015.1, read on the forward strand.
GCTCCGCTGATCGCTCGCGCGGCGGCGCTGGAACAAGAGGCCGAGCAGCGGAATGTCGCCGAAGAACGGCACCTGGTCGAGGTTACGGCCCGTGTTGCGCGTGTAAATGCCGCCGATGACGGCCGTGTGGCCGTCCATCACGAGGAGCTCGGTCTCGGCCTCGCGCTTCAAAATCGTCGGATCGCCGCGCGCCGAGGTCTGGTTGAAGTCGGGCTCGTCGCGGTTGATCTTCACGTGCATGCTGACGCTGCCGTCCGCGGTCACGTGCGGTTGCACGAGGAGCTGGAGCTTGGCTTCCTGGAACGTGGTCTGCACGCCCTGCGCGCTCACCTGCGAGAACGGGATCAAGGTACCCTGAGCGATGCGCGCCTCGTGGTTGTCGAGCGTCAAGATGCGTGGGCTCGAGAGGATGCGCAAGAGGCCGCTCGCTTCGGCGGCGGACAAGCGCACGGCGAGGTTCACGGTGTTGTCGACCGAGCCGAGCGAGAGACCAATCGCGCCGCCGGAGCCGGTCCCGACGGCCGCGGGCAGATTGACCGCGAAGTTCGGGCTCGCGACCGTATTGGCGAACGGGCTCAACCCCGCCGTCGGTGTGTTGGCGTCGCTCGCGCCACCGACGACTCCGACGGAATTCGGGAACGCGAGGCCCGTCGGATTGCCGGTCGCTGCCGAAAACGTGCCGTCGCCGCCCCATTGAATGCCCACGTCGCGCAAGTAGCGGCTCGTCGCTTCCACGATGCGCGCTTCGACGAGCACCTGCGGCGTCTGCGTATCGAGCGACCGAATCAACTCTTCGATTTGATTCAGATTTCCAGCGATGTCCCGCGCGATGAGCACGTTCGTGCGGTCGTCTACGGCGAGCGTGCCGCGCTCGCTCAGCAGCGGCCGCGCGCGCTCCTGGATCTCCTTGGCCGACGCGTAGCTCACCGGGATGAGCCGCGTCTCGAGCGGCGCAAGCTTCACTTCTTGCGCGCGGCGCGCGAGCTGGAGCTCGCGTTCCTTTTCGAGATCGGCGAGCGGCGCGACGCGAATCATGTTGCCTCCACGCACCATGCCGAGGCCTTTGCTCTGCAAGACGACGTCGAGCGCCTGATCCCAGGGCACGTTACGCATCTTGATCGTGACGGAGCCGGTCACGTTGTCGGCCGTGACGACGTTCACCTGCCCCACGTCGGCGAGCAGACGCAGCACATTGTGAATGTCGGCGTCCTTCAGATCGAGATCGATGCGCCGGCCCGTGAAGTTGCGCTGCTGGCCGAGCGCCGAGGGCGCGAAGCCCGCCGCGTCAGCGGGGGCCGCCGTGCGTTCGACGAGACCCTGCGGCGGCGAATAGCCGTCATAGACGCGCGGCACGTCGCGCACGGCGTCCTCGACCGTGACGGTGCGCGTCCGGCGCGCGATGCCGCCGTCGCGCGCGACGCCGCTCTGCGACGGCATCTGCTTGGCGGGATCGGCGAAGGTCCAAACCAGCGAATTGCCGCGGCGCTGCACGCGGCTCGTGATCCCTTTCGAGACCTCGGCCTCGAGCACGACCGTGTTCGCCTCGCTCTGGCCCGGATAGCTCGACACGCTGCTCACGCCGCCGCCGAAAGCCGAGACGTCGAGCTCGCGCACGAGCTCGTCCGGCAGTCGCGCTCCCTCGAGCACGAGCCGCGCGCGGCCGTCTTTGACGACGGGTTCGCGAAACTCCGTGTCCTCGCCGAGCTCGACGAGGACGCGATCTTCGTCGCTCGCGTGCTCGAAACGCACGTCGCGCACCCGCGTGGCCACGGGCGCCTTGGCGGCCGGCGCTGCCGCGGCGGTCGCGCTCGTCGCTGTGGAGGCGGGGAGTCCGAGGCGCTTGGGGGCGACGCGGATCACGAGGGAATTGCCGTCTACGGCGATGCCGTACGCTGCTTCTTCGGCCAAGGTCACGAGCAGGCGCGTCGTGTGTCCGCCGATCACGGAGAACGATTGCGCCATCACGCCGCCGACCACGCCAATCCGCTCGGTGAGCGCGGGTGGGACGCCCTCGAGCACCGCCTGGGGCACGTCGACGATGAGGCGATTCTTTTGTTTGTCGAGGCGCGCCGTGAACGTCGGCGCCGAACTGAAGCTCACGACGATGCGCGTCTCGGCAGCGCCCGCCTTCGAAACCTCGACATGAGTCGCCTTGCGCTCGCTCTCGGCCGCCTGAGCGGTCGAGGCGAGACCGAGCCCCAGCATTAAGGCGAGGGGCACCGCCAATGAGGCGGGACCGAGCAGGAGGTGGCGGGTGAAAGACCGCATATTTCGCTCCGAAAGCGCCGCCCCCGCACGCCGTGACGCACCGTGGGCAAGCCGTTCGGAGCGTAACGTTTCGTGCAGCAGACGAACAAATTCCGCGCCAACTTCAGCGGGGCGCGGCGCACTTCCCCTCGAGCCTCTGCAGACGACGCGTGCAGGCTCGGCCCGGGCAGCGCCCGGACGCAAGACACACTCAGCCGCCCTTACCCTTGTCTTCGCCGGTTTCGGGCCGGAGGGGGATCACTTTGGTGGCGGCCGGCACGTCGGGATTGTTCGGATCTTCGCGCACGAGCACGACGTCGCCGTCGCGAATGCGGTCGAGCCGCCAGTTGAGCTGATAGGTGGCGCCCGTCTGTCCGCCGAGCTGCACGACATCGGCGCGGCCGACGAAGTCCCCGCGGTGCACGACGTGACCCTTGCCGGTCGGGTCGACGAGCATGGCGCGCGCGGGCTCGATGCGCGTGACGATGCCGACGAGCTTCAGATCGTCCACCGCAAACTCCGAGAGCACGACCTCGCGCTGCGATTTGACCTGGCTTTTCGCCTCTTCCACGAAATTGTGCGCGAACGAGCGGAACGGGTCGCGGCTGCGTTCGGTCTCGGTGAATTCGGCTTCGGGGAACTCACGCCGCCCGACGACGGCGGAGTCGGCGGGCTTCGGCGCCGAGGCGACCGGCGCAGCCGCCGAAGCGGCAGCCGCCGGCGCGGATGACGGCGGTGACATTTCCACCTTATCGCCACAGGCGGCGAGCGCCCACGCGGAAAAGAGTAGCGTGACGCCCGCGGCGCGGCCCCGCCGTGTAGGCGTACTCTGGTTCCTCGCGCTCATGGAGCCCCCTGCTTCATGGCGCCGCCCCGCTTGTCCGGACCCGCGTCCTTTGCGTCCTCGGAAGCGCGAAATGCGGTCGCGAGCACGTCGGCGTGGACGAAGACGTCCTCGCCCTTCACCTCGGGCTTGCCGAGGTTCACGTTCTCGAGGTTGATGATGCGATCGAGCTGGCTCACGCCGTAGAAGAACTTGGCGATCTGGTGATAGCGCCCGCTCACCTCGAGCTTCATGGGCACGCGCACGTAAAACTGCTCCGGTACTTCCGGGCTCGGCGTCCAGGCGATGAGATCGACGCCCGCCACGTTGGCGACGTTCTGCACGGCGCTCAAGAAAGCCGGATATTCGCTGGTGACGGGCAATACCTTGTTGAGCTCGCGCTGCCGCTGCTGCCGGTCGTTGAGCTCGGCCAGATCCTTCTGGTACGCGAATTCGGCCTTGCGCGCGTCGGCGAGATCGGTGTTGAGCTGCTGCTCGCGGCTCTGCGCGGCTTCGATCGCGCTCGCGAGATCGCCGTAAAAGACGACGTAGTACGCGACGCCCGTGAGCGCGAGCAAGAGCGCACCGACGCCGACACGCGCCGCTACCGGCAGTCTCGCGAGTTGATCGGCGAGCGCCATCAGTACTTCACCTGCGCTTCGAGCGAGAAGCGCACCACGGCGAGGCCGGTCTTGTTGTCCCTCTCTTGCTTGCCGGGCAAGAGCACGACGCTGCTGAAGTAATCGGACAGATTGAGGCGGCGCGCGAGCTCGCTCACGTCTTCCCCGTCGAGCGCGACGCCTTCGAGCCGGACGCGGCGCGCTTGCTCGTTGAAGCTCGTGAGCTCGAGCCTGCGCGGGTCCCAATTGCCGTTGAAGGCGGCGAGTGGGTTGTCGCGCCGAATTTGGCTCAATTTATCGGGCGCGACGCTCGGGCCGCGGCCGGGCGTGAGGATATGGGAGAGCTCGAGCAGGACGGCCGTCGGTCCCGTGCGCGCGGTCTCGAGCTTGGTGATGGCGGCCTCGCGCGCGCGGAGCTGCTCGAGCTTCTTCTTGACGGCATCGTGGTTGGCAATCGCCGCCTTGGCTTGCGAAATCTGCGTCTCGATCTCGCTGTTCTTTCGGCGCTGATCGGCGAGCTCCTCGCTCTTGACGCTGTGGAACACGAAGAGCCCGGCGATCTCGGCGAGGAACGCCACCATCACGGCGACGAGCCAGAGCTGCTTGCCCTCGGCGCGCGCCTCGGCGCGGCGCTTTTGCGGGAGCAGGTTGACGCGAATCAAGAGCGCGCCTCCTTCTCCTTGCGCAGCGCGAGGCCGAGCGCGACCGCGAGCTGTGCGGCGCGCGTCTGTAAGAGCGCGGCGTTCACCTCGCGCGCCTCAATCACGACTTTTTCCGTCGGCGCCCAGGCCTCGACCGGCACGCGCGAGCGTCGCTGCACGGCGGTGCCGAGCGCGGCGAGGTTCGCCGTGCCGCCGGTCACGTAAATGCGCGAGATCTCGGCCTCACCGCTCGTGGCCACGTAAAAATCGAGGCTGCGCTGGATTTCGGCCGCAATCGAGTCGGACACCGCTTCGATGATTTGGATCACCTGCTGCGGCACCATGCCCACGCGGTTCGGGTCGTCCGGGTCGGAAGTGCCGCCGCACTTGTAGGCTTCGGCTTGATCGAACGGCACGCTCAACTGCCGCTGGATTTCCTCGGTGATGACGTTGCCGCCGTTGGCGATCTCGCGCGTGAACGCACTCACCCCGTTCGAGATGATGTTGAGCGACGACAGGCTCGCGCCGACGTTGATGAGCGCGATGGTCTGATCGGCGGGCAGCCCGCGCGAGTACTCGAAGAGATTTTGGACGGTGAATGCGTCGATATCGCACACCATCGGCTTGAGCTTCGCGCTGCGCGCGAGCTGCGCGTAATCCTCGATTTGGTCGCGCTTGGCCGCGACGAGCAACAGATCCATCTGGCTCGTTTCGGGACGCTTGCGCAAAACTTGGTAGTCTACCTGCACGTCCTTGATGTCGAACGGGATGTGCTGCTCGGCCTCCCATTGAATCTGCTCGCCGAGCTGCGCATCGGACATCATCGGAATCGTGATTTTCCGGATGATGACGCTCTGCCCGGAGACGCTCACCGCGCACTCCTTTTGCCTGATCTTGGCTTCCGAGAAGGCACGCTGGAGCGCCTCGATGACGGCCGCCTGGTCCATCACCTGGCCGTCAACGATGGCTTGGGCGCCGAGCGGGACGAAGCCCAAGCGCATCAGGCCGAGCCCGCGGCGGGACTCTTTCACCTGGCACACTTTCACCCCGGAGGCGCCGATGTCGACGCCGACCAGGTTCCTTCCTTCGCCCATGGTCCGCTACCGCTCAGATCTCGCGGAAAAACCGCGCCTTAGAACTCTGGCATCCCACCAGCCCGAGAGCCAAGAAAGGCGCGGAGACGGGAGCACCGGCACCCACAAAGTTGCGGGTCTGGCTCGACCCTAGGGGGTCACCGCTGACCCTCTTAACTCTCAAAAGTCTCAAATCGATGCTTTCCCCAGGAACTTCGCCCTGATCGAGCGCGGCAGAATGAGAATTTCAAGAAATGCCTGGGTCAGCGGTGACTCAAACATTGATGAAAAAAAATTGTACTTCATCGAAATTGCTCGAATAAAAAACATGGAACGGAAGCTGCTCTAGCTGTCTCTCGAGGAGAACAGCGATGAGCGACGCCACTTACGAGTCCGTTTGGCCCGACCCCCCCACCAATTCTTGGCGGTCGCCGGTATCGCTGACCGGCCAGACTTGGCGCACGAGCGTGCCGCCCGAGGAACGCCGCCGGTCGGTGGCTCCCGTCGTGCGCGGCGCCCGCCGTCCGCACGTGTCGCAACCAGCGACGGTCGTCAAGCGCGCGGTCAATACGCCTGCCAAACGCGAGCGCACCGATCCCGCGGTCGCGCGTCTCATCGCCGAGTACACGCCGCTCGTCCACAAGATCGTCGGTGGCTTTCAGCGCCGGCTGCCGCGCAACGTGCTGCGTGAGGATCTGATCGCCGCGGGCATGGCGGGTCTCTGGGACGCCATTCGCCGTCACGGCGACAAGCAGGACGAAGGCTTCGAGTGGTACGTGCGCGTCCGCGTGCGCGGCGCGATCCTCGACGAGCTCCGCGCGCAAGATTGGCTGTCGCGCCGCGCGCGCCGTGCCGCGGCCGCGATGGGTGACAGCATGCCGCCGCGCGTCGTGCGCCTCGACGACGTGGGCGAGTGGGAACAGAACCGCTGCCTGGCGACCTCGCCCGAAGCGGAGACCGAGCTCAACGAGCAGATCGTGCGTGATCACCTGGTCAAGGCGGTCGAAACCCTGCCCGAACGGGAGCGCCTGATCGTCTCGGAGCATTACTTCAACCACGTGAAATTCAAGAGCCTCGGCGAGCGGCTCGGCGTCAGCGAGCCCCGCATTTCTCAGCTTCATTCGCGCGCGATGCAGCGCCTGCGCAGTGCCGTCAAGGAACAGGACGCGTGAACTGAAAGGCTTGGCGCCGGGCGAGAAAGGTCTCGAGGCGCCTCAGAAGACGAGTAAGTCACCTTCGTGAGCGAGACCGGCTTCCGGCTCGCCCCAGACGAACGCAGGATCGACTTCCACTTCGAGCCAAATCAAGACCCGGCCGTCCTTGCTCGCATAGACGGTCGGCTCGGCGTCACCGCGCGGCAGCGGCGAGAGTTTGAGGCCGGCAAGCACGACGGGCGTGCTGACCGCGACCGTGAGCCCGTGGGCCATCAGCTTGGCTTTGAGTCTGCCGACGAGCTGGTTGGTGAGCTCACCGACCCAGTCACGTGGGCGCGCGCCCGCAGGCGCCGTCGCCATGAGCACATCGCGCGGCGCCGCGAGCACGCACGTCCCCGACAGATGCTCCTCGACGAAACCCATCACGCCCGAGAGCAGCAAGGCGTCCGTCTCGACCCAGCCGTCCGCCGCGTGCTCGAGCTCGACGCCGTAGGCGCGGAAGAGCTCGACGCCGGATTCGGCCGCTAATTTCCTAATTTCCTGCGTAACTTCCGCTCGCTCCACCGACATGAAAGCGCCTCCGCGCGAAACCTGGGTCCGCCTGGACTCATACGGCTCGCGCGCGCGAAGGCTAAGGGCGGCAGGCGAGCTCGGGAGCGCGTCGGAACCGTCCCGTTACGGGAAGATCTCGCGATCGAGGTAAACCTGGACGAGCCGCTGGAGCGCGACGCCGTAGCAAGCGATGCGGTTCGGGCACTTGTGAGTGGTCGCGAACTGGGTCATGCGCTCGTAGGCGTCGAGCATGGCCTTCTCGAGACGCTCCTCGACTTCTTCGATACCCCAAATTTCGCTGCGGCGGTTTTGGACCCACTCGTAGTAGCTCACCGTCACGCCGCCCGCGTTGGCGAGCACGTCGGGCAATAGCTCGATGCCGCGGCGCGCGAGCACGGCTTCACCCTCGGGCGAACAGGGACCGTTCGCGCCCTCGGCGACGAGCTTGACCTGCAGAGCCTCGGCTTCGGACGCGCCGATCTGATTTTCGAGCGCCGCAGGTACGAAAATGTCGGCCTGCACCGTGAAAAACTCGTCACGATTGATCTTCTGGCCGTTGGCGTAGCCGGCGATGGAGCCGTTTTGAGCCACGTACTGCTTCAAGCGGTGCACGTTGAAGCCTTCGGGATTGTAGAGGTAGCCCGTGTGATCACCGACGGCGACGAGCGAAACGCCGTGCGCGGCCAGGAGCACGGCCGTGTTGGAGCCGACGTTGCCGAAGCCCTGGACGATGAGCTTTTTGCCCTCGAGCTTGAAGCGCGAGCGGCGCGCCCATTCGGCGATGCAATGCACGACGCCCTGGCCCGTCGCCGTCTCGCGACCGACGGTGCCGCCGCTCGAGACGGGCTTGCCGGTGACGACGCCCATGGCGGCTTCCTTCTTCACCATGCCGACGGTGTTCAGGTAGGTGTCCATCGCCCACGCCATGGTCTGCGCGTTCGTGCCCACGTCGGGAGCGGGCACGTCGTAGTCGGGGCCGATGTTCGAGCCGAGCGCGTGGAAGAAGCGACGCGTGATGCGGGAGAGCTCGTCGCGCGAGACGCTGCGCGGGTCGAATTTGATGCCGCCCTTGGCGCCGCCGAACGGCAGATTCATGAGCGCGCACTTCCACGTCATCATGGCGCCGAGCGCCTTGAAGTCGTCGAGCGAGGCGTGCTCGTGGTAGCGCATCCCACCTTTGTACGGCCCGAGGATGTTCGAGTGCTGGATGCGGTAGCCCTTGAACAACCGATACTCGCCGCTGTCCATCCGCACGGGAAAGTGGACGATGAGCTCGTTCTTGGGTTCGCGTAGGATCACGCGCACGTGGTCGGGCACGTTGACGAGCCGGGCGGCGTCGTCGAGATAGCTCTGAATGACGCGATGGAAGTCGTAGCGTTCGACCGTGCTCACCCGCGTGGATGGCACGGGACGATCGTTCGCATCGGGGGCGCGTTGGGAAGAGGGTGCGTTCATGGCTGGAGGACCTGCTCGATCAACGGCTGAACTCGAACAGAGTATAGAGGTAGACCAAGGGGGCGAGCACGAGCACGGCGTCGATCCGGTCGAGGATGCCGCCGTGGCCGGGGAGGATCGCGCCGGAATCTTTCACCCCGGTGGAGCGTTTCAGCAGGGACTCCGTCAAATCACCGGCTTGCCCGAGCAGGCCCGAAACGAGGCCGAGCACGACGGCGTGTGCGAGCGGCAGGCGTGGCAAAAACCAACTCGACGCGAGCACGGCGCCGCCGAGGGCACCCACGACCGCCCCCACGAGACCGGCCTGCGTCTTTTTGGGACTGACCGCTTCGTACAATTTGCGCTTGCCGAGGAAACGGCCGAAAAAGTAGCCCCCCGTGTCGCCGAGCCAGCCGAGCAGCAAGACGAGCAGCACCCAGCCGGCGCCGTCGGCATTGGCCGCGCGCAAGCGCGCGAGCACACCGAGCGACCCGCCGACGTAAATGGGCACCGCGCCGCCTGCCATCATGCGTAGGCCGGCCGTCGCGATATCGCCGAGCCGCACGAGCGGCATGAGCATGCCGAGGAGCGGCATGCCGAGCAGGAGCGCAATGATGACGCGCGGGTCGTCGCCGAAGAGCGCGATGCCGGCCGTGACGAGCGCGCTTTGCACGACGCCGATGGCGCGCGCGACGGCGTCGGCAGGGTGCGTCATGCGCAAGACTTCTTGCGCGCCGAGCACCGACGCGACGATGGCCACGACGCTGAACGCGACCGGCGGCCCCTTGAACAGAATCAAGAGAAGAACCGGCGCGGCGATGCCAGCCGTGAGGAGGCGAACGGCGAGGTTACTCTTCGGCAAGATGGGGGCCGGGACCTTACCATGCTAGGCACCCTCGCCTCATGCGTGCGTCGCGCAAGCGCGTCTTGCCTCGCTCGGGCCGTGAGCCCTGGCGCTCGCACTTGCGTATGCGCCGGCGCGCACTCGCGGGCATCGTATCTTTGTCCGTCGTGTGGGCGGCGCTGTCGCCACGGCCGCCCGAACGGAACCTCGACGGCCTGCGCGCCTGGCTCGGAGAGCGCGTGCACGGCACGATCGCCGCGGGCGACCTCGCGTGGGAGCCGCAGGCTGGCGCGCTCAGCGAGCTCGTGCTCGGGCGCGGGCTCTGGTTTCTTGCCGCGGCCGAGCCGGGCGGCGCGCGCGACGTCTATCGGGCCTGGATACGGCTCACGCCGAACGGCCAGCCACTTTCGGTACGGCGCGTCCTCGCGCTCACGCGCACCCCCGGCGCGGACGAAGGCGGACTCAGTTTGCGCCACGGCCGCGTCTCGTTCGCGACGCTCGCGGGCAGCCGCGTGGCGGCCGTGAGCGTGCTCGAACCGGCGCGTGACTTCGGGCTGGCGCCGCTCGAGCGCCTCGTGGCGCGCGAAACGACCGGCGAGCTCACGCCGCTCGAGCGCACCGACGTTTGGCTCGATGCCAAGACGAACGCCGCGTCGATCTCGCTCGGCGAGCACGCCCTCCGCATCGAGCTCGCCGAGCTCGAGCGCTCGTTGGAATACGATCTCGAGCAGCACAAGTTCGCGGGCGACGTGGCGGGCGTGGCGCACGCGAGCTCGCGCTTGTCGGACGAAGGCGCGCCCCGGCTCGCCGTGCTCGCGCTCGCGCGGCGCCTGTTCGGCTTCGAGCTCACGGCACTCGCGGGTCGCGCGTGGTTCCGCGCCGAAGGTGCGCTGCGGCACGCGGACAAGAGCTCTCACGCCGCTGACGGCAGCGAGCGACCGCGGTTTACACCGGTCACCCACCCGCTGCTGAAGCCGCCGCTCGGCACCGATCTCACGGCGGTCCGCCCCGAGAGCTACCTCTCGCGCGCGACGCTGCATCCGGATCCGGGGCACCCGCGCGACGCGCTCGAGCTCGTCGCGCTCGATCTGCGACAGCTCGAGCTCGGCTACGCCGCGGGCGGCGAGTGGCCGGCAGCGAGCGTCAGCGCGCCGGGCGAGGGCCGATTGCCGCACGACGCCGGGCGGTATCGGCGCGTCGTCGCTGTCTTCAACGCGGGGCCGGAAGCGGCGTACGACCGCTACGGCACGTTCGCGGACGGACGGCTGCTCGTAGCGCCGGCAGCGCGGGCGCCGAGCGTCGCCATGCTGCGCTCCGGACGCGTGTGGTTCGGTGGCTGGCCGCACGGCGACGAAGTCCCGCCCGACATCGCCTCCTTCACGCAACGCAACACCGCGCTCGTGAGCGCCGGTGTGCCGATTGCGAGCGGCGACGACTCCGTGCGGCGTCGTACGGCGCTGTGCCTGGCAGCGGACGGCCGTCTCGTCTACGCCTACGCCGACGCGACGGACGTGAATGCGCTCGCCGCCTCCCTCGCCCACGCCGGTTGCGAATACGCGCTTCCGCTCGCCGCGAGCCCCGAGCGGCTCGGGTTCGCGCTCGCCGACGTCGGAAGTGAACGCGACGCGCGCTTCGAGCTCATCGAGCCCCGCATGGACTTCGACGGCGCGGCAGCGCTCCGTGGCTCGACGCGTGATTTTTTCTACGTGCTCGTTCGCGACATGACACCGAAGAACCCGCCGGGAGTCGCCTGGCACCCGGACGGCGGCACGCAAGCGCCACCGGCGTGGTTACCCGGCATTTTGTCGGGCGAGCTCCAGCTCGGCGGCATCAGCGTCGAGCTCGTGAGCTTCGCGGCGGGCAGCTTCGAGCTGCGCGTACGGCCAGGTGCGCTCGAGCCGGCGACGAACACGCGCAGCCGCGCCGGGAGGCTCGCCGAGCCCGAGCCCGAGCACGAACGCGCCCTCGCCGAGCTCGAGCTCGGGCATGCGACGGGCGCGACGCGGCTCGGGCTCGCGCTCGGCACGCTGATCCCGCTGCCCCTGCGGGCGTCGAGTGCGACGCTCGTGGTCGGCAGCGGCACGGCGCGGATCCTCTTGCCCGCCGAGCCCGTAACGCTCGGCGCGGAGGAGCACGCGGTGCAGCTGCCGCTCCTCGCGGATGACGACGGCGTGACTCCGCGCGCGCGCGAACGCGGCGACATGCGGCCGCGCTCCGCGCTCGGCGTCACCGACGACGGTCGCGTGGTGGTCGCGCTCTTGCGTCACGACAGCAGCGACCCGCTCGCGGTCGCGCTCCGCGCGGCGGGGTGTCACCGCGTCGTCGAGCTCGATCGCGGCTCGCACCATCCGGCGTCGCTCGAGCGCGCGGGCACCGACAAGCCGCCGCGCGACGCGCCGGACTCGACGACGCTCTGGGTGCTCGCGCGCAAGTGACGCACGCTCGTCAGACGCGCACGCGCTTGCGTTTTACGGGCTGTTCGGGCTCGACGCGCACGATCTCGCCCGTGTCCTTCTGCTTGTAGCGGACCTGGAGCACGAGCTTCTTTTTGTGCTCGTAAAAGTAGTGCCGCACTTCCCGCACGAGGCCCTGTCCCGCGGCGCCGCGCGCCTCCGCCGATTCGGTGTCGGCGCGCCATTGGCCTACGTCCCGCGGTAACGGCTCGAGCACGCCGAGACGCTCGTCCTGCGCCCCGGGCACCACATTGAAGATGAACAGCACGTAGACACCGATGCCCGCCATGCCCACCAACACCAAAAACACGTAAAACATGCCGTGGCTCCGCTACTCGGCTCGAGTCTACGCCGTGAAATCGCTCGGTCGCGCCTCGGCCTCGGCGATCGCCGTCACGATGCGCTCGGGCTCGACGCCGCGCCAGAACACGTACCACGCGGGCCTGCGCGCCATCCCGTCGGCCACGCCCAGATACCAGGGCACGATCGCGTTATCACGCCGCGTGCGCCAGACGAAACTCGGAAAATCGCGACAAAACGCCTGCCACAAATCGTTGCCCACGCCTTCGCCCTGCGCTTGGGGCTCGACCGAGAACTTGCTCAGGTAGGCGACGGAATTACCCGGCAGAAAGATCGCGGCGCCGCGGTACTGCGCGTCGAGGTAGACGGCGAGCGGCGGCCGCTCGAAGAAGTCCGGCTGGAGCGCGCGACCGAAGCTCGCTTCCAAGAGCGCGCGCAAACGCGGCACGTCGATCGTGGTGTAGGAATCGTGGCGCGTGATGGGCGTGCCGCGTTTCACGAGCGTGCCGGCCCCCTTCACCGTGAAGAGCTCCTTCATCAAGTTGAGCGGCGACGCCACGCTCACGAGTAGCGGGTTCGGTTCGACGAGCTCGATCAAGCGGTTGGCGCAATCGAGGAGCTCCGTGTCGCGCTTGCTCAAACGCTTGGACGCGAGCAAGGCCATACGATCGACCCGCAAGTTGACGACGGAGATCCAGCCGCCCACGCTCGGCATCAAGTGCCCGGGCCCGAGCTCGAGCGGCCGGTCGCCACGCGCCGAGAGCCCGCCGCGGCGTCGGAGCAGCACGATCTTGCGCGTGTCGAGATCGCGCGCGAGCATGCCGAGCGCCACGGTGCGCTGATCCACCGTCTCGCCCTCGATCTGCGGGAAATAGACGATGGGGATGCGCTCGGCGCGCAGCTCCTCGCGCAATTTCTCACCGAGCCCGGGCTCGTCCATCGTGTGCACGTACGGAACGAGGCCGGCAGCCGTGATCCGGCGCGCCACGCGTTCGGCCGGCACCGCCATCGAGCCCGCGTCGAAAAGCCCGAGCACGATCGGCGCAAAGAGATCGAGGTCGGCGAGGAAACGGATCTGCTCGACGAGCGCACCGGTTCCGTCGCGCAGAACCTGCGCGCCGGGCGCAATGAGCGCGAAGCTCTCTTTCGAGAGCTGTCGAAAGAGACGGAGATAGAGCTCGGCTTCAGCCCGACGCCCGACGCTCTCGAGGAAGGTGAGGACAACGTCGGCCGGGTTCGCCTGAACGGCGGGAAGGGTCACTGGACGAGGCTTTTGACGAAATCGACGAGCTGTTGATTACCCGCGCTGGCCGTCACGCCGTCCGGGAGTTTTCGGACGAACCAGATCACCGTCCAGTCCACCATCTGACCTTGGCCCACCGCGCCGTACGGGCCCTGCTCCTCGACCTCCATGTACGGCAGCGGATTGCCGGAGTTGCCGGGGTTGTTCATGTAGATGTCGATCTCGCCCTCACCCGGCGCGATCATGCCGGCCGGCGTATTCGTGAACTTCTTCACGACGACCCAGCCGGCGTCGGCGTGGGCGAGCCAATTGTTGACGCCGTTGAGGACGAGCAATTGATCCTTCGCCGACGCGCTCGCAAAGACGCCGGGCGATGAGACCCATTGGCAGCCGGCGCTCGTGGTCGTGGGCGCCGGATCCATGTTGTTGGCGGTGTTCTTGGCCGTCGTCGCCGTGCCACCACTCGGAAAGAAGGTGACACCGCTCTGTGGGAAACGGGTGACCTCCCACGGTGCAGCACTCTTGCCGGCAGCCGTACCAATCATCGTGTAGGTCGCGATCACGGCTTCCTGCGTGAGGTCGGCCGCAAACTTCTTCGTGACGCTGAGGCCGACGACGCTCGCCGCCATGCCGACGAGGGTCATGGACGTGTCGTCGGTCGTGGCCGTGTAGGGTTTGCTGTTGATGTTGCCGATGCTGCTGTCGGCCGTGGGCGGCCACGTCCAGGCGGATTGCGGGCTCGGCCAAAAGGTCGACCCCATGTTGTCGGCGTCCTTGCCCGCGCCGAGCAGATTGCTCCCGCCCTTGAGGTGCACGTTCGTGACGCGCGCACCCATCGTCGGATTGACTTCGAAGTAAGTGTCGCCGAATTCCAGCACGTAGCTCGTCGAGCTACGCATGATGGGCGTCACCAGCGTCGCTGGCATACCGCCGCCTCCGTTTCCGGCAGCGGCGCCGCCGCTACCCAAGCTTCCTGCCATGCCGCCCGCGGGCGCTCCGCCCGTCGCGGGCGAGCCTGCTGCCGCACCGGCCGAACCGCCGCCGCCACCCGCGGGCGCTCCGCCGGTCGCCGCACCTGCCGAGCCGCCCGTCGAGCCGCCGGTTCCACCCGTCGCGCTCGTGCCGCCCGTGCCACCGGTGCCGCCCGTCGAGCCGCCGGTTCCACCCGTCGCGCTCGTGCCGCCCGTGCCCGCCGTGGTGCCGCCCGTCGCGCCCGTGCCGCCCTGACCCGCGGCGCTCGTCCCACCGGTCGTGCCGCCCGTCGCGCCCGTGCTCGTCTTGTTGCCGCCGCCCGGAGCGTCGTCGTCGCCCGACGAGCATCCCGACGCTAGGGACATGCTGCCGCCAACGAGCCCTGCCAAGAGAAGCCAACGCCAAGCCTGAGCCCGCATGCTCGGCGATTACCATTCGCGCGCTGGTCTCGCAACGGAAAGACGCGGAGTTTTCGTCGCGAATGACGCGAATTTCGCACTCTCGTGCGATCGGCGATAAGGATCCGCCCCATGCAGCGACCCAGCCATCGTCTCGTGGTCTCTTGGCTCGCGTTCAGCGCCGCCGGCCTCGTTGCCGCGGCGGCGCTGAGCGAGTCGCTCGAAAGCCTCGTCCGGCGGTATCCGTTCGATCCCGCTTGCGCGTGGGGCCGTCTCGCCAACGGTAAAGGCACCATCGTGCGCTGCCTGAGCGAACAGGAGGCAAGCCAGCTTGCCCCAGTCGCGAACGCGCTGCCGGTCGCGCCTGCCGTGCCGATCGCTCCCACGGCCGCAGCGGGTCTCGCCACCGCACCGTCTGCGGCGCCGGTTACCGCGCCGAGCGCGAGCGCCGCGTCACCCGACGGCGCGCTCAAGACGTCCCGGCTCGAGGTCACGGTGGGACCCGTGACGGCCGATCAGGGTGAGCTCCCGCTCGGCAAGCTCGGCCAGGCGAAGGACCGCTATGCGAAGTGCATCGACGACAACGGCGGCCTGCACGGCGAGAGCGGCGAAGTGCACGTGCGCTTCCTCGTGCGCTCCAAGGGCATCGCCGAAGGCGTGAGCGTGCAGAAGCGCGTGAACGTGAGCGCCGAGGCCGCGCGCTGTGTCTCCGAGGTCGTCGACCGCCGGCACGTCGGCACGCCCAACGAGCCGCTCGTCGGCGCGACCGTCGTCGTCAAATTCACGAGCCACCCGTGATTTTCCCCTCCAAGCTCGCTAGCCTCGAGCGCAAAAGCCGTTGACCTTCGCCGAGCTCACGGCGCTTTACGAAGCTCGCCTCGCCCGCGCACGCGCCGAGGCGGAACGGCTCGCTGCGCTTTCGCGTCGGGTGTCGAATTTTCGTGGTCTTTCGTTCGCCGTCGCGGTGGGCGGCGCGCTCTCGCTCGCGTTCGGCCGTTCGCCCGCCGTCTCGACCGCGGTGGCGCTGCTCGCCTTGCTCGCGTTTCTCGGCCTCGTCGTGTGGCACAGCCGCGTGCTCGAGCGCGAGAGCGCAGCCGCACGTCGTGCCACGGTCTCGAGCGACGCGCTCGCCCGCGCGCGCGAAGAGTTTCGCGCGCTACCGCAGGACGGCCGGCGCTTTGCCGGCGCCGAACATCCGTACGCCGACGATCTCGACTTGTTCGGACCTTCGTCGCTCTTCCAGCGCCTCTCGGTCACGCACACCCGTTTCGGCGAAGACGCGCTCGCGCGCATGCTCACCGTGCCCGCGGCGCCGCTCGAGGTGAAGCGCCGCCAAGCGGCCGTCCGTGCGCTCGCCCCCGCGCTCGACCTGCGCCAGGAATTCGAAACGCACGGCTTTACCCTCGTCCACGACGAACAGAAGGGCGAGACGAAGCGGCGCCCGCCGCCCGAGCCGCAAGCGCTCTTCGATTGGGCGCGCGAGACGACGGGATTGCTCTCCGATCGCCTCGTCGTCGTGGCTTCGCGGGTGCTACCGGCGGTCACGCTCGCCGGGCTCGTCGTGTGGATGCAAGGACACACGCCGCTCGTGTTCTTCGGCTCCGCGCTCTTGCAGGCCGCTCTGCTCAACCGCGCGAGCACGCCGTGCCGCCGCGCCTTCGCCGCTTGCTCGAGCTCGCAGGGTGCGTTCCAAAGCTACGGTCCCATGCTGCGCGCCATCGAGAACCTCGAGCTCGACGCGGAGCTCTTGCGCGAGCTCCGGACGCGCCTCGCGACGGGGGGACACGAGCCGTCGGCGGTGATGGCCGAGTTCGAGCGCATCCTCGGCTGGGCCGACCTCCGCTATAACGGCCTCGTCTATCCGATCGTGAACATTCTCACGCTCTGGGACATTCACTGCACCATCGCGCTCGAGCGCTGGCGCAAGCGGGCGGGCGCCGCGCTCGAGGGTTGGTTCGCCGTGATCGGCGACATGGAAGCGCTGTCGTCGCTCGCGGGTCTCGCGCACGACGAGCCCGACTTCGCCTTCCCCGAAGTGGACGCTCACGAGCCGCCGTTCGTCGCCGAAGCGCTCGGCCACCCGCTGATCCCGCGCTCGGGCCGCGTGAGGAACGACGTCGCGCTCGAGACGCCGGGCAGCGCTTTGCTCGTGACGGGCTCGAACATGTCCGGCAAGAGCACGCTGCTCCGCGCGATGGGGCTAGCGGCCGTGATGGCGCAAGCCGGAGCACCGGTGTGCGCGCGCCGCCTGCGCCTCGCTCCCGCCGTAATCCGAACGAGTCTTCGCATCTCCGATTCGCTCGAGCGCGGCGTGAGCCACTTCTACGCCGAGGTAAAGAAGCTCAAGCTCACGCTCGACGCCACGACCGGTGAAGAGCGCGTGTTCTTCTTGCTCGACGAGATCCTGCACGGCACCAATTCCCGCGAGCGTCAGGTGGGGGCGCGCTGGCTGCTCGCCGAGCTCCTGCGCCGCGGCGCGGCCGGCGCCGTCTCGACCCATGACGAAGAGCTCTGCCGCTTGCCGCCGGAGCTCATGCCGCGCGTCCGACTCGTGCATTTTCGTGAGACGATCAAAGACGACAAGATGACGTTCGATTACCTTTTGAGAGCAGGGCCGGTGAAGGCGGGCAACGCACTCAGGGTCATGCGGCTCGCGGGACTCGACGTTCCACTCGAGTAGGCTCCGCGCATGCCGGCCGAAGCGCTCATTCGTACACTCGGGCTCACTCGCCATCCGGAGGGCGGCTACTATCGCGAGACCTTCCGCGCCGCCGCGCTACCGTTCGAGCTGCCGGGGCGCGGCGCGCGCAGCGCC
Source organism: Polyangiaceae bacterium (assembly GCA_025936115.1). GTDB lineage: Bacteria > Myxococcota_A > Polyangia > Polyangiales > Polyangiaceae > PMG-095. The sequence goes on from JAICTZ010000015.1 coordinate 73,036, forward strand.
TCCACTGCGATCTACTTCCTGCTCGAAGACACCGATTTTTCCGCCTTCCATCGCGTGCGCTCGGACGAGGTCTGGCACTTTTACGCCGGCGCGCCGCTCGAGCTCCACACGCTCGACGGCGAGCGGGGTCACCAGCGGGTCGTGCTGGGCACCGACATCGAGCGCGGCGAGCGGCCGCAATACGTCGTCGCGGCCGGGGTGTATCAAGCCGCGCGTCTGACGGTGCCCGGCTTTACGCTCTGCGGTTGCACCGTCGCGCCCGGTTTCGACTTCGCGGACTTCGAGCTGCCGAGCCGCGCCGAGCTCGCCGCGCTCTTCGAGTCCGAGCGCGAGCTCGTCAAACTACTCACGCGGACGTAGTCGGAACCGGCTTGAATCGACAGAAAGGGACGCGCGCACACCTCTCCGCATAAAAGACTACAACTTGACTGTAAATCCGGCCGGTTGCTACCTTGTAGGGTTCAACATGAGTCGCCACAATGCGCGCCCGCTGAGGGAGCCACTTCCCCAGGGAGCAGCCACGTGAGAGCAAGGCGTCACCGGTGAGTGAGAACGACGAAAAAACGCGCGTCACTCAGGTGGTCCAGGCTCCCCCGCCGGATCAGGGCACGGGCAATGATTGCGTGGTCGTCATTTACGCGGCTGAGCCGGGACTGCTCGGCAAGCGCTACGTGCTCGAGAAGGGACCCGTGCGCATCGGCCGTGGCGCCGACAACCAAATCGTGCTCGAGGGCGACTCCGTCTCACGCCGGCACTGTCACTTCGACCGACGCCAGGGCGCCTGGCACATCGTCGACGACGGCTCGACGAACGGCACGTTCTTGAACGAAGAGCAGGTGAAGGGCTCGGCGCAGCTCAACAACGGCGACCGCGTCAAGGTGGGCCCCACGATCCTGAAGTACCTCTCGGGCTTGGACGCGGAAGCCAAGTACCACGAAGAAATCTACCGCATGACGATCGTGGACGGGCTCACCCAGATCCACAACAAGCGCTACCTGTTCGAGGCGCTCGACAAGGAGCTCATCCGCGCGCGGCGCTACGACCGCCAGCTCTCGCTTTTGATCTTCGACATCGACTACTTCAAAAACATCAACGATCAATACGGTCACCTCGCGGGCGATCACGTGCTGCGCGAGCTCGCGCGCATCGTGCAGGAGCGCATCCGGCGCGACGAGGTGTTCGCGCGCTACGGCGGCGAGGAGTTCGTGATCGTGTTGCCGGAGACGCCGCTCGCGGGCGGCGTCGCGCTGGCCGAAAATCTGCGCGGCCGCGTCGAGACGCACCCTTTTGCTTTCCAAGGTGAGCGCATCCCCGTGACGATCAGCGTCGGCTGCGCCATGCTCAACGAAGAAAAGACCGCCGCGGAGCTGATCCAGCGCGCCGACGACAAGCTCTACGAAGCCAAACGCGGCGGTCGTAACCGCGTCTGCTCCTAGCGCCCCTGCCCTCTTCTGAAACCTTGCACCCCGACTCGACCGCTTCTGGAGACGAGCTCCCGCTCATCGTCACGCGACCGCCGGGCGAGCACTCGCGCACCTTTCTCCTGCGGCAGCGCCACACGGCCGTGCCGATGGGGCCCGCGCAGAGCACCGGCGGAATCGTCTACGCCACGGCGACGGGCGCGAACGTCATAGACGTCGACGGCAATCGCTACGTCGATCTCGCGGCTGGTTTCGGCGCCGAGCTCGTGGGGCATCGCCACCCCACGGTGCTCCGCGCACTTTCGCTGCAGAGCGAACGCCTCTTGCACGCGCTCGGCGACGTGCACCCGTCGGACGCGAAGATCGCGCTCGTCGAGCGCCTCGCCGCGCTTCACCCCGAACCCGAAGCGCAAGTCCTCGTCGCTCAATCGGGCTCGGACGCCGTGAGCGCCGCGCTGAAAACGGCGCTCCTCGCCACCGGCAAGCCAGGCGTGCTCGCGTTCGCGGGCGCGTACCACGGCCTCGGCTACGGCCCGCTCGCGGCTTGCGGCCTCCGGCCGAGCTACCGCACGCCGTTCGCCGCGCAGCTGAACCCGGCCGTCATCTTCGTGCCCTATCCGGACACGCGCGAGCGAGCCGCGACCGCCATTGCCGAAGCTGCGCGCGCTCTCGCTGGGGGCGAGATCGGCGCCGTGCTGATCGAGCCGGTGCTCGGGCGCGGTGGCGTCGTGGTGCCGCCGGCTGGATTTCTCGCCGAGCTCGAGCGTCTGGCGCACGACTCGGGCGCGCTCTTCGTGGCTGACGAGATTTGGACGGGCCTCGGGCGTTCCGGCGCGATGCTCGCGAGCGTCGCGGCCGGCGCGCGGCCCGACCTGATCTGCCTCGGCAAGGGGCTCGGGGGCGGCTTGCCGCTGAGCGCCGTGATCGGGCGGCGCAGCGTGATGGCGGCGTGGCGGCGCGAGAACGAAGTGGTCGAGACGTCCACGTTTGCGGGAGCGCCGCTCGCGTGCACGACCGCGCTCGCGACGCTCGACGTGCTCGGGCGCGAGAAGCTCGTCGCCCGTTCGGCGGAGCTCGGCGCAAGCTGGCTCGAAGAGCTCTCGCGCGCGTTCACGAGCGCGGCGGAAGTGAGCGTGCGCGGCGCCGGCCTGATGCTCGGCATCGACCTCGGCGCGCGCCCGGGAGCGGCGCTCGCCGTCGTGCGTTCGCTCTTGGAACAAGGCTTCATCGCCTCGACGGGCGGCGGACAGCGCGAGGTGATCGTGCTGACGCCACCGCTCACGATCGCAGAACCTCAGCTGCGAGCCGCGACGAGCGCTGTCATCGAGGCGGTGGAAGAAAACTGCTAGCCGCCTTTGACGAGCGTGATCTTTCCTTCCAAGATCGCCCGCTCGATGCTGCACGCACGTCTGGTCGAGACTTCGGACGCGCTTCACGCGCGCGTGCGTGCGTTCGCAGCCGGCGACGGGGGCGACGATTTCGAGGCGCTCGCGCTCGACATCGCGCGTTTTCAGGCCGAGGCGTCACCCGGTTTCGCGCGCCTCGTCGCGAGTCGCGGCGCAGCGCTCGAGCGGCTCGAGGACGTGCCGGGCGTGCCCGCGGAGACGTTTCGGCTGGCGCGCGTCGCCGTGCACCCGCTCGAGCTCGACGTGGCCCGCTTCGTCACGAGCGGCACGACGAGCGGCGCGCCGGGCACGCACGCCTTTCGCACCACCGCGACGTACGACGCCGTGGCGCTCGCCTTCGGGCGGCGGGCGCTGCTCGGCTTCGGCGCGGGACCGCGCGTCGTCGTGAGCCTCGCGGCGCCGCCCGGCGAGACGCCCACTTCGTCCCTCGCCTACATGCTCGCGCTGTTCCAGCGCGAATGGGACGGTCGCTCGCTCGCCGACGGCAGCTTCGAACGCGAGCACGCCGCGCGCTGGCTTTTCGGTCCCGGCGGCGTGGAGCTGGCCGGGCTCGAGCACGCCGCGAGCGTGGCCGAACAGCGCGGCGAGCCGCTGCTCGTGCTCGCGACGGCGTTCGCGCTCGTCGGCTTGCTCGACGCCGCGCGCGGCCGCGTGCTCCGCGCGCCCGCGACGACGGCCGTGATGGTGACCGGTGGCTACAAGGGCCGCTCGCGCGAGGTGTCGAAGGCGGAGCTCCGGCGCGAAGTAGCGCGCACCTTCGGGGTGCCGGAGACGCACGTCGTCGCCGAGTACGGCATGACGGAGCTCACGAGCCAGCTGTACGAGGGCACGTTGCCGGGAGCCGCGCTGCACGGGCCGCGCGACGTATTGCTCGAGCCGCCGTGGCTGCGTGTCGTTCCGGTCGAGCCGGCGACGCTCGAACCGGTCCCGGACGGGCAGCTCGGTATCGCGCGCGTCGTCGATCTCGGCAACGTCGACTCGGCGCTCGTCGTGCAGACGGAGGACCTCGTGCGGCGACGCGACGGCGGCGTCGAGCTCGTCGGCCGGCGCCCTGGGGCTACGGCGCGCGGTTGCTCGCTCGCCGTCGAGGCGTGGCTCGGCGAGCGCTCGTGACCGGCCGCGCCCGCGTCGAAGCGCTCGTCGCGAGCGCGCGGCAAGTCGCCGACGGAGCGAGCGAGCTCGGACGCCGCGCCCGAGCCGTGCTCGTCGAATCGACCGGGCTTTCGCCTGAAAACGTCGAGTGGTCGCTGTGCGCGGCGCTCGAAACGTCGCCGTCCGGGGCGGAGCTCGCCGCGCTCTTGGCGAGCGTCACGCCCGCGCGTGCGGCGCACGTCATCTTGCCGGCCAACGTGTTCGTCGCCGCGCACCGCGCCATCGCGCTCGCGCTCGCCGCCTCGGCGGTCGTCCGCGTGCGCTCGTCGCGGCGCGAACCGCACTTTGCGCGCTTGCTGCTCGAAGGCGCGCCCGGACTCTTCGAGCTCGTGGACGAGCTCGCGCCCGAACGCGGCGATCACGTCTTTGCCTACGGCTCGGACACGACGCTCGCGGCAGTGCACAGCGGCTTGCCGCCGGGTACGACGCTGCACGCCCATGGACCCGGGTTCGGCATCGCCGTCGTCGACGCCCCCCACGCCAACGAAGAAGCCGCACGCGCGCTCGCGCTCGACATCGCCGCCTTCGATCAGCGCGGCTGCTTGAGCCCGCGTGTCGCGTTCGTGCTCGGCGACCGCGCTGCGGCGCCGCGTTTCGCGGCGCTCCTCGCCGAAGCGCTCGCGGCGCACGCCCGGCGCGTCCCGCTCGGTCGCCTCGATGACGCGGAGCGCGCCGACCACGCGCGCTTTCGAGACACGTCGATTTACGCCGGGCCGCTGCTCCCGGCCGGGCCGGGCTTGGTGTGCGTGACCGAGGGGGTGGCCCTCATCGCGCCGGCGGGGCGAAATCTCTGCGTCGTACCGGCAGAGGAGCTCGCGGGTGTGCTCGCCGAGGTCGACGTGTCGCTCGTGACGGCCGTCGGCGTGGCTGGCGCGGACGCGCTCGCCAGGAACATCGCGCGCGTGCTACCCCGTGCGCGTCTGTCCGAGCTCGGACGCATGCAGCGGCCGGCCTTCGACGGTCCGGCGGATCGACGCGGAGCGCCGGCCAGCGTGTGACCAGGCCCGCGCGTGAACTCACTCGGCGCAGTCGAAGACGGTCAGCGTGTCGCCGTGGCCGGTACGCAACGCAAAGTTGACCGAGGTGTCGGACGACCACAAGGCGCGTCCGGGCGTGTTCGACTGGTAGTCCGCGCAATTGAACAGAGCGGGGCCGTTGTCGGTCGAGTATTGCGTACCGTCCGGGCACGTCATTTGAAGGGCGAAACCGCGGCTCTTTTCGACGAACGTCCTGCCTTGCACCGAGAGCGTGAACTCCTGCTGCAGCCTCGAATCGAAACGCACGCAGTCGTCACCGTCCGCGCTTTGCGTGAAATACCAGGGCGTCGTCGAGTCGACCGGTAACGCGAGCGCACGCATGAAATCGACGCTCGCCCCGCTATCATACGTGCACGAGCTACCGTCGGCCGTCAAAACGCCGGTCTCGTCGGCAGGCGGCACGCAGCTCCTCGCGTCGGAGACCAACGTCTTCCAGCAGTTTTCGCTCGCGAGCCACGCGCAATCGAGCGGCGCGCCGGGCAGGCCCGCGTCCTCCGAGCTACAGCCGGCGAGCGCACCGAAGAGCACGACCGCGAGAAGTAGGGCTCTCGCGCTCGACCCTGCCTGCGCGCCGTGCTCCGTTGTCCCGACGGAAGTCATCGCGGCCGAGTCTATCAGAGTCGCCGACGTCCGTCCGCGGGCGGCAAGAACCCCAATACCTCGAAATCGCTGGGACCGAGCTACGCGTTCGTTCCGACCAGCGGCAAGCGCCGCTTCACCCCGGGTTCGCTCGCGGCGTCCGTGCTCCGGAGCACGATGTCGAGCGGCGCGTCCGGCAGCGGTAAGGCCTGGTTCTTCGCGTACACCGGGTGGCGCCCGCGCGTCTTGAACCATTCAGCGACGGTCGCCGTGCGCTTCATGCTCTCGACGATCTGCCGGAAGCCGGCGCCCGTGTTGTACGCGCAGAACGAAATTTCGCCGAGCTGTGTGCCGTACGGGATGATGCACATTTCCGTGCGCCGGAAATCGTAATTGAACAAATCCTGAAACCACATGCCGGCGACGAACAAGAAGCGCCATTCGAATTCACCCGCGTCTCCTTCGCTCTCGCCGACCCGGTCGCCCTTGGCGCCAATCTGACTCGTGAACTGGCGGAAGAACTCGCTGAACGTGTAGCCGGCGGGCGCACGCTCGGGCCGGAAATTGCGTAACAAGGCGACACCCAGGGCGGCGAGCGTCGGCCCGCGGCCGAGCCCCGCGTCGGCGATGGCTTGCGCGTCCCGTAGCAGCGTCTCGAGGTCGAGGAACTCGGCTACGGGAGCGACCTGTTTCGTGCGCTTGTTGACGAGCAGCACGGTGCCGATCCCGCAATTCGGATGGCAACCGCACTTGAGGGCGCCAAACTCCGCGTTCGCTCCGAGCAAGAGGTCCACGACGTCACTGAAAGGATTCATGGCGGAGAGCGGGAACCAATCGCGCCCCGGCTCCGTCAAGCCGAGCTGGTTTTTCACGTCGTGCGCCAGGTGACTCAGCGTGTAGCGCTGCGCGTGGCGCCGCGCGTCGTCGATCTCCTCGTCGCGGCCCGTGAAGCTCACCGGCTGGAACGAGACGACCGTCACCTTGTCGGCGTTGTCGATGGCGAAGCGCACGACGCGGCCCACCTGGTCGTCATTGACACCCTTCACGACCGTGACGACGAGCACGACGTCGATACCCGCGGCCGCGAGGTTCTGGATGGCGTGCAGCTTCACGTCGAAGAGATTGCCCACCTTGCGGTGCGAGTTCGCTTCGTTCGTGACGCCGTCGAATTGCAGGTAACAGAGCCGTAGGCCCGCCTCGCGCGCCTGGCGGCAAAATTCGGGATCTTGGGCGAAGCGAATGCCGTTCGACGCGCACTGCACCGAGAAGTACCCGATTTCACGCGCATAACGGATGGCGCGCAAAAACTCGGGGCTGAGCGTCGGCTCGCCGCCCGAAAATTGCACGCTGAGCTGCCGTCGCGGCTGAATGCGCAGCGAGTCGTCGAGGATTTGTCGGATGTCGTCCCAGCCGAGCTCGTGCACGAACCCGACTTGGTTTGCGTCCATGAAGCACGGATCGCACATCATGTTGCAGCGATTCGTCAGATCGATCGTGAGCACGGAGCCGCGCCCGTACTTCACCGACGACGCGCCGTGCTCGCGCAGCGGCGTCTTCGGCGAAGTGTAATCCCGCCCCGGGAACAGGCGCTCGATGCGCGCGAGAAACGCGGGATCGATGCTCATCACGTCCTCGAAGCGGCCGTGCTTCTTGCACTCCTTTTGCATGAGCACGCGGCCGTCGCGCTCCACGATCTCGGCCGGGATTTCACCGGGATTTTGCGCGACGAACGAGCCCAGGTCGAACTGACCCGAGAGCACGGCCTGGCGCGCCTCGCGCACGCAGATGGGGCAGAGCGAATCGGTGCGTCGCGGCCAGCCGAGCGGCGGGAACGTGCGATCCTTCTTGCGCTGGAGCGGCGCCGGCGCCCAGCGCGGGTGGAACGGATCGCGCGGGAAGCGCTCCGAGTAAGCTAATAAGAGCGGCCAGAGCTTCCTGGCCGTGAGGACCACGGCCTGGGCGCCGAGCGAACGAAGCGCGTGCACCATGCAGCCGGCGAGCATACAAAGGCGACCGCGGCAGTGCTAGGGTCCGCGCCATGCCCGTGCTCGAGCAGCCGCTCGTCATCGTGGGCGACGTCCACTTCTCCCACGGTGGCCGCCCCGAAACCGGACAGGCCCTCGCTCGTCTCGTGGAAGCGCAGCCGGGGTCCGAGATCATTTTGAACGGTGACATCTTCAATCTGTCGCTGGACGCCCCGGAACGTGATCCGATCGACAGCGTTCTCGCGATGCTGCGGGCCGAACCGGCCCTAAAAGCCGCATTGCGGAAGCACCTCGCGGGCAGCGGCCGTCTCACGTTCGTGCCGGGCAATCACGACGCGGCGCTCTCGGATCCCGTGCTCCGAGCCCCATTTCTCGCCTGGCTCGAGCTCGGAACCGCGGCGCAGGCGACGTTTTCCCCCTGGTTCGTGCGCCGCGGCCGGATCCACGTCGAGCACGGCCACGTCTACGACCCGGACAACGCCCCGACCCATCCGCTCGTCAGACCGACCCCGGCGACGGAGCCGCTCGGCGTGGCGCTCACGCGACGGTTCCTCGCTCCCAACCGCGCATTCGATTTCGCGCACGCGACCGAAATCACGCCGCTCGAGGCGCTGCTACGGGCCATGCGCGCCTTCGGCACCAAAATGCCGCGCCTTCTCGTGCGCTACTTCGCGACGTCGAGTCATTTCTGTCGCGAAGCGGGTTGGCGGCCCGAGCTGGCGCGCGAACGCGACCTCGGCGACGAGCTCTTGCCCCGGGCCGTCCAGACGTTGGGCCTCGACCTCGACGTCTTGCGCGCCCTACTCGACGATCGGCCGCGGCCCACGCACGAAAGCTTCGAGCGCAGCTTCTTCCGGCTGTACTTCGATCGCATCGCAGCGACCCTGACGGCCAGCGCGGGAGTGAGTCTCGGCGTGCTCGCCAAGAGCAGGAGCGCGCTCGGCCTCGCGGCGCTGAGCGGCCTTTACCTAGTCGAATCACAACGCCGCGGGCGCAATCGCTACGAAGGACTACCCGTGCGCCGACTTCGCCAAGCGAGCGCGAGCGTCCGCGACATCACGGGCGCCGACACCGTGATCTTCGGGCACACCCACGTCGCCGAGACGTTACCCGGGTATTTGAACCCGGGTTCCTTCACCTACCGCGCGGGCGCGCCGCGTCCGTACGGCTGGGTCGGCGCGGACGGGCGCGTCGAGCGCCGCACGCTCGAGTGACGGCTAACGGCTGCAGGTGAACTCGACGACGGTCTGATCAGTCAAGACACAGGTCGCTTCCCGGCTCTCTTGGCAAGGGTCCATGCCGTTGCACCACATACTGACGCTCGCGGCATTGGCTACGGTCGTGTTCCCGCAACCGGCCCGCTTGTTGCCCGTCCAAACGCCAGAGGTCCAGCCGGCGTCCTTACAGACTGCGAGCGCCCAGACGTTGCCGTCCGCCTGCGTGTTGCTGGTGCAGCCACCGAAGCTGTTAGTCGGACCGCAGGCGTCGTCCGGCCACGTCGTCGTGCCTTCGCTGTACTTCGTGATCGAGCTGCGGCACACGAGGTTCATTGGGTCGCACGAGAGCACGGCACCGCCGCAGTCGGAGTCGACCGTGCAAGCGCATTTGAAGCCGTTCACCAGGTCGACGCAGCGGCCGCCGACGGCCGCGCAGGGCCTCGACGCGCAGTCGTCGTGGTTCATTTCACAGGTCGTGCCCTCGTACCCGGTGCCCGTGCAGTCGCAGGTAAACCCGTTGACCCCTTCGATGCAGGTGCCGTGGGCGCAGCTAGTGGAGGTGCAATCCGGATGGTCGGTTTCGCAGGTTGGGCCTTCGAAGCCGGTGCCGGTGCAATCGCACGTGTACGTGGTGGTCCCGGTGGCCGTGCAGACGCCGCGATTCAGGCATGGATTGACGACGCAGGGCCCGGCGGTTTGGCACGTGGTGCCGTAATAGCCGGTGCCGCTGCAGTCGCACTTGAAGTCGTTCAGCCGGTCGGCGCAGACCCCGCCGTGGAGACAGGGATTCGTCGGCTTGCAATCGTCGTGATTGACCGCACAGCGTGGGCCTTCGTAGCCGGTCTCGCACGCGCACGACACACCGGAGCTCGTCACGCTGCAGGTGCCGTGAACGCACGGATCAGGATCACAGGAGGTCGCCGGTGCGCCGCCTTCGCCGGCCATCCCGGCTTCACCAGCGCTCGCGCCACCTTCGCCCGCCGCGACGCCCGCGGCTCCGCCTTCGGACATGGCACCGACGCCACCCTCGCCAGCGCTGCTGCTGCCGGCGCGGCCGCCGGCGGCTCGACCACCCGCGCCCGTCTTGCCGCCCGCTCCACCTTTCGAGCCGCCCTTTCCAGCGTTGTTACCCGACGAACCGCTGGTGGCGCCGTGCCCGCCCGAACCGTTGTCGAAGGTGTAGTCGCCCTTGTCGGCGACGGTGCACGACCACGCGAGCACGAGACCGACACCAGCGCAGACGATGCGTACAGGCTTGAGCAAGCTAACCGATGACATCTAGAATCCTCCGAGAAAAGACGAGCGGGGACGTGGTTAGAACGCGCCGCGCGCGAAGAAACCCGCGCTATTGGCCGCCACGGCGGGAGCGAGCTCGAGACGCGGCGCGCTCGCCGCTTTCGAATCACCGCCGCCCTTGCCCCCGACGATGACGAGGGTGACGCCCGTCGCGGCGAGCACGCCGCCGCTGATGAAGAGCACGTTCGTCACCGTGGCGAGCGACGAAGCCGAGTCGAAGTCGCTCTCCGCTTTCGTCGGGCACACCTTGTCCTGGCATTGATCGGTCGCTCGCGACGACGCGGACTTCGCCATGACGCCCGTCACGATGCCGCCGATGATCGCCGCGCCGCCGACGCCGGCGGTGATGAAGCCGACGGTTCGCAAGCTCGAGCCGCCCCGTTTGGGTGAACCTTGGTCCGCAGCCGGCGGCGGAGCGGGCGCGGGAGCAGGTGCGGGTGCTACGGCGGCGGGCGCCGCGGCCACGACGGCGGGCGCGGGGGCCGCGGCGAATTCGAAACGATGCTCGAGCGTCTGCCCGGGCGTGATCGTCACGTCCCATTTCTGCTGTTTGCCGTCCGGCGTGCTCGCCGTCAGCGTGTGGGTGCCGCCGCGGAGCCTGATTCCGAGCATGCCACCCGTGAATTTGTAAGTTTGCGGCGGAACGCTGCTACCCGCTCGCGCGTCGAGCAGGGTCGCATCGTTGACGTCGGAGCTCAGGTTGAGGACCGACGTGTTGCCGGTGATGAGGAGCGAGTCGCGCTCCATTGCCTTGCGCTCTTCCGGGTCGATGTTCTTGCCGCCGCCCTTCAAGTAGTCGCTGTACGCTTGTAGCGCCTCGCCGTCGCGTTCGAGCTTGAACGCGCAGAGACCGAGATTGCCGAGCACCTTCCAGCTGTGGCTCTTCTCGTAGGCGAGCTTGAACTGGTAGTACGCGTCCTGATAGTTCGGCGGAGTCTGCTGAATGAGCTCGACGCCGTTCTTGAAGTAACCTTTGGCTTCCTCGGAAATCTTCTCCTCGGCGCGCGCGGGAGAAGCCGTGAACAGCAGCAATCCAAGCACGAGGAACGTGAGCCATCCCCGCTCGATGAGCTCGCAAAGCTTCGTCATTCTGGGCAGCCTGCCAGAACGGCTTTCGATTGCCTATCCCTAAGCCCGCTCACATTCGAGCATCGCGCGAGCCACTCCACGCGGCGCACGCGTGAAAGTGTCACACCCACATTTGCCTACGGCCGAACGACTTGGGTGCCCTTCGGCGGTGTGAACGAGAACTCACCGGGCGGCGGCGCTTTGTTGACTTCGGTGCCGGTGAAGTCGAAGCGGTTCTTGTTTCCCTGCGCGTCGACGAGAAGCACGCGCCGCACCTGAAACGTCGCCGCATCGACGAAGAGCACCATCTTTTGGTAGGCGGGCGTCGCCTCTCGCGGCTCACCGACGAGCACGAGCCCGCCTTCGAAGTTCGCACTCGCCGGGTCGATCTTGCTCAGCTTGAACGACTGCTTGAGGCTGCCCGTGCCGACCAAGAATGCGAGCGCGGCCGGATAGGGGCTTTTGTCGAGCGGCTGCTCGTACATCTGTTGATTTTCTTTTTCGTAGACGCGGATGATCTTGCCGTCGGAGACGATGCGATTGCCGTTGTTGGTGTAACGCCAGCTCATCTTCCCCGGTTTTTCGAGGATGACGGTGCCCACACCTTCCTTCGTCTTCGCGTACGCCTTCGCGGTATAGACCTGCTTGAAAGCGGCCTTGAAGGTCTTCGTCTTCTCGTAAAAATTCTGGATGCGATCGGCGATCTGTTCGGCGGAAAGCCCAGGCGCGGGAGCACCCGGCGCGCCCGGTGCGGGAGCGGGAGCATGCGGTGCGGGAGCGGGAGCACGCGGTGGCGGTGGAGTCGCGGACCCCGAGCCGGCCGGCGTGCCGGCGAAAGCCGCGCTGCCGAAGCTGATGCCGGCAAGGGCGGCGGCGAGGAGCGAAAGCGTGCGCAGGCTAGATCGGGTCATGGCTGTAACTTAATACGCTCGAGAGTGCCCTGTTCTTGCAGTTCGAGGCGTCGCCCGCAACCGTCGCTTCAGCGTCGCTGAAATCGCCGGGCCGCGGTCATGCGGACGAGGGCTTCCGCGAGCGGGGCTTGCCGCAAATGCGTGAGCGCCAAGGCTAGCGCGTCGGCCGCGTCACTGGGCGGTGGGGCGTCGAGCGACAAAACTGCCCGCACGAGCAGCGCTACCTGGCGCTTGTCGGCCGCGCCGTGTCCCGCGACGGTGCGTTTCACGCGCGCCGGGGCGTACTCGGCCACGTCGACGCCCGAGCGCGCGCAGCAAAGGAGCACCACGCCCCGCGCATGGCCGAGCTTGGCCGCCGCCTGCGCGTCCTTATGGAAGAACAAGGATTCGACGGAGCTCGCCTCGGGCTTGAAGCGGGCGATCACGTCGCTCAGGCCCTGATCGATGAGATTGAGTCGCTCGGCGAGCGGACGGGTCGGCGGGAGATTGAGCACGCCGTGGCCGAGGTGCCGCAGCCGATTGCCGTCGCGCGCGACGACGCCCCAGCCGAGGTGGCGGGTGCCGGGGTCGACGCCGAGAACGATCACGGCAAAGGAGTACCATGTTGCGGTCCGTGCGCCGAATGTTCGCTAGGGTGCGAGCTGGGCGATCTGCTCGATTCGAGCCCAGGGTGCGTGAACCTAAGATGTGCAGCGCTTGAACGACCCCGACTTCATCGTGGTGGGCTCCGGCCCGAACGGGCTCGTGGCCGCCAACGTGCTCGCTCGGCGGGGCTTTCGCGTGCTCGTGCTCGAAGCGCACCCGCGACGGCCCGGCGGCGCGGTAGCTTCCGAAGAGCTCACGCTGCCCGGCTTCGTGCACGACGTGGGAGCCGGCTTCTTCTCGTTCGGGCGCTCGAGTCCCGCCTTTCGCGAGCTCGACCTCGAAGCCGCCGGTCTCCGCTGGCAGAACGCGCCGTTCGAGAGCTGCCACCCGGCGCTCGACGGCAGCTACGCCTGCATCGCGCGCGACCTCGAGCTGCAGGCCGCGCACTTCGGCAGCCCGCGCGACGGAGCCACTTTCGCAAGCCTTGCGCGTTTTCACGCCGGCATCGAGCGGCACTTGCTCGACGCGCTGCTCCGCCCGTTCCCCACGCTGTGGCCGCTCGCGCGCATGGGTGTGTCCGCGCTCGGACGTTTGGCGGGACTCTTGCTCCGCAGCAGCGGGAGCCTTGCGCGCTCCCTCTTCGAGAGCGACGCCGCGCGGCGCGTGTTGCCGTCGCTCGGCTTGCACGTCGACGTGGGGCCCGAGGACATGCTGGGCGCGCCGCTTCCCTACGTGCTCGGCCTCACGGCGACGACCGGCGGTTATGCCCTGCCCGTCGGCGGCGCCCAAGCCATCACCAACGCGCTCGTGACATTGCTCGAGCAACACGGCGGACGCCTGAAGCTCGGCGCCGCCGTCACGCGCATCATCGTACGTGGCGGGCGCGCACAAGCCGTAGCAGTCGCGGACGGCGAAGAAATCGCGGCGCGCCTCGGCGTGCTCGCCGACACGTCCGCGCCCGGGCTGTACCTTTCGCTGCTCGAGCGTGGCGACGTGCCGCACTGGGTTCGCGCGCGCATGCGGCGTTTCAAGCTCGGGTTCGGCACGTTCAAGCTCGACTTCGCGCTGTCCGCGCCCGTGCCCTGGACCGTCGAAGCGGCGCGCCAGAGCGCCGTGGTGCACGCGGGGGAGAGCATCGACGATCTTGCACGTTTCGTCCGCGAAGTGCGGGGCGGTAAGCTCCCCGAACGACCCTATCTCGTGGTCGGCCAGCACACGCTCGTGGACCCTTCGCGCGCGCCGGCGGGAATGCACACGCTGTACGTTTACTCGCGCGTGCCGCCGTACCTGCACGGCGGTTGGAAGGACGCCGCCGCACGCTTCGCCGATCGCGTCGAGGAACGCATCGAGGGGCTCGCCCCCGGATTCAGAAAGACGATCCTCGCGCGGCACGTGCTCGCACCGCCCGATCTCGAAGCGATGGACGCCAATCTCGTCGGCGGCGATCTCGGCGGCGGCTCGAACGCCTGGAACCACCAGCTCGTGTTTCGCCCGGTGTTTCCTTATTTTCGCTATCGGACACCGGTGCGCGGCCTCTACTTGTGCTCGAGCTACGCGCACCCGGGCGCGGGCGTGCACGGCATGTGCGGCTACAACGCCGCGACCATCGCGGCACGCGACGCGCGCTGACGCTCACTCGGTCGAGCGACGGCGCCAGAGCTGCCCCCGCCGGTGTGCTGCCCGCGATTCCGCCCGTCGTGCCGCCGCTCGCGGTCGTGCCACCGAGCGCGCCGCTGCCGCCGTCATGACACCGAAGTCGCAGTAGTAGCCGGCCGCACACTCGCTGTCCGAGTAGCGATTGCCGGCCTGCGGCTGGCAGCGGCCCCGAAGAGCACAGTCACTCGGGCAGGAGCTCAACCCAAGCCGCTGCCGGCGACGGCTGTCAGGCCTCCGCCGCGGTCACACCTTGAGGCTGAAGGTAGAAGGCGAGCGGGTAGAAGATCCCCCATCACGAGATCGTAATAGCGGTACTGGCGTCCCCTGCGCTGCGGCTCGAGCTCGTCCACGTTCAATCCTCCGCGCCGTCGTCGGCTGCCCACTTGCCCATGGCCGGACTCCCTAGCACGGGACTCCGCTTTTCGCCGCGCGCGACGCGCGCCAAGAGCTCGTCGACACACGCAAAGAGCATGGCGTTGTCGCGCGGTAGCCGGCTGCCGCCGAGCACGGCGCTGTACTCCGGGACGCGCTCGAGGAACGCCGCGATCGCACGCCCGTCGAAGCGCGGCGCCCACGCGCCGTACCCGAGCGCGTCGAGGTAACGTGCGTTGAGCTCCTGCTCGTACTGGCCGGCCACCGGGATCGAGAGCGTGGGAATGCCGAGACACACGGCTTCGGCGAGCAGCGAAAAACCGCCGCCGCACACCACGGCACGCGCCGTCGCCAGATCGTCCAAGAACTTCTGCTCCGAAAACGGACAGAGCGTCACGTTGCCGTCGCTGCCCTCGCGCCCGAGGCCGTACACCCGGAAACGATGCGGCAGCTGCTTGAGCGCCGGCACGAGCGCCTGATTCGTCGTTTGTGTCTGATACACGAGCACGTGCGAGGCCGGCTCCCAATTGAGGCCGGCGACCTCGGGGCGCAAGATCGGCGGAACGAGCGTCGTAAATTTCTTGCGCACGGGAGGGAAGAAGAAGCTCGTGACGAGGTAGTGATACGCCTTCGGCACCTTCATCTTCACGGCGAGCCGCGCGAGCTCGAAGTCGAAGCCCTTGGCGCGCACGAGGCCGCGGTCGTGACGACAGCGGTTGATGATCTGCATGTTGTCGATGCTGATCACGGGCACGCCGTAGCGCGTGCCGTAGAGCGCCGCCCACGATTCGAAATCGCTGACGACGACGTCGGGGCGGAAGCCGGACTCCGCGACGCGGCGGTAGACTTCGACGTTGCGCTTGATGCCCTTGGGCGCCTTCTTGAGGTTCGAGAAGACGCTCTGCGTGCGATCGAGCGCGTTGCCGAAGTAGTGCAGCGTGAGACCGTGGATCTCCTCCACCGTGACGTTCGGGTACGGGGCGAGCTTTTGGACCAGGAACCCATGAGCCCGACCGGAGACCACGATGCGGACCTCGTGGCCGGCTCGCGCCAGGTGCTCGACCACCACGCGGCTTCGCGTGGCATGCCCCATCCCTTCGCCGACGACTCCGTAAAGTACGCGCAAAACCCGGGCCTTTCCGCGCGACCATCGCACCATCCGCGTGGGAGCGGAAGAGTGACCGCCCGCGATCAGGCTGGTACACCGCAGCGCAGCTGCGGTGTTGGAACAAAAGAAGCACCCGTAGACAATATTGCGCCAAGAGAGCCCATTTTCGCGGCCAGCCCACTTGCAGGCCGCGAAAATGGGCGTTCGATGCAAGCGGTCTCGGGTGTAGGCTCGCGCTATGTCGCCGGCCGCCCCGCCGCCCGAGCTCGACGGCCGTCAGCGCCGCCACCTCCGAGCACTCGCGCATCATCAAAAAGCCATCGTTCAGATCGGCGGCCAAGGGCTCACGCCCGGCGTCGTCCAGGCGCTCGAAGCGGCGCTCGGCCGTCACGAGCTCGTCAAAGTGCGCGTCGCGAGCGAGGCCCCGCTGCCTCTCGCCGAGCTCGGCGCGGAGCTCGCTGCACAAACGCGCTCGGCGCTCGCCCAGACGCTCGGCCGGACATTGCTCTTGTACCGCCCGCATCCCGAGAAGCCGCGCATCGTTTTACCGCGCGGCGGGAAAGCGAGCGACGGCGAGGAGGATCAAGCGTGACCCAGACCAGCATTAAACGCGTTCAGGCGGAGGGCAATCTCGCCTGGCTCGACCTCGAGATGACGGGCCTCGACGCGCAGCGCGACGTAATCTTGCAAGCGGCGCTCGTCGTCACCAACGCCGAGCTCACGGTGCTCGAGGAGTACTGCGTCGATATCTGGCAGCCCGAAACGGAGCTCGCCAAGATGACGCCCTTCGTGCGCGACATGCACGAAAAATCGGGACTTCTGGCGCGCCTGCGCAGTTCCAAAGTCGACACCTGGGCCGCCGAACAACGCCTACTCGAGCGCGTCGCGGGTTACTGCACGTATCCTGCCGTGCTCTGCGGCAACACCATCGGTCAAGACAAGCGCTTCGTCGAAAGTCGCATGCCGGGGCTCGCCGGCTATCTTTCGTACCGCACGATCGACGTGAGCAGCATCAAGCTGCTCGCCAAAGCGTGGTACGGGGGTGGCGCCGTCTTCGACAAGCCGAAGGATCGCGAGCACGATGCTCTCTTCGACGTGAGGAATTCGATTGCCGAGCTTTTGCATTACCGAAAGACGCTCTTTCGCTGAGCGCACGCCGCCACTCGTCGCGCTCGCGCTGGCGCTCGGCATAGCCGGCTGCTCACGCGAGACGAACAAGACGCACGCGACGGCGCCGAGCAGCGAGAGCACGGCGATGCAGCGCGCCGCCGCAACGGCGAGCGCCCCGCCCGAGGCGAACCCGAATGCCGCGGACGTGCCGCCCGGCACGAACCCGCGCGCGCCCAACGCACCCCCCGGTGCGGATCCGGACGCTCCCGTGACGCCTCCGGGAACGAAGCCGAGCGGCGACGAAGCCTCACGCTCGCTCACGGCCGAGCGCGTCCTCGCCGAGGTGCGCCGCCTGGGCGGCAAGGGCACGCTCGTCAACGCCTGGGCGAGCTGGTGCGGTCCGTGCAAGCACGAGCTCCCCATGCTCGCCTTGCTCGCCAAGGACATCGCGCCGCGCGGCGTGCACGTGTTGCTCGTCTCGCTCGACGAACCGGACGAGCGCCACAAAGCGACTGAATTCTTGCAAGAGCGCGGCATAACGCTGCCGAGCTACTTCGCCGAACGGCCGCTCGGCGCCTTCAAGCAAGGCATGAACCCGCGCTGGCCCGGCATGCTGCCCGCGAGCTTTCTCTTCGATGCCGCGGGCAAGCTTCGTTACTATTGGGGCGGCGAAGCGTTCGAGGAAGAGCTCACGCCGATCATCAGCGCGCTCGCGGCCGGTAAGCCGATCCAGGGCGAAGCGAACGCCCCCGTCGCGCCCGAAGGCGAAGTTCACTGAGTCTTCGCTGCGGCCGGCGCTTCACTGCGGGGTGAGGCTGCACGCCTGCAGCATGGACACGCACCCGACGCCCGCGCAGCAGTGCTCGTTCAAGGGACACGAGTCGAGCACCGTCTTGCACACGCCGGTCTCGCACACGGGGCGCGAACAAGTCGTGGTGCCGCCGCCGCTGATGGCCTGCGGAGTGAAACTCCCGGCCGTCGTCACGACCACGCAATCGGTATCCTGGCAGCATTGAGCGCAGGTGCCCGTCGCCGCGCAGCAGAGCGGCGACGCCGAGTCACTGCACTGCTTGTTCGAGCAACAGGTCTGGCACTTGCCGGTGTTCGGGCAGCACGACTGGCCGTGACTGCACGAGACGTTCGAGTACTGGCAAGTGCCGTTATTGCAGGCGACCGTCTGGCACGCGAGCGGGGCGGCGCAATCACCTGCTTCTCTGCACTGATTGGAGGAGCAGCCCTTGAGGCGGTCACAAGTCTGTCCGACCGGGCAACGCGTCGCATCGGGTTGACTCGAGCAAGCGAGCGTACCGTCGGCGCCCGCCTTGCAGGTCTCTACGGTGCAAGCGACGCCGTCACTCGGACAATCGGCAGCTTCGCAGCAGGTGCCGCACTTGGCGGTCGTGCCGTCGGGGCTCGGACAGCAAAGCGTGCCGTCGGCGCAGAGTGAGGTCGAAGTACACTGCAGGTCTTGGCCGCACGTGCTCGGATTGCACGGGTCGTCGTGCGGACATTGGGAGTCGCTGCAGCAGGAGCCGCAGCCTTGGCCGGGACAGCACGTGCCGCCGTCCGGGCACGACGCGTGCGTGCAGAGGTGATTCACGCAGCTGTCGGTCGTGCAAGGATCGGTGTCGGCACAGTCGGCGTCGACCGAGCATTGCTCGCGCGGCACGCAGCCGGTGGCCGAGCAATAGTCGGTGTCGTTCGGGCAGCTGCCCGGCGTGTTGGTGCAAAAGCCGGCGAAGCATTCGTCGTCGGTGCAGTCGATCTGATCGTCGCAGTCGGCCTTGCCGCAGCACTGGCCGCATTCCCCGTCGCAACAGAGCGGTTGATCGCCCGTGCATTTGGGCGCGTTCGCACAGACACCGTCGGCGTCGCAGGTGTCGACGGTACACGGATCCGCGTCGTCGCAGTCCTTGGCCCCCGTGCAGAGCGTCGTGCCGCCGCCCGCCGTTCCCGAGCTACCGGCGCTGCTCCCGCCCGCGGCGGATGCGCCGCCGTTGGGCACGCCCGCCATCCCCGCGAGCGAACTGTCGCCTCCCGTGGCCGAACCGCCGCTGCCGACCTGCCCCCCCGCCGCGCTCATGCCCGCGGAGCCGGCGTGCGGGCCCCCCGACGTGAAATCCGGGCCGCCGCACGCGGAGGCGATCGCTCCGCAAACGAAGCCCAGACCCAGCAAGCGGAGAAGCAAGCGCATGAGCGAGAGTATACTCGCCGCCACGCGCGACAGCCAACGCCGCTCTCAGGTCTGCGCGCCTTGTTCGAGCGACGCAAAGAACGCGCGCACGACGGCGTTTCTGAGCTTACCCTTTTCCGCACATACTCCGACACCGAGGTCACCGAGCTCGCCCTCGAGCTCCAGGTTCCGGAGCGCGGGACGGAGCGGGCTCTTCTCGAGTACGATCTTCGGCACGACGCCGACACCGCAGCCGAGACTCACGAGCGAAAGGATCGCTTCATTGCCCGGCACCTCGCCATAGACGTTCGGTTTCACGCGCCGGCGACGGAAGAAACGCTCGGCGCTCACACGGCCGGGACCCGTCGCAGGCAGCACCACCGGCACGCGCTCCCACGGAATGTTTCGTTCGTCCACGAGCCGACTCACCTCACAGTCGCTCGCCGGTCCGACGAAGACGAGCGGCGTGACTAGCAGCGTGCGCGAGACGAGGCCCGGCGGGGTCCGCGCGGGCAACGCAGCCACTGCGACGTCGACCGTGCCGCGCGACAGCATCCCGAGCGCGTCGGTCGCGTAGCCCGTCTCGAGACGAATGTGGATATCGGGGTGCCGGCGCCGAAAGCTCGCGAGCGCGTCGGGCAAGAAGCTCTGGCACGCCGTGACGGAGGCGAAAATGCCGAGCGTCCCCGTCAAGCGTTCGGAGCTGTCCGACAAGCGGGCACGGAGCGCCTGCCAGCGCGCTAGCGTCTCGGCGGCGTGAAGCTTCAGGGCTTCGCCTGCAGGCGCGAGCTCGACGCTGCGCCGATCACGGACGAACAGCGGGCGGCCGAGCTCGCTCTCCAAGCGCTGGATGGTGCGCGAGAGCGCCGACGGGCTCACGTGGCACTCGCGGCTCGTCTTGCCGAAGTGGAGCGAGCGGGAAAGGTGCAGGAACAGGTGGAGCTCGTCGTAGGTCATGCGTCGGAGTTCACTCGTGAAATTGCTGTTTCACTCCGTGCAACACAATATGGCGAACATATCACCTTGCGCAACAAGGCAGCGCGGCTACGCTCCGGCCCATGGCGAAGCCCCTGTCTTTCACGTCCAAGGTTTTCAACGTCGAGCGTCTGGATTTCGGGACCCAGAGCGAGCAGGTCGTCAAAGGCGGCCGCCACCTCTTGCCGCTCCTGCCGAAAGCCTTCGCAGGCATCAAGCAGATCGGCGTCATCGGTTGGGGTTCGCAAGGGCCCGCCCAGGCGCAGAACCTGCGCGACTCGCTCGCCGGCACCGACATCCGCGTGAAGGTGGGGCTGCGCTCCGGCTCGAGCTCCGAGAAACTGGCCGAGCAGGCGGGCTTCAGCAAGGCGAACGGCACGCTCGGCGAGCAGTTCGACGTCGTGCGCGAGAGCGACCTCGTCTTGCTCCTCATCTCCGACGCCGCACAGGCCGAGCTCTTCGGTCGCGTGTTCGAGCTCATGCGTCCGGGCACGACGCTCGGCCTTTCGCACGGCTTCTTGCTCGGCCACATGAAGAACGTCGGCGCGAAGTTCCCGCCCAACATCAACGTCGTCGCCGTCTGCCCGAAGGGCATGGGCCCGAGCGTGCGTCGCCTGTACGTGCAGGGCAAAGAGGTGAACGGCGCCGGCATCAACGCAAGCTTCGCGGTCGAGCAGGATGTCGACGGTCGCGCGACGGACATCGCGCTCGGCTGGTCGGTCGCGCTCGGCTCGCCCTTCACGTTCCAGACGACGCTCGAGAGTGAGTACAAGTCGGACATCTACGGCGAGCGCGGGATCCTGCTCGGCGCCGTCCACGGCATCATCGAGTCGCTCTACCGCCGCTTCGTGAGCCAGGGCATGACGCGTGAAACCGCCTTCCTGAACGCCGCGGAATCGATCACGGGGCCGATCTCGAAGACGATCTCCAAGCGCGGCATCCTCGCCGTGTACGAGGGCCTCGACGCCGCCGGCAAGGCGGAGTTCGAGAGAGCGTACACCGCGACGTATCCCGCCGCGCGCGAGGTGATGGAGGAGATCTACGACGAGGTTTCGAGCGGCAACGAAATCCGCGGCGTCGTGCTCGCGGGCGAACGCCTCAAACGCCGCCCCATGGGCAAGATCGACGGCACCGAGACCTGGAAGGTCGGCGCGAGCGTGAGGAAGCAGCGCGACGAAGCCAAGATCCCGGTCAACCCCTTCACGGCCGGCGTCTACATCGCGACGATGATGGCGCAAATCGACGTGCTCTACGACCACGATCATCCCGGCTCGGAAATCGCGAACGAGAGCGTCATCGAGTGCACGGACTCGCTGAATCCGTACATGCACGCGCGCGGCGTCTCCTACATGATCGACAACTGCTCCACGACGGCTCGCCTCGGGGCCCGCCGCTGGGCCCCCACCTTCGACTACACCATCACGCAGCAGGCTTACGTCGACCTCGACGAGGCCCGCCCGCTCGACCAGAAACTCATCCCTGCTTTCAAGAATCACCCGGTGCACAACGTGCTCGCGGCGTGTCTGAAGCTCCGTCCGACGGTCGATATTTTCGTCGAGTGAGCGTTTGATCGCGTCACGTCCTCGCACGCTCGTGCCGCGGGACGAAACGGCGCCGCCCGGGCTAGCTCGGGGGCGCCGTCGCGCGGCGGGTCGCCCGGGGTACTCAGGTGCGCGGCGCTTCCGCGAACGTCCCCCGTCCGCCTGCTACGCCGTGCTCTGCTTGTTCTCCGGCCAGCCCAGGGTGAGCAGGAACGCGCTGTCAACCTCCGCGTGCACGTCGTGCGAAAGGCCCGCGCCGAGGACCAAGAGCTGGCCCTGCGAAACGTCCACGGTGCGGTCGGGCAGATGCAAGCGCACGTGTCCAGAGAGGGTTTGAACGGACGCCGTCACGCTCGTGTGATGTTCGGAAATGGTCTTGCCGGCCCCGATCGCGATGAGGATGATGCGGAGATCCGGTGTTCGGATGAGCGTCCGAGCCGCGTGACCGTCGCGAAGGTACGGCTCTTCCGCGCGTAGCTCGCCTGCGATGCGCGCAAGCTCGAAGGTGGTGCCGTGCTCGGGTGTCGTGGGGGGCTTCATCATGACTGATTCTCCGAAAAATTACCCGCCGCCGTTGCGGGCTCGGGGCGGCGCCGTCGACGGAGCTCGTCGATGATCCGTGTTTGAGTCTCGCTCGGGAGGAGCTCTCGGATCGCCGGGAAGATTGTCGTCTCCTCGAGGCGCAGGTGAGCCTCGAACTCCGTCTTCAGCGCGGTAGCGGCGGCGGCAAGCTCGCTGCGCGCCACGTCGTCAGCCGGCCGAATTCGAACCGCGGCGAGCGCGGCGAGCAGCGTCGCGAGCTTCGAAGCGTGTTGCTCGTGCTGCGCGGCCACGGTGTCGAGCGCGTGGTCCACGGGCGGCGACTGACCGCGCAGGCGCGGCTCGATGCTCTCTTCCTCGTCGGCAACGTGCAGGGGCAGGGCTTCTTTGAAATAGCGCTCGACGTCGGTACATGCCTGAGCAACCTGGTCGGCGGACGCATCGCCCCGCAGAGCCGCTTGGCGCGCCAGCTCGACGAAATGGCGGATCCTTTGGTGGCACTCGCCGAGTAGCCCGACCAGGTCCTGGGGCTTGGACTCGCGACGTGTAGACAGCTGCGTCAACATGGGACGCCTCGCGACGCGCGCGGAATGTAACCACCGTCGTCTTCCCAGCGGGAGAGCGTGCCTGGCTCCGGCCTGCCCTGCAGGCTCGTGGAAGTGCGTGACGAGTCTTCGTCGCGGCGATCGCGCTGAACGTCCACGGACATGGTTTCCGAAACGTCGGGCACGTGTGCCTCCTTTCGCCGGCGAGCGTACCCCGTCTCGGCGGTGATTGCCCGCGGCCGTACGTTAATCGTTCAGCGCGCGAGAAAACCTTTTCCGAGGCGGATGTGCTCCATCAGCTCGGATTCGACCTTCTCAAGACCCGCGTAGAGCACCTGCATGAATCAGGCCCTTGGCCAGCAGCGCGCCACCGAGGCACAAAAAACAAGATAGCCCCGGTGGTCGCCGAAGCGCTCCATGATGCGGGTGAGAGAACGCCCGGGAGGAACGCATCCGGCGCCGCGGAGCATGGCGCGCAGCGCGTCCCGGTTGAACTGTGTGGCCTGCCGACCGAGCGTTCAGCGCGCGCAGAGCTCCGCCATCGCGCCCGTGGCGTTGGTGCAGTCGCACTTTTCGATGACGCGGGTCGCGTCGCCGCCACACTGTTGATCGACGCCGGGACAGCTTTCGTTGCGGGCCGTACAGCTCGCGAATTGGTCGAAAGCGTCTTGGCAGTCGGCGCTGCGCGATTCGGTGTCGTTGATGCACTGGGACGCGCAATCCTCGACGCCGACGGCGCCAAGCACGCAGCGTGACTCCCACTCGCACACGCGCTGGCATTGTTTCTCGTCGGAAGCGCAGCCGAACGCCGAGACGAACGTGAGGACGAGCAGGAGGCCTTGAACGCGAGTCACGACGGGCATGGGCAAAAGCGCGCGGACGCTAGCACGATCCCCCGCACATGCGCCCACATTGCCCGCCAAATCAGCCGGAAAGCACGCACTGGCCGCTGCAGCAGGGCCTGAAGCTCGTTGGCGGCCGCGGCATTGAGTTCGGCTTCGTGATGACCGCGCTCGGCCTCGACAATAAGCCGGTGTTCGAATACGTGGACAGCGACGTGGGCGCGGCGGGAAGCGCCTGCCCGCCTTCAACAGCCGAGCTTCGTCATTTCTTCGGCGTAACGCGCGCCAAGCTCGGCGTACACGCTCGTGACCTTGGCGTTGGGCGTCGTGCGCTCGGGACCCGGCGCACAGAACGGCGCAAAGAGGTCGGCGAAGGAGCGCCCTTCGACGGCTGCTGCCGCTCGCAGCGCGCCGCCGAGCGCCGAAGAGTTCGCAACGGCGAGCGTGCGGACCTCGGCCTGGAATACGTCGGCGAGCACCCGCAAAATGCCGCGATTTTTGGCCGCGCCGCCCGTGGCGAGCAGCGTGCGCGGGGTCTCGCCGATCCAATCGGAGTAGCGACGCATCGCGAGCGCTTGAGCTTCGACGATGGCGCGCGCCGCGAGCGCCGGAGCGCGCCAAGCGACGAAATCCGGGGTGCCGAACAGCCGTACGTCGGGTTTGGCGATGCGCGGCGTGATCTCCGGCACGAAGTACGGCAGCATCAAATTGCCGCCGTTGCCGGGCTCGGTCTCCGCGAGGATGGCGCGTTCGAACGCGGGCCAGTCGAGCTTCACGCGCTCGGCGACCGCTTCACGCGCGAGCGAGCCGTTCGAGAAGCAGATGAGGCACATGAAGCCGCCGGCGGGGTTACCGAAGACGTGGCCGAACCCCCGCGGATCGGTCTTCGGCTCGCGCATGGCGGCGAAGATCGTGTCGCTCGTGCCGAGGCTCGCGACGGCAGTGCCGGGCAGCGCCGCGCCCATGCCGACGAGACTGCTCGGGTTGTCGCCGGTGAAGGCGATGACGGGCGTGCCGCGGCGGAAGCCGTAACGCTCGACGAAGTACGGCGCGATTTCGCCGACGCGCGTCGTGGAAGCTACGGGCGCACGCAGCTTGGCGGCGAGCCCCGGCGCCGTGGCGGCGAGCAGCGGCTCGCTCCAGCGGAGCGCGGCGAGGTCGAGTAAGTTCATGCCTGCGCCATCGCCGAAGTCGATGGGCGCGGACGCGCCCGCGAGCACGCCGGCGATGAACGAGCTCACGAGGTGGATTTCGGCCGTCGCGGCGTAGGCCGCGGGCTCCGTTCGCGCAAACTTGCGGATTTGCGGGCCCGTGAAGCGCGGCGTCGCACGCGAGCCGCTGATGCGTGTGACGACCCCGTCGCCGCCGACCGCCTCCGCGATCGCCGCGCAGTCGGCGCCCGTCGAGCTGTCCATCCAGATCGGCGCCGTCGGCCGGCTGAGGAGCGGGCGCAGTTGTTCGGCGAGCTTCGACTTCGTCGTCCAGGTAACGCTCGCGAGCGGCGTCTTCAAGTAGACGGAGCCGTGCTGCTGGCCCGCGCCGCTCACACCCGCAATGCTGCCGAGATCGAAGCCGCTCGCGCGAATGGACTCGAACAAGCGATCGAGAGCCTCGACCCACATCAGCGGATCGGAGTGTTTCACCGCGGGGTCGGCGTTTTCGAGAAAGCCGTGCGGCGAGTGATACTCGGGTAGCGCGCTACCGTAGTTCAGGCTCTTGTCGAGGACGACACGGCCGCTGTCCGTATCGACGACGAGCGCGGACAGACTTTGGGTACTGGAATCGAGACCGAGAAAGAGCGCCATCCAAACCTCGCGAGGGCGGGGAGCCTAGTACAGCAAGGCGCGGCGCGCCGATCACCAGTAGTTGAAGGTCGTGTAGAGCGGCTGATTTTGGCTGCCGTCAGCGGTTCCGAACTGGAAGACACGGTGGCCGTTGACGGCCGGCGGCGGCGTCGGAGCCGGCGCCACGGGAACCACGCCGTTCACCGTCAGCGTGCGCGACCCGAGGTTCGAGACGTTCCAGCCCATCATGTTGGCCGTGATGTCGTAGCAAGCGCCGTCCTTGCCGAGCTGGGGCGTGGAAATGTTCGCCGCGAGCGTCGTGATGCAGTCGCTCGGGACGCCCGCGCTGCCGCCCATGGCCGAACCCGCACCACCCGTCCCCGTGCGACCGCCGTTGCCTCGGCCAGCTGTGCCACCGAAGACGCCCGAGCCCGCGCTGCCGCCTGCTCCCGTGCCGGCGCCCGCGCTACGCCCACCGCTGCCGCTGCTGCTGCGACCGGCAGTTGCGGCCATACCCGCGCCGCCGCCAAACGCCGTCCGACCAGCGCTGCCGGCCACCCTCCCCGCGCCCCCACCCGTGCCGCCGGTGCCACCGGTGCCGCGACCACCCGTCTCCCCCCTGCCTCCAGTGCCTCTGCCGATCGAACCCGCTCTGCCTACACTAGAGCCGCCCGCGCCCGTTGCGCCCCTGCCGCCGCTTGCATTCGCGCCACCTGTCGCGCCGTACCCGGCACTGCCGCCGCCCGTACCGCCCGAGCCCGTCGCGTCCGTTCCCCCGCTGCCGAACGTGCCACCCACGCTGCTGCCTCCTCCACTGCCGCCGCTCGCGGGAACCTCGACGCCGTCAGTAGGCGTTTCGGCGGTTTGAGTTGCGCAGGCCGCTGCGACGAAAATCGTGAGAACGACGAAACTCGGGAGGCGGCCGCGCGATTGGCTCATGAGGTATACCAGTAGAAACTCGTGTAGTCGGTGCCGTCGGTGCTGGCGCTAAACTCGAAGTAATAACCGCCGTCAGCCTGGGCGGGCAAAGCTCCGCCACACATCACGGTCGTCCCGTTGACCGTGACGGTGCGCCCCCCGATGTTCGAGCACGCCCAGGTGTTGAAGGTGCCCTGCACGAAATAGCAGACAGCGTCGGTCGTATCGAAACTCCCTGAGTTGCCTTGCGTCGTGCCCGGCATCGACGGCATACGTGGCGAGGGACACGCCCCACTGCTCGGCATGCCGGCACCGCCTGCTGCGGAAGCACGACCGGCCGCGCTCGTCGTGCCACCCGCGGCAGTTGTGGGACCAGTCCCAGCCGCGGCAGGACTGCTGCCGCCCGTGGCCGCTGGCTGAGACGAACTGGGCATTTCGTCGCCGATATCGTCGCCGGCCACGGCCGTCGCGCAGCCGACGCCCGCCAAGAGCAGGAGGATGATGCAATGCAGAGGGGTGAGCATGCTGAGCACCGGCGATCGTATGCCCGGAACTCGGGCCAAACGACAGCGCACGGGGGCTTGACGCGGCGCGCGTGCGGCAAAAATCTCTACAATCACGCCGGGATGCGGCCACGCCTCGAAATTGCGGCCAGCAGCGACGGAAGAACTCCCGTCGGTTTCGCCACTCTGCGTCATCGATTCTCGACGCGCAGCACGGAACGCCGACCGAACCCATACTGTCTCAGTGTCCGTGATGCCCGATTCCATGCTGCGGAGTGCGCTCTTGGTGTCCGCGGCAGTCCACGGCCTGTTCGGTGTGTGGGTGGAAGTGCGTGGTTTGGCGCACGCGCCCGTCTTTCGTGAGATCGCAGACTCGTGGAGCGGGCCGGGGATCGAAGTCGATGCGGTGCCGATCACGGAGACCCCGAGTGGCGAAGGTGCGAACGCGAGCTCGAGCGAAAAAGCGCCCCCGAATGACGTGACCGAGCCGGCGCCGGTCGCAAAGCACGACCAGAGCGCGGCCTCGGCGCCCCATCGGATGACGATAACGCACGGGGAGCAATCGAGTCACAAGGCCGTCGCGCCGCACACTGGCGCGACGGCGCGGACACCGACACCGAGGCCAGCGTCGGACGTCGACTCGTCGTCAACGAAGGTCGCTACCGCCACGTCGAGCGGTGCACCCAGCGGCGAGGGCGCAGCGAGCGGCGCGGCGAGCGGCGCGGCGAGCGCAGCGAGCAGCGCGGACGCAGCGAGCGGCGCCTTCGGTGCACAAGGTTTGCCCAGTGGTGTTCGGCATCTGCCGAAAGCGTTCACGCGCGCACTCAGCATCGCCGATCGCAGCGATCCGCGCTGGCTCACGCTGGCACCGGGCCCAGCCGGCGAAGCCCGCGTCGAAATCGCGATCGACGAGGACGGCAAGCTCGGTGAGCTCGCGTACCGCAACAGCGACGAGCGTGACCGGCTCGCGCCAGTCGTACGTCATTTGCTCGAAAACACGCGGCTCCTGCTCGAGAGCGGGCACTTCTCCATCGACGCGACGGCGCTGCGCGCCGGCGTGCAGCGCTTGCGCGTCCGCGTCGAAATCGTCGAGCGCGCGAGCGGAAGCGATCCCGACGCCGATCCCAATGAGCTCAAGGAGCTCGAGTACGAAGCGCCCACGGCCACGAAGCCGGGCCGCGGTAGCTTCGCGCTCAATTCCGGGCGCCGCGTGATCGGCTGGGTCTACGTCGAATGAGCGCCACGACTGGCGCAGGATCCTTCGATCTGCGAAGCTTTCGAACGTGGAGCCACTCTCGGACGCCGCCGTTCGCCCGCTCGTCGAGCGCTACGCCGAGCTCGTCTCGGCCCTCGAGGTTCCGGCGGGTGAGCCGCTACTCGTGCTGCCGAACGGCGAGTTCTTCCCCGACGTGTACTCGGGCGACGTCGCGAGCGTCGAGCGACTCGCCGCGCGCATGCAGGGCTACGCCGGGCTCGAGAGCATCAACGTCGATTTCGGGGTGAGCGGCGAGATTTTCGGGAGCGACGCCGGCTGCGGCACGGGCGGCTGCGGGAGCGGCGCCTGCGCGACGCCCGCCGTCGAAATCTCCGAGCCACGCCTGCGCCGCACCGAGCACGGTTACGCCGTGCGCGTTCCGGCCGTCGAGCTCGGCGATCCGATCGTGCTCACCGCTCGGCTCGCGACGGCCCTCGGCGCGATCGCGCTGCTCGAGCGCCACGACGACGGCGAAGCGCTCGTTCGCGACGCGACGGCAGCCGAGCTCGCCGCGGTCACCCTCGGTTTCGGCGTGCTCATGCTCGAAGCCTCGTACATTTACCAGAAGAGCTGCGGCGGTCCGCACGTGACGCACGCGACCGAGCTCGGCTGCGCCGAGCTCGCCGTCGTTTTCGCGCTCTCGGCTGCACGCGAAAAACATTCGCTACGCGCGGCCCTCGGAGAGCTCGGGACGACTCAGCGCGTCCTCCTCAAGGACGCGGCGGCGCTCGTCGCCGAATCACCGGCGCTCGTGCGTTCGCTACGCGAGCATCCGTTGCGCGTGGCGCGCGGCGATTTCACGCTGCGGGACGGTCGCTCGTGGCTGTCGCGTCTGTTCGGAGGCCGCTCGCGTCCGAAGAGCGAGGAAGAGCGCATGACGGCGGCGCTCGCGGCGCTCGAGCGCGGAGCGAGCGTCGATGAGCTCGCGGAGCTCGTGGGTCCGCAAGACGGCGAGTGACGGGGGGAGCTCACTGCGCGATAGCGCTACGGAGCGCGTCGAGCGCGCGCGCGTCGAGCGCACCGCCGCTGTAACGAACGGTGCCGTTGCGATCGACGACGAGCGTCGCAGGCACACGCCGTTCGCCGAGCGCTTCCGAGAGCTTGAAATCCTCGTCGACGAGCTGCGCGTACGCGAGCCGGCGCGTCTGCAAGAAATCCGCCACGCGTTCGTACGGCTCGCCCACGGCGACGGCGACGACCAGCGCCTCGGTACCGAGCCGCGCCTGCAAACGGTCGAGCTCACCGAGCTCGCGCGAGCAGGCCGTGCACCACGTTGCCCATAGCGCGACGAGCGCGGGCCGGCCGTGCGTGAGCGACGTGAGCGACGCCGTCTGGCGATCGAGCGACAGCACGGGCACTTCGGGTAAACGCGCCGGCGCAGGCTTGGCGGGAGGCGGCGGCGAAGCACACGCTGCCGCAACGCACCCTGCGGCGACGACGCGAAGGATTTCGTCGCGTCGGCGTACACGCCGTTCGGCTCGTACACGCCGTTCGGCTCGTACACGCCGTTCGGCTCGTTCCCGCCAGCGCGTCAGAAGTGAAAGCCAGTCGCCCACGTCGCTACGTTGACGCGAAGCGCGTCCGAACGGAAGTAGTGTTCGTAACCGCAGCTCAGAACGAGACTGCCGAACGAGGCCGTCGGCAACGTAACGGCGGCGTTCACACCGAGCGCTTGCGCGAAAAGCAACGCGAGATCGCTATCGGCGGTCACGTACTTGAGCCCGGGGGGCGCGCTGGTCGTGAAGAACGAGACGCCCGTCTGGTGATGGTAGCGGTAGCTTGCGCCGACGATGAGCCAATCGGCGAGGCTCTGGCGCAGCTCGACTTCGGCGCTGTGCGCGCTCACGTCCCAGTCGTCGCGATAGAAGCGGTAGCGCAGCTTCAAGGCGCCACCCCAGGGCAGCCACTGCGCGAGCGAGAGCGACGCCGCGTGCCGGACCCGCTCCTTCGGCAGACTCTCGCTCACACGGCCTCCCGCCGCCGTGGGCACGCTGTTCCAGGTGTTGCTGAGCTCGCCGCGCTGCAACGTGAGCCCATAGCTCACGCCGACGAGCGTGCTCGGCGAGAGCAGCTGCGAAAGGCCGACGTTGACGTTCGAGGACGCGCGCGACGCGCGACCGGCGCGTTTGCCGCCGAGCGTGAAGGCGTCGAACCAGTCGAGGATCTGGTTCCAGGCGACGCTGAGCGTCGCGTTCTTTTCGGCGAGCGTTCGTTCGTACTCGAGCGAGTAGAACCACGAGAGGAAGTTTTCTTCGTGGTGGACGCCGGCGCCGGCGTTCCAGGTGCTGTCGTCGTCGGCTCGCGCGGAGAGCTGGTATTGGATTTCGGACGCGAGATTTTGCGCGGAAGCCGTGCTGATCACGTCTGGTTTCGCGTAGTAGCTGTCGACGGCGTTCGCCGACGCGCTCGTCACGAGATCGACCGGAACCCAAACGCGGTGCGTCAGCCGCTCGCCTTGGTGCATGACGAATTCGCCTTGCACTTGGAGCACGTGAAGCGTCTCGGACCCCGGCCCGGAAAGCGGGCCCGCTTGTGACTGATAGCCGAAGCCTTTCTGTTCGTAGGCCGTCACGCGCGTCTGCACGAGCTCGAGGCGCGTCGAAGCTTCGGCGGCGAGCACTTCCGCGTCGCTGAACGAGCCAGCGTCGGCGCGGCTCGTGCGAACCGGCGCGAACGAGAGCAGGAGAGCGCACGCGAAGAGCGCCCGAGCGAGCAGGCGACGTCTCACTGGCAGCTACAGCCGCCCCCCGCCGTCTTGCCGTCGCCGCCCGCCGCGGCTTCGCGCGTGGTGTAGAGCTTGCGTTTGCGGTGCGCGTCGAGAGCGTCGTCGGCGTCGCGCATCACCGGATCGGCGAAATGCGCGCGATGGTTTTGTGGCACCACCGCGCAACCGCCGAGCAGCGTCGCGACCGCGAGCCCCGCCGCCCCTAGGGCCACGCCAGCGAGCACCTTGAGAACGCCGTCTGTCATGTTCATCCGTTCAGCGAGGGACTAAAAGCGCCCCGAAAGCTCCGCCCCCGCGAAGCCGTCACCCGCGGCCACGCTCACCTGCGGCAAACGCTCGTCGGCGAGCGCCGCGTCGAAAATACCGACGGCGCTACCGACGACGCTGAGCGTGATCAGCACCGGGTAGATGCGCTGACTCTTCTGTTTGCCCTTGATCGGCGCATCGGGGCGCTTGGCCAAGAGCATCGCCATTCCGATGCCACCAATCGCCGGTGCGATGGAAAAAAGCGCTCCGCGCGCCCATTCGCCCGCGACGCCGTGCGCCACGAGCGGGGCGAGCGTGAGCCCGAGGCTCATCACGTACAAGCCGTCGTGCTTGGCCGGCAGCGAATGGCCGCTCGTGAGCAAGAAGCCGCCGTACGCGAGCGATGCGCCCGCCGTCGCGAGGCCGGTGACGAGCGCCGTCACACCCCGCGAGCTCGTTTCAGGTGGGACGCCGGGCTCCTCCGCTACCCGCGGCGAGGGCACGTGCGTCTGCGGCGGCAGTTGCGAATCTTCCGGCACGTAGGCTTCGCGCTCAGCCCCGGCGTCGACCGGAGCTGCACGGACGCTGCCCGCCAGCACGAGGCACGTTCCGAAGCTCCCGAAGAGCAGGCACCCGCGAGCGAACACGCCGCCCGGACCTTCGCACGGCGGGGTCCGCGCAACAAGTCAGGGAGCTCGGAGGGCCCCACGGTTCCACGGGCCGTCGGAGTCGCCCGGGATTTGGGCAATCCCCACGACACAGACGACGGCAGTGCTCTGACACTCTCACACCATCTGTTGGCGCGGCCGGCCGCCCGCCGGAAACTCAGGCGCGAGCGCGAGTCGAAACGAGCACCCAGATCCCGATGACGACGAATGCGACTCCCGACACGCGTTTGAGCAGGAGCGGCGGCACCACGCGCGCCACGGCTTCCCCACCGAGCACCGCGAGCGCGGACGTGCACACGAGCGCCGCGGCCGATCCTAGAAACACGGACCAGCGCGAGCTGCCACCGCTCGCGAACGACAGCGTCGCGAGCTGCGTCTTGTCGCCGAGCTCGGCCAGAAACACGGCGACGAAGGTCGTCGCCATCAGCTTGAAATCCATGCGGACTCTGTAGCTCGGGCGGGCCGGAGTTCGAGTAGAATCACGCGCTCGGAGGCGCGTACCCGGATGACGCTCGGCCCGAGTTCGACATTTGCACACCGCGTTCTCTGGCGGGGCGGCGCTTGACCCGCGAGCGCGCTCTGCGAGCGAACCTTGCCCACGCGGTCCGTCACGCTCGCCGCGCCCGTGGGCTCACGCAACGGGCGCTCGCCGCGCGCGCGGGCATCGGTGAGAAGTATTTGTCGCGCATCGAGCGCGCGCTCGTCACGCCGTCGCTGCTGGTTGCGCTCGAGCTCACCGCCGCGCTCGGCGTACCGTTGGCCGAGCTGCTCGCGACGCCGTCGCTCGGAGCGCCCCCGGCGCCGGTCTCGATTTTGAAGCTGCTCGCCGACCGCCCCGCAAGCGATCTCGAGCGCGCGGAACGCGTTCTAAGGGCTCTCTTCGCCTGAACGGGGGGAAAGCAGCGGCTCGACGCCGCGCACGTGAGACGGCGGTCGTACGCTCGATCCGACATCGACTCCCGGAAGGGTGTGCGGGCTGCGCGGCCGCCCGGGGGGGACTATGGTCCATGCCGAGACGACGCCGCCATGCCCGGACGAAGGCCCTCGGAAATCTGCTTCTTCTGCCCCGAAACGCTGTACCAGGCGCTCGTGAAGGAACTCGCGCAGGCGACGGGCCGGCCCCGAGCGGCCATCGAGCGCGATTTCTCGCGTTACGTCGAGCGCGTCTTACGGCGCCTCGTCGCCGAGCCCGGTGCGCTCGAGAAGCTCGTCAGCGCAGCACCTCGAGCAGGATCCGCCGCACGCGTTCGATCTGCGAAGGCTCGAGCGAGTGGAGGAGCCGCAGCACCGAAGCGAGCTCGTGGTCCGCGAGCTTCGGTGAAGCGACGATGAGCGTGTCGAGGCTGACGCCGAGCGCTTGAGCGAGCCGGCTAGCGACGTACACGGACGGGGTCGCCATGCCGACCTCGATGCGCGAAAGATACTTGTCCGCGATGCGCGCGGCTTCGGCGAGCTCACGCTGAGTGAGACCTCGCCCTTCGCGGGCGGCTTTGACGGCTCGGCCGAAGTTCCTTCGGAACGGTCCTTCCCGCACGGCGCCGAGGCTAGACGCGCCGCCGGCGCCCGAGAACCACCGATAGGTGGTGAGGCTCCGAACTCCCGTATACCTATCGGTATACCCGGGGCAGCGCGCCTTCGCTCCGGTTCAACGCCAGGCGCCGTTGGCGCGTAGGAACACGCGCACGGTCGTCCCGTTCCCGACGCTCGTGTCGAGCTCGAGAAAGCCGCCCGCGCCGTGTACCAGGTCGCGCACGGTCGCAAGCCCGACCCCGCTACCCTTGCCGCGCGGCTTGGTGGTAAAAAACGGGTCGAAGGCTCTGCCCTTCGTTTCCGCGTCCATACCGCTGCCGGTATCGGAGACTCCAAGCACGACGAACGGCACCGTTTCGACCTCGAAACCGTCGGGGGCTTTGCGCTGCTCGCATCGGGTTTCGAGGGTCAAAGTGCCCCCGTCGGGCATCGCGTCGCGCGCGTTGGTGGCGAGGTTCGACAAGATACGCCCGACGGCCATGTCGTCGCAGCGCGCGGACGGCAGATCCGACGCGAGCCGCGTGACGACGCTGACGCGCTCGCCCACGAGCGACCGGAGCACGCCCGAAAACCGGAGCACTGCCTCTGACAAATCCGTGCCCGGCAGCCGTCCTACGGTCGAATCGGGAGGCAAAAGCTTGGCGATGAGGCGCGTCGCCTGCGTCACTGCGTCTTCGACGACGCCCGCCTCGCGCGCGACGAGGTTCGGCTGCTGTCGCATCGCCTCGGCGCAGTTCTGGATCACGAGCAGCATGTTGTTGAGGTCGTGGACGACGCTGCGGACGAGCCAATCGGCGCCGACCACGCCGCTCACGGGCGGCTGCGAGGGTGCGACGAGGATCGTGGCTTCGCTCGCGCGTTCGCCTCCGGCGTTCGCTTCGAGCGATGCATTCAACGCGAGCGCGCGCCGGGCCTCGTCGATGATTTCTTTGAGCTCGAGCGTGCGCTGTTCGTGCGACTCGGCTTGGACGGCGCCTTGCGCTGCACCTCGAACACGCTCGAGCGCGCTCGCGAGTTCGTTCGATAAGGCAGCCCGTCCGTCCGACGCGCGCGCGAGCAGACCCGGACGCGCACCGCAGCTGCCTTTCCGTGAATTCATGCTTCCCGACCCTGAAGAGGCCCGCTCACCGCGGAGCACCGGCCGCGCCTATGTTTCGGTAGTCATATACCTATCGGTAGAGTGGCACAAGTAGGTGGCAGCCACCCCGAACTCGTACACTCCCGCGACGTCGCGCGTACCTTCGGTGTCCATGTGGGCACTCGGGCCTTTTGCCCACTCCGCGGCACGCGCGCGGCCGCACACGGTCGCCACGGCCGCGCAATCGATGGCTCTAGGCTCCCAGACGCGCGACTCGAGTCCTAGCGTCAGAATTGCGAAAGGAACGCCCAGATCGCCGGCCCCGAGAACGGCGGCGGCTGATGAATGCCGTCGAAAGGACACCAGTTCACCGGATAGCCGGCCGCGCAGCCCTGATACGCGACGCAGCCGTCCGGCGTCGTAGCCTGCGTGGTCATGCTGCACTTGTTACGCTTCACGAACTCGTCGCGTGCCGCTTCGCCTTTGCTGATATCGATCGTCGTATCCATCGTACCGTGTGACGCCCAGTAGGCGATGGAGTGATCGCTCGCGGGGCAACCGTTCTGGAGCGACCCCGACATCGGCGCCACCGCGCGGAACACGTCGGCCATGTTGCACGCTACGGTGATCGTCATGATGGCGCCGTAGCTGAAGCCGGTCGCGAACACGCGGCTCTGATCGATACACAGCTTGCCCTCGAGGTCGCTCACGAGCGCCTTGACGTACTCGATGTCTCGATCGTCGGTGTTGGTCCAGCCGCCGCTCAGCGCCTGACCGGCGACGAAGATCGTGTCTTGGGAAAGGTCCTTGATTCCGTAGTAGGGGCCAGTGGGATCGAGGCCGGCGTTCGGCGGACCACCGGTGTCCACTTGATCGGCCGAGCCCTGCATCCCATGAAACGCGAAGATGATGCGGTGTGGAGTGTTCGCGTCGTAGCCGTCCGGTAAGCGCAGGATGTAGTCGCGCTTGGTACTGCCGACCTCGATCTGCTGCGCGCCCGTCGCGGGAGCCGCCGAGCCGCAGCCCTTGCTCGGCACGGCGCCAGCGAGCCCGCCGCTACCGCTACCTCCGCTCGCGCTCGCGCCACCGCTGCCGGCAGCCTGACCCGCGCTGCCGCCGGCTGCCGCGCCCGCGCCGCCGCCCTTCGCGTTCATACGGCCGCCCGCGCCGCCGCTCGCCGTGGCGGTGCCGCCGCCACCGCCGGAGCCTGGAACGCCAGCTGTACCGGATGTCGTTCCGCCAGCGCCGCCCGACACAGTCGAGCCCCCGGCTCCGCCCGAGCCGCCGCTCGTCGCGGACCCGCCGGTCGAATTCCCCGCAGCGCTCGAACCACCCGTGCCGCCCCCGCTCGGCGCGCCGGCAGAACCTGAACTTCCGCCACCGGACGTAACGTCCGAGCCGGCCGCGCCCACGGCGCCGGTCCCTGCCTGCCCCGAGTGACCGCCGCCGTTCGAGCCACTGTCACCGCACGCCGCCGCGAGGAACGCACACCCGGCGACGCAACTTGCGAGCGCCGAAGCTCGAAGAGAATTGAAGCGCATGGTGACTCCGTTTCCTGGAGGGTAACGCAGGGCGCTACTCCGAGGCGGAGCCGCGCGGGATTTCACCGATTAGGACAGACGATGTCGCACCTGTCGGGGCATCTGTGCGAGGCTCCGCGAAACGTCCGCTAGCAGCAAAACATTGAACCAAGTAGCAGAGAACAATTTCGCCCCCCCTGGAACGAAGCGAGCGCTATCCTCTGAGTCTCCGCTCATGTCCTGCGCTCGCTCGGAGCGACAAGCTTTAGCGGTGGGGTAACTTGAACGCGCAGGTCCTCATCGATGCCATCGTCCGCCAGACGATGGTGCTCATTGCCCAGCTTTCCACGGCTGACGGCGTGCGCTCGCCGTTGTCCCACGTCGCCGACGAGGTGTTCGTGGGGCTGGTTCGTGAGCTCGAGCGCCAAAAGGTGGGAAAAAAGGTCATCGCCGACATGTTCGGCCTGGCCCTCCGCTCTTACCAGCAGAAGGTACAGCGCCTGAGCGAGTCCGCAACGGCCCGCGGCGTCACGCTGTGGGGCGCGCTGCATTCCTTCCTTGCCGAGCGTGAGTCGGCTAGCCGGGCTGAAATCCTCCTACACTTCAAGCACGACGAGGAGGGCACCGTTCGGAGCATCCTCAACGATTTGGTCGAAACGGGACTCGTGTGCCGCAGCGGCCGCGGCCGTGACACGCGCTATCGCACCGCCACGGCCGAAGAGCTGGAGGAGCTCGGCGCGAGCGAGGCCGGCGACGCGGAAGAGACCAACGCCGCGCTGCTGTGGGTGCATCTCTACCCCGCGAGTCCGATCAAGCGCGACGAGCTCGCTCAGATGGTTCCACTACCGACGGCCGCTTTCGAGGCGGCGCTCGGACGCCTGGTCGCCGACGAGCGCGCGCGCGTCGAGCAGCGACCCGACGGCGACTATTGCGTCACCGAGCGCTGTCTGATCCCGCTCGGACAAGCCGCAGGCTGGGAAGCGGCAGTAGTCGATCACCACCGCGCCGTGCTCAAGGCGCTGGCGGCCAAAGCGGTGAGCGGTCGTCATGTGTCCGCCGCCGCCGACGAGATTGGTGGTACGACGCTCTCGTTCGATCTCTGGCCCGGACACCCGCGCGAGAAGGAAGTGCGGGCGCTGCTCGCCTCGGCGCGCAAGCAACTCGTCTCGTTGTGGGAAGAAGTTGCGGCCTACAACAAAGAGCACAGGCCCGACGAGACGTATTCGGTGACCTTCTATTGCGGTCAGAACGTGACGGAAGAGGAGAGCGAGTGAGCACGCGCATTTCCGCAAGGTTTGGGTCTTGGCTCCGGCTCGCGCTCGGCGCGCTCGCGCTCGCCTGCGATCCGACGAACAAGCCCGAAAGCATCGACAGCCAGACCAATTGGCTCCGCGAGTGCCGAATCGACTCGCAATGCGACGAGTCGCTGTCGTGCATTTGCGGCGTGTGCACCACTCCCTGCAACGACAACACGGCTTGCGGGGCGCTCAAAGGCACCGCCTGCGTCACGAGCTCCGACGCCGCCGCCGTCGCGCAGTGCGACGGCGCCTCGCCCGCGGCACCTGGTTTGTGTATGCCGCGTTGCGACGCGGCGGGTTGCCCCAGCGACCAGATGTGCGTCGCCGGCGTGTGTACGCCCGTGCCGCAGCCCGACGCTCACGTCTCGATCGACACGCACGCATTGCACCAGACGCTCACGGGGTTCGGCGCCGCCGTCGCCTACGACGAAGCCGAGATCACGAGCCATCCGCAAAAGGCTGCGCTCGAAAAGACGCTCTTCGCCGACCTCGGCCTAGACGTGCTGCGCCTGCGCAACCGCTACGGTCACACGGGTGACGACGATCTCACCGCCACGACCGCGCTCATCGCCGCCGCGTCGGCGAGCCTCGGTCGCGCGCCGACGCTCGTGCTCACTTCATGGAGCCCGCCCGCGACACTCAAGCAGAACGGCGCCGTCAACTGCAGCGGCAACGCCGAGACTTGCACGCTGACCAAGACCGCCGGCGGCGCCTTCGATTACGCGAGTTTCGCGAGTTACTGGCGGAGCGCCCTCGACGCCTACGCCGCCGTCGGCGTGCAGGCCGACTACATCGGCATTCAGAACAACCCGAACTGGTTCCCGACCGCGCCCCAAGTCGGCGAAGCCTGCATTTTCACGCCCTCGGAGGCCAACAACACCATCACGGTGAACGGCCGCAACATCACGGGATCGTACCCGGGCTACGCCGAGGCACAAGCCGCGACGCTCAATGCGCTCCGCGGCTTCACACCGATGCCCAAGGTGCTCGCGCCCGAAACGAGCGACTTTGCGAGCGTGCAGAGCTACCTCGCGGCGCTCGAGCCGACGACGGTGGACGCCATCGCGCACCACCTCTACGGCGTCGATCCGGAAAACGTGGATCTGGCCGCGCTCGCGGCCGTCGGCCAGCTTGCGCCCGACAAGCCGCTCTTCCAGTCCGAGATGCAAGCGGACGGCCTCGGCACCGCGATGCTCATCCACTACACGACGACCGTGGAGAACGCTGCCGCGTACATGCAGACGACGCTCACGAGCTCCGCCACGGGGCCTTCGACGAACTTCGACGCGCTCGTGGGACTCACGGCCACGGATTTCACGATACGCCAGCCGTACTACGCGATGCGGCACTACTCGCTCGACACGGATCCGGGTTGGACGCGCGTCGACGCGAGCTCGAGCTCGAGCTCGCTGCTCTCCTCCGCGTGGCTCGCGCCCGGCGCCGACGCCGTCACCGTCGTGCTCATCAACGACGGCACGACGGATCTGAGCGCCGAGCTCGACTTCGTGAGCGGCGAGCAGCCGGCGCACTCGGTCGTGAGCCGCACGGTGTTCGACGGCGTCGAGCGCGGCGCGGTGCTCGGCAGCCTCTCGACGGGCGGCGTGCTCAGGGTGCCGGCCCGCTCGATCGTTACGGTCGCCTTCACGAATTGAGCCGTCCGAGCTAGATTTTTCCGGGCGGGCGCGCACGGCAGCGTGGGATTTCGGCCATGCGCGTCGACGCGTCGGGTACAAGATCGGAGTGTCACCGACCCGCTTTTGGAGCGCTGCGTTCCTTCGTGCCCTTTTCGGCTCGCTCGTGCTCGTCTCGGCGCTGTGCGCGCGGCAGGCGTCGGCCGAGCCGGCGGCTCCGGCAACCTGCGACCCCTCGAACCTGCTCGCAGGCAAAGCGCCCGTCGAGCGCGTCAACATCGGCAGTGATCCCGCTCTCGTCACCAACGGCGTCATCGGCCACGAGGGCGCCGACTGGGACGTACCGCCGGCGCTCACGTTCATGGGCGCAGGTTCCCTCACCTACGATCTCGGCACGCCGCGCAGCGTGAGCGCGGCCTTCCTCCAAGCCGACGCGAACGACACCTATCGCCTCGAAGGCTCTCTCGACGGTACCCCCGGCAGCTACCAGGTGCTGACCGAGTTCGAGAACGCACGCAGCCGGGGCGACGGCCTGCGCGAGCGTACGGTGCGGTTCGCGCCGACCACGCTGCGCTTCTTACGCGTGAGCGGAGGAGTCGGCGACGGCGCGTACTCGATCGCGGAGTTTGCGGCGTACTGCCGGGCTCCGGCGCCTTTCCCGCCCGTGCTGCGCGTCGAAGGCCCAGAGCCGAGCACGCCGCCCGCGGTGGCAACGGACGCCGCCGGCCCGCGCATCGGGCTCGAAGACGAGGGGGACACCTCGACGCGGTTACCGCTGCTGGCGGCCGCAGGCGCGCTCTTCGTCCTCGGCGGCTTGTCGCGGCTGCGTCGCTCGAACGGCGCTGACGAACCACGGCAAAAGGAAGCGACTGCCACGAAAGACGCAGTGACGGAGCAGCAGGCGGCTCAGTCACCGCCCGTTCGTCTCGACGCGGGGATGGCGCGCGAGCTCAGGACGGAGCGCCTGTTGCGACTCATGTTCTTCGGCAGCGGCTGCGCGGCGCTCATCTACGAAATCGTTTGGTTTCATCTGATGCGCCTCGTGATCGGCGCCTCCGCTCTGTCGGTCGGCATCGTGCTCGCGAGCTTCATGGGCGGCATGTTCCTCGGTAGCTTGCTGTTCCCGCGCTATGTGCCCGAGGATCGCCATCCGCTGCGGGTCTACGGCATGCTCGAGCTCGGCGTCGGCGTGTGCGGGCTGGCGATGCCGCTGCTCTTGCCGGCGATTCGCTCCGTGTACATCGGGCTCGTCGGCTACGGCGCGCTCGGGATCGCGCTCCGCGGCGTCATCGCTACCGTGCTGCTCTTGCCGCCGACAGCGCTCATGGGCGCGACGCTGCCCGCCATTGCGCGCCGCTACCCGTCGGGACGCCGCGGTATGTCCGCCCTCGCCTGGCTGTACACGACGAACACTGCCGGCGCCGTGCTCGGCAGTTTGGTTTCGGCGTTCTACCTGCTGGCGCTCTGGGACGTATGGGTCGCGACGGCCGCGGCGGCCGCGCTGAATTTCGTGGTCGGCGGCCTCGCCGTACGGCTGTCGCGCGCGACCCCGAGGACGATCGCCCCGAGCGTTCGCGAGGCCGCGCACGGCACGCCTCGATTACGCAAGAAGAGTGCTCGCGCCTACGTCATCGACGTTCGTAGCGTCTACTGGGCGGCGGGACTTTCCGGGCTGACGGCGCTCGCGGCCCAGGTGCTCTGGACCCGCCTCTTGACGCTGCTCTTCGGTGCGACGGTGTTCGCGTTCGCGCTCATCTTGGCCGTGTTTCTCGCAGGGCTCGGGCTCGGCAGCGCGCTCGCCGCGTACCTGCTCCGCCGCGGCCACCGGCCCGCGCTCGCGCTCGGCTGGACGCAGCTCTTGCTCCTGCCGGCGCTGTTCGTGTCGGGCCTCGTACTCGCGCGTTATTTGCCGTTCGCCTCGCCGCCCGCGGTCACGCCCGTCGGTGCGCTGCACGGGCTGCACGTCGTGCGCGCGGTCGTGGTGATTCTCTTACCGGCCGTGC
The DNA here is from genome assembly GCA_025936115.1 of Polyangiaceae bacterium. GTDB lineage: Bacteria > Myxococcota_A > Polyangia > Polyangiales > Polyangiaceae > PMG-095. The sequence goes on from JAICTZ010000015.1 coordinate 113,714, forward strand.
TCTGGGGCGCAAGCTTCCCGTTTGCTCTCGCCGCGGCGGCGCGTTCCGCCGAGGACACGGGACGTTCGAGCGCATACGTTTACGCCGCCAATACGATCGGCGCGATCGTGGGCTCCCTCTGCGTCAGCTTTTGGATCATCCCGAGTTACGGCTCCGCTTCCGCGACGCGCCTGCTCGGCCTCGGAGCGGGCATCTCCGCCGCCGTCGTCTTCCGAGCGCTCAGCGTCGCGGCCGAAAAGGCGAAACGTCCGCGCCTCGGGCCACCGCTCGGCGCCGCCTGGGCGCTCGGCCTCGGAGCGTTCAGCGCCGCGCTCGTCCCGACACTTTCGCCCGTGTTTCTCGCGCACGGCCGCTACATCTGGTGGGTCGATGCGCGCGACCGCTACCCGTACGTGAGCGAAGGCGCGGCATCGACCGTCGCCGTGCACGTCGCGCCCGACGGCTACAAGAACTTCCACGTGTCGGGCCGCGTCGAAGCCACCAACAACCCGAGCGATCTCCGCACCGAACGCTTGATCGGCCACCTTTCGGGCTTACCGCACCCGCATCCCGAATCGGTGCTCGTCGTCGGCATGGGCGGCGGTATTTCGGCCGGCGCGCTCTCGCTCTATCCCGAGGTGAAGCGCATCGTGATCTGCGAAATCGAGCCGCGCGTCCTGGGCGCGACCCGCCAATTCGCCGACGAGAATTACCGCGTGCTCGACAACCCCAAAGTCGAAGTCGTCTTCGACGACGCCCGCCACTTCCTCGCCACCACGCGCGAAAAATTCGACATCATCACGTCCGATCCCATTCACCCCTGGGTACGCGGCAATTCCATCTTGTTTTCGCGCGAATACTACCAAATCGTGCGAAACCGCCTGAAGCCGGGGGGACTGGCGACCCAGTGGGTGCCGCTTTACGAAACGAGCGAGCTTGCCATCAAGATCCAGGCGAAGACCTTCATGGACGCGTTTCCGAACGGCACCGTCTGGAACACGCAAACCAGCGGGCGCGGCTACGACGTCGTGTTCGTGGGAGGCGAAGCACCGCTCGAGCTCGACGTGGCCTCGATCCAGCGGCGCATGGACGAAAACCCACGCCTCAAGCAATCGCTCACCGACGTGAAGATCAAGGATGCCATCGACCTGCTCGCGACCTACGGCGCGAGCGGCCGCGACATGCAAGCTTGGCTCGCGGGCGTCCCGATCAACCGCGATTTCAGCCTCAAGCTCGAGTACATCTCCGGTCTCGCGCTGAACACCGGCGAGGCCGACCCCATCTACGCGCACATGGTCCAAGGGCACAGCTATCCCGCCTTCCGCGCCCAAGGCTCCGTCGATCGCGAGCTCCGCCGGCGCGTGCTCGCCGGCGGAGGCTAAGCTCCGAGCCCATGCGCTACCTCCACACGATGCTCCGCGTGCGCGACCTCGACGCCGCGCTCGATTTCTTCGTCAACAAGCTCGGCCTCACCGAATCGCGTCGCAGCGTGAACGAGCGCGGTCGCTTCACGCTCGTATTCCTGAAGAGCGGCGATCCCGCCGATCCGGCCGAAGTCGAGCTCACCTACAATTGGGATCAAACCGAGCCCTACCCGACGGGCCGTTTCTTCGGCCACCTCGCGTACGCCGTGGACGACATCTACGCGACGTGCGAGCGCCTGCGCGCGGCAGGTGTCGACATCCTCCGACCCCCTCGCGACGGCCACATGGCGTTCATCAAGTCTCCCGACGGTCACTCGATCGAGCTCTTGCAGCGAGGCGAGTCACTACCGCCCAGAGAGCCGTGGCTGTCGCAGCCGAATCAGGGCAGCTGGTAGGTGACGCCTCCGCCGGCGCGTCCGCCCGAGAAGAAGAAGCCGCTCGGCGTCGCTCTGCGCGAGAGCCTCGCGTACATCGGGCGTGCCCTCGCGCTCGTCTGGCGTTCGTCGCGGGCGCTGACGCTGGCCCTCGCCGTGCTCACGCTGCTTGCGGCCGCGGCGCCGCCGGCCGTCGCGTGGGCGGGCAAGCGTATCGTCGATGCCGTCGTCGCGCGCGCGCGCGAGGCGACGCTCGACTGGGTCGCGGCGGAGCTCGTGCTCGTCGTGCTGCAGGCGACGCTCGGGCGTGGGCTCTCGCTCGTGCGCGCCGTGCTCGCGTCGCGGCTCGGCACGGACGTGAACGTCGCGATTTTGGAACGCGCGGTACGGCTCGAGCTCCGGCACTTCGAAGACCCCGATTTTTACGACCGGCTCACGCGCGCGCGACGTGAAGCCTCGTCTCGGCCGGTTTCGCTCGTGACCGAGAGCTTTTCGCTCCTGCAAGGCGTGCTCACGCTGGCAGGCTACGCGGCCATTCTCGTGCGCTTCAGCGGCTGGGCCGTGGCGGGCCTGTTGCTTGCGACGGTGCCCGCCACCCTCGCCGAGATGCGCTACTCGAAGTCGGCGTTTCGCTTGCGCAATTGGCGCTCCCCCGAATCGCGCCGCCTCATGTACCTCGAATACGTGCTCGCCAATGACGAGCACGCCAAGGAGGTGAAGCTCTTCGGGCTCGGGCCGCTCTTTCTCGGTCGCTACCGCGAGCTCGCCGAGCGCTTCTTGCGTGAAGATTCCGAGCTGGCGGCGCGCCGCGCCATCGTGACGCACCTGCTCTCCCTGCTCGCGACGTTCGCGTTCTACGCGGCGTACGCAGTGATGGCGGCCGCCGCCGCGATCGGCGGTCTCACCCTCGGCAACATGACGCTGTACGTGCTCTCGTTCCGCAGCGGGCAGCAGTCGTTTCAATCGATTTTGAGCGGGATCGGGAGCATCTACGAGCACAATTTGTACATGTCGAACCTGTTTTCGTACCTCGACGCCGAGCTCGAGGGCGAGCCGCGCGGTGCCGCGACCAACGGCGCGCTTGCGTCGACGAACGGCACCGCACCCGCGACGAAGGGCATCGCACCCGCGACGAACAGCGTGGTCCCCGGAGGCGAAGCCGGCATTCGACTCGCGGACGTGAGCTTCCGCTACCCCGGCAAGTCCGAATGGGTCCTCCGGCACGTGGATCTCTTCATTCCGCGCGGGCAAAGCGTCGCGCTCGTCGGTCAGAATGGCGCCGGCAAGACCACTCTCGTCAAGCTCGTGACGCGGCTCTATCGTCCGACGGAAGGTCACGTCCTGCTCGACGGCAAGGACCTCGAAGCGTGGGACGACGACGCGCTCCTCGCGCGCTTCGGAGTCGTGTTCCAAGACTTCAACCGCTATCAACTCAAGCTCCGCGAAAACGTCGGTGTCGGCAGCGTCGAGCACCTCGCGGACGAGCCGCGCATCGTGCGCGCCGTGGAGCGCGGCGGCGCCGAAAGCGTCGTGTCCGAGCTCGCATCCGGCCTCGAGACTCCACTCGGTCGCTGGTTTCAAGACGGCGTCGAGCTCTCGGGGGGCCAGTGGCAGAAGCTCGCCCTCGCGCGCGCCTTCATGCGCGAACAAGCCGACATTCTCGTGCTCGACGAACCGACCGCCGCGCTCGACGCCGAAGCCGAGCACGCCGTGTTCGAACGTTTCAAGACGCTCGCTGCCGGCCGCACCTCGATCATCATCTCCCACCGCTTTCCGACCGTGCGCATGGCCGATCGCATCCTGGTCATCGAGCACGGCTCGATCACGGAAGAGGGCACGCACGACGAGCTCGTGGCGCGCGCCGGCACGTACGCGCGGCTCTACCGCATGCAGGCTCGTGGTTACGAGTAACGCGCGCGAGGCCCAGCTCGGAACTCAATGCTGGCACGCGCCCTGCTTTACCTTCAGCATCATGGACGAGCGCAACTACCGGCCGGAGCCGACGCCCGCTAAAAGCGACCAGGTGGCCGCGGGGGGAGCGATCCTCCTCATTACTGCAGGAGTAATCGGAGTCGTCGGGATCATTTTGGTGACACTGGGGCAATTTATCGCGGCTCCTCTCGTGGTCCTGGCACTGGGGCTCTGGGCTGCGGGAAAGTGGAAGCTCAAGCACGACTCCGGAATGCCGCCCACGGCTTCCCCGCCCGCACGTTGATCACGGTACGATCCTGAATTTGGGCCGAACTGCGCGCGCTCCCAGCGCGCGGCAGTTGCTATTGGCGCCGCGGCGTCCCTTTACGAGGCGCCCGATTCGCGTCATGGTCCGCCGCGCGAGCCCCGGTGGCAGTCCTTCTTTCCGCCCGCGAGCTCACTCATGCCTTTGGCGCGCGGCCGCTCTTCGAGCGCGTGAGCTTCACGCTGTCCGAAGGCGATCGCGTCGGCCTCATCGGACCGAACGGCGCCGGCAAATCCACGCTGCTCAAGATCTTGGCCGGGGCGATCGCCCCAGATCGCGGCGAGCTTTCGCGCCGCGGAGGCCTGCGCACCGCCTACCTCGAGCAAGTGACGGAGCTGCCGTTCGCCACCGTCCGCGAAGCCGTGCGCGCTCGCTTACCCGCGGGCGAACACGAAAGCGAACACGAAGCGCTCGTCGATGAATGGCTCAATCGGCTCGAGCTCGACGCCGACGCTCCCGTCGCAGCGCTGTCGGGCGGCTGGCAGAAGCGCGTGGCCCTGGCGCGCGCGCTCGTTGGCGATCCGGAGCTGCTCTTGCTGGACGAGCCGACCAATCATCTCGACGTCGAGAGCATCGTGTGGCTCGAGCGCTTCGTCGGCAGCGCGCGCTTCGCGACGCTCACCGTGACGCACGATCGCCTCTTCTTACAGCGCGTTTCGCGCCGCATCCTCGAGCTCGATCGCAGAAATCCGGGCGGCCTGCTCGACATCGCGGGCGACTACGCGACCTACGTCGAGACCAAGGCCGGGCTCGTCGCCGCGGCCGAACAGCGCCAGCAGTCGCTCGAAAACACGCTGCGGCGCGAAACCGAGTGGCTGCGGCGCGGTCCCTCGGCGCGCAGCACCAAGCAAATCGCGCGCATCGAGCGCGCCGGCTCGCTCGCCGACGAAGTGGCCGAGCTTCGCTTGCGCAATCAGAGCGGCAAGCTCGCGGTCGACTTTCAGGCTCGCGACGACGAAATGCGCCCGAAGCGTCTGATCGAAGCGCGCGGCATTGCCAAGCACTACGGGGAAAAGCGCGTGCTCGCCGAGCTCGATCTCTTCATCGGGCCCCGCACGCGCCTCGGGCTCATCGGCCGCAACGGCTGCGGCAAGTCGACGCTGCTCCGCATTTTGACGGGCCGTGAAGCGGCGACGCTCGGCGAGGTCATCACGGCCGACAACCTACAAATCGCGTATTTCGAGCAAGATCGCGCGTCGCTCGATCCGAAGCGCACCCTCGCGGATACGGTGAGCCCCGACGGAGATTTCGTGCATTTTCGCGGGGCGCTCGTGCACCGCCACGGCTACCTCGAGCGCTTCTCGTTCCGTGCCGATCAGATGGCACAACCGGTGGGCAGCCTGTCGGGAGGCGAACAGAGCCGCTTGCTGATCGCGCGTCTGATGCTGACGCCGGCCAACGTGCTCGTGCTCGACGAGCCGACGAACGATCTCGATCTGGTGTCGCTCGCCGTGCTCGAGCAAGCGCTGCAGAGCTTCGACGGCGCGGTGCTGCTCGTCACACACGATCGCTACTTCATGGATCGCGTCGCGAGCGAGCTGCTCGCGTTCCACACGCGACCCGGCGAGGAAGGGCGCGTGACGACGCTCGCGGATCTCGGGCAGTGGGAGGCGTTCCACGCGGAGCAATCGAACGCCCGACCGAAGAGCGAGCGAGCCGCGACGCCGGAGCGGCCCCAAATTTCGGCGCCCAAGCGCAAGAAGCTGAGCTTCAAAGATCAGCGCGACTACGACACGATCGAAGCGCGCATCGAGGCTGCCGAGGCGAGGGTGAGTGAAATCGAGGGCGAAATGGGCGCGCCGCACGTCGTTTCGGATGCAGCGCGTTTGGTGGCGCTCGTGGTCGATCGCACGGCCGTGCGCGCCGAGATCGATGGTCTCTACGCACGCTGGGCCGAGCTGCAGGCGTTGGTTGACGCGGGCGGCTGAGTAGTCCTGAGCCGACGTGGTCGCCTCGCGCACGGCGACGCGCGAGCGAGTCTAACGAACGCGCACCTCGACGCGCGAACGACTCTGACGAGCTCGCACTCCGACGCACGAGCGACTCTGATGAGCTCATCTTGCAGCGTGCTGTTGCAATTATGTTCACACGCGCCCGCTCGCCTGCGCTCATGACGGAATTGGTTCTCGCGAGGCTGTAAGCGCGCGCGAGGTGTGGCACGACTCCGCTTTACGTCCGAGCGCGACTGGACAAGCCTCTCGCGCATGGCTCAGTTCTCTTCGCGTGCTCTGATGTACACGGCGATCGCCGCTGGCGTCGCCTTCGGCTGTGGCTCGGACGACGATACGACGCCGGGCAACTCACACGCCGGACGCGGCGGCACCGGCGGACGCGGCGGCGCCGCGGGACACGCGGGAACGACAACGGGCGGTCGCGCTGGCGCGACGGCAGTCGGTGGCTCGGCGGGCGCGAGCGTTTTCGGATCGGGCGGCGCTGGAACCGGTGCCGGCGGCACGTCAGCGGGGACAAGCGGCACGGCAGGTCGCAGCACGGGTGGTGGCGCGGGGACCGGCAGCGGTGGGATGAGTGGAGGAACAGCGGGAACGGGCGTGACGGCCGGATCCGGCGGCGATATCGCCGGCACGACCTCTGCGGGCGGAGTGAGCTCGGGCGGGACCACGAGCGCAGGCACGGCAGGCGTGAGCGCGGCAGGCGTGAGCGGCGCAGGCGTCGCCGGTGGGCTCGGCGTCGGCGGGACCAGCGCTGAGGGCGGCGCCGCTGGCGAGGCCGGCTTCGGTGGCGAAGCCGGTATGGTCGAAGGCACGGGCGGCAGTAGCGGCGCGGGTGTGAGCGGAGGCGGAGGCAGTGCCGGAACGAACGGCGTGGCGGGGAGCGGCGGCACGGCCGGGAGCGGCGGCACGGCCGGGAGCGGCGGCATCGCGGGCGGCGGTGGCACAGCGGGCAGCGCGGCCGGAACCAGCGGCGCGTCGGGCGGAGGCATCGGCGGGCAGAGCGGCGCGGGCGGCTCAGCGGGCGGCGGCACGGCTGGCGCCGGCGGCGCGACGAGCGGCTGTGTCACCGGCGATATTCGCGTCGATTACGATCCCGCCAGCAGCAACGGCCAAATCGAACCCGACATCGATGTCGTGAACGTCAGCGCGTTCCCCATCGCGGCAAATCTCATCGAGGTCCGCTACTACATCGTGCAGGAGAGTCCCGGCACGGCGCTCACGGGCAACAACACCGTCAACCAGCTCCAGAATCCGTTCAGCGCGACGGGCGGCGGTGCCGTGACGACCACGGTCGTCGCCCTGAGCACCGCGACCACGGGCGCGGATCATTACCTGCGGACCACGTTCGCCGGTACGAACACCATCGCGCCGAATCAGGTTCTCAATTTCAAGACGTACTTCCAACCGGCGAATCAAACTCAGACGAACGACTACTCCTACGGCACACAGACGAGCAAAGTGCCGTGGAACAAGATCGTCGTGCTCGTGAACGGCGTTCAGCAGTGGGGCTGCGTGCCCTGAGTCGCACGGGACGAGCCGCGCCCTTCCCGAGAATTGCATCGCAATTCTCGGGACACGGCACTAGGGGCCTGCGGACACGGGCCAGCCGTCGGTGTCCCACGCGATTTCGGCAATACGGAGCGTCGGGTTCGCGTGACTCGCGTTGAGTGCGTGGTACACGTTGTATGCGCCGCTCGCCGTCACGATGACGGCGTTGTGCCCGGGCGCCGTCCACGTGGCGTCGCCTGCGACCACGAGGGTTCCGCCTCCGTCCACCAATGCCGTGCCGGCGCGATCGCTGTACGGCCCCGTGACGCTCTCCGCGCGCCCGACACGGATGTTGTAATTCCAGGGGCTGTCGCAGCAGTGATCCCAGGAGACGAACAGGTAGTAGTAGCCGCAGACGTGCACGATGTAGGCGCCTTCGAGCGCGCCGCCGTTGTGAGGGCGCGCGGCAATCGAGCGCTGAGCGCCGCCCGTGGGAGCGCCCGTCGCGTCGAGCTCGAGCAGCTGGATGCCTCCCCAGAAGCTGCCGAACGCTAGCCACGGCGTGCCCGCATCGTCGACGATCACGTTGGGATCGATCGCGTTCCAGTCGTCGCCGCTGCCGGAGCAAACGACCGAGCCGTGATCGGTCCACGAGCCCGCGGCGAGGCTCGCGCGCGTCGCGTGGCCGATGCAGGAGGTGTTACTGCCGAAGGTCGAAGCAGCGTAATACAAGTGATAATTGCCGCCGAAGTACGAGATGTCGGGCGCCCACAGATCGGTCGCGCCCGGCACCTTTGCGGCGATCCACGAGGGATTCGAGCTGAAGACCGCGCTGCCGGCTTGCCAGTTCAAGAGGTCAGTCGACGTTTTCGTCGGCAGGCGCGAGCCGGTTTGGAACAGGTAGACCTTGCCGTCCGCTGCGATGAGCGACGGATCATGCGTGCCGAGATTTCCCGTCAGCGTGAGCAGCGCGGGGGGCTTCTGGGGATCCACGCGCGGACAGGTGGCCCCGCTCATGCCGCCCGAGCTCGCTCCAGCGTTCGCGCCGGCAGCGCCCGCCGCACCTCCGCCTCCACGTCCAGCGCTCCCGCCGAGCGCAACCCGACCGCCCGCGCCCGCGCCGCTGTCCCGCCCTCCGCCCGCCGAGCCTCCAACCGCCGCTCCGGCCGTGTTCCCGCCGGCCCCTGACGCATTCGTCCCGCCACGGCCGCCCACCACGCCAGCGGTGCCAGCGACTGACGCTCCCCCCGCCCCACCCCCCGCGGTCATTGCGGCAGCAGCTCCGCCCATGCCGGCTGCTTCATGCGCGCCTGCAGTCCCGGTCCCGCTGCCTCCACTCGGCTGCCCCGGAGCGGCATCCGGTCCCGACTGCCCGCACCCGAGCGCGAGGGAGCACGCGAGGGCCAATCCTTCAGCGGTCATGGATCGGGTCGTTCGGCGCATGCAGCGAGTCACAGGTGGTTGCTTTTGTCTCGCCAGAATGGTCAGCGTTTCTTGAGTGTGACGAAATCGAGGGCTTTTGACGGCTTCTCAGCGTTCCAGGGGCGTTCGTTTGTGCCTCATCGGGGCGGGAGCGGCGGCAGACGGACACAACCATCGGACGCTCGTTCCCGGCGCGCTCGGAACGCCTCTTGCGAGGGTGACCGACAGACGCTCGCACTGCGTTCGGCGGAGTGTTTCAGCCTCTGTTCGGCGCACGGCACACACTATGTGGCACTTTGTAACCACCCTCGTCAAAAGCCCTGCTTGGCTCCTGCTCAAACGCCGAGACTTCGGCCTGCTCTGGGCGGGCGAAACGGTGTCGCAAATCGGCGACGGCCTGAACAAGGTCGCCCTGCTTTGGTTTGCGTACCAAACGAGCCATTCGGCGCTGCGCACCTCGCTCATCGGCATCCTACAGACGGTGCCGCCGCTCGCGCTCGCGCCCGTGATCGGCGTGTACCTCGATCGCCTGCCCAAAAAGCAGACGATGATCGTGATCAACGTGCTTCACGGCATCTTGGTCGCGCTGATCCCGCTCTTGTACGGCTTCGGGCTCTTGTCGCTCGGCCTGCTCTACACGCTCGTGCTCCTGATCTCGATTGTCTCGGCCTTTTACGGGCCTGCGCTCATGGCGGCGCTGCCACTCGTCAGCAAACGTTCGGAGCTCCGGCCCGCCAACGCGCTGATTCAGGGGACGTCGATGATCGGCGTCTTGGTCGGGCCAGTCGTCGCGGGCATCGGTATTGCCGCGTTTGGTATCGCCAAGGTGCTCTACGCCGACGCACTGACGTTCGCGTTCCTGGTCGGTTGCCTGCTGTTCGTGCGCATGCGCGAGACGAACGCGCTCGGACCGCTGCCGAGCCGCTTCTCCGAGTTTGCCCAGAGCATTCGCGAGGGTCTCGATTTCTTGCTGCGGCGCCAGCGCGGCATTTTGTTTCTCACGCTCGTCTCGGGCCTGCAGAACATCGGCGCGAGCGCCTTCTTGTTCTTGCTGCCCGCCGTCGTGAAGAAGGATCTGGATCTCGACGCGGTCTCGCTCGGCTTCATTTGGTCGGCCTTCGGCTCGGGCATGCTGCTCGCGACGCTGCTCATCGCGCTCTTGAAGCTGCAACCGCGGGCTCTGCTTTACATCGTGCTCTCGTCGCTCGTGCTCGGCGGACTCTCGATTGCGAGCCTCGCGTACGTGAAGTCGAGTTTCGCCGCCGCCACGCTGATGGTGATCATCGGCTTTAGCGCGGCGGCGTTCAACCCGGTCGTCTTCACGCTGCTTCAGGACTCGACGCCGGAGGAGCTCCGCGCGCGCGTGATCACGGCGTTCAACACCGCGACGACGAGCATGGCCATGCTGGGAATGCTCGTGTTCGGTTGGGCCGCGGATCGCGTCGGACAAGATCCGACCATGATCGCCATCGGCGTGGTGCTCTTGTTCACGGCGATCGCGCTCGTGTTCGTGAGCCGCGTCACTTCCGCGCGCGACCTGCTCTTCGCCGAGCGGCTCTCGTCGGCACCCGACCATCCGAGCGGCGCGCGTACGGTACGCACGGAGCTCGGCGGGCGCGAGCGCGCGCTCAGCCGAGCGGAAACCTGAGGAGCGCGAGCGTACCGCCCTGGTCGCCCGCGGAAAGCGCGATCGTGCCGCCGTGCTTGTGCGCGATCGAATAGGCGATGGACAAGCCGAGCCCGGTGCCGAAGCCGACCGGCTTGGTCGTGAAGAACGGCTCGAACACGCGCTCGCGAATCGCGGGCTCGATGCCGCAGCCCGTATCGGCCACGGTGACTTCGAACCAGCCGCCGCGCGCGCCCGTCCGGATCGTGATCGTGCCCGAAGCTTCGATAGCGTCGATCGCGTTCGCGAGCAGGTTCATGACGGCTTGGTTGAAGAGAGCCGCGTAACAGTCGATTTCGTCGGGCTCGCCGTACTCCGTCGCGATCGCGATGCGTTGGTCGTAGCGGTGCCGCAGGATCGTGAGCACCGAGTCGATGCTGTCGCGCACGCTCACGCTCTTCCTTTCACCCTCGTCGAGGCGCGAGAAGGTGCGGAGCCGACGCACGAGCTCGGCGATGCGCTCGAGGCCGAGGTGGATCTCGCGCAGGCGCTGCGTCGCGCGATCCCACGCCGGGCCCGCCGCGGCCGGCAGCCCGCCGGCGAGGCTCGCCGCGACCGTGGCGAGACTGCGCTCGATGGTGCCGAGGTGCGCGACCGCGAAGGCGAGCGGATTGTTGATCTCGTGCGCGACGCCGGCGACGAGCTCGCCGAGCGAAGCCATTTTCGCGCTCTGAATCAGCTGGGTTTGCGTGCGCTTGAGCTCCTCGTGCAGAACCTTCAACGCGGCGTGCTTCTGCTCGAGCTCGACGAGGAGCTCGGCGCGCGTCTCCGCGAGCGCCTGAGCGGACGCCGTGGCCGCACGCCGCACCTTGGCCATTTCGAGGTGCGTGCGCACTCGGCTCAGCACTTCGCGCGCGACGAAGGGCTTGACCAAGTAATCGTCAGCGCCGGTTTCGAGGCCCTCGAGCCGCGCTTCCTCGCCCGCACGCGCCGAAATCAAAATCACGGGCACCGTTCGCGTCTTCGGTTCGGCGCGTAGCGCCTGCAGTAATTGCACGCCGTCGAGCTCCGGCATCATGATGTCGCTCAAGACCAAATCGGGAGGTTCGGCCATGGCCGCCTCGAGCGCCTCGCGCCCGTCGGCGACGAGCTTGACCTGCCAGTGCGGCGCGAGCAGGCGCCCGAGGTACGCTCTCATGTCCGCGTTGTCGTCCGCGACGAGCAAGCGACCGGCCGACGCCCGCGCGGCCGCTACCTCCACGCTTTCCGCGCGCGGCGGCGCCGAAGAGCGAGCCCAGTGCTTGGCTTCGAGCACCGGCGCGCTGACGCGAAAATCGCGCTCGAGTCCGAGCGGCGGCGTCTCGAGCACGCGCGCGGGCGGCAAGTGCGCGCGTCCGCGGCGGAGCGAGACCACGAACGTCGTGCCGGCGCCGACGTCGCTCGTGGCACTGACGCTCCCGCCGTGCTCTCGCACGATCTCGTCGACCAGCGCGAGCCCGACGCCGCTGCCCTCGAAGCTGCGCCCGCGCGCCCCCTCCACCCGGTGAAACCGCTCGAAGATACGCGGCAGCTCGGCGGCGGGAATGCCCGTCCCGGTGTCCGTGACGCCGAGCTCGACGTGCTCGCTCCGTTCGCGGAGTCGCAGCGTGACCCCGCCTTCGAACGTGAACTTGAAGGCGTTCGAAACCAGGTTCATCACGACCTTCTCCCACTGCGCCGCGTCGACGTAGACGGGCTCGGTGAGCGGCGGACAATCGATACGGAGTTTCAGGCCCGCGTCGTCGAACAACGATTGGAAGGCTCCCGCCACGCCGCTCGTCAAGAGCGCCAAATCGACCGGTGCGAACGTGAGCTCGAGCCGCCCCGACTCGATGCGTGAAAAATCGAGCAGGCTATTGACGAGCCGCAGCAGGCGGAGCGCGTTGCTGTGAACGGCCTCGAGATCCTCGCCCCCGAGGGGCTGTTTTCTCGAGACGGCGCCTTCGACGGGCCCGAGAATCAGCGTGAGCGGGGTGCGAAACTCGTGGCTCACGTTGGAGAAGAACGCCGTTTTGGCGCTGTCGAGCTCGCCGAGCTTCACGTTCGCGTCGCGCAGTCGCTGATTCGCCTCCGCCAGCTCACGGCTGCGCACGATGACCTCGCGTTCCATCTGCCGTGTGCGATCGCGGAGCTCCTCCCCGAGCTCGCTCGCCTGCACGAGCTCCGTCACGTCCTCCACGCGATGCAAGATGTAGTGAATGTCACCCGCCGGACCCAAGACCGGGATGTTCTTGGGGCTCCAATATTTGGACTCGTAATTGCCGTCCGGTCTGCGGATGTCGTACTTCTGCACTGCCATCGTGTCGGCGGCGCGGGTCGTCAGCACGCGCTCGAGCGACGCGCGCAAATTGCTTGCCCCAGTGGCGGCCGGATCGTCGGGATTGTCCGGGAAAAGGTCGAACAACCCCCGGCCGAGCGTGCCCTCGCGCGTCGTGTGCGTCGCGCGCAAACGCGCGTCCGTCGCCGCCACCATGGTGAAACGCGGCGCATCCGGCAAGAGCACGAGCAGGATGTCCGGCGACGCCTCGAACAGTTCCTGAAAGTCCACGACGGATGCCCTGCCTGGAGCCTACTCGCCGGGGCCAGCCGCATCCACCACGAAGCCGCGGCCGGCGCGATTGCGGCCGTTACGCTTGGGCGCGTGCAGCTTCGAAAGCCGCGCCGCGGGAGCACCAAGTGGAGCGCTTCGTCCACGCGGCGGTCCCTCTACCTACCTCCGCCGACCAATCGAGAGACATGCCGACTCGTGCGACGGTAGGAACACCGCACTGACATCTCGCGAAGAAGTCGTGTCACGGCGTGCTTTCAGCTAGTTGCGCGCCGTCGTGTTCCGCGGGCGTGGTCGCACGTGGGACAGAGTGCGAGCAGATCGCGAGTCCATCAGTGGTCCGCATTGACCCAAAGACTCATGAAATGGTCTCCTGATCCGTTGGGAGATTCAGGATGAAAAACTCATTGGGTTTGGGGCGACCGCTGTGGCGAGGAGTCCTTGCGACGCTGCTCGGAGCCGTTCCACTTCAGGGCTGCGGCGGGCAAGCGCGCGTCGCGACGGAACCTGCACGCGCGCCCCTCGCGAGTACACGACCGCCAGCCACGCCGAGCGCCGACGAGCTCGCGAACACGCCCGCTCCCACCACGGAGCACACGAGCGTGTCGGAAGCGTCGGCGACCGCGCCCGCGGCGTCCGAGCCCGCCCCCACGCTGCCCACGGCCTGCGAAGCCGGCACGGAGCCCTGCTCGGCGCCGGCCAAGTTCGTCGAACACCTGTGTCACGGCAAGTTTTCCGATCTGGCGCTCGTCATGTTCTCGAAGGGCACGCCCTGGCGCCGCGGTTACGTCAAGGCGGAAAAGGTCGAGCCCGTCAACATCTACGAGGGCGAGCGCAGCGAGCGCTGGCTCGAGTTCGGCGAAGAAGTGCTCGTGCTGCGCACGCGCGGCCCCGGCTCGCATGCCGGAGTTCAAGTGAGCGGGCCGACCGACGTCGATGTGCTGCGCTGGGACGGCACGTGCGCGACCGTCCGCCAGGAAATGCTCAGACCGTACCCGACGAACACCACCATCCTCACGGCGCGCATCGTCTGGAAGCACCTCGACACGCCGATTCAAGACGCGCTCCTCACCAATCCCGTCGTCGCGCACGCGAGCGAAAAAGAGAAGCCCGCCTGCCACGGCTCGACCATGAAGCACCCCGACGCGCCGTGCGACAAGGCGAGCCAGAAGCTCACGGACGCCATCACGATCGCGCTCCGCGGTGGTCTCGCGCTGCCGACGCCCGCGAAGTTGCCGGCGTGGCAAGACTGACCGACTCGGATCGCAAGAAGCTCGGCGAATGGCTCGCTCGTGGCGCGCCGTGACGAAACTTCACGGGGCCCGGGTCCGTGAAATCTCGTCTCCTGCCGAAATCAGCTCGATGAGTCTTAGGCTCAGATAAATGCGAGGCACCACGCTCTCGAGATCCGCCCACTCCTCTGGCGTGTGCAGCCCCTGCCCGACGATACCGAGCCCTTCGAGGACGGCGGGCGTATCGTGCCCGGGCCGATACGCAAAGCCTGCATCGGTGCCATAGCGCATGGCGACGGGCTCGAGCGGACGACCGAGTCCGAGATAAAGACGACTAGCGAGCAACGCGAGGCGCTCGCTCGCGGGGTTGCGCGCGAACGGCGGCCGCCGAGCGTCGACCGTGACTTTGACTGTCGTGTCGGGGACCAAATGCTCGCTGACCAGTGCGCGCGCGCTAGCTTCCACGCGCGAAAGCTCGCTCGGATCCGAATAGCGCACGTCGGCGGTCGCCGCGGCCTGGTCGGGAATGATGTTGAGGCGCTCGCCTGAGCGAAGCCGGGTGAAGTTCACGGTCGTGCCCTTGCGAACGTCGCCGAGGTCCTTGAGCCGCACGACTTGATGAGCGAGCTCGAGCGCGGCGTTGCGGCCTTGCTCGGGCGCGGAGCCCGCGTGGGACGCGCGACCTTTCACTGCGAGCTCGAGCAGCGCGATGCCGTTCGTCGCGACGATGACGCGCTCGCCGTCGGGCGGCTCGAACGAGAGCACTGCGTCCTGCTCGGCAGCAAGCGTGCCGATGAGGTCACGCGAGCCGGACGAGCCTTTTTCCTCGTCGGGATCGAAAATCACGCTGAGGACGCCGTAGCTCCGAAAAGCGCGTTCGCGCAGGAGCGCGAGCGCGTGAAGCACGAGCACGACGCCGCCTTTGTCGTCGGCGACGCCGGGTCCGAACGCACGCTCGCCCTCGATGCGGAAGGGACGCCGCGCCGCTTCACCTTTGCCGAAGACGGTGTCCAGGTGCGCGAGCAGCAAGAGCTTGCGCGTGCCCGTGCCGCGAAACGTCGCGCGCACGAGCTTGCCGGCCGAGGGGGGCGCGGGACGCACCTCGACTTCGGCGCCGAGCTCGCGCAGCCGTCGCTCGGCGAAAGCGGCGACACGGGCGAGCCCCTCGGCGTCGTCGGTACCGCTGTCCATATTCACGAGCGTCGTGAGGTCGCGCAGGTAGGCGGCTCGCCGTGCGCCAGCGAGAGCGAGGGCGGAGTCGTCGCGCGGCAGGGGCATAACGGCGACGGACGCTGCCGGCGCGAGCGAAGCGGAGGGTGGGACGGACGTGGACGCTGCGGTCGCCACCGCGCTTGTGGACGCCCGGGGCGTCGGCCCCGAGACACTCGAGCTCGGCGCGGTCGTGACACTGCTGCGGCCCGTTTTCGGCTCCGGTCCACGACAAGCGAGCAGAGCCAGCGTTCCGAACGCGACGAGCTCGATCAGGGCGCGACGGGAACGCTGCACGGGTGCTCCGTGCGCGGAGCTTGCCACGCGTCGTCCGCTTCCGAAACATCGTCGAGACCCGTGAGCTCGCGCTGCCCCAGCTCGCTCGATTCCACTGCAAGCGGCACGAAGCGTCCAAGCTCCGGATCGAACGAATATGCAGCGTACGTCGAGCTCACCGGGTCGCTCGACAGCGCGGCGCTCTCGCAGGGCTTGTCGTGGTGGTCCTTCGCGAGCACGAGCTCGGGCGGCGCATCGCCGTCGAGCTCCGCTCGCTCGAGGCTCACCGTGTCACTCGCGTCGCAGCCGGCGACACTTTGAACCTCGGGCAGCTCGAGTAGCGGACCGGCGCGCCCGCTCTGCGTCAGCGCGAAGAGGGTCCGACGCGTGTTGACATAGCCCGCGCCATTCGCGCCGGAGAGCCCCTCGTCCGCGCGCTCGAGCTCGAAGATTTCTTGGCCGGCGACGAACTCGTAGACGTGCAGCTCGACGGCATCCGCGTCGTCGTCCACCGTGAGCGGAACGATGCGGGGGTGCGCGGAGTCTTCTTTCGAGAGCAGGGCGAGCCGAAGGCGCGCGAGAGCGGGCTCGGGGCGCGCCTCACCGGCGTTCCGAGCGTCGGCTTCGCACGGGAAGCTCCGCGCGTAGAGCACGGCGCGACGATCACCGGGCAGCGACTTCACGTCGAGCACGTCGAGGAACGGCGCGCAAGCGCGTGGCGGCGCCTCGGCATGATCGAGCGCGAGCATGAGCTCGTCCGGCACACTGGGGAACTGCGTGGGACCGAGGAAAAACGGCGTCGCGGCGCCATCTTTCACCGCATAGAAAGTGCCGTTCAGCGTCCACACGCGAGCATGCGACGTGTCGCCGAGAGCCGCACAACGCGCGACGATGCCACCCAGCCGGGCAATGTCGGAACGTGACTCGAAACGGCAGTCGAACTCGTGCGCTTCACCCTCGCCGCCTTGCGCCGCGTCGGTCCCTGCCGTGCTCGGCGCCGTTTCCGCGCCGAGCGTCCCGTCGAGACGAGCTCGCGTGCTCGTGCCAAGCTCGCGGTAGCAGCCGTGAAGGCCCGCTCGGGTCGGAACCATCTCGGCGTCGATCAGGGAACGGCCGACATAGCCGTGCAATGCAACGGCGTCCCCGGCGCTGGCGGGAGCGCTCTGCACGCGCTCGGGCACGGCGGCGGCTTGCCGTTTCGGCGCGCAACCGGCCGCCAGGGCAAGCAGCACGACGAAGAGGGCGCGACTGCGCCCGAGCTTGCTCGGGTGTAACGCGATACCGGTAGCTTGTCGGTCGACGACGCTCACTTTGCCATCAGAAAGCCCAACGCTCGCGGCGGCAAGCCGATTCCAGGATCGACCGCTACGTCCTGGCCCTCAGCGATTTTCTCACCGTCGACCTGCCAGCTGCGGAGCGCTCGGGCGTGGGCGTCCGCCATGAAGCAAACGTCGCTGCATGCTGGAGCACAGAGGGCATCGCCGAGGACGACGGCGCCTCCGCTGTCCTGCACCTGGCGCGCGGAGCCGGTCGTCAGATCGAGCTCGTAGGCCAAATCGGACGTGCCCTGCCGGATGTCGCCGTACGTCGCGCCGAGTAGGATTGAATCGCTCGCCCAGGCCAGGGTGGGCGACGGCGACGAACCGAGCTCGGCCCCTACGGCAAAACGAGCGAGCTCGACGGGCGGCTCGACCGTGGCGTCGAGCAGCACGACGGCGCTGCGCTCGACGGTGTCGGCTCGTCGAAGCACGCCGCTGCACGCGACCGCCACGCGTTCCCCCGCGGGATCGACGGCCAGCGCGCCACAATTGGCGACTCCGGGTAAGTCGAGCGACCACACCACCGAATCCGTCTCCGGAGACACGCCGACGATCCGCCCGTCGCCCGCGTCACCGTAGCCCTGCTCGAAGCGCTCGAGCACGACCCAGGCTTCACCGTTCACCGCGAGCAGACGCGCCGGGTGCGGCAAGAAGAGCCCATCATCCGGCTGAGCGAGCGAAATGCTGCCCGTGATGGCATAGCGTTCGGTATCCAAAATCAAGAGATCACCGCCCGCATCGTTCGGCTCGGAGCCAGCGTGCGCATTCGACTCATAGCGCGGCACGTACGCTCTCGTCGCATCGAGCTCCAGGTAATCGTGCGGGTTCGAGGGGAAGCCGGTCCCGACCGAGACCTGCGCTAGGACGCTGGCCGTCGCTGGGTCAACCCAGGTGAGGACCGAGTTCGGGTAACGATCGACGAGCACGAGCCGCCCCGAGGGCGGAGCCACGGACGGCAGGACGACGTCGCCCGAGAGAGCCGTCGTCAGACCGGGCGGCGCGGAACCGCTCGAGATCATCGACTCCGAGAGCACATGACCGGCCGTCGAGAGCACCGAGACATTGCTGCTCAAGTAGTCGCTACTCACGACTGCGACGGCTCCGGGGCAGCCGGCGTTCGACTGCACCTGCACTCCGCCCGTCGAGCTCGGCGGCGGGGGCACGCCGCACGCCGCGCCGAGGATTGCACTCAAAAATACCCACATTCGTCGAGTCACCACTTGGCCTCCAGCGTGAAATAAGCCGCTCGCCCCGGCAGCGGGTAACCGATGAGATCGGCGCGCGGTTGATCGAGCACGTTCGAGAAGCGAACACGGGCCGCGAGATGTTCGGCGAGCACGGCGAGCTCCCCTTCGAAGTCGAGCGATTGTTGCGCGGGGATCACGATGAGGCCCGCGGCGTCGGCATAGCGCGCCGCCTCGAAGTAATAGAGCGCCGTAATTTTGGCGCGCTCGATGCCGCGGAGGGGCTTTTTGAAGCTCGCCTCGACCCGCGGCGTGGTGACGAGCCGCGGCCGATACTGCAAGTAGTCGTTGCCAACCCGGTTCGGCGACGTGTTGCGCGGGTCCTGCAACGTTCCCGCGAGCTCCAACGACAGAAACGAGAGCGGGCGCAGGCCCGCGAGGAGCTCGAGGCCCAAGATGCGCGCGCGATCGACGTTGTACGGCGCGACAGAGCCGCGCCCGGTGCGCTGGTAGTTGATGAGATCGTTCGCGACGCGCGCGAAGCCGAACAGATCGAGGTAACTGCCGTCGAGCAGCGCGGAGCCGCTGGCCGCACCGAGGGCACGCACGCCGGCGTCGACGGTGACGCCGGTTTCGGGCAGCAGACTTGCGTTACCGCGCACGGCGCCCGAGGTGCCGTAGAGCTCACCGAGCGTCGGGACGCGCGCGTAACGCCCGACGTTCGCGAGGAATTTGAGCCCTGTCTCTCCGAGTTCGAGCGAAGCGCGGGCGCTCGGCTCGAACTCGTCGCAGAGCCCGAGCTCCGGCTCGTGCGGAGCGGCGAGCGACCAGGGCACCTCGCCGTTGGCGGACGTCCCGTGGCACTCGCCGCTCACGAGCCCGTGCAGGGCGACGCCGCGCGCCGCGACGAAGTGCGCGCCGAGCGCCGCGCGCGAGAACAGCCGGCGCGCGCGGAGCGACGCCTGTTCGAGCGTGTCGATCCACAAGTCTTCGACCGCGGCATGGAGCGTCGGCACGAGCGTCAGCCTTTCGCCGAGCCGCACTTCCCCCGCAAACGCCTGCTCGACGCGCCTGCCGCGTAAGTCGAGCTCGGTGGTTCCGAGGCCGAGCTCGCTCTCGGGGTCGTCGAACCTCGAATCTGTCGCGATCACCGACGTGCTCGCCGTCAGCTTGCACGCGCCGTTCTCGGCGCAGGCAAGCTGCGACGTGACGGCGCCGAGATCGCGACGGAAGTCGCCGTGGGCCGCGCGGCTGGGATAGAGCGTCAGTCCGGGCAGCCCCTGCGCCCGCGCGACGTGATTCGCGAACAGCTTGAGCGAGCCGTCGGCGTGAAAATGTGCCTGTCCGAGCGCCCACAGGTTCAACGTGCTCACGTGCGCGTTCGTACGCTCGACGCTCCGGTCGTCGCCCGGCACGAAGCGCGTGCCGTTGTCGTCGACGTAGGAGTAGTCGTTGTCGGCGCTGTCGTATTGGCCGCCCACGAGAAGCCCGGCTCGCTCATCCCCGACCGCGACGTGCGCAAACAGGCCCCGCTTGCCGAAGCTGCCCGTCGTGACGCCCGCGGCGGCCTCGGTCGCGCGCGGAAACCTGGGCTCGAAGAAAATCGCGCCGCCGATGCCGAGCTGGTCGGCTTCGAGCGGCGCGCCGGAACGGTACACTTCGATGCGATCGAGCAGCCAGAGCGGCACGAGTGACAGATCGGCCGTGCCACCCACGTCGTCGTTCAGCCGTACGCCGCCGAGATACATCGGCGTCTCGGCCGCCGTCGCGCCGCGAATGCTCGCCGTCGCCGGTCCCCCGAAGCTGCCCGAGTCCGTCACCGTCACGCCGGGTTGCGTGCGCAGCGCATCGGCCGCGCTGAGGCCCGGCCCCTGCAGCCGTTCGGCGCGAATGACGCTGCCGGCGAGGGCCGGCTCTTTCGGCGGTGGCGACGCGGGCACACCGCGCACCTCGACCTCGATGGGCGCGGGCGGATCGCTCGCGAGGGCCGGTGCTGCGGTGGCGAAAACGAAGCTACCGATCGCGAGCGATCGGGCGTCCATCTGTCCTCTTTCCTGCGGAGGGTCGAGACGAGGTCGCGTGCTCGTGCACGCGGCAACCGGCAGGTCTTCGGACTTGCGGGCACTTCTGGCCTTTGCCAGGGCTCCTACTGGCCATCGCTTCCCAGTCTCGAGGACCAGTGCGTGTGACGGCGGTCGTTCCTGCTCACCGCTGCGGGACAGTCCCGGAATTGCACCGGGTTCCCTTTTCACCCCCTCCGAGACATTCCGGAGGGAGACCGCTTGCGGGCGGCTATGTACACGCGGCGGGCCGTCCGCACAAGGGCACGCCCTCGCTTTGGAGCGAGCAGCGCGTCAGGCGCCGGGCGCCACCGAGGCACGAGGCGGCGGGGTCGCCGGCAGCGCCTGCGCCCGCCAGAGCCGGTAGCAGGTCGAAATGTTGGCGGCGCCGACGAAGAGCTCGAGCATCGTGCCGCCGATCGAACCGACGAGCAGGTTGTTCGCAAGCCAGCACGCCGTGGCGCCGAGCAGGATCAGCCGCAGCGGCAGCCCGGCGTACCAGAAGAACGCCACCGTTCCCGCGCTGGTCGCGAGCACCGGCAACGCGCCGACGGCGCTCCGCACGGTCAAAAGGCCAATCACCAGGTTGACGCAGAGGATCGCCACCGCCACGCGTCGCGAGCGGGTCACGAGGGACAACAGGGCCCGCGTGCAAGTCACGAGCGACGCCAGCGCCGCGACCGTGCTGCCGAGCAGGAAGAAATGAACGGCGTACGAAAATGCTTGCGCACCGATCATCGCCCGCAAGCGCCGGTCGTCCCGCTGCAAGAACGACGAGACCCCGAGTACGAAGGCTGCGTAGCCGACGAGCTGCGCGAGGGAAAAGGGATCGGCCGCTGCCATGTCCGATCACCTATTTTAGCGCGACGGCTCGCCGCGAGCCCGGAGCGCCCGGGCTTCGGCACGGAAAGGCCCCGCCGCGGAAGCAACGCAGCGCGCTCCCGCGAGCGGGGCCGTTTCAACTCGCCTTCAGCGGCTACTTCGCGTCAGTTCGTGAGTACGCCGCAAGCGACGACCACGGCAAACGCGAGCAGAAGCCACAGCGGTAAGTACGACGTGGCTAGCCGCGGCTTGGACGTGCTCGGTTCGACGTCGCCGGCCTTCGCCGCTTCGTCCTTGCGTTCGGAAACATGGTGCTCGGACATGGATCTGTCCTTCTGTCTCTCCGTGCGAGAGACGTTCGGGGTTTTAGCCTCGTGCGGTTAGGAAGCGAACGCTTCCCTGCGGGGAGGCTCCCCGGAGTCCATGCGCGGAACGTGATGGCGCCAGCGTAGGACGCGCGCGATGACGCCACGCGGCCCCGCGCGAACGCCATCGATCACCTGGCGCGCGGGACGTTCGACTCGCAAAACGGCGTGCGGCGGGATGAGCGGCGGCAGCGGCTCGGAAGCGGGCGCCGCGATTCGCACCGAGTGCGCGTCGTGAAGGAGCGCCTTACCGGCGTCGCGCGCCGGCACGGGCGCGATGCTCGCCGCACCGGCACGTAGCTCGCCCGCGTGCCGCGCCTCGTGCGGTGCGCTTGCGAGCAATAGGCTCAGGCACGCGGCAGCAAACAGCCAAAGCAAGGCGCTTTGGGGGGCGAAGCGGCGTACGGAGACCACGCGTCAGCATAGCTTCTGCGCCGATCACGGCAAGCGACCGAGCACGGGGCGTGACGCTCCGCCCTCCCCGGTGGCGGCGCTACAATCGGTCGCGCGTGAGCACGAGTTACCCGGTGACGGCACGCCGTTCGCGTGCTCCGCCAGCACGGGGTCACGTTCGAGCCGAAGACTCTACATGTACGGCGCTCGACCTGCCGCGCATTTACATCAACGGCGGCGCGCGCGGTTTCTTGGTCGCGATCGAGCCGAGCGTTCTCGAACGTGTGCTGGCTGCCGTACGCGTGGACGTTGCGATCGCGCGTTGAGTCGGCGCGCCGCCTTCACGTGCCGAAGGCGTGGAGCGCGTCGAGCAGCTCCCTGAGCTCGTTCGCGTCGAGCCACGGAGTCAACGTCTCGAGATCCGCGAGCGTCGCGCTGGCGAGCTCGCCGTGCTCTACCGCCGCGCCGAGCGCGTCGAGGATGCGAGCGCCGAGCTCGTTCAACGCGGGTCGAATTTGACGTGCCAGATCGAGCTCCGTCGGTTCGTGCCGGCGGCGCTGCACGGCTTTGGCGAGCTCGATTTGCAGCGCGAAGAACCGACGCGCGCTCTCCGCGCGGAGTCCGAGCTTTTGAGCCTGTTGCTCGCTCGCCGCGAGCACCTGCTTTTCGCGCGGCAGATCCTCGATCGGCAACCCTGCCTTCGCCTTGATCTCCGCGACGAGCGGCATGAACGCAAGCCTGCGCGCGAGCAAGTCGCTCAGATGGTCGAGCGCGCGGAGCGACTGGCGTTCACCGAACCAGCGGACTTGCGCCGCTTGCACGCGCTCGGCGTGCGTCGCGAGCCAGCCGTCGATGGCGCGCGCGAGCGCCTCGTGTCCGGGCGCAATCCAGTACACCTTGCGCGCGAGCCGAGGCTCACACACGCTCGACCATTCCGGTCGCGCGAACGCGTGAAGCTCGAAGCTGTCGGTGACGACGGCACGCACGCGGCCGCTCGCGAGTAGTCCCGGCAGGCTCTGATTGTCGTCGACCGTCACGAGCGCGTGCTCGGGGAAGTGCGCGCGCGCCCAGGTCTCGAGCACGCCGCCGCGGTTGACCGCAACGGGCGTCCCGTGCGCGTCGCCGAGCACACAGGGCCCGCCGCGGGCCAGCGCGCGCGTCATGTAACCGACGACACTGCGCGCCGGCTGCCACGTCACGCCCGACGTCACGAGGTCGAGTTCGCCGCCCGCGAGCGCCGCCTGGAGCTCGGGCCAGCGCACATCCACCCACCGGACCGCGGCGTGCGAATCGCGAGCGAGCTCACTCGCCAAGTCGATATCGAAACCCTGTAGTTTTCCGCTCGCATCACGTGTCGAAAACGGGGCGTAGTCGCCCGTCGTGCCCACGCGCCAGACGGCGGATTCGGCGGCGGCGGGCGCCACGGCGACGACCGGCACCGTCACACTCGCCGGAGCGACCGCGACGCTCGGTGCGGCGACCTGAGTAGCCGAGCGCTCGCAGCTCGTGACCGCGAAGCCGAGGAGCAGCGCCGAGCCGCGCCGCGCCCAGACGCCGACAACACGGTTATTAAGCATCGACTCCTGCCTTACCAAATCAACCTCCAAGGTGGGCTGATTTGGTAGATGCGAGCGTGACGACCTGCTCCGCCGGGCCGGCCTGTGGCAGCACGGCACCGGCGGGACAAATCGCCGGCACGCATCGTCTGCGCTAGTAGCGCCCTTCTGGACAAGCCCCCTCGGAGTCTGATAGCGGTCGTTTCGTATAAAACGATACGGTTGGGGCAAACCCGGCTTATCTCCGAAAGAGGGCCTATTACGATGTCAAAGCGGTTCGTCTGTTTGCAGGTTTTCGGCTTGGCCGCTACGACGGCGACGTGGGCGATAGCACAAGAGGCTCCGGCAACGGGCGCTTCGGGCAGCGTGTCGCTCTCGCCCTCGAACGGCGTCAATACTTCGGCGGACGCGACCGCCGCTCCGCCTCCAGCGGCTGCTCCTCCGACCACGGCGCCCCCGCCGCAGCCGCCCGCGCCACCGTACGAACCGTACGAGCCGGGCCTGCCACCCGAAGGCAACGTGCTCGAGCTCGGCATTTTCGGCGGCGTTTTGATCCCCAGCCCCGATCACAACATCCGGGCCAACGGCTACGCCCAGCAGCAGTACGAGCTCGGCGGTGAGGGTGGCGGTCGCCTCGGCTACTACCCGGCATCGTTCCTCGGTATCGAGGCCGAGGCCATGGCCTCGGGCACCCACGTGAAGAACACGAACAACCAGGGCGTTCTGTACGGCTACCGCGCCTTCGTGGTCCTGCAGGCACCCACTCCCTGGGTCTCGCCGTTCCTCGTGGGCGGTTATGGCCGCTTGGGCGGAGTGAGTCACGCCATGGGCGGCGACGTGGATCAAGGTTGGATGTTCGGTGCTGGCGCAAAGATTCCGCTCACACACGCCATCGGGCTGCGCTTCGACCTTCGCGACAACCTGACGCCCAACGATCACGTCGGTAGCGGCCAAGGGCACAGCATCGAGATCCAAGGCGGCCTCTCGGCCACCATCGAGCGCACGCGCAGGGAGCCGCCGCCTCCGCCGGCTGATTCCGACCACGACGGCTTCGCCGACGCGCTCGATAAATGTCCGCAGGACGCGGGCGTCGCCCCCGAGGGCTGCCCCGCAGACACGGACGGGGACGGCGTCCTCGATCGCGACGACTATTGCCCGCGCGAGGCCGGTCCGGCGCCCAAGGGCTGCCCGATCATCGATCCCGATCCTGACAAGGACGGCGTGCCGATCCCGTGCGACGCGTGCCCGGAAGAGGCCGGTGTGAAGCCCGACGGCTGCCCCGTGCGCGACAAGGACGGCGACGGCATCCCCGACAACGTCGACAAGTGCCCGAACGAGCCCGAAACCAAGAACGGCTTCGAAGACGCCGACGGTTGCCCCGACAAGATCCCGGACGCGGTCAAGAAGTTCTCGGGCGTCGTCCAGGGCATCTACTTCAAGCAGGGCAGCGCCGTAGTCCGCGCGGATTCGAAACCCACGCTCAACGCGGCCGTCAAGGTGCTCCAGCAGTACCCGAGCATCGGCTTCGAGATCTCGGGACATACCTCGAGCGAGGGCGACAAGTCCGTGAACGACAAGCTGTCGCTCGACCGCGCGAACGCCGTGAAGCAATACATCGTGGACCAGGGCGTCGACCCGAACCGCATCAAGACCCGCGGCGCCGGGTCCGACGAACCCATTGCGGACAACAACACCAAGGCCGGTCGCGAAAAGAACCGGCGCATCGAGTTCAAGGTCCTGCAGTAACGCGGGCCTTACCCGAGCGGCGGCGCGCGACTTCACGCGCCGCCGCATCGGGTACGCGTCAGGCTGCCGGAGGGCCGTCGTCGAGCTCGCCCCAGTCCGAAAGCCAGC
The DNA here is from genome assembly GCA_025936115.1 of Polyangiaceae bacterium. Lineage (GTDB taxonomy): Bacteria > Myxococcota_A > Polyangia > Polyangiales > Polyangiaceae > PMG-095. Next base: position 139,052 of record JAICTZ010000015.1, read on the forward strand.
GTGCGAGGGGAATGGGGTCCGGGTTGATGGGCGGAGTTTGTTCACGCAAGCGCTTGCGCATGTCCTCGCGGTGCTTTTGCACCGTGCGGGGCTTCATCTGGAGTCGCTCGGCGGTGTCTTTGTCTGCCAAGCCGCTCGCAACGTGGATCGCAACGTCGAGCTGAGTCTTGGTCAAGACGTCCCACGGCGCGGGACCGAGTGAGGACTGATCGGGAAAGAGGCGGAAGCCGCCGGCAACGGCGTGCAGCGTGGAGAGCAGGTTCGGGTCCGTCTTCACGAGGTAGGCGTGAGCGCCCGCGCGCTGGGCGTTTTGGATGTATTGGGGTTTGTCGTACGCGCTGAACATCACGATCTTGAGCTCGGGGCGCTGGACGCGAAGCTCGCGCGCGATACGGATCCCGTTCTTGCCGGGCAGCTTGATGTCGAGCACGAGCACGTCGAGCGGCGTGTTCGCGACGAGCTCGAAGGCGCTCGCTGCGTCCGAAGCCTCGCCGGCGAGCTCGATCGCTGGATCGGTCTCGAGCATGGCTCGGACGCCGAGGCGGAGCGACGGGTGATCGTCGACGATGCCGACCCGGATCCTCGGATTTTTGGACGGTTCGTTCATGGTGCTACCTCCACCTCGGCCCTGAGCTCGCTGCGACCCGGACGCGACAGGATCCGAAATTCACCCCCGAGCTCCTCGATGCGGTGACGCATGTTGCCGAGCCCGGAGCCTGGATGACTCCCGCGGGCATCGAAGCCGCAGCCGTCGTCCTCGACCTCGAGCACGACGCGCTTGCTGCTTCGACCGCTGCCGAGCGCCATCCGCACGTGCTTGGCGCGCGCGTGGCGTTCGACGTTGACGAGCGCCTCTTGAGCGACGCGCAAGAGGGCCACGGCCTCCGGCCCGCCCGGCGCGGCGCTCGCGAGGTTATCTTCGAATTTCACGGGGATACCCAACCGAGCGCTCGTCTCGTCCGCGAGCTCACGTAACGCAGAACCCAGGCCGAGATCGTCGAGCGTCGGCGGACGCAGGCCGTGCGCGATGCGGCGCACGTCTCCGACGGCACCGTCGAGCTGTTCCACTGCCTTGACGAGCAGCGCGTCGGCCGCGACCGGATCAGCCGCGAACTTCTGCCGGGCGGCTTCGATGAAGAAGCGCGCGGCAATCAAGACCTGCACGATGCCGTCGTGCAGATCGCGCGCGACCCGGGCGCGCTCGTCTTCCTGCAGGTGCACGATGCGATCGGCCAGCGCCCGCAACTTGCGATCCGCCAGGCGCTGCTCCGTGACCGTGAGTCCGAGCCCGCCGAGGAACACCGTCAGGAGGGCCAGCAGCGCCACGACCGCGAACTGGCGCAGCGTGCTCTTCACGCTCGCCTCCGAGGATTCCCGCGCCGAGCGCGTCGCCCGTTCCACGTCGTCGAGGTACACGCCCGTGCCCACGATCCAGCCCCACGGCTCGAGCAGCGACACGTAGCCGAGCTTTTCCGTGATGCGGCCCGTCGACGGCTTCTTCCAGGAATACTGCTGGAATCCGCCGCCCGAGCGCGCGGTTTCGATGAGTGACGGGATCACGCGCCGGCCCCGCACGTCGACCAGCGCCTGCAGGTTTTTGCCGACGAGCTCGGGCTGTCGCGGGTGAACGAGACACACGCCGTCGAGATCGTAGAGAAAGAAATAGCCGTCCTCGCCTGCGTTGGCCGCGGCAATGATGGCTTTGGCCCGCTCGGGATTGGGCGCGCTACCCGCAGGGAACTCGGCGCCGAGCTCGCTCCGCAAAACCGCGACCGCGCGCACGAGCTCGGCTTTCTTCTGGGCCAACATGCTGCTCTCGATGAGCTCGCGCTGGCGCTCGCCGAGGCGCCGCGATTGGCGAAAGAGCTCCGCTCCCATGATGCCGAGCGCGAAGAACAGCGTCAGAAAGAAGAGCGACGTGAGCTTGAGCTTCAGCGACATCGAGCGAACCCGAGCGTCCGAGTCTGCGCGAACTTCCGTCCCCTGACCATGCGCGCCTTTCGGTACTCGGCTCTACGTAAAAGTGCGTAGCTCGGCCAGCGACTGCGTCATACTACGCAGTCGTCACTCGTAACCGTGCGACTACCCGAAGGGAGCGCTCTTCGCTAGACCAAAGCGAGGAGGTCTCCCATGGCGGAATCAGCGCGCACCCCAGCCGGAAATCGTGAACGGAGCACCGTCGTGCTCTTGAGTGGCGGCGTGGACAGCAGCGTCCTTTTACATCAGGTGCACGAAGACGGCCGTGCCCTGCCGGTCTTCATCGATTACGGCCAGCGCCCATTCGGGCCCGAGCGGCGCGCGGCGCAGGCGCAGTGCGCGGCGCTCGGCCTCGCGCTGGTTCGCCTCGATGCGTCGGCCGTGAGCGCTGCGCTCGAGGCACCCCCGGGCAGCCGGCCGCACTCACCGCTACCGCACCGCAATCTCGTGCTCGTGAGTCTGGCGCTGTCCTACGCGGTGTCGGCACGCGCAAGCAGCGTCGCCATCGCCGTCATTCGCGACGACCTCGGCCGCTACAGCTGCACGAACGCGAGCTTTTGGTACACGCTGCGCGACTTGGCCGCGACCGCCGGCGACGTCAGCGTTTCGACACCACTCATGTACCTCGACAAGGCCGCCGTCATGGACGAAGGGCGGCGCCTCGGCGTCGATTTTTCGCGCACCTACAGCTGCATCGTCGGCAACGAGAGTCATTGCGGCCGCTGCCACCAATGCGAAGCGCGCCGGAACGCCGCAAAGCGCATCGGCCTCCCGGAACCGCTGGGCTTCTACCAGCGTGACGCGATGCCGATCGCGCTGCTCGAGCAGCCCGTGTTCGCGGACTGAGCCGAACCGAACCGCGCGCTCACCACTCGATGAGTTTTACTTGCGGGTGTCCCGTACCGCCGGGTTGGTTGGCGCCGGGTTGGAGCTTGAGCGACTCCGGAATCTCTTCCCAGGAATTGTAGGCGCGACCGTTCACGTAATAGCGAGTCTGCTCTTGCTGCGTCATGACGCTGGGCGCTGCTCCTGCGGGTGAGCCCTCGGTCGAGCTCCGGCGGAGCTCGTAGCTGTGAGTCGGCGGTTTGATACCGATCGCGGCGCCTTGACGCACCATATCCATCTTGCCGTCGCCGTCCACGTCGACCGAGATCCAACTCACCTGCAGCGCGAGATTGTAGCTGCCGTCGCGTACCATCGAACCTAGGACTTCGTTGAAACGTTCGATGATCTTCGCTGCGTCGGGCAGCGACTTGCGCACGGCGAAGTGCAGGTCGCGGCGAATGAGCGGCGTCGTGCCGACCGCGAGGCGTTCCGGCACCTCGGGCCCGTGCTGCTCCATCAAGAATTCGACGAGCAGCGCGTCGAGCAAGCAGTAGTCGGCGCCGCCGCCGAGCACGGCGCGGAGGCTCTCCTGCGAGCTCGGTGCGCTCACGAAGATCGGATCTTTGGCGGAGTCGAGCTCCGGGCCGTACGCGTAGCCCTCGACGACCGCGATGCGCTTACCCTTGAGGTCGGCAAACGACTTCGCCGAAACGTCGCTGCCTTTGCGTCCGACGAGCAGCAACCGATTCTCGAGGTACGGCTTGGAGTACAAGAGAAACGCCTGGCGATCCGCGCTTGGCCACAGCGCGGCCGAGCCGTCGAAGCGTCCGTCCTCGAGCGCTTTGGTGAGCGTCCCGTCCGGCACGATCGTGGTGTGCGCTTCGTAGCCGGCCCGTTCGAGGGCGCGCTCGACGAGGTAGGCGGCGACGCGCGGCTGTCCTTCCTCCGCCGTGAAGGGCACCCACGGCGTCGAGCCGAGCCGCAGCGCCTTCGAGCTCGGCGAAACCGGCGCGGCGGCCGAACCGCAGCCCACGAGCAAGAGCAGGACGGCGACGAGCCGCAGCGAGACTCTCAGAAGGCGCTCCAACATGCCGGGCCTTCTAGTCGTACTTCGCGCCGGGCCCAAGCCGGAGCACGAACCTCGCTAGAACAGTCGTGATCCGCCCCAACCGTGGTTCGTTGCCCCGCCGAGGCCCGCGGGAGGCACACCGTTGCGGTCGAAAGCGCCGCATTATCCTCACTTCGTCACTGCCTACCTTTCCCCACCTCCCGGCACGGGTTTTGCGAGACGGCGACCACCCACCAGGAGAAGTGAAATCTTAGTCCGCGCTTGTCCTCGAGTTGGCCGTGCCTCCCGGCCGCGTCTTTCTGAAGCGGTCCCGGCGCGCGCTCGTGCCCGAGCCACCGCTGGTGTGACGTGAGCGACGCAAAGCCGAGCGGACTCGGCGGGCGCAAGCGCTTGGGTAGCGCGCTGCCCGCGAGAACGCTCGCCGGCTTCGTAACGGCGGTGCTGGCGGTGCTCGCCATGGCGGGATTTTCGTTCTGGTCGCTCAGCGAGGGGACACGGAGCGGCCAGCGCGTCACGCAGACGCTCGAGGCGGTCTCGCATTTGCAAGCGTTGCTTTCTTCGCTCAAGGACGCGGAGACGGGCCAGCGCGGGTACCTCTTGACCGGCGTCGAGTCGTATCTCGATCCGTTCACGAGCGCCGAGCAAAAGCTGCCGACGGAGGTCGCAGAGGCGCGCCGCGCGCTCGCGGACAAAGCGGATCAGCTGCGCCGCCTCGATGTCGTCGAGCAGCTGGCGAGCGACAAGCTGAGCGAGCTCCGCGGCACGATCGAGCTCCGGCGCGCCGCGAAAACGGCGGAGGCGATCGAAGTCGTGCGCACCAATCGTGGGCGCGAAATCATGAAACGGCTGCGCTCGGTCGTCGCCGAAATGATGGCCAACGAGCAGGGGGATCTGGAAGCGCGCAATCACTCGTACGCGCGTGCCTCGACGCTCTCCTTGCTCGTCACGGCCGGAGGCTCGGCGCTCCTGCTCGTGCTCATCATCGCGGCGGCCAACATGTCCGCCCGCGATTTCGGTGGGCAAGCCGCACAGGCCTGGCTCCGGACCGGCCAGAGCGAGCTCGCGGCCGGGCTCCAGGGCGAGCAGAGCATCGCAACGCTCGGTGGTGGGGTCGCCAGCTTTCTGGCCAAGTACCTCGACGCGCAACTGGCGACCGTTTACTTCGCGCCACGGCGAAGCGAGCCCGAGCTCATCGGCTCCTGGGGCCTCGCGCCGGACGTGGTGAAGGCAACGCGCGGCGTGGGCGGCCTCACCGAGCAGGTGCTCAAGGACAACCGACTCCTCCACGTGCGCGAGGTACCGGACGATTTCTTCGCGGTCAGCACGGGGCTCGGCGAGCGCCGGCCGCGCGAGCTCGTCGTGCTGCCCGTGACGGCAGACGCCGTGCCGAACGGCGTGATCGAGCTCGGCTTCTTCCGCACGCTCGACGGCACGGAGCTCGACTTCTTGCGCACCGTCGCCGACGCCATCGGCACCGCCTTCCGCTCGGCGAAGTACCGCGCCGACGTCCAGCGCCTGCTCGAAGAAACGCAACGTCAGACCGAGGAGCTCCAGACGCAACAGGAGGAGCTCCGCGTCAGCAACGAAGAGCTCGAACAGCAAACGCGCACGCTCGAGGAGTCACAGGCGCGGCTGCTCAACCAACAGGCGGAGCTCGAAGAGATCAACGCGCAGCTCGAAGAGCAGACGCAGTCGCTCGAAAAGCAGCGCGCCGACCTCACGCGCGCCCAAGTCGAGCTCGAACGCGCGAGCGCGTACAAGTCCGAGTTTCTCGCGAACATGTCGCACGAGCTGCGCACGCCCCTCAATAGCTCCCTCATCCTCGCGAAGCTCCTGGTCGACAACCGCTCCGGTAACTTGACGGAAGAGCAGATCAAGTTCGCGCAGACCATCTACTCGGCGGGCAACGACCTCTTGACGCTGATCAACGACATCCTCGATTTGTCGCGCATCGAGGCCGGCAAGCTCGACGTGCGAGCGGAGAGCGTGCCGCTCGCCCGGATGCTCGAAGAGCTATCGAACGGCTTTCAGCCGGTCGCCAAAGAACGCGGCCTACAATTTTCGATCGCGCTCGACGACGGACTGCCGACGGCGATCTACACCGACCCGGTGCGCTTGCAGCAGATTTTGAAGAATCTGCTCTCGAACGCGTTCAAGTTCACCGAGCGCGGAGGTGTTTCACTCCACGTGCGGCGCGTGCAAGGCGCGACGCTCGCCTTCGACGTGAAGGACACCGGCATCGGCATCGCGGCCGAGCAGCATGACGTGATCTTCGAGGCGTTCCGGCAGGCCGACGGCACGACCAACCGCAAGTACGGCGGGACCGGGCTCGGTTTGTCGATTTCGCGCGATCTCGCGCGTCTGCTCGGCGGTGAGCTCGGCCTCACGAGCGCGCCGGGCCGCGGCAGCACCTTCACGCTGACCTTGCCCGAGGAGTACGTCGAGAAGCAACCCGCGCCGAAGACCGTCACGACACACGCCTTGCCGCGCGTGTCGAAGAGCATGAACGGCGCGAGCAGGGCGACCAACGGCGCGGCGAAGGCGACGAACGGGGAAAAGCCGCACCAGGAAGAGCCGAAAGCCACCATCGTCGACGATCGCGAAGGACTCGGCCCGGGCTCGCGCGCCATCCTCATCATCGAGGACGACGCGGCCTTCGCGCGCATCCTCTACGACCTGTCGCACGAGCTCGATTTCAAGGCGATCCTCGCGCAGACGGCGGAAGCAGGGCTCGCGCTCGCGGAGCGCTATTTACCGAGCGCCATCGTGCTCGACGTGGGCTTACCCGATCGCTCGGGTCTCTCGGTGCTCGACACGCTCAAACACTCGCCCGCGACGCGGCACATCCCCGTGCACATGTTCTCGGTCGCCGATCACGCTCAAACGGCGCTCGAGATGGGAGCGCTCGGCTACGCGCTGAAGCCGCTCAAGCGCGAGGAACTGTTCCTTGCGTTTCGCAAGCTCGAGGCCAAATTCACGCAGAAGCTCAGGCGCGTGCTCGTCGTCGAGGACGACGCCACCGCGCGCGAGAGCACCTGTCGTTTGCTCGCGGGCGACGGCGTCGAAACGATGGGAGTCGGCACCGCCGCCGACGCGCTCGCCGCGCTCCGCACGTCGCCCTACGACTGCATGGTGCTCGATCTGTCACTGCCGGACCGCAGCGGCTTCGAGTTGCTCGAGGAAATGACGGCCAACGCGAGCTCGCCGCCGCCCGTGATCGTGTACACGGGACGCTCGCTCTCACGTGAAGAAGAGCAGTCCCTGCGGCGCTTTTCCACCTCGATCATCATCAAGGGCGCGCGCTCGCCCGAGCGGCTGCTCGACGAGGTGACGCTATTTCTGCACCAGGTCGAGGCCGAGTTGCCCGCCGACCGGCGCCGCATGCTCAAGACGGCGCGCGAGCGCGAGGCCGTGTTCGAGGGGCGGCGCGTGCTCATCGTCGAGGACGACGTGCGTAACATCTTCGCGCTCACGAGCGTGCTCGAGCCGCGTGGCGCCAAGATCGAAATCGCGCGCAACGGACGCGAAGCCGTCGAGCACTTGCGCGACAAGCCGGGCGTCGATCTCGTGCTCATGGACGTGATGATGCCCGAGATGGACGGCCTCGAGGCGATGCGCAAGATCCGCGAGCGACGCGAGCTCGCGCGCGTGCCCATCATCGCGCTCACGGCCAAGGCCATGGCCGACGACCGCGAGAATTGCCTCGCCGCCGGCGCGAACGACTACATCGCCAAACCCGTCGACGTCGACAAACTCCTGTCCCTGGCGCGCGTATGGATGCCGAAGTGACGCTCGATCGCGCCGAAACGGGCGAATTCGGCGATTTCCTCGAGGCGATCTTCGAGCGCTACCACTACGACTTCCGCCACTACGCCGAAGCGTCGTTGAGACGTCGACTCGCGGCTGCCCTCGCGCACTTCGGCTATCACGAGCTCTCGGAGCTCCGCGCGCGCGTGCTCGGCGATCGCGAGGTGTTCACGGAGCTCCTGCGCTTTTTGACCGTGCAAGTGAGCGATCTATTCCGGGATCCGAGCTACTACCGGGCCTTGCGCGAGCACGTCGTGCCGGTCCTCAAGACGTATCCCTCGCTCAAGATTTGGGTCGCCGGTTGCGCGACGGGCGAAGAGGCCTACTCGCTCGCGATTCTGCTGCGCGAGGAAGGTCTGCTCGAGCGCACGCAGATCTACGCGACCGACATTCATCCCGAGAGCCTGCGCGTCGCCGAGGAGGGCGTCTACGCGCTCGATCGCCTCGCGCGCTTCAGCGAAAATTACTTGCTCGCGGGCGGGCGCGCGTCGCTCGCCGACTACTACGTCGCGCGCTACGCCTCCGCCGTGCTCGATCGCTCGCTCAAGCGCTCGATCCTGTTCGCCGACCACAGCCTCGCGACCGACAGCGTGTTCGCCGAGACGCAGCTCGTGTCCTGCCGCAACGTGCTCATCTACTTCGAGCGCGCGCTGCAGGATCGCGCCATCGGCGTCTTGCACGATTCGCTGTGTCGCCGCGGATTTCTGGGCCTCGGGTCCAAGGAGAGCCTGCGCTTTTCCACGCACGCCGTGTCCTTCGCGGAATTCCTGCCGGACGTGCGTATTTACCAGCGGCGTTGAAGCATGCTCGAAACGCAGGCCAAAGCCATCGTCATCGGAGGTTCGTCGGGAGCACTCGACGCGCTCGGCGTGATATTGCCCGCGTTGCCGCGTGGCTTTTTGGTCCCGCTCGCGATCGTGCTCCACGTCCCGCCGAGCAAACCGAATGGACTCGTCGACCTGTTCCGCGCGACGGCCTCGCTCGCAGTCAAAGAAGCAGAGGACAAAGAGCCGCTCGCGCCGGGCACCGTCTACGTGGCGTGTCCGAGCTACCACTTGCTCGTCGAACGGGGTGGTTACTTCTCCCTGTCGGTCGACGAGCCCGTGCATTTCTCGCGTCCCGCGATCGACGTGCTATTCGAATCCGCAGCAGACGCCTACGGGCGATCCCTCGCGGGCGTCTTGCTCTCCGGCGCCAACGAAGACGGCGCGCTCGGGCTCTCCCGCATTCTCGCCGCCGGCGGATCTACCGTGGTTCAGGACCCCAACACCGCTTCCGCACGTCAAATGCCGGAGGCTGCGCTACGAGACGGCTTGGCGCACCGCGTTTTACCACCCCGCGACATTGCGCCCTACCTCGTGCATTTCGCCGCGGAACACTTTGCCCCGGGCAAGTCGCCCGTGAAGGAGCACGGATGAACGACGAACCGGTAAAGTTCCTGTTGGTCGATGACGTCGAAGAGAATCTCGTCGCGCTCGAGGCGCTACTCCGCCGCGACGGTCTCGAGATCCTGAAAGCGCGCTCGGGCACCGAAGCGCTCGAGCTCCTGTTGAAACACGACGTCGCGCTCGCGTTCCTCGACGTGCAGATGCCCGGCATGGACGGCTTCGAGCTCGCCGAGCTCATGCGCGGCGCCGAGCGCACCAAGCACGTGCCCATCATCTTCGTCACGGCCGGCACCAGCGACCCGTGGCGGGTGTTCAAGGGTTACGAGAGCGGCGCGGTGGACTTCCTGCACAAGCCGCTCGAGCCGCACGTCTTACGCGGCAAGGCCGACGTCTTCTTCGAGCTCTACCGTCAGCGCCGTGAGTGGGCCCAGGCCTTGCAACTGAACGAGATGTTCGTGGGCATTCTCGGACACGACCTCAGAAATCCCCTGGGCGCGCTTCTCACGGGCGCCGCACTGCTCCAGGCCCAGCTCACGGAGCCGAAACAGCTGCGCACCCTGCAGCGCATGACTTCCGCCGGCCGGCGCATGACGGAAATGATCGAGCAGCTGCTCGATCTCACCCGCGCGCGTCTCGCCGGCGGCGTCGGGTTCGGCAACGCGCGAGACCACGTCGACGTGACGAGCCTCGTGCAACGCGCGGTCGAGGAGCTGCAAGCCGTGCACCCCGAGCGACGCATCGTGGTTCTGGGAGCCGGCGGCGCCACGACCCTCGGCGATCCCGATCGGCTGCTGCAGCTTTTCTCGAACCTGGTCGCGAACGCCCTCCATCACGGCAAAGCCGACGCGCCCGTCCGCGTCGAGGTCAGTGTGTCCGCGGAAGACGTGACGTTCAGCGTCCATAACGGCGGGGCCATTCCCGTGGAGCTCTTGCCGACCCTGTTCGATCCGTTCCGCAAGCGCCCCACCCAGCGCGCAAACTCCCACGGCTTGGGTTTGGGTCTCTACATCTCGCAACAAATCGCGCTCGCGCACGGCAGCAGCATCAAGGTCAGCTCGAGCGAGGAGAGCGGGACGCTGTTCACGCTGTGCATACCGCGCCGCTCGCTCGGAGCGCGCCGGGCCGAGGGCGAGGAACCGGTCAAGACCGTGCTCGCGATCGACGACGGGCGCGACACGCGCGAATCGCTGCCAGGGGATTTCTATCGCCCGGAGCCTGCGCCGTGATCGCCGCCGGCAAGCAGCCTAGGATTTTGGTGGTCGAAGACGATCACGATATCCGCGAATCGGTCGTCGAAGTGCTCGAAGACGAGGGCTACGGCGTGGACTCTGCGGGCGACGGACGTGAGGCACTGCGGGTCCTCTCCGAAGCGCACGAGAAGCCGGATCTGATTTTGCTCGACTTGATGATGCCGAACATGAACGGCTTCGAGTTTCGCGAGCAGCAGCTGAAGAACGCCGAGCACGCGACGATCCCCGTCGCCGTGCTCACGGCCGACGGTCAGGCTGGCGCCAAAGCCGCACAACTTCGCGCCGACGGGCTCGTCCGCAAGCCGGTGAAGATCCAACCCTTGCTCGAGATGGTGGCGCGGCTGATCGCGGAGCATGCGCCGTGACGCTGCTCGAGCGGCTGCGCGAGCGCACGGGGCCCTGGCACCGGCGACTCGAAGCGGAGCTTTCGCTCCTTACTCCCGGCAGCGACGAGCACGTCTACGCTCGCTACCTCGGCAAACTCTGGGGCTTCCACGCGCCGATCGAGCAGGCGCTCTCGCTCGTGACGGGACTCGAGCGAACGGGACTGTCGGTGGAACGGCGCGTGAAATGCCCCGCGCTCGTCGCTGACCTCGTGGCGCTCGGGCTCACGCGCGTCGAGCTCACCCGGCTACCGCGCTGCGGGTTTGCGCCGCAGCCAACCGACGTTCCTTCGGCGCTCGGGTGCATGTACGTGCTCGAGGGCGCGACGCTCGGCGGCCAAGTCGTTTGCCGCGAGCTTCGCCGGCGGATGCCCCGGGTGCTCGAACGAGCGTCGAGCTACTTCACGATCTACGGCGCCGAAACCGGCGCGCGCTGGCGGGAGTTCACGCGCGTGCTCGGGGAGCGGCCGGGCGACGCCCGCGAGGAGGCGGCGGTGGTCGAGGCCGCCTGCGTGACCTTCCAAGGGCTCCATCGCTGGCTCGTCGAGCGGCCGAGCGCTGTTCGAGCCGCACGCGGCGGCGACGCGCGTGACGCCGTCGTGCGGGAGGCAGTCCTAGCGCGAGAAGGAGCGCCGCTCGATGGCTAGCGCCGCAACCGAGGCGCGGCCCGATCTCGCGACGGTGCGGGCGCGCTACCTCGAAGCTCAGCTGCACGGCAATCGGCGTGAAGCGCTCCGGCTCGTGATCGACGAGGCCTTCGCGCGCGGCGCGTCCGCGCTCGAGGTCGAGCTCGAGGTGATTCAAGAAGCGCAGCGCGAGATCGGCCGGCTTTGGCAGGAAAATAGCATCACCATCGCCGAGGAGCACATGGCGACGGCAATCTCCAACATGGCCCTCGCGCACCTTTACGATCACGCGCCGCGCGAACGCTCGAACGGCAAGAAGGTAGTCGTCGCGTGCATCGAAGGCGAGCTCCACGACTTTCCGGCGCGCCTCGTCGCCGACGCGCTCGACCTCGCCGGGTTCGACGTGCGCTACCTCGGCGCCAACGTGCCGACCGACAGCTTGCTCGCCGTGCTCGACCGAGAAAAACCCGACCTCCTCGCCCTCTCCGTCACGATGATCTTCAACGTGCCCGCACTCCGCAACGCCACCGCGCGCGTCCGCGAACACACCGCGGGCAGCCTTCCGATCGCCATGGGTGGCGGAGCCTTGAGTTGGATGAACGCGCTCGCCGCGGAGCTGCAGGCCGACGTCACGGCCTGCGACGCGCGCGAGCTCGTCGAATCGGCGCGCCGCCTGCTCGGAGTCGGCCCGTGACGGCCGAGCTCGTTACAGAGCTCGCGCGTGAGGCGCCCGCGCTTTCGGCCAGCGTCATCGCGGCGATGTACGAACATCCGTTCTGGCTCGAACGTTTCGGTGAACGTGGGCGAAAATTCGCGGGCGAGGACGGGCAGCAGCATGTCGCTTATCTCGTGCAAGCGGTCGTAGCGCAGGATCCGGCCGTGCTGACCCGTTACGCACGCTGGCTGCGCTCGGTGCTCACGACGCGCGGCATGTGCTCGCGTCACCTCGAGGAAAATTTCGAACGCCTGGCGCGCGCCATCGGCGCAACCATAAAAGACGCGGCCGTCGCGACGGAATACCTGCGTGAGGCATGCCTCGCGCTGCGCTACGAGGCGAATCCGGCGCGCGAGCTGCAAGACGCCGCGCCGCGTCTCGCCGACGCGGCCGCCGCCGACCTCGAGCGCGCGCACCCGGGAGCGATTTCCGTCTGGGGCACGCACGGCGAGGTCGCCCATCGGGACGACCTCTTGCATTACTTGTCGTACCTGAGCGATGGGGCCGAGATCCGCAAAGCGGACGGCTTCGTGAATTACGTCGCGTTCGTCTACGGGAACGCCGTGGAGCGGGGCCGCCACGCCGAGCTCGTGATCGCAGCGCTCGGAGCGTTCTCGACGCTCGTCGCGCACGATCGCGCGCTGTCCGTCGCCGCCAAGGCATTCTGCGCGCGAGCGTTCGAAGACGCGGCCGAACGCATCGCCACACGCGCCGTGACACGTCCCGTCGAGACCAGGAGCGCACCTTGAGTGTCGCCCCTGACCGCGCCAGCGACGCCCCGGTGCTCGCGAGCGGCCTCGACGCGTTGAGCGCGCAGGCGGAGCGCGCGCTCGCGCGGGGACTCGGACTGCGTGCCGTAACGGTACCGCCCGAGCTCGCGCGGCTCGAAGGCACGTTCCGCGGCGCGCCGGTGTTGCTCGAGGCGCGCGCCTACCGCGGACCGCACACCGCGTACGCCCGCGTCGTGCAAGTACGCGGACCAGAGCTCGCGATCCTCAACGTGCTCTGTCTTTCGGCGCCGGAACGGGCGCTGCCGATCCTCGGCGTCGATCTCGTGGCGCTCGCTCGCGACACGCTCGTTGCGGTCGCGGATCTTTCGCCGCTGCACCCCGATCCGGCCGTGCGTGCGCGCCAGCTCGAGCCGCTCGCTCGGCGCCGCCGCGAGCGCCCGCTCGCATTGCCGGCCGGCGAGCTACCGGCGTGGTGCGCCGCGTGGTTTTCGCCGGAGGCGCTGCTCACGCGCGTGCCTGCCGGAGCGTTGCCGCTCGTCACGGAAGCCGTTCATGCCTACGTCGACGCGTACGTCGAGCTCGCGCGCACGAGCGAGCCTGACGCGAACGCGGTCGACGCGATCAGCGCGGGGCAACGCGGCTACGCGCGCGCTCACATCGAGCACGACCGTGGACTCGCCCTGCTCAAGAAGCTGTTCGACCCCGCGCTCGCGGAACGCTTCCTCACGCAAGTGCTCTTTCCCGAGAGGACTCCGTCGTGGCCCTAGCTGAAACCGTCGACTGGGAGGACGAGAGCCGGGAGCTCGCGCTCACTTGCGAGGGCGATGGCTGCATCCTGTGGCTCGACGGCCGCGCGCGTCGCCTGCTCGGCGGCAAGCCGGGCGACGCGTTTCTCTCGCTGGTCGTGCCCGGGACGGAAGAGAAGGCGCGGGCTTTGCTCGCCAAGGCGCAAGCCGGCAAGGTCACGGGCTGGGAAATCCCGCTCGTCGCGCAGGCACGGGCCGCGACGGTGTGCTTCAGCGCAAAGCCGGGCGCCGGCGGCCGCGTGCACCTGCACGGGCTCGTCATGCCGGAGGGCTACGGCGAGACCGTGCGCCAGCTCGGCGCAACCATGGATGAAATGGTCGGTCTGCACCGCGAAATCTCGAGCCAGAAGCGCGAGCTCGCCGAGCAGCACGCGTCGCTCGCCCGAGCATACCGCGAGCTCGAGGAGTCGAACCGCGGCGTGCTCGCGCTACACGCCGAGCTCGCGGACAAGGCCGACATTTTGAAGCGCGCCGCGGACGTGAAGAGCCGCGTCGTCGCCAACGTGAGTCACGAGTTTCGGACGCCGCTCCACACCATTCTCGGACTCTCGAAGGTCTTGCTCGACGCCTCAGACGGGCCGCTCACCGCCGAGCAGGAGAAGCAGGTGCGCTTCATCCGCAGCTCGGCCGAGGAGCTCTCGACGCTCGTCAACGACGTGCTCGACCTCTCGAAGGCCGAGTCGGGCACCGCCATCGTTCGGCCGGAGAAGTTCGCGGCCACCGACTTCCTCTCGGCCCTGCGCGGGCAGCTCCGCCCGGTGACCGCGCCCGCAAACGGTGTGGAGCTCGTGTTCGAGGAGCCGCCGCCCGCGCTCATGCTCGAGACCGATCAGGGCAAAGTCGCGCAGATCGTGCGCAACCTGATCACGAACGCGCTCAAATTCACCGAAGCGGGCGCGGTGCGCGTGTCCGTGAGCGAAGGCGACGGCACGGCCTATTTCCGCGTCCAGGACAGCGGCATCGGCGTCGCACCCCAAGACCACGACCGCATCTTCGAAGAGTTCGGCCAAGTCGAGAGCCCGGTGCAAGCGCGCGTGAAGGGCACGGGACTCGGCCTGCCGCTCTCGCGCAAGCTCGCGGAGCTGCTCGGCGGCACGCTGACGCTCGAGAGCGAGCTCGGCCTTGGCTCGACGTTCACGCTCGCCATCCCCGCGTCGCACCCCGAGGTGCGCGAGCTCGCACGCATCGAAAATGAGCCGCGCGATCCCGACACCAAAGACATTCCGGTCCTCGTCGTCACCGTGACGAACGACGAGACGACGGCGTTCGACGTGCTCGACGAGCTCAAGGCGGATCCGCGCACGCGCGGCATTCCCGTCGTGATCGTCACCTCGCACCTGCTCGACACCGAGGACCGACGCCGACTCGCCGCCGAAACGGAGGCGATCTTGTCCAAAGACAGCCTCTCGCGCGAGCTTGCCATCAACCGTATTCGCGAGGCGCTCCAAAAATCGGGCATGCGTGAGCGCCGCTTCGAGAGTTGAAACATGGTGAGCGAGAACTCAGCGCGGCCCACCGTGCTCAACGTCAACGATCGCATGGCGAGCCGCTACCTCGTCACGCAGATGCTGCGCACGTCGGGGTTCGACGTGGCGGAGGCGCCGGACGGAACGAGCGCCCTCGCTCTCGCGCGGGAGGCGCCGGACGCGATCGTGCTCGACGTGAACTTGCCGGACCTCAGCGGCTACGAGGTGTGTCGCTTGCTGAAGGCGGCGCCCGAAACGCAGTCGATTCCGGTGCTGCTCACGTCCGCGGCGCGCACGGCGTCGGAACACCGCGTCGAAGGGCTCGACGCCGGCGCCGACGCGTACCTCGTGCAGCCGTTCGAGTCGAGCGAGCTCTCGGCGACCGTGCGCGCGCTCTTGCGCATCCGCGCCGCCGAACGCGACGCGACGCGCCTCGCGAAAGAGCTCGAACAAGCCGTCAAGATTCGCGACGACTTCATGTCGATCGCTTCGCACGAGCTCAAGACGCCGCTCACGAGCCTGCAGCTCCAGCTCGACGGCATCCAGCGCAAGCTCGAAAAAGGCTCGCCGAACGACAGTGAGGCGACCATCGCCAAAAAGCTCACGACGGCCATCCGCCAGACCGATCGGCTCGCGGTGCTCGTCGATGACCTGCTCGCCGTTTCGGCGATTACCCAGGGCCGCCTCGCGCTCGAACCGAAGGACGTCGATCTCGAAGTCGTCGTGCGCGAAGCCGTCGAAGCGCTCACCGCCGACGCCGCGCGTTCCGGCTCCGAGCTCCGCGTCGAAATCGCCGGGCCGATCCGCGTGCGCGCCGATCCGGTTCACCTCGGCCGTGTCGTGACGAACCTCGTCTCGAACGCCATCAAATACGGCTCCGAAAGGCCGATCGAAGTGTCGCTCACCGAAGAGGCGCGCGGCGTGCGCTTGGTCGTGCGCGATCGCGGCATCGGCGTGGCGGCCGCGGATCGCGAGCGAATCTTCGGCCGTTTCGAGCGCGCCGTGTCGACCGGAAACTACGGCGGGCTCGGGCTCGGACTCTTCATCAGCCGCCAAATCGTCGAGGCTCATCAGGGCAGCGTGCGCATCGAGCCGAGCGAGGGCGCGGGCACGAGCTTCGTCGTCGAGCTGCCGTTCGACGGACTCGCGGCTCGCAGATGAGAAAAAATTCTTCGCGAGTTTCGCACGCCGGCCGACCGCTCGACGCTGGGCGGCGCATTTCGTGATCGCACGCGCGACACGCTCCGATTATTCGGGCCGTGGAGCGACCTTTCGCACTGCTCGTCGGGTTGAGCGTCGTCTGCACGACCGCGGTCGGCCACGCGGCTCCGCGGCTCGTGTACCAGGGTACGGCGGGTTGTCCGGGCGGCGCAGAGTTCGTCGCCGCCGTGCACGCACGCGGCGGCACCGTCGTCCTCGATGCTACCGGAAACGACGAGATCGACGTCGTCATCCAACGAGCAGGCGACGCTTATCGTGGCACGGTGCGCGTCCGAACCGACGGACAGAGCTCGGGCGAGCGCGAAGTGCGCTCACCGGCGTGCGCCGAGGTCGCCGACGGGCTCGCCATCGTGTCGGCGCTCGCGTCGAGGAGCGGCAGCCTGCCCGAACCGGCTCGAACCGAGGCGCCTGAACCGGCGAGCGCTGACACGAGCACCGCCGCAGCGGCCAAGAATGAAGCTCCGGCGTCTCCAGCGAGCGTCCCGCAAGCGCTGCCGGCGCCGAGCACACGCCTCCACACCGTCGGCCAATTCCACGACGAGACGCTCAGCGTCACGAGCGGACAGCTCGGCGTGCGCAACGACACGGCCGTGACGCTCGAGGCCGGCGCGCTCTTCGGCATCGTGCCCGGGGCCGTCGTCCCGCGCTTCGATCTCACGCTCGCGCGCACCAATTTCATCACGACCCCCGACGGCGCGGGCCACATCATCGGCAGCATCCTGCGCTCACGCTGGACCGTGTTCTCGCCTACCGAATACCGTCACTCCGATTGGTCAGCGCGACTTTTTGCCTTCAAGGCGAGCATCGGCGGCTGCTCACCGCTCGTTTACGACTTGAGTGGTTTCGTCCTGCTCGCGTGCGGCGAGATCGGCGCGGGCGTCGCTCGAGTGACGACGAAGGATCCGAACGGTCACACGACGAAAGACGAGACCCTGGGGCTCGGCACCGTCGCCGTCGAGCTCGATGCTCGCTACAACTTGGGCAGGCTCTTTCATGTCGGCGTCACGGCGGGCGGAGAGGTCTGGGCCAGCCAAATCAAGGCCCACGCCGGCGACGGCAGCCAGATTTTTCACACGAATCTGCTCGGCGCTTACGCAGTCGCGGGTATCGGCATGCATTTTTGGTGATCGCCGCGGAGGCGGCGTGCGATTAGCGGGATGGTGACGACGGCTGGCTCTTTTGGCAGACGCGCATTCGTGGCGGACCAGGACATCACCCAGGTTCGCGCTGAGCTTCCCGCCACGAGCCTGACGCTCGAGCTCAAGCCGCTATTCGAGCGTCACTATGCGTCCGTGTGGCGACTGCTGCGGCGCTTCGGCGTGCCGTCGGCGGCGCTCGACGACGCCGCGCAGGAGGTATTTTGGATCGCCGCGCGTCGCTTGGCCGACATCCGCGCCGGCAGTGAGGCGGCCTTTTTGTATGGGGTCGCGCTGCGCGTCGCCTCCAATCTCCTGCGACGCGAACGCCACCCTGCCGCCGACGAGCTCGAGCTGTCGTTCCTTGCCCATTCGGGGCCCTCGCCCGAGGAGGTCCTCGCCGAGCGCCAGCGCCGCGCGCTGCTCGACGCCGTGCTCGCACGCATGCCGCTCGAGCTGCGCACTGTCTTCGTTCTGTTCGAGCTCGAAGGACTCGAGGTACGCGCCATTGCCGAGCTCGAAGGTCTGCCCGTCGGAACCGCGAGCTCACGCTTGCGTCGCGCGCGCGAGGAGTTTTCGGCCATCGCGCGTCGCGTGCGCGCCGCGCTCGAAACGCGCGGAGGACTACGCTGATGGCGAGTGACGATTTCGGCGGCAATGACGCAAGCGCCGAGCTCGCGTTCGAGCGCGAGCTCATCGCCTCGGCGGCGGCCGATCACGTCGCGGAAGAAGCGGTGAGCGCCGCGTGGTCGCGCTTCAGCGTGGCGCTCGGAGCAACGGCGACGCTCGCCGACGCCGGAGCGTCGCGCACGCGGCCGGCGGCCGAGCTCGCTGCGCGGAGTCGCGCGACGCTCGGCTGGATTTCACTCGGCGCGGTCGGTGGTGGACTCGTTACGGCGGCGCTCTTCGCCGTACTCGGCGAGCGCCGGGGGCCGATACCGCACGTGGTCGCCAGCGTGCCCACGGCGGTTTCTGCGACCGTCGCGACGGATCTCGCGGACGCCGGAAGGGCGCCCCTGGCGAGCGTGGCGGGGCGGAACGGGGTGACACCAGGTGCTGATACGGGAGAGCGAATGGAGGTGCCGTCCGCTTCCGAACGAGCGCCACGGAGCGAAGCATCGTCGTCGGCCAAACCGATGAGGCGGCACGCTGCGCCCGCGCGCGGCGACGGCATGGTCCGAACGCAAGGGACGGCTGCACACGCCGACACATCGACGTCCCTCGCTGCGGAAATCGCGTTGCTCGACGCTGCTCGGCGCGCCCGGGAGGCGGGCGATTTCGAGGGTGCGCTCGCCTTGCTCGACCGCTATCACCGTGAACACCCGCACGGCGAGCTCCGGCGCGAGAGCGACGTGCTCAAACTCGAGACGCTAGTCGAACGCGGCGATCGTGAGGAAGCGACGCGTCTCGGCCGGCACTTCTTGGAAACGTTCCCGAACGACCCGCACGTCGCCCACGTGCGCACGTTGGCTCAATAGCCGGGACTTCGCTTGGTTACATGCGCGGACGGCCGCGCTTCCTCGCCGGCTCACTGCAGGACCAGCTCACCCAGCGCAACCGTGACGGGCTCCGCACGTTCGGCGCCGCTCACGACGGCCGCAAGGCGCGCCTCCAAATCAACGACCTCCGTCGGATCGAACGTGCGCTGCGCGAACGGATCCGTACGCCACGTGCGCAGATTGTCGAGATGCAGCTCCGCCATGGTCCGCGCCGGTTGCTCGAAACGCTCGATCGTCGAATGCACGACCGAATACGGCGCCTGCTCGGCGAAACGCTCCAGCATGCGTCCGATGTAGAGCAGCTGCCCGTAATGGGCCTGGAGCTCGCCGACGAGCTCGTAGTAGCGGGCGAGCGCTGGGTGCCTAGACTCGAGCGCCGCCGTTTCCTGAAGCAGCAAGCGCCCGCCTTTCGCCAGGAGCGGGCGCAACGCGCGCAGCGCTCCGGCCGCGTCGCTCACGTGCGTCAGGAGGAAACGCGAAAACACGAGCCGCGCTGCAGGCACCGCCGCGGACGGCGCGGTCACGTCTTCGCGCATGAATTCGACGCCCGGGGGGGCAGTGGAGCGCGCTTGCTCGATGTAGCGTTCGGACGCTTCGAGCCCGATCGTGCGGCGTGCGCGCGACACCTCGTGCACGAGCCGCGTCGTGTGACCCGGCCCCGCGCCGAGGTCGAGCGCGAGCTCCAAGCCGGTCGGCGCGAAGCGCTCGAGCAATCGACGACTCGGCGCCTCGTAGGCGCGTGCCAGTAACGCGAGCCGGCGCGCGGCTCGCTCGCTGTCGCCGAACGTGTAGTGATTCTGTGTCGTCACGTTTCGTCTGACCCCGGGTTGGCGCACGACGAGCAGCGTCGCGAGCGCCCGGAATTTGGCCGCTTCGCGCGAAGCCGTCAATCGGCTCGGGAACTTACCCGAGCGCGAGGCGCGCGTAGTACGAGCCGGCCGCCCCATCGCGACTGCGCGGCGCGGCGCGCCGCGTGATCACGGCTCGCTCCCTCACGGAGGTGGAGTCGTCACGAACGCGCTCTGCGCTGGTCGCGAGAGCGACGGTGCGCCGTCTGAGAGCGACTCTGCGTCAGCGTGAGAGCGACCATTCGCCACCGTGAGAGCGACTCTGGGCGTCTGAGGACAACCCCGCGCGAGCGAGAGCGACTCTGTCGTGAGAGCGACTCCGCGTCGTCACGTCGATAAGCGAGCTCTCTCACCCGGCTCGGTCAAGCCCACCGCGAACCGACGGGTGCTGCTGCGTTCACCCGGCGGGCCGCTCTGCGATGCTCAAGAGTGAGTGCCGACGCCAGCCGCGCGTAGCAAGCCAGGTTCTCGGAGTGAGGCTTCTTTGCTCGTCTTGCGGCACGTCGCAGGGACGAAGCCACGGCGCCGGTTCCGCGAAAGGTGGCGGCACGCCCGCCGCGGGCGACCACTCGCGCCAGCCGTCGAACCAAGTCCCCGACGAAAATGGATCGATTCCCGCCCCAACGGTACACGACGCGTGCTTCCGAAAATTGGCGAGCACGTAAAGCATGACGTTGCGCACCTCACGCGGCGAACGGAGCGCTCTGCCGTGCCAGCGATCGGCCCAAAACCGGCCACTACGCCCTAGCAAGTCGTTCACGTAGCGCGCCACACGGACCGCGAGCCCACGCACGCCGCTCGATAGGGAGCGCGCGTCGCTCGCCTCGACGACGAGGTGCACATGATCGCGCTGCACGGAAAAGTGCACGACTCGAAAGCGCTCTGGATCGCGCCGCGCCGCCCGCAAGAGCGCGAGCCGCACCGTCGGGAACACGAATTGGCTCCGAAGCGGCGCCAGGCGCGCTCGCAGCGTCACATGCACCGGCTCGGAGGCCCGGTGCACAGGACGCGCACGGTGGGGGGTGTTCGGACGCGGCCCGCGCTTGCGGCCCGCGTTCGCGCGCGCACCACCCCAGCCATTGGGGAACGTGAGCGCCAATTGTCGGAGCGGACGTGGCACTCGCTGCGCTCCTCGAGCTTTGGAAGACGGCTCTCTGCGCCCTCGGTCGTGCGGCTCCCCGGCACGCGTCATGTTGATTAGGGCTATCATGCCTCTCGGATGGTGTCAATGATCAACTCGCAAGATGACGAGCGTGGGAGTAACTGCTCCGCGACAGTGCGGGACGACGTCGCGCTTGCGCTCACGCCTTACAGCTGACGCCGCTGATGAACTATCCGTCAACCTTGCCGCTGAAATGCATGCGTCTGCAAACGTTCGATACGGGAGCGCCGGAGTGACTGCTCCGCACAGTGCGGGCACGACGCCAGGCTTGCGCTCACGCGATGTAGGCGACGCCGCTGATGAAACTATCCGCCAACGCTGCCGCTAAAATGCATCCGCCGTTCGACGGTTCACTGCGGGAAGGCGAATGGGAATATTTCGCCGTCATCGCGGCCAATTACGGATGAAAACGTCGGCAAGCTCAAATGGTCGAGCCATGGCGAGGGACGGATGAGCACTGGGCGTGAGCAGGTGAATGTGACTGTCTCGCACTGCGGCCCCGCATCGCAAACGCCGGCACGTTGCGCTCAATGTCAGCGGGGCGTCCCGCGGTGCGCCCCCCGCGTCGCCCATGGCGCGCATTGCTGGCGCGCGTGTGCCAAATCCACGCTGGCGTCCGGTGCATGTCGTCGCCGAGTGGAACGATGCGAACCCATGCCGTCCCCGGTTGTGCCCCAATGGTCGCCGCAAAATCAAAAAAAAGCCTCAGCTGAGTATCGGTAGAGGCTCGTTGCGAGCGGAAGCCTGCTATTTCATCCACCGAGTCCGAGCTCGCGCCAGCGTGCCATGCCGCCGGCTAGGTTCGCGACACGCATGCCTGCATTTTTGAGGATGGTGGTGGCGAGGGCGGAGCGTTTGCCGGTTTGACAGACGACCACGGTCGGTTTGTCGCTGCGCACGTCGGCGAGGTGAGCGCGCAGTTCGTCGAGGGGAATTGATTGCGCCCCGCTAATGGCGCCGAGTTGGCCTTCGAGCTCGCTGCGCGCGCGGACGTCCAGGATGTGTACGTCGCTCTGATGCAGCGCGACCCACTCGGGCGAGACCTCGGGAATGCCGGCGTAGGTGGTGACGATCGGCGCCCAGTCGGGTTCTTGCGGCACGCGGCCGTCGGCCGGTTCGCCGGAGCGGAGGTTCGCGGGCAGCGCGATGTCGAGGAGTTTGGGGTGCGGGAGCGCGAGATTTTCGAGGTAGCCGACGAAGTCTTCTTCACGCACGGCGCCGCCGATGCGCGGGTTGTAGCGGCGTTCTTCGCCGATCGTGCTCGAGGTGCGGCCCTCGTAGTCGTGCGCGGGGTAGACGGCGCAGTCGTCGGGCAGGCCGAAGAGCTCGTCGCGGATGGAGCGGAAAAGGCGGTGCGCGCTGCCTCGTTGGAAGTCGGTGCGACCGGTGCCACGCACGAGGAGAGCGTCGCCGGTCAAGACGAGGCGCCGATCGGGCGTGACGAACGAGAGGCAGCCCTCGGTGTGACCCGGCGTTGCGCGGACTTCGAGCGCGTGGTCGCCGAACGGAATGACGGCGCCGTGCGCGAGCGGGAGGTCGACGTGGCGAGCCCCGTACGCGGAAGCGAGCGCAATCGGGCAGCCGAGCTCGGTTTTCATGAGCCAGGCGCCCGTGACGTGGTCGGCGTGACAGTGCGTGTCGAGGACGCCGACGAGCTCGAGCTCCAGTTCGTGGATCAGCGCGAGATCGCGCGCGTGACGCTCGAAGACGCAGTCGACGAGGAGCGCGCGGCGCGTGCGAGCGTCGGCGAGGAGGTACGTGTACGTGCTCGAGGTCGGATCGAAGAGTTGGCGAAAAATCATCGCACCACACGCCCACGTCAGGTGAGGAGCCGTAGCCCCGCCGGCAGGTCTTCGAACCATTGTGCGCGCTCCGCCTCGGCGACCGCAACGACTTCACGCACCGTGTGCACGGCTTCGGCAGGCGCGGCAACGGCTTCGAGCGCTCGCACGACTTCGTCCCGCACGCGCTCGGAAATATCGCGCGCCCGATCCCCCGTGCGGCGCGCGAGGAGCACGGCGGCGGGCGCCGCGGTCGGAACGTCGCGCCACTTTTCCCGCAAGAGGTGGTCGAGCCAGCGCTCGGCCGTGCTCGGCGGGACGACGTAATGGGCGCTCGCGTAGGCCGGAATGCGCGCGCCGAGCCGGGCGATGGCGGTCCAGAGGCGCGGATCGCGCTGCGTCCAGGTGCGTTCGATGAGCCAGTTGCCGAGACCGACGCGTTCGGCGACCGGAACGCGTTCGAGCCAGCTCAAGAGCTCGAGCAGCTCGTCGGGCGCGAGCGGGCGCAAACCTTTGGGCGGCTTGAGCTTGAGCTCGGGCGGCGCGAAAAATGGGTCGAACAGCGCGCGGATGCGGAGTTGCAGCCCTTCGTCGAGGCCGGCGGCGATGCGGCGCCACGCCACGAAATACGCGCGCCAGCCGCGCATTTCGGCCGCGTGCGTGACGCCTGGTTCGAAGAGCGGCGAAAGCTGCGCGACGCGTTCGGGATCTTTGGGGTGGCCGAAGCCGGGACGGAGGGTGAAGCCGGCGAGTTGCCAGAAGTTGCGCTCGTGGTCGGGCGAGCGACGGCGCGCGGCGGCTTTCGGAGCGAGCGCGTCGAAGAGAGCGCGGTTCAGGTCGCCGCTCCAGGTCGTGCGTTCGCCGAACAGCCGTTCGAGGTTCTGCCAGAGGTCTTTGCTCTCACGCGCATCGACGTCTTTGCGACCTTTGCCGAACACGCGCTCGATGGCCTCGAGACCGTTCGCGAGGCGCGTGGCGTCGGGCAGTGAGCTCGGGCGAGCCGACGCCGGTCGCATGGAAGCGGGGCGCACCGCGGGGGCGCTCGGGCGTTTGAGCTCGAAAGCTAGCCTGAAGCGCCGTCGAGTCCGGCGATCGGCGTCGGCTTCGAGACAGGCGAGCTCGACCGTGCCGACCGGAGTGAGCTCGCCTTCGAGCAAGACCGGGAGCTCGCTCTCCTGCGTGGCAGCGTCGGTTTCGAAGGTCGCGACGAGGGGGGAGAGCTTTTCGAATTCGTCGCTGAGCTCGACGATGTCTCCTGGCGCGAAGAGCCGCTCGGCATCCGACGCGTAGAGCTCGAACCGCACGGGCTGACCGACGCGCAGCGCGAGGGGGCGAGAGGCGGCGACGTGACGCTCACCCTCGCGCGCGCCACGCGGCACGACGCAGACGGCGCGCGTCTCACCTTCCGCTTCGGCCGCCAAGAAGAAGGCGTGCGCCGTGCCGCCCGCGATGCGCAAGCCACGTCCCGCAAGGGACGAGCCGTAGGCGACGGCGCCGCGCGCGACGGCGAGATCGGGATCGGTGTGCGAGAGCAGCGTCGGAGCGCGCCCCGTGAGCGCGGCGAGGGCTTCGACGAGACGCGCCCGCGCGCGTTCGGCGCGAAAGAGTCCGCCGTTCAAGAGCACGCCCGCGAGCGGCGCCTCCGCGGGCACGTGGCGGCTCAGAAATTCGGCGATGTGCCGCGTGATCGCCGGATCCGTCTCGTACGGCAAGCCGAACGCCACGAGCCCCGAGCGGCGCGGCGGCGGTTTCGCTCCGCGCTCCACCAGCGGCAAAAATCCCTCGAGCACGATGCGCTCGACCTCCGCACGCGACAGTGACGTGGCGAGCGTGGAGCCGACGAGCGCGGCGCCGAGCCCGAGCACGCGGATGGGCACCTCGTCGCGGGGCGCGGGGCCGAGCAGTTCTTCCTTCGCCGCGCGACAGGCGTGCACGAGCGCGGCGAAACGGCGTGGCTCGAGGCGTTCCGGCGGCGCGACCAGGCGCGGCTCACACGTATGAGCAAGCGCGAGGTCGATGTTGTCGCCACCGAGCAAGAGGTGCCGCCCGACGGCGACGCGTTCGAGCTCGAGCGCGCCGCTCGCGTCATGCGCGACGCGAATCAGCGACAAATCGGTGGTACCGCCGCCCACGTCGCAGACGAGCACGAGCGCGGGCTCGGTGGCTGACGCAACGAGCGCATCGAGCTCGCTCGTACCGCGGCGCGCGAGGTAGTCGTAAAATGCCGCCTGCGGTTCCTCGAGCAGACGCACCGTGAGTCCGGCGCGTTCCGCGGCGCGCACGGTAAGCTCGCGCGCCACCTCATCGAAAGAAGCCGGCACGGTGAGCACGACCGTTTGCTCCGCGAGCGACTGCCCCGGGAACGCGCGCTCGAAGTTCACCTTCACGTGAGAGAGCAGGCGTGCGCTGGCTTCGACGGGCGAAAGCTTCGGTCCCGCCGCTTCGTCCGCATTGCCCCACGGCAGGATGGGCGCTTCACGGTCGACCGACGGGTGGCAGAGCCAGCTCTTGGCCGACGCGACGAGGCGCGCCGGCACTTCCTGGCCGCGGCGGCGGGCGTACTCGCCGAGGCACCAGGGCGAGTCGCCGAACGGATCCGGCAAGGCCTCGTCCGATAGCGGTGCATACAAAAACGAGGGCAGGAGCGGCCGTGGCGCGAGCTCGGAGGCCGAGACCAGCTGTTCGAGCGCGAGCACTTCGGGCGGCGCCGTGACGGCGGGGTCCGTCACGCCCACGACGGTGTGCGTGGTTCCGAGGTCGATGCCGACGATCAAGGCCCCGCGGCTTACCACGGACACGCCCGCGGCTTACCACGGACACGCCGAGGACGGCACGCCTGCCGTCCGCTCCGTCTCGCTCTAGACTCCCGCCCCGTGAACGCCAACGTCCCGCCCCTCCCCTTCTCGACGCGCCTCTGGTTCGCCTGGGTGTGCTTCTTCCGCGTGCTCTTCGACGGCGTCTTCGCCGGCCGCGTGCGCGCGCTCGACACGGCTCCCGCCGGCGACGACGTCCGGAGTCCGGGGCAGCAAGACACGACGGCGCGTACGACGAGCGAGCGCGACGTGATCGAGCCCGCAGCGTCGAACGACGCCGCTCTCCAGCTGCTCGCTTTGTTCCAGCGCGAAGGCCGCTTGATCGACTTTTTGCAACAAGACGTGACGGCGTTCCCCGACGCGGACATCGGCGCCGCGGCGCGCGTCGTGCATGACGGTTGCCGCAAAGCGCTTGCGGCGCACTTCGAGATCAAACCCGTGCGCGACGAGCGCGAGGGCGGCCCCGTGACGCTCGACGTGCTCGAACCGAACGCCGTGAAGCTCGTGGGCAAGGTGAGCGGCACGGCGCCGTTCCGCGGCACGCTGCGGCACCGCGGCTGGCGCGTGGAGTCACTGCGTTTGCCGAAGCTCGTCGACGGCTACGATCCCCACGTGCTCGCGCCCGCCGAGGTCGAGCTATGAGCGCGCGTTACAGCATCGGGATCGATCTCGGCACGACGCACACGGCGCTCGCGTACTCCGCGCTCGACGGCGGGGCGCGCGAGCTCAATGTGTTCGAGGTGCCGCAGCTCGTGGCGCGCGGTGCCGTCGAGGCGCGGCCGCTCTTGCCGTCGTTCTTGTATTTCGCGCACGCGAGTGAAGGTGAGCTCACGCTGCCGTGGGGCGCGTCGGCGAGCACGGCCGGGGAGTACGCTCGCACGCGCGCCGCCGAATCGCCGGGACGGAGCGTCGCGAGCGCCAAGAGTTGGCTCTCGCATGCCGGCGTGAACCGGCGCGATGCGCTCTTGCCGCTCGGCGCGCCCGAGGACATCGAGAAGATCTCGCCCGTGGAGGCATCGTTCCGTTACCTCGACCATTTGGCGGAAGCGTGGCGGGCCGCGCGCGGCACGGAGCTCGGCGCCGAGGACGTGATGCTCACCGTGCCCGCCTCCTTCGACGCCGCGGCGCGCGAGCTCACGGTCGAAGCGGCGCAAGCCGCGGGCTTCGAGCACGTCACGCTGCTCGAGGAGCCGCAAGCCGCCCTCTACGCCTGGCTCGCCGCCGCGGGCGACGGCTTCCGCAAACAACTGCAGCCGGGCGACGTCGTGCTCGTCGTCGACATCGGCGGCGGCACCACGGATTTTTCGGCCATCGCGGTCGCTGAGCGCGACGGCGCACTCGAGCTCCAGCGCGTCGCGGTCGGCGACCATATTTTGCTCGGCGGCGACAACATGGACCTCGCGCTCGCGCACGTCGTCCGCGCGAAGCTCTTGCAAGCTGGCCGCGAGCTCGACGCCTGGCAATTCACGAGCCTGACGCACGCCTGCCGCAGCGCCAAAGAACGCCTGCTCTCGGACGAGCCGCCCGCGAGTATGCCCGTCGTGATCGCGAGCCGCGGCTCCGAGCTACTCGGCGGCGCCGTGCGCACCGAGCTCACGCGCGAAGAAGTCGAGCGCACCTTGGTCGACGGCTTCTTTCCCGCCATCGAGGCGAACGCGCGGCCAGCCCAACGGCCGCGCGCCGGGCTCACGCAAATGGGCCTACCGTACGCGTTCGATCCGGCCATCACCAAGCACCTCGCGCACTTTCTGACGCGCCAGAGCGCTGCCCTCGCCGCACTCCCGGGCTTTGCGAGCGCACCCGCGGGCACGCTCCTCCGTCCGACGGCCGTGCTGTTCAACGGCGGCGTGCTGAAAGCGCCGGCTATTCGCGAGCGCATCCTCACGACGCTCGGCGGTTGGCTCGAGCGTGACGGCGCGCCGCGCGCGCGCGTGCTCCCCGGCGCCGATCCCGATTTGGCAGTGGCGCGCGGTGCCGCCTACTACGGCCACGTGCGGCGCGGCGCGGGACTGCGCATCCGTGGCGGCACGGCGCGCGCGTACTACGTCGGGATCGAGAGTCCCATGCCCGCCGTCCCTGGCCTCGAGCCGCCCATTTCGGCGCTGTGTGTCGCGCCGTTCGGCATGGAGGAAGGCACCGAAACCACGTTGCCGCCGCATGAGCTTGCCGTCGTCGTCGGAGAGCCGGTGCAATTTCGCTTCTTCGGCTCCTCGGTGCGGCGCGCCGACGCTGCCGGCACGTTGCTCGACGCTTGGCGCCCAGGAGAGCTCGAGGAGCTCGCGCCGATTTCACTCACGCTGCCCGCCAAGGGCCGGCACGAAGGCGATCTGGTGCCGATTCGTCTGCACCCGTCGCTCAGTCCCGTGGGCGTCTTGGAGCTCGAGGCGGTGCCCGTGGAGCCGGTCGCAGCGGACGAGCGTTGGAAATTGGAGCTGAACGTGCGGACCGAGGGCGCTACGAGTTGATGTAGGCGGTGAGGTGCGTCGCGAGGTGCTCGAACAGCAGCCGCACGCGCCGACTCGATTTGAGATCCCGGTGCATCACGAGCCAAACACCGAGCTTGAAGTCGAGCGCAGCGGGCAGCACCGGGACGAGAGCGTCGCGACGAGCGAGCGGATTTTGACACACGCCGATGCCGAAGCCGGCACGGAGGGCCGCGTATTGACCGATGTCGCTGTCGCAGCGAAACGCGAAGAGCTCGCGCGTGAGCGGGATGGGTGAGCTCGGTAGCGTGCGCGTGCTGATGGCGCGATCGAAGCCGATCAGGGGATGCGAGCGCAGCTCGTCGAGTGAACGCGGCGTGCCGTGCGCCGCCAGGTAGCGCGGGTGCGCGTGGAACCCGAGCTCGATCATGCCCAGCTTGCGCGCCGTGAGCGCTCCCTGGGTGGGTTTGAGCATGCGCACGGCGATGTCGGCCTCGCGGCGTAAGAGGTCTTCGGCGCGGTTCGAAAGCACGAGCTCGATGTCGATGCGCGGCTCGCGTTCACGAAAAGCAGCGAACAGAGGCGGCAGCACCTCACTGCCGATCATCTCGCTCGCCGTCACGCGCACGGCGCCGCGCGCTTCTTCGACCTCGCCGGACGCCTCGCGCAAGAAGGCGCTCGCCGCGCTCGCCATCGCCCGTGCGTGGGGAACGAGCGCGCGTGCGCCGGCCGTGGGCACGAGCCCCGCCTGCGAGCGGGTGAAGAGCGAGACACCGAGTGCGTCCTCGAGTGCGTCCACATGACGGCCGATGGTCGGTTGCGTGAGCGCCAAGCGTCGCGCCGCGCCCGAGAGGCTCTGCTCCTCGATCACGGCGAGGAAGGTCCGAAAGAGCTCCCAGCCCGGCTGCGTGCGCACCATACAAAAATGTATATCAGATCGCCGCTTTTAGACAATTCCGTTCGTTGGCAGTCGAGCGCAGATTCACGAGGTCAACGCGGCCGAGCGCCGCACGACCGGAGAAAACAGCATGAATCAGAGCGTACTCATCGTCGGAGCAACCGGTGGCGTCGGCAGCGAAACGGCGCGAGCGTTCCTCACCCGCGGCTTCCACGTGCGGGCCGTGACCCGCAATCCCGAGCGCGCGCGCCGGGACTTCCCCGAGCTCGCCGGCGTCGAATGGGTCGCAGGCGACGCCCTGCGCGCGAGCGATGTCGTCCGCGCCGCCGCGGGCGTGAGCGTCGTCGTCCACGCCGCCAATCCACCCGGGTACCGCAACTGGGCGGGCACCGTGCTGCCGATGCTCGAGAGCAGCATCGCCGCGGCCAAGTCGGCCGGCGCGCGCCTCGTGCTCCCGGGAACGGTTTACAACTTCGGGCCTGACCATCCTCACGTCGTCGACGAATCGGCGCCGCAGCGTCCAGTGACGCGCAAAGGGAAGATCCGTGTGGCAATGGAGGAGCGGCTGCGTGAAGTCTCGGCTGACGGCGTGCGCGTGCTCATCGTGCGCGCCGGTGATTTCTTCGGACCACGCGCCGGCGGCAACAACTGGTTCAGCCAAGGGCTCGTGAAGCCCGGACGGCCGCTGCGCTCGCTCGTGTATCCCGGCCGTCACGACGTGAGTCACGCGTGGGCGTACCTGCCGGATCTCGCGCGCACGATCGTGCGGCTCGTCGCGCGCGACGCCGAGCTCGGCGCCTTCGAGGTCTTCCACTTCGGCGGCCACGCGTTCGAGCACGGGGTCGAATTCGCCCGAGCGACGCGCGCCGCCGCCGGCGCCCCGCACGCCCCGATTCGCCGCTTCCCGTGGTTCGCGATTTACCTGCTGTCGCCCTTCGTCGAGACGTTCCGCGAGATGCTCGAGATGCGCTACCTCTGGCAGTCGTCCCTCCTGCTCGACAACCATAAACTCGTGAAATTTCTGGGCGAAGAGCCGCACACACCGCTGTCCGTAGCGCTTGCGGAGACGCTCGCCGGCCTCGGCTGTACGCCGCCACCCCGGAACGCCGCTCGGCGTGCGCAAAGCGTCGGCGCGGAAGCGTGAGCTCGTGCCGCCCGGAACGGTAAATCTGCCGAATCGTTCTCGGACCGTCGAGCGCGCGTGGTATGCAGCGGACATGTCGGTTGCAGAGCTCACGGAGTCCGAGCAGGTGGTCCTCCTGGCACTCGTCGGCCTGATGGCACGCGCGGACGGCAGAGTGTCCGAGGTGGAGATGGACACGCTGCAGGAGCTCCGAGAACAGATCGAGCCCGAACGCTTCGAGCGCGTGCGCGAGGCTGCGGCGGCGCTCGACAGTTCCGACGCGATCCTTCACGCGGCCGGCAGCGTCATGCGCTCCGCAGCGACGCAGATCATCTACGGCGTGTTGCTCGGTATGGCGATCCCCGACACGATCGGCGAAAACGAAGCCAAGATCCTCGAACGCCTCGCGACTATCTGGGGCCTCGAGTCGCCGCTCGAAGGCTGAGCCGCAACGGTGACCCGCAACTACACGCGGGCTGCGGCGCGACGCTGCCTCGAACGCATGTAGGTTTCGCGCCGTATTCGTTGCAGGTTCAAACGAATCGCGATGCGCGCTCGGCGGGAGCAGGCGTGTTGCGTACAAAACGGCTGCGCGTCGGCGTGTAGGACGATGTCCTCTGCATAACCACGTAGCGGGGGCGCGCGCGATGCCGTAGATTGTAAAGTCTCGAGCGGGGCGCGCATAAATTCGGGCGTCGCCCAACACTCAGTAATCGACGACTAGAACTCGCACTCGAGCTCGGGAGAACTCGGGAGTGAATTCGGGACAGCGCAACATGGAAATCGCTACCTGCGAATGCCCTCAATGCCATGCGGAAATGTTCGACGGCGCCCGTTTCTGCATCCGCTGCGGCAGCCGACTGGACGAGCCGAAGCTCACAGCTCCGGTGCTGCGGCCGTCCGCGCCGGTTCAGGATCTGTTCGCGACGGCGCCGCCCGTGATGGCGCCGTTGCCCGTGCCACCCGTCGCGCTCGCGCCGCCGCCCCCCAGCGCCGCTGCTGCTGCACCCGTCGTCATGCCCCCGCCGCCGCCGAGCGCGGCCATGCCGGCGCCGCCGTTCGTCGTGCCGCCGCCC
This sequence comes from Polyangiaceae bacterium, assembly GCA_025936115.1. Lineage (GTDB taxonomy): Bacteria > Myxococcota_A > Polyangia > Polyangiales > Polyangiaceae > PMG-095. Next base: position 170,075 of record JAICTZ010000015.1, read on the forward strand.
GCGAGCGCCGTCGCAGCGCCGCCCGCGAGCGCCGTCGCAGCGCCGCCCGTCGCCGCGCCACTGCACGTGCCCCCCGTCGCCGTCGTCGCGCCCGCGCTCGTCCATCCGATGGACACGTCGCTCAGCGAGATCGACGCGAGCTTCGGCGAGCTCTCACCCGCGCAACCGAGCGCCCAAGAATCCCCAAGGAGACAGGTGACCATGGCTGATCATTCTCGAGAAGAAGTGCTGCGACGTGCCCGCTTGAAACAGAGCCTGAAGCGTGCGGGCCTTGCCGGCATCGACCTGTCGGGCACGAGTCTCGAGGGCGTCGATTTCTCGCGCGCCGATCTCGAGGGCGCAAACCTTCAGAACGCCAAGCTCACCGGCGCGAACCTGAAGAGCGCGAACCTCCGGAACGCCAAGCTCAAGGGCGCCGACCTCAGCCACGCCGATCTCGACAAGGCGGATCTCGAAGGCGCCGAGCTCGAAGGGGCGAACCTCTCCGGCGCCAACATGAAGCGCGCCGCGCTCGAAGCCGCGAATCTGGCAGGCGCAAACCTCACGGGGGCGCGCATGTCCGGCGCCGAGCTTGCCGCGGCGAGCCTCGGGCGCGCCATGCTCAAGGGCGCGGACCTGTCCTACGCCGAGCTCACCGAGGCCGAGCTGCAAGAGGCCGACCTCTCGGACGCAAACCTCGCGAACGCCAATCTACAAGGCGCGACCCTCGACGGCGCCCATCTGCCACGCGCGCTCCTCACCGACGCGGATCTGCGCGGCGCGAGCGCCCTCGGCGCGACGTTCGAAGGCGCGCGCCTCGAACGCGCCTGTCTCGACGCGACGCAGCTCTCGGGTGCCGTGCTGCGCGGTGTCGACGCTCGACACGCGAGCTTCAACGGCGCGAAGCTCGACCGCGCGCACCTGCACGGCGCCAAGCTCGCCGGCGCGAACTTCCAGAACGCGGCGCTCGACGGCGTCCTGTTCGATTGGCTCGACGCGAGCGCCGCGGGTGACGCGAGCGCGCGCCTCGACGGCAAGCGCGCGTCGGCGTTTCTAGCCGGGCAAGAAGTGCGCGAGGAATCGTCCTCGACGCGCTATTTCGGCAAAGGCGACGTGCTGCGCGACGCGACGCTCGAGTTCGGCGACGGCTCGCACATCCACATCGACAGCCGTTTCGACAACTGCTCGATCACGCTCGGCGAAGGAGCCGAGCTCACCATCGGCAAGGCGGGCGTGCTCAAGAACTGCGCGATCGTCGGGCGCGGCAAGCTCGTCGTACACGGACGTTTCTTCGAGCGCCAGACGCCGGGCATCGTCGGCGTGAAGAGCCTGTTCGTGAGCGCCGAGGGCGGCGTCGTGGGCGGCGTCGAACAAGTCGCGGAGGGCACCCAGTTCGCGTTCGAGCCGGGTTGCCGCCTGCGCATGAAGATCCTGCACCCGCGCACGGCGGCGGCAGCCGAATGAACCCGAAGGAGCAAGCAGCATGAGCAACACGAGTCGCCCCATGAACAAGGTCACCGTCGTCGAGGAGGGCACCGAATTTCGCGGGACGCTCACCTCGTCGTGTCCCGTCGACGTGCGCGGTCGCGTCGAAGGCGAGCTCGCGACGCCGGCGCTCACCGTGAGCGCGAGCGGCGCCGTCCACGGCCGCGCCAAAGTCGGCGAGGTGCGCTCGCTCGGGGAAATTTCGGGTGAGTTCGACGCCGATCGCATCGAGCTTGCCGGCGTCGTGCGTGACAACACGGTGATTCGAGCGCGCTCGCTCGACGTGAAGCTCACGAGCGAACGCGGCAAGCTGCAGATTATTTTCGGCGAATGCGAGCTCAGCGTCGGTGAGGAGCCGCGCGAAGCCGACCACGCCGTGGAACCCGCCGCTCACGTCGCCGCGCCCGCTCCCGCGCCGATGCTCGAGGCACCCGCCGCCGCGTTCGACGCGCCTGCCGCCACCGCTGAAATGATGCCCCTCGCGGTAACCCCGGAAGCGGCCGCCGCGCCGAGCGCCGCCGAAGAGGACGAAGACGAAGAGGGCGACGAGACGAGCGAGATGGCGCCGGCAGCCGGTGGCCCCAAGCGCAAGCGCCGCAAGAAGAACGGGCACGAAGAGGCCGTCGCCGGCTGGTCGCAGCCGCCCTCGCAGCCGCCGCCCGCGAACTGACCGCCCCGATTCCCCTCGCGCGCTGCTCGGTCTAGCCTTCGGACCGAGCAGCGTGCAAATCGAGCTGATCGCCCCCGCCAGCGAGGACTCCGCGTATCTTCCGCGGCTCGGCCTCGGGATCCTCGCCGCGCTCACACCGAAGGAAGACGAGGTCATCTACACCGACGACCTCGTCCGTCCGTTCGACATCGAGCGCGACGTGAAGGACGTGGATCTCGTCGGCATCAGCGTCGATAGCAAGACCGCGCGCCGGAGCTACGAAATCGCGAGCGCGTACCGGCGCCGCGGTGTGAAGGTCGTGCTCGGCGGCATTCACCCGACGGCCATGCCGGACGAGGCCGCGCGCTTTGCCGACGCGGTCGTGCTGAGCGAAGCCGAAGATCTCTGGCCGACCCTGCTCGCGGATTTCAAGCGCGGAGCGCTCGCGCCGCGTTACTCGGGACCGCTGCCGAGCCTCGGACAGAAGCCGTCGGCGCGACGCGAGCTCTTTCGCTCGAAGAAGTACATTCCGTTTCAAGTCGTGCAGACGATGCGCGGCTGCCCCTACCCCTGCGAGTTTTGCAGCGTCTCGACCGCGAACGGCACGACCATGCGCTTTCGCCCCGTGGACGAGGTGCTCGCCGAGCTCCGGGGCCTCGGCAAGCTCATCATGTTCGCCGACGACAACGTGATGATCCATAGGAAGTACTCGGGGGAGCTCTTCGAGCGCATGGGCGAGCTCGACAAGCACTGGATCGGCCAGTGCTCGCTCGCGGCCGTCAAGCGCATCGACAACGTGCGGCTGATGGCGGAGAGCGGCTGCAAGGCGCTCTTCATCGGCTTCGAAAGCATCGACGACACCACGCTCATGCACACGGGCAAGCGCCAAAATCGGCCTTCGGAGTACCGGGAGGTGCTCGAGATGCTGCACGAGCACGGCATCTCGACCTGGGGCAGCTTCGTGTTCGGCTTCGACACCGACGATCCAGAGGTGTTCGAGCGCACGGCCGAGTTCGGCATCGAAATGCGCCTCACGATGGCGCTCTACGCCATGCTCACGCCGTACCCGGGCACGCGGCTGTACAAACGCCTCAAGGCGGAGAAGCGCCTGACCGACGAGCAGTGGTGGCTCGGCGGCGACCACGACCAGGGCTCGCCCTATTTCGTTCCCGCGCGCATGAGTCGCGAACAGCTGCGCGAAGGCTGGCAGCGGGCCTGGCAGCGCTTCTACGAGCCGAGCGCGATTTTCAAGCGCTGGACCGTGCGCCGGAAATCGAGCTGGATTCAGACGCTCGGCTACCTGCCCCTCAACGTGATGCAAAACCGCTTGGTGAAGCACAAGATCCTCGGCGGGGCGCAACGTTTTCGCTCGCGCGCCGACCTTTCGCCGCTCACTGCGGCGTTCGACGCCATTCGGCTCACGGCCGAACGCGACCTCGACGAAGCGCGCGCTCCGCACGCTGGGTCGAAGCACTTGCGCGTCATTGGAGATTAGGCCCCCCGCATGCTCGAAACTGCACTGCGCTTCGACGTGACCACGGATGATTGGGTGGTGTTCGCGAGCGGCCGCGCCGCACGGCCCATCGAGCATCCGACGCGCAGTGAAGCCCCTCCGCCCTCCGTGCCCGACCGCGCCTGCCCGTTCTGTCCCGGCAATGAAGCGAGCACGCCGCCCGCCATCGATGTGGAGCCCGATCCCCGAGATCCCGAGCGCTGGGCCGTGCGCGTGTTCCCGAACAAATTCCCGGCGCTTCGTCCCGACGCGTCGCGCGCCCGCGACCGCTCGCAGCCGCTCTTTCGTCAAATGGGCGGCTGGGGCGTGCACGAAGTCGTCGTCTGCTCGCCCGACCACGGCTGGTCGCTCGCGCGCCTGCCGGTCGAGCAAGTGACGGCGATTTTGAGGGTGCTCCATCGGCGCCACCGCGTGCTCGGCGCGGATCCAGAGCTCGAAGTCGTGCAGATCTTCGAGAATCACGGCGCACGTGCGGGTTCGTCCCTGTCGCACCCGCACCTCCAAATCATCGCCGCCCCCGTGGTTCCACGGCTGATTCGCCTCAAGTACCAGGTCGCGGCCGAGTACTACCACGCACAAGGCGTGAGTCTCTACGAGGACCTGTGTCAGGCGGAGCTCGACGCGCAATCACGCGTGATCCTCGACACGCCCGAGTTCGTCGCGTTCGCGCCCTACGCCTCGCGCATTCCGTACGAGACGTGGATCGTCCCGCGCGAGCCCAAGCCGAGCTTCGGACTCGCCGAGCCGCGCTCCCTGCCGGCGCTCGCCCGCACGCTACGCGAGCTGCTCCAGCGGCTCCAGGTCGCGCTCGGCGATCCGGCGTACAATCTCACCTTCTTCGGCGCGCCGCGCCGTCACAGTGACGAGCCGGACTTCGGCTGGCACATCGCCGTCCTGCCTCGTCTCGAGATCGCGGCCGGCTTCGAGTTCGCCACCGGCATGGCGATCAACAGCGTGTTGCCGGAAGTCGCCGCCGAGGTGCTGCGGCGCGTCGAGGTCGAATGACTCAGCGCACCGCGGACTGACTCAGCGAACGGGCTCGAGCCCTTCTTGCTTGAGCCACGCTTCGTAGCGCTCTTTTCGGCGCTCGATCTCCCGCGCAGTGAGCCGCGGCTCCGAGCGCGGCGCCGTGCGCACGGTGGACGCGGCGAGCGCACGGCTACCGAGTTTCTTGCTCTCTGGTGCGGACTTCGCGCCTTTGCCCGATGCCGTGTCAGGTGCGGAAGCTGGCGCGGACGGCGCGGCGACGGGTTCGCGCGCCGGCGCGGCCGCGGGCTCGGGGGGGACCGCAATGGCGGGCGCCGGCGCCGTGGCGACGACGGGCGCTGGCGCCGTGGCGACGACGGGCGGCGGGGCCGTTGCGACCGCGGGCGCCGTTGCGGCTGGCTCCGGCGCCGTCGCGACGGCGGACGCGGGCGCGATTGCGGCAACCGACGCGGTCGACGGCTCCGTCGCGGTAACGTCCGGCGCGGGCGGCACGGGAGCAGGCTGCGCGACCGTAACGCTCGGTGCCGGCGAGTTCGTCACCGCCACCTGCGTGATCGGCTCCGCCGAACGCAGCGCCGGCTGGTCCTTGGAGAGTAGCGAGTGCACCTTGGCCGAAATGAAAGGCATCCTCGGCGCAAACGCGAACGCGGCGAGCGTGAACGTTCCGAGGACGCCCACGACACCGAGGGCGTGTGCAAACGCTACGCGCCGCCGCGTGGCGTTCGGATAGTGGAGCTCCTCCTGCTCGCTATCGTCCCAGTAGTCTGAAGGTATCCTTGGATTCGCCATGCGTCTTCACTCCGGTGCATCGACCGTGCCAGCGCCCAAAAACAGTGCAAGTGGACCCAATCCCTCGCTCGGCGCGTAGACTAGCACTTTGGGCGCTGAGTAGGACAGTCGGGCGCAGGGAACGCCGGTGCGCGCCAGAACGCCACGGAGTGGTGGTGTGGCTCAGCGTTCTGGCCTCGACGGAAGTGCCCCAAGTTTGCTCGAGAGTTTCACGCCTGCTGCGCTCGATTTTACGACGACGCGGCGGCGCCAAGACTTCTCGGGATGAATAAATACTCACGCGAAACGAGCAACGCTCAGCCTGCCCCGCGCGCGTTGAACGACGTAGTGTAGCCTTCAAGCATGCGATCTTTGGCCATTGCTCGCGGCGGGTGTCTCCTGGGGTGCGGGCTACTGACGCTTGCCTGCGGCTCCAAGGACGGCGGCAACCCGGACAAGGATTCGGGCCAAGCCGCCATGACGAGCGGGGGCACGGGAGCAGCTGGCGGGAGTAGCAGCGGGGGCATCGGCGGGGGCATCGGCGGGAGCAGCGCTACCGGCGGGATGGCTCAAGCCGGCAGCGCGGGCATGGCCGGCGCGGGCGGCAACGGCGGAGCCGCTACCGGAGGCACGACGGGCAACGCTGGGCACGCGGGCGGCTCGAGCATGCTCGGTCCCATCGTGGAACCCGGCGATCCCGGCAACGCCGACGTGACGCTCAGCGTGCGTGCCGACACGGACGTGCACCCGATCTCACCCCTCATCTACGGCATCAACGGCGACTGCTCGGACGCGAACAAGCACCCGACGCTCTGCCGCAGCGGCGGCAATCGCCTCACGGCGTACAACTGGGAAAACAACGCGTCGAACGCCGGCAGCGATTGGTGCTTCGAAAACGACGGCCTGCTCGGCGACACCGACCAACCAGGCAAGAGCGCCACCGACATGCTCGCGAGCGCGCGCGGCAACGGCGGCACCGTGCTCTTGACGATACCGATCGTCGACTACGTCGCCGCCGACAAGACGGGCGGCTCCGATCCCCCCGCGTGCTCGGGCGACGTCCGCAAATCGGGCGCTGACTACCTCACGACCCGCTTCCGGCAGAACGTGCCCAAGAAGGGCAGCGCGCTCGCGACGACGCCCGACGCCGCGGACGACAGCGTTTACGAAGATGAATTCGTCGCCTTCGTCAAAGGCAAAGCGGGCTCACAGCCCGTGCTGTTTTCGCTCGATAACGAGCCGGATCTCTGGTCCTCGACGCACGCAGAGGTGCACCCGGACCCCGTGACGTACGACGAGCTCGTCGAGCGGGACGCCGACTTTGCGGAAGCCGTCCGCTCCGTCTGGCCCGAGGCAGGCATCACCGGCTTCGTGAGTTACGGCTACGCCGGTTACGTGAGCCTGCAATCGGCGCCCGACGCGTCCGGCAAGGGGGAATTCATCGACTATTATCTGGCCCAGCTCCGCTCGCGCTCGGACGCGGCCGGGCACCGCTTGGTCGATTATCTCGATTTACACTGGTACCCGGAAGCGACCGGCGGCGGACAGCGCATCACGAGCGATGACTCGAGCGCGGCGGTGGCCGACGCACGCGTCCAGGCGCCGCGCTCGCTCTGGGATCCGAAGTACCAGGAAACGAGCTGGATCACGAGCTACACGGGCGGTCCCATCGCGCTCATTCCGTGGCTCATGGCCAAAATCAAGAAGAGCGACCCCGAGATGAAGCTCGCGTTCACGGAGTGGAACTACGGCGGCTCGAACGACATCAGCGGCGCCGTCGCGACGGCGGACGTGCTCGGTATTTTCGGGCGCGAGGGGGTGGCCCTCGCGAGCCTCTGGAGTCTCAGCGACGCCGAACGCTTCATCGACGGCGCCTTCCAGGTGTTCCGCGACTACGACGGCGCGGGAAGCACGTTCGGGGACACTTCGATGCACGCCGACTCGAGCGCGATCGACCGAGCTAGCGTGTACGCGAGCATGCGCTCCGACGACGTGAATCACGTCGTGATCGTCGCCATCAATCGCGACAAGACGGACGTCAAAGCCGCGCTCACGTTGGCGCATTCGCAAGTCTTCACGACGGCCGACGTGTGGACGCTCTCGGCGAGCTCACCCTCGCCCGCCGCCGCACCCGCGCTTCACAGCGTCGCCACCAACGCCTTCAACACGACGTTACCGGCGCGCTCGATCTCGCTCGTGGTCCCGCGGCCGTAGCTCAGCCTTTGTCGCCGCGCGGTTTTTCGACGTGGCCGCCGAAGCCGAAGCGCATGGCGGAGAGCATGCGCGCCTGGTAGTCGCCCTCGCCGCGCGAGCTGAAGCGCTGGTAGAGCGCGGCCGAGAGCACGGGGACCGGCACGCCTTCGTCGATGGCGGCCTGAAGTGTCCAGCGGCCCTCCCCGGAATCGGAGACGTGCCCGCTGAAACGCTCGAGCTCCGCGTCGCGCACGAGCGCTTCCGCCGTGAGATCGAGGAGCCACGAGGCAATCACGCTGCCGCGCCGCCAGACCTCCGAGATGTCGCGCAGGTTGAAGTCGTAGCGGTAGTGCTCGGGGTTACGGAGCGGCGTCGTTTCGGCGTCGTGGGGCCGTTCACTCTTGCCGATGCCGGCCGCGTGCAGCACGCCGAAGCCCTCGGCGTACGCCGCCATGAGCCCGTATTCGACGCCGTTGTGCACCATCTTCACGAAGTGACCGGCGCCGCTCGGGCCGCAATGCAAGTAGCCCTGCTCGGCCGTACCGGAGTTTTCGGGACGTTCGGCGGTGCGACCAATCGTACCCACGCCGGGGGCAAGCGCAGCGAACACGGGATCGAGCTGGCGCACACAGTCGAGCTCGCCGCCGATCATCATGCAGTACCCGCGCTCGAGGCCCCAGACGCCGCCGCTCGTTCCGACATCGACGTAGTGAATGCCGTGCACGCCGAGCTCGCGCGCACGGCGTATGTCGTCGACGTAATAAGAATTGCCGCCGTCGATGCAGATATCGCCCGGCTCGAGCACCTGCGTGAGCTCGACGATCGTCGCGTCGACGACGGCCGCCGGCACCATGAGCCACACGGCACGTGGCCGCTTCAGCCCTGCCACGAAGTCCACGAGCGAGGCGGCGCCGCGCGCGCCCTCCTGGACGAGGCCCGCGACGGCCTGCGCGGAGCGGTCGTAGACCACGCACTCGTGGCCGTGACGCATCAGCCGCCGCACCATGTTGGCCCCCATTCGTCCGAGTCCAATCATTCCGAGCTGCATGTGATCTCCAGTCGTCCGCGCAGTGTCGCCGACTCGGCAGGCGTGATGCAAGAGCCCGAGCTCAATTGCTCGGCGGCGCGAACAGGGGCCCGTTCGTGTCCGCTTCCGCCACGAGCTCGCGGGGGTCCGTCACGGCGGCGTCGGGGGCGGCGTGCGTCGCGCGGCGCCCGGTGACGATGACTTCCTCACTGCCATCCGGGGCGGCCTGGCGCACGAGACGATACGTCGTGTTGCCGGTCGCGCGCGCGACCTCGGGCGCGGCGATCAAGAGCTGTAGTTCGAGGTTTTGGCAGAGGTCGAAGAGTACGCCGAGATTGTCCTGCGAGAGCCGATTGGCTTCGTCCAAGAATAGAAAGCGCAGCGTGCCCTCGCTGCGGCGGTTGCGAAATAGGTTCGCGTCGCGCTCCCACTCCGTGAGCACGACCATCATCAGCGCCGCGCCGACACCGATGGCTTCGCCCGTCGAAAGACGCGTCGGACTCACGGCTTCGAACCCGGGCTTGGCCTTGCGCTCGACCGCGACCTCGAGCTCGAGGTATTCGCGGTAGTCGAGCAGACGTTGGCCGCCGCTCTTGCCGCCGCCGTAACGCCGGAAGATTTCGTCGAGCGCCTCTTCGACCGGCAGCGACGTCTGGAATAAGAGCTCCTGCGCCTGACCTTCGCGCAAAGCTCGCAGAATTTGATCCATGCGTTCGACGCGCCGCATGTCCACGCGAATGCGCGCGATGCTGCCGAAGCTGATGCCCTCGAGGTGTTGGTTGAGCCGGCGCACCTGCCCCGTGGCGCGCCGGAGCTTCACGTCGATGCCGCGCGCGACGTCCTCGGAGGCGCCGCGCAGATCGAGCTCCTGGCGCCCGAGACGCTCCTCGAGCAGCGCCAGGTGGTCGCGCAGCCGCTCGAGCGCGCGCAGCGGCTCGGCGACCTCGGCGACCTGGGCGGGTAGCCGGCGCGTGAGCCAAACCGTGACCTCCTTCCAGGCTGCGACGTACGTCGCGAGCACGTCGGCCTCCGACGAGAAGCGGCGCGCGAGCTCTTCGGCGAGCGCTTGACCGCCGCGTGCTCTGAGCAGCCGATCGATGAGCACTTCGCGCCGGCTCCGTGCGTCGGAGAGCAACTCGCGCTCGCTCACGTCGGCAGGCGACGGCTCGCCCGCGTCGCTCGCCGCGAGCAGGCCCGCGGCGTGGATCTCGTCGAACAGCTCGCGCCGTCGCCGCTCGAGCGGCACGATCGCGAGGTCCTCCTTTGCGAGCGTCGCGGCGCGTTCGGCGAGCGCCGTTTCGGCTTGGCGTCTACGTTCGCGCAGCGAACCGATGAGCTCGACGACGGTCGCCGTTTCGCGCTCGACCGCCAGCAAGTGCTCACTCTCGCGGCTCGCCTCGTCGTCGCTCCGCGCGAGCGCCTCCGGCGAAAAATCCGGTGCCGCCTGCGCGAGCTCGACCGCGACGCGCTCGGCGTGAGCCGCAATCGCTCCGCGTTCCGCGTCGAGCTCGCGGAACCCGAGCGCCCGCTCTTCCCAAGACGCTTCCGCGCGCCCGAGCTCTGCGTCGGCGCGAGCGACGGCCGCGGCGAGCTGCTCGAGCTCCGCTTCGAGGGCGGGGACGAGCCGCGTGCTTTCATCGAGAGCGGCTTCGGCGCCGCCGTAGCCGCGCGCCTGCCGCGTCGCGATCGCGCTCGCGAGCGCTTCCTCGGCGCGAAACCAGCGGTCGCGTTCGGCGTCGAGACCCGTGCGCTCGCGCTCGAACGTCGCGAGCTCGGCCGCGCCGGGCGGCGGAACGCGCAGGGCCTCGAGCCACTCCGAAAGCACGCGCCGCGGCGCTTCGCTCCGAACGAGCTCCGCTTCGGCGCGCTGGGCGGCCTCGACCGCACGCTCGAGCTCGAGCGCGCTCGGGCCGTCAGCCTGGTCGAGCAGCATCGCTTCGGCGACGAGCGGACGGAGCGCGTCGAGCTCGCGTTGCAAGCCGCTCGCCCGCCCGACGCTCGCGAGGCTTTCCGCGCCGAGCGTCTCGGCGAGCTCGCGCTTCGCAGCACGTGCGGCTTCGAGCTCACCCAGCGCGAGCTCCGGATCCGGGCCGAACGCGAGCGCCGCGTCGCGCGCGAGCTCGTCGGCGTCGGCGAGCGCCGCGTCGACGTAGCGCAAGTCTCGAGTGGCGCGTTCGAGCTCGAGCGCCACGTGCTCGGCTTCCTCGAGCAGCGCCGTGCGGCGCGCCTCGCGCGCGTTGCGTCCGAGGCTCGGCCGTTCCGGCAAGCGACTCACGCGCACGCCGTGCTCCATCGGCACCGCGAGGAGCCGTCCGTGCGTGAGCTCGCCGTCTTCGGCGCGCACCGACTCACCGGCGCGCACGAGCAAGACTTCGTCGAAGCGCGTCACGCTCTTGGCGAGCCGCGCGAGCGCCGCCGGCACGTCCTCGACGACGATGGCGGACGCGAGCGCACCGAGCCCGGCTTGCACGCGTGCCGCGCGCTCGACCTCGATGTCCTCGAAGCGCGCCGCCACGAGCTCACCGCCGAGCTCCTCGCACAGCTCGAGCACCGACGCCGGCAGCGCACCGCCGCCGTGCTCGAAGCGCGTCGCCTCGGCGAGCAGCGCCTCGCGCCGTGCGCGGAGCGAAAACGCCTGCGCGCGTAAGCTCTCGCGCTCTGCCGCGAGCCGTTCTTTGCCGGCGGCGAGCGACTCGAGCGAGGTGGGCGCGCCGCCCGTATGCGGCTCGAGCCGCCCGGCGAGCACGCGGCAACGGCGAAAGCGTTCGGCGGCAGCGCGCATTTCGCTCGCGCGCTGCGCGAGGCGCGCCGCTTCTTCTTCGACCGCTCGCCGCTCCGCCGCCCGCTCGCGCCCGAGCTCCTCTTCACGTGACAGCTCGTGCGAGCGCTCGTGCACGCGCGCCTCCACGGCGCGCGCGGCACCACCCGGCTCGAACACGACGCCCGCCCCCGCGAGCCGTGCGCGCGCCTCTTCGCGCCGCCGCTCTTCGCGCCGCGCCCGTTCGAGCTGCGGAACGAGGCGCAGAGCTTCGCGCGCCAGCGGCACGAGCTCACCGAGTCGCGCGAGCTCGCGCCGTGCGAGGGCGTGCAAATCGTCACCGGCGCTCGGCGTCACGAGCTCACGCAGGGCGGCGTGCGCGCGCGCAAAATCGGCCGCTCGTTGCTGCTCGGTCGCGAGCTCCCGTTCTCGCCGCGCGCGCTCGCCGTCGACGCGCAGAAGCTCGCTCCGTGCGCGCTCGAGCGTCGCCTCGAGCTCGTCTTCGCCGAGCTCGGCATTTTCGACGAGGGTACGCGCTTCTTCGAGCACGGCGTGCCCGCGCCGGAACGCGTGCGCGCGGCGGTGGAGCTCTTCGAGCCCGCTCTGCAGGTTCGCGAGGCCGCGCGCCGCCTTTTCGTAGGCGTCGCGCGCGCGCAAAAGCTCGACTTTGGCCGCTTCACGCGTCGCTTGCCGGCGCTCGAGCTCGAGCCGCGCGGCCTCCGTCGCGGCTTCAATTGGCAGCAGCTCGGCGGCAAGCTCTTCGCGGCGCCGCACGAGCTCCGCCGCGCGCTTGAGCGCCTCACGCCGAGCGCGTGTGGCTTCGAGCCGAGCCCGCGCGTCCTCGACCCGGCTGCGAGCCGCCTCTTCGCGCAGTACGCCCTCGGCGAGGGCCGTCTCCGCGCGCGCGAGGCCGAGCTTCGCTTCGTGCTCCTCGGCGCGCGCCGCGTCGCGCCGGCGCGTCGCTTCGTGAAGCTCGGCTCCGAGCGCCCCGAGCGCCGCGCGAAACATGGCGCTGCCGGCTTCGTAGACGCCGCTGATCTCGCGCTCGAGCCCGCGCGCCTCCTGCACCTCGGCGCGCGTGCGGCGGCACGCGTCGAGATTGGCGCGCATGCGCGCCAGCGTGTCGGAGAGCCCGGACTCTTCTTTGAGCACGAAGGTGCGAAGCTCGCTCGTGAGCGCGCGGGAGATGCCGCCCGTCATGCTCGTGCGCAGCATCTCGTTGAACTTCGCGCGGTCGTCGTCGTTGGCGAGCCGCAACGGCACGATGCCGCGCTCGAACAGCGCGCCGAAGTAATCGCGCAGCGTGTCGAACACCTCGAAGCGCGCGCCGAGCTCGCCCGCGCGCGCCTTGAGCTCGGCGAGCACGGGCACGCGCTCGGTCTCGGCGTCCGCGAGCAGGAATAGCGCGGAAAGGCCGTGAGACCGCGCGAGGCCGTGCACCATGAACGTCGTCGCTTGCACGCTCGGCTCCGCCTTGCGCTCGAGGTGCACGCCGAGGATCACGCGCTCACCGGCGAGCTCGAGCTCGAGCGCGGCGTACGACGGCCGACCCGGCGCGCCAAGCCGCCCGAAAATGCCACGATCGCCACCGGTCGCCGCCGTTTCACCGAGGTTCGTGAAGCGTAGCTTCGTGAGATCGGGCAAGAGCACGAGGTACGCCGCGATCATCACGGTCGTCTTGCCCGCGCCGTTCGCGCCCTCGAGCGCCGTGACGTGTGGATCGAGCAGATAGCGCTCGAAGAACACGCCTTTCCAATTGACCAAAGCGAGCGCCGTGGCTCGCGCGCGGCTCATTCAGGCTCCTCGAAGGTCGTGTCGTCGGGCAACTCCGCGGGCGCGTCACGCTTCACGTCCTCGAATTCGAAGTCGTCGAACTCGCTTGGATCGAAACCGCGGAGTACGTCCGAGAGCTCACCATCGGGTGGGGCGTCGTCGTGGGCGTCGTCGTCGGGGGCGGCAGGGGGCGCGGCGGGGCTCGCGGGTACGGCGCGGGACGTCGCGTCGGCGTGCGTCTCCGTACGCTCCCTTGCGTCACCGTGCGTCGCGTCGGCGTGCGTCTCCGTACGCTCCGTTGCGTCACCGTGCGTCGCGTCGGCGTGCGTCTCCGTACGCTCCGTTGCGTTCCCGTGCGTCGCGTCACGCGGGATTTCCTCGCCGTACGCCGGCTCCCCGCCGTCACTCGCGTCCTCGCCGTCCTCGCCGCCCTCGGCCCCCACCCCGAACGCCGCCGTCTCGTCCTCGAACTCCCCGTCCCCGCCTTCCGGCAGCGCGTCGAGCGGCGTCAGCGCGAGCTCGCCGCTCGCGACGAGCTCCGACAACGCAGCCGTCGAATCCGCGGACGCGCGCACCGGCTCGGCGAAGCGGAGCAAAGCGGGCCGCAGCCGGAGCTCTTCGGCGCCGATGGCTTCGACGAAGCCGAGCGACGCCAATCGCCGGAGCGCGTCGGCCACGCGCGCGCGCACCGTTTCTTGCGCGACGCGTTCGTCGTAACGGCGCCGTTTCGGGTTGAGCGCGCGCACGAGCGCGTCCGTGCCCATCACCGTCGCCAGGTGTCCGAGCACTTGTTCGCGCCGCACGCGCCCACCTTGCTCCACGGTCGCCGGCTCGAGGTAAAGCAGCGTGAGCGCCTGTCCCACGAGCATCTCGGCGACGCTCAAGTAACGCTTCGCGAGCCGATCCCCCGTCGGCAAGAGGTAATAATAACCGTCGGGCCGATACACGAGCTCCGCGCCGTAACGCCTGTAAAACGGCTCGAGCACGTCGGCCGCGTCGGCGAGAAAGCCGAACCAACTCGGATCGTCGCGATCGACGTGCCGCCCGCGGCGCAGCGCCGAGTCCACCTCGGGGAAATGCTCGTTTTCGACCGCGTCGCCGAGCGTCAAGAACTTCGTCGCCGTCATGTTCGCTCCAGGTCGCGCCCGAGCGCCCAGTCCTCGATCCAAATCCCCTCGTCCACGCGCTGCCACGGCCGTTCGCTCGCGCTCTCGGCCTCCGCGAGCCGCGTCACGACCTCGGCGACGCGCCCCGCGCTCGAGAAGCGTTCGGCCTCGGGCAAGCGCTCGACCACGGCTTGCGTCACGGCCGCAAGGGTACGCGCGCCGTCGTCGAGCGCGGCTGTGACCTCGGCCGTGAGCGCTTGCTCGCGATCGTCTGGCGCCGCCTCGACGAGCGGTCGCTCGCGTTGGGCACGGGGCCGTTCGAGCGGCGGACGCTCGTTCGGCACTGTCACGTCACGCGGCACGACGAGCGGCGGCTGCGCCGCGACCGCGAGCGCGAACGAGCGCCCCGCGCGGCCGCTCAGCTGCGCGCGCAGCCGCTCGGTGAGCGCGCGCGTGGGATCGAGCCGCACGACGTCACGCAGGTAGCGGTGCACGTATTGGTAATATTCGGACCACGCCTGTTGCCGCGCCGAGCCCCACGCGCCGATGCGATCGAGCTGCTCGGACAAGCGGTGACACGCCTCGTTCGCGTCGAGCGCGCCGCGTTCGTCAGCGAGCTCGCGAATGTCCTCGAGCAGCGTCACGAGACCGTGCGCGTCGCGCAAGAGCACGTCGTTCAGCTCGCGCAGCGTGCTCGTCGTAGACTCGAGCAAATCCTGACAACGTGCCACGGCGTCGAACCAGTCGGCGCTGAGCAGCTGCGCGATTTCTTGCTGAAAACGTTCCTGCTGCAGGTCGAGGCCGCGCTGCCGCCGCTCGATGCCGTCCACCAAATCCCGAATCGTGACGCGCAGCGGGCCGGCGACGCGTTCGGAAAACTCGCGCTGCGTCGCGGCGTCACGCGCCTGCTCACGCAGCTCCCCCAAGCTGACGCTCAGCGTCCGCATCAGGAGCGACAGGCTTTCGCCCGTGAGCGCTTCCTCCTCCAAATAAAAATCGACGATCGAAGTGGCGAGCCGCGTCAACGCATAGGCGCCGCTCCGCACCACGCCTGCCCCGTCGACGCGCGACAAGAGTCGCTGATCGCGCAAGCGCTGAATTGCGGCCGTTGCCCGTCGCGCGACGGCGCCTGCCCCCGGTTGCACGAGCGTGCAGGCGTCGCGGAACACGTCACCGAGCTCCTGCTCGGAAAACGACGTGAGCTGCTGCGTACGCGACCTGAGCCGCAGCGCCGCCACGAAGCACAGATCGAGCGTCGTGAGCTCGAGCGCCACGGCACGGCCCGCGAGGTTCTCGAGCTGGCGGCGGGGTTCCTCGGCGCGATCGGTCACGTGGGCCGGCGTCTATAACGCAAGCCCACCGCACGGTCACGGCGCCCCCCCGAGTCCCCGCGAGCCGACGAATTGCCACCACAATTCCCGCGCCCCCCCTCGCTTGACCTCCGCTCGACTTCGTGACCCTGCGCACCCACCCGCCGCCAAAGCCATCACCGCTCGACCGCACCGACCTCTCCCCAAGCGCACCCGACAACGCCGCGCACCCGACAACGCCGCGCACCCGACAACGCCGCGCACCCGACAACGCCGCGCACCCGACAACGCCGCGCACCCGACAACGCCGCACACCCGACAGCGCCACGACACCCGCCTCCACACTCGCGCCCGCCTCCACACTCGCGCCCGCCTCCACACTCGCGCCTGTCCTCCACACTCGCGCCCGCCTCCACGCTCGCGCCCGCCTCCACACTCGCGCCCGCCTCCACACTCGCGCCTGTCCTCCACACTCGCGCCTGTCCTCCACACTCGCGACGTGTCCTCCTTTCCGTGCTCCGATCCTCTTCTGCGCTGCGGCGCAAGCGTCGGTAGTCTCTCGCGCGACCAAGGCCCTCCACAGCCCGCGGCGAAGCCACGCGCTCACAATGAACCTACGTCGCGGCCGGAATCGCGGCATATCCACAAGATGTGAGCACACTCTTTTCGATAGCCTCTTTGAGTAACTCATACTATGATGTTGCCCAATTCAAGATGACGGAGGGAGTGAGCCCACGCTCGGGACAGCGGCGTCAATTCCGGGCGCAGTGTGCTGGAGGAAGGGCGCGCACGACCCGCGCTACCAAACGCGCTCCACAGCTCGAATTGCGGTTCCCCGCAACATGGGGCGGCGCCCGAGCGAACGCGGGTCGCAAGCCTGGCCCGCGGCGGAGCGTGCCGCATCGAGCACGCCCGATACACCGCGCCTGGCAACCCGTCCACGTGACGCTACGAGCCCGAATGGGGCAACTGAGGAGCCAATTCATCTTTCCCACGATTCAGCTGGCCCTGCTCCGCGCAACCCGACGTGCCTCGGAGCAGTTTCGCGTCGTCCACTTTTCAGTGCAGCACAATCACGTTCACCTCTTGGTCGAAGCGAGCGACAGGCGCGCCTTGTCGAGCGGCATGAGCGGACTTGCGATTCGAATTGCCCGCTACGTGAACGACATCTTATCGCGGCGCGGAGGATTCTGGGCTGAGCGTTGGCACGGGCGCGCGTTGAACACGCCGCTGGAGGTGCGTCAGGCAATCGTGTACGTCCTCGCGAACGCGCGAAAGCACACGCGCGTGCCGTTGCGCGCGGGTGTCGATCCGTGCTCTTCGGCACGGTGGTTCGACGGCTGGCGTGACGTTCCGGCGGAGTCCGGAGTCGCACCTCCTTTCTTCCAGGCGCCGCAATGGCGCGATAGTGACCCAAACGAGCAACCGACGAGCGACGACTTTGCTGCGCGGACGTGGCTGTGTCGCGTCGGCTGGCGACGGCACGGATTGATCGCAATGGCCGAAATGCCGAAGCGCTGACCACGCTTGCACTGCCCGCTCCATGTGACTCACCAACTCGACCGATGCCGACGGCAGGAGCCCCCTTCCCTCGTCTCAGTTAGCGGTTGCCACTCATGAGCTAGATCGATAGCGCCGCCTCGTCGTCACATCAGCGTGTGTTCTCGAATCGGCGCGCTCTCCCAAAGAGTCGCGAAGGCCGCGCGAATCGCCAGCCTGCACGGTGCAATGACGTGCTGCTCGCCGCGTCGGCTCCATCACCGTGGTTCTCGCAACGTGGCGCTCCACCCCCGCGCATTCGCTTGCCCGTGCTGCGCCGCGCGTCGGCGCCATTGCCGCTCAAGTGCTCAAGTGCGTGCTGCTCGATACGTCCCGCTCCACCTCTGCGCATTCGCTCGCCCGTGATGCGCCGCGCATCGGCTCCATCGCCGCGCATCGGCTCCATCGCCGCGCATCGGCTCCATCGCCGCGCATCGGCTCCATCGCCGCGCATCGGCTCCATCGCCGCGCAT
>JAICTZ010000077.1 GCA_025936115.1 Polyangiaceae bacterium
CAAGTCGCGCACCTCGCGCATCGAACCCGGCCGGCACTCAGGGTCCGTTTCGAGCATGCGACCGACGAGCGCGTCGACGAGCAGCGGGATTTCGGGGCGTAAATCGGAGAGTCGCGGCGGCGCCGTCGTCACGAGGCGGGCGAGCGTTGCGTAGGCGTTCGGACCGACGTGCGGCGGTCGCCCCGTGATGAGCTCGAACAGCGTCGCACCGAGCGAGTAAATGTCGCAGCGCGCGTCGATGGGCGCGTCGCCGCGCGCCTGCTCTGGCGCCATGTACGCCGGCGTGCCCACGACGTCGCCCGTGCGCGCGATGTGCACGTCGGTGTTCGCGGCGACGCCGAAGTCGACGAGCTTCGGCCGGTACTCGAGCGCGCCGACCGGCTCTCCGCGACACAGGAAGATGTTGCCCGGCTTGATGTCGCGGTGGATGACGCCGGCGTCGTGCGCCACCTCGAGCGCCTCGCCGACGTGATCGGTGAGCTCGAGCGCCTCGCCCAGATCGAGCGGCTCGCGTTTTTGGCGTGCGGCGAGATCCTCGCCGTCGAGCCACTCCATCGCCACGTACGGCAGTCCCGAGTCCTCGAGCACGCCGAACGCCACCGTCTTCACGATCCCCGGGTGGTGCAGGTTCGCGAGCAGCTCCCCCTCGCGAGCGAGCCGCGCCTCCTCCTGAGGCGCGACGCCCGCGTCGGCTGCCACGATCTTCAGCGCGACGATCTGATGTGTCTCGAGATCGTACGCTCGGTACACGACTCCGACGCCGCCGCGCCCGACTTCACGCTCGAGTGCGAAGCGACCACCGAGGCGCCGCTGAGTGTCGGGCTCGAAGCTGTTGTGGCTCTCCACCGGCTGAAAATCGTACGCCGTTACGCCGCCGGTCACAATCGCCAGCCGCGCGTGGCGACAAAGCGGGGCCCGTTACGGCGCGCGGCGCCACCGCGGTAGCTCGTCACGCGCGCGACGGAGCCGCTCGCGTAGGGTCTCCGCCACGGCGGCGACCGCTTCGCCCGCTTGCGCCGAGCGGACCCGTTTCGCGCTCGGAGCATCGGCCGGCGCGCCGAGCAGCGGCGTTGCGCTGCCGTACAGCGTCTTTGCAACGGCTTGCATCACTTCGCTCCGGCCCGCGACGTCCGGCGTGTAGGCCGTCGCCGCGCAGCTCGTGTCGAGCTCGGCGCTCGGATCCGCAATGAACGCGCGCTGAATGCCGAGGCTGCAGCTCGCGTCACCCGCGGTGAGCGGCGAGGAGAGTGAGATGTCGACCGCGTGCCCCGCAAAGGGCACCTCGACGAGCGTCGCGCCGAGCGTCGTCGAGAGCTCGCGCGCCCAGGGCAACGGCGTTTGGATGTCGAGCCCGCCGTTGAGGAACAAAAGCGGCGTCCCAAGGTCGGGCAGGTTCATCGGAGCGGGCGCGTAGTTCACGGGCCAGCCATCGACGATGGCTTGGAACTCCTCGAGCGGCGCCGCGCCCGACCAGAAAACGAGCGGGTCGCGCGCGGTGGCGAGCTCGTCGAACGGGAACGTATCGAGCCTTGCCATCACGTCGGTGCGGAGCACATGAACGCCGAGCACACCGTTGTCGATGCTTGGATCGGGCGGCATGTCGAGCGCGTCCGTGAGAAACGCCGCGAGCGCAGTGAGCTCCTGTTGATCCTGCTCGGAGCAACGGCTCAGGCGCCGGAACACGCCGGGCACCGTTTGCCCGAGATCGGCCACGACGAAGGTCGAGAGCACGGACTCTAGCGTCTGGCGATCGGGCCCGTCTGCACCGAGACAGCGCTTTTTCGGATCGTCCGCGTCGGCGACCACCGCGCGCGCGACGTCCTCGGGATCGTCGGGTGCGAAGGCTGCCGCGCAATCGGCGTCTTCGCGGCACGCCTGAAAAATCGAGCGCCCCGACGCGTCGGCCAATACATCGCCGGCCCAGAGCGGTTCGTCGAGCGGCAGCACCCCCTCGAGGATGACGCCGCTCGCTTGCTTCGGAAACGCCTGCAAATAGCGTTGCGCCCAGTACGAGCCGTACGATAGCCCGAACACGAAAACTCGCTCGCCGGGTGCTCGCGTACGATTGATGAGGTAGCCGACGTCGCGCCCCGCCTCGACGGAGTGAAACCCCTCGAGCCCGTCGCCCCAGGTATCGAGCAGCTCTTCCCCGCACGCGTGCACGTCGTCTTTCGAGACGCAGTCGAGCGGCGTCGAGTGACCCGTGCCTCGGTGCTGGGGGATGTAAATGTCCAGACCGAGGCTCTGGTAAAGCTCGAGCACCTCGTTCTGCATGTAGATGCCGCCCGTGCCGCCCGGTCCTCCGTCGAGCAGCCAGAGCTGTCCGTGGTGCGCTGCCGAGCCCTGGTAGCGCGCGACCAAGAGCTCGATGCTCTGCCCTTTCGGATCGTCCCAGCGGAGCGGCACCGAAGCCGTCGCGCAAGTGCGATTGCGCGTCGAGCCCGGCAAGTCGACGGGGCATTGCTCGAACGCGAGCGAGGCCGTCGCAGGCGGCTTCGTTTCGTCGTCACTGCCGCAGCCCGCGAGCGCCAAGAGCGCCGCGCCCGCGAACACACCACGCCATCCAAGCCCAAACTTCGTACCGATCATGTCCACCGCTAACCTCCCTGCTCCCGAAAGCACTCTCTCACGGCATCATGTCGGCTCGCACGTCCAAAACTCCATGAATCGACCAAAGCCGCGCACTCGCCGCCGGCGCTGTGCGCGGCGATAGACGCTTGAGCCGTCCTCACCCTGCCGTCACACTAAGACCTACGTGATTTTGCGGGCTTGGATCATCGGCATGGGCTTCACTCTTGCGATGGCGTGTGGCGGCAAGAGCGAATCGGGCCGCGAGCCAAGCACCGGCCACCTCGATGCGTCCGCCGGCGAGTCCACCGCGGGCAGCACGAGCGCATCAGGTGCAAGCGGTGGGGGAGGTGGTTCCGCCGGCTCGAGCGGTGCGTCGAATGCTGCCAGCGCCGGTTCGAGTGGCACGGCCGGCAGTGACCCGATGAACTCGCCGGCATGTTCGGCCTACAACGCTGCCAGTTTGCTCGACGCCTGCAATCAACTCGCCCCCTGCGCCGCAACTCTGCCCGAATACCTCGATCTCTTGCGTATGCGCGGCTGGGACGATGAAGCCGAAGTGCGGGTCGGCTGCAAGCACGTCTCGATCGCGCTGCACTCCTCGGACACGCCGAAAACGGAGCTCACCTTCGAACAGGACGGCGCGCTCGCAGGCTACTCGAGCTTCGTTCCCGAGGATTCGAGCCCCTGCGGTGCGTATCAGTACGTGCGCGGCGCGGGCATCGACTCGAGCTGCATTCCGGTTCGTCAGTGCAGGATCGCTGCGGACGCGCACGATACCGCAACTCTTTGCTCGTGCCCGTGTCCCGAGCCGGCGCGCTCCGACGGTGTTGCGGTCGTTCCGGAGGCTTGCGTCGTGACGAACCTCCCTGTGCCGGCCTGCTCCCCCACCAGCGAAGAGGAACACCGCGCCATGACAGGCCTCGACTTCGGCGGCCCGCATTGGGAGAACGAATGTGGCGTCGAGGTCGCGTATCTTCCCGGCGACACTCGTTGCTACTACGGGGCCGACGGCGTCCTGCTCGGGATTCGCCACGAAGATTCGACCCAGTGTGCGGGTGTCGACGAGTGGGTCACGTCGGGCGTTCCGCCGGTATGTCATCCCTGAAATGGGCGCCCCAGCCTCCGTGGCTTGGGCCGTTTTCAGGCGTCGGGCACACTAGAAGTCGATGCTGCTCCGCGTGTGGGCGTTTCTGGTGGTGTTCGCTCTCGGTCTCACGGCGGGCTGCGCCGGTAAGAGCAAGACGACGCGCGGGCTCGGATCCGAGCAGGGCGAAGCGGGAGAGGGGACTGCAGCCGGAACGACGGCGTCCGCTGGTGGAAGTGAGGAAGGCTCGGGAGCCTCGAGCACTAGCGGCGGCTCCGGCGGCACGTCGAGCGGCTCCGGTGGCACGTCGGTCAGCGAGGGTGGCACGGGCGCAGCGGCCGCATCGCCCGAGTGCGTTGCGTACCGCCAGGCGAGTGTGCTCGACGCCTGCAACGAGCTTGCGCCGTGTGCGGCGACGCTCTCCGAATATCTCGAGCTCTTGCGCAGTTTGGGGCAGCTCGGGTCGGCAGAGTCACGGATGGGCTGCGACCTCGTCTCGATCGTAACGCAAGATCCTGACTTGCCCGCGACCGAGCTCACGTTCGACGCGCAAGGGACGCTCGTCGGCTACTTCATCAGCGAGAGTAAGAAGAGCGGCCCCTGCGACGACTACAAATACGTGCGCGGTACGCAAATCGATGCGAGCTGTGACCCCGTACGCCGTTGCGTCGTCGACGTCGCTGCCACGGGCGCCGAAAACCTCTGTTCGTGTCCCTGTCCCGATCCGTCGCCAGCCGACGGCGTCGCGGTCACGTCGGCGGCCTGCGCGCTGCCGCTCACGCGCGGCGAAGTTTGCTTGCCGACGAGTGACGAGCAGCACGCGGTCATGGTGGGTGTCGAGCCGGCTTCACCGCGCTGGACGCGGGAGTGCAGCTTCGACGTCTCCGTCTTCTACGACGAGACTCGCTGTTACTACGACGACGGCGGTGCTCTGGTCGGCATTCGCCGCGAGGATCCGACGAGTCAGCAATGCCCCGGCGTTCGCGCCTGGATTACCGAAGGCACGCCGGCGTGCGCGCCCACGCCGTGACACGGCGCGCGCGATGCGGGGTCAACGTTACTTCCTACTAACGTCCTCGCGCCCAGCGCCGCGGCGCTCTGCGGCGTGTGCTCGGCGCGTGCGGCGTCGGCTCCGGGTCGGGGGAGCGCGCCGGTTCTTCGGTGCCGAAGCCGCTCTGTGCGAGATCGCGTAGCGTGACGGCTCGGCCGCCGGCCACCCGCGCGGCGCGGAGCAGCACGCCGTCGAGCTCGAGCTCGTTGCCTTGCCAGGTGTGTTCGAGCAGCAGCCGGAGGGCGGGAGGCTCGATGCCTATGGGTTCGCGACCGAGTCTGAGACTCGAGCGCGCGAGGCGATCGACGATGAGCGCGCGCAAATCCTCGGCGCGGTCGGCCAACGAGGGCAGGGCAAGCTCGCCGGTGATGAGCCGTGAGAGCCCGGGCGAGAGCTTGCCGAGCGAGATGAGCGCTTCGCGCGGCGCATGCATGCAGGCAATGAGTACGGGCGCGGGCAGCGCTTCGTTTCCGTCGCCGCGCGCTGCGAGCGTCCTCGCCAGGTGCTCCTGAATCGGGAGCGGCAGCGCGTCCGGATCGAGCACGACGAGCGTGCCGCCGTCGGCGAGCCGGCTCGGGGAGTGCTCCGGATCATTCCAGCGCTCGAGCGCGCGCTCAGCCGGCAACGTCGCGTCGGCCACGACGAAAGGCCCGCCCGAGCGCTCGCTCGCGAGGTGCGCGTGCGCGGCCCACGCGACGGCGTCGACCCCGGGCGGCGTGGTGAGCGCGAAGCCGCTTCCCGTGCGTCCGAGCCGCTCGAGCGCGTCGAGCGCGAGGCGTGACGCGGGGGCGTACGCCGTACCCCGTGCGCGGTCCGCATGCCGCTCGGCGACGGCGCGATGCCTGCCGGCGCCGCCCGTCACGGCGCGCGCCAGGCGCTCGCGCTCCGCTTCGAGCCCCGTAACACGCGCCGTTGCGCCTTGTTCGCGCTCCCGGGCTCGCGCGAGCGCGCTCGTCACGGCGAGCAGTGCACTGATGCGATCGGCGAGCACACGCACGGCGCGCGCCTCCTCGAGCGTCATGAGCGATGTGCGCCCCGCGCGCGGCAGCAGGATGAATCCGACGGGCCCGTCGTCGTCGGTCACGATCGTCGCCGAGAACGCGTCACGCGCGGCGAACCACGCGACGAGCCCGCGCACGTCGGGCCGGCGCACCTGTACTTCTTGGAGCGCGTCGGCGCGCAGGGTTCGTTCGGGCTCCGCGAGCGCCACCTCGAACAAACGCTCGGGCGCGTCGCCGGGCTCGACGTGCAGGTAGCCGGCGACGTCGACGCTCAGTACCTCGCCGGGCGGCGTGCGCCAGATCTCGGCGTGCGCGGTCGAATTTTGGCTCGCCTGATCGAGCGCATAGAGCGCGGCCGTCAGCGCCGCATCCGGCTCGGGCTGGAGCGCGCCGCGACTCGCCGCGTCGATGGCCTCGAGCCAGCGCGACTGTTCGGGGCCGAGCGGCCGCGCCACGGCGCGGGCGAGGAGTCCCACGCCGATCGCGAGCACCGACGCGCCGAGCACGATCGCTCCCGCGTGCTCCGGGGCTTCGCGGGCGAGCACGGCCCCCGCGAGCGTCACCGGTGTGCCGAGGATCATTACGGCCAAAATGCCGCGCAGAGCGCTCGAAACCGTCGTCGGCTCGGCGATGTTCGAGGCCCACGTCATGAGCGCCGCGCCCACGCCCACGGCTACGGGCAGGACGCGATCGGGCGCCGCGACGTCGAGCGCCGCTGCCGGCACTGACACGGTGAAGGCCGTGATGCTGAGCACGAGTGCGCCGGAAGCGCGATCGCCGACGCCGAGCTCGAAGCGCCGCAAGACGCGCACGCGGTACGCCGCCGCCACCGAGAGGATGAGCGTCGCCGCCGCCGCGCTCGTCGTCGCGTAGTCGATCGCGAGCGGATCGAAGAGGACGCGATAACCTGGCAGGAGCGCGTAGGTGAGGGGCAGTGCCGTCGCGACGGCCCATAAAAATCCGCTCAGCATCGCGGCGTCGAGCGAACGCGCCGAGCGTGGTGCGGCGAGCATCCCGCCGGGCCCCTCGAGCCTCGTGAGCGCGAAGAAGCTCGCGACCGCCGTCGCGCCGATGCCGAGGTTCGCGGCGGCGTCGAGCGCGGCGCTGCCCTGCGGCCCCACGCGTGCAGCCACGAACAGCGAGAGGCCCCACACCGTCGCTCGCACGACGTTCGCGCCGCGATCCGCGCGCGGCTCCGTCTTGCGCCACGTGAAGGCGACGCCCACGACGAGCAGCGCGCCGACCAGCCAGGGCCCCGGACTCCGAGCGACGAGCGAGCTTGCGACGGCGACGTACGCAACGCTCAGCGCGGCGAGCCAGAAACTGCGGGCGGTCGGCAGCACGGCCTACTCTAACCCCGCCGATAGTTCGGGGAAAATCGCGATGCTATGCGGGAAACGCCGCCACCCGGGCCGATCTCAATTGCCGGGCGGGCTGTAAGGCGGTATCCGCGGACGCCTCCGGCGGAGGGGTCCACGCCCTCGCCGGGTCTCCCCGATGAAGAAGACCTATGTCCTCGACACGAACGTCCTGCTCCACGACCCGCATGCTTTCAAGAAGTTCGAGGACAATGATCTGATTCTCCCGATCTACGTGATCGAGGAGATCGACCAATTCAAGCGCGAGTCGAACGAACGCGGCCGCAACGCGCGTACCGTGACGCGCCTGCTCGACACACTGCGCGAGCAGGGAGGTTCCCTGGCCCAAGGTGTTCCGGTCGGCGACGGTGGCACCCTGCGCGTCTTCGTCCCCGATAAACGGCCGATCCTCGAAATCGCGCTGAATCCGAGCTCGGGCGATCACGCCATCATTTCGACCGCGCTGCTCTTGCGCGACGCGAACCCCGAGAAGCCGACCATCTTCGTCACGATGGACGTGAACCTCCGCATTCAAGCGGACGCGCTCGGCCTCACGACGGAAGCCTACGAGAACCAGTCGGTCGATTTCGAGCGGCTCGAAACCGGCATCGTCGAGCTCACGGTATCTGCCGCCGAGCTCGACAAGTTCTTCCAAGACGGCGCGATGCCGCCGCCTCCCGGAGAGCGCCTTTACGCCAACGTCTGCGTCATGCTGCGCGACGACTCGGCGCGCCCGCGCACGGGGCTCGGTCGCTACCACGGCGACAAAGGCGAGATCCGCGCGTTGAAGACCCCGCGCGATCCGATCCTCGGCATCAAGCCACGCAATCGCGAGCAAGCGTTCGCGCTCGATCTGCTGCTCGACGACAGCGTCAATCTCGTGACGCTGATCGGCAAGGCCGGCACCGGCAAAACGCTGCTCGCGCTCGCGGCCGGCATGAAGCGCACCGTCGACGAAGGCGCTTTCTCGCGCCTGCTCGTGAGCCGCCCCGTCATGCCGCTCGGCCGCGACATCGGCTATTTGCCGGGCGATCTTGACCAGAAGCTCAACCCGTGGATGCAGCCCATCTACGACAACCTCGACTTCTTGCTCGTCGCCGGCGGCAAACGCCGGGGCGGCGGGCGCGAAGATCCGTTCGCGAGCGGCCTGCTCCAGGTCGAGCCGCTCACGTACATTCGTGGCCGCAGCTTGCCGCAGCAATACGTCATCGTCGACGAGGCCCAGAACCTCACGCCGCACGAAGTGAAAACGGTCATCACCCGTTGCGGCGAGGGCACCAAGATCGTCCTCACCGGCGATCCGTTCCAGATCGACAACCCGTACGTCGACGCCTCGACGAACGGCCTCTCGTTCTGCTCCGACCGTCTGCGCGGCGAGAACATGGTCGGCCATATCGTGCTCAGCAAGGGCGAACGCAGCGAGCTCGCCAACATCGCCGCCAACAAGCTCTAGTTACCGGGGGCCTTGCCCCCGCGGCTCGCTATCGCGACCGCGCTAGTCACAGGGGGCCTTGCCCTGGGCATTCATCACATTTTGTCGAGATTCTCGAGGGCTCGGGCAGCTGGGAGCACGTAGTCCAGCCCTCGGCCGACGACAGTTGGTCCTGGTGGGCCCTGATGCGGGTTCATGTAGCCGCCCAGATCGGCGAGCCAACGCACCGCTTTAGCGAGCGTGAGCGGGTCGCCGAGTCGGAAATTTTTGGGCTCGCGGAGGGCGACCAGAGCTTTGAGCTCGTAAGCATTGAGCTCGTTCTGTGCCGGCCGATCGGGTTCTCGTCTCGCAAGGTACGTCAGGTGCATTGCTCTCGACGCCACGGCTGCGAGGATAGTCGCCCACTTGCAGATGGCATGCACCGATCGCAGCTGAGTGTCCTCGACGCGACAAAGACCACGTTTCCAGGTCCGGTGGAGCTCTTCTATCCGCCAGCGATGCACATAGCCGTCGACGATCGCCATGATGCCGGCCCGGGTCTTGATCGAGTGTGTGGTGAGGAGCATCCACTCGACTCGATCGTTCTTGCTTCGGCCTCGCTCGCGGACCAGCACCGCATTCATCTCGAGGCGCGTACGCTGGTTCAAGAGGAGCGGGACCCTGATAGCGCGCACATCCACCTTCGCGGTGCGTTCTCGGCGGTCGATGCGCCATTCGATTCGTCTTCCGTCGATGCGGCGGCGTTTGCGGAGGCGGGTTCGGGCGCGGATTTTCAGTCGAAAGGCAGCTTTTTTCGGAGCAACGCTCACTTCCTTCCAGAGCCGGCCCGCCTCCGTGTCGACTTTGCGGTCATGGGCTGCCCGGACCGTGAGCAGGAGGTCCGCTTTCACTGCCAGCAACAGTACGGGCGCGCAATCCGCACCGCGGTCGAGCTGATAGAAGGCTTCACAGTCGGGAGACTGCTCTTCAAACTCTCGATGCGTTTTGAGAAGCAACTTGAGCCAGTGATCAGTCTCGGACTTCACAGGGCTGTCGCTCTTGGCCTTCGATGCCTTTCGCACCCATGTGCGCTGCCCTGCGATGCCCAGAGGTGTGCCTTCGCTGCTCACGACGAAGGCGGTCATGACGTGCACCCCGTGAGCGCCATCTGTCTGCCCGACCGGGCCGAGCCCCTTCGAGCGTTTCTTGTCCGTCAGCGTCAGCGCGGTACCGTCGAGCGGCACGTGCACGCGACGCAGGCCGGCACACCGGCGAAGAGTCGCCCTCGTCGTCGCGGACAGAACTGCCTCGTGCCGAACCGCGGAATTCTCGAGCCATCGAAAGGCTCCCTCACGGGACGCGGTCGTATGGCAAGCCTGGGTGACTGTGCCAGCCGGGGTCCGGGCCACCTCCGTGGCCAGCTTCACCAGCCGCTGCGTCCGGCGCCGATCACCCAGCTCTGCGTCCCCAAATTCGTCAGCCGCCCATCGCTCCACGTCGTGCATGCCGCCGCAAACCGCAGCCAACACCGAGAAATTCCTGCGAAGATGCGATCAATGCACAGGGC
>JAICTZ010000079.1 GCA_025936115.1 Polyangiaceae bacterium
ACCGTGGAGCCGATCATCGGCACCTTGAACATGTTCTTGCGCGCCTGGTCGTTGCCCTTGCGGATGGCTTCGGGCACCTCGTTCGCCTTGCCGAGGCCGACGCCGACGTGCCCCGCCTCGTCGCCGACGACGACGAGCGCGGAAAAGCTGAAGCGCCGCCCGCCCTTCACGACCTTGGCCACGCGGTTGATGTGGATGACGCGCTCTTTGAGCTTCTCTTCGTCGATGTTGTCGAGTGCCATGGGATTACTCTGGAGAAAGACTCAGAACTCTAGGCCCGCTGCGCGGGCGGCGTCGGCGAGGGCCTTCACTCGGCCGTGATAGAGGTAGCCGTTGCGGTCGAAGACGACCTTGTCGATCTTGCGCTCGAGGCAGATCTTCGCGATGAGCGCACCGACCTTCTTCGCGGCGTCGGTCTTGTTGTCGTTCTCGAGCGAGCCCTTGAGGTCGCGCGAGAGCGTCGAAGCCGCCGCGAGCGTCTTGCCGTCGGCGTCATTGACGACCTGGGCGTAGACGTGACGACCGCTGCGGAAGATGGAGAGGCGCGGACGCTCGGCTTTACCCGAGATCTTGCGGCGGATGCGCAGCTTGCGGCGCTCCCGGCCGGCCAAATCGCTTGCCATGCTTACTTCGCTCCCTTGGCCTTGGCGGCCTTGCCCGCCTTGCGCCGAATGTTTTCACCGCGGTAACGCACGCCCTTGCCGCCGTACGGCTCCGGCGGACGCAGGTCGCGGATGGTCGCCGCGAGCTGGCCGAGCAGACCCTTGTCGGCCGAGCTCAGCACGAGCTGCGTGCCCTTCGAGTCGGGCGGCACGACGCCGCTGATCGCGGCGGGCAGCTCGATCACGCACGGGTGCGAGTAGCCGAGCTGGAGGGTAGCGATCTTACCCTTCACCTCGCAGCGATATCCGGTACCGACGAGCTCGAGGATGGTCTCGTAGCCCACGCTCGCGCCCTTGATCATACTGGCGACGAGCGCGCGACCGAGACCCTGGAGCCGAGCGCCGTCGCGACCGACGGCCGAGCTCACGATCGAGACGTTGTCGCCGTCTTTCTTCGCGATGATGTTCGCCGGCAGCTCGAGCGCGAGCTTGCCCTTCGGACCTTGAACGCTGACGGCCTGGCCCGTGATCGTGAGCGTGACGCCCTTCGGGACGGCCACCGGGCGCTTGCCGACGCGGGAAAGACGCTTTGGTTCCGTCTGCGCTTCCATCACCACACCTCGCAGAGGAGCTCGCCGCCCACCTTGCGGCGGCGCGCTTCCTTGTCCGTCATCAAGCCGTGCGACGTGCTCAGAATCGAGACTCCGAGACCGGAGAGCACGCGCGGAATTTGATCGTGGCGTACGTACACCCGGCGGCCCGGACGCGAAACGCGGCGGATGCCCTGGAACGCGCACTCGCGGTCCCCGTTGTACTTGAGCACGATCGTGAGGGTGCGGTGCTTCTCGGGCCCCCACTCCTCTTCGCGCACGTCGGAAACGTAACCTTCGCTCTTCAGGAGCTCGGCGACTTTGTTCTTCAGGTTCGACGCAGGAAGACGCGTGAGCTCGTGGCGAGCAAGCGCGGCGTTCCTGATGCGAGCCAGCATGTCGGAGATCGGATCACTCGTCATGTCTTCTGCTCCGAGAAAATTACCAGGACGCCTTGGTCACGCCGGGCAGCTCGCCGCGCAAGGCGAGGAGCCGCAGGCACAACCGGCAGAGTCCGAAGTCGCGATAGAACGCCCGCGGGCGCCCACACACTCGGCAGCGGTTGTGAGTCCGCGTCGAGAACTTCGGCGGTCGGTTCAATTTGGCCCATTGACTGGCTCGCGCCATGCATCAGCTCCTGAACGGCATTCCGAGATTGGCGAGGAGCTCTCTGCACTCCTCATCGGTCTCTGCGGTGGTGACGAAGGTGATGTTCATGCCCTTGATCTTCTCGACCTTGTCGAAGTCGATCTCGGGGAAAACAATCTGCTCTTTGAGGCCGAGGGTGTAGTTGCCCGCACCATCGAACGCTTTGCTGCTGGTACCGCGGAAGTCGCGCACGCGCGGTAGCGCGAGCGTGACCAGGCGATCCAAGAACTCCCACATGCGCTCGCGGCGCAAGGTGACCATGGCGCCGATGGGCATGCCCTCGCGCAGCTTGAAGGTCGCGATCGCCTTCTTGGCGCGCGTGACGATCGGCTTCTGACCGGTGATCGAGGTGAGCTCCACGACGGCGGCGTCCACGAGCTTCGGGTTCGAGACCGCTTCGCCGAGACCCATGTTCACGACGATTTTCTGCAGGCGCGGCACCTGCATCGCGTTCGTGTAGCCGAAGCGCTTCATGAGAGCGGCGACGCTCTCCTTCGCGTACTTCGCGCGCATCCGCGGCGTGTACTCGGTGTCTTCGCTCATCGCGCTCGCTCCGGAATGTTCGCGCCGCTCTTCGCGACGCGCGTCTTCTTTTCGTCCTTCACGGCGTACTTCACGCGCGTGCCCTTGCCGCTCGTGGGGTCGATCGGCATCACCTTGCCGAGCGGGATCGGCGCCTCGACCTCGAGGATGCCGCCGCCGCGCTGGGGTGTCGCCTTCAGATGGCGCTTCACCTGGTTCACGCCTTCGACGATCACGGCGCCGCGCTCCTTGAGGACGCGCTGCACCTTGCCTCGCTTGCCCTTCTCCTCACCGCTGATGACGAGCACTTCGTCACCGACCGAGATGCGCTGCATCACAGCACCTCCGGCGCGAGCGAGATGATCTTCATGAACCGCTTGGCGCGGAGCTCGCGGGCCACGGGCCCGAAGATACGGGTGCCGACCGGCTCGAGCTGCGGGTTGATGAGCACGGCGCTGTTGTCGTCGAACTTGATGTAGCTGCCGTCGCTGCGGCGGTACTCGCGCTTGGTGCGAACGACCACCGCTTTCGCGGTCTCGCCCTTCTTCACTTTGGAACCGGGGAGCGCCTCTTTGATGGCGACGACGATCACGTCGCCGAGCCCGGCGTAACGGCGGCGCGAACCACCGATCACCTTGATGCACTGCACGAGCTTCGCGCCGCTGTTGTCGGCGACGTCGAGAAACGACTGCATCTGGATCATGACGCGGCCGGCCCTTCACGCCCGGGGGCGATGGACTGCGTGAGCTCCGCAGCTGGACGCTCGAGCAGCCGCACGACCTTCCAGCGCTTGTCGCGCGAGAGCGGGCGGTGCTCTTCGATTTCGACGCGATCACCGGCCTTGTACTCGCCGTTCTCGTCGTGCGCCTTGTAGCGCTTACGCACCTTGACGTACTTCTTGTAGACGTTGTCGCGCTTGAAGCGCACGACCTCGACCACGACCGTCTTCTGCATCTTGGCGCTTGCGATGCGCCCGATCAGGCGGCGGCGCGTGACCTCTGCTTCGGCACTGGCTTCGCTCACGGCGCGCCTCCTTGGGCGGCACTCTCACGCTCACGCAGGATGAGCCTGATGCGCGCGAGGTCGCGCCGCGTCTTGCCAAGCAGGCTCGTGTCCTCGAGCTGCCCGGTGTGGTTCTTCATTCGGTACGAGAACAAGTCTTTTTCGAGCTGAACACGCAGCTCACCGAGGTCGTCGGTGGTTCGCTCGCGGAGATCCTTCGCCTTCATCACATCACTCCGTGTCGCGGACCAGCACGCGGGTTTCGAGCGGCAGCTTCGCCGCTGCCAAGCGGAACGCGTCGCGCGCGTCCTTTTCCGGCACGCCGGAGATCTCGAAGAGCACACGGCCCGGCTTGATCACGGCGACGTAGCCTTCGACCGCGCCCTTGCCGGAACCCATGCGGACTTCGAGCGGCTTCTTCGTGAACGGCTTGTCCGGGAACACGCGGATCCAGAGCTTGCCGGCGCGCTTCACGTGGCGCTGAATCGCCATACGACCGGCTTCGATCTGCCGCGCGGTGAGCTTGCAGCGACCGAGCGCCTGCAGGCCGAAATCACCGAAGGACACGTCGGAGCCCGTCCAGGCGATGCCGCGGTTCTTGCCCTTCTGCTGCTTGCGGAACTTCGTCCGCTTGGGGGATAGCTGCGACATCGGCTACTCCAAAATCCGGCGAGCTTTGCGCTGCAGGACCTCGCCCTTGAAGATCCAAACCTTGACGCCGATGACGCCGTAGGTCGTGCGAGCTTCCGCCTGCCCGTAGTCGACGTCGGCGCGCAGCGTGTGCAGCGGAACGCGGCCTTCGCGATAACCATCGACGCGGCCCATCTCCGAGCCGCCGAGGCGACCGGCGCAACGCACGCGGATGCCCTTGGCGCCGAACTTCATCGCCGTCGTCATCGCCTTCTTCATGGCGCGACGGAACGCGATGCGGCGCTCGAGCTGGGTCGCGATGTTCTCGGCGACGAGCTGCGCGTTGGTCTCGGCCTTGCGCACCTCCTGAACGTCGATGAACACCTCGTTCCCCGTGAGCGCCTGGACGCCCTGGAACTTGGTTTCACCCTTCGCGGCGGTCGTGAGGTTGCCCGTTTTGAGCACCTCGATGCCCTTGCCGCCCTTGCCGATCACCATGCCGGGGCGCGCGGTGTAGACGATGACCTTCGCCTTGTTGGCAGCGCGCTCGACCTCGACGCCCGCGACGTTCGCGTTGTAGAGGTACTCCTTGACGGCGCGCTTGATGCGGATGTCTTCGTGCAACCACTGCACGTAGCGCTTGTCCTCGTACCACTTGCTCGTCCACGTCTTGATGACGCCGAGCCGGAAGCCATACGGATGAGTCTTTTGTCCCATGGGTGCTCTTGGAGTTCAGCGCTCGTCCAGCTCGATCACGATGTGGCTCACGCCTTTTTGAATTTGGGTGGCACGCCCCTGCGCACGCGGGCGCCAGCGACGCATGTTGGAGTTCGGCGCCTTGTCGACCGCGATCTTGCTGACGAACAGCGTATCCACGTCGACACCGGGTCGCTTGAGCTTGGCGTTGGCGACTGCGCTCGCGAGCACCTTGCGCACGAACGGCGCACCGGCCTTCGGCGTGAACTCGAGCAGCTGCAGAGCCTCGGATGCGTCGCGACCGCGGATGAGGTTCACCACCATCCGGGCTTTACGCGGGCTAATCCGTTGAAATCTGGCTTTGGCGTTGCTGATCATTCGACAGTTTCCTTCTTCGGACCCGTCGTCCCCCGGACTCTGGGCACCGTGCCCGACTCCACAACCGCGACGTGTAGCCCGCGGTCGGAGTCGAACGCGGCTTCGAGGGGACGAGAGCCGCACCGCGAGCCGCCTCAGGCGGCTGGCGGGTTTCCCGAGCGAACTCGGAGAACCCGCAAAGGGGTGCGCTAACTAGCAGAGGGTTTTCGGGTGGGCAAGGACGAAAGGTGGGTTTTCAGCCGGCACTGCTCCGGTGAGCAGTGCATTCAGTGGATTTTCGGCGCCGGCAGCGACCGCACCCTTGGAGCAACCGGGTACGTCCGAGCTCGCTGCCTGCACCCCCCGAATAGCACGAGGCCCGCGCCCGAGCGAAGCCCAGCGAAGCGAGCTCGTGCCCGCGGGCAGACGCGGCGCTGCATGTTCCGCGGCGCTAGCGGCATGCCCGTTCGTCACTAAGCGAGGCCGCGCGCTCCTCTGGTTTTGTTTGTGCGGAGGACTCGCGACAGGCGCCCTGCTGCTCATGGCGGCGCGTCGTGCAGTGTCACGGCGGCGCGTCGTGCAGTGCCACGGCGGTGCGTCGTGCAGTGCCGGCTCGGACGGGGCTGCTCGTGTCATTTGGGTCGGGGCACGAATGCTCGGCGTCGCACGCGCTCGCGGCGTGAATGACGCGCTCGTTTCGCGAACGTGTTCGGTTCGAGAGTCGCAACTCGCCACGGCTTTTTGTCCATGGCGCGCTCTCGACGCGACGAGCATGCTCGCAGAGCGGAGCGCGTGATTCACGCGCGCGACGCAGTGTCCTGGAGGATCGATGTCCAACGCATTGAGCGCGCCGTGGGGCGCCGTCTCTCGTTTGCTCGACGATGCCGCCGGTGAGCGCCGCTCCGGCAGCGTCGTGATCGAAAACATCCAATGCCTGCGCGCCGTGGCCGCGGCGCTCGTCGTCTTCGTTCATCTCGAGGTCTTCCTGCGGGCGCTCGGGCTCGCGCCGTTCGGGTACGGGGGCGTGGACCTCTTCTTCGTGATTTCAGGCTTCATCATGGTCCACACGACCCGCCGGAAGCCGGTCGGGCCGGGGGCGTTTCTAGCGAATCGGCTGCTGCGCATCGCGCCGCTTTATTGGCTGCTCACCTGCGCGGTGTACGCCGTCGCCCTCGTCGCGCCCTCGCTGCTCGGCGCGACCTCGACCGACCCCACGCAGCTCGTCGAGTCGCTCTTGTTCGTTCCGTTCCGGAAGTCGAGCGGCGCCATCTACCCGGTGTTGTTCGTCGGATGGACGCTGAACTACGAGATGTTCTTCTACGTGCTCTTTGCCGTCGGCCTTCTCGCGCCGAAGCGTGAGCACGGGGTGCTCGCGGTCATGGCCGCGCTCGTCGCGCTCGCGGTGCTCGGGCGCGTGCTGCCGTCGGAGGCGGCGGCGTACACCTTCTATACGGATCCGATCGTCCTCGAGTTCGGCTTCGGGATGGCGCTCGCGCTCTACGGGACGCGCCTGCGCGTGAGCAGCGCCGGCGCGCGGCGCGCGTTGTTGGCCCTGGGTCTGCTCGGTATCCTCGCCACGGCGACGCTCGCTCTCGTCCTTCCCGGCGTGCACCGCGTGCTGACCTACGGGGTCCCGGCAGCGCTCGTCGTCACGGTGGCCGTCGTGTTGCACCAGTCCGGGACGTCGCTGTCGAACCGTGGGCTGCTCGCGCTCGGCAACGCGAGCTTCGCCCTGTACCTGACCCATCCCTTCATCACCCAAGCCGCGGCGAAGGTCGCCGCAAAGCTCGGCCTAGGCCCGCTCGTGGCCGTCACGGGCGCCGTGGTGACGTTCGTCGCCGTGTGCGGCATGGGAGTGCTCGCGCACCTCGCGCTCGAGCGTCCGCTCACGCGAGCCTGCCGCCGGGTCTTCGGGCCCCGAACGCGCGTCGCCGTGGCCGTTGCCCAGCCGGAGCAGCCGTAGACCGGAAAAGGACGAGGCAGGTCGCTTCGCGGCGACCCGCCTCGCTTCACGCCGTCCTGGCGCGGCCGGGCTACTTCTTCGCCGGGGGAGCCGCGGACTTTTTCGCGCCGCCCGCCGGAGCACCGCTCGGAGTGCCGCCGCCCTTGCGGTCGCCGACATGGCCATGGAAGGTGCGCGTCGGCGCGAACTCGCCGAGCTTGTGACCGACCATGTTCTCCGTGACGAACACCGGCACGAACTTGCGGCCGTTGTGAACCGCGAACGTCAGCCCGATGGCTTCCGGCAGGATCATCGACCGGCGAGACCAGGTCTTGATGATCTTCTTCACGGCGCCGGCGCCTTGCGCCTGCGCTTCTTCGATCTTCCGCATCAGATGACCGTCGACGAACGGTCCCTTCTTAACACTGCGTGCCATCGACTAACCCTTGGCCTTGCGCGTTTTGACGATCATGCCGTCGGTGCGCTTGTTGTTGCGAGTCTTGAGCCCCTTGGCGAGCTGGCCCCACGGCGAGCACGGATGACGACCACCGCTCGTGCGGCCTTCACCACCGCCCATCGGATGATCGACGGGGTTCATGGTGACGCCGCGGTTGTGCGGGCGCCGTCCGAGCCAGCGGCTGCGACCGGCCTTGCCCAAGCTGATGTTCTGATGCTCGAGGTTCGAGACCTGGCCGACGGTCGCGCGGCAGGCGACGTGCACCTTGCGGACTTCGCCGCTCGGTAGCTTCACCTGTGCGTACTCGCCGTCCTTCGCCATGAGCTGCGCGGCGACGCCGGCGGAGCGCACGAGCTGTCCGCCGCGCCCCTTCTTCATCTCGATGTTGTGGATCATCGTGCCCGCGGGGATCTCGCCTACCGGCATGCTGTTGCCGGGCCGGATGTCCGCGGTCTTGCTCGAGAGCACGCTGTCGCCCTGCTTCAGACCGTCGGGCGCGAGGATGTAACGTTTCTCACCGTCCGCGTAGAAGAGGAGCGCGATGCGCGCCGTGCGGTTCGGATCGTACTCGATCTCAGCGACTTTGGCCGGCACGCCGATCTTGTCGCGCTTGAAGTCGATCACGCGGTAACGCTGCTTGTGACCGCCGCCGCGGAAGCGCGACGTGATGCGGCCGTAGTGATTACGGCCGCCCGTGGACGACTTGGCCTCGAGCAACGGGCGATGCGGCACGTCGGTCGTGATTTCGGCGAAGTCGCTGACCTCGAAGAAGCGGCGACCCGCCGAGGTCGGCTTGAATTGACGAATGCCCATCTGCTTATTCCTTCGTCTCGTCGAAGAACTGGATCTCGCTGCCTTCTGCGAGAGTGACGATCGCCTTCTTGAAGTTCGGGCGCTTCGCCGCCATGCGGCCGAGCCGGCGCGGCTTGCCGCGCTGAACCAGCGTGTTCACTTCGGTGACTTTGACGCCGAAGAGCGTCTCCACCGCGTGGCGGATTTCGATCTTGTTCGCGCCGAGCGCCACCTCGAACACGACCTTGTTGTGCTCGCGCAGGTTCGCGGCCTTCTCGGTCAGGGCGATGGGACGCTTGATCACGTCGGACGGGGTCATGACTTCTCCAAGCAACGCGCTTCGAGCGCCTTGATAGCCGTCTTCGACAAGATCAGGTGCTCGTAGCGCAAGAGGTCGTAAACGTTCACGCCCTCGGGCGGCAGGAATTGGCTGTGCGCCATGTTGCGAATCGAAAGGCGCAAGTTCTCGTTCGACTTGTCGTCGACGACCAGGGCGCCCGACGGCACCTTGAGCGTCTCGAGCACGCCGGCAAGCTTCTTGGTCTTGACCTCGCCGAGATCGATGTTCTCGAGCACGGTGAGGCGTCCTTCCTTCACGAGCAGGCTCAGCGCGCTCTTGAGCGCCGAGGTGCGCACGCGCCGGGGCGGGCGGTACGACCAGTCCTGCGGCTTCGGCGGATGAGCGCGGCCGCCGCCCACGAAGATCGGCGCGCGGATCGAGCCGTGGCGCGCGCGGCCCGTGCCCTTCTGCTTGTAGATCTTCTTGCTCGAGCCGGAGACGGCTGAGCGCTCTTTGGCGGCGCGGGTGCCCTGCCGCCGTGACGCGAGCTGCGCGGTCACGACTTCGTGGAGCAGCTGCTCCTTCACTTCGGCCCCGAACACCTCGTCCGCGAGCTCGATGTCGCCGACCTTCTGGCGTTGGAGGTTGAAAACGTCGACCTTGGCCATGGCTTCCTCAGCTCTTGATCTCGACGTCGACGCCGGCCGACAAGTCGAGCTTCATCAGCGCATCGAGCGTCTGGGGCGTGGGCTCCAGAATGTCGATCAGCCGCTTGTGGGTGCGGACCTCGAACTGCTCGCGCGACTTCTTGTCGACGTGCGGGCCGCGGAGGACGGTGTAACGGCGAATGCCGGTCGGCAGCGGAATGGGGCCCGCGACGCGAGCCCCCGTGCGCCGCGCCGTCTCGACGATGTCCGAGGTGGACTTGTCGAGCAGCTGGTAATCGAAGGCTTTCAGCCGAATTCGGATCTTCGTGGTATCTGGCATGATTGACTCTGCGGGGAGCGGGGCGGGCTAAGAGAGCTCGCTCACTCGAGGATCTTGGTAACGACGCCTGCGCCGACGGTCTTGCCGCCTTCGCGAATGGCAAAGCGCATCTGCTCTTCGAGCGCGACGCTGGTGATGAGCTCGATCTCCATCGTGATGTTGTCCCC
>JAICTZ010000075.1 GCA_025936115.1 Polyangiaceae bacterium
CGCGCATCGGCTCCATCGGGGCGCATCGGCTCCATCGCCGCGCATCGGCTCCATCGCCGCGCATCGGCTCCATCGCCGCGCATCGGCTCCATCGCCGCGCATCGGCCGGCCGCGCACCGCTCAGCCGCGCACCGCTCAGCCGCGCACCGCTCAGCCGCGCACCGCTCGGCCGCGCACCGCTCAGCCGCGTGCCGCCCGACCGCGTGCCGCTCAGCCGCGTGCCGCTCAGCCGCGTACCGCTCAGCCGCGCACCGCGTCCACGGCCGCGCCGGATCTCCGTCTGCACCGACCGGACTCGAGCACGCCGCGCCGAATTCGACCTGCGTTTCGTTAGGCATGCGGTGATGGCCGTTACATTCCGACGGGCGCGACGCGAGCTCGAGGCGCCTCCAAGGCGCACCAGCGCCCTTGAACACGCGGAGCCAGCGCCGGCAGGCGCCGCGCGTTCGAGCCGACTCGGTTGGACGAAGCCACCACCCTCCGTATTCACGCCGACCCACCGCGGGCCCCCGTCGCATATCGGCCTCGGCGAACCAAATCTTTTGGATGCCCCACACGTCCGAGAGGGCATGCCGGATTGGGTCGTCGCGCTGCCTCGCCGCTCGTTGCTCCTCCTGCTCGTGCTCGGCTCGGCGCTGATCACCCTGATGAGCCTGCCTTACTTCGATTTCGAGACGCTGCCGCCGTTCGTCATCGAGAAATTGCCGGTAAAATTCGAAGCTCTGTGGCTCGCTTCGTTGCGCGTGCACGTCACCAGCGCCTCGCTCGCCTTCCCGCTCTGCCTCGCGCTCATGACGCGTTCGCTGCAAAGACGACCGCCGTGGCATCGCTGGCTCGGCCGGTTCACCGGGGTGCTGGTGCTCGGCGCGCTCGTGCCATCCGGAGTCGTGCTCGCCTTCGACGCGAAGGGCGGCGCGCCGGGGACTGCGGGATTTCTCTTGTCGGCGGCGATCATCGCGAGCGCCCTCGTGTATGGCGTCGCGGCCGCGCGCCGGCGGGATTTCGTGATGCACCGGCGCGCGATGCGGCATGTGGTCGGACAAATGAGCGTCGCCGTGAGCTCGCGCGCGCTCATCGTCGTGCTCGACCGCGCGGGGCTGAATCCCGACTTTGCCTACCTACTCGCCCTGTGGGGACCCGTGCTCGCGACCGCGCTCGCCGTCGAGCTCTTGTCAAGGCCGTCCCTGCTCACTCGCCTGCTGTCGTTGCCATGCCGCTCGGTTCCGCTCGCCCGCGCGCTGCCGTCGTCGCGCCGCTCGATTCCGCTCGTGCGCC
Source organism: Polyangiaceae bacterium (assembly GCA_025936115.1). Taxonomy (GTDB): domain Bacteria; phylum Myxococcota_A; class Polyangia; order Polyangiales; family Polyangiaceae; genus PMG-095. The sequence continues at coordinate 1,276 of JAICTZ010000075.1, forward strand.
TGCTGTCGCTGCCGCGCCGCTCGATTCCGCTCGCGCGCGTGCCGTCGGCGCCGCGCCTCTCGATTTCCGCGCGCTCGCCTCACGCACTCGAAAGGTACTTCCCGTGAAATCTCGTCGCTGGCTGCTCATGTGCCCTTTCGTCCTCAGTCTCGCAGCCGTCGCTGCGGCCGATGAGTCGCTCGCTAATTGGGCGCAACACCGGATCGACGAAGGGCTCGTGAAGCCGCTCGCTAAGCGCGAAGGCGGCGGTCGCTTCTCGCGCGAGCGCCCGCCGCCGCGCGAACGCCGCGTGCGCGTGCTCGAGTCCACTCTCAGCCGGGACAAGAACGGCCGCTCGTTCGTCGCCTTCGCCATCGACGTGCGCTTCGGTTCGGAGTGGCAGCAAAACGACATCGTTGGTTGCGCCTACCGCGAGAGCGGCAATCTGTTCGTAAAAACCGGCGACGCCTATCGGCCCGCGACGTTCCTGCTCGGAAAAAATGTCGGCGCGGTAGCAGGCGCGTGCCAGGCCGTGCCTCCGCCCTCGAGTTGACGCGAGCGCTTTGCGAGCCGCACATTGCGAGGCGCGCGTCACGAGTGAATTGACCCGCCGGCACGACCGCTGAAAATCGCCGGAAAGCCGGCGTAATTCGCGAATCTGCGCGAGCGACCGCAGCGCGGCGACGCTCGTTCATCCTGCACACATTTGCGAGGAGGAGTTACCGTCGATCGCGCGTATGGCCTTCTACGTTTCGAAGACGAGGCGCCGTGTGTCGAACAAGAACCTGCTCGCGCTGTTGCTGCTTTCAGGCTGCAGCTCGGCCGATTTCACCACTGTTCATCACGGCGCGATGGGCGGAGCGCCGGGGTCGGGCGCGGGGAAGAACCCGTCCGGCGACTCCGTAAGCGGCGCCCCGAACGCAACGGGCGGCCGGAGCGCCGCGGGTGGAGCGACGCAATTGCCCGCGAGCGCAGGGCACGCAAGCGTCTCGAGCAGCGGCGCGGAGGGCAGCGACGTCGCTCGTGCCGGTAGCTCGAGCCAAGCCGGCGAGGGCAGCTCCGGCATGTCTGCCGGCAACGCTGGCAGCGCAAGCCTCGGCGGAATAGGCGGCCACCTCAGCACGGACACGAACGGCGCAGGCACGCCAGCGGTGACAGCGGGCCGAAGCGCCAGCGGCGGCGCACCCGCCTTCGGTGGCGCGAGCGGCACGAGGGGCGCGAGCGGCGGCGTCGAACCGATCGGCGGTTGCAATCACCAACTGCTCGTGAATGCCGACTTCGAAGCGGGCCCTGGCCTACCCTGGCAAGAAAGCTCGGACTGGCCGGGAGTCACCATCGTGGTGCCGGCAAGCGCTGCCGGCTTGCAAAAGGAGAGTGTCCTGCCGTACGGCGGCAACTACCTCGCTTGGCTCGGTGGCATCCCCGACAATCCCTACGACCACTATGAAGTGACGCTCACGCAAGCGATCACGATCCCAGCGACCACCGCCGAACTCACGTTGTCGGGCGAGTACCTGGTCCATTCCGAAGATGGTGCGGAGGGAGCCTACGACGAGGCCCACCTGCAATTGAACGTCGCTGACGAGGTCGGCTGGCTCGCACAGAGCTTTACGAACCAAGACATGGGTCATGACTGGAAGAGCTTCAGCGCGCAGACCACCGATCTCGATGGTCTGCGCGGGAAGACCGTGACCTTCATCGCGTACTCGCGCACCGATCTGGATGGCAAGACGAGCTTTTGGCTCGACGACCTGCGACTCCAGGCGACGTGCGGTCGCTGACGGCCGGCTGCGCTCTCAGTGCACCCAGCGGCCGCCGATTGGCTCTTTCGCCGGTCGGGAGGGGAGCGGCACGTTGTTCAGGAAATCTTCGGCCAGCTGTTTCCGGTGCGGGAGCAGCAGGCTCGTGAGTGCGTCGGAGACGCGGAAGCGCGTCACGCCGCCGAGCGTTTCGAGATCGACGTCACGCTCCGAGACGTGCGTGAAGCCCAGGGACGAGGGCCAATACGTGGCATTACCCAGGCTCGCGTTGTTGCTGAGGCGATGGCAGCCGGCGCACGACGTCACCTGGGCGCGCTGCACGATGTCGTCGGGCGTGAGCGAGCTGCCGAGCCCCAGCAGCGTCGTCTGAATCGCGCTACGGAAGGCAGTCGAACGCTCCGGTGGGCCGAAATTCACGGGATAATTCGTCTCCGTCACTGAGCTCGCAGCCTGACTTTGACCCGAGTTGAAGAGATCGCTCGGGTGCATCGCGATGGCGTTCGGATCGGCGGCGGCGAGTCGTGGCACTTCGTTCAAAAACGCAGCTTGGAATGCGCTCGAGTTCGGCAGCATCGACGTGCCGTCGAACAGCGGCCCGAACGGATTCACTTTGTCGCTCACGGGCACGAACTCGAGCGCACAGCTCGTGGTGCAGACGCGCGCGAGCTTGAACTCACGCAAGGACCAGACGCGCGGCGCGTCCGGCTGAATGAAGGAGTTGGTGCGCACTTGGCCGACCGCGAGCGAATTGTCTCCGAAGTTTTGGTAGCTGACGACGGGATCGAATTCCTCGAAACCGTCGAAGTAGATGTGCTCGAGCTCGGTGCGGCGCTGCTCGATATCTGCCTCCGAGGAAAGATCGGCAAAGGCACGCACGAGCTTTTGGCAGCCGCGCAGACCCTGATTGGCGTGGGGATTTCCGAGTGCCGCCTCGAAGATCAAGAGATTTCGGTTCTGAGTCTCCGTGCGTCCCGAGGTCTTCGCGAACACGATGCGGTACTCGCCGCAGTACGAGCCGTCGGCTGGAGCCAAATCGAAGCGCATGAAGAGGCCGACGGGCAGGTAGGCGCAGGCGCTGCCCGCCGCGAACGGATCACAGCTCGCCTGACTGCCCTCCGCAGGCGACGGCCGGCAGGTGTACGGGTAGCCGTTCACGAGCGGGTAGCCGGCTGCGTCCGTCACGTCGTCACAGTGCGGCCCGAGCCCGAGGCCCGGCTTCGGGTTCTGCGTGTCCCACCATTGATTGAAGAGGGTCGTCGGCGAAATCCCGCTGACGCCGCTCGTCGTGATGATTTGCTGCAGCACGCGCTGCAAGCCGAAGTTCGCGAGGATCGGTTGATCCGTGATCGCGAGCGAGCGCCGCGCGTCGACGGTCGTTGGCGGCGGCTGTACGGCTTCGGCCAAACGGTCGACGTTCAGCTCCGCCTCGCCGCTGCACCCCGACGCGAGCAACATGGCCGCGAGCGACGCGCCTGCGCCGGTCGTCGCGACGAGCTCGCGTACTCGTGTACCCCAAACCGTCCGCCCTTGGATTCGTTTCCTCAATGTCGTCTCCTGTTCGACCGCGTTCACCATCGCAATGGATGCCGCTCCGCGAGGGCGCGAGCGCGGCAGCGCTCGGACCTCGGGACCCCCGAATGAGGATGTGCGTTTCGTGCCGCCCTGGTGACGCGGTGCCGAGACAACGGACGCGGTCCTCACGAATTAAGGGCGTAATCGAGGTCTCAGCTTGGCACTCTCGTACGCTCGGCCCTGCGGGTCGTAGGGGCCCCGTCGCTGCATACTTCCACGCCGGTCTTCGCTGTGTATTCGTAGGGCTCGGCGTGTACCTTCCGAACGGATTTCGCGCGGCGTACCGTCCGTGGTCACCCTGGCGGACCGCATGCCGCATCGCGTTGCTCGCGTCGCTCACGGCGGTCGCGCACGCCGCGCGGCCGTTGCCCGAAGCGGTGCTCACCGAAAGCGCCACGGACATCGACGCCGTAGAGCGCGGCGAGCTCGAGTGGGAGCTCAACCTGAGCGTCCTCGGCGCGCGCGAGGGCGGAGCTCGCTCCGTGACCAGCACGCTCGAGCTCGAATGGCGCTTGCTCGACGAGCTCGGCTTGCGTCTGGAGCCGACGCTCGATTACGTCTCGGACGGCGTCGTGGCGAGCACGGAGCCGGGCTTCGCAGGGGCGCTCGCCTTCGGCTTGTTCCACGACTTCGAGCGCGACACGCACCTCCAATTCGAGCTCCTCGCGCACACGCGCGAGTCGGCTTCCCACGCGTTCGAAACGTCCGACGCCGAGCTCCCCGGCGCGGCCGATCTCGTCGCGGCCACGCGGCGCGGTCGCTTGACACTGCGTGCGACGGCCGGCGCGGAAGCATTCGGCTCGTTCGCGCATGCCCCGCTTCATACCGATCTCGCCCTGCTCACGGGCTTTCTGCGGAACGAACAATACGGCTTCGTCGCGCTCGACGTGCGCGCCGACTGGGCGCGGCGAGCGCCCTTCGTGATTGCGCCCGAGTTCGTTGCAGACGGTGCGCCGCTCGGGATCCCGCTGCGCCTGAGCGTGGCGCTGCCGCTGAATGTAGGTGCGCGTGCGACAGCAGAGAGCTTCGGTCTGCTACTCCGGCTCACGTTGACGACGGAGCGCGAGCGGCTGGTGCGTGAACCCGCTGGCACAACATCGCGGGCACGCTGATTGCTGAAGCTCGATCCATGATCTGGACACTTCGCGCTTCGAGCACCGCGTTCACGGCATCGATCGTCGCGTTCGCGGCCGCGTGTGGTGGAACGAGCATCTCCCACGGGGATCCCGGCGGTATGGCGGGCATGTCCGAGTCAGGCGGCACTGGCACAACCGGCGGCAGCTCTGGTCATGGCGGGTCCGGCGCGACAGGCGGCTCAGGCGCGACAGGCGGCTCAGGCGCGACAGGCGGCACCCGCGGCGGTACGGGCGGCACGAGCACGACCGGGGGAACCAGCTCCGCGGGCGGCACGGGCGCGACGGGCGGCTTCGGCGGCACGGGCGCGTTCGGCGGCACGGGCGCAATCGGCGGCACGGGCGCGTTCGGCGGCACAGGCGCAATCGGCGGCACAGGCGCAATCGGCGGCACGGGCGCGTTCGGCGGCACAGGCGCGTTCGGCGGCACGGGCGCGTTCGGCGGCACGGGCGCGTTCGGCGGCACGGGCGCGTTCGGCGGCACGGGCGCAATCGGCGGCAGCGGTGGAACGGCTGGTCACTCCGGCGGCGGAACGGGTGGTATGTCCGGCAGCGCAGGCATCTCCGGAAGCGGAGGAACGGGCGGGAACACGAGCTGCGTCGCCGGCGGCATGTGCATGACGGAAGGTGCGAGTTGCTCGGAAAGCGCATGCTGCTCGTGCAGCCACACCTGCAAGGGCGGCGTGTGGAGCGCCGGCATTTGCCCACCCTGCGCGGCCCCTCTCTGCCCACCGGAGCCGCCGCTCGATGGCGACACCTGCTCCCCCTGCAGCATCCCTGACGCGGGTTGCACCTGGGACGAGCGTCCCGTCGACGGCCCGCTCTACAAGGCGGATTGTGTGAACGAGCGCTGGGTCATTACGATCGAGGATGCCCACGGTTGTTGCGCGACGGACGGCGACTGCTTGGCCGGCCATTGCATCCAGGGCGTGTGCAAGACGGCTCCGAGCATGGGGTGCTGGACACGGGCCGATTGCGTCGGCGGAGGCCTGTGCCAGGGCGCCAGCGTGTGTACCTGCGGGGGGGAGTGTGTTGCCGCGGACAGGCCGGGCATGTGCGTGTACCCGCTCTGAGCGGGAAACGCCGCGCTCAAGCCCGAGGGGGCGCCGGTCGCACCGCGGCGGCGAGATCACGCCGCAATTCCTCTGCCGTGCGTCGCGGTCCGTAGCCGGGCGTGTTCGGCTGGATGCGCCAGCTCTCGGCGAGCGGCCCCGCGTCGACGGTATCGAAGCCGAACTGATCGAGGAGCTCGGTCACGGTGCGCTTGGCCGCGGTGTCGTCGCCGGCAATGACGAGCGCGCGACGATTCGGTGTGCCGCGCGGCTGGCCGTGCGTGGTGAGCTCGGCGGCGTAAATGTGATTGAACGCTTTGACCACCTTGGAGCTCGGCAAATGCTGCTGCAAGAGCTCACTCGACGTGAGCGTCTGCTGATCGAGCTCGTGGATCTGACCGTCACGCTGGGGATAGTAGTTGTTGGTGTCGATGACGATCTTGCCGGCGAGCGGCTCGGGCGGCACGGAGCGGTAGTGTTTGAGGGGAATGGTCACCACCACGAGCTCACCGCTCGTGGCCGCCTCGAGCGCCGTGGCGGCACGAGCCCGCGGACCGAGCTCGTTCACGAGCGCAGTCAACGTTTGCGGACCGCGCGAATTGCTGAGCACGACGTCGTAGCCCGCGGCGAGCGCGAGGCGCGCGATCTGACTGCCGATGCGTCCCGCGCCGATGAGTCCGATGGTCTTCATGCCGCAAACCTGGGGCGCGCCGCGCCGGGTGCAAGGGGAAAGGCGATCTGGTCAAAAGATCTCGCCGGGAGCGAGGTAGCCGCCGATGGGCCGCGCGTCCGGCGACCAAGCAATATCGCCGCGAACGACGAACGATTTACCACCGTAAATGCGAACGCCGGCACCGATACCGAGCTTCAGGCCGAGGCCATGGCCGTCGAGCAGGGGATCGGCCGGCAGGTCACTCCACACCCTCCCCACGTCGGTGAAAGCCGCGACTCCGAACGCGTCCTTCTGGCCGAAGAGCTTGAAGTCGAAGAGCCGAGAGCGGAGCTCGAAGTTCGAGAAGAGCTTGAGCTTGCCGTAATAGCGCTGGCCGGGCACGCCGCGCACGCCGTTCGCGCCACCGATGGCGGCCGTATCGTCGAAACGTTGCATCTCGTAAAATGGTGGATCACCGACGAGGACGTCGCTCACCGCGCGCGCAGCGAACGTCAGCCGATGGCGCACGAGCGGCACGTAGACGCGTAAGGCGACGTTGACGCGCGCCCAGGTTTGCGGAACGTGCTCGGTGCCGCCCGGAGCGAGATCGATGCGCGCCGTATGGAATTGACCGCGTTCGGCCGAGACGGTGTTGTCGCGGTCGTCCCAAGCAAGGCCGTAGGAAAGCTCGAACACGCCGTGATTGCTGCTCGGACCGAGCGCGTCGCGTTGGCGCGCCGTGCCGTGATCGCGCTCTTGCGCGAGCAGCGTATTTTCCGGGATACGCAGCCAGTTCTCGGTGTAGGAGATGCCGAGCAGGAGCAGCAGCGGGCCGTAGAGGCGCGTGCCGCTGTGAACGTAGACGGTCGGGTGCTCGCGACGATACGCGTAGCGCGGATCGCTGAGCGGCACGGATTCGGGGACGCTCGAGGCATTGCCGAGACCGAAGTACTTGAGATCCTCACGCGTGTAGGAAAGCTTGAGCTCGACGCTCATGCGATCGTAGATGACGTGCGGCAGCGCTAGTTGGACGTACGCGTCGATGTACGGCACCGCGAACGAGGGGTCGGCCTTGAACGTCACGAGGCTCACGGATTCCAAACGCCAGAGGTAAGGCTCGTAGTTGGGCTTGAGGCGCGCGATCGACAACATCGCGCCGCCGCCGAACCCGATGTCACTGTCGCCGCCGACGTACGGCACCACCGTGACGTCATTTTTCGACTTCGACGGCTCGTTCTGTTTTCCGTCGTCGGCGTCCTTGGAGGCATCGTGTTTGAGGGGCGGCATCTCGACGTCTCCCGAGCCCGCACGCGCCGCACCCGCCAGGAGAGCGAACGCCAAGCAACTACCGGCTGCGATGCGCACCAGCACCTAGCGAGCATGCAATCGACTTCGGTCTGGCGTCTCGAGGCGATGCGCCTCACTTTCACCCACTCACGCCGACAACGCCGCCGGCCTCGAGGCTCCGTCGTCGTCCCCAGCGGTCATTGAGACAATCCGATCATAGCGCCGTGAGCAATCGGCCACAGTCAGCGGCGCTTTCACGAGCCGCCATCGGCGTCACGCGGCCTTTCTGGCCGCACGATCACGGCACGGACGTTGCTGAAAGCATTGCATGCACTTGGGTCATCGCCTTGCTTCGGTATTGGTTTGTCTATGTTGTGGCGCGGGCTGCGCCGGCCGCTCGATCTCGAACGCCGAGGAAGCCTCGTGCGCGCCGCTGCCCGACTCGCGCCCTACTTCGCCCGCAGCCAGCGCGGACGCGGCCGGTACGGGCGGCGCCTCGCCGGGCAGTGCGTCGTCGGGTGGTTCGTCAGCGAGCTCTTCGAGCACCGCGCATCCGAGCGGCAGCGCGTCGCAGCCGTCCTCCCCAACGGCCCCGCACTGTCAGGGTTCATGCAGTGGTTGCGACGAGACGCGCGGCGTCTGCTTCATCGAGTGCAACGGCCCGGGTGCCTGCACCCAAGCCGACCTCGTCTGCCCCGACGGCTGGCCGTGTGAGATCAGCTGCCGGGGCGACAATTCGTGCATTCAGGCGAGCGTGTGGTGTCCTGACGGTTACCGTTGCTCCCTCACGTGCGGCGGCCGCGCGAGCTGCATTCAGCTCACGTACTACTGCACGGGAGCAACCTGCCAGCTCGCGTGCGACAATCAGGACGCCTGCGAGCAGCTCCAGCGCGAGTGAGCCGCCGGAGGACGGCATATCCCGCGGCCAAATAGTCACGGCCATGCGGCCCGACCCACCGCAGCGCGGCCGGTGTAATAAGGGGCCATGTCGGACGCACACAAAGAGCTCACGGGTCCCGATCTGCGTGCGGGCGTTGCCGCGCGCGACCTGCCTGACGGCGGGATGCTACTCGGACACTTCGACGGGGAGGCCGTGCTCGTCGCGCGACGCGGCGCGGAGTTGTTCGCGCTCGAAGCCACGTGCTCGCATTACGGCGGACCGCTCGCCGAGGGCCTCTTGGTCGACGACACCGTGCGCTGCCCTTGGCACCACGCCTGCTTCAGCTTGCGAACCGGCGAGGCGCTGCGCGCACCGGCGCTCAAGGCCGTCTCCTGTTACGCCGTCGAGACGCGCGGCGAACAGTTGGTCGTGCTCGGCAAGAAGCCGGCTTCGCCAGCGCCCGCGACAGCCACTCCGGGCATCGCCTCGATCGTGATCGTGGGCGGTGGCGCTGCGGGACACGCGGCAGCGGAAATGCTCCGGCGCGAGGGCTACGGCGGCAAGCTCACGCTCCTCAGCGCGGATGAGGCGCCGCCGTGCGATCGGCCAAACCTGTCCAAGGACTACCTGGCCGGCAACGCGCCGGAAGAATGGATTCCGCTCCGCCCGCCCGAGTTTTTCGAGCAGCAGAAGATCGAGCTGTTGCTGAACGCGCACGTGCGGGCGCTCGACGTCAAAGCCAAGCGGCTGAGCCTCGAGCACGGCCGTGAATTCGTCTACGACCGCCTCTTGCTCGCGACGGGCGCGGAGCCCGTGCCGCTTTCGATCGAGGGCAATCGCCAGCCGAACGTCCACTACCTGCGCACGCTCGCCGACAGCCGCGCCATCATCGCGAGGCTCGATAAAGTGAAGCGCGCCGTCGTGATCGGCGCGAGCTTCATCGGACTCGAGGTCGCGGCGGCGCTACGCGCGCGTCGCGTCGACGTCGACGTGGTCGCGCCGGACGCTCGCCCGCTCGAGCGCGTGCTCGGCCCCGAGCTCGGTGACTTCGTGAAGAAGCTGCACGAGGAACACGGCGTCCGCTTTCATCTCGGAAAGAAGCCCGCGTCGATCGAGCCGCATGGCGTGAACCTCGCGAGCGGCGAGGCGCTCGCCGCGGACTTGGTCGTCGTGGGAGTCGGCGTGCGACCGCTGGTCGAGCTCGCCGAATGGGCCGGGCTCGCGACCGATCGCGGCATCGTGGTCGACGAATTTCTCGAGACGAGCGCGCCCGGCGTGTTCGCGGCCGGCGACAACGCGCGTTATCCCGATCCGCGCACCGGGGCGAAGATCCGAGTCGAGCACTGGGTGCACGCCGAACGCCAGGGGCAAATCGCCGCGCAGAACATGTTGGGCCGCCGCGTGCCGTATCGACTCGCCCCATTCTTCTGGAGTCAGCACTACGACGTGACAATTTCGTACGTCGGGCACGCCGAGCACTGGGACAAGCTCGAGCTCGAGGGCAATCTCGCGAGCCGTGACGCCAAGCTCACGTATTGGCGCGGTGAACGGAGACTCGCTGTCGTGACCGTCGGCCGCGATCGCGCGAGCCTCGAGGCCGAAGTCGAGCTCGAGGCTTAACCTCGTCCCGCTCGGAACCTTTCGACGCCCCTCCGCATCAGTTGGTCTAAACCGCGCAGTATCCGACGCCTGACCGGCGAACGCGCGACGTCCATCCACCAGCGGGAGCGGCATGGCTCAGCATTCCTTTCGTTCTTCAATCGGCGCTCGTTTCGGCTTGCGAGACCGCTCGGGCTTTGCTCTGGCACTCGGCGGGCTCGTCTCTCTCTCCGCCTTCAACGGATGCGGCGGGGGCGACGATGACACCACGTCGACGGCCGCACACGGCGGCTCCGCGGGGCACGGCGGCACCTCGGGCCAAAGCGGTAAGAGCGGCGCGAGCGGCAAGAGCGGACGCGCCGGCAGCGGCGGAAGCCACGCAGGTGCTCCGGATCAGGCCGGCAGCGGTGGAACGGGCGAAGCCGCCGGCGAAGCTGGTCGCAGCAGTCCCGGCGCAGGCGGGAGCGCGACGGGCGGCTCGAACGCCACGGGCGGCTCGAACGCCACGGGCGGCTCGGACGCCACGGGCGGCTCGGACGCCACGGGCGGCTCGAACGCCGCGAGCGGCGCCGCGGGCGAAAGCGGGGCAGGCGGCGAGCCTGGCCACGTGATCGATCCCACGTCGTTCGACGGTAAACACGTCTTTCGCTACGACACCTTCGGCGACGACGTCTTCTGGACGCAAACGCTACGCATCAACGAAGCCATCGAAGCCGCGCTCGATCCGACGACGGCGCTCGGGCTCGGCCTGAAGGTAGACGCGGACGCGCTCCCGCCGGGCGTGCTCGAGACGGCCGACTTGAGCTCGCCCGCGACGACCGTCGCGTTGATCGGACTCAACGCGGTGGTCGGCGTCAAAGGCACGGTGGATACCGCCGGTCACCTCACGAGCGTCGGCATCACCTGCGCGCTCTGCCATTCGAGCGTCGACGATTCCGTGATGCACGGCATCGGCCGGCGCGTCGACGGCCAAGCGAACCATGACCTCGATCCTGGAGCGATCATCGCGCTTTCGCCCGGGCTCGCCGGCAATCAAGCGGCCCTCGACGTGCTGAACAGCTGGGGTCCGGGCTTTTACGATCCGCGCTGGAACGAGGACGGCATCAACCACCCGGTCGTGATTCCGTCGATCTACGGGCTCAAAGACGTGCCGCTCGAAACGTACACGGGCGACGGCCCTATCTCGTATTGGAACTCCTACGTCGCCGTGACTCAAATGCACGGGCAAGGTCAATTCTTCGATCCGCGCATCGACGTGGCCGTGATCTACGAGCCCGACCTCGTGACGCCGAAGCTGCCTTCGCTTTTCGAGTACGAAGTCTCGCTCGCCGCGCCAGCGGTTCCGGCGAGTGCCTACGACGCTGCCGCAGCCGAACGTGGCGCGGCACTCTTCGACGGAGCCGCGCACTGCAGCACGTGCCACGCCGGGACAACACGCACCGACGCCGGCACCACGCTGCATGCCGCCTCCGAAACCGGCATGGATCCCGTCACGGCCATGCGCAGTGCGACCGGCCGCTACCGGACGACGCCGCTCCGCGGGCTGCTCGCGAACGGCCCCTACTTCCACGACGGCAGCGCCAAGACGCTCGCCGAAGTGGTCGCGCACTACGACGCGGCGCTGTCACTCGGTTTGACCACGGAGCAGCAAGCGGACCTCACCGAATATTTAAAGTCGCTCTGACTCCCCTCTCACACCCGTACGACGATCTTCCCGAAATGCTCTCCGCTCGCGAGGTGCTCGTACGCGGCCCGCGCCTCCGCGAACTCGAAAGTGCGATCGATGACCGGATGAATGCCGAAGCGTGAGACCGCATCGACGAGCGCCGTCAGGTTCGCCGTGCTCCCGACGTAGATCGAATCGATGCGAAGCCCGCGTCCTTCGGCGGCGGCTGCGGCGGGATTGGCGCGCTCGCCCGTGAGTAGGCCCACGAGCGCAAGATGCCCCCCGTCGCGCAGGGCCCGCACCGAGCGCGACAGTGTTTGCGCCCCGCCCACCTCGACCACGTGATCGACGCCTCGTCCGACGGTGAGCTCCCGCGCGCGCCTGTCCCACTCGGGAATGCGCCGGTAATTGATGGTGTGGTCGGCGCCGAGGCGCTCGGCGTGCGCGAGCTTCTCGTCGCTCTTCGAGGTCGAAATCACGCGAGCGCCATGGGCTTTCGCGATCTGCAGCACGAACACGCTGACACCGCCGGTCCCGAGCGCGAGCACCGTCTCACCGGCCTTGAGTCCGCCAGTAGTCACGAGGCTCACCCAAGCCGTCACGCCGGCGCACGGTAAGGTCGCCGCTTCCTCGAACGAGAGCCCCGCCGGCACCTCGACGAGCGCGTCAGCGCGCAGCGCGACGTACTCGGCCAATACGCCGTCGGTCGTGCCTCCGAGCGCGGCGGCGCGCTTCTGATCGTCGGGCGGGCCGTCGATCCAGTCGCGAAAAAAACAGGCGACCACGCGAGCACCGGGCGACCAGCGCGTCACCTGGGCGCCGACTTCGACCACCTCCCCCGCGCCGTCGGACAACGGCACGAGCGGCAATTTGAGCGGACCGCGCCCGTAGCGTCCGTTGGCGATCAGCCAGTCACGATAGTTGAGGCTCGCGGCGCGCACGCGCACGACCACCTCACCCGGTCCCGCTTTCGGCTGCGGCCGCTCCACCGCGACCAGATGCTCGAGTCCCTCCCGACCGAGTTCGTACGCGCGCATGCGGCCATTTTCCGCCGCGCGACCCGCGCGCGCAACGAGGCAATCTGGCCGGCCTCGAGCGTGCGCCGCTCACGGCGGCGGAGCACCTGGCCTGCTGCGCCGTGGACGGCGAAATGCATCTGGACGACCGTCGCCTCTCCGTCTCGCTCGTCACGGTCGAGCTCTTGCTCGCGGACTCGGGCACCCGGCTCTTTACAACGAACGAGCAGTCTTCCTCGACGGCTACGGCGAACCTCGGCGGCCGCGAGCCGGGCATGGGCACGCCTTGTCGGACCCCACTAGCGAGACGCTCGGCGACTGAAGGGCCGTCAGCCGACGTGAGGGTTCGACGCTACCGGCGGCATTGAGCGCGCCCGCTCGCAGTGCGAGCGGGGTTCGATCAACGGCACTCCGCGAGCTTCGCCCACTCGGCTTCCTCGTTGCTCACTGTTCGACGGTGCGGCGCGTCTCGAGAGCGCAGATGGCTGTGCCTAATTTCGGGTGCATCCGCGATTCACGGGCGCGCGAGGAGCCTCGTGCCATCGTTGACTGCCGCCGTTGCCTCCCGACCAAGTTTCCGGTTCAGGGCCGGCACGCACTTTGACGACGACGACAAGACCACCGCAGCGTCGTTCAGCGTAAACTTTCCGGCGCCAAAGAGCGTCGCCGCCACGGCAGGCACGCGGAAGCAGCGGCGAAGCTCACGGGACAGCGCGCAGCGTCACGGGTCAGCGGCGAAGCCTCCACGTCAGCGGCGAAGCCTCCACGTCAGCGGCGCAACCTCCACGGTCAGCGGCGAAGCCTCCACGGTCAGCGGCGAAGCCTCCACGTCAGCGGCGAAGCCTCCACGTCAGCGGCGAAGCCTCCACGGTCAGCGGCGAAGCCTCCACGTCAGCGGCGAAGCCTTCGGCATGTCGGCTGAGGCTCACCTTCTTCGCGCGGGGTCGCGCCAGCAAACCTTCGCGGCTGCTCGTTGATGCTCAATAGGGCGTGCCGGCGCCATCCGTGCGCTGCCAGCCAGGTACGCGGAGTGAAGGTGTCACCGACTGTCGCATAGTCAGCCATGTACGGTGCGGCTTCCGCCAACGGCGGCGGGACTCCCGCACTTGGCGACCATTCGTGCCAGCCATCGAACCAA